>NZ_CP022253.1:1745000-3049801 GCF_003119195.2 Azospirillum baldaniorum | reverse complement strand
TGAGGTGTGTAATACCTCGATATTTGGTGATAGCTGCGGCCTATCTGATGCTGAGCCATATAAAGGGAGTCGCACAAAAGACGGCGCGTTCATCAGGAATTTTTTACAACTTACCAAAGATTATACCTTGGATGTTCATGAATTTTCTAGCTATATGGAATGGGTTCTAAAATGTACAAGCGACAGCTCCACCGGAGACTTAATATTAATGACATTTGACGAAGATACGGAAGACTTCGACCTTCTAAAGTACAGCAGCATAAAGGACGCATACGATGCCTTTATTGATAAGCGCAACAACTATCTTTCAAGCATAATTCAGCCACCGATATAATATTGACTCGAAACTGGGGAGGGACAGAACCGCAGTCCCGCCCCTCTCCTTCGGCCCAGCTCCTGCCGAACCCTACATAGCCGCCGCGGTGCTCACGCCGTCCAGCCGCACCGTGACGTGCTGGTGTCGTTGCTGCAGCCCTCTCCCCTCGCCGCGTCGAGGATCGCCACCTGTTCGCGACATGCCGCAGCATTCCCTCTATCGGTCCCCGGAGTTCAACGCCCGTACCAGGGAGGGCAGAATCCGGCGGAGGTGCACGGCCTCCTCGGGTGTCGCGTCGGCGGCGTAGATCAGCAACAGCGGCGCGGCGGGGGAAGCTTCATTCTCGCGGCATGGTCCACCTCAGATCATCAGCAGCCCGTCACGGCGTTCCTCGGTGCTGTAGATGCTGGGACCGGTGTCGTCGGCCAGGATGCGGCCACGGCCATAGCCGCCGCCACGCTCTCGATTCGGCCCGTGCTGCGCTCCTTTGACCAATGCACCTATCAGCGCATTCGCCATCTGCCCCGCTCGTCGGCATTGTTTGGTATGTGTGGGCCGCTGGTTGGCAGACGGCTGCGACGCATCCGTCAGCCGGTCCTTCTGCTCGTCCAGCTTGGCAAACAGGGAAGCCGAGTCTGCCGGTGCTAGCGGGATCGATTCGGCGACCATTATCGGCGGGAGCGGCTCTTCCGGATCCGGAGCCTCGCGTCGGGCGCAGCCGGGCCGCTTCCGCGCTGGGCGCGGCGATCAGCAGGCCGATGCCGGCGTCCTCGATGGCCGGCACCCCCTTGCCCTCGCAACCACTCTTGAACGCCTCCAACTGGCGCTTTGCCGCCTTCGGGCTCACCAAGTCGCGGCTGCGCGCTGCCCCCAGCTGCTCCGGTGTCAGTGTCGCCAGGATGAAGATCTTGCTGTAGTGCCGGCAGGTCCTCCTTCGGTACCGCACCGGATTCCACGAACTCCCAACGAAGCGCAGCCGGTAGGCGCGGAGGGGTCCAGATCCAGGTCTCCCGCAGCATGGCCTCGAACTCGCCATGGGGCAGAGCGGCCTTGGCCTCGGTGAGGCGCCGCCGGCCTCCACCATCGTCTCCAGGCCCTGGCCCACCAGCCGGTTGATCTCGGCAGCGAACTCCACCCGCGTGGACAGCTCGCGGCGAACGTTCAGCATGGCCAAGCGGGTGTTGGCGGCGGCGGACTTGCCCGACTTTGCGAACATGGTCATCGAGTCACCCCATGGTGTCGGCAACGTAGGTCCAGAGGTCCGAGAACAGCGGGCCGGTGCGCGTCCCGGAGATTCCACCGTGCCCAGGCTGCGGCTGAAGCTGGCGGGCACCTCCGCCAAGTGTGGGATCTCCACCGCGCCGGCGCGCCGAAATCCTTGATCCGTTCGCGCGCGTCGGCCGTCTGGCGGCTCCGGGAGGTCTGGCTGAGGAGGAGGCGCGTCGGCCGGCGCCGCGACGGATGTAGGGCATCATGCCCTCCATGCTGACCAAGTCCTCCGGGCCGGGCCGCACCGGCACCAGGACGAGATCCGCGCAGTCGAACAGAATGGCGGTCGCCTCGGGGAAGAACTCCACCGCCGTCGGCGTGTCGATGATCAGCAGATCGATGCCGGCGATGGGCATCGGAGCGCCGACGATCCGGGGCAGGGGGACCTGATCGGCCTCGATCGGCGTCGCTTCCTGGGGGCGCCGGCTGTGCCAGTAGGTCAGGGAGCCCTGCGGGTCAGTGTCCAGCGTGGCGACCCGCTGACCGGCTACGGCGGCAGCGACGGCCAGGTTGCGCGCGGTGGCGGTCTTCGGGCCGCCGCCCTTGCCTTGGGTGACAGAACTTTCTCACCGTCCTGCCCTCCCGCCCAAAACCGTTCACCGGTGAACGGTTTGCCGAATGCCCAACGATGTGCTGGATGACCTGCCGTTCGACCACGCATGTGCACCGGCCAACCGGCAACCTATCTAATAGATTTCCGTCCTTTGGCATCTTCATGTCCCTATGCTGAGGGGTGGAGGCCCGCCGCGGTGACTGCAACGCCGCGGCGGGCTGGCTCCCGGTTCTGTGGATGAGGCTGGCGGCGACACGGGGATCGAAGCGCGCCCCAGCGAGGAGAGCGCGCCAAGCCTTCAGCCACTCCCGACCAGTTCGTATGCGAACAATCTCGCCGTGGCTCATGCCCTCCCCCCGGCGACGGCATGCAGCGTCGGTCGCGTTCTGGCCGGGGACATCGCCGGCGGAGCGCCCACGCGCACCTCGAGGCTGTAGATGCCGAGCGCGCTCTTCAGCCGGTCGGTGAGCCGCGCATCAATCCAATCCCGTTGGAAAGCGTTGGGCACCCACAGCACCGCCGAGCCACCGTCAAGCTCGATGGCCACCCCTCGAACCATCGCATTTCGGTCGGCGAGAAGTGGACGGCCAGCACCGCGGCCAGGGCGCCTTCGCGTGTGCGTGCGGGTGCCGGCGTGCCTGCGCGCCCCAGGTTGATTCCAAGGTTACAAGGATAGGAGGACTCCGGTGTCCTCCGTTGGGCGGGGTTTTGTCCTCCGTTGCCGGCGCTGGAGTCCTCCGTTCATGGGCACCGAGGACTCCGGAGTCCGGGACACCCGTGTCCTCCGTTGCCGCTTCGGCGACCTCGCGGCGTTCCAGCCAGGCCCGGTTGAACCGAACCTGCGTGGGGCGTCCCTTCGCCGGCCTCCCAACGTCTTCGATCACGCGTTCCTGGCGCAGGGCCGCCCGTGCCCGCACCACGTCGCGCTCACACAGCGACGTGTCGGCGGCCAGGGCCTCGACGCCGACGGCATCCCACACCGTCAGCTCGCCACTGGCGGCGAAGGCCTGCCGGTCGAGGCGATCCAGCATCGCCCACGCCACCACCTTGTCGCGCAGCTTGAGCCGTGGATTGGCGCGAATCGCCGCCTGAAACCGTCCAACGATTCTGCGAAATTCTACGTTCGCTTCGCTCATGGCGCACCTGTCCCGTCTCCGGCGATCCCGTGACCAGCCGGCGGTTCAGCCGTCATCAAGGCGCACGCATCCGTGGCCGGAAATGACGGCAATCGAGTCGCAATCAAGTCGCGGTTGAAGTATGATGACGGCGCACACGTCCCCGTTCGCACCGGTGGTCAAGGCCGGGCGCCTGAACGGTTCCTGAGCGCAGTCCTGGGGCGGCCGGTCGCAAGGCCGCCCCAGCTCAGGGCGGTGCCCTTGGTGTCGTCAAAGCGAAAGCCCTCCCGTTCACGGCCACGCCCTGCGCAGCCGTGTTGTTGATGAGGACACAAGTCTTTCCGTGCGCCGGCCAGCCGACCGACGTGGGATTCAAGTGCCCTGGACGATGCTGGCCGGACGAGCGGCCGCGATTCGAGGTGATCGGCCCCGGATCATTCCGCGCGCAGATCTTCTCCGTTCACAGCCACGTTGGGACGCGGCTGCGGCAGAAAACCTCTCTGCTCCGCTCATGGGGTGAGCGGCGCACAGGCGCAGGAATGATCAGGCGATCAGCCTCGGGGGGAACTGGGGGGAGCGCGTGGCATCGATGGCCCTCCGATCGGTGTCAGGGATGCACCGCGCCCGCACGGGCACGGTATGACGTGGCAGCGCGCGGGCAGCCGGAGACGGCGCCGCGGAGCGCGCAGCGAAGCCAGAGGTAGGAGTCGGATTTCGAATCTTGTTGAGTGCTCGGTGCCGTGGGGTGGCAGCGAGTCGACCTCATGCCGAGCCTCGCCCGCAGTTCCGGGAAAGAGTCGGACGGCGCCGTGCCGGCGCGACCATGTGCAGGCGGGTGATGGCCGTCTTCAGCAAGGCTTCCAACTGGTCGGCCTCGTCGTCGGGCAGATCGGCCAGGCCGGTGCGATCATGGAAGATGGCGCGCACCACTTGGTCCAGGCTCGTCCATCGCATCGCGGCGGCTGCCTGGAATTCCGGCCACAGCGCGAGTACTGCCTGCTGATGCCCAGTCAGGGTGGAAGCATCGTATGGCGTCCCAGATGAATCGTGGGCGAATGGCGCCATCATGCTGGCTCCCTTCGCAACAGAGCATTTCCCTCCGCCGTCTTGCCTACGTCCATCGCCTCTCCCTTCCCCTCAGCCATGGCTGTTGCCCAGCTCACGCCTTGCGAGCGATGCTTCCGAACGCGACAGATGTGAGTTCTTGCGCATGCTGCTTCCCCTTCTTCACCGCCACCCGCTTGGCGCGGTTACGCTCTGCCACTGGCGCCCCGGCTATGCGGGATGGCCAATGAGTTCAGCAGACATTTCATCTGGTATGGCGGTGATTGAATCCGGGGTCTTGCGAGACTGGGCGATCTTTGCAAGACGCTCCAGAGTTACGTTCTCAAATCCGCGACGTCGGGCTGCCTCGACAACTCTCAGCCACTTCTCGCCGGGTATCGAGTTTCTGCGCTTCCAAGCGCGTACCGTCAATCCGGTCTCGCCGACATCATTGCCCATTGCAACGGCATTCGGCCAAAGATCAATGACGTTGGAAAATGTGTCGAGGTCATCCATGGTCAAAACAGTACATCATGTACTGTCGCCTTGCAATACGCTTTGTACCGGACCGTCGCGTCGCGTAACGATACAATTCCGCACATGAAGGATGAAAAGGCCAGAGGCGAACGCCTGAGAGCCATACGAAAGAAGGCTGGATACAGCTCTGCGGAGAAATTTGCAGAGACGCATGGCTTTTCGGCCGCCACGGTGCGTAGCGCCGAGAATGGTAACCGCCCCCTCACAGTTCGCAACGCAAAACTATTCGCTACACAACTTGGTGTTACTTGGCAGTGGCTTTATTTCGGTGACGATAAGCATCCTGAGGCCGAGTATGCCGAGGCTGTCGAATACTTGAAGACGCTTCACCCGCGGCGCCGAGCTGCAATTCTTCAGATGCTCCGGACTGAGGCGGAATTGGCTCAGGAAGATCAGCAGCATACTCCCGAATCACGTTGAGCATTCGCTTTCTGACGTGATCGGGGAGGCTTCGCAAGATCTGCTCCGCTTCAGCCAACTCACGTCCGCGCACCGGCATCCCCTTTCTCGCTGCACCGCGTTTACATCCGCGTTTGTTTGAACCGCAAGCCCAAATAGGAACGAACCGGAAACAAATTATCTTAACCTTTGGTTGCCGTATACTATCTAGTTGTAGGTGCGGAGGTACGGAAAAGCATAGGGTTGCATACCTCCGTATGCGGCAACCTCGTGCTGCGCCGATGAGCTTAGCGGCTTGCGCGGGAACAGTACATTATGTATTGATATGAGACGATACATAATGTACCGCTCATTGGAGGCGCTTGTAAGAGCGCGTCGCCCGATGCCGGTTTGAGGAAGGTCCGACCATGCCTCTCCCCTTAGACTCTATGCACTGCTCCGACTTCACCGCCTTAACGGACGATCTGGATAGCCTCGTGGACCGGCTGCATGTCGCTCATGCAGCCGGTCAGATCGATGCGGACGATGTTAGGAACGCCCTCGCTGCCCTGCGCTGTTCGAGCGACGGAAGAGAAAACGGAGCCGGGGACGCCGGTTCACGCTTCGGGCAGGAATCCGTCGTCCATCATCTGATCAAACGACCACGGACAATCCTTTGGAAACGTCGTTTCCGGCAGACCGGTTTCCCGCTCCGCGCCGATCAGCGCGTCGCTGTAGGCATCGACGATGGTTTCGTCGAGCATGGCCTTCAGGCTTGGATTTTTCCGAAGGTGGCGCTCGATCCGGTTGCGCTGCTCCTTGATCGTCAGGCGCCAACTGTTCCCCCGGAGGCCGGGCTGGAAACGCCATTTCAGCAGATGGAGCAACAGCACGGTCAACCGGCTCTCCAGTTGTTGCTGCTCACTCCGCCCCATGCTTTCGATCTCCTCGGCAAGGTTCTCCAGGTCCAGATCGACATTGCTGCGCTCCGCGGCCAGCCGCCGAAGCCGACCGGCCTGATCCTGCGTCCAGGCAAAGAAGTCGCTGTCGTAGAGCCGTGTATCAGGCATGGGAAGACCCTCCGGTCTCTAAGTATGACTTGCGCCAATCCATCTGTCCAACGCACCCGCATCGGCTTGGAGCGGATGTCGGCCAGCCCGGTCTTGCCGAATGAGGGCATCCGCCTCCCGGATATGAGCCACCTGAACAGCGGGGCCAGGGCAGCATGAGCGACCAATTACCCCGCGTGCTGCTCGGCTTTCAGCCACGCGAAGGCCTCTTCGTCGTGCAGATCGAAGGCGAGGCCGGGCCGCTGCTGAAAACGCCCGATCCTTCCGCGGCAGTCTCCGCCGTCGGATTGTCCTCCATCTCGTGCCGTACCGCTCCCCATGCCTCCCGGCGCGCCCTGCGTGCTCTGAAATCCTGCGGAGTCGACGTATGACATCCATCACACACAGCATGGCGCACCCACCCGTGCCGATTGCCGCCGGATCGGCAACCATCCGCCTTCCGGATTGCCACGCCGCCCGCCACCGCGATGCCTGCGCGACCATGGCTCCACCACCCGGCGCCCGGCGCATCCGGGCCGTGCGCCGGGCCGACGGGCGCGTCGCGTATCCGGAGGTGGTCCGGTACCGGCTGTACCGCTGGAACGAGGCGGAGGAGACCTATCGCCCCGCCGAGCTGGTGGACCTGCCGCCCACGGTGGAGAGCCATCCCGACGAACACATGCGGGAGAGGGCGCGGGCATCGCGCCGGCCCTTCCTGCCGGTGACCCTGCCCTATGTCGCCGACGTCCAGGATCTCGTCCTATACGAACGCCTGAAGGCTCGTGGTGTGCTTGAGCATGGCCACCGAGTCGCGGTTGACGAACTGGATCAAGGGCAGGGGCGGAGGTGAGCATGGCTGCAAGGCTAAGCGACATGGCCGGCCTGCCAGATTGGCCGCGCTGCCTCTCAAGGGATCAGGCAGCGGCGTATGTCGGTGTGAGTCCTGGCAAGTTCGATCAGGAAGTGGCCGACGGGATCTGGCCATCCGGCGAGACGCGCGGCGGCCGAATCCTTTGGGACCGCGTGCTACTCGACAAGTGGCAGGACGAACGCAGCGGCCTTGTGCAACAATCCATGCCGGCGGCGGGAGCGGGCACGTCGGAATGGGCAAAGTGGAGTTGAACGTCCCTCGCATGAAGCGAGTGGCCGGGCGGTGGTACTGGCGCACCACCCCGACCGTGAAAGCGCTTGGCTTCTGTGACGAGCCACTCGGCGACGACACCGAAAAAGCGATCGCCCGAGCGCGGGACCTGAACGCACAGGTCGAGGCCGAACGCACGCGGCGTGCCGGCCTGGAGCCCTCCATCATTCCCGGCAGTGTGGCGGAGCTGATTGGCAAATACGAAGCTTCGCCACAGTTCGCGAAGCTGGCGCCGAAAACCAAACAGGATTACCGGCTGCTGCTCCGCAGAATTGAGAAGGTCGCGGGGTCGAAGCTGGTCAGCTCAATCACGCGCGCGTGGCTGGTGCAGGGCTATGAAGTGGTTCAGGGCAAATCCGGGCTGGCGACGGCGAACGCCGTGATGCGGGTCTGGCGGATTTTGCTGGGGCACGCCTGCGACCGCGGCATGATTGACTTCTCGCCGGCCGACGGCATGCGCCTGATCGGCACCGCGGCTCGAACCCAGGTGTGGACCCGTGACCAGGTGGAGACGTTCTGCGCGGCGGCGGAGAAGCACGGCCGGCCGTCCTTGGCGCTCGCCGTGCGGCTGGCCCTCGACATCGGCCAGCGGCAGGGGGACATCCTGGCGCTGAAGTGGAGCGACTACGACGGCACGGCCTTCGCGATCGTGCAGGGGAAGACGAAGCAGCCGGTGAGGGTTCCTGTCACGGCGCAGATGCAGAAGCTCCTGTCGACCGTGAAGCGGGACGCTGTGCAGGTCATCGTGTCGGAAGCGACCGGGCGGCCCTACGCCAAATTTCATTTCGTACACGAATTTTCGCGCGTGCGCGCCCTGGCGGGGCTGCCGACCGATCTCCAGTTCCGCGACTTGCGGCGGACGGCGGCGACGGAACTGGGCGCTGCCGGCGCTACCGATGACGAGATCCGATCCGTCACCGGGCACAGATCGCGTGGAGTGGTGGCCGTCTATGTACAGCCCGATGGGCGAATGGCGGAGTCGGCACAAAAAAAGCGCCAGCGGCTTAGCAAGCCGAAGCGCTGATCAGACGGGCTTGGGAGGGTGCCACCGCCCTTCCGACCGTTCGCTAGTGGGAAACGGATGGGAAGGGCGGTGGGAAAACTGGTGCCGCAGCAGGGATTTGAACCCCGGACCTACTGATTACGAATCAGTTGCTCTACCCCTGAGCTACTGCGGCGCCGACGTCGGTGCGTCGTGGGCGCGGAAATTAACCGGGGGGGCGGACCGGCGCAAGCGCTTTTTTGGGAGATGGATAAAATTATCCTTTCTGGCGGATGACGTCCAAAAAGGGGTCGGCATAACGCTCCAGCTTGCGGGCGCCGACGCCGGGCAGGCGGGCAAAGGCGGCGCGGTCCATCGGGCGCGTCGCGACCATCTCCAGCAACGTGCTGTCGTGGAAGATCACGTAGGGCGGCACCCCCTGCGCGCGGGCCAGCTCGGTGCGGCAGTCCTTCAGCGCGTGCCACAGCGCGTCGTCGGCCGGCGACAGGGCGCCGCGCGCCCCGGCCCGCGACACGCCCTCGCCGGACAGGCCGCCGGAGGGGGCTGAGCCGCCGCGGGAGACGTGGCGGCGTAGCGCGTCGTGGACGCCACGGCGCTTCTCGACGACCGGGTCCTTGCGCAGCTTCACCGTCTGCTGGCCCTTGATGACCGGAATGCCCGCGTCGGTCAGGCGGAAGCCGCCATAACCCTCCAGATCGACCGTCAGATAGCCGGCGGCGACGAGCTGGCGGTAGACCGACTGCCATTCCGCCTTCGACAGCTCCTTGCCGCAGCCGAAGGTCTTCAGCGCGTCGTGGGCCTGCTGCGCCACCTTCTCCGTCGCGTTGCCCAGCAGCACGTCGATCAGGTGCCCGGCGCCGTAGCGCTGGCCGGTGCGGTAGACCGCCGACAGGGCCTTCTGCGCGGCGACGGTGCCGTCCCAGGTCTCCACCGGCTCCAGGCAGGTGTCGCAGTTGCCGCAGGGCGCCTCCAGCGTCTCGCCGAAGTAGTTCAGCAGCACCTTGCGGCGGCAGGCCGAGGTCTCGCAGAAGCCGAGCAGCGCCTCCAGCTTGGAGCGCTCGACGCGGCGGTGGGAATCGCCGGCCTCCGACTGCTCCAGCATCTGGCGCAGGCCGACCACGTCGGCCATGCCGTAGCTCATCCAGGCGTCCGCGGGCAGGCCGTCGCGCCCGGCGCGGCCGGTCTCCTGATAATAGGCTTCCAGGCTCTTGGGCGGGTCGAGGTGGCAGACGAAGCGCACGTTCGGCTTGTCGATGCCCATGCCGAAGGCCACCGTCGCCACCATGACGATGCCCTCGCCCTTGATGAACAGGTCCTGGTTCGCCTCGCGCACCTCGGACGGCAGCCCGGCGTGGTAGGGAAGCGCCTCCCGCCCCTGCTGGTTCAGCCAGTTGGCGGTGTCCTCCACCTTCGCCCGCGACATGCAATAGATGATGCCGGCGTCCTCGGGGTGGTTCTCCCGCAGGAAGGCCAGCATCTGCTGGCGCTCGCTCTTCTTCGGGACGACGCGGTAGGTGATGTTGGGCCGGTCGAAGCTGGACAGGAACACGCGGGCCTCGGTCAGCCCCAGCTTGTCCTTGATCTCCGCGCGGGTCTGCGCGTCCGCCGTGGCGGTCAGCGCGACGCGCGGCACGGTCGGGTGCCGCTCGTGCAGGATGGAGAGCTGGAGATACTCGGGCCGGAAGTCGTGGCCCCACTGGCTGACGCAATGCGCCTCGTCCAGCGCGAAGAGGGCGAGCTTGGTGCGGTCCAGCAGGTCGAGGAAGCGCGGGGTGACCAGACGTTCCGGCGCCACATAGACGAGGTCGATCTCGCCGCGGACCATGGCCCGCTCCACCTCGCGCGCCTCGGCGGCGTCGAGCGAGGAGTTGAGGAAGGCCGCCCGCACGCCCAGCTCGCGCAGCGCCGTCACCTGGTCCCGCATCAGCGCGATCAGCGGGGAGACGACCACCGTCACGCCGTCGCGCACCAGCGCCGGCACCTGGTAGCACAGCGACTTGCCGCCGCCCGTGGGCATGAGGACGAGCGCGTCGCCGCCACGGATGACGTGGGCGATGATGTCGGCCTGCTGCCCGCGGAAGGCGGAATAGCCGAAGACCGACGCCAGCACCTCCAGGGCGGGGTTGCCGTCAGGGTCCTGGGCCGGCTCCGCCGGAGGGGCCTTGAGATTGAAGAGCGAGTCCACGCCGATGCGGTTCAGATGCGGGTCCGTCTCTGGACGATTTAGAATCTGGTGTTCGGGTCAGAATCTGGTGGTCGGGATGCGATCCCGAACGCGACGGCTATGATGTGGCACAGATCACCCGATTCGTGAAGTCGCAATCCGGAAGAGGTGTGGGGACAAGGGTGGCGCATCGCGCGATGCGGGAAAACTGTGGCGCGAATGCATCCGATCGTGTGTAAGGTGAAAACGGCGGGTGGAATTGGCCACCCGCCGTTTCGAAAGGAGAAAGAGGCATGCCGAAAATGCCCTTTTTCCTGGTGCTCCAGTGGCGGCGATGGCGGATCGAAATCCGCATCACCGTTGGCTAAGCACTAGGAGCGTGCCGGTGGGTGTTCACAGCACCTGCCGGCCACTCCCGACAAGGTAGCGCAATTCCCCCGCGTTGCAAATCCCCAAGCGGCTACAACAGATCGCGCAGCATCGCCACCAGCGGCACGTCGGCAGGGGGCATGGGGTAGTCGCCCATGCGGTTCGGGTAGACCCAGGCGAGCTTTTGCCCCTCGCGCGCCATCACGTCACCCTCCCAGACGCGGCAGACGAACAGCGGCATCAGCAGGTGGAACTTTTCGTAGGTGTGCGAGGCGAAGGTGAAGGGAGCGAGGCAACTCGCCGCCGTGTCGATGCCCAGCTCTTCCTTCAACTCGCGGACCAGCGCGGCTTCCGGGGTCTCACCCGCGTCCACCTTGCCGCCCGGAAATTCCCACAGCCCGGCCAGCGACTTGCCGGGCGGGCGCTGGGCCAGCAGGACGCGGCCGTCGGCGTCCACCAGGGCGACCGCGACGACAAGCAGGGTCGGCAGGGAACCGGGAGCCGGGGTGGAGGAGGGATCGAAGCAGGCCGGCATCACGCGGTCTCCTGGGTAAGGAACCGCCAGCGTCCGGCGGTCAGTTCATATTGGTCGGCGGCGTCGAGCGGCGTGAAGCCGACCGCCTCCAGCACGCGGCGGGAGCGGTGGTTGTCCGGCGCGGTCCGCGCCCACAGGCGGGGCAGGCCCAGTGCGAAGGCGGCTGGGATGACGGCCCGCAGCATCTCGGAGGCATAGCCGATGCCCTGGTGTGGCCGGCCCAGCCAATAGCCGACCTCGCCGTCCGCCAGGATCACCCCGATGCCGCCGACTGGCTGATTATCGTCCCTACGGACCGCCAGCAGGTCGAGCGACGCGCGCTCCGCCCGGTTGCGGGCGGCCAGGGCGACCCAGGCGCGCCCGTCCTCCAGGCCGTAAGGGTGGGGCACGCGGGCGAGCCACTGCGCCACCTCCCACTCCCCGATCAGCGGAACGAAACGCTCCACATCCTCCATGCGGAAGGGGCGGAGCGTCAGCCGCGCCGTGTCGAGGCGGTCGGGCAGGGGCGCGCCGGTCATGACACCAAGTCCGGTCTCAGCTGCGGTAGGAGCCGTTGATGTCGATGTAGCCGTGGGTCAGATCGCAGGTCCAGACGCGGGATTTGCCGGTGCCGATGCCCAAGTCGATGTGCACGTCGATCTCCTGGCCCTTCATGTGGGCGGCGACCGGCGCCTCGTCGTAGCCCGGAACCTCCATGCCCTCGGCGCAGATCAGCGTGCCGCCGATGGTGATCTTGATGAGGTCGCGGTCGGCCCGCTCGCCGGCCCGCCCGATGGCGGCGACGATGCGGCCCCAGTTGGCGTCCTCGCCGGCCAGCGCGGTCTTGACCAGCGGGGAGTTGGCGACGGTCAGGGCGATGCGCTTGGCGGCCACGTCGTTCTCGGCGCCGACCAGCGTGATCGAGACGAACTTGGTCGCTCCCTCGCCGTCGCGCACGATCTGGAGCGCGAGGTCGAGCATCACCTCCTCCAGAGCCTTGCGGAACGCGGCCAACTCCGGCGCCTGGGCGTCGGTCACCGGGGCGTTGCCGGCCTTGCCGGTGGCGAACAGCAGCAGCGTGTCGCTGGTCGAGGTGTCGCCGTCCACGGTGATGGCGTTGAAGCTGCGCTCCGTGAACTCCGACAGCATGGACTGCAGCGCCGGGGCGGCGATGGCCGCGTCGGTGAAGAGGAAGCCCAGCATGGTCGCCATGTCCGGGGCGATCATGCCGGAGCCCTTGGCGAAGCCGCTGATCGTCACCGTCGTCCCGCCGATGGCGACCTGACGGGTCGAGCCCTTGGCGAAGGTGTCGGTGGTCATGATGGCCCGCGCCCCGGCCTCCAGCGCCGCCGAGTCGTCCTTCAGCGCCGGGACCATGCCCGGGAGGACCTTGGCGATGGCGTCGGCGGCCAGCGGGATGCCGATCACGCCGGTGGAGGCGACGTAGACCTCGTCGGTGGCGCAGCCGGCGATCTTGGCTGCGGCCTCGACGGTCGCCTGAACGGTGGCGTCGCCCGCCTTGCCGGTGAAGGCGTTGGCGTTGCCGGCGTTGACCACGACCGCGCGGGCCGAGCCGCGGGGCAGGCTGTCGCGGCACCAGATCACCGGGGCGGAGCAGGTCAGCGACTTGGTCAGCACGCCGGCCACCGTCGTGCCCTCGTCGAGCACGGCCAGCATCAGGTCGTCGCGGCCCTTGTATCGGATGCCGCTGTTGGCGGTGGCGATGCGCACGCCCGCCACGGGCGGGAGCGTCGGGAAGCCGGCGGGTGCCAAGGGGGAGACGGTCGTGGCCATGGGGACGGGCTCGCGGTTCTGGTGGAGCGGGGGGGGTGTTGGACAGTGATTGGGATGCAAGGCGCTTGCCCCCTCCCTAACCCTCCCCCGCTTCGCAGGGGAGGGGATCAAGTCCCTCCCCTGCGAAGCGGGGGAGGGAAGGGGCCCGCGGCGTCAGCCGTGGGAAGGGTGGGGGCAACCGGTGCCGGACCTCAGTTCTTCTTGGGCTCTTCGGCCTTGGGCGCGTCCGTGGCCGGCTCTTCCTTCGGCATCGGCGAGCCGTCGAGCTGGAAGGTCTCGACCTTGGCAACCTTGCGCAGGTCGTCGACGACGTTGGTCACGATGTCCTTGCTGAGCTGCTGCTCGAGCTGCGGCTTCACCTCGTCCAGGGTCGGCTGCGGCTGGGTGCGCTTGTCCTCGACCTTGATGATGTGCCAGCCGAACTGCGTCTTCACCGGCTCCTTGCTCACCTCGCCCTTCTTCATGGCGAAGGCGGCGTCGGCGAAGGGCTCGACCATCGTGTCCTTGGTGAAGTAGCCGAGATCGCCGCCCTGCTCGGCGGCCACCGGGTCCTTCGACTTCTCCTTGGCGAGCTTGGCGAAGTCGCCGCCCTTCTTGAGCTGGGCGATGATCGCCTTGGCCTCATCCTCCTTCTCGACGAGGATGTGGCTGGCCTTGACCTCTTCCTGGGCCGGGTTCTGCTTCAGGAAGGCCTGATAGGCCTCGTCCAGCTTGGCCGGGGTGATGCGCGACTGCACTTCCTTCTGGATGTAGGCGCGCTGCACGGCGCGCTCCTCGGCGCGCTTGATCTCGTCCTTGACCTCCGGCGTGCCGGCGAGGTTGGCCTTGTAGCCGGCCTCGGCCACCAGCTTGGAGTTCACGAGCTGCTCGATCACCGCCGGGTAGATCATTTCCAGCGGCATCTGCTGCACCTGCGGCGGAAGCTGGGAGACCATGCGCTGGACGTCGGAGCGGTGGACCGCCTCGCCGTTGACGCGCGCCACCACCGGATCGGCGTCCGCCGTGGCGGGAGCGGCCTGCGCGGCGGGGGCGGGCGTGGCCGCGGGAGCCGGAGTCGGCGCCGGAGTCTGGGCGTGTGCGGCCAGCGCGAGGCCGCAGGCGGCCATCGACAGCAGGGCGGCGCGGAACACTCGATTCACCATGGAGTCTTTTCCTTCCGGCGGATGTGTCTTGTCATGGTCAATGGCATGACAGAACGTCTTATGATTGGCGGCGGCTGTACGGACGATCCGGCCCCGCGCCCGAATCCGCGGGGGATTAAGCATGGGTTCGCGGCGCGGGGCAAGCGGTCGTGATGCGCGGCCGTGACGCCTTCCTTCGGCGCCCTGCTTCGACCGTGTTCAAGGCGATATGGCGGCGGAACGGTGGTGCTTCCAGGGCGCGCCACACGCCGATCCACGCTCCGTGCAGGGCCGGCACCCCCGCGATGCACCCCTCAAAGGGCCGGGCAAAGGGGCGGGTCTCGTTGACAGAAACTTGCTTCGGGCCTATGTGAGACCGGTCAAAAAGCCGGCTTCACGACGTTCCACCCCCGAGGTTTTCATGTTCGGTGCTCTCGCCCGCAAGATTTTCGGCACCGCCAACACGCGCACCGTCAAGGCGCTGCAAAAATCCGTCCAGCAGATCAACGCGCTGGAGCCCGAGTTGGCGGCGCTCTCCGACGACGCGCTGCGCGCCCGCACCGATTGGCTGCGCGGCCGGCTGTCGCAGGGCGAGACGCTCGACGCCATCCTGCCCGACGCCTTCGCCACCGTGCGCGAGGCCGGCAAGCGCGTGCTGGGGCAGCGGCACTACGACGTGCAGCTGATGGGCGGCATGGTCCTGCACCAGGGCAAGATCACCGAGATGCGCACCGGCGAAGGCAAGACGCTGGTCGCCACGCTGGCCGTCTATCTGAACGCGCTGGAGGGCAAGGGCGTCCACGTCGTCACCGTGAACGACTATCTGGCCTCGCGCGACAGCGCCTGGATGGGCCGCATCTACGGCTTCCTCGGCCTGACCACCGGCTGCATCGTGCACGGGCTGGACGACGAGGAGCGCCGCGCCGCCTACGCCGCCGACATCACCTACGGCACGAACAACGAATTCGGCTTCGACTATCTGCGCGACAACATGAAGTTCCGGCTGGAGGACATGGTCCAGCGGCCCTTCAACTTCGCCATCGTCGACGAGGTCGACTCGATCCTCATCGACGAGGCGCGCACCCCGCTGATCATCTCCGGCCCGTCCACCGACTCGTCGGAAATGTACGTGCAGGTGGATCGCCTGATCCCGCAGCTGACGCGGGACGACTACGAGCTGGACGAGAAGAACCGCACGGTCAGCCTGTCCGAGGCCGGGCAGGAGCATATGGAACAGCTTCTGGCCGATGCCGGGCTGCTGAAGTCGGGCGGGCTGTACGACATCCAGAACGTGGCGCTGGTCCACCATGCCCAGCAGGCGCTGCGCGCCTACACGCTGTTCCAGCGCGACAAGGACTACATCGTCAAGGACGACAAGGTCATCATCATCGACGAGTTCACCGGCCGCATGATGGAGGGCCGCCGCTATTCGGAAGGCCTGCACCAGGCGCTGGAGGCCAAGGAGAAGGTGACGATCCAGCGCGAGAACCAGACGCTCGCCTCCATCACCTTCCAGAATTACTTCCGCATCTACCCGAAGCTGGCCGGCATGACCGGCACGGCGATGACCGAGGCGGCGGAGTTCGCGGAGATCTACGGCCTTGAGGTCGTGGACATGCCGACCAACGTTCCGGTCCAGCGCAAGGACATGGACGACGAGGTCTACCGCAAGGCGTCGGAGAAGTACGACGCGATCATCGACCTGATCGAGGACGCCCGCAAGCGCCAGCAGCCGGTGCTGGTCGGCACCACCTCCATCGAGAAGTCGGAGCTGATCGCCGAGCTGCTGAAGAAGCGTGGCATCCCGCACAACGTGCTGAACGCCCGCCACCACGAGCAGGAAGCCTACATCGTCGCGCAGGCGGGCCGTCCGGGCGCCGTCACGGTCGCCACCAACATGGCCGGCCGCGGCACCGACATCCAGCTCGGCGGCAACGTCGAGATGCGCATCCAGATGGAGCTGGGGAACCTGCCCGAGGGGCCGGAGCGCGACGCCAGGATCAAGCAGATCGAGGCCGAGGTCGCCGAAGCGCGCGAGCTGGTCAAGCAGGCCGGCGGCCTCTACGTCGTCGGGACGGAGCGGCACGAGAGCCGCCGCATCGACAACCAGCTGCGCGGCCGTTCGGGCCGCCAGGGCGATCCGGGTGCCTCCAAGTTCTTCCTGTCGCTGGACGACGACCTGATGCGCATCTTCGGGTCGGAGCGCATGGACGGCATGCTCCAGCGCCTGGGCCTGAAGGAGGGGGAGGCGATCATCCACCCCTGGATCAACAAGGCGCTGGAGAAGGCCCAGACCAAGGTCGAGGCCCACCACTTCGAGGTCCGCAAGAACCTGCTCAAGTTCGACAACGTCATGAACGACCAGCGCAAGGTCGTCTATGAGCAGCGTCGCGAGATCATGGACACCGAGGACATCGCCGAGACCGTCCTGGAGATGCGCCATCAGGTCGTGTCCAACATGGTCAACAAGGCGATCCCGCCGAACTCCTACTCCGAGGCCTGGGACATCGCCGGCCTGCACGAGGAGGTGAACCGCCTCCTGGGCATGGACCTGCCGGTGGCCGACTGGGCCAAGGAAGAAGGCATCGCCGAGCCGGAGATCGAGGAGCGCGTCCGCGAGGCCGCCGACCGCAAATACGCGGAGAAGGTGGAGACCTACGGCGCCGACACGATGCGCCATGTGGAGAAGAGCCTGCTGCTGCAGATCCTCGACCAGGAATGGAAGGATCACCTGCTCCAGCTCGACCATCTCCGCCAGGGCATTTCCCTGCGCGCCTACGCCCAGAAGGACCCGCTGAACGAGTACAAGCGCGAAGCCTTCGAGCTGTTCGAGACCATGCTGACCACCCTGCGCGAGCAGGTGACCGCCGTGCTGATGCATGTCGAGATCCGCATCGCCCCGCAGCCGGAGGAACTGTACGCCCGTCCGCCGCAGGAGATGCACGAGGGCCGCGACGATCCGGCGCTGGCGATGGCCGAAGCGGGAGCCGGGGCCGTTCAGGGCTACCCGCCGGCCGACGCGCCGCTGCCCGCCGGCATGGTCCGCCGCGAGGCCGTCGCCTCGGTGGTGCCGGGGGCCGACCCCAACGCCTGGGCCAACACGCCGCGCAACGCGCCGTGTCCCTGCGGCTCGGGCCAGAAGTACAAGCACTGCCACGGCAAGGTCGGCTAAGCGCCGCCGCGAAGAACGCTGTCGGGGACGTTTCGGAGGGGGCTGGGCCGCAGGGTCCGGCCCCTTTCCTTTTGTGGTCTTGGAAACTTCGGCTGGGCTGTGGCGTTCTTCCGGTCAACAAGCGGGAGCGCAGCCATGTTGCAGGAATTCAAGACCTTCATCAGCCGCGGCAACGTCGTGGAGCTGGCCGTCGGCATCATCATCGGCGCGGCCTTCACCGGCATCGTCAACTCGCTGGTCAAGGACATGCTGATGCCGCCCATCGGCTGGATCATGGGCGGGATCGACTTCTCCAACTACTTCCTGAACCTGTCCGGCGGCCATTACGAGAGCCTGTCCGCGGCGGAGGCGGCGGGGGCGGCGACCATCAACTACGGCCGCTTCATCAACGCGCTCATCAACTTCTTCATCGTGGCGGGGGCGCTGTTCCTCATCGTGCGGCAGGTCAACCGCCTGCATTTCCTCCAGGATTCCAAGCCGAAGGCGCCTCCCCGCCAGGAGGTTCTGCTGGAGGAGATCCGGGATGCGCTGCGCGCACGGCAGGCACCCGCCCCGGGGGACACGACTCGGCGGGGGGCGTGAAAGAATCTTCTTGGATTGTGCAGCGCAACCCATTATGTAAGGCGTCTTGATCGCTGGAGGCTCGCGCGTCTCTTGAGCGAGACGCGCTTTGATATTGCGGGACGGCCTTCCTTGGGACCCGGTCGCCCGTTGCTTCGGACAGACGCCTCTCCCTCTTCCGACCTCCTCCCGGCGAAAACGCCGGCGTTCCACCGCTCACCATCCTGGTGCGGCGGCCGTGCGCCGTCTTGGTCCTGAGGAAAGGTTACCCTACTTGTCGTCCATCGAAATGACCGCCGCCGACGCCCTCGTTGTCGAGACCGTTGCCACCGAGGCCTCTGTCACCGAGACCGCCGTCGCCGACGAAACCGTGACCGACACCACTGAAACCGTCACCGCCAACGCTTTCGCCGGGCTGGGCGTCCACCCGCTCGTCGTGAAGGCGCTTGAGGCGTTCGAATACAACACCCCGACCCCGGTCCAGGCCGAGGCGATCCCGCCGGCCCTGGAAGGCCGCGACATCCTGGCGACCGCCGAGACGGGCACCGGCAAGACCGCCGCCTTCATGCTGCCGGCGCTGACCCGCACCGTCGAGCTGCCGCGCCTCGGCGTGGCCGCCCCGCGCGTGCTGGTGCTGGCCCCGACCCGCGAGCTGGCCAAGCAGGTCACCGACGCCGCCCGCAAGTACGCCAAGTTCATGAAGTACAACATCGTGGACGTGGTCGGCGGCATGCCCTATCGCGACCAGCTGCGCCTGCTGTCGCGCGCGGTGGACGTGATGGTGGCCACGCCGGGCCGTCTGCTCGACCACGTGTCGCGCAACCGCATCGACCTCAGCGCCGTCGAGGTGCTGATCCTGGACGAGGCGGACCGCATGCTCGACATGGGCTTCCTGGACGATGTGGAAACCATCGCCAAGTGCTGCCCGGACAGCCGCCAGACGCTGCTGTTCACCGCCACGCTGGACCGCCGCATGGCCCAGCTCGCCGGCAACCTGCTGCGCAACCCGGTGCGCGTCGCCGTGGAAAGCGCCACCACCTCGGTGAACGTCGAGCAGCGCCTGCACCATGCCGACGACATGGACCATAAGCGCCGCCTGCTGAAGCACTTTGCGGACCTGCCCGAGGTCGGCAAGGCGATCATCTTCGCCGCCACCAAGCGCGACGCCGATGCGCTGGCCGAGGAGCTGAGCGACGCCGGCCACGCCGCCGCCGCCCTGCACGGCGACATGGACCAGTTCAAGCGCAACCGCACGCTCCAGCGCCTGCGCACCGGCCAGGTCCGCCTGCTGGTGGCGACCGATGTGGCGGCGCGCGGCATCGACGTGCGTGACATCACCCACGTCATCAACTTCGACCTGCCGCGCTCGGCGGAGGACTATGTCCACCGCATCGGCCGCACGGGCCGTGCGGGCGCCTCGGGCGTGGCGATCTCCTTCGCCGCCCGCGCCGACCGCGACGCCCTGTTCCGCATCGAGCGCTACACCGGCACCCGCCTCGACATCCACGTCGTTCCGGGCCTGGAGCCGCAGCGTCCGTTCCAGACCGGCGGCGGCGGCCGTCCCACGGGCCGTCCGGGTGGCCGTCCGGGTGGCGGCAACGGCGGCGGCTACAACAAGAAGCCGTGGGTGCGCAACGCCAACGGCGGTGCCGAGGGCGGCAAGCCGAACGGCGCCCCGGGTGGCCGTCCGCAGGGCCGTCCGATGAACCGCAACGAGCATGGCCGCAGCGACCATGCCCGCAACGAGCATGGCGGTCACGCCCGCCGCGACTCCCAGGGCGGCAAGCCGGCGCACCGGGCGTCCAAGTGGTAACAGCGGATCGCCGCTGACATGAAAAAGGCGCGGTCCTTCGGGATCGCGCCTTTTTTCTTAACTGGGCGATGCGCTATTTTTGGGCTTCCTGCACTTGGTTGTCTTGCTTTCCCGTTAGAGGCGTTGTTGGTGCTGTGTCCTTCAATGCCTCGGCGGCCTTGCGCAATTCTTCAGAAACAGTGCTGCCCTTGTTTATGATCGTTTCGGCTATAAAATAGGATCGGAGAAGTTCCTTCTCATATTTTTTGTGTTCGGTTTCTGCAAGTTTGTACTCGTTGAGGCGCGTGTTGACCAGTACCCAGGCATCGTGGAAGCGTGTATAGGCTTCAGATGGCTGGTTCAATGTGATCAATCCAGCAATGACGGCGGAAAGCCATGCCAGAGTTCCATTAAAGCGCTCTGATTTCGGAAAGAGCTTTGATCCGCTTGCGACAAGTGTGGTTACGATCAGTGACATGACGGACAGAGTGTATGACAATTTCTGGGATCTTGACATGTAATAATCCCAGATATTGAGATGGCACTGTACGACATGAATGAGTTTTGGGTTGAAGTTTTCCTTGCTATAACTTTCTTTTTCCATTCGGGATTGGATATCGTTTACCGAATCGCAAGTCCATTCATGACGGTCCACGAAGAACTCCACCGTCCATTGGAGGATTGGGTTGGCCCGGTAGATGTGGCTGTCGTAAAAGTTCAGGTCCCGGTTCCGGTTCGGCGATCCATCAACGGGCGACGTCATCGGCGTGAAGAACAGCAAAGGTCCGAAGAGAAAGACAAAAAATAGGATTGCGACCCAGAAAAGGGCGCTCCACCGGGACCAAAAGGATCTTTCTGGTTCCTGTGAGCGAGGCGTTACCGGTCCGGTGGGCGGAGGAACGGCGGTGCCGGTGCCCTGGGTATCCGCTATCGTCATGACCCGCTCCCTGATGCCGTTGAAGGACAGAGAAGCCGCACATGCCTGCTGCTGAAGGATACGGAAGTCTTCAGACGTATGCGCCGGAAGCGATTTTTGCGCGGGACCAGTTTTCAATCAAGAGAGTGTTTGTTCGCTTTTTCTCTTCATGCGATTGTGTGCAGAGGCGCCGAGACGTTCAATCCGTCGACAGGCGTCCTCAGGGGCCGGCCACCGCCCACAGCAGCAGCGCCACGAGCAACGTCAGGATCAACCCGGCCACGGCGTAGACCGCCAGCGCCCGCCCGATGTCGGCGGCGGTGGCGCGGGCGCGGCCCTCGCCGATCCACGGTTCGGTGATGACCACGCCGCCGTCGCGGTGCGGCCCGCCCAGCGCCAGACCCAGCGCGCCGGCCATGGCGGCGGTCGGCCAGCCCATGTTGAGGGAGGCCGCCTTGCCGCCGTCCCGCATCATCGTGCGGAAGGCGCCGCCGGTCTTCGCTCCGGCGAAGGGCGCGGCCAGCGCCAGGAGAACCGCCGCCAGCCGCGCCGGGATGGCGTTCAGCGCGTCGTCCAGCCGCGCCGCGGTCTGGCCGAACCGCTCGTGCCGCACGCCGGCGTGGCCCAGCGCGGTGTCGGCGCCGTCCACCACCGCCCAGACCAGCAGGCCGGGCACGCCCAGCAGGGCGTAGCCGAAGACCGGGGCCACCAGCTTGCGGGCGAAGCCCTTGGCGGCGGCCTCGATGGCGGCGCGGGCGATGCCGTGCTCGTCCAGGCTGAAGGCGTGGCGGCGGGTGAGGGGGGCGACGGCCTCCCGCGCCGGAGCGGCGCCACCCTTGTCCAGGGCGCGGCGCACCGCGCGCACCCGCGCCCAGGCGCTCCGTCCGCGCAGGGTGGCGAGGATCACCGCCAGTTCCAGCAGCCAGCCGCGGCTCTGCGCGCCGACCCGCTCGACGATCAGGCCGACGGCGACGGCGGCCAGCACGAGGGCCAGCACGACGAGAGCGCCGCGCAGCAGGCGGGCGGTCTTGCCGCGCTCGACCCGGTTCAGCCGCCGGTCGGCCCAGGCGCAGACGCGCTGCGACAGCGCCGCCGGATCGGGCAGGACGCGCCCGATCCAGTCGCCGGCGGCGGCGTCGATGGCCAGGGCCAGCAGCAGCAGGAACAGCGGCCCCGGACCGTTCAGGGGGGCGGCGCCGAGGACGGAGGTGAGCAGGGCGTCGCCCATCGCGGCCTCAGCGCGCGCCGGCTTGGCGCAACAAGTTCGCCACCCGGGCGTTGCGGCTGTCCTGCGCCCAGCTCAGCGTCGTGCGGCCCGTGAAATCGGTGCGGTCGGCTTGTGCCCCGGCCTTCAGCAGCCGCTCCACCAGATCGACGCGGCCGAAGCGCGCCGCGGTCATCAGCGGGGTTATGCCCTGGCGGTTGTCCTGGTCGACCTTGGCGCCCTTGGTCAGCAGAAGGTCCACCGCCTCCGGCGCGTCGGCCTCCACCGCGTAGTGCAGCGGGGTGTTGCCGGACTTGTCGGCGCGGTTGGGGTTGGCCCCGCCGTCCAGCAGAAGCCGCACCAGTTCCGGATGGCCGTTGCCGATCGCCAGCAGCAGGACGGGCCGCCCGCTGGCGTCGACCTGATTCGGGTTCTCCCCCTTCAGCAGCAGCAGCCGCAGCGCGCTGGCGTCGTTGGACGTCACCGCCTTGACCATGGAGGGGCCTTCCAGGAGGTTGATCTGGGCCAGGGCCGGCGCGGCGACAGGGGCGGTCAGGCCGAGGGCCAGCAGGCTGAGCATCAGCAACCGTTTCATGGCGCGTCCTTTTGTGCGATCCGTGTGTGATCCGTCTTTCGGCCGGGGATACTATCCAGTTTGGCCCGGTTTGGCGACGGCGACCCGCTGCAATGGAGCCGCCCATGGTCCGCAACCCGCTCGCCCGCCACATCGCCCTGTTCCTGGCGGTGAAGGCCGCGCTGATCGCGCTGGGCCTGTGGTGGTTCCTCGGCACCATGCCGGAGCCGCGCGGCGTGGTGACTCCGCCCGCCGCCGCGGCAAAGCCCTGACGCCGCCTGGTGTTCCGGCGGGAACCTCCGCTCCGCGCCCATGGTTGAAGCTCAACCGGGAAGCGCAACAGGGGAAGATCGCCATGACCTTCGAGAACGATGTGAACGCGAACCGCTCCGCCGGCCATCTGCGCGGCGCCGTACGCGAGGCCGTGGGCATCTTCGCCAGCCGCGACGCCCTGCAGAAGGCCGTCGACGAGCTGACCCTGGCCGGGTTCCAGCGCCATGAACTGAGCGTGCTCGCCAACGACCAGACCATCCGCGACCATCTCGGCCATGTGCCGGAGCGGGCGGAGGACATCGCCCACGACCCCGACGCGCCGCGCCAGTCCTACGTCTCGCCGGAGGATGTCGGCAGCGTGAAGGGCGTGGCGGTCGGGTTCCCCGCCTATGTCGGGGCGATCCTGGCGACCGGCGCCGTCCTGGCGACCGGCGGCACGGCCCTGGCCGCGGCGGCCGCAGCAGCGGCGGCGGGGGTGGGCGGCGGCGCCATGGGCTCGGTCATGTCGAACTGGCTGACCGACAAGCGCAACGAGCCGATGCTCCAGCACCTCGACAAGGGCGGCATCCTGCTCTGGGTGAATCTGGCCGACGCCGGGCGCGAGCAGCAGGCGCTGGAGATCATGAACCGTCACGCCGCCCAGCCGGTGGAGGTGCATGAGGTGGCGCAGTCCGGCTCCGAGACCTGACCCGAAGGCTGAGCCGGCGCGGGCTGGCGCCCGTTGACCCAGGTCATGGCCTTCGCGGCGGGCTTCCCCTATACACGGGCGGTCTTCCAACCGGAGGTCCGCCTTGGACGCCCATTCGGCCCTGACGCTTCTCGACGCCGGCCTCAACCAGTGCGCCGTCGTCATCGACCGCGACGGCGGGCTGCTGGTCGCGCTGCTGACCGCGGGGCTGGTCGGGGGATCGACCCATTGCGCGGGCATGTGCGGCCCCTTCGTCCTGGCCCAGGTCACCGCCCGGCTGGAGCAGGTTCCGGCCTCGCGGATGAGCGAGTTCCACCGGCTGGCCGGGGCGGCGGTGCTGCCCTACCATCTGGGGCGCGGCACCACCTACACCCTGATCGGCGCGGCGGCGGCGGCGGTCGCCGGCCATGTCGGGGCGCTGCCCGGGCTGAAATGGCTGTCGGTGGCGCTGCTGGCCTTCGCGGCGCTGTTCTTCCTCGGCTATGCGGTGAAGGGGCTGACCGCCTGGGTGCCCAAGCTCGACGGCGCGGTGCAGCGCTGGTGGGGCGACCGGGTGTCCCGGCTGGCCCGCCCCCTGTTCGGCAACCCCACGGGCTGGCGCGGCTACGGGCTGGGGCTGGCGCTCGGCTTCATCCCCTGCGGTCTTCTCTATGGGGCCGTGGCGGTGGCCGCGGCCAGCGGCAGCGCGCTGACCGGGGCGCTGGGCATGGCGGCCTTCGCGCTGGGCACGCTGCCGAGCCTGCTGGCGGTCGGCCTCGCCGGGCATCTGGCGGGGCGCACCTGGCGCTCCGCAGTCGCACGGGCGGCGCCGGTCATCATGGTGGTGAACGCCGGGGTGCTGGGCTGGATGGCGATCCGGATGATCGGGTGAACGCCGTCCCGCTCTGGTTTATTGGAGCTTTTCCGCCGATCCCTTCAGCGCCTCGCCCAATGGGACCTCGCCGCAACCGGGCTTGAGCGGCTGCTGCTGGCTCTCGTGCGGCGACCAGCCGGCCAGATAGAGGATCTGGAAGGTCGCCTCGATGCGCCCGTCCGGCTCGGCGTAACGCTCTGCGTAGCGGCGGGCGGCGTCGAACAGCAGGGCGCGGGTGGCCGGCACCTTGCGGCGGGCGAGGACGGCGTTGGTCTCGCCCATGCCGCGCAGGTCGCGCATCAGGCGGAAGGCGTCGCTGTAGGTGACGGTGATGACGTCGCTGTCCACCACCGGCAGGGCGAAGCCGGCGCGCTGCATCAGCCCGCCGACGTCGCGGATCTCGGCGAAGGGCGACACGCGGGGCGACACGCCGCCGGCCACCTCCATCTCCGCCTCGTACAGGCAGCGGCGCAGCTCCAGCAGCGTTTCCCCGCCCAGCATGGCCGCGCAGAAGAAGCCGTCGGGCTTCAGCGCCTGCCGCACCTGGACCAGCGCGCCGGGCAGGTCGTTGACCCAGTGGAGGCTGAGGTTGCTGACCACGAGGTCGAAGGTCTCCGGCACGAAGGGCAGGAGTTCCTCGTCGGCGGCAACGGCCAGCGGACCGGCCCTCCGGGCGAAGCCGGGGGAGAGGTCGCAGGCGACCAGCGTCTCGACGCCCTTGCGCCCGCGCAGCGTCCGCCCCATCACCCCGTCATGGGCGCCGAGGTCGAGCGCGGTGGGAAAGGGCCGGGCCACGTCCTCCAGCCGGTCGACGAGGCGTTCGGCGACCTCCTCGAACAGGAAGGCGTGCTCGGCGAAGGTGGGGACGGCGCGGTCGCGGCGGCGGCGGACGAGCGCGCGGTCGAAGACGGTCATGCTGTCGGGCGTGGTCATGCCCGCAATATAGCCCAGCCCCGGCGGGCTACAACCATCGGCGAAAGGGCGGCAGTGTGCTATGGTCGGCCCTGAACTCGCGGGAGCTTGGCCATGGGCATCGAGGAAGCCATCGGCGCCACCTATGAGGCGCTGATCGTCATCATCAAGATCACCACCCCGGTCCTCGTCGTCACCACGGTGCTCGGCATGCTGATGACCATTTTCCAGCAGGCGACCAACATCAACGAAACGACGCTGCAGCAGGACCTGAAGATCTTCGCCACGCTGGCGCTTCTGTTCATCACCGGGCCGGCGATCTACATCGCGTTGCGCGACTACACCTTCGTGATCTTCGACCGCATCGCCGGCCTGAACTGAGGGGGGCGCGCCGCCATGGCCCTTCCGCAGCGGCTGGCGACCAGGGTTCTTGGGGGAATTCTCGACACGCTGCTGCCGCCGCGTTGCCTGTGCTGCGGCGGCGCGGTGGACCGGCAGGGCGGGCTGTGCGCCCCGTGCTGGAGCGGCCTGACCTTCATCGCACCTCCACTCTGCGCCGGATGCGGCACGCCCTTCGACTTCACGCTGGAGGGGGAGCCGCTGTGCGGCGCCTGCATCGCCGAGCCGCCCCTCTTCGCCCGCGCCCGCGCCGTTCTGGCCTACGACGACGGCAGCCGTCCGCTGGTCCTCGGCTTCAAGCACGGCGACCGCATCCACGCCGCCGGGGCCTATGGCGCCTGGATGGCCCGCGCCGGAGCGGAGCTGCTGGCCGACGCCGACCTGCTGGCCCCGGTGCCGCTGCACCGCCTTCGGCTGTTCCGGCGCCGCTACAACCAGGCGGCCCTGCTCGCCCAGGCGGCGGGCCGGCAGGCCGGGCGCCCGGTGATTCCCGACCTGCTGGTCCGCCGCCGGTCCACACCGTCGCAGGGCGGGCTCGACCGCTCGGGGCGGCGGCGGAACGTCAAGGGCGCCTTCGCGGTCCGGCCGGGGCTGGAGCCGCGGGTGGCGGGACAGCGGATCGTCCTGGTCGACGACGTGCTGACCACCGGGGCGACCCTGTCGGAATGCGCGCGGGTTCTGCTGCGCGCCGGGGCGGAGCGGGTGGACGCGCTGACCCTGGCGCGCGTCGTCAAGACGTGAGCCGCGGGTGTGAGCCATGAAAACGTAACGGGTGACGCCGTGCGGCGGTTGATCTTATAACCGTTCAAAACAGCCAAGGAGCCCTCCGCATGGCCGACGTCGTCATCTACACCACGCCCTTCTGCCCCTATTGCTCGCGCGCCAAGCGTCTGCTCGACAGCAAGGGGGTGGCGTATGAGGAGATCGACCTCTACATGCAGCCGGGCCGCCGCGAGGAGATGGTGCAGCGCGCCGAGGGGCGCATGACCGTCCCGCAGGTCTTCATCGACGGCAAGCCCTACGGCGGCTCCGACGACATCCACGCGCTGGACCGCGCCGGCAAGCTCGACCCGATCCTGGGGATCGGGGGATGAGCGGCGTCCTGAAGGCCGCCTGCGTCCAGGTCAACGCGGGCACGGAGATTCTTCCGAACCTTCAGGCGGCGGGCGATCTGGTCCGCCGGGCGCGCGACGCCGGGGCGGACTTCATCGCCCTGCCCGAGAATGTCAGCATGATCGTCCAGGGCCGCGCCAAGGTGCTGGAGCGGGTGAGGACGGCCGAGGAGCACCCGGCGATCCCCTTCTTCGCCGATCTGGCGCGGGAGACCGGGGCCTGGCTGCTCGCCGGGACGCTGGGCGTCCTGCTCGACGACGGGCGGGTGGCCAACCGCAGCTATCTGTTCGACGCCGAGGGGCGGGCCGTCGCCCATTACGACAAGCTCCACATGTTCGACGTGGACCTGAAGGGCGGGGAAAGCTACCGCGAATCCGCGACCTTCCGGCCCGGCGATCGTGCGGTCCTGGCGGCCACGCCCTGGGGCGGGGTCGGCATGACCGTCTGCTACGACCTGCGCTTCGCCTATCTCTACCGGGCGCTGGCCCAGGCGGGGGCGTCGATCCTGACGGTGCCGGCGGCCTTCACCGTGCCGACCGGGCGGGCGCACTGGCACACGCTGCTGCGCGCCCGCGCCATCGAGACGGGCTGCTTCGTGCTGGCCCCCGCCCAGACCGGCAGCCACGACCAGGGGCGGCTGACCTATGGCCATTCCCTGATCGTCGCCCCCTGGGGCGAGGTGCTGGCCGACGCCGAGGAGGCGGTGGGCTTCGTCCTGGCCGAGCTGGACATGGCCCGCGTCGAGGAGGCCCGCCGCATGGTGCCGGCCCTCACCCACGACCGGACCTTCACGCTCGACCGGGTCGGCTTCTGAGCGGCCGTCAGGCGGGCAGGGGCCGGGGTTCCGGGTCGCCATCCAGGCCGTGTCCGGCCTCCAGGTCCTTGACCGCGCACAGCCGCTGCACCACCGCCGCCTTGGGCGAGGCGACCTCGCCATGCTCGTAGGCGACGACCTGGAGACGCCCGCGCGCCACCTCCAGAAGCTCGCCGCTGCGCAGCAGGAAGGCGGGGGAGGCGGGGCGGCCGAAGCGGGCGTTGCCCAGGGCGAAGGTCTCATAAAGGAGAAGGCCGCCGGGTTCCAGCGCGTCGAGGAGGACGGGGAACAGCGGGCGGTGCAGGTAGTTGGTCACCACGATCGCGGCGAAGCGGCGGTCGCGCAGCAGCGGCACCGGCCCTCCGCTCTCCAGATCGGCCTCCACCAGCTCCACCCCCGCCGTCCCGGACAGGTCGGCCACCCCGCGCAGGTCGCGGTCCAGCCCGACCACCGGGTGGTTGCGGGTGTGGAACAGCCGCAGGTGCCGCCCCGACCCGCAGGCGAGGTCGAGGACCGTGCCGCCCGTGGGCACCAGCGGCGCGAAGCGCGCGACCCAGGGAGAGGGTGGGCTGATCGCGGCGTGCGGCGATCCGGCGGCCGACGACGGGGTGGACGGCGGTGTCGACAAGGGACGGATCCTTCCGCTCTTTCATGACGTGTGTTTGACCGCGACGCCGGCGTCGTGCTGAACTGGCAACCGGTCACCGACCGTATATCATGACCATCCGGTCTTCTCATCCTGGAGCATCCGACGGGGACATGATCCTCTTCGTTCTGAAATGCACGGCCGACCACCGGTTCGAAGCCTGGTTCCGCAACGGCGACGCCTACGAGACGCAGGCCGCCGCCAAGGCCATCGCCTGCCCGGTCTGCGGCGACACGCACATCACCAAGGCCCCGATGGCCCCGCGCATCGCCAAGGGGGGCCGCTCCAGGGATGAGGCTCCCCGGGACGGCGGCGCGCCGGAGGCGGTCTCCGCAGAGGCAGGCGGCGGCGCAACCGCGCCCGCGGCCCCTTCGGCGCCCGCAACGCCCCCGTGCCGGCGGAACTGCGCGAGCGCTTCGCGGCGGAGGTCATGCGTCACTTGACGGAAGTTCGCCGTACGGTTGAAACGAACTGCGATTACGTCGGTGATCGCTTCGCCGAGGAGGCCCGGCGCATCCATTATGGCGAAACCGATCCGCGCGGAATCTACGGCGAGGCCACCGACAAGGAAGCGGAGGAGTTGAAGGAGGAAGGTGTGACTTTTGGTCGCATACCTTGGCTTCCACGCACCAATTCTTAAGCCCACGCTTCACAATATTTCGTGCACCCCTTGCCCTTTCGCTGCCATGGGTTAGTGAACGATCCCCCGGAACAACGGCCGCGGGCTGCGTCAAGGCGCTTTTTAGCGGTTGGCCTGCATCAAAGTTGTTGACGGGATAGTTCGTTACAAAGACCATATGGTCCGAGTGTCTAATATGACCTTGCAAAAATCGCTCGGCACTCGCGAGGGGACGCACTATGAAAGAAAACGCTCAGAGGATTCTCGCGAATCCCAAGTTTCAGGAGCTGGTGCAGAAGCGTAGCGCATTCGCGTGGACGCTTTCGATCGCCATGCTCGTCATCTACTTCGGCTTCATCCTGCTGGTCGCCTTCGGCAAGGGGTTCCTGGGTACCCCGATCGGCAGCGGCGTGACCACCTGGGGTATCCCCGTCGGCCTTTTCACCATCATCTCGGCCTTCATCCTGACCGGCATCTACGTGCATCGGGCGAATGGAGAGTTCGATGAGCTGAACCGGCAGATCATGGAGGAGTCGAAGTGATGCGTTCGCTGGTCAATCGTGTGGGCGTCGCGGCCGTCGCGGCCGGCGCGCTCATCCCCGCGTCGGTGCACGCGGCGGCGGTCGAAGGCGCGGTCCAGAAGCAGGCGACGAATTTCTCGGCGATCGTCATGTTCCTGGTCTTCGTGCTGGCCACGCTCGGCATCACCTACTGGGCGGCGCGCCGCACGAAGTCGGCGAAGGACTTCTACGCCGCGGGCGGCGGCATCACCGGCTTCCAGAACGGCCTCGCCATCGCCGGCGACTACATGTCGGCGGCCTCCTTCCTCGGCATCGCCGGCCTCGTCTACACCTCCGGCTTCGACGGCCTGATCTTCTCGGTGGGCTGGCTGGTCGGCTGGCCGATCATCCTGTTCCTGGTCGCTGAGCGCCTGCGCAACCTCGGCAAGTACACCTTCGCCGACGTCGCCTCCTACCGCTTCCAGCAGACCCCGATGCGCACCATGGCCGCCTGCGGCTCGCTCGCCACGGTGACCTTCTACCTGATCGCCCAGATGGTCGGCGCCGGCAAGCTGATCCAGCTGCTGTTCGGCATGGACTACCTGTGGGCGGTGGTGATCGTCGGCGTCCTGATGATCGCCTACGTGACCTTCGGCGGCATGCTCGCCACCACCTGGGTGCAGATCATCAAGGCGGTGCTGCTGCTGTCGGGTGCCTCCTTCATGGCCTTCGCGGTGCTCGCCAAGTTCGGCTTCAGCCCGGAGGCGATGTTCTCCACGGCCGTGCAGGTCCACCCGAAGGCGACCGGCATCATGGCGCCGGGCGCCCTCATCACCGACCCGGTCTCGGCAATCTCGCTGGGCATGGCGCTGATGTTCGGCACCGCCGGCCTGCCGCACATCCTGATGCGCTTCTTCACGGTGTCGGACGCCAAGGAGGCCCGCAAGTCGGTGTTCTACGCGACCGGCTTCATCGGCTACTTCTACATCCTGACCTTCATCATCGGCTTCGGCGCCATCGTGCTGCTGCTGGCCCCGGACGCCACCGGCGCCTATCCGTTCCTCGACGCGGCCAAGCTGGCGGCGGCGGGCGGCAAGCCCAATCCGTCGATGATCATCGGCGGCTCCAACATGGCGGCCATCCACACCGCGCACGCGGTGGGTGGCGACCTGTTCTTCGGCTTCATCTCGGCCGTGGCCTTCGCCACCATCCTCGCGGTGGTCGCGGGTCTGACGCTGGCCGGCGCCTCGGCCGTGTCGCACGACCTCTACGCCTCGGTGATCGCCAAGGGCCGCGCGTCGGAGCATGACGAGATCCGCGTGTCGAAGATCACCACCGTGATCATCGGCATCGTCTCCATCTTCCTCGGCATCGCCTTCGAGAACCAGAACGTCGCCTTCATGGTCGGCCTCGCCTTCGTGATCGCGGCCTCGGCGAACTTCCCGGTTCTGCTGATGTCGATGTTCTGGAGCCGGATGACCACCCGCGGCGCCGTTCTCGGCGGCTGGATCGGGCTGGTCTCGTCGGTCAGCCTGCTGATCATGGGGCCGACCGTGTGGAAGTCGGTGCTGGGCAACCCGGCCGCCCTCTTCCCGTACGACAACCCGGGCGTCTTCACCATCCCGCTGTCGTTCCTGGCGATCTGGTTCTTCTCGATCACCGACAACAGCAAGGCGGCGCAGGACGAGCGCGAGGCCTACAAGGCCCAGTACATCCGGTCGCAGACCGGCCTGGGCGCCGAAGGGGCTTCCGCTCACTAATGCGAATGGTCGCACCCGCCTTCCGCAGATGAAGGGGCTGGTGTAATCTTCAAGGCGCCTCAAGACCACGGTCTTGGGGCGCCTTTTTTATTCACCCGCCGGTTCGTGGAGCGGATTTTGTCCGACGCTTTCGATTTCTCCGTCTCCCCCTTCGACCGCCTGACGCCGGAGCAGCGGCAGCGGCTCGCCGCCGCGCTCGACCTCGGCGTCTACGCGCGGGACGGGGTGATCCTGAGCCGGGACGAGCCGGCGGATTGCCTGTTCGTGGTGCGGCAGGGGCTGGTCCACGAACGCCGGGGCGGCGAGGTGGTGGCGGTGCACGGCGCCCACGACAGCTTCGACCTTCAGGCGCTGTTCTCCGACGGGCAGGCGCGCAGCTTCGTCGCGGCGGAGGACACGCTGTGCGATCTGGTGCCGCGCCCGATCCTACTCGAACTGGCGCACGAGAACGCCGCCTTCGGCGCGGTGATCCAGCAGGCGTTCGCCGACCGGCTGAGCGCGCTGGCCAACGAGCGCTCCAACCGCGAAACCGCTGCGCTGACGATGGCGCGCATCCGGCAGGCCTATCTGCACCCGCCGGTCTTCGTCGAGGCCGGGGCGTCCCTGCGCGACGCGGCGGCGGCGATGAAGCGGAACCAGGCGAGCAGCGTGCTGGTCCGCGATGGCGATCCGAAAAAGGGGGGGCGCATCGGCATCCTGACCGGCACCGACCTGCGCGACCTTGTGGTGCTGGAAGGGCAGCCGGTGGACAGCCCGGTGAGGCTGCTCGCCCGCTACGAGCTGCTGGCGCTGGACCGCGACGACCTGCTGTTCAACGCGCTGATCCTGATGACCAAGCATTCGGTGCGCCGTCTGGTCATCACCGAGCAGGGCGCGGTCGCCGGCCTGCTGGAGCAGACCGACCTGCTGGCCGTCCTGTCCAACCATTCCCAGGTCGTCGCTCTCAAGGTCGACCGCGCCGCCACGCCGGAGGATCTGGGCCGGGCCAGCCAGGACATCGTCGGGCTGATCCGCACGCTGCACGGCACGGGCGTCAAGGTGTCCTTCATCGCCGACCTCGTGACCGAGCTGAACCGCAAGATCTTCCGCCGCCTGTTCGAGCTGCTGGCGCCGCCGGACCTGCTGGCCAACGCCTGCCTGATCGTGATGGGCAGCGAGGGGCGTGGCGAGCAGCTTCTGAAGACCGACCAGGACAACGGGCTGATCCTGCGCGACGGCTACGACTGCCCGTCGCTGCCGCAGGTGACCGACGCCTTCACCCGTCATCTGGTCGAATTCGGCTACCCGCCCTGCCCGGGGCGCATCATGGTGTCCAACCCGGACTGGACGCGCCCGCTGGCGCTCTACAAGGATTCCCTCTTCCACTGGATCCACCGGCCCGACGAGGCGGCGCAGATGAACCTCGCCATCTTCTACGACGCGGCGGCGGTGGCCGGGGACGCCGCCCTGCTGGCCGAGGCGAAGGGCTATCTGCTCGGCCGGCTTCAGGACAACCAGATGTTCTTCACCGCCTTCGCCCGCCCGGCGCTCGCCTTCGACACGCCGTCGGGTCTGTTCGGCGGCCTGTTCGAGCGGCGCCGCGGCGAGGCGGTGGACATCAAGAAGGCCGGCATCTTCCCCATCGTCCACGGCGTCCGCGCGCTGGCTCTGGAAAAGCACATGGCGGAGACCAACACGACCGAGCGCATCTGGGCGCTCGCCGACCAGGGCGTTCTCGACCGCGGCATGGCGGGCGAACTGGCCGACGCCTTCACCTTCCTGTCCACGCTGCGGCTGAAGGCCGGGCTGGACGGCAGCGTGTCCGGCACCCAGACCGACAACCTCGTCCGCATGGAGACCCTGGGCAAGCTCGACCGCGACCAGTTCAAGGACTGTCTGGCGCTGGTGAAGAAGTTCAAGGAACTGCTCGCCTACCACTTCCACCTGAACCATTGACCCGCCGGACGCGCGGGGAGAGGAGGCGGCATGCCGACCGAGACCATTGCCAGCGTGGTGGCCAACGGGGGGGCGCCGTCCGTTCCGTCCGTGCCCGAACATCCCGACCGCGCCCTGCTGCTGTCGGGGGAGGAGACCGGGGAGCGGGTGGCGATCCATTGCGAGGCCACCTCCTTCGACGCGGCCACGGCGGACCTGCGCAGCGTCGCGGCCCTGCGCATCCGCGGTGGGCGCGTCCTGACCAGCCAGCGTCTGATCCTGTCCTTCTGGCCGACCGAACCGGCGGAACCCGCTCTGTCCCGCCTGCTGGCCTTCATCGGCAACCGGCCGCTGGTCGGTTACTACCTGGATTTCACCGTGGGGCTCCTCGACCGGCTGGTGCAGCCGATGGTGGGCATGGCGCTGCCGAACCAGCGCATCGAGGTGTCCAGCCTCTATTACGGCCGCAAGGCCAAGACGCCCGGAAAATACGCGGTCGATCTGCGGCTGGACAGCATCCTGCGCGACCTCGACCTGCCGCCGCGCGCCGGGGAGGACGCCTACGCCAGCGCGCTCGCTTCCGCCATGGTCTATCTGCGCCTGGAACCGCCGCGGCCCTGACGCTTCATCACGCCACCCTTATCAAGCGGCCCTTATCAAGCCGCCTTTGTCTGGGCTTTCGAAAGGGTGGGCACCGACACGATGAAACGGGTGCCCGGCCCGCCGTCCGGCTGGCGGTCGATGGTCACCGCCGCCCCGGCCTGCTGGGCCAGCGCCCGCACCAGAACCAACCCCAGCCCGCTCTGGCGCTTGTCGGTCGCGCGGCTTTGCGGGGCGGACGGATCGGGCGGCAGGCCGGTGCCGTCGTCGCGCACCACCATCCGCATGCCCTCGCTCCCCTCCGGCAGCAGCTCCACGCTCACCGTGCCGGGATGGCCGAGGGGGAAGGCGTGGAGCAGCGCGTTGGACACCAGCTCGCTGGCGATCAGGGCGAGCGGGGTTGCCTGATCGACGTCCAGGCTCCAGGGCTGGGGGGCGTTCACCGTCAGCCGCGCCCCGGTCGGGTTGGTCGAGCGGACCAGCCCGTCGCAGAGCTGGCGCAGGTAATCGGCGAAGTCGATGCGCGCCGGCTGGTCGGAGCGGTAGAGCAGTTCCTGCATCAGGCTCATGCACTGGATGCGGCGCAGGCTCTCGTCGAAGGCGCGGCGGGCCGGCTCGTCGATGCGGGCGGCCTGAAGGCGCAGCAGGCTGCAGATGACCTGAAGGTTGTTCTTCACCCGGTGCTGGACCTCTTTCAGCAGGACCTCCTTGTCGGTCACCGCCGTTTCGAGCTGGGCATTGGTCCGCTCCAGTTCCGCCGTGCGCTGGTGGACCCGCTCCTCCAGCGTGTCGTAGGCGTGCTGGAGCGCGTTTTCCGCCTGCCGCTCCCGCCGGGCGCGCTGAAGGGCCATCCCGCCGACCACCGACACCGCGGCCAGCGCCGCCAGCGCGTAGGAGATGTAGGTCCAGAGCTGCCCGTGCCAGCGCTCCATGACGCTGCTCACCGGAATGGCCACCTCGGCGGTCAGCGGCACGCTGTCCACCCGGCGCAGCGCGGAGATTTCCGGCTCCCCGGCGGCCTCCGCCGGCGCACTGTCGGTGGCGTCCGGCCCCTGGGTCTCGTGCAGCAGCACCGTGCCGTCGGCCCGGCGCAGGGTGATGGAGCGGGCGTAGTCGAAGTCGAAGCTCTTGTAGATGTCGCGGATGTAGCGCGGCGAGACGGCGACCAGGGCCACGCCGCGGAATTGCCCCGGTGCGGCGGCCAGCGGGCGCGAGAGGAGGATCAGCGGCTCCTGGCTGTAGCGGCTGTTGTCCAGCGCGGTGATGAAGAGATTTCCCCCCGCCTCGCTGCCGCCCGTCCGCTGGGCTACGAAGTAGTCGCGGTCGGCGACGTTCATTGCCGGGGTGGGAAAGCGTCGGGTGCTCAGGACGGGGTTCCCCTCGGCGTCGAACAGCCAGATCGACACCAGATAGGGTGTGCCCCGCACCAGAGCCGCGTAGCGTTCCCAGCCCGCCCGGTCGCTGGGCAGCGGAGCGCCCGCCGGCCCGGCGAGCTGGACCGCCTGCTTCAGGATCAGGTCGCTGGTCTCCACCAGCCGGGCCGCGTGCTCCGCGACCAGCAGGCTGGCGTTGCCGGCGGTGTCCTGGGCGTGCTGCAGGGCCGCCGCCCGGTCGCGCAACGCGAAGCTGGCCGACAGCCCGAGCGTCAGCAGCAGCGCCACCGCGCAGACCATCAGGACCAGAGCCGACCCCGGCATCCGGTAGAGCAGAGGGGAACCTTTGGATCGCAGGGCGCGCAGGGGCATGATTTCGGCGGGGTGGGGGAGGACGGGTCGGCGTGGCATCGAAGGTCGTGGCTTTCGTGGCGGACCAACACTTTTTTGCAGGCTCCTGTTCCCTGGGTACGCCCGTTGAACCGCGCCGCGCCACCCCCTATTGTCGCGCCGGGCCGAAAGGCCGAAGCAGCATCGAGCGCGGGGAGTATGGCGTATGAAGATCGATGGCACGGCCTACCGCACCATCTGGCTGGCGCAGGACGGCTGGTCTGTGGAGATCATCGACCAGACACGGATGCCGCATGATTTCGCCGTCGCGCGGCTGACCGACCTGGAGGAGGCCGCCCACGCCATCCGCGCCATGCTGGTGCGCGGGGCGCCGCTGATCGGGGCGACCGCCGCCTATGGCGTGGCGCTGGCCATGCGGGCCCACCCGTCCGACGCGGCGCTGGAGGAGGCCGGCGAGCGGCTGCTCGCCACCCGCCCGACCGCGGTCAACCTGCGCTGGGCGCTGGAGCGGATGCGCGCCCGTCTGGCACCGCTGCCGCCCGCCGCCCGCGCCGAGGCCGCCTACGCCGAGGCCGCGGCGGTCTGCGACGAGGATGTCGCCATCAACCGCGCCATCGGCGAGCACGGCGCCGCCCTGATCCGCGAGGCAGCCCGCCGCAAGGCCCCGGGCGAGCCGGTGAACGTGCTGACCCACTGCAACGCCGGCTGGCTCGCCACCGTCGATTGGGGCACGGCGCTCGCCCCGGTCTATGTCGCCTTCGAGGAGGGCATCCGCTTGCATGTCTGGGTGGACGAGACGCGTCCGCGCAACCAGGGCGCCAGCCTGACCGCCTGGGAACTGAACCGCCACGGCGTGCCCCACACGGTGGTGGTGGACAACACCGGCGGCCATCTGATGCAGCACGGCATGGTGGATTTGTGCATCGTCGGCACCGACCGCACCACGGCGACCGGCGACGTCTGCAACAAGATCGGCACTTACCTGAAGGCTCTGGCCGCCCACGACAACGGCGTGCCCTTCTACGTCGCGCTGCCCTCGCCGACCATCGACTGGGGAATGGCGGACGGGGTGAAGGAAATCCCCATCGAGGAGCGCGACTCCCGCGAGGTGACCGAGCTGACCGGCATCACGGCCGACGGGCGGATCGAGACCATCCGCGTCACCCCGGCCGGCAGCCCGGCGGTCAATTACGGTTTCGACGTGACCCCGGCCCGTCTGGTGACCGGTCTGGTGACCGAGCGCGGCGTGTGTCCGGCAAGCGCGGAAGGGTTGGCGGGGCTGTTTCCGGAGCGGAGTGGCGTGTGAAGCACTTGCCCCACACGCTTCCCTCTAAACCACCGGCACCAGCTTGCGCCGCGGCGGCGGGTTGCCGCCCTTGCAAGGGCTGTAGCCGCCCGGCGCCAGCTGCCCGAACGTGATGCCGGTGGCCGCGGCGATGTCGGCCAGCCGCTCCAGACCCAGAACGCGGGTGGCGGCGAGGGCGATGCGCCCGCAGGCCTCGGCGTCGCTGCCGGCGTGGTGGTGGTCGAGCGCGATGCCCAGATGGTCGGCCAAGGTATTCAGCTTGTGCGCGGCCAGCTGCGGCCAGGCCCGGCGCGCCAGCACCACCGTGCAGAGGTAGCGGCAGGCCGGCCACTCCAGCCCGTAATCGTCCAGCGTGTGGCGCAGCACGCTGATGTCGAAGGAGGCGTTGTGGGCCAGCACCAGCCGCCCATCCAGCCGGCGGGCGAAGCGGTGCCAAACCTCCGGGAACTCCGGCGCGCCGGCGACATCCTCCGCCCGCAGGCCGTGGACGGCGGTGTTGAAGGGGTTGAAGCGCATCTCCCGCGGGCGGATCAGATGCTCCTCGGTCTCCACCACGCGCCCGTCCTCGATCCAGGCGACGCCGATGGAGCAGGCGCTGGTTCGCGATTCGTTGGCGGTTTCGAAGTCGATGGCGACGGCCTGCATGACGTCTTTCCTCAACCCAGGATCAGGCGGGTGACGTCCTCGGGCAGGTCGCCGTCGAGCGCCATCAGGCGGACCCTCAGCAGGCAGGCCACCGCGATGGCGTCGGTGATCTCGCCGCGCTTGACCATGGCGTAGGCCTCCGCGAAGGGGACGTGGCGCAGTTGCAGAACCTCGGTCTCCTCCGGTTCGGCCTGCCCCTGCTCGATCCCCCAGGCGAGAAAGCAATGGGCGGTCTCGTCGGTGATGCTGTTGGACAGGTGCATGGTCAGGATCGGCAGCCAGTGGCGGGCGGTCTGGCCGGTCTCCTCCAGCAGCTCCCGCTTGGCCGACTCCACCGGTTCGACGCCCTTCTTGCCGCCGCCTTCCGGGATTTCCCAACTGTACTGCTCCAAGGGGAAGCGGTACTGGCCGACCAGCGTCACGCGGCCCTGGTCGTCGATGGGAACCACCCCGGTCGCCAGATTCTGGGCGTGCATGACGCCGTAGATTCCGGGGTTGCCGAGCGGGGTGAGCACGTCGTGCTCCACCACCCGCATCCACGGATTCTCGTAGATCGGCTTGGTCGTCAGGACGGTCCAGGGATTGCCGGTCTTGTGCGGCACGCCGGTGCTCCTTGAGCGGTGTGGGGGCGGTGTAGGGACAGGCTGCGGGATGCTGGTGCGGAACTATAGGCATTGCGCCCCGATGCTGCAACGCGGCGCGCTTTGGCGACCGTGCCGCGCGTCGCCTTCGGGACCGCAAGCCGTGGGTGTTGCGGAAATATTTCACAGTTAGATAAAATTTTCGCGACAGTTCATGCAAGTCCTCTCCAACTGTTCGTGCTGGTTACTTGACTCCCCGACTGTTGAGGTCTACCTCTATATTGTGCGGTATCCGTTGATGCCGGTGGTGGCCGTCCTTCGTGGGGCAGCAATTTTGGAAACGCAGCGCCGGATGCGGCACAATTTTCAGGATAGGGAGCGCTGGCGCAATCCCGACTGGCGGACGAAATTCGTCGCTTGGTGGGAAGGCTACGACCTCGCCGCCCTGTCCCGTCTGGCCCGCACCGCCCCCGCCTCCCGCCTGCCCCTGCGCGGCCCGGTGGCGGCGCTGGGTTCCGCCGCACCGGCCGCCGCCCTGCCGCCCGAGGCGCCGCGGCCCGATGCCGACCTGGAGCGGCTGGAAAACCTCCAGCTGGACCGCCAGGGCGAACCGGTCTGGTCGGTCGCCCGCACGGAAGGGGCTCAGATGCTGTGGGGCCAGGACTGCGTCGGTCCCGGCGACTCGCAATGGATGGTCGAATCCGTCCGCTCCTTCGGGCTGAACCCGGCCAAGAGCGTGCTCGACCTCTCGGCGGGGCTGGGCGGGCCGGCGCGCGGCATCGTCGACAGCTACGACACCTGGGTGACCGGGTTGGAGATGTCGCCCCTGCTGGCCAAGCTGGGGATGGAGCGCTCCAAGGCGCTGGGCGTGTCGAAGAAGGCGCCGATCGGCCATTACGACCCCGAGCATTTCAACCAGGCGGGCTCCTTCGACCTCGTGCTGGCCGACCGGGTGATGCACCGGGTGCGCGACAAGGAGAATTTCCTCGACCGCGTCTGCGACTGCGTGAAGCCGAAGGGCGGCGTGCTGCTGTTCGATTACGTGATCGAGGGCACCCCGTCCTCCTGGGAGAGCTGGAACGGCTGGCGCGACTCCGAGCCGCTGGAGGTCTATCCCTGGTCGGGAACCCGCATGGCCGACGAGCTGACCCAGCGCAACCTGGACCTGCGCATTACCGAGGATCTGACCCAGTTCCACCGCCGTCAGGCCGTGGAGCGGGTGCGCCGGCTGGGCGAGGCATTGAAGACCGCCGCCCCCGAGCCCCGCGTGCTCAAGGCGCTGGCCCGCGAGCTGGCGCTGTGGTGGTCGCGCCTGCGCGTTCTGGGCAGCGGGTTGCGCTTTTGCCGCTACGTGGCGATGCGCCCGACCTGACGATTTCCTAATCGCAGGCGCGCGGCTCGATCTTGCGCTCCGCCGCGAAGCGCCGGGCCGACTCCGTCACCAGCTTGCGGATCAGGGCGCGGCGCGGCTCGATGGGGCCGGAGACGTCCAGCCAGCGCTCCCCGTCCCACTGCTGCACATGCAGCGGCACGATCCCCTCATGGTCGGCGCAGGTGATGCGCAGCGGCTGCATAAAGCCGTCCAGCCCCAGATCGGTCAGCCGTTCGGCGGTCAGGTCCAGATGGTCGAAACCCCAGGCCACCTGAGCCCCGGTCAGCGGCCGGCGGCCGTATTTGCCCTGCGCGGTGCGGATGGCCTCGACCAGGACGGCGGCGTTGAAGACTCCGCGGTTGTAGAGCACCGTGCCGATCTGGCCGGGATCGCCGGTCCCCAGGCCATGGGCGTGAACCCGCTCGCGGATGGCGCGGATCACCGGCAGGTCCGCCCCGGCGGCGTGGAAGGCGACCGCCTTGTAGCCGACCGCAGCAGGGCCGACCGGCCGGACGTCCAGCTCCGACCCGGCCCACCAGACGCCGATCATGCGGTCGGCCGGATAGCCGGCGGCGGCGGCCTCGCGCAGGGCGGTGGAGTTCTGCACGCCCCAGCCCCACAGGATCACGTAATCGGGCCGGTAGTGGCGGGCGATCTGCGTCCACACGGCGCGCTGGTCCAGCCCCGGCGGGGCGACGGGGAAGCTGCGCATCTCGAAGCCGAGCGGGCCGCGCAGCGCCTCCAGCATGGGCAGCGGCTCCTTGCCGAAGGCGCTGTCATGGTAGACGTAGGCGATCTTCCGCCCGCGCAGCCGCTCCGTCCCGCCCAGCTCCGTTGCGATGTGGCTGATCGCGGCGTCGATGCCCGTCCAATAGCTGGCCGGGGCGTTGACCGCGTAGGGGAAGACCCGCCCGTCGGACACGTCCGCCCGCCCGTAGCCGGAGGAGAAGACCGGGATATGGTCGGCGGCCCCGCGCTCGATCAGGGCGTAGGTGATGCCGGTGGACAGCGGCAGGACGGCGGCGGCGCCGGTCGGCCCCTTGGCCTTCAGCCGCTCGTAGCAGTCCACCCCGCGGTCGGTGTTGTAGCCGGTGTCGCACTCCTCCCAGGCGATGGGCACCCCGCCGATGCCGCCGTCGCGCCGGTTGACCAGCGTCAGATAATCGGCCACCCCGTCGGCCAGCGGGATGCCGTAGGGCGCGTAGGGGCCGCTGCGGTAGACGAGGTGCGGGAAGAACTGCGCCCCTTGCGGCGGCTCCGGGGCGGCCGCAACCGGGGCGCACAGCACCACCGCCGCCAGGGCCACCGCCGCCAAAGCTGGGGCGCGCCATGCCATTCCGTTTCCTCCACCCGTCGCGCGCCGGGCCGTTGCGCCCGTCCGCGTGGTTCTCATTGCGCGGGATTCTAGTACGGACCGGCCCCGTTTCGCACGAAGAGAGCGCAGCCCCCACGCTTCCGCTTGCCTGCCCTTTGCACGGCGCCGTTTGAAGGGGGGCGGGACCGGCACTAAATCAGGCGGTTGAGACATGCGGAAACCACGGCCACCGCCCGGCCGGTCCGCCAATAACGCGAAGGAGGGGTACCGTGACGACGTTCACCGGTCAGGACTCGCTGAAAACCCGCCGCTCCCTGTCCGTCGGGGGCAAGAGCTACGATTATTTCAGCATCAAGGCCGCGGAGGACGCCGGACTGGGCGACCTCTCCCGGCTGCCCTATTCCATGAAGGTGCTGCTGGAGAATCTCCTGCGCTTCGAGGACGGGCGCACGGTGTCCACCGACGACGTCAAGGCGGTGGCCCAGTGGCTTCACGACAAGCGGTCCGACCGTGAGATCGCCTACCGCCCGGCGCGCGTGCTGATGCAGGACTTCACCGGCGTGCCGGCGGTCTGCGATCTGGCGGCGATGCGCGAGGCGATGGCCGCGCTGGGCGGCGATCCCAAGAAGATCAACCCGCTGGTGCCGGTGGATCTGGTCATCGACCACTCGGTGATGGTCGACTACTTCGGCAACCCCTCCGCCTTCGAGAAGAACGTCGAGCTGGAGTTCGAGCGCAACCTGGAGCGCTACGCCTTCCTGCGCTGGGGCCAGAAGGCCTTCGACAATTTCCGCGTCGTGCCGCCGGGCACCGGCATCTGTCATCAGGTGAACGTCGAGTATCTGGCGCAGGGCGTGTGGACCGACACCGACCCGGCGGGCAAGCTGGTCGCCTATCCCGACACGCTGGTCGGCACCGACAGCCACACCACCATGGTGAACGGGCTGGGCGTGCTCGGCTGGGGCGTCGGCGGCATCGAGGCGGAGGCGGCCATGCTCGGCCAGCCCATCTCCATGCTGATCCCCGAGGTCGTCGGCTTCAAGCTGACCGGGCGGCTGAAGGAGGGCACGACGGCGACCGACCTCGTGCTGACCGTCACCCAGATGCTGCGCAAGAAGGGCGTGGTCGGCAAGTTCGTGGAGTTCTACGGGCCGGGTCTGGATCACCTGACGCTGGCCGACCGCGCCACCATCGGCAACATGGCCCCGGAATACGGCGCCACCTGCGGCATCTTCCCGATCGACGCGGAAACCATCCGCTACCTGACCTTCACCGGCCGCGACGCCGACCGCGTGGCGATGGTCGAGGCCTACGCCCGCGCCCAGGGCATGTGGCGCGACGCCGGCACCCCGGACCCCGTCTTCACCGACGCGCTGGAGCTGGACATGACGACGGTCGAGCCGTCGCTGGCCGGCCCGAAGCGTCCGCAGGACCGCGTGCCGCTGTCCCAGGCGGCGCAGAGCTTCGGCACCGATCTGGTCGGCGCCTTCAAGGCGGAGGACGCCGACCGCTCCGTTCCGGTGAAGGGCTGCGGCTACAACCTCGACCAGGGCGCGGTGGTGATCGCCGCCATCACCTCCTGCACCAACACCTCCAACCCGGCGGTTCTGGTGGCCGCCGGTCTGCTCGCCCGCAAGGCGGTGGAGAAGGGGCTGAAGTCCAAGCCCTGGGTCAAGACCTCGCTGGCGCCGGGCTCGCAGGTGGTCACCGACTATCTGGCCAAGGCCGGGCTCCAGCCCTACCTCGACCAGCTCGGTTTCAACATCGTCGGCTACGGCTGCACCACCTGCATCGGCAACAGCGGCCCGCTGCCCGACCCCATCGCTGCGGCGGTGGAGGAGGGCAACCTCGTGGTCGCCGCGGTGCTGTCGGGCAACCGCAACTTCGAAGGCCGGGTGAACCCGCACACGCGGGCGAACTATCTGGCCTCGCCGCCGCTGTGCGTCGCCTACGCGCTGGCCGGCAACATGAAGATCGACCTGGCCAAGGACCCCATCGGCACCGGCCATGACGGCCAGCCCGTCTACCTGAAGGACGTCTGGCCGACCAACCAGGAAGTCCAGGACGCCATCGACGCCTCGCTGTCGGCGGAGATGTTCCGCAGCCGCTACGGCAACGTGTTCGAGGGGCCGGAGCAGTGGCGCGGCATCCAGACCGCCGAGGGCCAGACCTACGAGTGGCAGGCGGGCAGCACCTACGTGAAGCTGCCGCCCTTCTTCGCCGACATGCCGAAGACTCCCGACGCGGTGAGCGACGTGCGGGGCGCCCGCGCGCTCGCCGTGCTCGGCGACAGCATCACCACCGACCACATCTCGCCCGCCGGCTCGATCAAGAAGACCAGCCCGGCCGGCGAGTATCTGCTGAGCCATCAGGTGCGTCCGCAGGACTTCAACTCCTACGGGGCACGGCGCGGCAACCACGAGGTGATGATGCGCGGCACCTTCGCCAACATCCGCATCCGCAACGAGATGCTGGCGGGCGTGGAGGGCGGCGAGACCCGGCACTATCCCTCGGGCGAGCAGTTGCCGATCTACACCGCGGCGATGCGCTACGCCCAGGAGGGCGTGCCGCTGGTGGTCATCGCCGGCAAGGAGTACGGCACCGGCTCCAGCCGCGACTGGGCGGCCAAGGGCACCAAGCTGCTGGGCATCCGCGCCGTGATCGCCGAGAGCTTCGAGCGCATCCACCGCTCCAACCTCGTCGGGATGGGCATCCTGCCGCTCCAGTTCAAGGATGGGCTGACCCGCAACGATCTGGCGCTGGACGGCACGGAGACCTTCGACATCGACGGCATAGAGCAGGACCTGCGCCCGCGCAAGGACGTGACGATGACCATCACCCGCGCCGATGGGCAGACCCGGCAGGTGCCGCTGCTGCTGCGCATCGATACGGTGGACGAGGTCGAGTATTACCGGAACGGCGGCGTGCTGAACTTCGTCCTGCGCAATCTGGCGAAGTGACGGAAGCCGGCGCAGCGGGGGCGGCACCGCCCTCCCGCTGCGCGGCGTCCCGGTCAGGCCTCATTCTCCATAGAACGGGTCGGGGGCGCGGAGAACCTCTTGGATGCTCTGCACGAGCAGGGTGCTCCCATGGGCCGAGAAATGGCCCTGGTCCAGGAAATAGAAGCCTTGGTCGTCCCTGATCCGGCAGAGCGGAAGGTCTTTGCAAGGGTCGGGGTCGCAGAAATAGTCGGAGGTGTCGACGAACCGCGCGCCCCGCGTGGCGGTGATGACCGGCTGGTCGGCGGCTTGGCCGGTGATCGAGTAGGCCCGCTCCGACTTCATGAAATAGGTGTGGTCGTAGGGGTTGCGGAAGCGGAACACCGGGCTCTGCCCCAGCACCACGATGCGGATGCCCCGGTTCAGCAGCGTGTCCACGGTCTCGTGCAGGCGGCGGAGATCGAGGGCGTTCGTGTCCATGTACCATTCCCACCGCGCCGCCATGATGACGATGCGGATGCCGTTGCGGTCGATGAGTTCATCGACGCGGCGGTTGAACTCCTGGCAGTTCGGGCGGGCGTTGACGGACAGATCCTTGATGGGCGGGCAGCCGGACGCCGTGTACTGGACGATGTTGAAGGGCAGGGTGTCGGCGACGTTCTGAAGCCCCGGCACGTAATGGGCCGCGAAGGAATCCCCCCAGAGCAGGGCGGTGGGCGCGTCCGCCTTCGGCGAACCGATCCGGCAACTCTCCAAGCCCGGCCATGCCTCCGGCGGCTGGTCGGTTTCGAGGAAGCAGGTGTGTTCCTTGTAGAGTTCCCGCCCGGAGATGTCCTGCGGCGCGTAGTCGGTGAAGCGCTGCGGCAGTCCGTTGGACAGATGGCCGAGCAGCCCGACCCCCGCCAGCCCCGCCATGGCCCAGCCGGTCCGCGCGAAGACCTTGGACGGCCGGCGGTCCGACGCCGCCCTGGGTTTGCGGAAGGGGATTTCGATCAGCCGCCAGGACAGCACGGACACCGCGGCGATGACCGCGAGAAGGATCAGCGTTTCCTTGGTGGTCAGGTCCCGCCCTTTGTAGAATCGCGCGAAGACCATCAGCGGCCAATGCCAGATGTACATGGAGTAGGAGATCAGGCCGATGAAGACCATGGGGCGCAGCGTCAGCACCCTCCCGACCGCCGTCGGACCGCTCCGCCCCGCGTGGATCACCAGCGCCGCGCCCAGGCAGGGCAGCAGCGCGGCGTAGCCCGGAAAGGCCGTGGCCTCGGATAGGGCGAACACGCTGACGAGGATCAGGGCGGCGCCGACCGCGCAGGCCAGTTCCCGCACCGCGCGGCTGCGGCTGTCCGGAACGGCGCCCAAGGCGAGAAGGGCGCCCAGCACCAGTTCCCACAGCCGGGGCGGCAGCAGGTAGAAGGCCGCCACCGGATGATCCCGGACAAGGAACACGCCCAAGGCGAAGGACGCCGTCGCCGCCGCCAGCAGAACGGCGACCCAAACCGAACGCCCGTACGGGAGCAGGGCCAGCACGGCAAGGGGAAAGACGATGTAGAATTGCTGCTCCACCCCCAGCGACCAGGTGTGGAGAAGCGGGTTCATCTCCGCCGCGTTCTCGAAGTAACCGGACTTCAGATAATAGACGATGTTGGACGAGAACAGCGTGGTCGCCGCAAGGTTCTGGGAAAAGCTCTTCAACTCCTGGGGCGACAGCAAAAACAGGGCGAGCGCCGCGGTGACCGCCAGCGCCGCGAACAGGGCGGGAAGGATTCGGCGGATGCGGCGGACATAGAAGTCGGCGAGGGAGAAGGTGCCGCGCTGCGCGTCGTTCAGAACGATCGAGCCGATGAGGTAGCCGGAAATCACGAAGAACACATCGACGCCGACGTATCCGCCGCTGAACAGGGGAAACTTCGCGTGGAACAGCAGAACCGAAAGGATCGATACCGCGCGAAGGCCGTCGATGTCGGGGCGGTACGTCATGGGACCCGCAAGGTTTGGGTGGAACGGAGGCGCGGGTCGGCGGTCCCGAACCCGGTTCTGCGGCGGGAGGCGAACGACGAGGGAGTATGGGGGTGTCCGGCTGCGCGAGAGGAGGCGGTGTGATCGCTCCCTGGCAATTCAAGAATGTCAGAAAGACTTCACGGTGTAGGCGTAAGTTTGGCGTTCTTGTCGTCTGGATTGCCTTATTGTTTTCGATGCCCTTGATGGGAAAATGCCTGTGTTTTCGATGGTATGGCATCGTGGCGGCATGTTGAAGTGAATTATTGAATGAAAGCCTTAGGGTGTCGGCACTTTGAATGACCTAACAAGAATTCAACGGTAATGACCGCCCAATGGTGATAGAGAAAGCACCCGTTATTGCGTGGGGTGTCCGCGTCTGTTCGGGTTTTCACAGTGTCTTTGTGTGTTGTGGGGGCGCTGGTTACGGCCCCGTCTTCTCCGCCCAGCCCGCCTCGCGAACCGCCGCCGCGTAACTGCGGCTGACCGGCACGCGACGGCCGTTGCGCAGAACCAGCACCAGCTTGCCGTCCGGCTTGCGCTCCACCCCGGCGACGGCCGCGGCGGCGACCCAGTGGGAGCGGTGGACCTGCATCCCGTCCAGCCCGGCCAACTCCGCAATGGCGTCGCGCAGCCGCATCAGGATCAGGTCGCTGCCCTCCGCCGTGTGGGCGCGGACGTAATGGTCCTCCATCTCCAGTGCCAGCAGGTCCCGGCCGAGCCGCGCGGGCAGGCGGGCGAGGAAGGCGGCCTCCGGCCGCTCCGCCGGGGATGATGCCGGCGCGTTGTCCGGGACGAACGGGGATGGCGGCGGCGTGGGGCCGGCGAGAAGCCCGCGGTCGCGCAGCTCCAGCCAGACCGGAATGGCGGACACCAGCAGGGTGACGAGGACGACGTAGACGAACAGCTCCGCCAACCCCAGCGGGCGCAGGAAATCCATCCCGCGCAATGTCCTTTCAAGCAGCGCCACGGTCAGCGTCATCAGCGCCGCCACCGCCAGGACCACCCCGGCCAGCGTGGCGCGCCACGCCCCCGCCCGCTCCCGCAACCGATGGCCGGCGGCCAGGGTCAGAAGCTCGAAGGCGAGACCGCCCAGCCCGATCAGCCCGCACCAGTAAGCCAGCCGCTGCGCCAGCGTCAGATCCGCGAAGGTGCCGAACGGACCCAGCAGGGTCAGCACCAGCGCGGCGGCCAGCAGCACCGGCAGGCGCCGGCCCAGCAGCCGGCGGCGGTAGGGCGTGCGGGGCTGCCCCGGCGCGGGACCCGTCGTTTCACGCATCGTGAACCGCCGGTTCCGGCGTTTCGCGAAGCCGCGCCCAGCCGGTCCCGCAGCGGCGGTGGCCCGCCGCCCGCTCCTTCCGGCATGGAAGGGACCGGGTCGGAAAGGCGACGGATCGCCCACGGCGAAGGAAAGGGACAGGAAATGGCAGCCGCATGTCGGGTCGGATTGGGGTTGGTCGGCGCGATGACGCTGACCCTCGCCGCGGCGGGACTCAGCGCGGGGGAGCTTCGCGCAACCATCGCCGACGTCAAGCCCCAACAGGGCAAGCTGTGGGTCGCGCTGTATGACGGCGCCGATGCCTACAAGGCGGAGCGGCGTTTCGCCGGGCAAATCCTGGAGGCGTCGGGGACGGAGGTGACGGCGGTTTTCGCCGGGCTGCCGGCGGGGCGCTACGGAGTCGCGGTGTTCCAGGATCGGAACGGCGACTCGGTGCTCACCACCAACCTGCTGGGCATGCCGCGCGAGCCCTACGGCTTCAGCGGCGGGGCGACGGGCAGCGCCTTCGGCCCGCCGGCCTTCGACGCCTTCGTCCTGGAGGTGCCGGACGGGGGGACGGTGACCACCAAGGTGCCGCTGACGGAGTGAGCCGCCCCTCCAGGCGACCGGAGCCGCGCCGTGGAAGGCTCCTCACGCGCTGGCGGAGCGGGCGGACTGTTCCAGCGACTTGATGTGGGACAGGCCGGGCAGGATTTCCGACTTCACGAACTCCATGCGCCGGTTCGGGCCGCCGCCGCCACGGGCGAAGCGGGCCTTCCACAGGTCCATCTTCACCGCCAGACCGCACAGCACGCCGCCGATGGTGACGTGGTGGGAGGCGATCAGCTCGCGGATGGAATGGAAGGTCTCGGCGTTGATGTCGCGCCAGAAGTCCTTGGACCGGTTGTCGAAGCTCTCGAACCGTCCGGTGATCGAGGTCGAGATGTCGGTCAGGTCGCGGCTGATCTCATCGAGCATGCGCATTTGCCGGGCGTCGCGCTTGACCTCGGTGGAGCTGCGGATCTCGGCCATCCAGGACAGGAAACGCTGGATCTCCGGGACGATGTCGTCCAGGCATTTCTTGAAATAGGCCAGCGACAGGAAGATGTCACCGTACTCCTCGAGGAACTGCGGGATCTCCCCCAGCTCGATGTCCAGCCGGTCGGCCATCATGCGCAGGTTGCGCAGCGCCTCGTCCCGGTTGGGGTTGGAGAACATGCCGATGATGTCCTTCACGTCCTGGACCTGCATGTCCTCGGACCCGTAGACATACTCGACCAACGGGCGCGTGAAGACGCGCATGTAGTTTGTCAGCTCCTCCTTCTTGCGGTCGGACAGGGTCAGCGACTCGATGCTGTTGACGTCGATGTTCATCCGGCGCAGTTCGATGCGGGAGGTGTAGACGTCGAAGCTGGAGGCGGCGGCGATCTTCTCGATCTTGACGAGGTCGCGCTCCACCTCCTCCTTGTAGGATTCGAAATAGGCGGTGAGGTGGCGGGGCGAGACCTGCCCGCTGCCGGTCTGGACGTCGTGGAACATCTCGACGACGGTCTGCAACCGCACGTTCTTGATCAGCCGGGCGTGCTGAAGACCCGGCGTTTCCAGCGGGATGGCCGACAGCGGCATGATGTGCAGCGCGTCGCGGGCCTCGTCCTCCCACTGCCTGCGCCGGCCTCCGCCCTGGGGACGTGCCGATTTGTCCCCCGCACTCTCGGCCACAGCCTCGCTGGTGTCTGCCCCGTCGCTCAATGCCATCTCCCCGCAAGCCGGCGCCCATCCGCCCGCTTGGCCACTTTCGCGGTCCCCCACAAGGATAGCGGGTTGAGGGGGGCAGGCAAGGGTTGAAGGGGGCGTCCCGGAGCAATGTCATAGCACCGGACGTACAGAAACGAAAAGGGCCGGTCCGCGGCGGACCGGCCCTTTCGCAACCTCCGGGGAGGTTTCGGCGAAACCTCCGGGCGTCGTCAGCAGGACGCCCCGGGCGTCAATGGACGCTCAGCGGTTCCATGTCGTTCTGGCGGACGGTGGCGAAGGCCACGTCGCGCTCGGCCAGCACCGTCAGCGGCGTGCCGTCGGCGGCGTGGACGGAGAAGGCCGGGGCGTCGTCGACGGTCACCGGCCGGACATAGGCCACATGGTCCAGCCCGAAGGTGGCGAAGTCCTGGGGCGACAGTTGGCGCAGGAAGGCCGCGGCCTTGTCGGTGTCGAAGCTGTTCATGACGCAGTCCTTTGGACGAAACGGTCGAGGAGGTGTGAGCGGCGGGCAATCGCGCTGGTTTTAGCGCGAAGACCGGTCAGGCGTCGCCGCGGTCGGGGGCGACGTCGATGGTCTGCGGTCCGGCGGTGCCGCTGGCGGCCTGGGCGGGCTGCTCGATCTTGATGGTGCGGACCTTCGGTTCCGGCAGGGGCCGCTTGAGGTCGATGTTGAGCAGGCCGTTGTCGAGCGAGGCGCCGACCACCTCGATCCCCTCCGCCAGAACGAAGCTGCGCTGGAACTGCCGGGCGGCGATGCCGCGGTGCAGGTAGATGCGCGAGCGGTCGTCGGTCTGGCGGCCGCGGATGACGAGCTGGTTGTCCTCGATCTGGACCGACAGGTCCTCGGAGGTGAAGCCGGCCACGGCCAGCGTGATGCGCAGGCCCTCGTCCCCGATCTGTTCGATGTTGTAGGGCGGATAGCCTTCCGCGGAATTCTTGGCGATGCGGTCCAGCGTGCGCTCGAACTGGTCGAAGCCCAGGAGCAGCGGACTGTTGAAGAGCGAAAGACGTGTCGTCACGGCGCATCCTCCTCGAGAGGCGAGCGAGTTGCACATTGGGCCCGTTTCCGGCGCCCGGCTGGCTGGCGGCCCGAAAGGGGAGGATCGGCGCCGCTCCGTCATAGATTGGGGTAGGCCGCCCGGCGGTCAAGGTTCGCCGTTGCGGCAAAGCGACCCCGCCCTCCGGCGGGGCCGCTCGGGCCGCGGACTCAGACGAGGGGATTGGCGGCCGGAGCGGCGAAGACGAAGCGCCGGCTGGACCAGTAGTTCCAGGCGAAGGTGACGGCGGTCGCTGCGATCTTGGCGACCAGGGGCGGAACGGTGGGGATCAGCAGACCGACCACCAGCGTGGACAGCGCAAGCCCGACGAGGTTGAAGGCGAGGAACAGCGGCAGGCGGCGGGCTATGGGCGCCGCGTCGCGGCGCAGGCGGAAGGTCCAACTGCGGTTCAGCAGGAAGCTGCACAGCACGCCGGCGCCGTAGCCCACGGCGTTGGCGGCCAGAACGGGTGCGCCGGCCAGCGACGCCAGCGCCAGGAACAGCGCGAAATCCACCCCGGTGTTCAGCAGGCCGACCAGAGCGAAGCGGATGGCCGTCCAGGGAACGGCCCGTCTCCGGCCTTCCGTGCCGCTCAACTGTTGGCCCCGCTCTTGGCTTCGATGCGGGAGAAGGCTCCGGCGGCGGCGGCGATGCCGGTTCCCAGATGCACCACGACGGGGTCCGGCACGGCCTGCCCACCGGCTTCGGCGGCCGCGGCCCGGGCGGCGGCTTGGGCAGCGACCTGGGCGGCCATGGCGTCCGGATGGCGGGCGATGCGGTCCACCACGAACAGCGGCCGCTGCTTGGTCTCCATGTAGAGCCGTCCCAGATACTCGCCCAGGACGCCCAGGATCAGCAGCTGCGTGCTGCCCAGCACCAGCGAGACGACCATCACGCTGGTCCAGCCGGGAACCGTCGCGTGCTGCGACCAGCTCACCAGCGCGTAGCCCAGCGCCATCAGCGCGCACAGCGCGAAGAAGAAGCCGACGTAGGAGGCGGCGCGCAGCGGCTTGATGGAGAAGCTGGTGATGGCGTCCACCGCGAAGCGGATCATCTTGCCCAGCGGGTACTTGGTCTCGCCGACGGCGCGGGCCTGCCGGTCGTAGGGCAGCGGCTCCTGCTTCAGCCCGATCCAGCTCACCATGCCGCGGATGAAGCGGTGCTGCTCCGGCATGGCGTTCAGCACCTCCAGGGCGCGGCGGCTCATCAGGCGGAAGTCGCCGGTGTCCTTGGGGATCTCGATGTCGACCAGCCGGTCGAGCAGGCGGTAGAACAGCGCCGCCGTGCCCTTCTTGAACCAGGTCTCGCCGTCGCGGGCCATGCGCGTGCCGTAGACCACGTCGGCCCCGGCGTCCATCCGGGCCATCATCGTCGTCAGCAATTCCGGCGGGTCCTGCAGATCGGCGTCGATGATCAGGATGCGCTCGCCCCGGCAGACGTGCAGTCCGGCGGTCAGGGCGAGCTGGTGGCCGTGGTTGCGCGACAGCCGCACCCCCGTCACCGCCGGATCGTCGCGCACCAGAGTGGCGATGCGGCCCCAGGTGCCGTCGCGCGATCCGTCATCCACCAGGATCAGCTCATAGCTCTCCCCGACCTCGGCGCGGCAGGCCGCGGACACCCGGCGGTGCAATTCGCCGATCCCCTCGGCCTCGTTGTAGCAGGGAACCACCACGGACAACCGCGGGGCCCCGGCAACGGCGTGCTGCATGAACCTTCTCCCGTCACCGCCTCCGGTCCGCGTCCCTCCGGCCCGATGGCCGTCCTGCCGATGCTTTCCATGGCGTGAATCCCAAGGGAGGACCCCTTCGGGCGAGAGCGCGGTCTTCGGGCGACACCGGCGCGGTACCGCCGGCATCCCGCTTCGCCAACGGGAATGAAGGCCCTTTTGCCCCGCCGGAATTCCGTACTAACCCGGTCATGCGGCCGCCGGACCGGCCCGCCCGGCGGAAATCCCCGGAACGTCACAGGCCTATGGCATTTGCGACGATTGCCGGTGTGGAGGGGGTGCCCCGAAGGGCGTGGTGCGGTGCGGAACGCGGGACCTTTCCCGCCCCGCCGTGCCTCCGCTCCGCCACCCCGTATGGTGAACCCGGGCGGGTTGCCTCGGTCGGGCTGCCCAGGATGGACGACCACCTCCGGCGCGGCACGTCCTTTGCGTCACCGGAGCCGACGGGCGGACCGAAACCGAGCGGCGTCCGCCCGTACGCCGGGAATGCGTCGCACGATGCGAATCCGCCTCGCGCCGCACAGGCAAAATGCAAAACGGGACCGCCAGGGGGTTGCGATGACCATGGTTTCCAGTGAGCTGCTGCTCGGGCTGGCGCAGAACATCGGGCTGTTCGCGGTCGTCGCGGTCGTCTTCCTGCAGATCCGCAGCCGCGCCGCCTTTTGGCCGGCGGCGCTGGCCAACGCCCTGCTGGGCCTGATGTTCGGCGGGGTGGCGGTGCTGGGCATGGCCGATCCGGTGCGGGTGGCGCCGGGCCTGTTCATCGACGCGCGCAACGTGATGGTCGGGCTGGCCGGTCCGTTCGGCGGCGCTCTGGCCGGGGCGGCGGCGGCGGCGGTGTCCGGGGCCTTCCGTTTGTGGCTGGGCGGTCCGGGCGCGTTGGCGGGGGTGGCCTCGCTGGTCGGGGCGGGGCTGATCGGCATGCTGGTGGGGGCGGCGGCGCGGCGGTCCGGGCGGTTCGGCAATCGGCATCTGATCGCGCTGGCCCTGCTGGTGACGGTGATGGCGCCCTTCAGCTTCCTCCTGCTGTCCCCCGACATGGCGCGCCGTCTGGTCGACACCGCGCTGGTTCCGCTGAGCCTCGGCAACTTTCTCGGCACGCTGGCGCTGGGCACCTTCCTGCGCAAGGAGCAGGAGCGCTGCGATCTCCAGATCGCCCTCACCGAAAGCCAGCGCCGCTTCACCGCGACGGTGGCGAACCTGCCGGGTGGCGTGTATCAGCGGGTGCTGACGGCGGATGGTCGGTTGCGCTTCCCCTACTGCAGCCCCGGCTTCTTCCAGGTGATGGGGCTGCCGGCGACCGAGCGGGTGACGCTGGAGTCGCTGAACCGCATCCTCCACCCCGACGACCGTCCGCGGCTGCTGGCCTCGATCCACGCCTCCGCCGAGACGCTGCAGCCCTGGCGGCTGGAATACCGGATCATCTGGCCGAACGGTGACATCCGCTGGATCAGCGTCTCCAGCCGCGCGGCGCGGCGCGACAACGGCGACATCGTGTGGGACGGCATCGTCACCGACGTCACCGAGACCAAGCGCAACGAGCAGGCGCTGATCCAGGCCCGCCTGGAGGCCGAGGCGGCCAGCCGCGCCAAGGCCGAGTTCCTGGCGACCATGAGCCATGAGATGCGCACCCCGCTGAACGGCATCCTGGGCTTTGCCCGCCTGCTGCTGGACGAGGACCTGACGCCCCGGCAGCGCCACCACGCCCGCCTGGTGCGCGACGCCGGGCGGTCGCTTCTGACGGTGATCGAGGATGTGCTGGACTTCTCGCGCATCGAGGCGGGGCGGCTGGTGATGAACGACACCTCCTTCGCCGTCCGCGACCTGATCGCCAACTGCGCGGCGGTGCTGCGCCTGGAGGCCGAGGCGAAGGGGCTGACGCTGCACGCCGCCGTGGCTCCAGATGTGCCGGACTGGCTGCGCGGCGATCCCGACCGGCTGCGGCAGGTGGTGTTGAACCTGCTGGCCAACGCGGTGAAGTTCACCGAGCACGGCGACGTCGGCCTGACCGTCGTGAAGATCGCCGACACTCCCGGCGGTCCGCATCTGACGATCAGCGTCGCCGACACCGGAATCGGCATCCCGTCCGACCGGCAGGGCCAGCTCTTCCAGCGCTTCAGCCAGATCGACCGGTCGCGCGGTGGCACCGGTCTCGGCCTCGCCATCAGCCGGCGGCTCGTGGAGATGATGGGCGGGACGGTCGGGGTGCAGAGCCAGGCGGGCGTCGGCTCGACCTTCTGGTTGTCGCTGGTCCTGCCCGAAGCCGATCCTCCCGCCGGGAGCGGCACCCCTTGCGCGGTGGAACTGCTGGTCCACCGCCGTCCGGCGCGCATCCTGCTGGCGGAGGATCTGGCGATGAACCGGGAGCTGATCACGGCCATGCTGCAGGGTACGGGTCACCGCGTGGACGCCGTCGCCAACGGGCGGCAGGCGGTGGAGGCGGTGCAGCGCGGCGCCTACGATCTCGTGCTGATGGACGTGCACATGCCGGAATTGGACGGTCATTCCGCCACACGGGCGATCCGCGGCCTGCTGCCGCCGGTTGGGACGATCCCGATCCTGGCGATGAGCGCCAGCGCGCTGCCCGACGAGGTTCGGCGCTGCCGCGACGCCGGCATGAACGCCCACATCGCCAAGCCGGTGGACCGCGCCACCATGCTGGACGCGATCGACGCCGCCTTGGGCTGGGCCATCCAGCCCGCCGAAGCAACCGACGGTGCGGCGGAAAAGGGCGCCATGACCGAGACCTTCACGGCGGTGGAGCCGTTCCCGCTCCGTCAGCCGCTCGACCGCGCGATGCTGGCCCGGCTGTCCGACGAGTTGGGGGAGGAGGCCTGCGCCCGTATGGCCGCCGCCTTCCTCGACGAGCTGCCCCAGCGGATGGGCCGCCTGCGCATGGGCGGTGAATCCGGCCGCGCGCTGGCAGAAGCGCAGGCCCTGGTCGCCCCATCGGCCAATCTGGGGCTGGTCCGTCTGGCGTCCTCCTGCCGCGCGCTCAGCGCCGCCCTGCGCTCCGGCCGCCGGCACGAGGCGGAGGGGCTGGCCGACAGCGTTCTGGACGCCGCGGAGGAGGGGGCGGAGGCGTTGCGCGACACGCTGTCCCGCGGCCGGGGGGAGAGCCGTTTCAAGTCTCTTGCGAAGGATATCGTCCGGACGCCATAATTCCCATGTGCGGCACCTTTCTCTCCTCCGGCGTGCGCCGGATCTGGCGGACACCGGCGATGGACGAAGCTTTTCTGACGGCGGAGGGACACGCCGCGGCCCCCCGCACGCGGCTGCGGACCCTGTTGACGACCATCGTCGGGGTGATCGCCCTGTTCGGAGTCGGCCTGTGGGGGGCCGCCACCTGGGCCGACCGCGACGAGGCGGTGAGCCACGCCCGTGACCGGACGCTGAGCGCCGCCCGCCTGCTGCACGAGCATGTGCGCCGCACCGTCGCCACCAGCGATCTCGTTCTGCAGCGCGTCGACGACCGGCTCCGCGTGCGGGAGGTGGAGGCGGTCGGGCGCGACCTGCCGCTGTGGCAGGAACTGCGCGCGATGTCCGACGCCATGCCGGAGGTCAGTTCCATCTTGATCCTCGACACCGCCGGAAACGGGCTGCTGACCACGCGCCAGTATCCGTCGCCGCCGATGAACAACGCGGACCGCGCCTTCTTCCAGGCTCACCGGAACGGCGAGACGTTCCACATCGGCGGGATGATCCGGGGCCGGCTGTCCGGCCGGCCGACCTTCACCATCAGCCGCCGCATCGGGACGGTGGAGAATTTCCAGGGCGTTGCCGCCATCGCCCTGGACCTCGATTATTTCCGTTCCTTTTTCGACGGGCTGAACATCGGACGCGGGGGCGCCGTCGCCGTGTACCGCGAGGACGGGACCCTGCTGTTCAGCCTGTCGGGCCAGGACACCGCCGCATCGCTGTCCCCGGCGCCCCCCGACATGCCTCCGGTGACCCGACCGATGGACGAGGCGCCGCGGGCCATCGGCGGCACGATCTTCAGCCAGTCTCCGGTGAACGGATCGGAGCGGATCGTCGCCAACCTGAGGGTTCAGGATCTGCCGCTGATCGTGCAGGTCGGCCTGTCGCGGGACGAGGCGCTGACGCCTTGGCGCGAGCGCACGATCCACGGCGGCCTGCTGGTCCTGCTGGCGGTGGCCGCCTGCGCGGCGCTGGCGGCCGCCGCGGCGCGCAGCCTGTCGCGCGAGGAGGTGGGACGCCGCCGGCTGGCCGAGACGAACGCCGACCTGGACGCCACCGCCCGCAGCCTGGAACTGGCCAACCGCGCCTTCGCGGGAGCCAACCGCCGGCTGAACCTGATCCTGCAATCCGCGTCGGAAGGGATCTGCGGCGTGGACCGCGACGAGCGGATCACCTTCGCCAACCCCGCCGCCTGCGCGCTGACCGGCTACAGCAACGAGGAGATGCTGGGCCGCAGCCTGCATGTGCTGCTGCACCACACCCGCGCCGACGGCACGCCGGCGCCGACCATCGACTGCCCGGTCTTCGAGGTTCTGCGCACCGGCGAGGCGCGGGGCGGCTCGGAGGACATCTACTGGCGCAAGGACGGCACCAGCTTCCCGGTGGAGTTCGCGGCCTCCCCCATGCTGGAGGACGGCCGGGTGGAGGGCGCGGTGGTCGTCTTCCACGAGATCGCCGAGCGCAAGCGGGCCGAGGAGGCGCTCCGCCAGGCCAAATCCGTGGCCGAGGCGGCCAGCCGCGCCAAGAGCGAATTCCTGGCCAACATGAGCCACGAGATCCGCACGCCGATGAACGCCATCCTGGGGCTGGTCCACCTGCTCCAGCAGACCGACCTGTCGACGCGCCAGCGCGACTACGCCCAGAAGATCCGCGTGTCGGCCCAGTCGCTGCTCGGCATCCTGAACGACATCCTGGACTTCTCCAAGGTGGAGGCCGGCAAGCTGGAGCTGGAGCGGGTGGAGTTCCGCCTGGACGACCTGCTGCAGAACCTGGCGGTGATCGTCGGCGCGGCGGCGCAGGACAAGGACATCGAGGTTCTGTTCTCGGTCGGGCCGGAGGTTCCGCTCGACCTTGTCGGCGATCCCTTGCGCCTTCAGCAGGTGCTCATCAACCTCGCCGGCAACGCCATCAAGTTCACCGAGGCGGGGGAGGTGGTGGTGTCCGTCCGCGCCGTCGAGGTGACGGAGGAGCGGGCGGTCCTGACCTTCTCCATCCGCGACACCGGAATCGGCATCGACGCGGAGCAGAAGGAACGGCTGTTCCAGGCCTTCAGCCAGGCCGACAGCTCCACCACCCGGCGTTACGGCGGCACCGGTCTCGGGCTGGCCATCTGCACGCGGCTGGTCGCCCTGATGGGCGGCGCCATGGATGTGACGAGCGAGCCGGGCCGGGGCAGCGATTTCCACTTCACCGCCGTTTTCGGGAACCCCGTCTTCGGGCAGGCCGCTTTCGGGAATGCCGGGCGGGTGGGGGAGCGTCCGTCGCGGTTCTCCGCCGTGCCGCGCGGCCTCTCGGTGCTGGTGGTGGACGACAATCTCACGGCGCGCGAAGTGCTGGCCGAACTGGTCGTCTCCTTCGGCTGGCGGGCCTCGCTCTGCGCGTCCGGGCCTGAGGCGATCGCGGAGCTGGAGCGTGCGACCGCCGCCGGGCAGCCCTACGACATCGTGCTGATGGACTGGAAGATGCCGGGGATGGACGGGCTGGAAACCTCCCGCCGCATCCGCGAGGACGGGCTGGTGAAGGCGCCGGTCATCATCGTGGTCTCCGCCTTCGGCCGCGAGCGGATGGGCGCCGCGTCGGGGGACGCGGGAGCGCCGGACCTGGGCCTGAGCGGCGCGCTGGTGAAGCCAGTCACCGCCTCCTCCCTGCTCGACGCGGTGATCGACGCCTTTGGGCGCGGCGCTGAGGGCGAGGCGTCGGAGACCCCGCCGCTGCACGCCTGCGCGCCGGTCCCCGCCGGCCTTCTCCGGCCGCCGCAACTGCGCCCGCTGTTCGGGCAGCGCCTGCTGCTGGTGGAGGACAACAGCATCAGCCAGGAGGTGGCCCGCGAGATCCTGGAGCGCGCCGGTGCCCGCGTGACCCTGGCCGGCAACGGGCGCGAGGCCGTCGCCCGGGTCGAGGAGGCGAACCCGCCCTTCGATCTCGTGCTGATGGACGTGCAGATGCCGGAGATGGACGGATTCGAGGCGACGCGCCGGCTGCGCGCCCGCCCCGCCGGGCAGGGGCTGCCGATCATCGCCATGACCGCCAGCGCCCTGCCGTCCGACCGCCAGCGTTGTCTGGACGGCGGCATGGACGACCACATCGCCAAGCCGATCGACGTGGAGCAGCTGTTTTCCGTGGTGACGCGCTGGCTCGGCCAGCCGTCGGCGACGCCCGGCATGCCGCTTCTGCCCAAGGCCGTGCCGTCCCACGCCCGTGGAGCGCTTCCCGCCGAGTTGCCGGGCATCGATGTGAAGGACGCGCTGCACCGCCTCGACGGCGACGTCGGGCTGTTCCGCAAATTCGTCACCGACTTCGCCCGGACCTACGACGGGGCGGCGGACGGCATCGCCTCGGCGCTGGCCGCCGGCGACCTGCCGCGGGCCAAGGCGCTGGGGCATGAGCTGAAAAGCCTGGCGGGCAACATCGGCGCGCGGACGTTGTCCGCCGCCGCGGACGCGGTGCAGGTCGCCGCCTTCCGCGGGGACGGGGCGGCGGCGGCGGCGCAGCTGCCGGTTCTGCGCGCGGAGCTGGAGGCGGTGCTGGACTCCGCCGCCCGGCTCGCCGCCGCCCGGTTGGCCGTTGCGCCGGGACACGCCCCCGGCCTCCCGCCGGGCGGTGGCGGTCCGGCGATGGACATCGCAACGCTGGAGCCCATGCTGGAGCGCTTCGCCCGGCTGCTGCGCGACAGCAACTTCGCCGCCGCGGAGGAGTTCGCCGTTCTGGCCCCGCCGCTGGCCGACTGGATCGATCCGGCGGCCATGAAGGCGCTCTCGTCGGCGGTCGACGGCCTCGATTTTACAAAAGCTCAAGGAATCTTGCGCAGGATCACCCAGGACCTCGGTCTGAGCCTTCCGGCCGACTGACCCGCCTCGCACCAGGAACCGCCTTTCAGGAACCGGCCACCAGGAACCGAACATGACCGACGCACGCTCCAAAATCCTGGTGGTCGACGACATCCCGTCCAACGTCCATGTCCTGAGCCGCATCCTGAAGGACGACCACGACATCTATTTCGCGACCGACGGGGCGAAGGCGCTGGAGCTGGCGCAGTCCCGGCTGCCCGATCTCGTTCTGCTGGACATCATGATGCCGGGCATGGACGGGTACGAGGTCTGCTCCCGTCTCAAGACCGATCCGATCACCCGCGACATACCCGTCATCTTCATCTCGGCCAAGAGCGAGGTGGAGGACGAGACCTACGGGCTGGAGGTCGGCGCCATCGATTTCATCTCCAAGCCGATCAGTCCGCCGATCGTCAAGGCGCGGGTGCGCAACCACCTGCTGCTGAAGCGGCAGACCGACCTGCTGCGCACCTTGTCCTTCGCCGACGGCCTGACCGGCATCGCCAACCGCCGCCGCTTCGACGAGGTGCTGCTGCGCGAATGGCGGCGCTGTGGGCGGGTGCAGCTTCCGCTGTCGCTGATCATGCTCGATGTCGACCAGTTCAAACCCTACAACGACCACTACGGCCATCAGGCGGGCGACGAGTGCCTGCGCGCGGTGGCCCAGCTCCTGGCCGAGCAGATGATGAGGCCGGGCGACCTGATCGCCCGCTATGGCGGCGAGGAGTTCGTCTGCCTGCTTCCCGAAACCGACGAGGGCGGAGCGGTCCAGGTCGCCGAGCGTCTGCGCGAGACGGTGGCCGACCGGCGGTTGCCCCACGCGGTGTCCCATGTCGCCGACCATGTCACCATCAGCCTCGGCGTCGCCACGGCCCGGCCGACGCTGGACGACACGCCGGACCGGTTGACCCAGCTTGCCGACGGCCTGCTCTACGAGGCCAAGCGCGCCGGCCGCAACCGTGTGTGCAGCGGCGGTGTGGAGGTTGCGGTATAAGAGGCCGACCTGAGGCATCACGGGTGCAGCCATGAGTTCGGCCAGAGCCGGAGACGACCCCGCGACCGGGGACCGGCTTCCTTTTGCAGCGAGTCCGCCCGACGTGCGCGGGCGCGGTTTTTCCAGCCGTGCCGCCCTGCCGGTCATGGAAGGCTGGATCGACGCCACCGTCGGCCCTCTGCCGCCGCGCGCCGTGGCTCTCGCCGACCTCCCCGCCACGCTGGCGGAGGGCTTGGTTCTCGCCGAGCCGGTGAAGGCGCCGGGGGATTGGCCGCCCGCCGACCGGGCCGCCCGCGACGGTGTGGCGGTGGCCTCCAGCGACACGCTGGGCGCCGGCTCCTACAACCCGGTTCCGCTGCCGGGCGCCGTGACGGTCGCGGCCGGCGAGCCGATGCCGCCGGGGACCGACGCCGTCCTGCCCGTGGAGGCGATGCAGGCCGATGGTCCCTTCGTCGAGGCGCTGGGCAGCGCCGCCCCGGGCGAGGGCGTGGAGCGGCGGGGGGAGGGGCTGCGCGGCGGGACGGTCCTGCTGAAGGCCGGGCACCGCTTGCGCCCGCAGGATCTCGGATTGCTCACCGCGCTGGGGATTGACACGGTGCGTGTCGGGGCCCGACCGCGGGTGCGGATCGTGCTGGCCGGGGGGCCGCGGTCCGGACCCGAAACGCTGGGCGCCATGCTGACCGCGCTGGCGACGCGCGATGGCGGCGTGGTGGAGCTGGTGGGACCGCTGCCGGCGGACCGCGCCGCGCTGGCCGCGGCCTACGCAGCCCCCGGCGCCGACCTGCTGATCTCCGCCGGGCGCACCGGGGTTGGGGAGGACGATGTGGCCCCCCTGGCGCTGGCCGAGGCGGGGCAACTCGCCCTGCACGGTGTGGCCCTGCGCCCCGGCGATTCGGCGGCGCTTGGGACGGCCGGCGGCGTGCCCGCCGTGCTGCTGCCCGGTGAACCGATGGCCTGCCTGACGGCCTATGAGCTGCTGGCCGGGCGGGCGCTGCGCCGTCTGGCCGGGCGGGACCCTGGGCTGCCCCATCCGGCGGTCCCCGCCGTGGTGGTGCGCAAGCTGGTGTCGGAGATCGGCTGCACCGAACTGTACCGTGTGCGCCGGACGGCGGATGGAATGGTCGAGCCGGTCGCCTCCCCGCACCGGCCGGGATTGGCCGGGGCGGTGCTGGCCGACGGCTTTGTGCTGATCCCCGCGGAAAGCGAGGGCGTCCCGGCGGGGGCGACGGTGACCCTGCGCTGTTTTGACGGTACAAGTCTCTGAACAGAATTAAGCGAGGGGGGAAAGGGCGTGTCCAACCAGGACATCCGGCGGTTCGTCGCCCAGGCGGCCCGGCAGGAGCAGTTTCTCGAGGTGGTCGGCCGCGACGAGGCCGAGGCGCGGTTCCGCCGCCATCTCGACCTGACGCCCAAGGGGGCGGAGACGGTGCCGCTGGGCGCCGCGCTGGGCCGCGTGCTGGCCGCCGATGTGGTGGCGGCGGTCGACGTGCCCGGCTTCGACCGCTCTTCGGTGGACGGCTTCGCGGTGCGCGCCGCCGACACGCTGGGGGCGGGCGAGGACACGCCGGTCGTGCTGCGCCTGAACGAGGAGGTGCTGTCCGCCGGGCGCGTCCCGGCGCTGACCGTCGCCCCCGGCACGGCCACGGTGCTCGCCACCGGCGGCATGCTGCCGCGCGGTGCCGACGCCGTGGTGATGGTCGAGCACACCGAGTCGCATGAGGAGGGCGACGCCCTTCTGGTGGAGATCCGCAAGCCGGTGGTGCCCGGCGCCTTCGTCGCCGCCGCCGGGTCGGACATCGGGCGCGGCGAGACGGTGATGCGCCGCGGGCAACTGCTGACCTCCCGTGAGATCGGCGTGCTGGCGGCCATCGGGCGGGCCGAGGTGTCGGTGGTCCGTCGTCCCCGCGTGGCGATCCTGTCCACCGGAGACGAGATCGCCGCCCCCGGCGAACCGATCCGGCCCGGCGCCGTCTATGATTCGAACGCCGCCATCCTCGCCGCCGCGGTGGAAGAGCTGGGCGGGGAACCGGTCCGGCTGGGCATCGCGCGCGACGACGAGGCGGAACTGGCCCCGCTGGTCGAGCAGGGTCTGTCCTGCGACGCGCTTCTGCTGTCGGGCGGCACGTCGAAGGGGGCGGGTGACCTGTCCTACCGCATCGTCAGCCGCCTGACCGACCCCGGAATCGTTGCGCACGGCGTCGCCTTGAAGCCCGGCAAGCCTCTGTGCCTGGCCGTAACGAAGGGCAAGCCGGTGGTGATCCTGCCCGGCTTCCCGACCTCCGCCATGTTCACCTTCCACGAGTTTGTCGCCCCGGTGCTGCGCGCGCTGGCCGGCCTGCCGCCCGCGGCGAAGGAGAGCGTGGACGCGACGGTGCCGATGCGGTTGGGATCGGAACGGGGCCGAACCGAATATGTGATGGTCTCGCTGGTGCGTGGAGCGGACGGGGGGCTGGCGGCCTATCCGCTGTCCAAGGGCTCCGGCGCGGTGACCGCCTTCAGCGCGGCGGACGGCTTCATCGCCATCGACCCGCAGGCCGAGGCGGTAGAGGCCGGCACCCCGGTGTCGGTCCAGCGCATCGGGCGCGACACCCGCCCCGCCGACCTGATCGTGGTCGGCAGCCATTGCGTCGGGCTGGACGCCATCACCGGCCAACTGGTCGGGGAAGGGCTGACGGTCAAGGCGCTGAACGTCGGCTCGATGGGCGGCCTTGCCGCCGCCCGGCGCGGCGAGTGCGACGTGGCCGCCATCCACCTGATGGACCCGAAGAGCGGGGAGTACAACCGCCCCTTCCTGACCCCGGCGCTCGGCCTCGTGCTTGGCTACCGCCGCCTTCAGGGCATCGTCTTCCGCAAGGGCGACGTTCGTTTCGAAGGCAAAACGGCTGAGGAGGCCGGTCTGGCGGCGGCGCAGGACCCCGACTGCATCCTGGTCAACCGCAACGCCGGCAGCGGCACGCGCATCCTGACCGACCGGCTGCTCGGGGCGGCGCGCCCCACCGGCTACTGGTCGCAGGCCAAGTCGCACAACGCCGTGGCGGTGGCGGTGGCCCAGGGCCGCGCCGACTGGGGCGTCGCCATCGAAAGCGTCGCCACCCTCTACGGGCTGGGCTTCCTGCCCCTGCAGGCAGAGCATTACGACTTCGTGATCCCCAACGACCGCCGGGAGCGGCCGGCGGTCCGGCGCTTCCTGGCGGCGCTGGCCGATCCGGCGGTGCGGGAGAAGCTGACGGCGCTCGGCTTCACCGTTCCGGAAGCGGAATGAACTCCGTCTCGCCGGGAACGGCGTCGAACCGTCCGGCCTTCCATTCGGCCTTGGCCTGTTCGATGCGGTCCTGGCGGCTGGAGACGAAGTTCCACCAGATGTGGCGCGGGCCGTCCATCACGGCGCCGCCCAGCAGGATCAGGCGGGCGGCGGTTTCGGCCTCCACCGTCACCGCGTCGCCGGGACGCAGCACCAGCAGCCGCCCGGACTCGAAGCGGTCGCCGTGGATCGTGACGGTGCCGTCGGCGATGTAGAGCGCCCGCTCCTCCGTCTCGCGGTCGATGGGCAGGCGGGCGCCGGCGTCCAGCGACGCATCGACGTACAGCGTGTCCCACAGCGTGTTCATGGGCGAACGTACACCGTACGCCTCGCCGGCGACGACGCGCAGCCGCTTGCCCTCGCCCTCGACCACCGGCAGCTCGTCGGCGCCGAGATGGACGAAGGCGGGGTCGGTCTCCTCATGGGTCTTGGGCAGGGCGACCCAGGACTGGATGCCCGACAGCAGCCGGTCGCGCCCGCGCTCGTCGGTGGCGGAGCGTTCGGAATGGGCGATGCCGCGCCCGGCGGTCATCCAGTTAACCGCCCCCGGACGGATCGGCAGGACGGTGCCCAGGCTGTCGCGGTGCAGGATCTCGCCGTCGAACAGGTAGGTGACGGTGGCCAGCCCGATGTGCGGGTGGGGGCGGACGTCGATGCCCGCCCCGGCCTTGAGGATCGCCGGCCCCATCTGGTCGAGGAAGACGAACGGCCCGACCATCCGCTTGCGGACGGAGGGCAGGGCGCGCCGCACCTCGAATCCGCCGATGTCGCTGGTGCGCGGGACGACGACCGTTTCCAGCCAGCCGTCCGGAGACTCGGTCGATGTTGGCGCCGTCGTCATGCTTGTTCTCCCGTTCCCGAAGCCTGGTCCCAATGGTGGGTGCCACCAACAGGTGGGGACCGGCGCCGCGAATGGGAGGGGGAAAGCGTTCAGTGCTTGGGGGTGCCGCAGCCGCCGCTTCCGCAGCCGCAGCCGCCGGCCGGGGCGGTGACATGGATGGCGCCGCGCGCCGTGGCCAGCAGCACGTCCAGCGGGATGCCGGTGGCCTTGGCGAGATCGCCCAGGCTGGCGCTGTCCGGCACGCCGACGCCGGGGTTGAAGACCGGGTGGATCTGCGCCAGCCGGCCCACGGCGTCCGGATCGACGGCGTTCAGTGCGCCCAGGGTGGTCTCGCCCGTCAGGGTGTTGGCGATCAGGATGTCGGCCATGGCGTGTCCGAAGCGGGAGGGAAGGGGAATCGGCGGAAGCCGACGGTGCCGCCCGACCAAAGAGCCTTCCTTGACGCCTGTCAAGACGGTGGTGCTGGAAAGAACGGGAAGAAAAAGAACCTGAAACGCCGAAGGGCCCGCGCGGTGATGCGCAGGCCCTTCAGGTGTTTGGTGGAGCCAAGGAGGATCGAACTCCTGACCTCTACAATGCCATTGTAGCGCTCTCCCAGCTGAGCTATGGCCCCGAAACTCTGGGCGGCGAGCCTTGCGGCCTGCCTCGGTGGAGCGGGATATTGGTCAGGACGGGGGTCTGATGCAAGAGAAAAATTCAGCCCCGCCCACCTTTTTTCCGCCCCGCCGCACCCGTCTTCCTAGGGGAGCGCGGATCAGCGCTCCTCCTCGTCCTCGCCTTCGACGTCGACGACCTCGTCCATGTCGTCCTCGCCCAGTTCCGAGGTGTCCTCGATCAGGACATCGTCCTCGTCCTCAGGCGTCTCGTCGGTTTCCTCGATGTCGTCGACGGACACATCGTCCTCAACCTCGTCGAGTTCCGTCGACTCTTCGTCCTCAGTCTCGGTCTCGGTATCCTCGTCCTCCGAGGAGACCACCGGGGCCTTCTTGACATCGTCAACCGGCGCCGGGCGCGCCTTGCGGGACTTCAGCAACGCCTCGGGATCGAACTGCGCTCCGCAGCTCGGGCACACCGGCGGGTCCTTGCGCAGATCGTAATAGCGCGCGCCACAGCTCGGGCAGATGCGCTTGACGCCCCATTCGGGTTTGGCCACGCCTCGTCCTCCGTCACGTTCCTAGGGAATGCCCAATTCGGGAATTGCAAGCCGCGCCCTTTGCCACGCCAGCGGGCGCTTGTCAAAAAAAAGTTCGCTGAATGTCGTTGGCAAACTGGCGGGGCCGGCGGCCGGTGCCAAACTTCACCCTGCGGTGGTCCTCCGGGCCGCCGACAAGGATACCATGATAATGGGGGAGGAAGCCGATGCCGATCCTGCTGTTCCGCCGCTGGCGGGCGTTGCTGTCCGCCGGCCTGCTGGCGGCGCTGCCGCTGGAGGCCCTAGCCCAGACGGCGCCGTCCACGTCGCCTTCCACGACTCCTTCCGCTGCGGGCGACGTGGCGCCGGAGCGCGCGACCGGGCGCGGCAGCCGCAGCGTCGACACCGCCACGCGCCATATGGTGGCCGCCGCGAATCCGCTGGCGGCGGAGGCCGGGCGGGAGATCCTGCGCGCAGGCGGCAGCACGGTGGACGCGGCGATCGCCGTGCAACTCGTCCTCAATCTGGTGGAGCCGCAAAGCTCCGGCGTCGGGGGCGGCGCCTTCCTGGTCCATTACGACGCCGCAACGAAGGCGGTGACTTCCCTCGACGGGCGCGAGACGGCGCCGGCCGCGGCGACTCCGGAGCGTTTCCTGAGGGCCGACGGCAAGCCGATGCCCTTCTACGACGCTGTGGTCGGCGGGCGGTCCGTCGGGGTGCCGGGCACGGTGATGCTGCTGGAGCACGCCCACCGCACGCACGGCAAACTGCCCTGGCCCCGCCTGTTCGAGCGCGCCATCGCGCTGGCCGAGAACGGCTTCACGGTCAGCCCGCGGCTGAATGGCCAGCTGGCGATGGAGAAGCACCTGCCGGCCAACCCGGCGGCCCGCGCCTATTTCTACCAGCCGGACGGCACGCCCTGGCCGGTCGGCCATGTGCTGAAGAACCCCGAGTTTGCGGCGACCCTGCGCGCCATCGCTGAGAAAGGCTCCGCCGCCTTCTACGAGGGCCCGATCGCCGCCGACCTCGTCAAGGCGGTGACCGGCCATCCCACCAACCCCGGCGACATGACCGAGGCCGACCTGAAGGCCTACCGGGTCAAGGAACGGGAACCGGTCTGCGGTTCCTACCGTGTCTACACCCTGTGCGGCATGGGGCCGCCCAGCTCCGGTGGGGTCGCGGTGTTGCAGATGCTGGCCGTCCTGGAGGGCCGCGACATGGCCGCCACCCGCGGCGATCCGGCGCTGGCGGCGCATTGGCTGTCGGAGGCCGGGCGACTCGCCTTCGCCGACCGCGGGCTCTACCTGGCCGACCCCGATTTCGTGTCGGTGCCGGTGAAGGGGCTGCTCGACCGCGGCTATCTGGCGAGCCGCGCCGCCCTGGTCGGCGAGCGGTCGATGGGCAAGGCGCAGGCGGGCGAGCCGCCCTTCCGGGAAGGCCGCGCCTGGGGCTTCGCCGAGGCCGAGGAGCATGGCACCAGCCACATCTCCGTGGTGGACGGGGCGGGCAACGCCGTCGCCATGACCACCACCATCGAGGACGGCTTCGGCTCCCGTCTGATGGTGCGCGGCTTCCTGTTGAACAACGAGCTGACCGACTTCGCCTTCACCCCGACGGAGGACGGCAAGCCGGTCGCCAACCGTGTGGAGCCGGGCAAGCGCCCGCGCAGCTCGATGGCGCCGACCCTGGTCTTCCGCGACGGAGTCCTGGTGGCCTCGGTGGGGTCGCCGGGCGGCAGCAACATCATCAATTACGTGGGCAAGACGCTGGTCGCGCTGCTCGACTGGAACCTCGACCCGCAGGCGGCGGTGGACGCCCCCAACTTCGGCAGCCGCAACGGCCCGACCGAGCTGGAGCAGGGCACCGAGGCGGAGGGCTGGATCGCGGCGCTGGAGGCGCGGGGGCACACGGTCAAGGCGATGGAGCTGACCTCCGGCACCCAGGCGATCGTGGTGACCGGTCCGGGGCTGTCCGGCGGCGCCGACACCCGGCGCGAGGGGGTGGCGGTCGGCGACTGATCGCGTGAGCCGCGCATCGCTCGCATCGCCCTGCCCGCTGTGCTAGGTACTCCGCCCTGGTCACATTCTTGTCTGGGGAGCCCTCCCATGCTGCAGGCGAAGCCGCTTCGCTCATCCTCCACCGGCGCGCTGGCCGGCACCATCCGCGTGCCGGGCGACAAGTCGATTTCGCACCGGTCGCTGATGCTGGGCGCCGTTGCTGTGGGCGAGACCGTCATCCACGGCCTGCTGGAAGGGGAGGACGTGCTGAACACCGCCGCCGCCATGCGTCTGCTCGGCGCCCAGGCGGAGCGCGGCGGGGACGGCGTGTGGCGCGTGCGCGGCGTCGGTCTGGGCGGTCTGGGCGAGCCGGCGCAGGTGCTCGACATGGGCAACAGCGGCACGGCGGCGCGCCTGCTGATGGGCCTCGTCGCGTCGCATCCGATCACCTGTGTCTTCACCGGCGACGCCTCGCTGAACAAGCGCCCGATGGCCCGCGTGACCGGCCCGCTGGAGCAGATGGGCGCGCGCTTCGTCGGACGCTCCGGCGGACGGCTGCCGCTGGCCGTGGTCGGCAGCGACCGCACCGTGCCGATCACCTACCGCCTGCCGGTGGCCTCCGCCCAGGTGAAGTCGGCGGTCATCCTCTGCGGCCTGAACACCGCCGGCACCACCACCGTGATCGAGGCGGAGCCGACCCGCGACCACACCGAGCTGATGCTGCGCCATTTCGGCGCCACCGTGACGACCGAGCGGATGGAGGACGGCGCGCTCGCCGTGTCCGTCGTCGGCCAGCCGGAGCTGACCGGGCGCGAGATCGTCGTACCCGCCGACCCCAGCTCCGCCGCCTTCCCGGCGGTCGCGGCGCTGCTGCGCCCCGGCTCGGAGCTGCTGCTCCCCGGCGTCGGCATGAATCCGCGCCGCACCGGCCTCTACGACACGCTGGTCGAGATGGGCGCGAACATCGCCTTCGAGAACCGCCGCGACGAGGCGGGCGAGCCGGTGGCCGACCTGCGGGTGAAGCACGGCCCGCTCAAGGGCATCGTCGTCCCGGCGGACCGCGCCCCCAGCATGATCGACGAGTATCCGATCCTCGCCGCCGCCGCGGCCTGTGCGGAGGGCACCACCGTCATGCTCGGCCTGAAGGAACTGCGCGTGAAGGAGAGCGACCGCCTCGCCATGGTCGCCGACGGGCTGACCAAGTGCGGCGTGAAGGTCGAGGTCGGGGCCGACGACAGCCTGACCGTCTACGGCACCGGCAAGCCGCCGCAGGGCGGCGCCACCGTCGCCACCGCCATGGACCACCGCATCGCCATGAGCTTCCTGGTGCTGGGCATGGCCACATCCGAGCCGGTGCAGGTGGACGACGGCGCCTTCATCGACACCAGCTTCCCCGGCTTCGTCGCCCTGATGAACGGCGTCGGCGCCAAGATCGCGGGGGCGTGAGGGCGATGGGTCTGGTCATCGCCATCGACGGCCCCGCCGCCGCGGGCAAGGGCACGCTGTCCAAGCGGGTTGCCCAGGCCTACGGCTTCGCGCATCTCGACACCGGGGCGCTCTACCGCGCGGTCGGCGTCAGCGTCCTGCGCGCCGGCGGCGACCCGGCGGACGCGGAGGCCGCGGCCCAGGCCGCCCGCGCGCTGCGGCCGGACGACGGCATCCTGAACGACCCGGCCCTGCGCAACGACGACGCGGCGCAGGCGGCTTCCAAGGTCGCCGCGGTGCCGGCGGTGCGGGCCGCCCTGCTCGAATTCCAGCGGACGTTCGCCGCGACCCCGCCCGGCGGCGCGCCGGGGGCGGTGCTGGACGGGCGGGATGTCGGAACGGTCGTATGCCCGAACGCCGATGCCAAGCTGTTCGTTACCGCTTCGGTGGAGGTGCGGGCCGAACGGCGACTCAAGGAGTTGCGGGAACGCGGGATTCCGGCTATACCGTCCGACGTCCTGGAGGACATGAAGGCCCGTGACGCGCGCGACAGCCAGAGGACGGTAGCACCGCTCCTGCCGGCTGCCGACGCTTTTGTGCTTGATACCTCCGCCCTCGACGCCGACCAGGCGTTCGCAGCGGCGACCGCCTTTATCGGAACGAAAACCGGTTTCGGCCCCAAGGTCTGAGCATCAGGGTCCGGGCGCTTCGGCCCTCCAACGGAACATATGTCAACCAAGTCGCCGGGCGTGGTGCCCGGCGCGGTGGTCCCATCGGGGGCCGGCCCGTTTTGCCGCGGGACGGACCATGGCGGGATCGCTTTCGGCCAACCTTAGGAGTTTCAATGGCACAAGCTATGGCCCGGACCGGCGAGAAGGAAAGCTTTGCGGCTCTGCTTGAGGAGTCGCTCGGCACGGCCGAGTCCCTCGAAGGCTCGGTCGTCAAGGGCCGCGTCGTCTCTGTCGAGAACGACATGGTCACCATCGACGTCGGCCTGAAGTCGGAAGGCCGCGTCGCGCTGAAGGAATTCGCCGTTGCCGGCCAGCCGCCCGAGCTGAAGGCGGGCGACACCGTCGAGGTGTATCTGGAGCGCATGGAAGACAAGAACGGCGAAGCCGTTCTGTCGCGTGAGAAGGCCAAGCGTGAAGAGGCCTGGGCGCTGCTGGAGAAGTCCTTCCAGGACCAGACCCGCGTCACCGGCGTCATCTTCGGCCGCGTCAAGGGCGGCTTCACCGTCGACCTGTCGGGCGCCGTGGCGTTCCTGCCGGGTTCGCAGGTGGACATCCGTCCGGTCCGCGACATCTCCCCGCTGCTGGGCACCCCGCAGCCGTTCCAGATCCTGAAGATGGACCGCTCGCGCGGCAACATCGTCGTGTCGCGTCGCGCCGTTCTCGAAGAGAGCCGCGCCGAGGCCCGTTCGGAGTTGGTGGCCAACCTCAAGGAAGGCCAGGTTCTGCAGGGTGTGGTCAAGAACATCACCGACTACGGCGCGTTCGTGGATCTGGGTGGTGTCGACGGCCTGCTGCACGTCACCGACATCGCGTGGCGCCGCATCAACCACCCGTCCGAGGCCCTGCAGATCGGCCAGACCGTCACGGTCCAGGTCATCCGCTTCAACCCGGAGACCCAGCGCATCAGCCTCGGCATGAAGCAGCTGGAAGCCGATCCGTGGGAAGGCGTGGAAGCCAAGTACCCGGTCAGCTCGCGGTTCAAGGGTCGCGTCACCAACATCACCGACTACGGCGCCTTCGTGGAGCTGGAGCCGGGGATCGAGGGCCTGGTGCACGTTTCGGAGATGTCCTGGACGAAGAAGAACGTCCATCCGGGCAAGATCGTGTCGACGTCTCAGGAAGTCGAGGTCATGGTCCTGGACGTCGATCCGCAGAAGCGCCGCATCAGCCTGGGCCTCAAGCAGTGCCTGGACAACCCGTGGGAGACCTTCCTCGACAAGTTCGGCCCGGGCACGGAGCTGGAAGGCGAGGTCAAGAACATCACCGAGTTCGGTCTGTTCGTCGGTCTGCCGGGCGACATCGACGGCATGGTCCACATGTCCGACCTCGACTGGAACAAGTCGGGTGAGGAGGCCATCGCCGAGTACAAGAAGGGCGACCGCGTCAAGGTCAAGGTCCTGGACGTCGACGTCGAGAAGGAGCGCATCTCCCTCGGCATCAAGCAGCTTGCGAACGATCCGTTCGAGGCTGCCACGGCCGGCCTGAAGAAGAACGAGGTCGTCACCTGCACCGTCACCCAGGTCACCGACGGTGGCATCGAGGTCACGGTCGGCGAGGGCTACACCGGCTTCATCCGCAAGTCGGACCTGTCCCGCGACCGTTCGGAGCAGCGTCCGGACCGCTTCGCCGTCGGCGAGAAGGTCGACGCGAAGGTCACCCAGATCGACCGCGGCTCCCGCCGCATCTCGCTGTCCATCAAGGCCCGCGAGATGGAGGAGGAGAAGCAGGCGATGGCCGAGTACGGTTCGTCCGACTCGGGCGCCTCGCTGGGCGACATCCTGGGTGCGGCTCTGAAGCGCAAGCAGCAGACCGGCGAGGAGTAAGGTCCTTCCCATCTCCCTCCCCTGCGTCAGCGGGGGAGGGTCGGGGAGGGGGCCCGTCTCCCATACCTACGCCAAAGAAAAAGCCGCCGCGGTCACCCCGCGGCGGCTTTTTCCTTTTTCAAACCGCTCTCACCCCTCCTCATCCTCCTTGATGAGGTCGCGGTAGGCGTGCCAGCTCGCGTGCCCGACCAGGGGCAGGGCGACGATCAGGCCCAGAAAGCCGGTCAGCAGCCCGGCGCCGGTCACCAGCACGATCAGCCCGGCCCACAGCGCCATGACCCGCGGGTTGCGCAGCACCGCCATCGCCGAGGCCAGCGCCGCGGCGAAGACATCCACCGGGCGGTCCATCATCATCGGCAGGGCGGTGACGTTGGTGATGAAGGCGAAGGCGGCGAAGGCGAAGCCCAGCGCCGTGATGAAGACGGTGAAGACCAGTCCGTCCAGGCTGAACATCTGCGCCACGAAATGATCGAGCGCGATGGCCTCGTGCGGGAAGAACAGGGCGAAGGCCACCACGTTCATCCGCGCCCAGATCATCACATAGAGCATCAGGATCAGGCCGGCGGTCAGGATGTGGTAGGGGTTGGCCCGCCACGCGGTCAGCGCCCGCCACAGGCTGGGCCGCCGCCCCTCCTCGACGTCCTTGGAAATCCGGTAGAGGCCGAGCGCCAGGAGCGGGGCGATCAGCAGGAAGGCGCCGATCATCGGCGCGATCAGATAGGCCATCCCGGCCAGGACCAGCCCGCCGGTCAGCGCGAATCCGATGGCGACGAACAGGGCGCCGTAGGCGAGGCTGACCCAGCCCGACGCCCGCAGGTCCGCCCAGCCCGCCCGCAGCCAGCCCAGCGCCTGGGCGGTGGTGACCGTGCGGACGCGGTCCGCGTAGGGCAGGCCGGCCAGCGGGTCGGCGGGGCCGGTGTGATGGCCGGTGTGGTGAGTGTGTGTCATGACGAACCTCCAACCGAGTCCGGCAACCGAGTCCGGCGATGGCGACCGTGCCAACCAACTCATCGGAAATGGTGCGTTCAAAGGCAATCCGTAAGACGGATTAATCAAATTTCGGGCCTTTTCCCCGGCGGCCGTCGGGCAAGCCGGAGCGTTGCCGGGAAAAGGGTTCCACCAGAAAGGCTTAGCTTGACGGTCACCGGACCCGGTGGCACGCTTGCGCGCAGGTCAAGGAGCGCGGTCCAAGGGCGCTCGAACCGGGGGAAACGGAATCGCCATGACCAAATCAGAGCTGATTCAACGGCTCGCGGAGCGCAATCCGCATCTGTACCAGCGCGACATCGAAAAGATCGTCGGCACCATCTTCGACGAGATCTCCGAAGCGCTCGCCCGCGGCGACCGGGTGGAGCTGCGCGGATTCGGCGCCTTTTCGGTCAAGCGCCGCGACGCGCGCACGGGTCGGAACCCGCGCACCGGCGAGGCGGTGGAGGTCGGTGAGAAGGCGATCCCCTTCTTCAAGACCGGAAAACAGTTGCGCGAGCGCTTGAACACCGACGAATGATGTCCGTTCATTGACAGACCGTCGCTGAGTCATCGGCCCGGACCCGGCGCTGCCCCGGCCCCCGATCATGGATACGAGGACAACACCCGTGCGTTTCATCGCCCTCATCATCGCCGTTCCCATCGCGCTGGCCGCGGTGCTGTTCGCCATCTCCAACCGTGGCTTGGTCACGCTGTCGCTCTGGCCGCTGCCCTTCACGCTGGAGGTCCCGGTCTACCTCGCCACGCTGGTGGCTCTGGTGATCGGCTTCCTGGCCGGCGGCGTCGTCGCCTGGAACGCCCAGCGCCGCTACCGCCGCCGCGCCCGCCGCTCTTCGGACCGCGTCTCCTACCTGGAGCGCGAGCTGAAGGAGACGCAGGCCCGCGCCGCCGCCGCCGAGAAGCGTCTGGCCGAGATGAACCGTCCGGTGTCCGGCACCGCCGGCCTGCCCGCGGTGACCGGGTCTGGCGCCGCCCTGCCGGCGACCACGGTCCACTGACCGCCCGCCGGTAACCCCTTCGGCCTCCCGTCCGGCTGGGGGGCGGGAGGGGGGTTCCGCTTTGCCGGACCTGTGGAGGGAGCCGCCGATGCGCACCGTCACCGGAGCCGAGCTGAAGTCCGTCCTGCACTTCCGCATGCTGATCGAGCGCATGCGGCAGACCTTCCGCGCCGGGGTCGAGGTGCCGATGCGGCACCACCACACGGTGGAAACCTACGGCCAGAGCGACGGCACGCTGCTGCTGATGCCGGCGTGGCAGGTCAACCAGTCCATCGGCGTCAAGGTGGTCACCGTCTTCCCCGACAACGGGGCGAAGGACCTGCCGGCGGTGCAGGGCCTCTACCTGCTGATGGACGGCAAGACGGGGATGCCCCAGGCGGTTCTGGACGGCACCGCGCTCACCAAGCGGCGCACCGCGGCGGCCTCCGCGCTCGCCGCCTCCTACCTCGCGCGGCCCGACTCGGAACGGTTGCTGATGGTCGGCACCGGGGCGCTGGCGCCCGAACTGATCGAGGCCTTCGCCACTGTCCTGCCGATCAAGCATGTGCTGGTCTGGGGCCGCAGCCTGGAGAAGGCGAAGAAGGTGGCCAGCCGCTTCCACCGCCCGAAATTCCGCATCGAGGCCACGGCCGACCTGGAAGGGGCGGTGCGCGGCGCCCAGGTGATCTCCTGCGCCACGCTGGCGAAGGAACCGCTGATCCGTGGCGAGTGGCTTCAGCCGGGTGCCCATCTCGACCTTGTCGGCGGCTTCACCCCGGAGATGCGCGAGGCGGACGACGACTGCATCCGCCGTTCCCGCGTCTTCGTGGACACCCGCGAGGGGGCCTGCAAGGAAGCCGGCGACATCGTGCAGCCGATGAAGGCCGGCATCCTGACCGACGCCGACATCGCCGGCGACCTCTACGACCTGACCCGCGGCCAGCGCGCCGGCCGCCGCTTCTACGACCAGATCACCCTGTTCAAGTCGGTCGGCACCGCGCTGGAAGACCTCTGCGCCGCCCAGCTGGCGGTGGAGATGGTGATCCACAACGACACGATCCGCTGAGGCGTTTTTCCATCATGACTCTCCGCATCACCGTCGTCGGCGCCGGCATCATGGGGCTGTGCACGGCCTGGGCGCTGGCCCGCGCCGGGCACGAGGTCGCGGTCTTCGACCAAGGCCAGGTGCCCAACCCCTTCGGCAGCTCCGTGGACCAGCACCGGCTGTTCCGCCACGCCTACGGCGCCAGCGCCGGCTACGCCCGCATGGCCGACACCGCCTTCCAGGCCTGGGAACGGTTGTGGACCGATCTGGGCGAACGGCTGCTCGTCCCAAGCGGCACGCTCTGCACCGCCTCGGCGGAGGACGGGCGGCGCTGGCTGGCCGACAGCGTCGCGGTGCTGGAGTCGCTGGGCCACCCCTTCCGCCGCCTGACCCCGGCGCAGATCGCCGCGGAGTTCCCGCTGGTCGACGCCAACGCGGTGGCGGAGGGGCTGCATCTGGAGTCGGGCGGCGTGCTGCTCGCCGGGCGCATCGTGGAGCTGCTCAGCCACCATCTGAACGCGCTGGGGGTGACGGTCCACGCGCGTGCCCCCGTGACGGCCATCGATGCGGAGCGCGCCATGGTGACTCTGGCCGACCGCCGGACCATCGGCGCCGACGCGCTGGTGGTCGCCGCCGGGGCCTGGGTGACGAAGCTGCTGCCGGAAACGGCGGCGCGCCTGACCCCGTCGCGGCAGGTCGTGGCCTATCTGATGCCGCCGGAGGGGCTGCGCGGCGTCTGGGCGACGGCGCCGATGCTGATCGACGCGGATGGCGAGAGCGGAGTCTACGTCGTTCCCCCGGTGGCCGGCACGACGATGAAGGCGGGCGACCACCGCTTCTCGCGCGTCGGCGATCCGGACACCGAGCGCGATCCCGATCCGGACGAGGCGCGCGACGTGCTGGACCGCGCCCGCCGGGTGCTGGCGGACGGCCACCGCTACAGCCTCGCCAACGCGGCGACCTGCTTCTACACGGTGACCGACGACGAACGCTTCGTGGTCGAGCCGCTGTCCGCCCGCTGCTGGCTGATGAGCGCCTGCTCCGGCCACGGCTTCAAGTTCGCCCCGGCGCTGGGCGAGGCGCTGGCGGACGCCATAGCCGATCCGGCGCGGGCGTCCGAACTGCCGGACGGGGCCGCCGGGCGCTGAGCGCCCTCCCGGAACCGGCGGAACGGTGCGGCTCAACCCCTGTTGAGAGGGCAATCAGCCTGTGTTGGCTGAAGCCTTACCGACAGGGAGTGAAGCATCCATGGCCGACGAACCTCGCAAAGTGGGTGTCTATGACACGGACGGCAACCGGACGGCGACGGGCGGTGCGGCCGGCTCCATGAACTGGTGGGTCATCGCGCTGGTCGTGCTGGTGGTCCTCGCCCTCCTCTATTTCTTCCTCTGAGTCCGGACCGCGTCCGGATCGGACCAGCACAGGAGCGGGTTCATGAACAAGAAGACCATTGTCGCGCTGTATGACGATCTGTCCGGCGCCGAACGCGCGCTGAGCGAACTCGAAGCCGCCAATCTGCGGCAGGACTTCACCATGATGGGCGCCGACAGCGCGAAGCTGGGCTCCTCGGCCAGTCTGGCCACCGAGAACCGGTTGGAAAGCTGGCGCCACGCCGCCGACTTTGGGGAGGACCCGAATTTCGACGCCCGCGACCGCCGCGTCTCCATGCTGACCGGCGTCGGCGTGACGCAGGAGGACGCGGAGGTCTTTGCGGAGGGCGTGCGCCGCGGCGGTGTGCTGCTGGTCGGCCGGGTCGAAGAGGCGATGTGCGACTCTGCGCTGGCCGTCATGCAGCGCCACGGCTCGGTGGACATCCCCGGCCGGGCGCAGGGCTACCGCGAGGCCGGCTGGAGCGGCTATGACGCCGCCACCGCCGATTACGACAGCGATCAGGCCGCCGAGGAGCGCCGCCGCGCCGCGGCCGCCTCGCTGCGCGACGTCAATACACAGGGCGTCAACACGCAGGGCGCCAACCCGGCGGCGGGCGCTCCGGCCGCCACGCCGATCGCGACTCCAGCGGCGACTCCGACCGGGCGCGTCGACGTGAACCGCGACTGACGCGTTCAATCCCTCTCCCGTCCCGGGAGAGGGTGCCCGCGGAAGCGGGCGGGTGAGGGTACGGACGAGGATGCAGCGCTGATCCTTTGGCAGCACCCTCACCCTCCCACGCTGGCGCTTGGGTCCCTCCCTCTCCCGGGGCGGGAGAGGGCATCGGGCGCAACTTCCCCTCTCCGGCCCCGGAAGTCTGGTGATTGGCGCCGGCCCTTGTTAGGCTGCGCGCCATCACCACCTTCCAGGGTCCGGAGAGCCGTTTTTCCATGAGCACGCCCAGCATCGCGCCCGCCTCGCGCATTTTCTGCGCCGTCGACACGACCGACCTCGACACCGCCCGCGACCTCGGCCGGCGGATCGCAGGGGTGGTCGGCGGGATCAAGCTGGGGCTGGAGTTCTTCATCGCCCATGGCCCGGCGGGCATTCGTTCGGTGATCGGCGAGGATGGCCCGCCGCTGTTCCTCGACCTCAAGCTGCACGACATCCCCAACACGGTGGCGGGCGGCATCCGGGCGGCGCTGCCGCTGAAGCCCGCCTTCCTGACCATACACACCTCCGGCGGCCCGGCGATGATGCGCGCGGCGGCGGAAGCCGCGGCCAGCGCGGGTGCGGACCGTCCGAAGATCCTCGCCGTCACCGTGCTGACCAGCATGGACGCCGCCGATCTCCAGGCCGTCGGGCAGAGCGTCCCGGTGGCCGATCAGGTGAAGCGGCTGGCGCTGCTCGCCAAGGAGTCGGGGGTGGATGGCGTCGTCTGCTCCCCCGCCGAGGTGGCGCTGATCCGCGAGGCCTGCGGGCCGGACTTCATCCTGATGGTGCCGGGCATCCGCCCCGCCTGGGCCGCCGCCAACGACCAGAAGCGCGTCATGACCCCCGCCGAGGCGCTGGCCGCCGGGGCGGACCATCTGGTCATCGGGCGCCCGATCACCGGTGACGCCAATCCGGAAGCCGCCGCCCGCCGCATCGTTTCGGAACTGTAAGGACTCGTCCCTATGCCCGTCAGCGTCAAGATCTGCGGCCTCACCGAGCCCCTGTCGCTGCACGCCGCCGTGGCCGGCGGGGCGCGCTACGTCGGCTTCGTCTTCTACCCGCCGAGCCCGCGCTCCATCGCACCCTCCATGGCGGCGGAGCTGGCGCGGCTGGTCCCCACGGGCGTGCGCACGGTCGGGCTGTTCGTCGATCCGGAGAACGATTTCCTTGAGCATGTGGTCAGCCAGGTTCCCTTCGACCTGATCCAGCTCCACGGCAAGGAGACGCCGCGCCGCATCGCCGAGGTGAAGGCGGCCTTCAACATCCCGGTGATGAAGGCGATCAAGGTCGGCGGGCCGGAGGATCTGGCCGCCGCGCTGGAGGCCGCCGAGGTCGCCGACCGGTTGCTGTTCGACGCCAAGCCGCCGGCCAAGGTGTCGGCCCTGCCGGGCGGCAACGGCATCGCCTTCGACTGGACGCTGCTCGCCGGGCGGAGCTGGCCGAAGCCCTGGATGCTGTCCGGCGGGCTGAAGCCGGAGAACGCGGCGGAGGCTGTGCGGACGACCGGCGCCACGGCGCTCGACGTGTCGTCGGGCGTGGAGGATCGTCCCGGCCACAAGGACCCGGAGCTGATCCGCCGCTTCCTGGACAGCGTGGCCGGGCTGTGACACCGCGTCGCGTCGCGGCATTTGAATAAAATTTGATGGTGTCGCGGGGCTTTCCCTTTTGGCGGATGAGCACAACTTAATCGCACGACCGGGTTGCGGACCCGGGTTATGACTTCGTGCGATACTGTTGGCATCCGCCGGCCGCGACCGGTGGATGTGTCCGAAGGGAAGGCGTGCAAGCCCGATGACCAACTCGTCCGACACACGCTCGCCATCCGACAGCCTCGGCCTCGTCCTCGACGAGCATTTGCGATGGATCGGGCAATGGCACCGCGCGGTCTTCTTCCGCGGCGGGCAGGGGGGCGAGCGGGTGTCGGCGCCGGCCTCCTTCGCGGCGTGGTGCGTGGCGGTCAACGCCGACGATCTGGCCCACCAGCCCGCCGTGGAGAAGCTGGTCACCCTGCATGAGCAGATGCACCGCAAAGCCAAGCTGCTTCTGCTGAAGGCGGCCGGCGGCGAGAGCCCCAGCGAGGCCGACTATGAGGGGGTGATCGCCCGCTTCGAGGAGTTCGTCCTGCATCTGCGCCGGGTCGAGCGCGCCTTCGGGGCTGCGGCGAGCGGGCTGGACCCACTGACCGGCCTGCGCACCCGCCGCGGCATGCAGGAGGCGCTGGAGCGCGAGCACAACCGCTTCCGCCGGAACGGCCCGGCCTTCTGCGTCGCCATCTGCGACATCGACCGCTTCAAGGGCATCAACGACACCTACGGCCACGACATCGGCGACCGCGTCCTGGCCGCCACCGCCGCCGCCATCAGCCGGGGCATCCGCAGCTTCGACGAGGCCTTCCGCATGGGCGGGGAGGAGTTCCTGATCTGCCTGAAGGAAACCGGCCTCGCCGAGGGCTTCCGGGTCATCGAGCGGCTGCGCGGCGAGCTGGCGCGCACACCGGTGACGCTGCCCGACGGGCGGCGGATCGCGGTCACCGCCTCCTTCGGGCTGGTCGAGGCCGGGGAGGATCTGCCGGTGGAAGACATGGTGGTCTGCGCCGATCGTGCCCTCTATCAGGCGAAGAACAGCGGCCGCAACCGCGTGGTCCGCTACGGGGTTGACCAGCCGGAGGTTGCGGCGGGACGGGCGGCGCTTCCCGACCGCCGCTGATTTTCATCTCCCGGGCGGTGCATCCGGCGGGATCGCTTAAGGGCGGCTTGGCCGAAGCGGGTCCGCCGGGTTAGGATCGGGGTCCAGACAGGCCGCGGCACGAGATCCATGCGCACCCACACCGAATTTCCCAATCTGTTCATCCTCGACCACCCGCTGATCCAGCACAAGCTGACGCTGATGCGGGCCAAGGAACGCTCCACCGGCGGCTTCCGCACACTGCTGCGCGAGATTTCGCTGCTGATGGGCTATGAGATCACCCGCGACCTGCCCCTGACGACCGAGCGGATCGACACGCCGCTCCAGCCCATGGACGCGCCGGTCATCGCCGGCAAGAAGCTGGCCATCGTGCCGGTGCTGCGCGCCGGCCTCGGCATGGCCCAGGGCCTGCACGAGCTGGTGCCGTCGGCGCGCGAGGGGCACATCGGCCTCTACCGCGACCACGACACCAAGATGCCGCACGAGTATCTGGTGAAGCTGCCGGAGGCGGAGGGCCGCCTGTTCATCGTGGTGGACCCGATGCTGGCGACCGGCAACTCCGCGGTCCACGCCTGCGACGTGCTCAACCGCCACGGTGTGGACGACGAGAACATCCGCTTCATGGCGCTGGTCGCGGCGCCCGAGGGCATGCGCGTCTTCGCCGCCGCCCACCCGCGGGTGAAGGTCTTCACCGCCTCGCTCGACAGCCATCTCGACGAGAACGCCTACATCGTCCCCGGCCTGGGCGACGCGGGCGACCGCATGTTCGGCACCAAGTAACCGCAAACGGCGGCCGCATCCCTGTCATACCGCCGGGGGAAGGGGATGCGGCATGTTGTCATTGCGAGTTATTCGCACAGTGTGAGACCATAGGGCTCCCGTTCGACACATCCCTATGGGCGTAACCGGCCTTGACGACGGACACCTTTCAAACCCCCGCCCCGACACCGGGCGGCCCGGTTCAGGCCGCCGGCTTCCATTCCTCCCTGTGGCAACGCATCGGTTTCAGCGGTTGGACGCTGGCGACGCTGGTGATCGCGGCGCTGGTCACCCTGCCGGTGCTGGCGGTGATCAGCCGCGTCTTCGTGCCGACGGATGGGGTGTGGCAGCATCTGGTCGACACGGTGCTGGCGGAGTATCTGCTGAACACCGTGCGCCTCGTCTTCGGGGTGGGGGTGGGCACGCTGGTGATCGGGGTGGGCACCGCCTGGCTGGTCACCATGTGCCGGTTCCCCGGCAGCCGTACGCTGGAGTGGGCGCTGCTGCTGCCGATGGCGGTGCCGGCCTACGTCATGGCGTACGTCTACACCGACCTGCTCCAGTTCGTCGGCCCGGTGCAGACCGCGCTGCGCGAGCTTTTCCACTGGTCGCGGCGGGATTACTGGTTTCCCGACATCCGTACGCTCGAAGGCGCCGCGTTGATGATGACGCTGGTGCTGTACCCGTACGTCTATCTGCTGTCGCGCGCCGCCTTCCTGGAGCAGTCCGTCTGCGTGCTGGAGGTCAGCCGTACGCTCGGCCGCGGACCGTGGCGCAGCTTCTTCACGGTGGCGCTGCCGCTGGCCCGTCCCAGCATCGTCGCCGGTCTGGCGCTGGTGCTGATGGAGGTGCTGGCCGATTTCGGCACCGTGCAGTATTTCGCCGTGAACACCTTCGTCACCGGCATCTACCGGACATGGTTCGCCATGGGGCAGCCGGTGGCGGCGGCGCAGTTGGCCGCCGTGCTGATGATGTTCGTTCTGGTGCTGGTGCTGATGGAGCGCTGGTCGCGCCGTCAGGCCCGTTACCACCACACCACCACCCGCTACCGCCGCCTGCCCAAGCACCAGCTGACCGGCTGGCGCGCCGCCGCCGCCATGACGGCCTGCGGGCTGCCGCTGCTGCTCGGCTTCCTGCTGCCCGCCGGATTGCTGGTGCGCATGGCGGTCACCGCCGGGGACCAGGCCTTTGGGCCGGTGTTCCTGACGCTGGCCCGCAACAGCTTCACGCTGGCGGCGCTGGCCGCGGTGCTGGCGGTGTCGCTGGCGCTGGTGCTGGCCTACGGGCAGCGGCTGCGCCCGACGCCGCTGCTGAAGGGCGCGGTGCGCGTCGCCGCCATGGGCTACGCCATTCCCGGCTCGGTGATCGCGGTTGGCGTGCTGATTCCCTTCGCCCATCTCGACAACGCCGTCGACGCCTTCATGCGCCAGACCTTCGGCGTGTCCACCGGCCTGCTGCTGAGCGGCACCATCGCGGCGGTGCTGTTCGCCTATCTGGTGCGCTTCCTGGCGGTGTCCTTCAACACGATCGAGGCCAGCCTGGGCAAGATCCGCCCGACGATGGACTTCGCCTCGCGCGTGCTCGGCCACACGGCGGGGCGGACGCTGATCCGGGTGCACGCGCCGATCATGTGGGGCAGCCTGCTGACCGCCGGCCTGCTGGTCTTCGTCGACGTGATGAAGGAGCTGCCGGCGACGATGATCGTGCGGCCCTTCAACTTCGACACGCTGGCCGTGCGCGTCTACACGCTGGCCTCCGACGAGCGGCTGACCGAGGCCGCCACGGGGGCGCTGGCCATCGTCGCGGTGGGCATCGTGCCGGTGATCCTGCTCAGCCTGTCGATCAGCCGCTCCCGCCCCGGCCAGACGGACGAGTGAGGCTGTTGTCCCCGCCGCAACAGTGTTGAGCGGCGGTGGGGCTTTATCCGGTGCCCTGGAAAGAATACCTCTCTCTCAGCAATGTTGCTTGAGGAGAGCGTCCGATGACCGCCGAAACCGTCCGCCCCGTCCTGACCGCCGTCGAAGGCATGGAAGCGTCCGACGGGGCCGGCGTGCGCATGACCCGCATGGTCGGCACGCCGCGCCTGCGCATGCTCGACCCCTTCCTGATGCTGGACTACTTCGGGTCCGACACGCCGCAGGACTATCTGGCCGGCTTCCCCGACCACCCGCACCGCGGTTTCGAGACGGTCACTTACATGCTGGCCGGCCGCATGCGCCACTGGGACAACCACGGCCATGAGGGCGTGATCGAGACCGGCGGCGTGCAATGGATGACCGCCGGGCGCGGCGTGATCCATTCCGAGATGCCGGAGCAGACCGAAGGGTTGATGAAGGGCTTCCAGCTCTGGATCAACCTGCCGGCGCGGCTGAAGATGTCGGAGCCCGCCTACCAGGAGTTCGCCGCCGATCGCATCCCGGTCGAGACGCGCGAGGGCGGGACCACGGTGACGGTGATCGCCGGCACCACCGGCAACGGCACCGCCGGCCCGGTGCGCAGCGGCCCGACGGAGGCCCGCTACTTCGACGTCACCCTGCCGGCGGGTGCTGCCTTCTCCGAGCCGGTGCCCGCCGGTCACGCGGCTGCGCTGGTGGTCTTCGAGGGATCGGTGGTGGCGCCCGGCAGCTCCGTCCGGCTGGGCGGGCCGCGGGTGCTGGTGCTGGGCGAGGGCGACCGGGCGGAGATCACCGCCGGCCCGTCCGGGGCGCGCTTCCTGCTGCTCTCCGGCCGGCCGCTCGGCGAGCCGGTGGCCTGGGGCGGCCCCTTCGTCATGAACAGCCGCGAGGAGGTGATGCAGGCCTACCGCGACTACGAAGAGGGCAAGTTCTAAATCCACAAACAAAAAGGGCGCGTCTCCACCGCTGGGACGCGCCCCTTCGCTACGCCGGACGGTGGCTTACTTCCAGCCGGCGCGATCCATGATCTTCAGAGCCTCGGCGTTGTTCTTGCCGTAGACGGCGGCGTTCAGCGGGTCTTCCTTGAACTTGCCCCAGGTCACCAGCACCGGCGCGGTCTCGGCCCCGGCGACGATCGGGTACTCGTAGTTCTTTTCCGTGAACATCTTCTGGGCCTCGGGGCTGACCAGATACTCCAGGAACTGGACGGCCTGCTCCTTGTTCGGCGCGTTCTTCATGACGCCGGCGCCGGAGACGTTCACGTGGGTGCCGCGGTCGCCCTGGTTGGGGAAGATCACGCCCAGCTTCTCCGCGATGGCCTTGTCCTCCGGCTTGGAGGAGGAGGCGATGCGGGCGAAGTAGTAGGTGTTGGTCACGGCCACGTCGCCTTCGTTGGCGGCCACGCCCTTGATCTGGTCGGTGTCGCCGCCCTGCGGCTTGCGCGCCATGTTGGCGACGACGCCCTTGGCCCACTCCTCGGTCGCCTTCTCGCCGTGGGCGGCGAGCAGCGAGCCGACGAGCGACTGGTTGTAGACGCTGGTCGAGGAGCGGACGAGGACGCGGTCCTTCCACTTCGGGTCGGCCAGCTCCTCGTAGGTCTTGATCTCGTCCGGCTTCACCGAGGCCTTGTTGTAGACCAGGATGCGGGCGCGCTTGGAAATGCCGAACCAATGGCCTTCCGGCTCGCGCAGGTGGGCCGGAATGGCCTCCTCCATGACCTTGGAGCGGGTCGGCTGGAGCAGACCGGCCTCCTGGGCGCGCCACAGGCGGCCGGCGTCGACGGTGATGAACACGTCGGCGGGGCTGTTGCCGCCTTCGGTCTTCATCCGCTCGATCAACTCCTCTTCCTTGCCCTCGATGACGTTGATCTTGATGCCGGTCTTCTTGGTGAAGGCGTCGTAGAGGTCCTTGTCCACATCGTAATGGCGCGCGGAGTAGATGTTCACCTCGGCGGCGCTGGCGAGACCCGTCATGGTCAGCAGCGTGGCGGCGAAGGTGGCGGCAAACACGCCGCGCGATCCGATGTGCATCCTCGTGACTCCCGAATTCTTGTCGGTTCACGCCCGCAATTGCGAAGCGTTCTCATGCGCCGACTTGACCATTCGGGGGCCGGGGTGTCAAGCGTGAACGATAACCATTCTCAATATTCAAAAAGGATGCGGAGCGGAACGATCATCGCGGACTAAGACGCCAACCAAAGGTGTAAAGGCTTGTTCGTCTTTGGGGTATGCCTATAATCCGTTCGCGATACCCGCCGCCGGGCGGGAGTTCGAGCGGCCGAACGGGACGACAGATGGGGAGCGTCAGGATGCGTTGGACAGGTCTCTTCGCTTTTGGTGCGGCGCTGCTGTCCGCGCTGGCCGTCACGCCGGCCTCCGCCGTCGATTTCTCCAAATCCGCCGCCGAGTACGGCCCGGAGGGCGCCTGGACCAGCCGGTGCGAGATCGACCGGATGACCGACACCAAGGTCTGCCGGCTGATGAACTACCGGCTGTTCGACGACGGCAAGGAGGTCGGCTTCGTGGCGCTGAGCGTCATCCCGACCGGCAACGACTACCACCTGTTCCTGACGACCAGCCAGGGCATGATCGACAACTGCGCCATCCGCGTCGACCGCCAACCGCGCATCGAGACGCAGATCGCCACGCTCAACATGTGCATGTTCCCGAACTTCGTGTCGGGCCGCGTGGTCGACCAGTTCCGCAACGGCTCCACGGTGCTGGTCCGGGTGAACTTCCTGCGCGCCGGCAAGCGCGACATCGACTTCCCGCTGAACGGCTTCTCGCGCAACTTCGAAGAGATGCAGCGCAGCCTGCAGTGACCGGACGAACCGGACGGCATCAACAAAAACGGCGCGGAGTGATCCGCGCCGTTGTCGTTTGTGCTGTTGTCGTTTCCGGTCCTGTCTTCGGCCTCAGCGCCAGCCGCTGCGGCCCCGGCGGTCGTCCTCGTCGAACAGCTCGGCCAGCTTGTTCATCATGGTGCCGCCCAGTTGCTCGGCGTCCACGATGGTGACGGCGCGGCGGTAGTAGCGGGTCACGTCGTGCCCGATGCCGATGGCCACCAACTCCACCGGCGAGCGGGTCTCGATGTACTCGATCACCTGCCGCAGATGCCGCTCCAGATAGTTGCCGGCGTTGACCGACAGGGTCGAGTCGTCCACCGGCGCGCCGTCGGAGATCACCATCAGGATGCGCCGCTGTTCGGACCGCCCGATCAGGCGGTTGTGCGCCCACATCAGCGCCTCGCCGTCGATGTTCTCCTTCAGGATGCCTTCGCGCAGCATCAGGCCGAGATTCTTGCGGGCGCGGCGCCAGGGCTGGTCGGCGTCCTTGTAGATGATGTGGCGCAGGTCGTTCAGGCGGCCGGGGTTGGCGGGCTTGCCCGAGGAGATCCAGTGCTCGCGCGCCTGTCCGCCCTTCCAGGCGCGGGTGGTGAAGCCCAGCACCTCCACCTTCACCGCGCAGCGCTCCAGCGTGCGGGCCAGGATGTCGGCGCTCATCGCGGCGATGGAGATCGGCCGCCCGCGCATCGAGCCGGAGTTGTCGATCAGCAGCGACACCACCGTGTCGCGGAAATCCATCTCCTTCTCCTTCTTGAAGGAGAGGGGGAGGACCGGGTTGACGACGATGCGGGCGAGACGGGCGGCGTCGAGGATGCCGTCGTCCAGATCGAACTCCCACGACCGCTGCTGCTTGGCCAGGAGGCGGCGCTGCAGCCGGTTGGCCAGCTTGGAGATCACCCCCTGGAGATGGACGAGCTGCTGGTCCAGCATGTGGCGCAGCCGGGCCAGCTCCTCCGGGTCGCACAGCTCGGCGGCGTCGACCACCTCGTCGAATCGGGTGGTGAAGGGCTTGTAGGCGTTGGGGTCGGGCTCGTTGCGGCGACTGGTCTCCGGGCGCCAGGGCTGGCCGGGGCCGGCGGGCTCCTCCGCCCCTTCGCCCTGGCCCATCTCGGTGTCGCCCTCCTCGCCGGTGCCCTCCTCGGCCTGCTCGCCCTGGTCGGACTCCTGCGTCTCCTGCGAGGTCATCGATTCGGCCTGACTTTGGGTGTCGTCCTCACCCTGGGTCTGGCCCTTGTTCGGCTCGTTCTCGTTCTCGCCGGAGTCGCGCTCGTCCTCCTCCGGCTCCTGCGGCTCGTCGGGGTCGTTGCCGACCTCCATGTCCAGCTCGGTCAGCAGCTTGCGTACGGCCCGGGCGTAGGCGTCCTGATCGGCCATGTGGCCGGCGAGCCCGTGGAGATCCTTGCCCAGCCGCTCCTCGATCCAGCCGCGCCACAGGCTGACCGCGTGCTCGGCGGCGGGGGGCGGGGCGGCGCCGGTCATCGCCTCGCGGGCGATCAGGCGCAGCACCTCGGGCAGGGGGACCTGCTCGCGTTCCTCCAGCCGCTCGAAGCCCTGCTTGTGGTAGCGCTCGTCCAGCGCCGCCTCCAGGTTGGCGGCCACGCCGGGCATGTGGCTGGCGCCCAGGGCCTCGCAGCGGGCCTGCTCCAGCGCGTCGTAGGCGGCGCGGGCGCTGTCGCCCAGCGGCATGCGCTGGAGATGGACGGCGTTGTCGTGGAAGCGCAGCCGCAGCGACACGGCGTCCGCGGCGCCGCGCAGCGTGGCGACGTCGTGCGGGTTCAGGTCGCGCGCCGGGGTGGGGATGCGCACACGCAGGCCGGCGACGCCGGGCGGCTCGGTGGAGAAGCCCACCTGCACGTCGGCCCGGCGGGAGAGGGCCCGCACCGCGGCGGCGGTGGAGCGCTTGAAGGCCTCGACGGGGTTTTCACGGTCGGTCATGGCGGGCTGTCAGCTCAAAATCTGGAATTCCGGCAGCCGGGCTGCCTTGCGGTCGAACGTCAGCGCGGTGGCGCAGCCGGCGTTCCGGTTGCGGAGGCCGAGCAGGGCGTCGGAAAAGTCGAAGCCTTGCCGGTGCAGGGCCGATGCGGTCCGCGCGGCCGTTTCGCTTTCCACCCGGATGTCCGCGTTGTCGAGGATGAGGTCTAGGATGCGCGCGATGGTCTCACGGTCCCGGCGCATGACGCCTTCCAGAACCCAGACGAACTCGCACAGGACGATGTCGCCGACGAAGCAAACCTCACCATCGGCGACCAGGGCGCGAACGGCGGTCCGCGCCTTGGCGGCTTGGTCCGGATCGTCCTCCACCACCAGCCGAAGCAGGACGTTGGTGTCCAATCCGATCACGACGTCCGGTCCTGTGGTCCGGCGTGCCGTTCCGCCATGCGCCGGCGGATCGCGTCGTCCATTTCTTCCTGGGACAGGGCGCGCGTGAACGTGCCCCCGCTGCCGATGAGATCGTCCAGACTGTGGGGGCGGGGTCTGACCAAGACGGTGCGGTCGTCGCGCAGGATCAACTCGACGCGGTCGCCGGGCTTCACGCCCAGCTGCTCGCGCAGATCCTGCGGCAACGCCAATTCCCCGTTCGGTCCGACCTCGATGTACCCCATTGCCGGCCTTTCCCTCGGCTCGCGCCCCCCCCGTCACACCAGGTTCGCCTGCACTCCCGTCTCCGGCAGCTCGGTGCCGAAGCAGCGCTGGTAGTATTCGGCGACGGTCGGCCGCTCCACCTCGTCGCACTTGTTCAGGAAGGTGATCCGGAACGCGAAGGCGATGTCGTTGAAGATGTTGGCGTTCTGCGCCCAGGTGATGACCGTGCGCGGGCTCATCACGGTGGAGATGTCGCCGTTGATGAAGCCGGCGCGGGTCAGGTCGGCCAGGCGCACCATCGACGCCACGGTCTTGCGGCCGGCCTCGCTGTCGTATTCCGGCACCTTGGAGGCGACGATCTTCACCTCGGCGTCCACCGGCAGGTAGTTCAACGTCGCCACGATGTTCCAGCGGTCCATCTGGCCCTGGTTGATCTGCTGCGTGCCGTGATAAAGGCCGGTGGTGTCGCCCAGGCCGACGGTGTTCGCCGTGGCGAACAGGCGGAAGGCCGGGTGCGGGCGGATGACGCGGTTCTGGTCGAGCAGGGTCAGCTTGCCTTCCACCTCCAGCACGCGCTGGATCACGAACATCACGTCGGGACGGCCCGCGTCATACTCGTCGAAGACCAGCGCGCAGGCGTGCTGGAGCGCCCAGGGCAGGATGCCTTCGCGGTATTCCGTCACCTGGACGCCGTCGCGCAGGACGATGGCGTCCTTGCCCATCAGGTCGATGCGGCTGATGTGGCTGTCCAGGTTGATGCGGATGCAGGGCCAGTTCAGGCGCGCGGCCACCTGTTCGATGTGGGTGGACTTGCCGGTCCCGTGATAGCCCTGGACCATGACGCGACGGTTGTAGGCGAAGCCAGCCAGGATCGCGAGCGTCGTGTCGCGGTCGAAGCGGTAGGCTTCGTCGATGTCCGGCACATGCTCCGTGCGCTGGCTGAAGGCCGGCACCTGCATGTCGCTGTCGATGCCGAACACTTGACGCACCGACAGGGTGATGTCGGGAACGTGATCGAACAGGGCCGAGCTGGCCTGGGTGGCTCCTTGAGAAGGCATGGGAGGTTCTTATCGTTCCAACGTGTCTGTTGTCGGGGCCGCCCGGCCAATCTGGTCCGGCCAACCGTCGGGGTTACGCACCATAGCAGGCTTTCAGCGTGTTGTAGGCCTGATTGATCTCCTTCAACTTTTCTTCGGCCGCCTTGTCCCCGCCGTTGGCGTCGGGATGGTGGATTTTCACCAGCTCGCGGTAGCGCGCCTTGATGCGCGGGAAATCCACCGGCGGGGCGAGGTCGAGGACGACCAGCGCCTCCTCCTCCGCGCTGCGGGCGGCCTGGCGGCGCTGCTTGCTCTCCTCGGACTGGTCCTTGCCGGCCTCGCGCCCGAACTCGAAGCTGAAGCCGTGCATCGCGCGGTCGCGCAGGAACTTCTCCTGCACCCCCCAGAAGCCGAGCGGCCAACTGGGCCGCTGCCACGTGGTGTCGCGGCGGACCTCGGCCTCGATCTGCTCGGGCTTCATGCCGGCGTAATAGTCCCAGGCGCGGTTGTATTCGCGCACATGGTCCAGGCAGAACCAGTAATAGTCGTTGAGCTGCCGGCGGCTCTTCGGCGCCCGGTACTCGCCCTCGCCCGCACAGCCCGGATGATCGCAGGCGCGCATGGCGGTGCGCGGCTGGTCGTAGCGGCTGAAGTCGTAGCGGGTGCGTGGCTTGCTCATGTGCGAAGTATGGGAAGAGGCATCCTTTCTGGCAAGCGCACGCAAGGGGGCGGTGCCGAACTGCGGAAAATGGCCGGTCTGCGGCACTGGCGGCTTGACGGGAGCGGTGCTGCGCCGTCACCTCAATCCCAAACCCGACTCCGCCCAAACCCAATGAGGACCCCCATGGAATACGCCACCCGCATGCGTCGGAAGCTGACCGACGCGCTGGCCCCCGAGCGGCTCGACATCCAGGACGATTCCGGCCGGCACGCCGGCCATGGCGGCGCCCACCCGGAGGGCGAGACGCATTTCCACGTCACCATCGTCTCCGCCGCCTTCGCCGGAAAGTCGCGCGTGGAGCGCCAGAGGCTGGTCTATGGCCTGCTCGCCCAAGAAATGGCGGAGCGCGTTCACGCCCTCGGCCTGACCACGCTGACTCCCGAAGAGGCTCGCTGACAGCAACGCCGACAAGAACGCCGGGCCGCCGCCCGTGCAGCAAGGGAAAAGCGCCACCTGCAAATGCATACATACGCATGCAACTACTAGAGGTTCTTTTCCGTCTTCAAACATAATTGGAGTGCTGCCGTGGTTGCAATTCTCGCTGTATTTAGTAGAGTGCAGCGCATGCAACCAATCAATGCGCCGTGGGCGATGCACTTTTCGCGCGTCGTCCGGCGGGTTCGTGGAGAGGGCGGCGTATGGCGAAGCGCGGGCCGAAGAAGCGGTTAACAGTGAATCCCAACGCGTGTGTGGAACCGCTGAAGAGCATGAACATCATGATTGCCGGGCGCCGCACGAGCATGCGTCTGGAGCCGACCATGTGGGACGCTCTGGAGGACATTGCCCGCCGCGAGGGCCTGACGGTCAACGGCCTCTGCACCCTGATCAAGGACCGGCTGGACGAGCAGATCCGGCGGCGCGGTCCGGGCGCGGACAATGCGGAGGTCACCCTGACCTCGGCGGTCCGCGTCTTCATCGCGGCCTATTTCCGCCGGGCCTGCACCGAGGACGGTCATGTCCAGGCCGGACACGGCGGGGGCGATCCCTTCGTGGGGACGCCTTTCGACCTGCCACCGCTCGACGAGCTGGACCGGACGGAAAGCGGGGCCGGCACCACGGCATCGGCTTTGCCGCCGGCGGCGAAGCCGGGCGCGACGGGCGAGGGCCTGCGGTCCGCGCTGGACGCGTGACGGCCGGAGCATCCCGATCGGCAGAAGAAAAGGGCGCGTCCATAGGATGCGCCCTTATGTGTCTGTCCGGTATGTGTCCGTCCGGGATGCTGTGTCCGGTGCGGACGAAGAGTGGTTGGCGCCGCCCGCCGCCTCAGTCCGCGGCGTCGCGCGGACGGTCGCCGGTGTAGTGGTCGGGCCAGTTCTTCCGCACGACCTCGCCGTTGCTGTCGAAGATGTGGCAGGTGTTCAGCAGCACCGGGCGCTTGGTGCGCAGCATGTCCTCCTTGCTGCCCGCCTCGCCGCCGCCGGCCGCCCGGGCCTTCTCGGCCTGCTCGCGCGCCAGGATGGGGTAGATGGTCTGGAAGGCGGTGGTGGCGATCGGCCCCAGAAGCTCCACCAGATGCGTGCAGCCCTGGACGCCGCCCAGACGCTCCTTCACCGCGCGGGTCCAGCCCGGCCCGATCTTCAGCCCGACCAGCCGCTGGAAATTGGGGGTGACGGAGCCGCAGGTGCGGTAGGGGCTCTTCTCCGTCACCGCCTCGACCGCCTGGACGGTCAGGTCGTTGTCCACCGTCAGGCGAAGCCACATGCCGTGCACCGGGTCGCCGGGCATGATCTGCCCACGCTGCTCGGTGTGGAAGGCGTAGCTCTTCACATCGGTCAGATGGCCTTCGACATCCCACAGCCCATCGGTCCGCCGATAGCCCCGGCAGATGACTTCCCGGGTGTGGATCGGTTCGCGTGCGGCGGGTTCGGACAGCGGCATGGGACTCTCTGACGTTCGGCCTAGTTCGGACGGCCTGATTGTTGGGGCGTACCCGGGAATATCGGTGGGGCCAGCGTTCAGGTCAAGCCGGCTTCGCCGCATTGCAGCATTACGCTGCCGCGGCGCTGTGCCTGGGTTACGGGGGAGCGCTGGCGGAGTAGTTCGACCCGAAGATGAAGGCCTCGCGGTCGCGGATCTCGTCCTCCAGATGGGCGCGGACCACGGCGAACAGGTCGCGGATGGAGACGATGCCCATCACCGTCCCGTCCGATTCGCCGTCCGCGGTGATCGGCAAATGGCGGTAATGGTGGCGCTCCATCAGGTCCAGCGCCTCGTAGGCGTGGGCATCCGGTCCCAGCGTGTCGGGAGAAGCGGTCATGACCTCGGCGAGCCGGGTCGTCGCGGGATCACGGCCGGCGGCGACGACGCGGGCCGCGAGGTCGCGCTCGGTGAAGATGCCCTTCAGCGACCGGCCCCCCTTCGGCCGGTCCTGAGTGACCAGGAGGGCGGCGACGCGGCGCTCCGCCATCAGGACGGCGGCATCCCGGACGCTGGCCTCCGGGGGCAAGCAGACGAGCTGCTGGTCCTTGATGACGTCGGGCATGAGCTTTCGGTTCGGCATGTCCAGTCTCCCTTTTTGGGGCGGCTTTTCCTCGCATCTTGGACGCGAATCGGAACTGTCGTTAACTCTGACAGTTTGCCACCCCAACGGTCAAGGGATTATGGTGCACCGCATCAGCGCGCGACGGCATCCTCCAGTAGCGCCCGCACCACCGCCGGATCGACGTCGCGCTGGGTGAAGGCGTCGCCCAGCGCGCGCACCAGCACGAAGGTGATGCGCCCGTCCTTGACCTTCTTGTCCTTGGCCATGGACAGGATCAGCCCGTCGATGTCCCATTCCACGCCGGGCACGTCGGTTGGGCGGACCGGCAGGCCGACGCGGGCCAAATGGGCGCGCGCCTTCTCGGCGTCCGCCGCCGGGCACAGCCCCAGCCGCACCGACAGGTCGAAGGCCAGGACCATGCCGATCGACACCGCCTCGCCGTGCAGCAGGCGGGAGCCGAAGCCGGTCGCCGCCTCCAGCGCGTGGCCGAAGGTGTGGCCGAGATTCAGCAGGGCGCGGTCGCCGCTCTCCCGCTCGTCCACGCCGACGATGGCGGCCTTGGCCCGGCAGCTTTCGGTGACGGCGTGGCGGCGGGCGTCGCTGTCGCCGGCGACCACCCGCTCGCCGTTCTCCTCCAGCCAGGCGAAGAAGCCGGGCAGGCGGATCAGCCCGTACTTCACCACCTCGGCGTAGCCGGCCAGCACCTCGCGCCGCGGCAGGGTGTCCAGCGTGGCGGTGTCGGCGATGACCAGCCGAGGCTGGTGGAAGGCGCCGATCAGATTCTTGCCGTGCGGGCTGTTGATGCCGGTCTTGCCGCCGACCGAGCTGTCCACCTGGCTGAGCAGCGTGGTCGGCACCTGGATGAAGTCGATGCCGCGCAGCGCCGAGGCGGCGGCGAAGCCGGTGATGTCGCCGATCACCCCGCCGCCGAGCGCCAGCAGGACCGCCGACCGCTCGATCCCGCGCGCCAGGACGGCGTCCATCAGCCGTTCGAAATGGGCGATGTCCTTGGTCTTCTCGCCCGCCGGCAGGACGATGGCCTGGGTCGGCTCGATGCCGGCGTCGCGCAGCGTGCGCTCCAGCGTCGGCAGATGCCGCGGGGCGACGTTCTCGTCGGTGACGACGATGGGCGCCTTGCCCCTGGTGATCGCGGCGATGCGCGGTCCGGCGCCGTCGAGCACCCGGTCGCCGACCAGGATGTCGTAGCTGCGCGGACCGAGGTCGAGGCGGACGGTGTCGATGGCGGTGGGGGTGTCTGGGGAGGTCATGGCAGGATCAGGGCTTGTCGTGGTGGTGGTGCGCCGGGTGGCGGTGATGATGGTGGTGCGAGTGGGGCAGGGTGATGTCGAAATGCGCCTCCAGCGCCTCGATCACCTGTTCCACGGTCGCCTCCGGCGGGCGCTCGTCGCTGATCACCGTCAGGTCGGCCTCCGCATAGACGGGGTAGCGGGCGGTCATCAGCCGGCTCAGGATCTCCTTGGGATCGCCGGCGTTCAGCAGCGGGCGATGGGTGCGCCGCGCCGTGCGGGCCAGCAGCACGTCCAGTTCGGCGCGCAGCCAGACCGACAGGCCGTGGGCGCGGATGGCCGCGCGCGTCTCCGGGTCCATGAAGGCGCCGCCGCCGGTCGCCAGGATGTGCACCGGCTGTTCGGTCAGCAGCCGGGTGATGATCCGCCGCTCCACCGAGCGGAACACCGCCTCGCCGTCGCGGGCGAAGATTTCGGCGATGGAGCAGCCCGCCGCCGTCTCGATCTCCGTATCGGCGTCCACGAAGGGCAGATGCAGCCGCGCGGCCAACCGCCGCCCGATCGCGCTCTTCCCCGCGCCCATCAGGCCGACAAGCACCACCGTCCTCGGAAGGGTCTTCGACGGGTCCGGCGGCTGTCCCTGCGGTGATGGGCGGGCGGTCATGGTGCTGTGGACTTTCCTGATGCTGTTCCGGCCTGATGCGGTTCCGGAGGGCGTGTGTTCGATTCGGTCGCAGGGGCCTGCGCATGTTGCGCAGCGGCGCCCCCGTGGCTAAAGTGGTACGTCCTGCGTTCATCGGCCATCGGGCCAGCGGTGCGGGCGGTGTGCGATGATTAGCATGAAAGCGCACCCTTGTCCCAAGCCGCACGGACGCAGACCGTGATACAGCGCCGCCGTTCCTTCCACAGAAACACGACTCCGATCGCCATGAGCCGGGTTATTTCCGTTCTTTTCGTCCTGTTCCTCTTCGTCATCGGGGGTGGCATGGCCTTCCTTGCCTCCTGGGACATGCCGGCACCGTCCAAGACGGTGGAAAAGGTCATTCCGGATGAGCGGTTCCCCCGCTGACGCCGGGGACGCCGGGCGCCGCCGCCGGTTTGCCGCTCCGCCACGGGGCGGACGGGCCGGGGCCGGCGCCGTTTCCATGTTTGCCGCCGCTTCCCTGGTGCTGGCTCTGTCCGGTGTCGTGATGGGAGCGGTGACGCAGGCCCAGGCCCAGGCCTATACCCAGGCGGTGCCTTCCGGGCCGCCGATCCGTCTGTTTCCGCCGCCGGAACGGATGGCCGTGCCCGACGTTGGAGTCCGGGCCGGGGTCGGGCGGGTCCTGGACGATCCGCTGGCTTCGCCGGGGCCGTCTGCCGCTCCGCTGCCGCTGACGCCGCCCGTCCATACGCCGTCCTTCGATGTGGTGCCCACCGTGGCGCCGCCTTCGACCATCGCGGTGGAGACGCTGGGGCCGCTGGACCCCGACGGCGCCGGTCCCCTGGAGGGAGTCGCCGGGCTGGGTGGCGACCCCTGGCGCGGCATCCCGCGCGCCGAGGTGCTGGCCCTGCTGCCGGAGCTGCCCACCCTCACCCCGTCGCCCGCCGTGAAGGAGCTGCAGCGCCGGCTGCTGCTCAGCCGCGGCTCGCCCGCCGCCGCTCCGGGCGAATCCGAACCGGCGCGCCGCTTCGGCGCGCTGCGGGTGGAGAAGCTGGCGGCCATGGGCGACCCGCGCGGCGCCGCCGACCTTGCCGCTCTGCTGCCCGAGGCGATGTCGGCCGACGAGGCCGCCGCCCGCGCCCTGACCGACGCCGAACTGCTCGCCGGCCCGCTGGACTGCGCCGCCGCGACGGAGCGCGCCAAGCCCTTCTCCGGCCCCTATTGGCAGCGTGTGGAGCTGTTCTGCCGCCTGCGCGCCGGGCGGATCGGCGGGGGAATGCCCACCGAGGCCGGGGCTGCGCCGGCGGGCGACGACCTCGCCTTCCAGATGCTGCGCGAGCAGCCGGGCGGCGACCCCGATTTCTTGCGGGTGGCCGAGGCGATGGCCGGCGGCCCGGCACCGCGGCTGCGCAGCCTGAAGGACCCCAGCCCGCTGACCCTGGCCGCCCTGCGGACGCTCCAGGCCGGGCTGCCGCCGGACGTGCTGTCCCTGACCGACCCGGCCCGGCTGGCCGCCGTGGCGTCCAACAACGGCGCCGACCCGGCGACCCGCGTGACCGCGGCGGAGCGCGCCGCCACCGCGCTGTTCCTTGATTCCCGGCGGCTGGCGGAGGCGTACCGCGCCGCGCCGGCCAAGGGCGACGAGCTTCTGCGGCTGAAGGACGCCGCGGCCCGCGACCGCACGGCCCGCACCCGCGCGCTGGTGCAGCAGGCGATGCTCGCGGCCATGGGCGGCGGGCGGCGGGTGGAACTGGCCGGGTTGGCGCTGGAGCTTCTCGACCCGCCGATGCTGACCGGTCCGGTGGGGGCGGTGGTGGCGGACATGCTCGACACCCTCTCGCCGACTCCGGACGCCGCCGCCCTGGCCCCCGCCGCGGCGCGGCTCTGCTTCGCGCTGGGCCGCGCCGACAAGGGCAAGCGCTGGTACGATCTCGCCCTGCGCAGCCGTCCCACAGTGGAGGTGGCGCGGCTGTGGCCGCTCGCCGTCATCGCGCTCGGTCCGCCGCCGGGTGGCGGGGTGCTGGGCCTCGCCGGCTGGCTGGACGAGTCGCTGCGCGGCGCCGACCTGGAGGCCCGCGCCCAGGTCGCCGGGCAGCTGGCCCTGCTCCAGGCGATGGGCCTCGCCGTGCCGGAGGAGGCGTGGCGCCGGACCGCCGACCCCGAGGAGATGGCCCCCACGCCCGCGGACGCCCGTCCCCCCACCGCCGACCCCGCCCTATGGCAGCGGCTGGCCGAGGCCTCCGCCGACCGGCGCGTCGGCGAGACGGCGCTGGCCGCCCTGCTGCTGCTCGGCAACGCCGGGCCGGCGGGCACGCCGCCCGCGGTGGTGGCGCGGGTGGTCGGTGCCCTGCGCGCCGTGGGTCTGGACAGCGATGCCCGCGCCATCGCCCGTGAAGCCGCCGCGGCCCTGGCCGGATGAGTCCCATGCCCAAAACACCCCTGCCGAAAGCCCAGCCGAAGCGGCGCGGGCGCCCCTGCAAACCGCGCCCGATCGCGGCCTCGCCCCATGTCGACGCCTTCCTGGACATGCTGACGGCGGAGCGCGGCGCGGCGCTGAACACCCGGATGGCCTACGAGCGCGACCTCGCCGATCTCGCCCTCTGGCTGGCCCAGCGCGGGCAGCCGCTGGAAAAGGCGGTGACGGAGGATCTGCGCGCCTACCTCGCCTTCCAGTATGTGGAGGGCGGGCAGAAGCCGGCGCCGCGCACGCTGGCCCGCCGCCTGTCGGCGATGCGCCAGTTCTACCGCTTCCTGGTCTCGGAAGGCCGGCGGGCCGACGACCCGGCTTCGGCGCTCGACAGCCCCAAGCAGGGCCGCCCGCTGCCCAAGATCCTGACGGTGGAGGAGGTCACGCGCATGATCGACTCCGCCCAGACCCGCGGCGGGCCGGAAGGGCTGCGGCTGGTCGCGCTGCTGGAGGTGCTCTACGCCACCGGCCTGCGCGTGTCGGAGCTGGTCGGCCTGCCGATGGCGGCCATCCTGCGCGACGGGCGCGGGCTGATCGTGCGCGGCAAGGGCGGGAAGGAGCGCATGGTGCCGCTGTCCGAACCGGCCTCCGCTGCGCTGAACGTCTATCTGCCCTGGCGGAGCCACTTCATTTTGGCCGGGCGGGAGAACGGACCGGTCGCCTTCCTGTTCCCGTCGCGCAGCTCCACCAACGGGCACCTGACGCGCCAGCGGTTCGCCCAGCTTCTGAAGGAGCTGGCCATCGAGTCGAACATCGACCCGGAGAAGGTCAGCCCCCACGTGCTGCGCCACGCCTTCGCCACCCACCTGCTCGACCGCGGGGCGGACCTGCGGTCGGTCCAGAAGATGCTGGGCCACGCCGACATCGCCACCACCCAGATCTACACCCATGTGGTGTCGGAGCGGCTGAAACAGGTCGTGCACGAGCATCACCCGCTGGCCCGGCGAAAAACCATTCGTACGCAATAGTGTTGCGTATGTGTGGGTTTTTCCTTTCGCATAATGCCGATGCGGCTTTGGCCGCTCCTCCCGCTGTGGTATAGCCCTTATGCCAATGGGGTTGGCTGGCGAGTGCGCCGGACCGCCCTCGCGACGAACAGGGGGAACCGCATGGCCACGACCATCTCCGGGCTTGAGATCCTGGGTCCGATCACGCCGGGCGTCGAGACGATCCTGACGCCGGAGGCGCTGGCCTTCCTGGCGGAGCTGGAGGGGCGGTTCGGGTCGGAGCGGTTGCGCCTGCTCGACGTGCGGACCAAGCGGCGGGCGCTGATCGACCAGGGCCACAGGCCGGACTTCCTGCCGGAAACCCGCGCCATCCGTGAGGCTGACTGGACCATCGCGCCGCTGCCGCACGACCTGCTCGATCGCCGGGTGGAGATCACCGGGCCGGTGGACCGCAAGATGGTCATCAACGCGCTGAATTCCGGCGCGAAGGTCTTCATGGCGGATTTCGAGGATTCGAGCTGCCCGTCCTGGGCCAACCTGATCGAGGGGCAGGCCAACCTGCGCGACGCCGTGCGCCGGACCATCGCCTTCGACGATCCCGTGTCGGGCAAGAAGTACCGTCTGAACGACAAGACCGCCGTCCTCAAGGTCCGCCCGCGCGGCTGGCATCTGGCGGAGAAGCACGTCCGGTTCGACGGCGAACCGGTGTCCGGCGCGCTGTTCGACTTCGCCCTCTACGCCTTCCACAACGCGCAGGAGCTTCTGGCCCGCGGCTCCGGCCCCTACTTCTACCTGCCGAAGCTGGAAAGCCATTTCGAGGCGCGGCTGTGGAACGAGGTGTTCTCGGTCGCCGAGGATTATCTCAAGATCCCGCACGGCTCGATCAAGGCCACGGTGCTGGTGGAAACCATCCTGGCCGCCTTCGAGATGGACGAGATCCTCTACGAGCTGCGCGACCATTCCGCCGGGCTGAACTGCGGGCGCTGGGACTACATCTTCAGCTTCATCAAGACCTTCCGCAACGACCCCGCCGCTGTCCTGCCCGACCGGGCGGAGGTGACGATGGCGACGCCCTTCCTGCAGTCCTACAGCCTGCTGGCGGTCAAGACCTGCCACCGCCGTGGCGCCCCGGCCATCGGCGGCATGGCCGCCTACATCCCGGTGAAGGACGATCCCGCGGCCAACGAGACCGCCTTCTCCAAGGTCCGCGCCGACAAGGAGCGGGAGGTGTCCAACGGCCATGACGGCACCTGGGTGGCCCACCCCGGCCTCGTCCCCGTCGCGCGGGAGGTCTTCGACGCCTACATGCGCAAACCCAACCAGATCGACCGCAAGCGCGCCGACGTCAGCGTGACCGCCGCCGACCTGCTGGCCGTCCCGGAGGGGCCGAAGACGGAGCGCGGCCTGCGCAACAACGTGGCCGTCGCCATCGGCTATCTGGAGGCGTGGCTGCGCGGCATCGGCTGTGTGCCGCTGTTCAACCTGATGGAGGACGCCGCCACCGCGGAGATCAGCCGCACCCAGCTCTGGCAGTGGGTCCACCATCGCGCCACGCTGGACGACGGGCGCCCGGTGACCATGGAGCTGGTGGACGAGACCATCGCCGAGGAGCTGGCCGCCTGGAAGGCCCGCGTCGGCGACCGCGCCTTCGACCATGGTCTGTACGAGGAGGCCGCGGTGATGCTGCGCGACCTCGTGGAGCGGGACGACTTCGTGGATTTCCTGACCCTGCCGGCCTACGACCGCATCGTCGCGCAGGGGGCGTGAGGGCGTTGCCAAGCCCACGGCGTGTTCACCATATTGGTGTCGGCACACCACCCGAAGGGGCCGCCATGGGACGCAACGCCGCCGCGTATGGAGACGATTTCTACGGCTGGACGCAGGAGCAGGCCGGGCTTCTGCGCGCCGGCAAGCTGTCCGAAGTGGACGCCGAAAACCTCGCGGAGGAGATCGAGAGCATGGGCCGCAGCGAGGCCGACCGTCTGCGAAGCTGCCTGCGCCTGATTCTTTTGCACCTCCTGAAATGGCAGGAACAACCCGCCCGCCGGTCGCGGAGCTGGCGCAACAGCATCCAGCGGGAGCGGGACAACGCGGCCCTTGTGTTGGAGGACAACCCCAGCCTGACGCCCAAGCTGCCCGCGCTGTTCGCCAAGGCCTACCAGCTTGCCCGGCGTGAGGCCGCCCGCGAAACCGATCTGCCGGAGGAGCGTTTTTCCGAGGACAGCCCCTTCACGGTGGAGCAGACCCTCGACCCGGCTTTTCCGGATGATCTGGAAGACGGCTGGCGCCGCAGCCCCCGGACCCCGCGGGTCTGACATTGACCCTTCCATCCGCCACCGTCCCGCCGGCGTCGCGCGGGGCCGAATCGCTTGCGCTGCTGCTTCTGGTCGGCGGGTTGATCGGGGTGATCTTTCCGGTCACCAAGATCGCGCAGGCGGCCGGCGTGCCGCCGCTGCCCTGGGCCTTCTCCATGATGCTGGGCGCCGGGGTGATCCTGGCCGGGCTGGCGCGCGTCAAAGGCCAAGCCATGCTTCCCGCTGGGCCCCTGACCGGGCGGTACCTGCGCTACTTCGCGGTGTCGGGGCTGCTGTCCATGGCGCTGCCCAACGTCGTGCTGTTCTTCGTCATGCCGTGGCTGGGGGCCGGGCTGTCGGCGGTGGTCTACACGCTGCCGCCGATCCTGACGCTGCTGATGGCCGTGGCGGTGCGGATCGAAAAACCCGACCGCGGACGGGTGTTGGGCATCCTGCTCGGATTCGTCGGCGCGCTGATGATCGTCGGGCCGCGCGGCAGCCTGCCCACGCCCGATCTGGCGGGCTGGATGGCGCTGGCCTTCGTCATGCCGCTGTCGGTCGCGGCCGGCAACGTCTACCGCACCATGGCGTGGCCGCCGGGCGGCCAGCCGGTGGCGCTGGCCGCGGGCACCATGCTGGGCGGGGCGGCCTGGGTGGCGCTGGCGCTGCTCGCAACCGGGGCGGTGGCGGACCTGCCGGCGCTGGGACTCGCGCCCGGACTGGCCCTGCTCCAGATCGCGGTGACGGCGCTGACCTACGTGCTGTATTTCCGGCTCCAGGTGGTCGCCGGGCCGGTCTATCTCAGCCAGATCGGCTACGTGGCGACCTCCGTCGGGCTGGGCACCGGGACGCTGCTGTTCGGCGAGCGCTATTCCCCCTGGGTGTGGGGCGGGGCGGCGGTGATCGTCCTGGGCGTGCTTCTGGTCAGTTTTGGCCGGCGATTCGCGCGATAAGCTGTGGCATCGCCGCCGCGCACCGTGGTACCAAGGCCGGTCCGCGACGTCCGCGTCCTATCCTATTCGGTCCGTGATCCTTCCGGCATGCAAACCTTCCTGGAATTCGAAAAGCCGATCGCCGAGCTTGAAGGCAAGATCGAGGAACTGCGCCACCTGACCAACGCCGGCGACATCAACATCGCCGACGAAGTGTCGAAGCTGCAGACCAAGGTCGACAAGCTCCTCCGGCAGACCTACGCGAAGCTCACCCCGGCGCAGAAGGTGCAGGTGGCCCGCCACCCCAACCGTCCGCACTGTCTGGACTATGTGAAGGGGCTGATCGACGACTTCACGCCGCTGGCCGGCGACCGCGGCTTCGCCGAAGACCGCGCGGTCATCGGCGGGCTGGGCCGCTTCCGCGGCCGCTCGGTCGTGGTGATCGGGCAGGAGAAGGGCCACGACACCGAAACGCGCGTGCGCCACAACTTCGGCATGGCCAAGCCTGAGGGCTACCGCAAGGCCCAGCGCCTGATGGACCTCGCCGACCGCTTCACGCTGCCGGTCGTCTCGCTGGTCGACACCGCCGGCGCCTTCCCCGGCGTCCAGGCGGAGGAGCGCGGCCAGGCCGAGGCCATCGCCAAGAGCATCGAGCGCTGCCTGCGCCTGTCCGTGCCCATGGTGGCCGCGGTGATCGGCGAGGGCGGCTCGGGCGGCGCCATCGCCATCGCGACGGCCGACCGGGTGCTGATGCTGGAGCACGCCATCTACTCCGTCATCTCGCCGGAGGGCTGCGCGTCGATCCTGTGGCGCAACCCCGACATGGCCGGCGAGGCCGCCGTCGCGCTGCGCCTGATCAGCCACGACCTCAAGGAACTCGGCGTCATCGACCGGGTGGTGAGCGAGCCGATCGGCGGCGCCCACCGTGACCCGGCGGAGACCATCAAGGCGCTGGGCGACGCCATTGAGGAGTCGCTGGGCGATCTCGACGGGCTGGACGGCGCGGCGATCCGCGCCCAGCGCCGCCAGAAGTTCCTCGACATGGGCCAGAAGGGCCTGGGGTAAGACGCCATGGCCGCCGCACCGGAGACCCGTCCCTCCAAGACCCGTCTTCTGCGTCTGGCGGCCACCGTCAACCTCGCCGCGGTGGCCGTGGCGCTGCTGGCGCTGTGGCTGCTGCCGCCGCTGTTCGCCCCGCCGCCCGGCATCGCCGATCCGGGCGCGCGCATGGCCTTCTGGGGTCGGCTCGCCCTGTGGCCGGCGCTGGTGCTGTTCCTGACGGTGGGCGGGGTGCTGGTCGCCCGCGCCCGTTCCGTTGCCCTGAACCCCATCGACGACGCCGAGTCGCGCTTCTACCGGGTCAGCCAGCGCGTGCTGACCAACACGGTGGAGCAGACGCTGATCTTCGTGCCCGTCCTGGCGGCGCTGGTGGCGCAGATGCCGCTGCCCGACCTGGGCTTCGCCCGGCTGGCGACCGCGCTGTTCGTGCTGGGCCGTCTGCTGTTCTGGGCGGGCTATCTGATCCACCCCTATGTGCGGGCGCCGGGCATGGCGGTCACGCTGACGGTCAACCTCGTCGTGCTCGGTTGGGCGCTGGTGCTCGCCGTCGTTTAGAGACCCGCTTTTTTCACACCTCATCTCCCCGGCGCGTCGGGCTTATGGCATGTGTTGCCTTGTGCCTTCCGACCGTTGGAGATGCCATGAAACTCCTGTCACGCTGCCCGTCTCTGCTTCAGGTAGCGCTGTCCGCGGTGCTTCTGCTGAGCGCGGTGCTCGAACTGTTCGACACCATGCTGGAGGATCTCGTCGGCGTGGAGATCACGACCGCGCACGGGCTGTTCCTGTTCGCCGCCGGCAAGATGCTCAAGGAGTGGCTGGAAGTGCGGAAGGAGTATTCCGAAGCACGGGAGAAGCTGGGCGGCGCGCGGGGCCGGGAAGCGGCCTCGTCGCAAGCCGGTTGAGCCAAACCAGCCGAGCGCCCCTTACAGCCAGCGCCGCCGCTTGAAGTAGATCATCGGCAGCGTCGCCGACAGGATCATCAGCATCACCGCCAGCGGATAGCCGAAGGTCCAGTCCTTTTCCGGCATGCTCACGAAGTTCATGCCGTAGATGCTGGCGACCAGGGTCGGCGGGAACAGGGTGACTGTCAGAATCGAGACGATCTTGATGATCTCGTTCTGCTCCACGTTGATGCGGCCCAGCGTGGTGTCCAGCAGCAGGCTGACCTTGCCCGACAGGAACTGGGCGTACTCGCCGAGTCCCGTCACGTCCTGCAGGGCGGCGCGCGCCCAGCGCCGGGTCCGCTTGGCCGGGGTCCAGCCCTCGCCGCGGGCCAGGAAGGTCAGCAGGCGGTTGAGCGTCGACAGGCTGACATGGGCCTTGCCGATCAGGTGCCCGGTGTGGCCGATGCGCTTCAGCGTGCGGGTGTCGTCCCGCCGCTCGCCCTTGACCGGCAGGGCGCGCCCGCGGAAGGCGCGGCTGCCCATGGTGTCCAGTTCCAGCCCGACACGGCGCAGGACGGCGGCGGTGCGCTCCACCACGCCATCAAGCAGGGCGGCCAGGACCGCCTCGGCCGTCAGCTCCGCGCCGCCACTGCGGGTGACGCGGCGGCGGAAGGCCAGGAAGGGCTGCGGATCGACGGTGTGGATGGTGGCGAGCCGCCCGCCGGCCAGGACGAAGCTGACCGGGACGATGCGCGGCTGGTCGGTGTCGGCCCAGACCAGGACGAGCGCGGTCATGTGCACGGCGCCGGGGGTGACGCGCAGGCGGCTCGATTCCTCGATCTCCGCCATCTGCTCCCGAGTCGGCAGCTTGATGCCCATCAGCGCCTCGGCGCGGGCCAGCTCCTCCGGGGTCGGGTTCTGCAGGTCGAGCCAGACGGCCTCGGCGGGCAGCGGGGTGCGGACGCCCTCGGCCTCGCGGGCCCAGCGCAGCCGGTCACCGTCGCAGGCGAAGACATGGAGCATGGCGGCGGCCCGCCTTAGAGGAGACGGCCGAAGCGGCGCGGCTTGCGCGGCTGGGGCGGCTGGGGCGGCTCGGCGGGGCCATCGGCGTCCCGAGCGGCGTCCCCGTCCGGAAGGTCGACGGGCGCGCCGTCCTGGCGCAGCGCGTCCTCCAGCTTGCGGCGGAAGGCCCCGCCGTCGTCCTTGGAGTCAAGGAAATGCCCGACGGCTTCCTTCGCCGAGTCGCGGTCGTAGGGGACCTTGCCGAAGACCGACAGCTTGGCGCGCTCCAGCAGCTTCGGGTCCATCCGTTCGCGGATGGCCTTCATCTGGCGGAGCAGGTCCTTGCGCACGTCGGACATGGCGGGTCCCCTTCGCTTATGCGCTCACTCGCGGCCGATCAGCGTGCCGGCCCCGCCCTCGGTGAAGATCTCCAGCAGCAGGGCGTGCGGCACCCGGCCGTCCAGGATGACGGCGGCGTCCACGCCCTGTTCGACGGCGTCGATGCAGGTCTCGATCTTCGGGATCATGCCGCCGGTCGCGGTGCCGTCGGCGATGGCGGCGCGCGCTTGGTCCAGCGACATGCGCGGCACCAGCTCCTTGTTCTTGTCCAGAACGCCGGCGACGTCGGTCAGCAGGAAGAAGCGGGTGGCGCCCAGCGCCGAGGCGACGGCGCCCGCCGCGGTGTCGGCGTTGATGTTGTAGGTGTCGCCGTTGCGGTCGAAGCCGATCGGGGCGATGACCGGGATGATGTCCGACTGGGCCAGCGATGTGATGATCTGCGGGTTCACCTGATAGGGCTCGCCGACGAAGCCGAGGTCCAGCACCTTCTCGATGTTGCTGTCCGGGTCGCGCTGGGTGCGGCGCAGCTTGCGCGCGGTGATCAGGCTGCCGTCCTTGCCCGACAGGCCGACGGCGCGGCCGCCCGCGTTGTTGATGGCGGCGACGATCTGCTTGTTGATGGAGCCGGCCAGCACCATCTCGACCACCTCGACCGTCTCCTTGTCGGTGACGCGCAGGCCGTCGATGAAGCTGGACTTGATGGCCAGCCGCTGCAGCATCTGCCCAATTTGCGGGCCGCCGCCGTGCACGACCACGGGGTTGATGCCGACCTGCTTCAGCAGGACGATGTCGCGGGCGAACTTCTCCGCCAGGCTGTCGTCACCCATGGCGTGGCCGCCGTACTTGATGACGAAGGTGCGCCCGGCGTAGCGGCGCATGTAGGGCAGGGCTTCGGACAGGGTACGGGCCTTGGCGAGCCACTCGTCGCGGGTCGTGTTCTGCACGGGATGGAGCCGTTCGTCGGGGTGGGCCAATCGGGTGAGATTCCGCCGACTCTTTAACGGAAAGCGCCGGGGGTGCCTAGGGGGCTTTTTCAGGGGGCGCCGCGTCCGGGAACCCTTGCCGCGCCCGGCGGTTCGCCCGGGGTAGGATGAACCGCAAAGGACGGTGCCATGAACGACCGCATCATGCCGACGCCGCGCAACCCCTTCACCGAGGCCCACAAGGCCGAGATGGAGGAGACCGCCCGGCGGGCCGAGGAGATCTACGGCTCCCCCGACGCCCAGGAGGTGACGGAGGCCAACAAGGCGCTGAAGGAGCAGGCGCGCGGGGGTGGAAAGGCCGGGTCGGGCCGGCTGGATTCCGAGGGGCCGGGCGCCGATCCGGTGGTGACCGGGAGCGTGCGCAAGCCCGGCTGAGGAAACTCCGGCTGAGGGATCAGGACGCGCCGGCGTGGCCCGCCCGGCGGCCGGCGATCCGTCCGGCCAGCAGGGTCATCGGCTGGGTCAGCGCGGTGACCACCACCGCCATCAGCACCATGGCGGAGAAGCAGGCCTCCGACAGCACCCCGGCTTCCAGAAGGATGGTCAGGACGATCACCTCCATCAGCCCCTTGCAGGACATCAGCGTGCCGAGCCGCCAGGAATCGGCGGCGCTCTCGCCCGACAGCCGGGCGGGCAGGGCGGTGCCCAGGACCTTGCCGGCGATGGTCACCACCGTCGCCAGCGCGAAGACCCACCATTGCGCCGAGGCGGCGAGGTCGAGATTGACCTTCAGTCCGGTCAGGGTGAAGAAGAAGGGCAGCAGGATCAGCGTGGCGAAATGCTCCAGCCGGTCCAGGATGGCAGCCGCCAGCCGCCGCGGCATGACCGTGCCGGCGACGAAGGCGCCCAGGATGTAGTGCAGCCCGATCAGCTCCGTCACCGCGGCGGAGCCCAGCAGGGCGGCGCAGGTGACCACCACCACCATGTCGCCGACGTCGCCGTCCGGGGCGATGCGGTTCATCAGCCGGGTCAGCAGGGGGCGGGCGAACAGCTCCGTCGCGGCGAGATAGGCGAAGCCCAGCACGGCGATCTGCGCCACCCCGGCGAAGCCGCCGCTTCCCCCCGCCGCCAGGGCCAGCACGGCGGTGATGAGAATCCACAGCAGCGCGTCGTTGACCGCCGCGTAGCCCAGCGCCAGCCGCCCGACCCGCTCGCCGATCAGCCCCATTTCGCGCAGGATGGCGCCCAGCACCGGCAGGGCGGTCACCCCGACGCAGATGCCGAAGCCCGCGGCGAACAGCAGCGGGTCGGCCTTCGGCCCGGCCATCTCGGGAAAGGCGGCGACGATCCACCAGCCGAGCGCCCCGCCGAGAAGCGTCGGCACCAGCATGCTCGACAGGCTGATCCCGACGAAGGCGCGCCCGCGCCCTTTGAACTCCTCAAGGTCGAGGTGCAGCCCGGTCAGGAAGGCGAAGAAGACCACGGCAAGCAGAGCCAGCCCGGAGAGCGGCGCCAGCGATCCCTTGGCGAACAGCGGCTGCCAGAGTTCCGGCGCGGCCTGCCCGAGAACCGACGGGCCGAGCGCGATCCCGAACAGGATCTGGATGACCACCATCGGGGCCACATGCTTCAGGCCGGACAGCCGCCACAGCAGAAACGGGCCGGCGATCAGCAGGATGGCCTGGATGAGGAACAGCAGGGCCGGCGTCAGCTCGACGGGCATCGGGTCATCCCAGGTTGGCGAGCTGGGCGAGGCTGGCCCGCAGCTCCGCGATGCCCTGGCCCTTCTCGGAGCTGGTGGCGTGGATCTCCGGGAAGGCGGCGGGGTGCTTCTTCAGGGCCGCAACGGTGCGCTTGCTCACCTCGGCCAGCTCCTGCGACCGCACCTTGTCCGACTTGGTCAGGACGACGACGTAGGGCACCGCCGCCTGATCGAGCATCGTCATGATCTCTTCGTCGTTGGGCTTCAGCCCGTGGCGCGAATCGACCAGCACCAGCGCCCGGCGCAGCGTGACGCGGCCGCGCAGGAAGCGGCGGACCATGTCGTTCCAGAGCTCGATCTTCTCCTTCGATTCCTTGGCGTAGCCGTAGCCGGGCATATCGACCAGCTTCAGCCGGTTGCCGAGGTTGAAGAAGTTGAGTTGCTGGGTGCGGCCCGGCGTGTTGGAGGTGCGGGCCAGCGTCTTGCGCCCGGTCAGCGCGTTGACGAGGCTGGACTTGCCGACGTTGGACCGCCCGGCGAAGGCGACCTCCGGCAGGTCGGCCTCCGGCAGCTGCTCCGCCGTCTGGGCGCCCCAGATGAAATCGCATTCCTTGGCGAACAGAAGCCGCCCCGCTTCCAGGGCCTCCTCGTCGAAACCGGAGATCGGGGAGCTGCTGGAAGAGGTCATGGACGGCGCTTTCGAAAGACACGGGGTGCGGATGATCGTGACCGGCCCAAAACATAACCGCCGGCAAACGCCCGTCAAGGGAGGCGCTTGCCGGCGGTCGATGCCCTGAAAACAGACAGGGAAGTCAGGGAAGCCGGGTATCAGGTGAAGAGAACCCTCAGGTCACCTTCACACCGTCCTGCCGCATGATGATCCACTGCTGGGCGATGGACAGGGTGTTGTTCCAGGCCCAGTAGATCACCAGACCAGCCGGGAAGCTGGCGAGCATGAAGGTGAAGATGATCGGCAGGAACTGGAACACCTTCTGCTGCACCGGATCGGGCGGTGCCGGGTTCAGCTTCTGCTGGAAGTACATGGTGATGCCCATGATGATCGGCCACAGGCCCAGCATCAGGATGTGCGGCGGCTGCCACGGGATCAGACCGAACAGGTTGAAGATGGTGGTCGGATCGGGCGCGGACAGGTCGTGGATCCAGCCGAAGAACGGCGCGTGCCGCATTTCGATGGTCACGAACAGCACCTTGTACAGCGCGAAGAAGACCGGGATCTGGATCAGGATCGGCAGGCAGCCCGACACCGGCGAGACCTTCTCGCGCTTGTAGAGCGCCATCATCTCCTGGTTCAGGCGGACCTTGTCGTCGCCGAAGCGGTCGCGCAGCTCCATCATCTTGGGCTGCAGCTTCTTCATCTTGGCCATCGCGTGATAGGACTTGTTGGCCAGGGGGAAGAAGGCCGCCTTGACGATCACGGTGAAGACCAGGATGGCGATGCCGAAGTTGCCGAACAGGCGGCCCAGCAGGTCCAGCCCGTAGAAGAACGGCTTGGTCAGGAAGTAGAACCAGCCGAAGTCGATCGCCAGGTCGAAGTTGGCGATGCCCAGCTTGTCCGAATAGTCGTCCAGCAGGCGGACCTGCTTGGCGCCGGCGAACAGGCGGTCGGTCAGCTCGATGGTGGCGCCGGGGGCGACCTCCACGGCCTTGCCGAGCGTGTCGACCTGATAACGGTCGGCGGCGCCGGGGGCGGAGTGGACAAAGCGGGCGGTGATCGGGGCCTTCTGGTCGGGGACCAGCGAGACCAGCCAGTACTTGTCGGTGATGCCGATCCAGCCGCCGGTCGACTGGGCGGAGATGGTGCCGGCCTTGCGCAGATCGTCGTACTTGTGCTCGTTCAGCTTGCCGTCGAAGACGCCGAGCGGACCTTCATGCAGGATGTAGTAGCCGTCGGTGTGCGGCGTGCCGGCGCGGCTGACCAGGCTGTAGGGCAGCAGGCTGACCGGGGCGGAGCCGGTGTTGCGCACCTTCTGGGTGATCGTGAACATGAAGTTCGGATCGACCGCGATGGTGCGCTCGAACACCAGCCCGTTGCCGTTGTCCCAGGTCAGGACCAGCGGCTGGTCCGGCGTCAGCGCGGTGCCGGCGGCGGTCCAGCGGGTGTCGGCGCCGGGAACCGGCTGCGACTTGTCCTCCGGAACCCAGCCGAACTCGGCGTAGTAGGCCTCGGGCGTGCCGGCGGGGGCCAGCAGGACGATTTCCGGGCTCTTGGGATCGGGGGTGACGCGGTAGTCGGCCAGCGTCAGGTCGTCGATGCGGCCCCCAACCAGATTGACCGATCCGTGCAGCGACGGCGTGTTGATCTTGACGCGCGTTCCGGCGGCCATCTGCTCGGCGAGCAGGCCGGCGCGGTCGCGGACCGTGGCGGGAGCCGCCGTGCCGGGAACCGAACCGGGAGCGGCGCCCGGAGCGGGCGCGGCGCCGGGGGCGACCGACTGCTCCGTCTGGGCGGCCTGCTGCGCAGCCTGCTGCTGCTTCACCCGGGGTCCATCGTAGAAATACTGGAATCCCAGGAGGATGGCGATCGACAGAGCGATCGCGAGGATGAGGTTGCGTTGATCGGTCATGGCATCCCGGTTGCCGTGGGCCTTCTGTTAAGAAGGGGGCCGAACGCCGGTTTTCAGGCCGGCATGCGAATTGCTGCATCGATGCGCCGATTCGTCCGGCCCGTGCGAACAGCGGGTGGACCGCCCCGGTTCGGGCACGGGATCATATCCCCACCCGCCCCAGGGATGGCAGCGCAGAAGCCTCCGGACGGTCAGCCAACTGCCCCGGATCGCTCCGTGCTTAGATAGCGCATCCAGCGCATAGTTTGAACAGGTCGGCTGAAATCGGCAGTGCCACCCGATGAAGGGTGACAGGGTCCACTGATAACCGACCACGAGCGCGCGCAGAAAATAGGCGAGCGGGCTCACGCGCCGACCCCCCCGCCGCCGGAACCGTCGCCGGTCCCGCCGTTGGAAGTGACGGCGTTTGGCCCGCCATTCACCTCGTTCTTTGGCGCTTCGCTCTTAGAGACGTCGCGCCACAGACCGAGGCGTTTCAGCGCCGCGATCAGATCGCCCACAAGCTCCGTCCACGGCCGTTCGGCCGTCGCGGCGCGGGCCACCAGCACGAAATCGTGACCGGGGGCCGCGTGGGCGGTCAGAATTTGGCGGGCCGCTTCGCGAAGGCGGCGGCGTGCGCGATTGCGCACGACCGCGTTCCCCACTTTGCGGCTCGCCGTCAGGCCAAGACGAATCGGCGGCTCGCCAGGGGCGGGCCGCTGCCGTTCGTCGTGTCGGCGCACCTGCAGGATAAGGCCGGGAGCCACATGCTTGCGCCGTGTACCGGCCACGGCCAGAAACTCCGGCCGCCGCTTCAGGCGCCCGACCCTGGGGTCCGGCGCCGCCATGCGTATCAGGCGCTCAGGACACTGCGGCCCTTGGCGCGACGGCGGGCAATCACCTTGCGGCCACCGACGGTCGCCATGCGGGCGCGGAAGCCATGCCGGCGCTTGCGCACGATTTTGCTGGGCTGGAACGTGCGTTTCACGGCACCATACTCCTCGATCTCAGGGCAAAAAATGAGCCCCGCTGTATAGAGGTACCGACCCCCGGAGTCAATCACGCGCTGCCACCCAAGCGTGGGAAATATTCTCCGTTCGGATGGGCGAAGGCAAGAAGGGTGGCGCAAAGGAGGGTGAAAAGGGGTAGGGCCCTGCCTCCCTTGCCGTGCGGCGTGTTTACCCCCTGACATTCGCGAAAGGTCCGGGGGAAGTCGGCATGCTGCACCGGCGGCAATTCATCGTGTCCAAAAACACCCACGCGCTCCGTCCGGATTGGGTGAGCCGTGACATCGGCGGGCTCGTCCTGTCCCATTGTCCCGACCTGCCGGTCCGGCGCGTGCTGGGCGCCGACAAGACGGTCTGGCATCTGCTGGGGCTGCCCGTGCAGACCGACCCGGCGCGCCCCGACCCGGTGGAGGCGCTGGCCGCGTCGCGCGCCGGCGACATCGCGGAACTGTGCCGCTCCTGGACGGGGCGCTGGCTGTTGCTCAACAACCGCGCGGTGCACTTGGACACCGGCGGGACGCTCGGCTGCTTCTACGGGATGGTGGACGGCGCCCTGACGCTCACCTCCAGCGCCGGAGTGATGGCCGAACTGCTGGGCGAGGAGGCGAGCTTCCGCCGCCCGCTGGCGCACGAGGCCGGGTTGGACTGGTACCCGCTGCCCGGCTCCGGATTGACGGGGGTGCGCCGGCTGCTGCCGACCCAGGTGCTCGACCCCGCCCGCCCGATGGACGATCCGGGCTTTCTGACCTTCCGCCGGCCCTTTCCCGCGGTTCCGCCGGGCTTTTCCGATTCGCTCGCCTATGAGCGGATGGAATCGATCCTGGTCACCGCCATTCGCAACCTGCACCGGACCCTGGCGGGGCCGGAGGGCGGCCACCGCCCGCTGATGCTCCAGCTCACCGCCGGCTATGACACCCGGCTGCTGCTGGCGGCGGCGCAGAAGGCCGAGGTGCCCTTCGCCACCTTCACCTTCGACCATCGCGACCTGACGCCGGGTGACCGCAAGCTGCCGCCGAAGCTGGCCCGGCTGGCCGGGGTGGAGCATCACCTGATCCCCTGTCCGCCGCTGGACGCCCAGCGCGCGCGGGACTACGCCGCCCACACCGGCGGGCACACCGCGGCGATGGACGGCGAATTCTACGCCAACGGCGCCTGGGACGGCGTGCCGGAGAGCGCGGTGGTCCTGCACGGCGGCGTCTTCGAGGTGGCGCGCTGCTTCTACTGGGGCCAGATCCCGCCGGGCCTCGCCGCCGACGGCGAGGACACCGCCGCCCGGATGTTCGACGCCTTCCGCGGCAAGCTCTACAACCCGCCGTCCCATTGCGAGGCGCTGCGCGAGTGGCTGGCCTGGGTGGCGCGGACGCCGGACGTGTTGCCGGGAGGCGCGATGGACCTGCGCGACCGCTTCTATCTGGAGCAGCGGGTGGCCGGCTGGCTGTCGGCCATCGACCAGGGGGTGGACCTGACCGGGCGGCAGCTCTTCCAGGTCGGCAACTGCGCGGATTTCCTGGCGATCGCCCTGGCCATGCCGGTGGACGTCCGCCGCTCCAGCCAGCATCAGGCGGAGCTGATCCGCCGCATGGCCCCCGACCTGCTGAGCGAGCCGATCAACCCGCCGCAGCCCGCTGTGCTGCGCCAGCTGCGCAAGCTGCCGCGCCGCCTGAACAAGCTGCGCACGGCGATCGGGCACCATCTGGCGCGGACGTCGGCGTAGGGGAGGAGGGATTGGGGGTGGCCTGCCCCCACCCTAACCCTCCCCCGCTGAGCGGGGGAGGGGATTGTGGCTTGGGGTCGGGTCGGGTTGGGGAAGGCCGGGTGCGGCCGTCCTGGACAGGTGCAGCCAGCGGCGGTAGGCGTCCTCGCTCACGGGGGCGCGGTGCTTCAGGCCGATGCGCAGGATCTCCGGCAGGGCCAGCAGAACCTTCAGGTCGGTCAGCCGCGGGCCGTGGCGCAGATTCTTCCAGCTGTTGCCGATCCAGCTCCGCGCGAAGCGCCAGGGCAGCAGGCCGGCGGGGCAGCGGGCCACCTCGCGGATCAGGTCGTTGCGATGGTTGTAGAAACGCTCCAGCCCCGGCTTGCGGCCCTTCTCGCTCTTGTCGTGATAGACCATGATTCCAGGCAGCGCGACCACCCGGTGGCCGGCGCCAATCAGCCGCAGGCAGCGGTCCTTCTCCTCCCCCTGGCGGTACAGCTCCGGCATGTAGAGGCCGACGGCGGCGACCGCGCTGCGGCGCAGCAGATGGCCGCAGCCGACGTACCAGGGCGCGTCGAAGGGGTCGGCCTGCGGCGGGAAATAGACCAGCCCGTCGCGCGTCTCGATGTTGCAGGCCGCCGCCGCCACGTCCGCGTGCGTCTCCATGTAGGTCACCGTCCGGGCGAGGCCGTCCGGCTCGGCGAACCAGGAATCGTCGTCCACCGACAGCACGTAATCGCCCGCCGTGTTCACGAAGCCGAAGTTGCGGGCGTAGATCAGCCCGGCGTTGTGCGGCAGCCGGACGTAGCGGACGGTCGGGAACTCCGCGCGCACCATGGCGTCGGTGCCGTCCGTGGACCCGTCGTCCACCACCAGGATCTCCGCGACAGGGTGCGTCTGGGCGAGCAGGCGGGACAGCGCGGTGCGAAGCTCCGGCGCGCGATTGAAGGTGGCGATGACGGCGCTGACGCTGGGCATCAGGCGACCTCGCTGGAAGAGGACGAGGCGGTGCGCGGCCGTTCGGGCAGAGGCAGCCGGACCGGCGGGCGCTTCAGCTCCTCTGGATACTCGTCGCGCAGGCCGGACAGGTAGCTGTCCAGGAAGACCCGCAGGCCGCGGAAGTCCCGGTTCACCAGATAATGGGCGGTGTATTTGGCGATCATGCGCGGGATCACCCCGGCCTTCTCGTAGTTGGCGTGGATGTAGCCCATGTTGCGGAAGAAATGCGGCGCCCGGTCGGCGCGCATCGTCTCCACCGTGCCCAGCCGGCCGCCCAGCACCTTGTGCTCCGTCCGCGACATGCCGGGATGGATGTGGAGCGCCTTCACCGCCGTGCCGACCTTCAGCCCGGCGCGGCGGGCGCGCAGGGTGAACTCGTATTCATCGCCCCAGATGAACATCTCGCGCTTCACGTTGCCGATCCGCTCGAACACCACCCGCCCGATCAGCGTGCCGTTGAACAGGGCGATGGTGCCCGGCACCAGCCCGTCCACCGCCCGAGCCATCAGGCTGTCGGGGTCGCGGGTGCCCTGCATGGGGAAGGCCAGGGTGGAGCGGTCCTCCGCCGCCAGCACCAGCGGGCCGACCATGGACAGGCCGTGGTGCCGCGCCTGGGCCAGCAGCTCGGCCAGCGCGCCGGGCTGCGGGATGCCGTCGTCGTCGGTGCTCCAGATCCAGCGGGCGCCGAGGCCGAGCGCCGTCTCGAAGGCGGTGTGGTAGGCGCCGGCGGACCCGCAGTTGGCCTGCCGCACCACGACCAGCGCGTCGTCCCACTCCTCCGCCTGAGCGGCCAGCCACTCGGGCGTGCCGTCGCTGGAGCCGCTGTCCACCACCACCAGCCGCTCCGGCCGCGGGTGCTGGCCGAGGATCGCCGCGACGCAGGTGGCCAGAAGCGGCAGGCGGTTGTGGGTGACGACGATCGCCACGACGCCGTGGGCAATGTCCGTCGAAGCGATGTCTGTCGAAGCGATGTCCGCCGGGGCGCTGTTTGCCGAAAATTGGTCCTGAGCCATGGCTGGGCGGTTCCTCCTGGTCCTGTCCATCAGTCGGTTTGGGTGCGCGCGGGGGTGCAGTCGCCCTGGCCCGGCCGGCAGGGCAGGATGGCGACGTCGGGCGAGGGATCGGTGGCGCCGGACAGCACGCCCAGCCGCCCCAGCGTGCGGGCGACCGCGCGCGCCGCGTAGAGCTGCCCCTCCAGCCCCCAGCGGCTGCCGTTGGGCGCGTAGAGGTCGCGCACCCCGCCGGCGGCCAGCGCCGTCAGGCCGGAGGCCAGCGGCACCGCCTGGAGCGTCGGATCGGCGGCCATGACCTCGTCCACCGCGGACCGCTGGGGCGGCGGATCGAGCAGGAAATCGGCGTAGACCGTGCCCTTGTCCGGCGCGATCAGCAGCAGGAAGCGCGTCACCCCGTTGGCCTCCACCGCGTCCTGGATCGCGTGCAGCCCGGCGCGGCGCTCCTCCAGCAGGCGGTGGTCGGTGCGCCAGGGCTGGAAATCCTCCGCGCGGAAGAGGGTGGTCGTCGCGGCAGCGGAGCTGAACAGGCCCGCATAGGCCAGGGACCGCTCCTCGACCGGGCCGCCGGCCACGTTCAGCAGCGCGCGCGGCAGCGCCTTGACCAGCAGGTCCAGCGCATGGCCGATGGGCGGCGGGTTCCAGGCCTGCGCGCGGGCGCGTTCCAGGGACCGCGGCTGGCGGTTGAGGGGCTGGACGGCGAGGGGGCGCAGCGTCGTCATCCCGTGGGGGCGGGGGGTGGTGACGGTGGACAGGTCCAGCCCGCCGACGGGCTCCCCCAGGTCGCGCTCCGATAACTGCAGGATCACCACGCGCGGCGGGCGCTCCCGGAAGTCGGCGGAGGCCAGATAAGCGGCCAGCGGCGTGGCGCCCGCGGCCCGCACGCCGACGGTCAGGCCGGTCAGGTTGCGCAGATGGTCGGTCCAGTAACGGCCGTAGCGGCCGTGGCGCTCCTCCGCCTCGGGGTGGGAGAAGCCGTCGCCGAACACCAGCGCGTCGTAATCGGCGCCGGGCCGCGCCGCCTCGGCCAGCGGCGGCACGAAGATCGCCTGGGGCGTCCTGGGGCCGAAGCGATTCTCCGCGTAGCCGCCCAGCTCCGTCAGGTCGCCGTCGGGCGGGTCCAGCACGAAGGCCAGCGGCAGGACCAGAGCCGCGGCGAGGGCCAGCCCGCGCAGAACGATCCTGTTGAACCCGCCCTTCACCGGTCGCCTCACGCCCGGTCCGCGGGGAACCGGACGCCGGGCAGGCGGAAGGCGGGCTTGTGGAAGACGGACATGCGGCTTTGGGCGAGCGGCGATCCGGCGGAGTCGCCGATCCACAGGCGCAGCGCCTTGGTCGCGCCGATCCACAGCAGGATGGGCAGCAGCGAGAAGAAGCCGAACTTGACGATGGTGATGTTGCCGTCGCGGTACCATTGCAGCGACAGCGGGATGAAGGCGCAATAGAACAGCACCGCGTAGCGGTTGGTGAAGCCCGACTCCCAGAACCAGCGGTGCAGCCGGCCCAGGATCAGCCCGACCACCACCATGGTGACGATCACGCCGATCCACCCCGCGCTCATCCAGCCGTCGCCGGCCAGCGAGGTGGTCAGGTTGGAGAAATTGCCGAAATCGTGCAGCGACACCCATTTGACCGGCGCGCCGATGGGCTTGTCCGGCCACAGCATGCGCGGGATCGGCTCGGTGAAGAGCTGGAGATACTGGGTGAACCAGGTGTAGGTCCCCGACTGCTGCGGCACCGCCCACAGGATGAAGGCCAGGAAGTCGAAGTTGGCGATGTCCTGATTCGACACGCTCTCGACGAAGGAGCCCTCGCCACCCTGGAAGATGCTGAACAGCTTGCCCGGATTCTCGGTGCCGGCCAGCACGCCGCGCAGGAAGTCGCGGTTGTTGCCCAGCGTGTGGAACAGCAGCAGCACCGGCAGGCCGCAGGCGAGCTGCCACCAGCGGAACCACTTGGTGCGCGTGTGGTAGAGGATCAGCAGCACCATGCCCAGCACGCCCATGATGATGGCCCAGCGCCCCCAGCCCAGATAGGCGCGGTAGCTGACGAAGGCGATGAAGGGGATGAAGGACAGCGGGTGGAAGCGGCTGACCCAGATGATGCCCAGCGTCAGCGGCAGACCCATCGAATGGGCCTCGGCGATGTAGCCGGTGGTGTTGACGTAGACCGGCTGGCCGGTCAGCGGGTCACGCTCCATCTGCACGTCGCCGGTGCCGGTGAAGTCGGCGCCGTCCTGGCGCAGGATGGCCGAATAGATGGCCAGCGGCCCCAGCGCCGCCACGGTCAGGGCGAAGGCGGTGATGTCCAGCCGGTCGAAGGTGAAGGTGGGCGCCCGGCTGAGGTCCGGCTTGACCCGCCCGGCCCAGCCGCAGGCGATGGAGAAGGCGACGAGCGCGACCGAACTGACCGTCAGCGATTTCACAAACTCCGCCGCGCTCGGCCAGTAGCCCATGAACAGCCAGGCGTTGTCGATGCCGAAGCCGTGGACCAGCAGCGGGCGGATCACGAAGACCAGCGTGTGGAAGATCAGATAGTAGGTCAGCGGGTGGAACATCGACGCGGTGCCGGTGCTGAGGAACACCACGGCGACCAGGGCCACCACCAGCACCTGCGCGATCAACGCCGTTTCGATCATGCCGGACTCCGCCTTACCTCGTGAACGCGCGTCACCGCCAGCCACGGCCCGTGGTGACGGCCGGTGGGGCGGTGTCGTCGTGCCGGCCCCCGGGAGCGAAGGCGGCACTCCGGAAAGCAACACCGCCGGCCCCGCTCGGGTCCCCCCGTCCGGGAGCGCAGACGGCGAGGTCCGCCCGGTCAGGGCTATCCACGCCGCGCCTTCGAGGCACCCCGTCCGCGCTTTTGCTTCATCCGCCCCGCGCCGCCAGTTTCGCTGGGGTGTGGAACGGAGGTGATATGACGCGCCGGATTCCTGGGCTCTTCGCAGGCGGGCTGTTGTGGCTGGTCCTGCTGCTGGCTGGTCCCACCCCGTCCGTCGCGGCGGAGCCGGCGATCCACGTCTCCCCCCAGGGCGACGACCGCTGGTCCGGGCGGGTCGCCGCCTCCACCCCGGACGGGCGGGACGGCCCGGTCGCCACGCTGGCCCGCGCGGTGGAGGAGGCGCGCAAGCGCGGCCTGCACCTGATCCTGCTGCGCGGCGGCACCCACCGTCTGACCGACACGGTGACGCTGGGTCCGGAGGATTCCGGGCTGCGCATCGCCGCCTTTCCCGGCGAGACACCGGTCCTGTCGGGCGGCGAGGTGGTGGCGGGTTTCAAGGCGGAGCGGGACGGCGTCGTCTCCGCCCCGCTGGCCCGCGAGCCGGGGCTGGACGTGACCGCCGGCGGGGTGCGGCTGCGCGCCGCGCAGAGCGGCGCCTTCGACCCGCAGGACCCGATCCGCAGCGGCTGGTTCGTCGCCCAGCAGACCAAGGGCGGCGGCGACAAGCGGCAGTTCCGCTTTCCGCCCGGCACCGTCCAGACGGCCTGGGCGGCACCCGGCGTGCGGGTCCAGGCGCTCGACCGCGAGCGGCAGGCCGACGACATCCGCGGCATCGAGCGCATCGACCGCAACGGCACGCTGGTTCTCGACCGCGACGGCTGGTACCCGTTCCGCGACGGCAGCACCTTCCGCCTGCTCGGCCATCCCGACTTTCTGAAATTCCCCAGCCAGTTCGCCTGGAGCGCCAAGGACCGGCGCCTGCTGCTGCGCCCCCATGACCCGGCGGCCTTCGCCCGCGACGGCGAGGCGGTGGTGGCGCGCACCGCCCCGCTGATCCAGGCGGAGAAGGCGGACTCCGTCACGCTCGACGGGCTGTCCTTCGCCGACGTGCCCTACAACGGGGCGGCGGTGCGGCTGGCCGGCGGTTCGGGGCACCGCGTCCTCGACAACCGTTTTTCCGCCGTCGGGACGGGCGTTCTGCTGGTCGGCGTCGCGGACAGCGAGGTGCGCGGCAACCGGCTGGAGCATCTGGGGCGCAGCGGGATCGAACTGACCCCCGGCAGCGCCGGCAACCGGATCATCGCCAACGCCATCCGCCATGTCGGCGAGGTGAACTTCTACGGCGGCGGCATCATGAGCGCCGGGGTGACCCGCACGCGGATTGCCAACAACGACATCCGGCACGCCGCGCGCTACGGCATCTCCATGAAGAACTGGAACCCGGAGACGAAGAACACCGACAATGTGATCGAGTACAACCGCATCCGCGACGTCGGACGGGAAACCGCCGACCTCGGCGCCATCGAGACGCTGGGGCGCAGCGACATCGACACCAAGCTGGTCATCCGCTTCAACGACATCCGGGGGACCGGCGGGATCGCCACCGACGCGGCGGGGCGCTGGATGACCCGTTACAAGGGCTTCGGTGTCTATCTGGACGACCTGACCAACGGCGTCCGGGTGGAGGGCAACTTCCTGGAGGACACCGGCTGGGCGTCGGTCTTCATCCATGGCGGCGACGGCAATCGGGTGGAGAACAACATCGCCGTGCTGACCGACGAGCGCGACCGTTTCCTGCGCTTCGAATGGGTGCCGACGGCGGGGACAGCGGGCTTCCTGCGCGACAACGAGGCCAGCCGCAACCTGATCCACGCCCGCGTGCCGGTGGAGCAGCTGGTGACCGCGCTGACCGGCGGCGAATACCGGCTGGAGAACAACATTTTCGACCGGCCGGGCCGTGGCCTGCGCGCGCCGGGGGCGCCGGTGGAGCGCACGCAGGCGCGCTCCGTTCAGGGAGGCAACCAGCCGGACCCCTATTTCATGAACCCGGCGAAGGACGATTACCGCCTGCGCCCGAACTCCCCCGCCCTGAAGATCGGCTTCCAGGAGCTTCCCTGGTCGCGCATCGGTCCGGAAGGGGCGCGCTGAACCCGTGGACACGCTTAGTCCGTCGCCCGAGGCCCCGCCGTCTGCCACCATCGGGCTGGCGCCGCCGCAACTCGACCTGTCCGCCCTGCCGCCGCGCATCCTGCGCGAGCTGCGCGCCAGCCATGTCGGCGAGACCGTGGCGGTCGCCCTCTACGATGGGGTCGCCGGCGCCACCAGCGATCCGGAGGTTCTGCGCTTCGCCGCGTCCCACCGAAGAGTCGAGCGGCGGCACCTGCGGCTGTTCGAGGCGGTCCTGCCGCCGGAGAAGCGCAGCGCGCTGCTGGCCTTCTGGCGCTGGTCGGGCCGGGTGATGGGCGGGCTGCCGGCTTGGCTCGGCCCGCCCTATTTCTACGCGGTGGTCGCCGGGGTGGAGGCGTGGGTGGACGGGCATTACGCCCGGCAGATCGCCCTGGCGCGGCGGCTCGCCCCTGATCCGGACCTGTTGAATGTGCTGGAAGCCTGCCGCCTCGACGAGCGCCTCCACGCCCGCGACGCCGCCCGGCTGGACCCGGCGCCGCCCTGGACCGCCCGCGCGCTGGCTAGGCTGGCGGTGTTCCTGTCCCGCGTGGGGGTGAGGGCGGCGCGCTGGGTGTGACGGCGCTCAGCCTTTGGCGCGCTCAGCCCATGGCGCGTTTTGGCCGGACGGCGGTTCCGGCGGCTTCGGGCAGCGGGCCGGCGATGCGGTCGAGCAACGCGTCGAGGCCGCTGTGCCCGGACTCGTGGGCGGCGCGGGCGCGGGCGTGGGCCTGCTCGGAGGCCAGCGCCAGCGCGTCGCGGTCCTTGGCCCACAGGCGCAATGCCGGGAGCACCGCCTGGATGAAATCCCGGTCCTGCGGGACGAGGCCGGGACGGGGAATGTCGCTGCCGATGCAGCCGCGGTCATAGGCCAGCACCGGCACGCCCGCCGCCATCGCCTCGAACAGCACCAGCGGCTGCGCCTCGTTGCGGTAGCGGGTGGGGAAGACGAAGACGTCGATGTCGCGGTAAAAGGCCGCCTTGGCGTCGTCGTCCACCGGGCCGCGATACTCCACATCGCCGTCGAAGGCCACCAGCCCCGCCGCGACCAGCGCATTGTCCATGCGCCCCAGCCCCGGCCCGGCCAGCACCAGCTTGACGTCCACCCCTTCCGACCGCAGGGCGCGCAGCAGGGTGAACAGCGTGTCCAGCCCCTTGTCGGCGCACAGGTTGGACAGGTGGCCGATGCGCAGCGGTCCGGACTTGCCGTGGCGCGGCCGCGGCACCGGCGGGGTGAAGATGGCGTTGGAGACGCTCATCGCCGTCTTGGCTGCCGGGTAGAGCGCCTGGAACCGCGCCTGCATGGCCGGGCAGAGCAGCACATGCATGCAGTCCGTGCCGGCCAGCCGGGTCAGCAGGCTCATCCGCCAGGTCGGCTTGGAGATGGTGGCGAAGGAATGGTGGTGCAGCGTCCGTTCATAGCCGAACAGCCGCGCCGTTCCGGCCAGCGCCGCCGTGTAGAAGATCCCCAGCCCCGAATCGACGGGCATGTAGAAACGCCGTCCGGGGATCGTCGCCCCGGCCGCCAGCCGCAAGCCCGCCAGCAGGACGCGCATGGCCTTCGCCGCGTGGTAGCGCAGGCCGCCGCCGTTCCAGCCCGGCGACAGGTCCGCGACCTCCACCGTGGCCTGCACCGGCCCGCGATCGCGCAGGCGGTCCAGCACCAGGGCGGTGACCCGACTCATCCCGTCCATGGGCGGGGGAAGGCGGCCCGAGACGACGATGTGGGGGGTGTTGCGGCGGTCGGTCATCAGGCTTCGCTTTCACGGGTGCCCTTGCGGGCGCTTTCATCGGTGCTTTGGGCGGCGCCCTGGTCGGCATCCTTGCGGGCGCCCAGGCTGTGCAGGGCCTTCTCCACGGCCTCCGCGAAATAGCCGGCGTCGGCCAGCGCCTGGAAGGGGCGTCCGTTGAGGCTGAGGCGGCGCCATTCCGCCTCGTCCGACGCGACGGACAGCATGTGGCGGGCCAGCCCCTCCGGGTTATCGGGCTCGACGATGTGGCCGTTCAGGCCGCTGCGGATCAGCACGTCGCGGGCACCGCACTGGTCGGACAGGATCGTCGGCACGCCCATCGCCAGCGCCTCGTTCACCACCAGCCCGAACTGCTCCTCCAGCGAGGGCAGCAGCAGGCACAGGGTGGAGCCCAGCGTCTCCGCGATCCCCTTCTCCTGGAGGAAGCCGCGGAAAATGATGTGCCCCTCCAGCCCGCGCTTGGCGACCTCCGCCCGCAGATCGGCCTCCAGCGGGCCGGAGCCGCAGAGGTGCAGGGGCCGCGCCGCGTCTCCCGCCAGCCGGCGGTAGAGGTCGTAGGCCTCGACGGCGCGGAACAGGTTCTTCTTCGGCACGAAGCGGGCGATGATCGTGAAGTGCCGCTCGGCGAAGGGCACGCCGTCCGGGGCCGGGGTCATGCCGGACAGCCGGCGCACCCGCTCCAGCGACAGGGTGTCGTAGCCGATGAACAGCCGGTCCTTGGGCAGGCCGAGGAAGCGGTAATAGTCGACCGTGCGGTGGCTGCCCCCGATCGCCGCCTGATAAGGCTTGTAGAGCAGGGACTTCAGCGCCTCGCGCCAGAGGACGCGCGGCTTGTCGTCGAACTTCGAGGCGTTCATGTTGACGACGCGCCGGCCCATCAGACGCATCGTCACCGCCAGGGCGAAGACGTCCGGTTCCTCGTAATGGCACAGGAAGACGTGGCTGGCCCCCGCCTTGCGGCATTCGCGCAGCAGCGCGCGGTAGACCTGGAAGGACGGGATGTCCGCCTTGGAGCGTCCGGGGAACAGCGTGACCTTGCGGAAATGCTGGCCCTCCCCGGTGGAGTCCCAGGCGTAGGTGTGGGACTTCGACCCGACCTCCAGGCCGACCACGTCGTAGAGATGGCCGAGCCGCCGCCCGACCGCCTCCAGCCGGTCCATGTGGTAGGGGCCGAACATCTCCCAGGAAAAGACCAGGGCAGGCTTCGTCATGCGGCGTCGTCTCCCAGCAGCAGCGCGGCGTAGCGCGCCAGGACGGCGCTGCGGCTGGCGTTGGTTTCCACCCAGGCGCGGCCCCGGCGGCCCATGGCGGCGCTTCGGGCGGGATCGTCCAGCAGGTCGGCCACGGCCTGCGCCATGGCCTCCGGCGCGTCGGGCGGGGTGCGCAGGAAGGCGTCGATCTCCGTCCCCAGCCGGTCGAGCGCCGAGCCCGGCAGGCAGGTGCAGACGAAGGGCCGTCCGGCGGACAGGATGGTCACCGCCTTGCCGGGCATGGCGAAGGCCGCCCCTTCGGGACGCTGCGGCACCAGATGCACGTCGCCCTCCGCCAAGCCCTCGCCGAGCCGGTCGGACGGAATCAAGGGGGCGAATTCCACGTTGGGCAGCGCCATCGCCTTGGCCTGGGCCTTCAACTCCTCCTCCAGCCCGCCCTGGCCGCGCAGCAGCACGCGGGCGTCGGGGCGCAGCGCGTGGAGGTGGCGGGCCATCTCCAGCACCTGGTCCAGCCCCTGCTTGCGGGCGAAGGCGCCGCTGTAGAGCACGGTCGGCGGCTGGCCTTCCGGCCGGGGCAGGGGGCGGACGGCGTCGGCGTCGACATGGGGCGGGATCACGGTGATCGGCCGCCGCACGCCGAGGTCGCGCAACACGTCGGCCATCGCTTCCGACAGCACGACGATGCCGTCGGCGCGGTTCAGCGCGGTGCGCTCCACCGCCTGGATGGCCTTCAGCGCGGCCCCGCCGCCCATGCCCAGCGCGCCGGCGAGGCCCGACTGGATGTCGTGGACGATGGCGATGTGCCGCCCGCCCGGCGCCCGGAAGCGGTCGGCGACGGCGACGCTGAAGATGGAGGGGCAGAGCGACAGCACCGCCTTGTGCCGCGCGACGCGCCCGCGGGCGCGCGCCGCCAGGAAGCCGGCGTGCAGCACGCCCTCATGGATCAGCCGGGCCTTCATGCCGCCGCCCTTCGGCGGGATGGTGAGCAGCCGCTCGATGCGGACGCCGTTCACGGTGCGGCGGTCCTCGGCCCCGTCGGCGTAGCCGTCGTAGATGGCCTGGCCCGGATAGTTGGGGCGGGCGGTCAGCACGGTCATGTCCGTTCCCGCCGCGGCGAAGGCGGTGGCGAGGTCGGTCATCATCGGCGCGCTGCCGGCCGGTTCCGGCCAATAGCTCATCGCCACCATCAGGACCGATGGCGGCAGGGCGGACGGAGCCGCCGTCCCGGCGGAGACCGCGGCGCGCAGGGGTGTGGAGTCATCGGGCATGGGCGGTCACTCCGCGGCTTCGCCGGCGACGGATCCGGGGGCGGGGCGGGGGACCGGCGGGGCGGCGTTCTCCAGGAACCACGCGTAGGTGCGGGTCAGCCCCTCCTCCAGCCCGACCTTGGGACGCCAGCCGGTGGCGAGCAGGCGCGACACGTCCATCAGCTTGCGCGGATGGCCGTCCGGCTTGCTCAGATCCTGGGTCAGCGCGCCCTCGTAGCCGACCACGCCGCGGATCGTGCGGGCAAGATCGCCGATCGGGACGTCCTCGCCGGAGCCGACGTTGATGATGTCCTCCCCGTCGTAATGGTCCATCAGATGCAGGCAGGCGTCGGCCATGTCGTCCACGTAGAGGAACTCGCGCCGCGGCGTTCCGGTGCCCCACAGGGTGACGCTGGGCGCCCCCTCCATCTTGGCGTCGTGGAAGCGCCGGATCATGCCGGGGACGGCGTGCGATCCCTCCGGGTCGAAATGGTCGCCGGGGCCGTAGAGGTTCGCCGGCATGGCGCAGATGGCGTTGAAGCCGTACTGCCGCCGGTAGGCCTGGCACAGGGTGATGCCGGCGATCTTGGCGATGGCGTAGGGCTTGTTGCTCGGCTCCGGCGGGCCGGTCAGCAGCGCCTCCTCCTTCAGCGGCTGCTCCGCGAACTTCGGGTAGAGGCAGGAGGAGCCGAGGAACAGCAGCTTCTTCACCCCCGCCCGCCAGGCCGCGTCGATGACGTTGGTCTGGATCAGCAGGTTGTCGCGGATGAAGTCGCCGCCGAAGCGCTCGTTGGCCAGGATGCCGCCGACCTTGGCCGCGGCCAGCAGCACATAGTCGATCTTCTCCCGGTCGAAGAAGGCGCGCACGGCCGCCTGATCGGTCAGGTCCAGCTCGTCGCGGCCGCGCAGGACGAGATCGCTGTGGCCGTCCTCCACCAACCGGCGGACGATGGCCGAGCCGACAAGGCCACGATGCCCCGCGACGAAGATTCGGCTGTTTCGTTCCATGAGCGTGTCTTCCTTATTCCGCGGCGCTGGCGATTCCATCCCGGCCCTGCTCGCGGCTGCGGGCGGCGTACCAGTCCACCACGCCCGGAAGCCCGTCCTTGAGCGGGATACGCGGCGCGTAGCCGAGCGCGGACAGGCGGGCGATGTCGGGGCTGCGCCGCTGGGTGCCGCCGGGGGCCGGCGGGCCGGCCTGGATGTCCGCCACCCGCCCCAGCGCGGCGACGATCTGCCGGGCGAGTTCGGCGATGGAGATCTCCTCCGGCGTGCCGACATGGTAGATGCCGAGATGCTCGCCGCGTTCGATCACCGTCATGATGCCGTCCACCGCGTCGTCGATGTGGACGAAGGCACGGGTCTGGGTGCCGTCCCCCTGGATGGGGAAGGGCACGAGGACTTCCGTGGTGCGGTCGATGGCGGCCACGGCGCGGCGCACGAACTCCGGCACCACATGCTCCCACCCCATGTCGGGGCCGTAGACGTTGTGCGGGCGGAAGATGGCGACGCGGTCGAAGCCGGTGCGGCCCCAGTTGACCGCCAGAAGCTCCGAGATCAGCTTGGAGCCGCCGTAGCTGTAGCGCGGGTTCAGCACGTCCGGGACGACCAGCGGGATGTCCTCCGGCGTCGGGACCGTCGGCGGGGTCTGGTAGGCCTCGGACGAGGAGGCGACAACCAGATCGCCAACCCCGTTCGCCCGGCAGGCGTCCAGGACGTTCAGCATGCCGCGCACGCCGACGTCCAGCACCACCTCCGGCTTCTCGTAGAAGTGCTTGGTGCCGTTGACGGCGGCCAGATGCAGCACGCCGTCCACGCCGCGCACCGCCTTGTCCACCGCCGCCGGGTCGCGGATGTCGCCGGATACGAACTCGACGGCCTGGGCGGCGTCGCCAAGCCGGCGCGGGTGGCCGCGGGAGTTGTCGTCGAGTACGCGCACGCGATGTCCGTCGCGCACCAGCCGGCGGACCAGGGCGGCGCCGATGAAGCCGCTGCCCCCGGTCACGAGGTAATGTTTCGGCATTGGATCTTCCTCAGGCAACAGCGTCAGGCGACGCTTCGTTGAGCGGCGCCTCTTCAGGCGACATGGGCGAAGCGGGCGGCGCCGTGGCTGCCCAGCGCCACGTAGGCCGTGCCTTCGGGCAGGTCCACTTCGCGGCTGTTGAAGTTGTTCCAGAAGTCGTAGATGACCCCCGGACGGTCCATGCGGCGCGCCAGATCCGGCAGCGGCATGGAGGTGAAGACCGGGTGGTTGTTCAGGATGACGGCGAGGTTGGCGCCCTGCACCGCCTCGGCCATGCTGTTGGCGGGCTCCAGCCCGAAGCCGCGGATGTCGTCCGCCGCCACCACCGCGTCGAAGCCGCGCCAGCGCGCCTTGGGGAAGCGGGTGCGCAGCTCCTCGAACAGCGGCTTCGCCATGGTGCCGCGCAGGTCGTCGGTCGCCGGACGGCCCTTGAAGGCGAGGCCCATCAAGCTGATGGTGGGCTCCTGCGGGAAGCCCTGCATGGAGCCGGTCAGCCGCTCCAGGAAGTGCGACACCTCGACCGGCTGGCTTTCGTTGATGCGGCGCCCGGCGGCGGTGATGTCCATGTCCACCCCGAATCCGCGGGCGGATTCGATCAGGATGTGCGGGTCCTTCTCCAGGCAGGGGCCGCCGACCGGCCCAGGCAGCGGGAGCTGCGTGCGCGGATAGCCCAGCTTGCCCGCCCGCGACACCTCCAGCGCCGACACCTCCATGGCGTTGCACAGCCGGGCGATCTCGTTGGCGAAGGCGAAGGTGACGTCACGGTAGGTGTTGTCCACCAGCTTGATCATCTCCGCCGTCTCCAGCGTCGAGACCTTGACCGTCGTCGGGGTCAGCATGCCGAAGATCTGCGACGCGCGGGCCGCCACCTCGACGCTTTCCGCGCCGATGATCTGGGGAAGCTGGTTCAGCTCGATCAGCGCCTGCCCCTCCAGCGTGCGCTCGGGGCAGAAGGCGATGTCGAAGCGCTTGCCGGTGCGCCGCAGGATCGGCGCCACCACCTCGCGGGTCGTCCCCAGCTTCACGGTGGAGCGCAGGATGACGAGGTCGCCGTCGTGGATGCGGTCGGCCACCTGGCGGGTCGCCGCCTCGATCATGTCGGTGCGCACGCGGCCGTCGCGGTCCAGCGGGGTGCCGACGGTGATGATGAAGACGGTGCAGTCCCGGCAACCGTCCGGCGTGCGGCCGAAGGTGAAGCGCCCGCGCTCCATCACGTGGCGAAGCTTCTCGGCGAGGCCCGGCTCATGGAAATGGGGGACGCCGTGGGCCAGCTTGTCCAGCACCTCGTCCCGGACCTCCACGCCGTGCACCTGGAATCCCGCATCCGCCATGGCGACGGCCAGCGTCAGCCCGACATAGCCGAGACCGAGCACGCAGACGTTCCGGTCGGGAAAGGACTTTGGGAGCATAGTCTTTCGATCCTGCTTAGTGATTGGAGCATGCATCCAAAGGCGCCGCCATCCGCCACCCGCGCCATGCGCAATCCGAACGTCTTGCAACGCGGCATTGTTCCGGCCGTTCGGGGTGGCGTGAATTGGCTATGCCGTTGATCGGGCATTGTTTTGTTCGTGGTACCCCGGACCGGCGGCAAGGGCGCGTCCGGTCGGCGTCCTTCGGGATTCGGGATGAGGCGGGCGCATCATGCCGCCGCCATGATCAGCCGGCGCAGCCGCGACGGACGCACCAGCCCGGTGAGCAGAGCCGCCAGCGCGTAGACCGCGACCAGCACGCTTCCGCCGATCAGCAGGGCCGCCAGCGGGTGCGCGGGGGCCATCAGCTCCGGCAGCGCGCGGGTCAGCCCCAGCGTGGCCCCCATGGCGAGCGCTGCGCACAGCGCCGCCCGCGCGGCGATTCCGAGATAGAGTTGGCCGACCGCCCGCCGGTGCAGCCAGGCGAGGCCGGTCATGGCGGTCAGCTCCGCGACGATGGTGGCGGCCGCGGAGCCCTCGATCCCGTAGCGCGGGATCAGGATCAGGTTCAGCGCCGCGTTGGTCAGGCCACCGACCAGGATGGCGGTCATGTAGCCGGTCTGCCGGTGCCAGACGAGCAGCGGGTTGCCCATCGTCAGGTTGATGTGGACGATGGCGACCGCGATCATCAGCAGGCGCAGCGTGTCGGCGGCCGGCGCGTAGGCCGGCCCGAAGACGGTGCCCAGGATGGCCGGGGCCAGGGTGAAGCCGCCCGCCGCGATCAGCGCGCCGATGGACAGGATGGTCGCGGCGTAGTCGCGCATCCGCGCCTGCATCGCCTCGCGGTCGCCATAGGCGGCGGCGAGCTGCGGCATGAAGGCGCTGAGGATGATGTTCCCTGCGGTCAGCGACAGCACCAGCAGCTTGGTCACCGCGGCGTACCAGCCGACCTCCGTCTGCGGCGCCATGAAGCCCAGCATCACCAGATCGAGGTGGGAGAACAGCGCCCAGGCGAAGACGCTGACCGCCATCGGGGCGGAGGTCTTCAGGATCGCCCGCCATTTGACGAGGTCCACCCGCGGCCGCGGCATCCGGAAATCGTGGCTGAAGCGGGCCAGCATCAGGGCGGCGTTGATGACGAAGGAGACGGCGGTGATGCCGGCGGCGATGGCCAGATCGTCCGGCCCGCGCACCAGCGCCAGCACGGCGACCATGTTGCCGAGCGACGTGCCGATCTCGCGCACCGCGATGACGCTCATCCGTTCCGTCGCCTGATAGACGAAGTCGAGCAGCAGCGCGTTGCCGAGAAGCTGGATGGCCTGGACCAGCAGCACCGCCTTGACCAGCGCCGATTTGTCGAGCTGGAGCACGAACAGGGCGTAGAGGCCGCCGACCAGCACGGCCAGCAGCATCCGCAGGGTCAGCACATGGTCGGCGAGATCGGTGGCCTTCTCCCGGTCGCGGGCGATCTCGCGCACCGCGTAGGTGGACAGGCCGAGATTCACGAACAGCGCGGCGTAGGCCAGCATCGAGGTGCCGAAACCGAGCACACCGAACCCGTCCGGTCCGAGAGCGCGCGCGGTCCAGGCCGTGGTGATCAGCCCGCTCAGCAGCGTGGCGACGCGGGCCAGCCCCAGCGCGCGGATGTTCAGGAAAATGCGTCGTCCGGCGGTCATCGAATCTTTTCGGGTGTGTGGGCGTGTCGTGTCGGCCCCCCCTCCCGACCTCCCCCCGCTTTCGCAGGGGGAGGAGATGAAGCCCTCCCCTGCGAAGCGGGGGAGGGTTGGGTGGGGGCCCGAAACCGTCGCTTCTCTCAAGCGCCGCCGTCAGTTCGCGTAGTAGCGGCGGTAACCGTGGTAGCGCCCGCTGTCCGGGAACTCGTACTGGGCGTGGCGGCGGATATCGACCTGGGAGAACAGGACGCCGACCACCTCGCCGCCCGCCTCGACGATCTCCTTCAGCCCGGCCATGGCGGTCTCCCGCTTGGTCTTGCCCCAATGCACGATGAAGACCGTCTGGTCGGCCAGCGCCGCCAGCAGCTTGCCCTCCGACACCGCCAGCACCGGCGGGCTGTCCAGGATCACCCGGTCATACTCCAGCGCCAGCCGCGAGATGAGCTGATGCATCCGGCTGGAGCCCAGCATGTCCTGCGGCAGGGCGGAGCCGCGGCCCGACGCGATGAAATGCAGGCCGGTGCGCGGGTCGGTCTGGATCACCTCGTTCGGCGCGCATTCGCCGGACAGCACCTCGTAGAGGCCGTGCCGGTTCTCCAGCCCCAGCATCGGGTGCAGGCCCTTGCGGCGCATGTCGCAGTCCAGGATGATCGTCTTCTGGCCGGCGTTGGCGCAGATCCGCGCGAAGGCCGCGGCGATCGAACTCTTGCCCTCGCCGGGGACGGAGGAACTGAACAGGATCACCCGCTGGTGGCCGTCCGGGTTGGCGAGCAGCAGCGTGGTCCGCAGGTTCTGCATCGCCTCGGCGAAGGCCGACATCGGCTTTTCGATGGCGTAGTCGGCGGGCGAGGTGCCGCGGCGGCGGCGACCGATGGCCGGGACGATGCCCAGCGAGCGCACGCCGGTCGCCGATTCGAACTGGTGCGGGCTGCGGAAGCCGCGCTCCGACTGCTCGCGCAGCATCGCCAGCAGCACACCCAGCGTCGCCGAGGCGACCAGGGCCAGCAGAACGATCATCTTCTTGTTGGGCTGCGACGGGTTCAGGGGGATCGCCGCTTCCGACACGATGCGGGCGTCGGGCTGCTGGATCTCGGTCTGGCCGGCGATCTCCTGGAAGCGCGTCAGCATCGCCTCGTACATGGTCTGCGAGGTCTCGGCGTCGCGCTCCAGCGTGCGCAGGGTCACGTTGGATTCCTGCTGCTGGTTGCGCTGGGCCTGGAGCTGGTCGAGGTTGGTCTTCAAGGCGGCCTCGCGCCCGCGCTCCAGCTCCACCTCGTTGCTCAGGTTCTGGACGATGCGGCCCACGTCGGCCTTGATCTGGCCCTGCAGGTCGCGCAGCTCGCTCTGCAGCGCGGTCAGCGTCGGGTGGCGGGCGCCGTACTTGTTGGCGGCGTCGGCGATCTTGCGCTGAAGCTCGACCTCCTGCTGGCGCAGCGCCTGGATCAGGGGGGACCCTAGCACGTCGCCGATGGCCGAGACGCCGCGCGGGCTCTGCGCCAGTGTGGACACCTCGCGCAGCTTGGCCTCCGCCTCCTGACGCTTGGTGCGGGCCAGGACGTAGCTGGTGTTCAGCTCGGCCAGCTGCTGGGCGATCAGGGTGGTTTCGCCGTTGGCGTTGGTCAGGCCGCTTTCGGCGCGGTACTTCTCCGCCGCCTCGCCGGTCATCTTGGCCTCGCGGCGCAGCTCCGTGATGCGCTCCTCCAGCCAGGCCGTGGCGCGCTTGGCCGCCTTGAACTTCTCGTCGAGCTGGTCGACGAGGTACATCTCGCCGATGGTGTTGGCGATGAGCGAGGCCTTGCGCGGGTCCTCGCTGTCGAAATCGACGGCGATGACGTAGGACCGGCCCTGCGGGCGCACCGCCAGATTTTCAATGAAGCTGTTGACGACCGAGGTCCGCTCGTTGGCCGTCTTCTCCTCCGGGCTCAGCGCGATCTCGGGCCGATCGCCGCGGGCGCTGTTCCACCAGGAGTCCGGCACCAGATTCTTCGGATTCAGGTAGTAGAACCAGTTGGTCTGCTCGGGCCGCAGCGCCGCGTTGAACTCGGGGTCGTTCATCAGGCCGAGCTTGTCGACCACCTTCTCCGCGAAGGCGGGGGATTTCAGGATCGCCACCTCGCTCTGCAGGGCGCCCAGCTCCGTCGAGAGGCCGGAGACGACCTCCTGGTAGTTCATCACCTGGTTCTTGCGGTGCTCCACCATGATCAGGGTCTGGGCGGTGTAGAGCGGCGTCATCCGCAGGGCGACGAGACCCGCGATGCCCGTCCCCAGCACGATCACCGTCCCGATCAGCAGCTTATGGCGCAGCAGCATGCCGGTGGTGCGGCGCACCGCGCTGGCCGCCGCGGTCGACAGGTCGAACGAGACCGGTCCCGGGACCGGTGCCGACTGCCGCCGCTGGGGTTGATCCTGAATGTCCTGGGTCGCCAAAGCGGGTCCTCCTCGCATGCCGAACGGCACCCCGTTCGGGGCGTTACGGTGCCTAGAACGTCATCGACCGTCCGGCCGTTTCATGCTGCCCGCAGTGCATATGGTGGGGAAGACACGCTCATTGGGTACCCTCCCCGGAGTCGCCATTGGGTGGAGTGGCCCATGGCGAGGGTGGGGGGTGGACCGGGGAAGCCCCTTCGCGGATAATGGTCATCGCCGATCGAAGGGGGCCGGGCATGCTGCCGCAACATGTTGAAAAGATTGACGATGTCTGGGCGGGTGCGTTTCCGGCGCTGTCCGCCCTGGAACTCGACGCGCGAGCTCTTCTGCGCGCGCGGGGGGCGCGGATGGCGGTGCCGCGCGGCACGGTGCTGTTCCGCGTCGGCAGCCTGTGCCACAATTTTCTCATGCTGCTGGACGGAACGGTGCGGGTCCAGATGACCGCCGAGACCGGGCGGGAGATCGTCCTCTACCGCGTCGGGGCGGGCGAAACCTGCATCCTGACCACCGCCTGCCTGATGACGCGCGCCGACTACAGCGCCGAGGGCATGGCCGAAACCGACCTCGACGCCATCGCGCTCGGGGCCGGGGTTTTCCACGAGCTGCTGGCGCGCTCCGCGGTGTTCCGCGACGTCGTCTTCGCCTCCTTCGGCACGCGCCTGCTCAGCATGATGATGCTGGTGGAGGAGGTGGCCTTCGGGCGCATCGACCTGCGGCTGGCCCGCTTCCTGGTCGACCACCGCGACGCGCGCGGCGGGCTGGACACCACCCACCAGACGCTGGCCGTCGAGCTGGGCACGGCGCGCGAGGTGGTCAGCCGCCAGTTGAAGGAGTTCGAGCGCCGCGGCTTGGTGGAGCTGTCGCGCGGCCGCGTCGGGGTGCGCGATCCCGACGCGTTGTTGGCGCTGGAGCGCACGGGCGGGGTGTGACGGAGTCACAGACCGGCGGGCGGAAAGGGGCTTGGATGGGCGCACCAACCGCCCACACCGCTCCATAAGGTGCAACCATGCCCATCAACGTCGGCACCATCGACCGCGCGCTGCGCGCCATCGTCGGCCTCGTCCTGATCGCCCTCGTCTTCGTCGGCCCGCAGACCCCCTGGGGCTGGATCGGCCTCGTCCCGCTGCTGACCGCGGTGGTCGGCTTCTGCCCGGCCTACACCCTGTTCGGCGTGCGGAGCTGCCCCATCAAAAAGTGAGGGACCGGGGGCAGGGCGCCAAGCGCCAGACCGCGCCGCCCCCTTTCGGCGGGTGGCCGGCGCGCCGGATTTCGGTTATAGGAAGGCGATGTCCACATCGCCGCGCCTCAGCATCGATGTCCGCAGCTACGGCGCGGCGCACAGCGCCCACCGGCACGATTTCGCTCAACTCGTCCTGCCGTTGAGCGGCGCCCTGGAGATCGACATCGCCGGAAAGGGTGGCCGTCTTGGGCCGTGCCGGGCGGCGTTCGTCGAGGCCGGCTCCTCGCACACCCAGACGAGCGACGGGCCGAACCGCTCGCTCATCCTGGACCTCGATCCGGCTCTCCTGAAACCGGCGGTCGGCGACCGGCTGATCCGCCATCCCTTCGTCGCGCTGACCCCGGTGGCCGGCAAGCTGATCGACTACATGGGCCTGATGCTGGACAGCCGTGGCGTGTCGGCGGACAACCTTCGCCTCTGGGTGCCCCTGCTGCTCGACGCGCTTGCCGAGGAACCGGCGCGGCCCCGGTCGCGGCTCGGAACCCTGCTGGCCGCGGTCGAGCCCGACCTCGCCAAGCCGTGGACCGCCGAGACGATGGCCGAGCGGGCCTGCGTCAGCGTCAGCCGGCTGCACGCCCTGTTCCGCGCCGAACTGGACACCACCCCGCGGGCGTGGCTGGCGGAGGTCCGGCTGAAACGGGCTTGCGGCTGGCTCGCGCGGTCGGACCTGTCCATCGCGGAGATCGCCTACCGCACCGGCTACGCCGACCAGAGCGCGTTCACGCGGGCAATGCGGCGGGCCACCGGCCTGACCCCCGCGGCCTACCGGCGCCAAAGCCGCGAGACCCGGCACAAAAGTCCGTAGCCCGGGACAAGATCACAGCCGCGTCCCATGCCATCCTCGCTTCGTAAACCAGAGAGGGTTGGGAGCAGGGATGGGCGCGACGTGGTTGGGGATCGCCTGCGGCATCGGCGCGGGGGCCTTGTGGGGGCTGGTCTTCCTCGCCCCGGAACTGGCCTCGGCCTTCACGCCGCTCCAGCTCGCCGCCGGGCGTTATCTCGCCTACGGCCTGTTCGCCGTCCTGCTCGTGCTGCCGCGCTGGCGAGCCCTGCGCGCCGGGCTCGGCCTGCGGGAGTGGTGGGCGCTGGCCTGGCTGAGCCTGCTCGGCAACATCCTCTACTACGCTTTGCTGGCCACCGCCGTGCAAATGGGCGGGATGGCGATGACCTCGCTGGTCATCGGCTTCCTGCCGGTCGCGGTCACCGTCATCGGCAGCCGGGACCATGGGGCGGTTCCCGTCCGGAAGCTCGTGCCGTCGCTGCTGCTCGGCGCGGCCGGCATCCTGTGCATCGGCTGGCAATCGGTGGGCGGCGTGTTGGGCGGCGTATCGGGCGATGGCCGGACGGGGATGCCGATGGCCGAATTGACCGGCCTGCTCTGCGCGGTTGGCGCGCTCGTCTCCTGGACGGTCTACGCCGTGGGCAACAGCCGTTGGCTCGCCCGGCTCGGCCACGTCTCGGCGCATGACTGGAGCCTGCTGACCGGAGTGATGACCGGCGCGCAGGCGCTGCTGCTCGCGGTTCCCGCCTTCCTGTTCGCCCAAGGCGGCCACGCCGCCGGGGAATGGCTGCGCTTCGCCGCCGTGGTGACCGGCTTGGCCATCCTCGCCTCGATCGTCGGCAACGCCCTCTGGAACCGGATGAGCCGGCTGCTGCCGCTGACCCTGGTCGGGCAGATGATCCTGTTCGAGACTCTGTTCGCTCTGCTCTACGGCTTTCTCTGGGAGCAGCGGCTGCCGACGGGGATGGAGCTTGCCGCCCTGGTCTGCGTGACCGGCAGCGTTCTGTCCTGCGTCGCGGCCCACCGCCCGAAGCCGCCGGAGACCGCGCGGCAGCCGGCTCCGGCGTAAGGAGAGCCTGAAATGAAAGCGCCCCCTCACCGGTATGGAGAGGGGGCGTTGTCGTGTCGAAAGGAGAAGGATCAGCCGCGCGGGGCGTGCTTGTTCAGGATGCGCTGCAGGGTGCGGCGGTGCATCTTCAGCCGGCGGGCGGTTTCGGAGACGTTGCGGTCGCACTGCTCGAACACGCGCTGGATGTGCTCCCACCGCACGCGGTCGGCGGACATCGGGTTTTCCGGCGGGGAGGGCAGCGGGCGGCCGTCGGCCAGCAGGGCGGATTCCACGGCGTCGGCGTCCGCCGGCTTCGGCAGATAGTCCACCGCGCCGGCCTTCACCGCGGCGACCGCCGTGGCGATGTTGCCGTAGCCGGTCAGCATGACGATGCGGGCGTCGGGGCGGGCGTCGCGCAGGGTCTTGACCACGTCCAGGCCGCTGCCGTCGGCCAGCCGCAGGTCGACCACCGCGAAGGCCGGCGCCGATTCCTGGGCCACGTCGATGCCGAGCTGCACGCTGTCCACGGCGACCACGTTGAAACCGCGCTTTTCCATGGCGCGCGCGAGGCGGGTTCGGAAAGGCGCGTCGTCGTCGACGATGAGGAGGCTGCGGGTAACGTCACCCGTGAACGTCAGCTTGGCGGTTTCGCCCGTTGGACTCTCGTCCGTGGTCATCGCGCTATCCACCACTAGTCCTCTGGTTCTAAGACACCACGGTCCCAACGTACGACAACTCGCGCGCCGCCGCTACGGTTATTGCTAAAGGCTACAAGGGCACCCGTTTTCTCTAGCAGCGTTTGTGCAATAAAGATTCCCAGACCCATATGGCCCGACCGCTCGCTTCTTGCCGACAGGTAGGGTTCGCCGATGCGGCTCAGCAGATGGGCGGGATAGCCCGGCCCGTCGTCCATCACCACCACCGTCGCGGACCGGGCGTCCCAGGAGGCGGCGACCGTCACCCGCCCGTCGGCGAACTGGTGGGCGTTCTGGATGAAGTTGCCCAGGCCATGGATGATCTCCGGGCTGCGGCGGACGATCGGCTCCTCCCCCACGGAGCCGTCGCTGCGCTCGACCGTGAACTGGATGTGGCCCAGCCGGTGCGGCGCGCCCGCCGCCTCCACCAGCGCGGTCAGGGGCAGCCGCTCGAACGGGTCGCCGCCATCGGCCTCCGGCTTGCGGGCCAGCTCCGCCAGGATCTCGCGGCAGCGCATCACCTGGCTTTGCAGCAGGGCGACGTCCTCGGTGAAGGGGCTGTCCGGCGGCATGTCGTGCAGCAGCTCCTTCGCCACCACCGCGATGGTGCCCAGCGGCGAGCCCAGCTCGTGCGCGGCGGCGGCGGCCAGCGCGCCCAGCGAGGACAGCCGCTGCTCGCGCGCCAGCGCCACCTGCGAGGCCGACAGGGCGTTGGCGAAGCGCCGCGCTTCCTCGGCCACGCGGAAGACGTACCCGCTGATGAAGCCGGCCGACACCGACAGCGACAGCCAGATGCCGAAGGCGTAGAGCGGGGCGACCGAGGGCATCGGCTCCGGCCAGGGCAGCGGGAAGTGCCACATCGCCAGCACGGTCAGGCAGACGAGGTTGAGCCCGGTCAGCAGGACCACGCTGTAGCGCGACAGGATCGCCGCGGCCACCGTCATCGGGGCGAGCAGCAGGATCGCGAAGGGGTTGGCGAGGCCGCCGGTCAGATAGAGCAGCAGCGTGAGCTGCAGCATGTCGTAGCCGAGGTAGAGCGCCGCGTCCCGGTCGGCCAGCCGCAGCCGCCCGCCGCGCTGGGCCATCGCCACGAGGTTCAGCAGGACCGAGGCCCCGATGGCCGCCAGCACCGGCCCCAGCGGCAATGGGAAGCCCATGACGAGCTGCACCGTCGCCACGGTGGCGAGCTGTCCGATCACGGCGATCCAGCGGATCAGGATCAGGGTGCGCAGCGTGACGCGCCCGTCCAGGTTGGTCCACTGGGCCGGACCCGGCCGGCCGGCGTGCGTCATGGCGTGGCGAAGGGAGGTGGCGGCGGTTGCGGAACCGACGGTCATGGGGGCGGACTTTCCGGCAAGGCCGCTCTTCCCGCGGCGTCACATCGAATGGCTGGGTGCTGTTTTGCCACTCTGGCGTTTGCGCGCCAAGCGGCCATATTCTCCGCCTATGGATCAATGCGCAAAACAGCACGCCATCCGGGCCGTGAACCTGACCAAACGCTACGGCACCGCCCGGTCCGGCGAGGTCACCGCCGTGGACGGCATCTCCTTCACCGTCGCGGCGGGGTCGGTCACCGGGCTTCTCGGCGGCAACGGGGCCGGCAAGACGACGACCATCTCCATGCTGCTCGGGCTGCTGCTGCCGACCTCCGGCACGGTCGAGGTGCTGGGCGTGGACATGGTGCGCCATCGCCACGCGGCGCTGCCCCGCATGAACTTCTCGTCCCCCTATGTCGAGCTGCCGCACCGGCTGACCGTGCGGGAGAACCTGACCGTCTACGGCCATCTCTACGGCCTGAAGGGAGTGAAACGGCGGGTCGAAGAGCTGGCCGAGCATCTGGAGCTGACCCGCTTCCTCGAACGCCCCTCCGGCGGGCTGTCGGCGGGGCAGAAGACGCGGGTGGCGTTGGCCAAGGCGCTGCTCAACCGGCCGGAGCTTCTGCTGCTGGACGAGCCGACCGCCTCGCTCGACCCCGACACCGCGGACTGGATCCGCACCTATCTGGAGCGCTACCGCCTGGAGTCGGGGGCCACCATCCTGCTCGCCTCCCACAACATGCTGGAGGTGGAGCGGATGTGCGACGAGGTGCTGATGATGCGCCAGGGGCGGATCGTCGACCGCGGGTCGCCGGCCGGGCTGCTGGCGCGCTACGGCCGCACCTCGCTGGAGGACGTGTTCCTCGACATCGCCCGCGACCGCGCCGGCGCGGAGAACGCCAGTCGGGAGGCCGCCGATGCTGCCGAGTGACGCCGCTGCGATGGTTCACCCGAATCCGGCCTTCTCGCTGCGCCGGGTCGGGGCGATGGTGCTGCGTTACTGGTATCTGCTGCGCGGCTCCTGGCCGCGCTTCCTGGAGCTGGCCTACTGGCCGACCATGCAGATGATCCTGTGGGGCTACATCAACCAGTTCATGGCCTCCTCCAGCGCCTGGGTGGCGCAGGGGGCGGGGGTGTTGGTCAGCGCAGTGCTGCTGTGGGACGTGCTGTTCCGCGGGCAGCTCGGCGTGTCGGTGTCCTTCCTGGAGGAGATGTGGTCGCGCAACCTCGGCCACCTCTTCGTCAGCCCGCTGCGCCCCGGCGAATGGGTGGCGGCGCTGTTCGGGATGAGCCTGATCCGCACCGTCATCGGCGTCGTGCCGGCGGCGCTGCTGGCGATTCCGCTGTTCGGCTACTCGCTGTTCGACCTCGGGCTGCCGCTGGCCGGCTTCTTTGCCAACCTGATCGTCTTCGGCTGGTCGCTGGGGCTGGTCATCGTGGCGCTGATCCTGCGCTACGGCATGGGGGCGGAAGGGCTGGCCTGGATCGTCGTCTTCATGCTGGCCCCGGTCAGCGCCGTCTACTACCCGGTCAGCGTCCTGCCGGGCTGGCTGCAATGGGTGGCCCTGTCGCTGCCCTCCGCCCACGTCTTCGAGGGGATGCGCGCCATCCTGTTCGACGGCACGATGCGCTGGGACCATCTGGCCTGGGCGGTGGGGTTGAACGCGCTGTTCATGGGGCTGTGCACGGCGGCTTTCCTCTATTCCTTCCATCAGGCGCGGGTGCGCGGGGCGCTGCTGCAGACCGGGGAATGACAAAAAGCGCCGGCCCTCGCCAGCACCGGCCCGCCGTGCTAGCGTCCCGGCCACTTCGGACCGACAGCCAGAGCCCAGCCATGACTCCCGTTTCCCCCGCCGCCCCGGTCACCCTCGCCGAGATCGCCGCCGCCCTGGGCGCGGCGCTGGAGGGCGACGGCACCCTGCAAATCTCCCGCGCCGTCCATCCGTCGGAGGCCGAGGGGCCGGAGGATCTGGCGCTCGCCATGGAAAAGGGCCTGACGGAGCTGCTGGCCAACGGCAAGGCCGTCGCCGCCGTGATCGCGGAGGGGGCGGAGGTGCCGGCCAATCTGAAGGGCTGGATCGTCGTGAAGCGCCCGCGCTTCGCCATGGCCGGCCTGACCACCGTCTTCGAGAAGCCGGTCCACGCTGAGCCGGGGGTCCACCCCGCCGCCTTCGTGGCGCCGGAGGCCATCCTGGGCGCGGGCGTCTCGGTCGGTCCCTTCGCCTATGTCGGGCCGAGGGCGGTGCTGGGCGCGGGCGTGATCGTCATGCCCCACGCCACGGTCGGGGCGGAGGCGGTGATCGGCAAGGACTGCCTGCTGCACCCCGGCGCCCGCATCGGCGAGCGGGTGGTGATGGGCGAGCGCTGCATCATCCACCCCAACGCCGCGGTCGGCAACGACGGCTTCAGCTTCGTGACGCCCGAGCCGGGCAGCGTCGAATCGGCCAAGGCGACGGGCAAGGTGGTCGGCACCAACGTGCTGATTCACCGGGTGAACTCCATCGGCACGGTGATCCTCGGCGACGATGTGGAGGTCGGGGCGAACGCCACCATCGACCGTGGCACCATCACGGCGACCCGCATCGGCTCCGGCACCAAGATCGACAACCTCGTGCAGATCGGCCACAACGTGCAGATCGGCACCAATTGCATGCTGTGCGGCCATGTCGGCATCGCCGGCAGCACGACCATCGGCGACCGCGTGGTGCTGGCCGGCAAGGTCGGCGTGGCCGACCATGTGAAGATCGGCAACGACGCGGTGGTGGCGGCGAACTCCGGCGTGGGGACGGACATCCCGGCGAAGGCCGTCTACATGGGCTACCCGGCGGTGCCGCGCGACCGCGCCTTCGACCAGTACAAGGGGCTGGCCCGGCTGAAGCGGATGCACGCGGATGTAACCGACCTGAAGAAGCGGGTCGGGGCGCTGGATGGCGGCGGGAAGCCGGCGGTCGAGGAGAAGTGAGGGAGCACTTGCCCCCACCCTGACCCTCCCCCGCTGGGCGGGGGAGGGAAGAGGTTCGCGGGAGATGACTCCCTCCCCTGCCCAGCGGGGGAGGGAAGGGGCCCATGCGAAGTATGGGAAGGGTGGGGGCAAACCCTGCCCCCTGTGATGCTCCTACTGGAACGCGATCTTCGCGTGATCGCCCGGCTTCGGCGGCTCGCCGGTGATCTTCGCCTTGACATAGCCGTAGGCGTAGACCATCGCGCTCGATGGGCTGTCCCAATATTCGGCCTGATCGACGCTGACCTTCAGCAGCGCGAGGTCGGGGTCGTCCACCCCCTGCGGGAACCAGGTGGACAGGATGTCCCGCCACAGGAAGCGGATCTTGTCGCGGTCGCGCACCGTCTCCGCCACACCGGACACCGACACGTAATCCTGCTTGTCGGGGTCGGCGTAGGACAGGTTGACGCGCCAGTGCGTCTTCAGTTCATGGACCTTCGGTGAGTCAGCCCGCGTAAAGAACCACAAGGTTCCATCGTCGAATCCCGCGTGCGGCAGGGTGGCCATCGGGCGGGAGTGCAAAATGCCGTTCTCATCCAGCGTCGTCATCATGCAGATGCGGACGCCCTTGATCATGCCCCAGAGCTTCTCGGCGGCCTCGCGATCGTCAGCGCTTCTTGCCATGGTCTGACCCTCTATTGGTAGCCCAACGGAGTCCGGTCAACGCCCGCTGCCTGGAAAGGTTCCGAGCGCGTTCAGGGCCGCGACCGACCACGAACCGCCTTCGTCGCTGCCGTAATGGTCGATCCGCGACAGCGAGAGCGGCGCCACCGCCAGCCGCAGCGCCGCCTGCGGCGTCAGGTCCAGGGCGAGCGCCAGCGCCGCGCGGATCGACCCACCATGGATCACCGCCACGATGTCGCGCCCGGCGTAGAGGTCGGTCAGCCGGGCGACGGCGCCGGCCACCCGCTCCATCACCGCCTTAAAGCTCTCGCCGTCCGGCGGGGCCTTCGCCGCCGGGTCGCTCCAGAAGCGGCGGGCCTCCTCGGGATGCAGCTCCGCCACGGCGTCGTGGGACAGCCCTTCCCAGCGGCCGAAATCCTGTTCGGCCAGCGCCCGCTCGACCAGCGCCATGTCGCTGCCGGGCAGCCGCAGCGCCGCCGCCGTCTGCCGGGTGCGGCGCAGATGCGAGGTCACCCAGACCGCCTGCGCGGGCAGCCGCGCCGCCAGCGCCGCCAGCGCGTCGGAATCGCCGGTGTCGGCGGCGGGATCGCTCCGTCCGTAGATCGCGTTTCCCGGATTCGGGACGGGAGCGTGGCGGATGAGCCACCAGCGAGTGTTTTTCATGCAACAGTCGCGGCCAGGGTGAGCAGAACGGCGGCCTCCGCCACCTGCTGGGCGGCGCCGAAGACGTCGCCGGTGTGGCCGCCGATCTGCCGCCGCGCCTGCCACGCCACCGCCAGGACGGCCAACGTGGCGACAACGACTGCGGCAGCGGCCAGCCCCTTCAGCGCCGCCACGGCCACGGCCAACGCCAGGGCGAGCGACAGGGCCACCGTGCCGGGCGACGGGCGTCCCTGCCGGGCGGCGAGGCCGTCGGCGCGGGCCGGAGCCATGAATCGGGCGATCACCGCCATGCCGCCGCGCGACAGGGCGCCCGAGGCGAGCAGGGCGGGGATGACGAGGCTCGGCTCGGCCAGCGCCGCCAGCGCCGAGGCGCGGACGGCGACCGAGAAGACGATGGCGAGCACGCCGTAGCTGCCGACCCGGCTGTCCCGCATGATCTCCAGCTTGCGCGCCTTGTCGCGCCCGCCGCCGAAGCCGTCGGCGACGTCGGCCGCGCCATCCTCGTGCAGGGCGCCGGTCAGCCAGACCATCGCGCCCAGCGCCAGCAGCGCCGCCGGCAGTGGCGGCAGATGGGCCATCGCGGCCAGCCCGTGGACGGCGCCGCCGAACAGCCCGACCCCGGCGCCGACCAGGGGAAACCAGCCCATGGCGCGGGCGTGGGCGTCCCCGGCCAGCGGGCCGGACAGGCGCAGCGGCAGCCGTGTCAGGAAGACGACGGCCAGCGCCAGATCGGAGGTCCAGCGGGAGAGGGACGGGGCGGGGGAGTCTGCGGGCATGGCGCTTCGGAGTACGGCAAGCCCAGGCCCGCCGCAACGGATAACAGCCCAGCAACGGATGACAGACCGGACGAGAGGCGCTTTGACAGCGGGTCGGGAATGGTCCAAGGTCGCGCCGCTTTTTTCATCGCTTCCCGATCACATCCTCTGCCGTCAGCGCCAGGACCCTTCGCCATGAGCAACACGCAGCCCGCCATCACCTTCGAGGAAATCCGCGCGCTGGTGCGCAACCTGCCGGGGCCGGACCTCGACGCCGGCACGGCGGCCCTCCAACGCGAACGGCAGCTCACCAAGCCGGCGGGCGCGCTCGGCCGGCTGGAGGAGATCGCCCAGTGGATGGCGACGTGGCAGGGCCAGCACCCGGCGGAGGTGCGCCGCCCGCGCGTCGCCGTCTTCGCCGGCAACCACGGCGTCGCCGCCCGCGGCGTCTCGGCCTACCCGGCGGCGGTGACCGCCCAGATGGTCCAGAACTTCCAGAACGGCGGCGCCGCCGTGAATCAGCTCTGCGAGGTGGCCGACGCCGACCTGCGCGTCTACGAGCTGGACCTGGAGACCCCCACCGCCGACTTCACCGAAGGTCCGGCGATGGGCGAGGAGGACTGCTGCCAGGCGATGGCCTACGGCATGATGGCGGTGGAGACGGGCGTCCAGCTTCTGGCGCTCGGCGAGATGGGCATCGGCAACTCCACCGCGGCGGCGGCGCTCTGCCACGCGCTGTTCGGCGGCGAGGCCAAGGACTGGACGGGCCGCGGCACCGGCGTGGACGACGAGGGGCTGGCCCGCAAGGTCGCCGCCGTCGAGGCCGGTCTGGCCGCCAACCCACAGGCCAAGGACGACCCGTTCGAGGCGCTGCGCTGCTTCGGCGGCTATGAGCTGGCGGCCATCGCCGGCGCCATCCTGGCCGCCCGCATGGCGCGGGTGCCGGTGCTGCTCGACGGCTACGCCTGCACGGCGGCGGCGGCGGTGCTGTTCAAGGCCGACCGTCGGGCGCTTGACCATTGCATGGTCGCCCACCGCTCGGTCGAGCCGGGCCACGACCATCTGCTGGCGGCCATCGGCAAGGAGCCGCTGCTCGATCTGGGGATGCGTCTGGGCGAGGGCTCGGGCGCGGCGCTGGCGATCAACATCGTGAAGTCGGCCTGCGCCTGCCACGCCGGCATGGCGACCTTCGCTGACGCGGGCGTCAGCACCCGCGGGGTGTGAGGGGGGGCTTTTGCCCCCACCCACCCGCTTCGCGGGTCCCTCCCTCCCCCGCTACGCAGGGGAGGGCGATTTTGCGAAGCGGCGGCAGTCCCCTCCCCTGCGCAGCGGGGGAGGGTCAGGGTGGGGGCAAGTGCGACCCGCCGCTACTACAGCAGCCCGTCGGCGAAATCGGTGATCAGCGCCGACAGGAACAGGTCGAGCAGCACCAGGACCGCCGCCGCGACGCCGGAGATGTCCAGTGCCGTGCGCATGACGAACCACTGGTAGGTCAGCATCGCCAGCATGATGCCGAACACCAGCCCTTCGGAAATCGGGCCGGGCAGAATCCCCGTGGCGGCCAGGATCACCACCGGCAGATAGATGCTCATCTGCACGACCGACGACCAGTTGTAGGCGCACAGGAAATCGATGTAGCGGCTCTGCCGGTCGAGCAGCCCGCTCACCCCGTGCATGACCACGGGGAAGGCCGTCCAGCTGATGACGTAGGCGATGGCCTCCACCACCACGAGCTGGAACAGCGGCGTGTCCGGCACCTGCCCCCACAGCCGGATCGCCAGCAGCAGCGTCCAGGCCGGGGCGACGATCACCGCGGCGTAGAAGGACTTCCACGCCCCTTCGGGGGTGCGGTCCAGATGCTGCAATCCGGTGGGATCGAACCGGGCCAGGCGATAGGCGCCGAAGACGGAGGAGGCGACGTCCCGGGCGGTCAGCGGCATGTTGCGGTCACCGGAGGGTGGTGGGAACGGGCGGAGGAAGCCTTACGTCAACCGATCCGGTCGAAGACGTTCCGCAAAACCTCGCCGTAAATGTCGGTCAGGCGGGTCAGGTCGTCCAGCGCGGTGTGCTCGTCCACCTTGTGCATCGTCTGCCCGACGAGGCCGAACTCGACCACCGGGCAAAAATTCTTGATGAATCGGGCGTCCGACGTGCCGCCGGTCGTCGAATATTCGGGACGGCGCCCGGTGACGCGCTCCGCGGCGTCCGCCACCAGTTCGGTCAGCGGGCCGGGCGGGGTCAGGAAGCTGTCGCCCGACACGAAATGGTCCAGTTCGTACGAGCCGCCCACCCCGTCGAGCCGCTCGCGCAGCCACGCCAGCAGCGTGTCGGCGGTGTGCAGGTCGTTGAAGCGGATGTTCAGCGTCGCCTTGCCCTGCGCCGGGATGACGTTGTGCGCCGGGTTGCCGACGTCGATGGTGGTCAGCTCCAGGTTCGACGGCTGGAAATGCGGGGTGCCGGCGTCCAGCGGCTCCGCCGTGATGGCGGTGAGCATGCGGGCCAGCCGGGGCAGCGGGTTGTCGGCCAGATGCGGGTAGGCGACGTGCCCCTGCGCGCCGTGGACGGTCAGGAAGGCGGTCATGCTGCCGCGCCGCCCGATCTTGATCATGTCGCCCAGCGCCTTGGGGTTGGTCGGCTCCCCGACCACGCAGGCGTCGAGCTTTTCACCCTTGGCCTGCAGCCAGTCCAGCACCTTGCGGGTGCCGTTGATGGCGACCCCTTCCTCGTCCCCGGTGATCAGCAGGCTGATCGAGCCCTTGGGCGCGTCCCCCGTTTCTTTGACGGCCTTGACGTGGCGGGCCGCGGCGGCGACGAAGGCGGCAATGGCCCCCTTCATGTCCACCGCACCCCGGCCGTAGAGGCGGCCGTTGTGGATCTCCGCGGCGAAGGGGTCGATGGACCAGCCCTTCAGCTCGCCGGGGGGCACCACGTCGGTGTGCCCGGCGAAGCAGAAGTTCGGCCCCTCCGTGCCCAGACGGGCGTAGAGGTTGTCCACCGGCGCCGTGCCCTCCTCCTCGAACCGCAGGCGGTGGCAGACGAAGCCCAGCGGCGCCAGCGCCGCCTCCAGAACGCCCAGAGCGCCGCCGTCCTCGGGCGTCACGCTGGGGCAGCGGATCAGGGCCTGCGCCACCGCGACGGGATCGCAGGGGTCGAAGGAGGGAGCGGCGGCGGCGGTGCTCATCGTGGCGTCTTCCCCGGCGTCAGTCGCGCAGCAGGTCGTTGATGGAGGTCTTGGCGCGGGTCTGCTCGTCCACGCGCTTCACGATCACGGCGCAATAGAGGCCCGGACCCGGCGTGCCGTCGGGCAGCGGCTTGCCCGGCAGGGTGCCCGGCACCACGACGGAGTAGGCCGGCACGCGGCCGACGAAGACCTCGCCGGTGTTGCGGTCGATGATCTTGGTGGAGGCGCTGATGAAGACGCCCATGGACAGCACGGCGCCGCGCTCCACGATCACGCCCTCGACCACCTCGGAGCGGGCGCCGACGAAGCAATCGTCCTCGATGATGACCGGGTTGGCCTGGAGCGGCTCGAGCACGCCGCCGATGCCGACGCCGCCCGACAGGTGGACGTTCTTGCCGATCTGCGCGCAGGAGCCGACGGTGACCCAGGTGTCCACCATGGTGCCGCTGTCGACATAGGCGCCGACGTTGACGAAGCTGGGCATCAGGATGACGTTCGGCGCGACGTAGGCGGAGCGGCGGACCACCGCGCCCGGAACGGCGCGGAAGCCGGCGGCCTGGAACTGCGCCTCGGACCAGCCTTCGAACTTCGGCGGCACCTTGTCGTACCAGGAGGCGCCGCCCGGCGCGCCGGGGATCGTCTCGTTGGCGTTCAGGCGGAAGGACAGCAGGACCGCCTTCTTCAGCCACTGGTTCACGACCCAGCCGGCGTCCGTCTTCTGCGCGACGCGCAGGTCGCCGGAGTCGAGGCCGGACAGGGCCTCCTCCACGGCGTCGCGAACGGCGCCCTTGGTCGAAACATTCAGGGTGTCGCGGGTTTCCCACGCGGCGTTGACGGCGGATTCGAGGCTGGCGTGGCTCATGGCGGCATTCGCTGGGCTGTCTGTTCGAGGGTTCGGAACATGGGCCGGGCCGCGCCGCCTTGTCAACGTTGCCTTGTCAACGTTGCCTTGTTCTTAAAGGGTTTCCACGGGGGAGGGAGGGGCCTTGCGGCCGCCGCTCAGCCCGCGATCTCCTCCAGCCACGCCGGCAGATCGTCCACCGTGTGGTCGATGTGGCTGCCGGTGCCGACTCCGCCCTCGTCGGGGCGGGCCCAGTCGGCTTCGCTGCGCACCCACACCGTCGTCATGCCCAGGGCGTGGGCGGGGACGAGGTTGCGGGCGATGTCCTCCACCATGCAGGCGCGGGCGGGGTCGATGTCGTAGTGATCCACCAGGATGTCGTAGGGGCGCGGGTCGGGCTTGGGCACATAGCCAGCCTCGACGATGCCGAAGGTCGCCTCGAAGCAGCCGTCGATGCCCAGTTGCCGCGTCACGTTCTCGGCGTGACGGACGGAGCCGTTGGTGTAGATGATCTTGCGCCCCGGCAGCCGGTTCAGCGCGCCCGCCATGCTGGGGCAGGGGGCCACCGGGCTGACATCGATGTCGTGGACGTAATCCAGGAAGGGCACCGGATCGACGTCGTGCTCCACCATCAGGCCGCGCAGCGTCGTCCCGTGCTCCCGGAAGAAGCGCTTCTGCATGACGCGCGCCTCGTCGTAGGTGATGCCGAAATGCCCGGCGATGAAATCGCCGATGCGCCGGTCCACCTGGGCGAACAGGTTGCAGGAGGCGGGATAGAGGGTGTTGTCGAGGTCGAAGATCCAGACCCCGGTGTCGCGAAGGGAAGCCATCATGGCCTGAACAATGGGGCTTCGCCGGTCCGCCCGCAAGCCGCTTCGCCGCATGGCCCGTTTCCGCTCCGGAGCGGCGGTGCTTTCAATGAGTGGTTGCGTATGGCAGGTGCCCGGACCGCCTGAAGAAAGATTCGGCGAAGAAACGCATTTTTCCGGTATACTCCGCCCCGCGCAGTCTCAGGTTCGCACCGTGTCCGCAGACCCAATGTCCGAAGTTCCGCCGGCCAACCCGCCCGGCGCCATCCTTACCCCCACGCTCCTGGCCGCATTCCCCGGTCCGGCGATCCGGTTGGATTCCGCTCACGCGGTTGCCGCCGCGAACGCCGCCCGGACGAGCTGCTGTCCGCCGGCGGACGCTGGCTCGCAGACATCCAAGGGTGGCTGGCGACGTGCAGCGTCGCGCCGGGCCTGCGCTCCCTTCCGGTGGCGTTGCCGCGCGGCGTGATGATCGTCGAATGGGCGGCCACGCCGCTGCCCGACGGGGGCATCCTGCTGCTGGGACGCGACGCCACGCTGGAACGGCAGCTCCGCCAGACGCTGATCGAGTCGCGCCGCCGCTACAAGGATCTCGTCGAGGTTTCGAGCGATTTTGCCTGGGAAACAGGCAGCGACGGGCGATTCGTCTTCGTCACGCCCAAGGGTGCGCTGGGCTACACCCCCGATGCGTTGATTGGTCGCAACCCCAAGGATCTGGCGGTGACCGAGTGGGGAGACCTGCCGTTGCCGTTCGACAGCCGCCGCCCCGTCGATCAGGCGGAGCTGTGGCTGAAGCGGGTGGACGATCTGCCCGCCTGCTTCGTGGTGTCGGCGGTGCCGCTGTTCGGCCCGCAAGGCGAATGGATGGGAGCGCGCGGGGTCTGCCGCGAAACGACGGAGCAGGTGCTGCGTTCCGCCGAGCTGGCGCGGGTGCGCAACCGCGAAAAGATGCTCGCCCACATCGTCCACACGCTGCGCGACCAGCTCGACGCCCAGAAGGCGCTGCACGTCGCCGCGGTGGAGACCGCGCGCGCGTTGGGCGCCGACGGCTGCCGCATCTACCGCGCGACGGAAACGGGCGCCTTGCGTCCCGCCGCCGATTTCGCCGCGGAGATCCCGGAGGAACTGCTCTCCGACCTGTCGCGCCCCGTTCTGGAGGAGATCGCCGGCAGCGAGGACCCGCATGAGCTGACCCTGGGGGCGAACCGGTTGCTGGCCGCCCGGACGGAGCACCGTCAGGCCGTCAACGGCGCCGTGGTGATCTGGCGCGGCGACGATTCCGATCCGTGGGACGACGAGGACCGGATGCTGCTGTCCGGCGTGGCCGACCACATCGGCATCGCCCACGCGCATCTGGCCTATCAGGAGCGGCTGCGCCGCCTGTCGGAGCGCGACGGGCTGACCGGCCTGTTCAACCGCCGCACCTTCTTCGAGCGGCTGGACGAGGTGCTCGGCCGTTCGGACACCGGGCCGTCCGCGCTTCTCTACGTGGACCTCGACAATTTCAAGGCGGTGAACGACCTGCACGGGCATCAGCAGGGCGACGCCGTGCTGAAGGCCATCGGTGGGCTGCTGACCAACGGCGTCCGGCCCGGCGACCTGCCGGGACGGCTGGGCGGCGACGAGTTCGTCCTGTGGCTGGGCCGCACCGACGAGGAGCAGGCGGTGGCGGTGGCCGAACGGCTGCTGGCCGGGATGGTCGCGCTGCGCCATCTCTCCGCCGGTCCGGACAAGCCGCTGGGCCTGTCCATCGGCATCGCCGTGCACCGGGTGGGGCGCGAGACCGTGCAGGAGCTGACCGACCGCGCCGACTCGGCGATGTACGACGCCAAGAAGCGCGGGAAGGGCCATTACGCCGTCGCTCCGGCTCCCAGGGGGGAAAGCTCCCCCGTGGCGGAGGCGTCCCTATGACCACCCGCGGCGACCGCGCCGACCCCCAGCTTCTCGACCCCGCCGATTACGAGGCGGCCAAGCAGATGGCGCGCAGCGCCGACCCGGCGGTGCGCCGCCGCGTCGCCGCGTCGCCCGAGACCCGGCCGGAGCTGCTCTATTTCCTGGCCGCCGATGCGGTGACGGAGGTCCGTCAGGCCATCGCCACCAACGCCGGCACGCCGCGGCAGGCCGACCTGATGCTGGCGAAGGGCCGGGAGGTCGCGGTGCGCGGCGCCCTGGCCCAGAAGGTCGCCCGGCTGCTGCCCGACCTGTCCGCCGACCAGGCGTCGCAGATCGAGCGGCTGACGCTGGAGTGCCTGGAAGCGCTGGCCCGCGATCAGGCGACGGAGGTGCGCGGCATCCTGTCGGAGGCGCTGAAGGAGCTGCCCGGCGCACCCCACGGCGTCATCAACACGCTGGCCCGCGACGTGGAGCTGTCGGTCTGCGCCCCGGTCCTGCAATTCTCGCCGATCCTGACCGATGAGGATCTGGCCGACATCATCATGCGCGGTCCGGTGGCCGGCGCCCTGTCGGCGATCGCCGGACGCAAGCAGATTTCGGCCTCCGTCGCCGACGCCATCGCGCGGTCCGACGACGAGGCGGCGATGACCGCTCTGCTCGCCAACCCCTCGGCCCAGATCCGCGAGGAGACGCTGGACCGCATCCTCGATCAGGCGCCGCAGCACGCCCCGCTGGTGCGCCGGCCGCGCCTGCCCGCCCGCGCCGTGGCGCGTCTGGCGAGCTTCGTCGCCGACAACCTTCTGAAGGTCCTGCGGGAGCGCACCGACCTCGACCCCGCCGCCGCCCGCGCCCTGGCCGAGGGCGTACGGGCGCGCGTCAACCGCGGGGCCGGAGGCAACGGCGGCGGTGGACCCGGTGCCGCCCGCGGCCTCGTCGATTTCGGGGAGGAGGAGCTTGGCCATCTGCCGGGCGACAAGGACAAGGCGGCCGAACGCCCGTCCGACAAGGCGGCCCGGCTGAACAAGGAAGGCAAGCTGACGGAGAAGCTGTTGGAGGGCGCGCTGGCGGAGGGCGACCGGGCCTTCGTCCTGGCCGGGCTGGGCGAACTGGCGCAGCTTCCCATGCCGATCATCGACCGCATCATCGGCACCCACGCCCCGCGCGCCGTCACCTCTCTGGTGTGGCGCTGCGGCCTGTCGATGCGCTTCGCCCGGCAGGTGCAATTGCGCATCGCCCAGATTCCGCCAAAAACCGCGCTTATGGCAAAGGAAGGCGTCCTTTACCCGATGTCCGACGACGAGATGCGCTGGCAGCTCGCCTTCTTCGGAGTCGAGGAAAAAGCCTGACGCCACGCCACCACACGGACCCGTTCATGCGCGCCCTGGCCCTGCTGCTGTTGTTCCTCGGTCTTTCCCTTCCCGCTGTCTCCCTTCCCGCCGCCGCCGCCCCGCCGCCCGCCTCTCCAGAGGAGCGGGAGGTCACCGCGGTCTTCGAAAGCGCCCGCTCCGCCCTGGCGCAGAAGCGCGGCGCGGCGGTGGTTCCGCTGCTGTCCCGCGCGTCGGTCGACAAGCTGGAGCAGGTGCGCGGGGTCGCCCGCAGCGGCAACGACGCCGGTCTCGCCAAGCTGGAGCCGGCGGAGAAGTTCGCCGCCATGGGCCTGCGCCGCTATGTCAGCCCGGCCGACCTGCGCCGCATGTCGCTGGGCGAGCTGGCCGATCACGGCATGAAGAACGGCTGGCTCGGCCCCAACGTCATCGGCAGCAGCGGGCTCGGCCCGGTGCGGGTGCGCGGCGACCGCGCCTCCGCTTTGCTGATGGTCGACAACCGCCCGGCCTTGGTGCCCGCCGACTTCGTGCGCGAGGGCGGGTCCTGGAAGATCGACCTGACCGGCGTCTTCAGTTTCGGCAGCCAGATGCTAAAGGGTTTCGCCGCCATGTCGGGCAAGAGCGACGAGGCCTACATCGAGGACATGCTGCAGAAGCTGCCGGCCAAACCGGCCATGATGCATCGCTGACCGATCGGATGACCCTGCCTGTGCTAGCGCGGACAGGCAGGGGATGACGCGTTGCGCGTTACACCTCCTGCGACGGGGTGGGCCGTTGCGCGGAATCCGGAGATTGCGTTAGAGTCGCGGCACACGCACGACGCGTTGGTGCCCTTCATGACCGCTCCGGATGGCTATCCCTTCGCCGCGCTGACCGAAGCGGACGCCGGGTTTTTCCCGTCGGCCAGGAGCGTCGGCGCTCCGCCCGCCATCCCCTACCGGGTTCCCTGTGCTCCCGCTTTCGCAGCGGCGGCGGTCCGTCTGGCCGCGAAGCGCGGAACCGACCTGTCGGCGCTCACCGCTGCCGCGCTGTTGCTGGCGTCCGACCGGATGCCGGACCCGGGGGCACCGGACGATGGTGCGGAGCGGGCGGTGCTGGAGCTGCGGCTGCCGTCCGGCCACTGCGACGCGGCGATCCGCCGGGCGCTGGCAGCGGCGCTGGCGCTGGCCGAACCCGGCTGCCGGCTGATGCCCGCCGAGGAGGCGGGGCGGCTGGAAGGTGCGGTGGAAACGCTGACCTACCGCAACAAGGCGCTGGCCCACGCGCTGGAGCGGGTGTCCTTCCGCCCGCTGGACGGCAAGCTGACCCAGGTGCGCGACGCCGCGCAGATGTTCGGCTTCGTCAATGAATGGTGCTTCGACGAGGACCGGGTGGTGAAGCGCTTCCGCGAGCTGGCCCCGGTCTATCACCCGGACACCGGGGTGGTCGCCTGCCGCGACCGCATGGCCCAGTTGATCGACGCGCGCAATCTGCTGATCAACCACGTCCGCACCGCCTACCGCTCCGGCCCCTGGACGCAGCGGCGCACCTGAAAATTAAAACGGATTGGGGCTGGGTACCAGGCTGAGGCCGGGATCAGGTCCCGGTCATCTCCTCAATCCCGATGGCGTCGGTCAGGCTGGTGCCGTCCAGAACCGTTCCGTCGAGGTCGGCGCCGGTCAGGTCGGTGCCGGTCAGGTCGGCCTCGCTCAGGTTGGCGCCGCGCAGGTCCGCCCCGGCGAGGTTGGCGCCGGACAGGTTCACCTTGCGCAGGTCGGCGTCCTTCAGGACGGCCATGCCCATGCGGGCACGCTGGAGGTTGGCCCGCCAGACGTGGCTGCTCGACCCCTGGATGTGCACGGGGCCGAGCTGCGCCTCGGTCAGGTTGGCGCCGGTCAGGGTCGCCCGCTCGAAGTTGACGCCGCGCAGGTCGGCCTTGGTGAAGTTCACCTTGCGCAGGTCCGACAGCGACAGGTCGGCGATGGCGAGCGAGGTGCCCATCATCGAGGCGCCGCGCAGCGTGATGCATTGCAGGATGCCGGCCGACAGGTTGATGCCGTCGAGGTTGCGCCCCGACAGGTCGAGCGAGGAAAGGTCGGCGCGCTTGCCGTCCTTGCCGCCGCTGTCGATCCAGGAAAGGTGCAGGGTCAGGATGTTGCGCAGGTCGTCGTCCGGATTCTCCAGAACCTTCGCCATCACCGCGGCGGACAGGTTGGGCGAGCGGAGCTGGGCCGCGTCCAGGATGGCGCCGATCAGGTTGGCGTTGGTGAAGTTGGCGCGCCCGATGGCGCAGTTGGTCATCACCGCGCCGGACAGCCGGGCGCCGGACAGGTTGGCCTCCGACAGGTCGGCGTCGGTCAGGTCGCAGCCCGTCAGGTTGGAGTTCGTCAGGTTCGCGCGCATGAACTTGGTGCCGCGCAGGATCGCGTCGGTCAGGTCGGTCTGCATGACGAAGGCGTTCGCCACCTTGGCCCGCGACAGGTCGGCGCCGCGGATGACCGCCGCCGTCAGCTCCGAGGTCAGGACCGAATCCTCGAAGTTGTGCGGCATCATCTCGCCCGATGGGGTGTAATGCAGCAGCGTGCCGTCGCGCAGGTCCACCTCGACCAGCATGGCTTCCGACAGCACGGCGCCGCGCAGGCAGGCGCCGCGCAGGTCGGCGCGGCGCAGATCGGCCTTCTCCAGGTTCGCCAGCCGCAAGTCGGCGGCGTAGAGGTTCGCGTTGGTCAGGTTGGCCCGGGTCAGCCGGGCGCTGAACAGCTTCGCCCCGGACAGGTCGGCGTCGGACAGGTCGATGCCGGACAGGTCCAGATGCGACAGGTCGCGCATCTTCAGGTTCGCGCGCACACCGCCCGGCTGGCTTTTCCGGAAAGCCTGATGCCGGAGCAGGATCGTGTTCAGCTGACTCTGCGTCAGCTTCGTGCGCGGCGTGTTCGTTCCGAAGCCTTGCGCGGGGGGCATCAGGGAAATCCCGGGTTGGAGTCGCGACACACTCTAAAGGGGAGCCGCGAAGAAAAAGTTAACAATCGGTAACGCTTTATTCAAGTACGCCTCGAATGCGTTCTATCGCGGGCGCTGTTTCCGGGCCGCAAAGCCCTTGGTTGTGTAAGGAAATAGTGACCCTTCGCGGGGCGTTGCGCAAGAGGGTCCAGCGGGGCGCGGTTGTTGGGTTGTTGACTCCGACCCCCGCGATGCGTATGGTCCGCCGACCTGCATCCGTCGAGCCATCGACCGGGTACCATCGGCCTGCGTGCCGGGGACCTCCGCCAGTCCGCGAGTTTCGCGCACTGGCTCGTTTGTGCTTGAGCCGATCGCGTTCGAGCGGATGGAGACCGAAACTGAGGACCGCTGACCCATGTTCGATGGCCTGACCGGACGCCTGGGCGACATCTTCGACAAGCTGCGCCGCCGCGGCGCGCTGAGCGAGGAGGACGTCAACGCCGCGCTGCGCGAGGTGCGCGTGGCGCTGCTGGAGGCCGACGTCGCCCTGCCGGTGGTCAAGCAGTTCGTCAACCAGGTCAAGGAACGCGCGATCGGCCAGGAGGTCCTGCGCTCGATCACCCCCGGCCAGCAGGTCATCAAGATCGTCCACGACAACCTCGTGGAGATGCTGGGGCAGGGCGAGGAGATCAACCTCAACGCCGCCGCCCCCGTGCCGATCCTGATGGTCGGCCTGCAGGGCTCGGGCAAGACCACCAGCACCGCCAAGATCGCGCTGCGCCTGAAGAACCGGGACCGCAAGAAGGTCCTGATGGCCTCGCTGGACGTGCGCCGTCCGGCGGCGCAGGAGCAGCTGAAGGTGCTGGGCGAGCAGACCGGCGTCGCCACCCTGCCGATCGTTCCGGGCCAGGACCCCGTCGCCATCGCCCGCCGCGCCATCGAGACCGGCCGGCGCGAAGGCTACGACGTGGTCATGCTCGACACTGCCGGTCGCCTGTCCATCGACGAGGAGTTGATGGCCGAGGTCGCGGCCGTGCGCGACGCGACCAAGCCGGCGGAGACGCTGCTGGTCGCCGACGCCATGACCGGCCAGGACGCGGTCACGGTCGCCACCAACTTCAACGACAAGGTCGGCATCACCGGCATCCTGCTGACCCGCGTGGACGGCGACGCGCGCGGCGGTGCCGCCCTGTCGATGCGCCAGATCACCGGCAAGCCGATCAAGCTGCTGGGCATGGGCGAGAAGATCGACGCCCTGGAGGCCTTCCACCCCGACCGCATCGCCGGCCGCATCCTCGGCATGGGCGACGTCGTGTCGCTGGTCGAGAAGGCCGCCGAGAGCATCGACAAGGAAGAGGCCGAGAAGCTCGCCCGCAAGATGGAGAAGGGCCAGGGCTTCGACCTCGACGACATGGCCTCCCAGCTCAAGCAGCTGCGCAAGATGGGCGGCATGTCCGGCCTGATGGGCATGCTGCCGGGCATCGGCAAGATCAAGAACCAGCTCAAGGACGCGAACATCGACGACGGGGTGATCAAACGCCAGGAGGCGATCATCTCCTCGATGACGAAGAAGGAGCGCAAGCACCCCGAACTCATCAAGGCGTCGCGCCGCAAGCGCATCGCCGCCGGCTCCGGCACCAGCGTGCAGGAGGTGAACAAGCTGCTCAAGCAGTACGACACCATGCGCGGCATGATGAAACAGGTGCAGAAGCTGGGGCAGAAGGGGCTGATGCGCCACGGGCTGCAAAGCCTCCTGCCGAAGAATTTCCGGGGGCCGAACTGACCCCCGGCGACCGCACCGCGCGATGAGCGCGATCACGTTCAACCGCACACCAAGCGACTACACCAAGGAAGCGACTGTCCCATGTCCCTGAAGATCCGTCTCGCCCGTGGCGGCGCCAAGAAGCGCCCGTTCTACTCGATCGTCGTTGCCGACGCCCGCAGCCCGCGCGACGGCCGCTTCATCGAGAAGATCGGCACCTACAACCCGATGCTGCCGCGCGAGCATGAGCAGCGCATCGTCCTGGACGCCGAGCGCGCCAAGCATTGGCTGTCGGTCGGCGGCCAGCCGACGGACCGCGTCGCCCTGTTCCTGGCGAACGCCGGCCTGATCGCCAAGCCGGAAATCCGCGAGACCCCGAAGAAGTCCGCTCCGAAGGCCAAGGCGCAGGAGCGTCTGAAGGCCGAGGCCGCCGCCAAGGCCGCCGCCGAGGGCTGATAAAGGGAACGCTCCTCGCCCCCACCCTCCCGCTTCGCGGGACCCTCCCTCCCCCGCTTCGCAGGGGAGGGCCGATTTCCCTCCCCTGCGAAAGCGGGGGAGGGTCAGGGTGGGGGCAGTGAGCCCGCAACGCACACGCTCAAGCCATGTCCACAAAAGTCTGCGTCGGCCAATTCGCCGGGGCGCACGGCGTCCGCGGCCTCGTGAAGGTGAAAAGCTTCACCGAGGATGCGCAAGCCGTGGCGTCCTACGGCCCCCTCTCGGACGAGCGGGGCGCCCGGCGCTTCGCGCTGACGCTTCAGGGCACCATGAAGGACCTGTTCCTGGTCCGCGTCGATGGCATCGCCACGCGCGAACAGGCGCAGGAGCTGACCGGCGTCCGGCTCTATGTGGACCGTTCCGCCCTGCCCGAGACGGAGGACGAAAACGAGTTCTACCACGCCGACCTGATCGGCCTGCGTGCGGAACTCGCCGACGGCACCGTCTGGGGCACGGTGAAGGCGCTGTACGACTTCGGAGCCGGTGACGTGCTGGAGATCCGCACGGAATCGGGGCCGCTGGAGATGCTGCCCTTCACCCGCGCCTGCGTTCCGGTGGTCGATGTGAAGGGAGGCCGCGTCGTGGTCGATCTTCCCGCGGTCATCGAAGCGCGCGAAGGCGAGGCGGAAAAGGACGGAGAGGACGCGCCGGAGGGCGCGGATGTCGCTGAAGACGACGTTGAAAACAAGGGAACCCGCCCGTGAATCACGGCGCTTCCGGTTCTCTTGTCTGGACGGCCAAGGTTCTGACGCTGTTCCCGGAGATGTTTCCGGGTCCGCTGGGGCTCAGCCTCGCGGGAAAGGCGCTGGAAAATGGAGTCTGGGCGTTGGAATCAGTGGACATTCGCTCGTTCGCGCGCGATAAACACCGCTCCGTCGACGACACCCCCTTCGGCGGAGGGGCCGGCATGGTCATGCGGCCCGACGTGCTGGACGCGGCTCTGACCGCGACGGCGGGTCCTCCGGGCACTCCTGGACGCGGACGGGCGATCTACCTGTCGCCTCGCGGACGGGTGCTCGACCAGGAGCTGGTCAAGGAGCTGGCGGCCACCCCGGTGGTCACCCTGCTCTGCGGCCGGTACGAAGGGGTGGATGAGCGGGTGCTGGACGCGCACGGCCTTGAGGAGGTCAGCCTCGGGGATTTTGTGCTGTCCGGCGGCGAGACCGCCGCCCTGTGCCTGATCGACGCCGTGGTGCGCTTGCTCCCCGGTGTCATGGGCAATGTGGAGACGGCGGGCGAGGAAAGTTTCGAACGGGGGTTGCTCGAATACCCCCACTACACCCGGCCCGCGGTCTGGACCGACGGGCAGGGTGTGGAACGGTCGGTTCCGGACATCCTGTTGTCCGGCCACCACGAGAAGGTTCGCGCCTGGCGGCTCGCCGAGGCGGAGCGGATCACCCAGGCCCGGCGACCGGACCTGTGGGACCGCTACGAGGCGGGCAAGAAGGCCGAGGGTCAGATTGGGAAACGGGGTCGCCGGCGCGGCCCGAAACCAGAGTGACGGTCCGCCGCGAGGCGCACCGATGGAAAGGGGTAGTGTCATGAACCTGTTGCAGCAGCTCGAGCAGGAGCAGATCGAGAAGGCCCTCGGCGGCAAGACCATTCCCGTGTTCTCGCCGGGCGACACCGTCCGCGTGAACGTGAAGGTGGTCGAGGGCACGCGCGAGCGTGTCCAGGCTTACGAGGGCGTCGTGATCGCCCGCCGGAACGCCGGCGTGAACTCGTCCTTCACCGTCCGCAAGATCAGCTACGGCGAGGGTGTGGAGCGCGTGTTCCCGCTCTACTCCCCGCGTCTGGAGTCGATCGAGCTGGTCCGCAAGGGCGCCGTCCGCCGCGCCAAGCTGTACTATCTGCGCGACCGTCGCGGCAAGTCGGCCCGTATCGCCGAGCGCACGACCGGCCGCGGCATGAACAACACGAAGGCCGCCGCGGAGTAATCCGGCGCCCTTTCGTTCGGTACGCCTGAACCAGCACCCGCCCGGAGCAATCCGGGCGGGTGTTTGGCGTTGGGGACGTGGTTGCGCCGATGCCCCCCTCCCGACCTCCCCCCGCTTTCGCAGGGGGAGGAGAAAAGCCCTCCCCTGCGAAGCGGGGGAGGGTTGGGTGGGGGCCCACGTCGACCACTACCCGATCACCTCCCCTACCGCGCCCGCATCGTTGTCAGGATCCCCGCGCCGATCAGCGCCACCGCGATCAGCACGCCGGCCGTCAGCGGCTCGCCCATGAAGACCGCGCTCAGCAGGAGGGCGGTGACGGGGACGAGGCAGATGATCTGCCCGGCCTGCGCCGCCGGCATGGCGGTCAGGGACTTCGCCCACCACCAGAAGCACAGCCCCGTCGCGATCACCCAGTTGAAGGCCAGGACGGTGCCCAGCGCGGGCGTCCAATGGATCGGCCGGGCGTGCTCCGCCGCCAGGGCCAGCGGCGCGGTCGCCACGGCGCTGACGGCGATCTGCCAGAAGGTCTGGGTCCAGAAGGGCGTGCGCCAGCCGCCGCGGCGCCGGCGGTAGAGGGTGGCACCGAGCGCCCAGCTCAGCGCGCAAGCGAGCAGCAGCCCGTTGCCCAGCAGAACCGCCGGATCGCTCCAGTCCATCAGCGCAGGGTTGAAGAAGACGAGGACGCCGGCGAAGGTCAGCAGCGCGCCGATCACTCGCCCGCGCGTGAAGCGCTCCCCGGCGAGCAGGACGCCCAGCGGCAGCGCCCACATCTGCATGGTGTAGGCCAGCACCGCGGCCCGTCCCGGCGGCACCACCCGCAGCGCGATGGAGCTGAGGTCCAGCATGCCGGCGATCTGGAGCAGCCCGACCAGGGCCAGCGGCCAGCGCTCCCCCGGCGGCGGCAGGAGGGGGAAGCGCAGCACCCGCGACAGCAGGGCCAGCACCGCCGCCGCCCCGGCGAAACGGAGAAAGCAGAAGGTCAGCGGCCCAATGTCGGACAGGGCCAGCTTCATCAGGGGCCAGTTGGCCCCCCAGAACAGCACGATTCCCGCAAGCTGCGCGTAGACCACGGCGCCCGGACCGCCCACGGGTCCCTGGCCGGCCGCGGCGCGTGGCATGGCCTGATCCGCCATGAGTCCTCCCAACCCTGAATTTTGCCGCATCCTACGGCGCGGGTGGGGGCGGGAGGTCTGCGTTCCCGGTGCGGCAGCCCCGCGAGGGGCCGGCGTTACGGCGTTATGGCGTGCCGCCGGTGGAGAAGCCGGTGAAGACCTGGATGCCGAACCAGCCGCCGATGGCGAACAGCACCAGAAGGATCATGGTGGTGGCGATGGCGATGTTGGTCTGGCGGATGCGCCGGCAGTTCGGGCAGCCGGGAAGCTCGGCGGGATACGGCCGTTCGCAGCGTTCACAGCGGACAGTGGGGTCCGTCACGGGATGACCCTTCATCGAATGGGGCAATGGAGATCGGTGGGCGGACGCTACCATAAGGAGCGCCTTCCCCGCCAGCCGATGGGCGGCGCGGGGGAGCGGCGATTTTTCGCTGCGGGATGCGGGGTGTTTTCCACAGGCTCGGCCTTGTCCTGGTTGAAAGAGACGGCTATTGTGCGGCCCTCTTACCGCACGCTTCGTTCGTCCGGTCTGTGGTTTGCGAGAGAGAATTGCCGCGAGAGAGAGTTGCTATGTCCAAGCCGCGCACCCTGTTCGACAAGATTTGGGACAGCCACGTCGTCCACCGTCAGGACGACGGCACCTGCATCCTCTACATCGACCGCCATCTGGTCCATGAAGTGACCAGCCCGCAGGCGTTCGAGGGGCTGCGGCTTGCCGGCCGTCCGGTGCGCCGTCCGGAAGCGACCCTCGCCGTTCCCGACCACAACGTGCCGACTACCGACCGCTCCAAGGGCATCGTCGAGGAGGAAAGCCGCATCCAGGTCGAGACGCTGGACAAGAACGCGCGCGACTTCGGCGTCCGCTACTTCCCGATGGACGACGTCCGCCAGGGCATCGTGCACATCGTCGGTCCGGAGCAGGGCTTCACGCTGCCCGGCGCCACCATCGTCTGCGGCGACAGCCACACGGCGACGCACGGTGCCTTCGGCGCGCTCGCCTTCGGCATCGGCACGTCGGAGGTGGAGCATGTTCTGGCCACCCAGACCCTGCTGCAGAAGCCGGCCAAGAACATGCTGGTCCGCGTCGACGGCGAGCTGCCGGCCGGCGTGACCGCCAAGGACATCGTGCTGGCGATCATCGGCCGGATCGGCACCGCCGGCGGTACCGGCCACGTCATCGAGTTCGCCGGCGACGCCATCCGCGGCCTGTCGATGGAAGGCCGCATGACCGTCTGCAACATGGCCATCGAGGGCGGCGCCCGCGCCGGCCTGATCGCCCCGGACGAGAAGACCTTCGAGTATGTGAAGGGCCGCGCCCTGGCCCCGAAGGCCGGCGCCTGGGAGCAGGCGGTGGAATACTGGAAGACCCTGCCGTCGGACGAGGGCGCGGTCTACGACACCACCGTCGTGCTGAACGCCGCCGACATCGTTCCGCAGGTCACCTGGGGCACCAGCCCGGAGGACGTGCTGCCGATCACCGCGACCGTGCCGAACCCGGCCGACGTGGCCGACGCCGGCAAGCGCGCCGCCGTCGAGCGCTCGCTGGCCTACATGGGCCTGGAGCCCGGCCAGAAGCTGACCGACGTGAAGGTGGACACCGTCTTCATCGGCTCCTGCACCAACGGCCGTATCGAGGATTTGCGCGCCGCCGCGGTGATCGCCCAGGGCCGCAAGGTCGCCGAGGGCGTGCGCGCCCTGGTCGTCCCGGGCTCCGGTCTGGTGAAGGATCAGGCGGAGGAAGAGGGCCTGGACAAGATCTTCACCGAGGCCGGCTTCGAGTGGCGTGAGCCGGGCTGTTCCATGTGCCTCGCCATGAACGCCGACCGCCTGTCGCCGGGCGAGCGCAGCGCCTCGACCTCCAACCGCAACTTCGAGGGCCGCCAGGGCCGCGGCGGGCGCACCCACTTGCTCAGCCCGGCCATGGCCGCCGCGGCGGCGGTGACCGGGCACCTGACCGACGTGCGCAGCCTGTAAGCTCTCACGGTCCGCTGTGACGCCCGGAGCGGGGATGGCCTTCCAGCCGTCCCCGCTTCGTCGTTTTTAGGGGCATCTCCGCTGTCGCGCGCCGAACGCCTCATCGATCTGATCCAGTGCCTGCGGCGCCATCGCCGGCCGGTCAGCGGGCACGTCCTCGCCGACGAACTCGGCGTCAGCCTGCGCACGATCTACCGCGACATCGCCACCCTCCAGGCCCAGGGCGCCCGCATCGACGGCGAGCCGGGCGTCGGCTATCTCCTCCAGCCCGGTTTCCTGCTGCCGCCGCTGATGTTCGCGGAGGAGGAGATCGAGGCGCTCGCGCTGGGCATCCGCTGGGTGGCCGACCGCGCCGACGGCGCGCTGGGGGCGGCGGCGCAGAACGCGCTCGCCAAGATCGCGGTGGTGCTGCCACGGGACCTCCGCGACCGTATGGACGCCTCCGCGCTGCTCGTCGGGCCGGGAGAGCCGATCGTCGGGGACGGCGTCGACCTCGCCGTCGTCCGGCGGGCCATCCGCAGCGAGCGCAAGCTGTCCATCGCCTACCGCGACCGCGACGGGGCCGCCACCGAGCGCACCGTCTGGCCCTTCGCGCTCGGCTTCTTCGACCGGCTGCGCGTCATGGTCGCGTGGTGCGAGCTGCGCGGGGCGATCCGCCATTTCCGTGCCGACCGCATCGTCTCCGTGACGGCGCTGGAAGCCCGCTACCCGCGGCGGCGGCAGGCGCTGCTGAAGGAATGGCGCGAGGCCGAGGGCATCCCGGTCCGGTGAGCGTGCCCGCGCACGACTGCTGACAGAAACTGTCAGGGTGTTGGCCTAGCTTGGTCTTCGCCGGACGGGATCGCCCGTGCCGGAGATCAGCGAGGACAACAGCCCATGTTCAGCGCCAACATCATCCTTCTCTATGTGGACAGCCCGACCGCCAGCGCCGCCTTCTACGCCGACCTGACCGGCAAGCCGCCGGTCGAGGCGTCGCCCACCTTCGCCATGTTCGCCCTGGACTCCGGCGTCATGTTGGGGCTGTGGTCGCGCCACACGGTGGAGCCGGCGGCCTCCGCCGGGCCGCTCGGCGGCAGCGGGGAGATCGGCTTCCGGGTGGGCGGTGCCGAGGCGGTGCAGGCCCTTCACGACGACTGGGTGCGGCGCGGCCTGACCATCGCCCAGCCGCCGACCGCCATGGATTTCGGCCACACCTTCGTCGCGCTGGACCCGGACGGGCACCGCCTGCGCGTCTTCGCCCCGACGGAAGCGTGAGGTCCGCCATGGATCGGACCACCGCCAGCCGCAGCTGGATCGCCGTCGCCTCCGCCGAGCATGTCCGGCGGGGGCGGACGGAGGGCTTCATGCAGGTCTGCCACGGCAAGGCGGCGCCGCTGCGCCGCATCCGTCCGGGGGACCGCGTCGCCTACTATTCGCCGACCGAGCGCTTCCAGGGAAAGGACCGCCTGCAGTCCTTCACCGCCGTGGGGATCGTGCGGGACGGCACGCCTTACCCGTTCGACATGGGCGGGGGCTTCGTTCCCTTCCGCCGCGACGTGCGGTGGCTGGACGGGCGGGAGACGCCGATCCTGCCCCTGCTCGACCGGCTGGACTTCTCCGCCGGGGTGCGGAATTGGGGCTATCCGTTCCGCTTCGGGCTGTTCACGGTCACCGACCGCGACCTGGACACCATCGCCGCAGCCATGGGGGCGGACCTTCCCTGACCGGTCCCCGCCACCGGGGGGCTCTCAATCCCCCCGCCCGCGGCGATGGCCCATCAGCCCGTCCGGGCGGTAGATCAGGAAGAGGGTGAGCAGGCCGAAGGCCACGATATCCTTGTAGGCGATGGCGAAATAGGCTGACCAGAAAGTCTCGACCAGCCCCAGCAGGGCGCCGCCCAGCATGGCGCCGGGGACCGACCCGATGCCGCCGACCACCGCGGCGGCCAGCGCCTTGAATCCCACCAGATAGCCCGTGTAGAAATTCACCCCGCCGTAATAGAGCGCGATCACCGCCCCCGCCGCCGCGGCCAGCGCGCCGCCCACCGCGAAGGTGGTGGCGACGGTGCGGTCCACATCCACCCCGACCAGTTCGGCGGCCCCCACGTCGTCGGCGCAGGCGCGGTGGGCGCGGCCGTAGGCGGTGCGCTGCATGATCGCCCACAGCAGGGCGTAGAGCCCGCCGGTCATCAGCAGGATCACCGCCTGCGAGGTCAGGGCGGTGACGGTGAAGGCGCCGTCGCTGAGCAACTCGTGCCGGTCGGCCAGAAACTGGGCGGGCCACCAGTCGCGGGCGCCGTGCAGGAGCCGCATCCCCTCCTGATAGGCGATGGACAGGCCGACGGCGGCGATCAGCGGCGTGTGGTTGTGGGTGCGGCGCAGGCGGCGGAACACCAGCCGGTCCATGGTCCAGCCCTGGACGGCGGTGAAGGCCATCACCGTGGCGAAGACTCCCAGCACCGCCAGCGGAAGGCTGCCCAGCCCGGCCATGCCCAGCGCCGCCGCCCCCATGGCGGTCAGCATGGCGCCGATCATCGTCAGCTCGCCCATGGCGAGGTTGATCTGCCCGAGGATGCCGTAGACCAGCGTGTAGCCCAGCGCCAGCAGCCCGTAGACGCAGGCCACCGTGGCCGCGTTGATGAGCTGTTGCAGGAAGAACAGCAGCGGCGCCCAGTCCGTCCGCGGTTGCGGTTCCGGTCCGCTCGACTCCGGCGGCAGGCCGAGGCGGGCGGCGGGAAGGCCGGCCCAGACGCGCAGCATGGTGAATTGCATGGGCCGCAGCCGCCCCATGCGGTCGGTCGCCACCGCCACCAGTTCGTGCCGGCGCGAGTCGAAGAAGCGTCCGCCGAAGCGGCAGGCGATCCAGTGGGTGCCCGTTTCTGCGCCGCCGTTGTCCGTGCGGTAGGTCAGGCGCAACGCGGGCTCGTCGCCGCCCAGCGCCTCCGTGTCCAAGATGGTGACGGGGCCGGAGTCGAAGGCGGGGATCAGCTTGCGGCACAGAGCGGCCTGATCGCCGTCCACGCCGCAGCCGGTCAGCAGCAGCGCGACGATCAGCAGAAGGAACGGTGGGAACAGGCGTGGCGGACGGCGGTGCACGGCGACGGAAATCCGGCCGGTTGTGCTTCGCCTGGGAGTCTATCGGCAATTGGCGACGAGCGCCAGACGCCGCCTTATGGGCGTCAGTAGCGGGCGTTGACGAAATACAGCCCATCGGGCGGGGCGGTCGGCCCGGCGGCGGAGCGGTTGCGGGCCTCCAGCGCGCGGCGCAGGTCATCGGCGCTCCACTTGCCGGCACCGACCAGCTCCAGCGTGCCCACCATGTTGCGCACCTGATGGTGCAGGAAAGAGCGGGCGGCGGCGTGCACCCGGACCTCGTCGCCGACCCGCTCGACGGCCAGCCGCTCCAGCGTCTTGACCGGGGAGTTGGCTTGGCAGAGCGCGGCGCGGAAGCTGGTGAAGTCGTGCTGGCCGACCAGGACCTGCGCGGCCACGTGCATCGCCTCGGCGTCCAGCGGCCGCATGACGTGCCAGGCGCGGCCCGTCTCCAGGGCGAGCGGGGCGCGGCGGTTGACGATGCGGAAGACGTAGCTGCGCCCCAGGCAGGTCATGCGCGCGTGGAAATCCTCCGGTACCGCCTCGGCCTGCAGGACGGCGACGGGGGCGGGCCTCAGGTGGAAGTTCAGCGCGTCGCGCAGCTTCAGCCCGGTGAAGGGCTTTTCCAGATCGAAATGGCAGACCTGCCCCAGCGCGTGCACCCCGGCGTCCGTCCGTCCGGAGGTGTGGACGCGCACGGTTTCGCCGGACAGGCGCTCTATGGCCTCCTCCAGCGTCTGCTGGACGGAGGGGCCGTTGTCCTGCCGCTGCCAGCCGACGAAGGGCCGGCCGTCATATTCGAGGGTCAGTTTCCAGCGCTGCATGCGGCGTCGCCGAGACGGGTGCCGACGGGCAGGGCGAAGCCGCGCAGCAGGGCGGCGCCGTCCACCGGGGCCTTGCCGGGCCGCTGCACCAGGGTGAGACGCACGGCGCCGTCGGAACAGGCCACGGTCAGACGGTCGTCCAGCAGCGTGCCGGGGGCCGCCTTGCGGGCGTCGGGGACCGGTTCGGCCTTCAGAATCTTGATGCGCTCCACCCCGCCGGTCGGCGTCGGGGCGTCGAACCAGCAGCCGGGCCAGGGGGTGAGCGCGCGGACCTGCCGCTCCACATAGGCGGCGTCGCGCGTCCAGTCGAGCCGGCCATCCTCGCGCGTCAGCTTGGCGGCGTAGGTCACGCCCGCCTCGGGCTGCGGCTCGGCGGTCAGGCGGCCGGCGGCAAGGCCGTCGAGCGCCTCGACGATCAGGCGGGCGCCCATGTCGGCCAGCGCGTCGTGCAGGCTGCTGGCGGTGGTCTCGGCGGTGATTGGCACCGCGTCCTTCAGCAGCATGGCCCCGGTGTCCAGCCCGATGTCCATCTGCATGATGGTGATGCCGGTCTCGGCGTCGCCGGCCAGGATCGAGCGCTGGATCGGGGCGGCCCCGCGCCAGCGCGGCAGCAGCGAGCCGTGCACGTTCAGGCAGCCCAGCCGCGGCGCGTCGAGGATCGGCTGCGGCAGGATCAGACCGTAGGCGGCGACCACCGCGGCGTCGGCCTTCAGCTCGGCGAACTCCGCCTGGGCCTCGGCGTTGCGCAGCGACTTGGGCGTGCGCACGGGGATGCCGCGTTCCTCGGCGAAGCGGTGGACCGGGGATTTCTGGACCTGCTGCCCGCGCCCGGCCGGGCGGGGCGGCTGGCTGTAGACGCAGACCACCTCGTGCCCGGCATCGGCCAGGGCGCGCAGGCTGGGCACGGCGAAGTCCGGCGTGCCCATGAAAACGAGGCGGAGCGGCGTCATGAAGAGTCGTCCAACGTCAGAAGGTTAGGCGCGCTGCATCTTCTGGACTTTGCGCAGGATCATGTTGCGCTTCAGCATCGACAGGTAGTCGACGAACAGCACGCCGTTCAGATGGTCGATCTCGTGCTGGATGCAGGTGGCCAGCATGCCGTCGGCCTCGATCTCGCGCGTCTCGTTGGTCTCGTCCAGATAGCGGACGCGGACCGACGACGGGCGGGTGACCTCGGCATACTGGTCGGGCACCGACAGGCAGCCCTCCTCGCACACCGAGGTCTCGTCCGATTTCCAGACGATTTCCGGGTTGGCGAGGCGGATGGGGTTCGGCTTCTCGTCCTTGTCGTGCACGTCCACGACGATCACCCGCTCCAGGATGCCGATCTGCGGCGCGGCGAGGCCGATGCCCTTCGCGGCGTACATGGTCTCGACCATGTCGTCCATCAGCTTGGCGATGCGGGCGTCGACCTTGTCGACGGGCTTCGCCTTCTGCTTCAGGACGGGGTGCGGGGCGACGAGGATATCGAGAACGGCCATGGGAACTCAGCAACGGTGCGTGGAGGTGCGACAATCCGTCAAAATATGGGGGGCGGGCCACGAGGTCAAGGAAGGCGCAAGGCACAACCCGCGGCGACCCGCCGATCCCATCGGGACGGCCGCACCTCAGAGGGGCGAGCGGGTGATCGACTTGATGGGGCCGCGGGGATTGCCGGACATCTCGGCGATCTTGCGGTCCTGCTCCTCGATGAAGCCGCGGGCCGGCTCATCGCCGTCCAGGCCGCCGACCAGCGTGCCGGGGACCTTGCGGTTGGAGGTGCGGGCGCCGTCTTCGTACAGCACGTCGAACAGCACGAAGGCGCTGTCCACCGGCTGCTTCTTCTTGGTCTTGGCCATGGGGGGAAACTCCGAACGTCAGGGGGGTGCTTGTAGAGGAAAAGCGCGCAACGGAAAAGGGCACCGGTTTCCCGGTGCCCCCTCCGATGCCGTGCCGTGAGACGTGGCTCAGACGGCCTTCAGGTTCTCCGCCGAGGTCTTGCCGCGCTTCGGATCGCGCTGCTCCTCGTAGGACACCTTCTGGCCTTCATTCAGGCTGCGCAGGCCCGCACGCTCGACCGCGGAGATGTGGACGAAGACGTCCGCACCACCGTTGTCCGGCTGAATGAAGCCATAACCCTTGGTGCTGTTGAACCACTTGACGGTACCGACGGGCATGATTGCTCTCCGATTAGTATGAAAGGCGCCGCATCGGCCGGTGCGGCGCATCAGACTGTGTCCAGGCATAGCGACGATCTGGGCACCCGAAGGCGTAGCAGGCCGGCAGTCCGAAGCAGAATGACAGGAGGGAAATTGGGACCGCTCCCGTCCTTTGCAAGGCGAAACAAGACGGGCAAATCTGGGTTGCAGTCTTCAGCCCTACGCCCTGGCCGCTGCTCGCAGTTCCGCCGCCCTCAATTCTGTTGCCCTCAATTCCGCTGCCCGGGGCTCGGCCGCGCGAAGTTCCGGCGCCTGGAGCGGGCGTGGGGCGTGGTCCAGCGGTTCCAGCAACGGAATCTCCTCGGCGCTGTCCGGGGTGGCGTGGAGGTCGCGAAAGCGGCGGGCGGTGACCAGCACGCGGGATTCCAGGCTGCCGACCGCCCCGTTGTAGCTGCCCACGGCCTTTTCGAGCTGCCCGCCCAGCCGCTCCATATGGCCGCCCAGGTCGTGCAGGCGCTTGTAGAGTTCGGCGCCCAAGGCGCTGATCTCGCGGGCGCTGTCGGTCAGCCGCTCCTGTCGCCAGCCGTAGGCAACGGCGCGCAGCAGCGCGATCAGCGTCGTCGGGGTGGCCAGGATCACCCGGTGGTCGATGCCCGCCTCGATCAGCGCCGGGTCGTGCTCCAGCGCCGCGGAGAAGAAGTTCTCGCCGGGCAGGAACAGCACGACGAATTCCGGCGAATCCGTGAACTGGTCCCAATAGGCCTTGGTGCCGAGCTGCTTCATATGCTCCCGCACATGGCGGGCGTGGCGCGACAACCCGTCGCGGCGGGCGCCGTCGTCGGCCGCCTGCACCCCGTCGAGATAGCCCTCCAGCGGCGTCTTGGCGTCCACCACGATGGTCTTGCCGCCGGGCAGCTTGACCACGAGGTCGGGGCGCAGCCGCCCGCCGGCGGCCTCCACGCTCATCTGCTCCGCGAAGTCGCAATGGTCCAGCATGCCGGCCATCTCGCAGACCCGGCGGAGCTGGATCTCGCCCCAGCGGCCGCGGGCCACCGGGCTGCGCAGGGCGCGGACGAGGTTGCCGGTCTCGGCGCGGAGCTGGGACTGGGTTTCCACCAGCGACAGCACCTGTTGCTTCAGCCCCTCGTAGGCGCCGGCGCGGCTGCGCTCCATCTCCTGGATCTGGCCGTCCATGCGCTCCAGCGACTGGCGCACCGGGGCGACGATGTCGGCGATGGCGGTCTGCCGCTTCTCCAGGTCGCCGCGCGCCTGCTCCTGGAAGGTCGTCAGCGTCTCCTTGGCGAGGTCGAGGAAGCTCTGGTTGTTGGAGCGCAGGGCTTCGGCCGACAGGGCCTTGAAGCTGTCGGACAGGGTGGCCTGCGCACGCTCCAGAAGGGCCAGCTTCTCCGCCGCCGACGCGCGCTCGCGGGCCAGCGTGGTGGACAGCTCCGCCTGCCGTTCGCGGGCGGCGGACAGTTCGCCGGTCAGCCGGGTGATCTGGTGGTCGCGGGCCTCCACCTCCTCCCGCAGGTCGCCTTCGATTCGCTCGGCCACGTCGAGCCGGGTGACCAGTTCGGCGTGGATGGCGGCGGCCTCCGCCTCGGCGCGTGCGGCGTAGAGGCGCACGATCATGCCGGCGAGGATCGCCCCGAGAAGGGCGCCGGCAAGGCCGCCGAGAAGCACCGACTGTGCGTCGAACGCGAACTGCATGAAATTCCCCGAAGATCGCTGCAAATGCCGAGACCACAGGCGAGACTACAGGAACGAATCAGGAAAGAGAACGGGCAATGAACAAAGACAAATCCCTTCCCGGTTCCGTTCCGCCTGCGCTGCGGGTCGGTGAAGCGGGCTTGCCCGCCGTCCCCGTCTGCGCCATATCCGACGGATGCCCGACGATCCGTCCTCCTCCTCCGGTCTTCCTGCCGGCCCCCTCAAGGGCCCCCGCGTCCGCACCATCCCGCCCGGCGAGGACCGCGAGCGGCTGACCTGTCCGGACTGCGGCTACATCGCCTACCAGAACCCGCTGATCGTCGTCGGGTCGGTGGCGACGTGGGAGGACCGCATCCTGCTGTGCCGCCGCGCCATCGAACCGCGCAAGGGCTACTGGACGCTGCCCGCCGGCTTCATGGAGGAACGGGAGAGCACCATGGAGGGCGCCGCCCGCGAGGCGTGGGAGGAGGCGCGGGCCAAAATCGCCATCGACTCGCTGCTGGCCGTCTACGACATCCCGCGCATCAGCCAGGTGCAGATGATCTTCCGCGCCCGGCTGCTGTCGCCGGACGTGTCCGCCGGGCCGGAGAGCCAGGAGGTCGGGCTGTTCCGCTGGGAGGAGATCCCTTGGGACGATCTGGCCTTCCCGACCGTCCAGTGGGCCTTGCGCGAGCACCGGTCGCGGCTGGGCCGCCAGGACTTCGCCCCGGCGGTGAACCCCACGCCGGACGTGCTGGCGCAGTGGGAGCGCATGCTCTAGCTCCCGATCACTCCGCCCCGTTATTCCACCGTGGGCGAAGCGGGAAATTTCGCCACCAGCTCCGCCGTGCCCTGCTCGCGCTTCACGGTCAGCGGCAGCCATGTGCCGGGAGCCTGGCGCTGCACCACCGTCGTCAGGTCGGTGGCTTCGCGCACCGGGGACCCTGCCGCCGCAACCACGAGGTCGCCCGCCGTCAGGCCGGCGGCGGCGGCGACGCTGCCCTCGGTGACGGAGCGCACGCGCACCCCGTCCGGTCCCGGCTCCAGCATCACGCCCAGCCGGGGGCGCGGCGTCTCGGCCGGCGCCTCGCTCTCGCCCAGCCCGTAGACCGCGTCGGCGATCCGCCCGTCCAGCTCGGCGCAGGGGCGGTCCTCGTCCCAGGGCAGCAGGACGACGCTGTTCCGGATGCCCAGATCGGCCAGCTGGTGGGGCACGCCGTCGCGCCCTTCGATGTGCCCCTGGCCCAGGATGGCGACGACGGTGCGGTTGGTCTGGCGGTGGGTCTCGGCGATCCGCTCGGCCATGGCGCGGTCCCAGACGGATTGCGCCTCGACGAAGCGTTCGAAACTGCCGGAGCGGCGCTCACCCGGGCCGTGGGCGGCCATCACTTGGCGCAGCCGCTCGGTGTAGGAGGCCGGGGGAGGGGCCGGGTCGCCCACGCCTTCGCGTTCGTTGGCGGGAACGGCGGCCCAGCCCTCGCGTGCGGTGCGGCTGACCAGCCCGCGGTCGACGTTCAGCGCGACCACCGGCAGCCGGTTCATCCGGGCGAAATGCAGGATCGGCAGGTAGAAGCGCGCGTCGTAGCCCCAGACCTTCGGCCAGTTGGTCTCGCGCAGCAGCTCCGCCTCGGTCAGTTGCCCGGCGCTCCAGCGGTCGAGGACCGGCTGGACGCTGCGCGGGAACATCTCCATGCCGACCGCCAGATCGGGGTTCAGCGCGTGCAGCGCCGCCAGGCTGTGAAGCTGCCAGCGGTGGTGGTCGGCGTTGTCGTGCCGCTCCCCCAGCAGCACGGCGGGCGACGCCGCGGCGCGGCGCAGCAGGTCGGCGGCGTTCAGCGGGCGCGCGGCGGCGTCGGCCCAGCCGCCGGGCGGCACGCAGGCGTCGGTTCGGGCGGCGGCCTGCGCCGTAGCCGTGTCGCCCAGGCTGGCCAGCAGGCCGCCGGAGAGCAGAAGGACGGCCATCAAACGGGGGAGCACGTCGGCGGTCCTCCTGGACTCGGTGAAACGGTTGGACGCAGGCTGAAGGTTGGGCGGTGGAGGGCGCCCGTCAACGGTGCATGGTCTGACTGGCAACGGCCGCGCTGGCGCGGTGCGGCGAAGCGGGGTATCTTCGGACATCATGCCGCACCGTAAAACCGTCATTCTGACCGGCGCGAGCCGGGGCATCGGCCACGCCACCGTGCAGCGCTTCAGCGCCGAGGGCTGGCGGGTCATTTCCTGTTCCCGCGAGGAGGTGCCGGACCATTGCCGGCGCGATCCGAACTGGACCCACCACATACCGACGGACCTGTCCGATCCGGACAGCCGCGCCCGCTTCCTGGAGGAGGCCAACCGGGCGTTGGACGGGGCGCCGCTGCACGCGTTGATCAACAACGCCGGCATCTCGCCCAAGACGCCGATCAAGGAGCGTCTCGGCTGCCTGAACGGGGCCATCGAAGGCTGGCACCGGGTGTTCGAGCTGAACTTCTTCGCCCCGCTGGTCCTGGCCCGCGGCTTCGCGGCGCCGCTGTCGCGGGCGAAGGGGGCGATCGTCAACGTGACCTCCATCGCCGGCCATTCGGTGCACCCCTTCGCGGGGTCGGCCTATTCGACGTCCAAGGCGGCGCTGTCCGGTCTGACCCGCGAGATGGCCGTGGAGTTCGCCGAGATCGGCGTGCGCGTCAACGCCGTGGCGCCGGGCGAGATCGAAACCGCCATGACCGGGCCGGAATACGACGTGCTGATCCCGCGCATCCCGCTGAAGCGCATGGGCACGCCGGAGGACGTGGCGGCGGTGATCTTCTACCTGTGCGGCCCCGACTCGGGCTACGTCACCGGAACGGAAATGTTCATCACCGGCGGGCAACACCTGTATTGATGCGGATGGCCGACCCACGGATTGCGCGGATTTCTCTAGGTAACTCCGTGTAATCCGTGAAGCCGCTGTCGCCCGCAACGGTGTTCAGCCACCTCAGCCGAGGTTGTGCTTCGCCACCACCGCCGCGAAGTCGTCGCCGAAATGCTCGCCGACGCGGATGACCGAGACGCCGTGCGGGATTTCCTTCAGGGCCGGGTTGTCCAGGCTCATCGAGGTCAGCAGCGCCATCGGCACGTTGTGGGTGACGCTCATCGCGCGCAGGCCGCGGATCAGGTCCAGGCCGGACAGGCCGTCCATCACCATCGACGCGATCAGCATGTCCGGCGGGACGCGCACGGCGAGGCTGATCGACTCGATGGGGTCGCTGACCGTCACGGTGCGGAAGCCGCAGGCCGCCAGTTCGCTGCCCAGCTTCTTGGCGACGACCTTGGACGGGGTGACCAGCATGATCTCGACATTGCTGATCTGGATGTCGGTGATCTCGAACTGGTAACGCACCGGCAGGGCGCGGATGATCCGGTTCGTTTCCGCAACCTGCGGCTGTTCGGCGCGGTCCACCAGCTCGGCGATCCGGTCCACGAAGGTCTGCGCGTCGTTCAGCTCGCGCGCCTCCAGCCGCTTCAGGCCGGACAGGTAATCCTCCAGCCGGTGCGCGACGAGGCTGACGGTGGGGTAGCCGAAACTGGTGCCCATGCCCTTGAAATTGTGGGCTTCCAGGCGGAGCACGCCGATGACCGCGGTTTCCTCCCGCGTGCCCTTGGCCACGCCTTCCAGGGCGGCGTTCATCACCTCCAGCCGGTCGCGGGCGTCGTCCATGAATTCGACGCGCAGGCGGTCTTCAAGATCGTCGGGCGACAGGTTGGAAGCCATGGGAGGGGGTCCTGACTATGCTTTCGGGTTAGGCATTATGGCCCCGAAAGTTACACCAGAACCCTAACGCGAAACAAACTCCCGCATGAAACGCGGCTAAAACGCCGCGCCGATCACAACCGTGACAGGAGATTGTTGAACCAGCTCAGCCGTTCCTCGGCCTGGGCGATGTCGTGCTCCAGCCAATCGGCGAAATGGCCGTCGGTCCCCGCACTCGCCCGCTTCAGGTCGCCCAGCCGGGCCAGTTCCGTCTCGCACAGGGAGGCGAGGTGGTCGATCTGGTCGCGCTGCGACTCGACGTCCAGCAGGTGCAGGAAGCGCAGCTTCAGCGCGATGACCAGCTTGTTCAGCCCGTCCGCCGAGGGGGCGCGGACGTTGGCGCGCATCAGCGTGTCGAACTCCGCCCGTCCGGCCTCGGTCGCGCCGAGCAGGGCGTTGTCCTCCATGCCGGTGCCGTCCAGCGCCTCGATCAGCCCCTCGTAGCGCAGCATCTCCAGCGACGTGCCCATGAGGTCGAGCGACGGGCCGACGATGCGGTCGAGGAAATGGCGGAGCGCGCCGGCCAGTTCGGCGTAACGCTGCGGCCCGTTCTGGATCAGCGTGCCCAGGACGGCGAGGCGCACGGCCTCCTTCGGCATCAGCGAGTTGTCACGGTACATGGCGAACTCCTGGGCGGTGGCAATTGGACGGCGGCTGTCGACGGTTGCGGACCGAACGTTGCGAAACGTTCTCATCAACGCCTAAAGGTAAGGCGCTCCGGCCCACAAGTCCAGAGCGCCGATGCCATCATCGCACGGAGATCACCGAATCCCCTCCCCCGTGCGGCAGGACCGTGGGGGAGGGGTGTCGTGGGGCTTTACGCCGCCAGACGCAGGTCCAGGCGGCTCCACACGTCGAGCAGGGCGTCGACGAGACGCGCCATCTCGGCGTCGCTGTGCAGCGGGGTGGGGGTGAAGCGCAGGCGCTCGCCGCCGCGCGGCACGGTCGGGTAGTTGATCGGCTGGACGTAGATGTCGTGGCGTTCCATCAACTCGTCCGAGGCGCGCTTGCAGCGGTGGGCGTCGCCGACCATCACCGGGACGATGTGGCTGGCCGACGGCATCACCGGCAGGCCGGCCTCGGCCATCAGGCGCTTCAGGGTCGCCGCGCGCTCCTGATGCTGGTCGCGCTCCGTCTGGCTGGTCTTCAGGTAGCGGATGCTGGCCAGCGCCCCGGCGGCCAGGACCGGCGACAGGGACGTGGAGAAGATGAAGCCGGCGGCGAAGCTGCGGATGCAGTCGACCAGAGCGGTGGAGCCGGTGATGTAGCCGCCCTGGACGCCGAACGCCTTGCCCAGCGTGCCCTCGATGATGGTCAGCCGGTCCATGGCGCCGTCGCGCTCCGCCACGCCACCGCCGCGCGGGCCGTACATGCCGACCGCGTGCACCTCGTCCAGATAGGTCATGGCGCCGTGCTTGTCGGCGACGTCGCACAGGTCATGGATCGGGGCGACGTCGCCGTCCATGGAATAGACGCTCTCGAAGGCCACGACCTTCGGGCGGTCCGGGGCGATCTGCGACAGCAGCTCGTCCAGATGCTTTGGGTCGTTGTGGCGGAAGATGTGCTTCTCGGCGCCGCTGTTGCGGATGCCGGTGATCATCGAATTGTGGTTCAGCGCGTCCGACAGGATCACGCAGTTCGGCAGCAGCTTGCCCAGCGTCCCCAGCGTCGCGTCGTTGGACACGTAGCCGGAGGTGAACAGCAGCGCCGCCTCCTTCTGGTGAAGGTCGGCCAGCTCGCGCTCCAGCAGCACGTGGTAGATGTTGGTGCCGGAGATGTTGCGCGTGCCGCCGGCGCCCGCACCCACGCCGTCGATGGCGTCGTGCATCGCCTTCAGGACGACCGGGTTCTGGCCCATGCCCAGATAGTCGTTGGAGCACCAGACGGTGACCTCCCGCTCCTTCCCGGCGGCGTCGCGGAAGGTGGCTTTCGGAAAGTTCCCCGCGTGCCGTTCGAGGTTGGCGAACACCCGGTAGCGGCCATCCTGTTTCAGGCTGGCGATCTGGGTGCGGAAAAAGCTCTCGTAATCCATCGCGCGTTCCGTTCGCATTCATCCGAAGGGGCGGGTGCAGTCCGGGCGGTCCAGCCACCGGGCCTAGCACGTTAGGAAGATGGCATGATCGTTGCCGTGTTGCCACCCGGCATTGACCGAGGTCAAAAGCTCTGCCCTGTGAGACGCCAATTCTCGCCGATCCGGCGCCGCGGAACCATTCGACCTATGGATGATCGCTGTGGCGAAGCGTCTCATGTCCGGGACCCGTCATGCCGTTGCCGAGGCCGGGAAACACCCTTTCGCGCCGCTGTTCCATTGGTGATCACAAGTCTTTTTGAATGTTCACAATGTATAACGGACAGCAATAAGCCGGCCGTTTGCTGTCCGATTGCGCCGAATACCTTTGTCGTGTTCTTTTACGAACAAGGTCGTATGGACGATAACAGGGGAGAAGTGAGAGGGTTCATTCAAGCCGTTGATGGGGAGTGTTGTGCAATGAATGCCGTTCTGACGTTCGACAGCGCGCGTGGCCGGCGAATGTCCGGCACGGAGCTGAGCCGTGGTGCGATCGGTCCCGGCGGGAGCAAGGTCATTCCCTTCCGTTCGGTCCCCGCCGCAGTGGTTTCCCCGGCGGTTTCCCCGGCGGCGCCCCTGCCGCGGCGTCCCGCGGTCCCGTCCCCGGCCCGCGCCGCGGCGGTGGCCCAGCCGGCGGAGCCCGCGCCTCGGCCGGAGCGTCTGGCGCGGCTGATCTACATGGCGAGCGTGGGCGGCTATATGGCCGTGCGCGAGGACACGCTGGTGCAGTTGGACGGGCGCATGGTCTGGCCGACCGCCGACGCGCTGATCCGCGACGCGGCCGCGGCGGGCGTCCCGGTCTCGTCGCACGTCATCAACACCGCCCGGTCCTGAGGCCCCTCATCGAATGAAAAGGGCCGCCCGCGCCGGATGGCGGGGCGGCCCTTTCTCGTCGCGGAACCGGCCGTTACCCGCGCAGGACGGGGATCGCGGCGTCCAGCGCGGTGGTCAGGCGGTCGAACATCCGGTTGATGTCCTCCTCGCCGATGACCAGCGGCGGGCAGACCGCCACGCTGTCGCCCATGGCGCGGATGATCAGGCCGTTCTCCTGGCTCAGCCCGTTCACGACGGCGCCGGCCCGGCCCACCGGATCGAACGGGGTCTTGGTCTCCTTGTCGGCGACCAGTTCGAGGGCGCCGATCAGCCCGACGCCGCGCGCCTCGCCGACCAGCGGATGGTCGGCCAGGGCCTTCAGCCGGCGCTGGAACAGCGGGGCGACGGCGCGGACATGGCCGACCAGGTCCCGCTCCTCGTAGATCTTCAGCGTCTCGATCGCGACCGCCGCCGCCACCGGGTGGGCGGAGTAGGTGTAGCCGTGGCCGAAGGTGCCGATCTTCTTGCTCTCCTCGACGCAGGCCCGGTAGACCGCGTCCGACACCATCACGGCGGAGATCGGCAGATAGCCGGAGGACAACTGCTTGGCGCAGGTCAGGATGTCCGGCTGCATGCCCATGGTCTGGCTGCCCCAGAAATTCCCGGTGCGCCCGAAGCCGCAGATCACCTCGTCGGCGACCAGGAGGATGTCGTACTTCTTCAGGATCGGCTGGATCTTCGCGAAGTAGGTCGCGGGCGGCACGATGACGCCGCCGGCCCCCATCACCGGCTCGGCGAACATGGCGGCGATGGTCTCCGGCCCCTCGGCCAGGATGAGCGCCTCCAGGCTCTCCGCCAGACGGGTCGCGAAATCCTCCTCGCTCTCGCCCGGCTCGGCGAAGCGGTAGTGGTGCGGGCAGTCGGTGTGCTGGATGCGCGCGATCGGCAGGTCGAAATCGCGGTGGTTGTTCACCAGGCCGGTCAGGCTGGCCGTCGCCACGGTGACGCCGTGATAGGCCTTCACGCGCGACAGGATCTTCTTCTTCTCCGGGCGGCCCAGCGCGTTGTTGTAGTACCAGACCAGCTTGACGGCGGTGTCGTTCGCCTCCGATCCGGAGTTGGCGAAGAACACCTTGGACATCGGCACCGGGGCCAGCTTGATCAGCCGCTCGGCCAGATCGATGCCCGGCTCGTGGCTCTTGTGGCCGAAGACATGGTAGGTCGGCAGCTTGCGCATCTGGCGGGTGGCGGCCTCGACGAGGCGCTCCTCGCCCCAGCCCAGCGACACGCACCACAGGCTGGCCAGACCCTCGATGTATTCCTTGCCGCTGTCATCGAAGACGCGCACGCCCTCGCCCCGCTCGATGATCAGCGGACCCTGGGTCTCGTGCGCGTGCAGGTTCGTGTAGGGGTGGAGGAAATACGCCTTGTCGCGGCTGGCGGCGGAGTTTCCAGCGCCATGATTGTCGGGCTCAAAACTTTCAGTCGCCGCGACGCCCTGTTCGGTCATGATCTCTATCCCTGTGTTCGCTGCCGGAGTCGGTCGTTGCCGATGCTGGTTCGCCGCTGTTGAAAATGTTAAACGGCGCCCCCGATCATAGGCATGGTTGGCCCTCCTGACAAAGCCGGAGAATCAGGGGGTGGGGCGGGCATTCCCGTCCTGCATGGCACCCAGGCCCGTTGCACAAGCTCCGGAGTTTCGGAAGAGAAGGGGAACGATGATCACCTTGTATGGAATGCCGAGCAGCGCGTCGATGGCCCCGCACATCCTGCTGCGCGAGATCGGGCTGTCCTTTGACCTCGTCCTGCTGGACCGCGCCACCGCCGCGCACAAGGCGCCGGACTATCTCCGGCTGAACCCCAACGGACGGGTGCCGACGCTGGTCGACGGCGATCTGGTGCTGTTCGAGGCCGCAGCGATCTGCCTGCATCTGGCCGATTCGCACCCGGCCGCCGGGCTGGCCCCCGCGCCCGGCACGGCGGAGCGCGCACATTTCTACCAGTGGCTGGTCTTCCTGACCAACACCGTCCAGGCCGACATGCTGGTCTATTTCTACCCGGAGCGTCACGCCGAAGGGGCGGAGGCGCAGGCTTCGGTCAAGGCGATGGCGGAGGCGCGGCTGCTGGAGCGCTTCACGCTGCTGGACCGCGAATTGGCGGACAAGGCGTGGTTCCTGGGTGACCGCTACAGCGCCGTCGATCCCTACCTGTTCATGCTGGCCCGCTGGACCCGCTTCATGGGAACGCCGGCGCGCAGCCTGCCCAACCTCGGCCCCTACCTCGCCCGCGTGCTGGACCGTCCCGCGGTCAAGGCGACGTTCGAGGCCGAAGGGCTCGGCGACCCTTACTATTGAGCAAACAAAGGGGGGTGCCGCTCAGCGCGGCACCTGCCAGGGCAGATGCTCGGCTCCGACCAGCCGGTCGGCGTCGGCGGCGGGCATCGGGCGGGCGAAATGGTAGCCCTGCCCATAATCGCAGGCGAGCGCGCGCAGCAGGTTGGCGTCGGCGCTCGTCTCGATGCCCTCGGCGATGACGTCGAAGCCGAGAAGCCGCGCCAGATCCATGATGATGCGGACGATGGCGCGGTTCTCCTCCGACTGGTGCATGGCCATGACGAAGGACCGGTCCACCTTCAGGCTGTCGATGGGCAGCTTGTGCAGGTAGGACAGCGACGAATAGCCGGTGCCGAAATCGTCGATGGACATCTTGATGCCCAGCCCGCGCAGGGTCTGCAGCAGGCGGATCGACTGCTCGGCCTTTTCCATGACCGCGCTTTCGGTGATCTCCAGCTTGATCCAGGACGGCTCGGCCCCGGTCTCGCGCAGCACCTCGCGCACCAGCGAGACCATGTCGGGGTCGTTCAGCTGGCGGGTGGACAGGTTGATGCTCATGAACAGGTTGGCCGAGCCGGGCAGGCGCTGGTCCTGCCATGCGGCGATCTGCCGGCACGCCTCGCGCAGCACCCAGGCGCCCAGCGTGACGATCAGGCCGGTGCTCTCGGCGATCGGAATGAAGACGCCGGGGGGAATGTTGCCGCGTTCGGGATGGTTCCAGCGCACCAGCGCCTCGAACCCGGCCAGACCGCCGGTGACCATCTCGACGATCGGCTGGTAGGCGACCCACAGCTCCTCGCCGCGCTCCAGCGCGCGGCGCAGGTCGTGCTCCAGCCGCACCTGCTCGACGACGCGGGCGTGCATGGCCGGGTCGAACCAGGCGTGGCGCCCGCCGCCCTGCTCGCGGGCGCGGCCGGTGGCGATCTCCGCGTCGCGCAGCACGTCCTCGGGCCGGGTGTGGGTGTCGCAGGAAGCGGCGACGCCGATGCTGGCCGACAGGAAGACCGAGGCGCCCGACGCCGTCTTGGCGGAGCGGACCAGCGACGCGATGGTGGTCAGCCGCTCCTCCACCGCCAGCGGGTCCTGCGTGCCGCCGATCAGCAGCGCGAAGGCGTGGTCGCTGATGCGGGCGATCAGGTCCACCGACCCGGCCCGCACGCTCAGCCGCGTGGCGACGTCGGTCAGGATCTCGTTGGCGAAGCTCTGGCCCAGGCTGGTGCGCACGTCGACGAAGCGGTCGAAGTCCACGATGACCAGCGTGAAGGGTTCCCCCATGCCGTGGAAGTCGGCCATGTGCTTGACCAGCAGGAGCCGGTTCGCCAGCCCGGTCACCGGGTCGTAGTAGGCCAGCCGGAAGAGGTCGTCCTGGGTGCGGCGGCGCTCCGTCATGTTCTGCATGATGACGAAGTAGCCGGCGATGGAGCCGTCCGGGCCGCGGTAGGGCGCGTGCACCCGCGTCACGTAGTCGTTGCCGCCGCTGGACCGGGGAAGCCAGCCCTCCACCTGCACCGTCTCGCCGTCCAGCGCGCGTTCAACCGCGGCGCTGTTGTTGCGCTGGGTCTCCGGCCCGAGGATGTCGCCCACCGTGGTCCCGATGAGGGAGTCCAGCGTGCGGCCCATATAGTCCAGATACGCCTGGTTGGCGTAGAGGTGCCGCCGCTGCGTGTCGAGCAGGCCGACCATCGCCGGCATGACGTCGAGAAGCTGCCGCAGGGTGTCGAGCGCCGGAGCCCCGGAAGCGGTGCCGGACAGGGCTGCGGCAAGGGAGGCGAGGTGAGGGTCCGGCTTCATGGGCGCGAATGGTCGAGACACCGTTGGGAAAACCACGATCAACACTTACGCGAAAGAATGCCCGCCCGTCAAAACCAAAGCCGCCGAAGACGGTGGAAAGCATCGCCCCACTATAGTTGCCCGAGGACAGAACCGACCTTCATACTCGGGTATTCATGCAAATCACGGTTGATGTTTTGATTGGCGGTGATTGATTTTGCGGCATCGGTGGCGGACGGGGCCGGGGGTGCCGCGTGCCGATCCGTGCCAAACCACGGCAGGTTGCCGGAGCTGTGAAAGGCCACGAATGGTCGAATCCTAGGCCGGCGACCGAGCCGGCGGCGCGCGCAGATGCGGCATGCCAGCGTTCCCCATTCTGAGCATCGTCAGAGAGGGCCACGCCGGGCTATAATTTCGACCAATGCGCGAGAAGAGGTGGTGCACAACGATCGCCCACCCGCGCGAGCGAGGGAGAATCGCCATGGCACTCAAGGACCTGCTGGTGGTCGTCGACGACACCGCCGCCGCTGCGGCGCGAATCGACGCCGCCGCCCAACTGGCCGCGCGCACCGACGGCCACATCACCGGCCTCTACCCCGTCGTCCCGCTGACCCTGCCGGGCTATGTCGAGGCGGAACTGCCGGACGAGGTGCGCGCCATGCAGCGCGGCTACATCGAGAACCAGACCGCCAGGGCGGAGGCACTCTTCACCGACGCGGTGCGCCGCAACGGCCTGACCGACCGCTCGGAATGGCGGGTCCTCTACGGCCATCCGACGGACAGCGCGGCGCTGCACGGGCGCTACGCCGACGTGGTGGTGGTCGGGCAGGCCGATCCGCACCGCGACCGTGACCGCCCGATCGCTCTGCCGCAGGATCTGGTGTTCGAATGCGGGCGTCCGCTGCTGGTCGTGCCCTACGCCGGCTCTTTCCCCCACATCGGGGAGCGCGTGCTGGTCGCCTGGAACGGCAGCCGCGAGGCGGCCCGCGCGGTGGCCGACGCGATGCCCATCCTGACCGCCGCCAAGCGCGTGGTGGTGATGGCCGTCAACCCCAAGGCCGGTCCCGCCGGCATCGGCGACGAGCCGGGCGCGGACATCGCCAAGCATCTGTCGCGCCACGGCTGCCGGGTGGAGGCCACCCACATCGTGACCGACCAGATCGATCCGGGCGACACACTGCTGAACATGGTCGCCGACGAATCCTGCGATCTTCTGGTCATGGGCGCCTACGGCCGCTCGCGGCTGCGCGAACAGGTGCTGGGCGGCATGACCCGCTACATGCTGGAACACATGACGGTTCCGGTCCTGATGAGCCATTGAGGTCATCCGGTCGTCCGGGAATAGTCCGGCGGGGCCGCCTGTTCATCCCAGTGAGGCGGCGCCGGGCTTCGGCCGAGGGACTTCGGTCGACGGGTGCCGCCGGACCTGTGAAGGAAGACCGGTATGAGCGCGCTGATCCCCACGTTCCTCCACCGCATGCGTCCTACGGGCGTGGCTGTGGCTTTTCGTTCGGCGGCCCGTATGGCGGTGCTGGGCGTCGCCGGTGCGCTGGCGCTGGCCGTTCTTCCCACGTCGGCGGACGCGCATGGCCCGCGTGACCGCGGCTCCTGGTATGGCGGTTCTCCCTATGGCGGTTCTCCCTATGGCGGTCCTTCGGTGATCGTACCGCCGCCGGGAAGCCGGGTGATCGTCGTGCCGGGCTACCGCCCCCCGCCGCCCATCGTGGTCGCTCCGCCCCCCTATTGGGGACCGCCGCCCCGTCACCATCACCACCGCGCCTGGCGCAACGATTGGGGGCCCCGTCCCTATCCGGGGCCGAGCGTGCAGTTCTATGGCGGCTGGTCGTCGGGCCGGGGCTGGTGACGGGCCGGTCCGCTTCAAGGCTGTCCGCTTCAAGACGGCCTGTTTGAAAAGACCTGTCTGAAAGGAATGGGCGTCGCGGGAACGGCACCGCAATGACGTATTCTCGCATGGACAACGGCCCGCTGCCCGCCCATGCTCGCGGCGGTGGCGCCCGGTTCGGGGCGCCGCGCTGTGCGTGCATGAGGATGCGATGTCCTCCCTTTATCAAGAAACGAAACACCGTCGGTCGATGAAGCGCGGCCTGGCCGCGGCGATGCCGGGTCTGACGGTCCTGTCGCTTGGCGCCTGCGCCGGCCAGAGCCAGAACCGCTACAGCTACCGGGATGTCGGCCAAGCGACCTCGGTCGAGTTCGGCACCGTGATGGCGACCCGTCCGGTGGACATCCAGGGGCAGAACACGGGAGTTGGCGGGCTGGTCGGTGGGGCTGCCGGCGGTTTGGCGCTGTCCAACGTCGGCAAGGGCTCCGGCAACGTGGCGGCGATCCTGGGCGGTGCGGTGGTGGGCGCTGTGGCCGGCGCCGTGGCGGAGCAGGCGATCTCGGATCGCACGGGGATCGAGTATGTGGTGACGCTGGCCACCGGCCGCACGATCACCATCGTTCAGGAGCAGGGGGCCAACGAGCCGGTCTTCGGTCCCGGCCAGCGCGTGATGGTGCAGACGAACGGCACCTACCAGCGCGTCCTGTCGGCCGATCATCTGCCGACCGAAACGAGCCGTCCCAAGGGCATCAAAGTGGTGAATTGAGGTGTTCTGGCCGTGGGTTGGCGCCCCGGCACAGGACGTCCTCCTGCCTGTTGATCCGGGGGGACGAAGGAACGGCGTGCAGGAGGATGATCCGATGATGGGTGGAACAGTCGGGAGGGCAGGGTGCCTCCGGGCGCTCCAACGGGGTGGAGGCGTCGCGTCGGTGGTCCTTGTGGCGGCCTGCGCCGGGCTGAGCCCGCCCCCGCAAGCCACCCCCGAGCCCGGCGCGGTGAGCGCCCTGGATCGGCTGAGCCCGAACCGCTGCAACGGGGCCGTCGCCTCGTCCCTCGCCGGGGTGCGGATACCGGTGTCCGACGTCCGCTATCTCGCCTATGGCCTGTATCGCAACATTCCGGGCGACATCGTCGGCTACGATGCCTGGGTGGGCTTGAACAGCCAGCCCGGAGCCGTGGTGGTGCAACTCGATGAATATTGCGCGCCGCGCCAGATCTATGCGCGTGAGGGTGCCCGGCTTCCCGACGTCCGATAACGCGCCGGCTCCTCCCATCCTGTGCCCACAGGTACCATCCCGACAAAAAAACTGCCGCTAACCCAGTGGGCTAGCGGCGAGTTGAACAGGGAGGCTTCACGTCTGGGAGACGCTGGGTCCGAAGACCCAACCCCGGAAGCGGGCTTCCGGGACGAAACGCCGGATGCTGCGGCGCAACATCCAACGCCCAAGATTTGACCATTCTGCCCAAAGGATTCCATCCCCAAATATCCAATTCGGCCATGCGAGAACCGCATAGCTTGTAAAGGCTTGAAGAAGCGTGAGAAATTGGCGTGCGGATGCGTATGGTGCTGAAGGGCAGGTGGCCTCGCACGGAAAACGGCAACCGTATTGCAAAGATGCGGGACGGGTTTCGGTACAATCCGTACAAAAAGAAAGGCGCCCGGCATGGCTTGCCGAGCGCCCGTGCATTAAAAACAGGCAAACATGGTGTCTGCCCAAAGGCTGGGCTGGGTCAGAAGGCCGACTCCGCCACCTTCTTCACCAGGAAGTCGCGGAACACCGCGATGCGCTTGGAATGGCGCAGCTCCTCGGCATAGACGAAGTAGGCGTCGACCTTCGGGCCGTCCACATCGGGCAGGACGCGCGTCAGCTCCTTGCTGCCGTCCACCAGGAAGTCGGGCAGGGCGGCGATGCCCAGGCCGCTCTCCACGGCGCGGTACATGGCGTAGATGCTGTTGACCTGCAGGATCGGCTTGCGCGCGCCCGGGGCCGGGTCGCCCACCTCGTTGATCCAGTTGACGTTGGCGATCGGCGCACGGACGTCCGGCGGGTAGGCGACGATGTCGTGCCCGTCCAGATCGGCGGGGATCTTCGGGGCGCCGCGCTTCTTCAAATACTCCTGATGAGCGTAGAGATGGAAATGCACCGACATCAGGTGACGCTGGATCAGGTCGGGCTGCCGCGGCGTGTTCATGCGGATGGCGATGTCCGCCTCGCGCATTGCCAGATCCAGCTCGTTGTCGTCGATCAGCAGGGTGAGCTGGATGTCCGGGTAGATCGACAGGAACTCGTTGACGCGCGGGGTCAGCCAAGTCGAGCCGAAGGCCACCGTGGTGGTCACGCGCAGCGGACCCTTCGGATGCTCCCGGCTTTCGGTCAGCATCGCTTCGGTCATCGACAGCTTGGCGAAGACGTCGCGGGCGGTGCGGTGCAGAAGCTCGCCCTGCTCGGTCAGGATCAGGCCGCGTGCGTGCCGGTGAAACAGCGGCACGCCGAGGCTCTCCTCCAGCGCGCTGATCTGGCGGCTGACCGCCGACTGGCTGAGGTTCAGCGTCTCGCCGGCGTGCGTGAAACTTCCAGCCTCGGCCACGGCGTGGAAGACCCGAAGCTTGTCCCAGTCCATCATGCCTGTCTTGCTGCCCGCGCCCTGGCGGGGAGCCTCCCGTTCATTCTTGAAGACGGCGCATAGCCGCCATGCTCATTTATACCGGGAACGCGCGGCGAACGCACCCCCAACCAAAGGCCCACCGCACGAAAAAGAGCCAAGCTTGGTAAGAATTTTCCGTTGTGCTGCGAAGAGCGCACATTTGTTTATCCCGCATTGTGGGATTTTTGCCGTTCCCGCAACCGAAGGACGACCTCGCTGCTCTGGATTTGCTCGGACGACAATCGAGACCCGGCGCAGGATTGGGAGACTCGGGCCGGCGGACCCTGGGAAGGCACCTCCCTCTTGTTGCGGCGGGGCTTCCACCCTTGCGCCGTTGCGTCGGGCGGCGGACGGGCCGCAAATCGGGTGTGACGCGGATTTGGGAAGGAGGGATTCCGAATGCCCGATCAGCATCAGCCGGCGCTCACCCGCGATCAGGTGATCGACATCTGCGGGCGCCTGGACGACATGCGCATCGCCAGCATCATCGGCACGGGCGCGACGCCCGCCGAATTGATGGAGGCCACCAGCTGGACCGGTGCCGACGATTACATGGGGGAGGCGACGCGGCATCCCCCCTCGGGCCGGGTCGCCCGGCTCCTGGAGCTTCTCAAGGCCGACGAGCCGGACTGGGAAGACCGCTGATCCGGCTGCCTTTGATCCGGCGGGGCTTCAGTCGGCCGCTTCGAGCGCGCGCGGCGGCTCCTTGGCCCGCGCGCGGGCGCGGTGGCCGCTGATCTCCGCGCCGGCGTCGGGCGGCAGCCGCAGGAAGAACAGGGCCGAGACGCAGGCCATTCCCCCGACCGTCAGGAAGGCCGGCACGAAGTCGGTGGGCGTCAGCGCGGCGCCGGGGCCGCCGGTGACGCTCTGCGTCAGGTGCAGCACCGTCGCCCCGACCGCCACGCCCAGGCTGAGCGAAACCTGCTGCATCACGCTGGCCAGCGTGTTGGCGCGGCTCAGGCACGCCTTGGGCACCTCGGCGTAGGCCAGGCTGTTCAGGCCGGTGAACTGCAGCGAGCGGAAGAAGCCGCCCATCAGCAGCGCGCCCAGGATGACCCAGTGCGCCGTCTCGGGCCGGAAGGTGGCGTAGCTTGCCAGGATCAGGCCGCTGAGCAGCGCGTTGGCGGTCAGCACCCGGCGGAAGCCCAGCCGGCGCAGGATGGGGCCGGCCAGCGCCTTCATGGTCAGCGCCCCGGCGGCCCCGGCGAAGGTCAGCGCCCCGGACTCGAAGGGCGTGCGCCCGAAGCCGACCTGGAGCATCAGCGGCATCAGGAAGGGCACGGCGCCGATGCCGATGCGGAACAGCGTGCCGCCCATGACCGAGGCGAAGTAGGTCGGCAGGCGCAGCAGCGAGGGGTCGAGCACCGGCCGCTCCATCCCGCGGGCGTGGCGCAGGTAGAGCCACGCGGCGGCGAAGCCCAGCCCCAGCACCCCGGCGACCGCGACGGGCGGCAGCACGCCGCGGCCGACATTCTCCAGCCCGAACATCAGCGCGGCCAGGGCCAGCGCGCTCAGCATGAAGCCGCGGCCGTCGAAGGGGTCGCGCTCGGTCTCGCGCACGTTCGGGATCAGGGCCAGCACCAGCGCGATCCCGATCAGCCCGATCGGCACGTTGATGTAGAAGATCCAGCGCCAGGAGGCGTAGGTGGCGATGAAGCCGCCGACCAGCGGACCCAGCGCCGGGCCGATCAGCGCCGGCAGGGTCATCTGGGCCATGGCGGCGACCAGCTTCTCCTTGGGCACCGTCTTCAGCAGGATCAGCCGCCCGACCGGCACCATCATCGCCCCGCCCAGCCCCTGGACGATGCGCGCGCCCACCAGCTCGTACAGCCCGTCCGACTGGCCGCAGAGGATCGAGCCGACGGTGAACACCCCGATGGCCGCCGCGAAGACCGTCCGCGTGCCGTAGCGGTCGGCCATCCAGCCGCTGACCGGCAGGAACACCGCCAGCGCCAGCATATAGGAGGTCATGGCGAGGCTGAGGCGCAGCGGGTCCTCGCCCATCGACCGCGCGATCTCCGGCAGCGCCGTGGCGATCACCGTCGCGTCCAGATTCTCCATGAACAGGGCGCAGGCGATGATGAAGGGAATGCAGCGGGTGGCACGGGGCATGGCGGAAGGCATGGCGGGGACGGTGCGGTGGGGCGGGGGAGGCAACCTTCCCAATCTGGACTTCCCCCGTCCGGAAACCATCGCTATGGGGTGAACCCTGGCATGCGCGGGCGCTCACCGCCCCTTGAAGACCGGCTTGCGTTTCTCCAGGAACGCCCGGTAGCCCTCGCGGAAATCCTCCGTGCCGAAGCAGTGGTAGCATTCGGCGATCTCCGCCTCCGACAGCGGGGCGGGGTCGGACAGGCGGCGGACGAACTGCTTGTGCAGGCGGGCGGCCAACGGGGCGCCCCCGGCGATGCGTTCGCAGGTCGCGGCGATTTCCTCCTCGAAGGCGTCGTCGGCGACGAGGCGGTGGACCAGCCGCTTGTCCTTGGCCTCGTCCGCGCCGAAGACGCGGCCCTCCAGCAGGATCTCCAGCGCCGCCGGACCGCCCGCGATGTCGTGGAGCAGCTTCAGCTCGGGCAGCGCCATGGAGATGCCGAGCCGGCTGACCGGCACGCCGAAGCGGCTGCCCGCCGTGCAGACCCGCAGGTCGCAGGCCAGCGCCACGGCCAGCCCGATGCCGCAGCAGGCGCCCTGGATGGCCGCCAGCGTCGGGTGCGGCAGATCGCGCAGCAGGGCCAGCCCCTCGTCCATCAGCACGCCGTAATCGGCGCCCTGCTCGGGGCTGTTGCGCTCCGTCTCGAACTCGGAGATGTCGGCGCCGGGGCTGAAGGCCCGCCCGCCGGCGCCGCGCAGCACCACCGCGCGCACTGTCTCGTCGGCGCCGAGCCGGCGCAGCAGCGGGATCAGCGCCAGCCACATCGGCTTGTCGAAGGCGTTCAGCTTGTCGGGGTTGCTGAGGGTCAGCGTGGCGACGACGCCGTCGCGGCTCAGGGTCACGGTGCCGGCCATGGCCTGTCGGGCTCCCCATCCATTCGGTTGCGTATGGGGCAGACCACAAACACCGGCGGCCCCGTTCCGTCAAGGGCTTCGCAAAGGCCGCTTCCACTCTGGACCGCAGGGCCGCGGGTCCCCATAGTTCGTAGCCGGGACTTCACCGGACGGAGATGACGCCGCGATGCGAACGGGATTGGCGCGAACGGGATTGGCCGCTTTCACCCTGGCCGCCGCTCTGGCCGCCGCCCCCATGGGCTCGTCCGCTTTCGCGGCGAAGGACGAACTGGTGATCGGCATGACCCAGTTCCCGTCCAACTGGCACCCCTCCATGGAAGCGATGATGGCGAAGAGCTACGTCCTGTCCATGGCGCGCCGGCCCTTCACCGCCTACGACGCCGACTGGCGGCTGACCTGCCTGCTCTGCACCGAGCTGCCGGCGTTGGACAAGGGCACCGCGGAGGTCGAGACGCGGGCCGACGGCAAGAAGGGCATCAAGGTCACCTACACCATCAACCCCAAGGCGACCTGGGGCGACGGCACGCCGGTGACGACCGAGGACGTGCTGTTCACCTGGGCGGTGGGCAAGCACCCGCAGAGCGGTTACAGCAACTTCGACCTGTTCGCCCGCGACATCGTGGCGATCGACGCCAAGGACGAGCGCACCTTCACCATCCACCGCGACAAGGCGGTGTGCAGCTACGCCGAGATCAACGACTTCGAGATCCTGCCCGCCCATCTGGAGCGCGCGGTGTTCGAGGCCGACCCGGCGACCTACCGCAACCGCTCCAAGTACGAGACCGACACGACGAATCCCGGCCTGTGGTTCGGTCCCTACCGCATCGCCCAGGTCGAGCCGGGCAGCCATGTGGTGCTGGAGCCCAACCCGACCTGGTGGGGGGCCAAGCCGGCCTTCAAGCGGGTGGTCGTGAAGTCCATCGAGAACACCGCCGCGCTGGAGGCCAACCTGCTGGCCGGGCAGGTCGACATGGTGCCGGGTGAGACCGGCCTGCCGCTCGATCAGGTGCTCGCCTTCGAGAAGCGGCACGGCAGCCGCTACAACGTCTTCTACAAGCCGGGCCTGTTTTTCGAGCATGTCGAGCTGAACCTCGACAACCCGGCGCTGGCCGACGTGCGGGTGCGCCGGGCGCTGCTCCACGCCATCGACCGCGAGGCGATCTCCAAGCAGCTCTACGACGGGCGCCAGCCGGTCGCCCACAACGAGATCAGCCCGCTCGACCGCGTGCACGCGCCGGGCTACCCGACCTACGCCTTCGACCCGGCGCTGGCCGGCAAGCTGCTGGACGAGGCGGGCTGGAGCGAGCGGCGCGCCGGGGTGCGCCACAACGCCAAGGGGGAACGGCTGTCGCTGGAGATCATGACGACCGCCGGCAACCGCTCCCGCGAGGTGTTGCAGCAGGTGCTCCAGGCGCAGTGGCGGCAGGCCGGGGTGGAGGTGCGCATCGTCAACGAGCCGGCCCGCGTCCTGTTCGGCGACACGCTGGAGAAGCGCCGCTTCAAGTCGATGGCGCTGTTCGCCTGGATCAGCGCGCCGGAGAACATCCCGCGCACCATCCTGCATTCCAGCATGATCCCGACGGAAGCCAACAACTGGGCGGGCCAGAACTACACCGGCTACCGGAACCCGGAGATGGACAAGGTCCTGGAGGACCTGGAGCATGTCTGCGAGCCCGACGCCAACCGCGCGCTCTGGGCGAAGCTGCAGACGCTCTACGCCCAGGACCTGCCGAACCTGCCGCTGTTCTTCCGCGCCGACCCGTTCATCCTGCCGCCCTGGCTGGAGGGCGTGGTGCCGACCGGGCATCTGGATTCCAGCACGCTGTGGATCGAGACGTGGAAGGCGAAGGAGTGAGGGTGTCGCGTCGGGCCCCCGCCCCGGCCCTCCCCCGCTTCGCAGGGGAGGGTGCCTTCTGCGAAGCGGCGGCAGTTCCCTCCCCTGCGAAGCGGGGGAGGGTCAGGGTGGGGGCAAAGCTCTTCGCCGTGGGCGCTCCGCTCCCATGACCCGCTTCCTCGCCTCCCGTCTGCTCCAGGCGCTGGTCGTCCTGCTGCTGATGAGCTTCGTCATCACCGTCCTGATGACGCTGATGCCGGGCGATCCGGTGGACATGATGCTGGCCGGCAACCCGCGCGCCACGCCCGCCGACGCGGCGCGGCTGAAGGCGCTCTACGGCCTCGACAAGCCTCTGCTGGACCGTTATTGGCATTGGCTCCAGGCGGCGCTGATGGGGGATTTCGGCTTCTCCCGGCTCTACGCGCAGCCGGTTCTGACGATTCTCCTCCCGCGGCTGGGCAACACGCTGCTGCTGCTCGGCGCGGCGATGGCGCTGACCCTGGCGGTGACTCTGCCGCTCGGCGTCTATGCGGCGCGGCGGCCCTACGGCTGGGCGGACAACGCCATCAACCTGTTCTGCTTCGCCGGCATCTCCGTCCCGGCCTTCTGGCTGGCGCTGCTGCTGATCCTGCTCTTCGCGGTGGAGCTGCAATGGCTGCCGGCTTCCGGCCTCGGCCCGGTGGGCGGGGAGGGCTGGTGGGAGCGGCTGCCCTACCTCGTGCTGCCGGTGGCCTCGCTGACCCTGGCGAGCATCGGCGGCTACACGCGCTACGTCCGCGCCGCGATGATGGGGGAGCTTCGCCAGGATTATGTCCGCACCGCCCGCGCCAAGGGGCTGGGGGAGGGGCGGGTGGTCTGGCGCCACGCGCTGCGCAACGCGACCATCCCCATCGTGACCATCGTGGCGCTGGAGTTCGGCGCCCTCTTCTCCGGCGCGCTGGTGACCGAGACGATGTTCGCCTGGCCGGGCATGGGCAAGCTGATCTACGACAGCATCATGGGCAACGACCTGAACGTGGCGCTGGTGGCGCTGCTGTTCGCCACGCTGACGACGCTGGCCGGCAACCTGCTGGCCGACGCCGCCTACGCCGGGCTGGACCCGCGCATCTCCTTCAAGGGGGACGGGGCGTGAGGGCGGGGCGCTTGAAGGCCGGGCGCTTCCTGCGGCGCTTCGCCCGCCACCGGCTGGCGGTGGCCAGCGCCCTGCTGCTGCTGGTGCTGGCGGTCGCGGCGGCGGCCGCACCCTGGGTGGAACACTGGCTGGGGGTGGAAGCGACGGGCATCAGCCTGCTCGACCGCTTCGGCCCGCCCTCGGCCCTGCACCCGCTGGGCACCGACGAGCTGGGGCGCGACGTGCTGGTGCGGCTGCTCTACGGTGGGCGGGTGTCGCTGTTCGTCGGCGTGGCGGCGGCGCTGGCCTCCGCCGTCATCGGCACGGGGATCGGATTGCTGGCCGGCTATTTCGGCGGGCGGCTCGACGACCTGCTGATGCGGGTCACCGACGGGCTGATCGCGCTGCCGCTGCTGCCGCTGCTGATCGTGCTGGGCGCCATCGACCTGACGCGGCTGGGCATCCCGCCGGAGGTGGCGGGATCGGAGGACGCCAGCCTGCTGCGCATCGTCGTTCTGGTGGCGCTGTTCGGCTGGACGACGGTGGCGCGTCTGGTGCGCGGGGCCACCCTGTCGGCGCGGCGGCGCGACTATGTGCGGGCGGCGGTGGCGATGGGGGCGGGCAGCCGCCGCATCATGCTGGCCCACATCCTGCCGAACGTCGCCGCCCCCGCCGTGGTGGCGACGACGCTGACGGTCGGCAACGTGATCCTGCTGGAGTCGGTGCTGAGCTTCCTCGGGCTGGGCATCCAGCCGCCGCTGCCCTCCTGGGGCAACATGCTGACCAACGCGCAGGAGCTGGTGGGAACGGCGCCGCTGCTGGCGGTGTGGCCGGGGCTGTTGATCTTTTTGACGGTGATCGCCGTCAACCTGCTGGGGGATGGGTTGCAGGACGCGCTGGACCCGCGGGTGGTGGGGAAGCGGTAGGGGAGCGAGGTCTTGCCCCCACCCTAACCCTCCCCCGCTTCGCAGGGGAGGGGATCAAGCTCCCTCTCCTGCGTCAGCGGGGGAGGGAAGGGGCCCGCGGCGAAGCCGTGGGAAGGGTGGGGGCAACCCTCTCCTCACTTCTCCCTTTGAAACTTCGCCGCCCCCGCCGCCATCGGGATCAGCCGCACCGCATAAGGCGACGTCTGCATCTGCGCCACCGCCTGGGCCGGACCTGGAACCCGCTCGCGGTAGCCGACGACCACATCGCCGCCCGCGGCCCGCGCGCTGACGATGGACACGCCGTAGCCGCCGGTGTCGCGCGGGCCGAGGAAGACCGCCGCGGCCATGCGGTCGCCGGGCAGGGGACCCGGCGCGGCCTCGCCGACGCGGGCCCAGAGGTCGCTCCATTCCTGCGGGTTGCGCGCGACCACATAGGCGCGCTCGTAGGCTTGGCTGCGGTCGCCCTGCCAATAGGTGCCGGGATCGGCGTCGGCGGGGAGCAGGGCCTGCGGCTCCGCCCCCTCCGGCGCAGTCTGGCAGGCGCCGAGAAGGGGAAGCGTCACGGCGAGGGCAAGCAAGGCGACGGCTGGGCGGGTCATGCGGCGGCTCACTCCGGCACCGCCATGCCGCGCTTGACCGCCGGGCGCTCGGCGACCGCGTCGTGCCAGCGCTTCAGGTTGGGATAGCGGTCCAGCACGTTGCCCTCCGCCTTGGCCGCCACGGCGACGAAGGGGAAGCAGGCGATGTCGGCGATGGAGTAGGCGCCGCCGGCCAGATAGTCCGACCCGCCCAGACGCTCCTCCATCGCGGCGTGGATGCGCTGCAGTTCGCCTTTGAAATAGTCGATGGCGTAGGGGATCTTCTCCGGCGCCATGACGGCGAAGCGGAACTTGCTCAGGCCCGAGGGGCCGAGGTCGCTGACGCCCAGCATCAGCCAACTCATCGCCTCCGCCCGCTCGTCCTCGTCCTCGGGCAGCAGGCGGCCGGTGCGCTCCGCGTAGTGCAGCAGGATGGCCCCCGACCCGAACAGGCGGCGCTTCCGGCCGCCGGGCAGATCCTCGACGACGGCGGGGATCTTGCCGATCGGGCTGACCGCCAGATAGTCGGGCTGACGGCCTTCGCCGGCCACGAGGTCGACCTTGTGGACCTTGTAGGTGAGACCCAGCTCTTCCAGCAGGATCGAAGCCTTTTGCCCGTTCGGCGAGGCGAAGGTGTAGAGCGTGATCATCGGTGCCCGTCCCTGGAGCCTGTTCCTTTGCCGCGTCCGCAAAGATGTTCAACAGGCGTCAGTTTCGCCGATTTGCGCGCGGAAGGCCAGAGGCAGGAAAAAGCGTCCTTTTTCCTGCCGATCACATCCTTTTCCTGCCGGTCACAGGAGCATCACGCTCACACCGCGCGGCTGTGCTTCCCGGCGCCGGTGGACAGATAGGTGTCGAAGCGCGCGGCGACGATGCGCATCAGCGGGCGGGCGGGTTCCGGCACATGGACGCGGCGGCCTTCCACCACGGCGACCCCGTCGGCCACCAGATCGGCCATGGCCTCCAGATCGGCGTCGAAGATCCCGGCGGCCAGCCCATGGGCCTCGGCCACCGCGCCGACGTCCACCGACAGGTCGCACATCAGCCGCACGATCAGGTCGCGGCGCAGCCGGTCGTCGGCGGTCAGTGTCAGCCCCTTGCCGGTCGGGAACCGTCCGGCCTCGACGGCCTGGGCATACTGGTCGAAGGGAACGGCGTTCTGCACATAGCCCTGCGGCAGCGCCCCGATGGAGGAGGCGCCGAAGCCCAGAAGCACCTCCGCGTCGTCGGTGGTGTAGCCCTGGAAGTTGCGGCTGAGCCGCCCCTCGCTCTGCTGCACGGCCAGCTCGTCGTCGGGCCGGGCGAAGTGGTCGAGGCCGATGGGCTGGAAACCGGCGTCGGTCAGCACCGCGGCGATGGATGCGAACTGCTCCCACCGGCCCAGGGTGCCGGCCAGCGCCGACTCGTCGATCTTCTTCTGGTGCGTCTTCATCCACGGCACATGGGCGTAGCCGAAGACCGACAGCCGGTCCGGCGCCATGGTCAGGGCGATCTCGGCGGACCGCGCGACGCTCTCCACCGACTGGTTGGGCAGGCCGTACATCAGGTCGAGGTTGATATGGCGGATGCCGTTGGCGCGCAGCCACTCCAGCGCCTGCTCGGTCTGCTCCTGCGGCTGGATGCGGTTGATGGCGGCCTGCACCGCGGCGTCGAAGTCCTGCACGCCGAGCGAGGCGCGGTTGACACCGGCGCGGCCCAGCGCCTCGGCCATCGCGCGGGTCAGGGTGCGAGGGTCGATCTCCACCGCGATCTCCGCGTCCGGCGTCACGTCATAACGCTCGCGCAGCAGGGCGATCAGCGATTCGAAGTCGTCCGGCGCCATCATGGTCGGCGTGCCGCCGCCGAAATGGATGTGCCGCACCCGCAGCCGTCCGGGAATGCGGTCGGCGACCATGCCGATCTCGCGCCGGAGATGGCCGAGATACTCGGCGATGGGGGCGTAGCGGGCGACGATCTTGGTGTGGCAGCCGCAGTACCAGCACATCTTCGCGCAGAAGGGGACGTGCAGGTACAGCGACCCCGTGTGCGCCGCCGTGTCCAGCTCCGCCAGCCAGCCCGCGTAGCGCTCCGCCCCCACGGCGGCGGTGAAGTGCGGCGCCGTCGGGTAGCTGGTGTAGCGGGGCACCCGCAGCCCGTCGTACTTGGCGAGCAGGGCGGCGTTCAGCGGGGCGGTCGGGGCGGCGGTGGCGCAGGCCACGGGGGAGATCGCGTTCATGGCGGGGAGGATCGTGCAGACCGCCGTTCGCCGCTTTGACACAAGTCAAGCGTTCGAACGCCCGCCGGTCAGGCCCATCCGTCAGGCCCATCCGTCAGGCGGTCGCCAGCCGGTTCTCCAGATGCTCCAGCAGCAGGTTCAGGTTGCGGCGGTTCGCCTTGAAGCCGATGTCGAAGAGGGCGCCGACCACCGGGACCGAACCGCCGGCCCAGTCCACCGCCATGTTGGCGATCATCCGGGCGATCAGGCTTTTCGGAAGGTCGAAGCGGGCGGCCTCCATGATGATGTAGGCGGCCACCACGGTGGTCGCCGTGCTGCCGGCGACCGGGACCAGGGCGGCGATGCCGTCCAGCCCGAAGGGAATGCGGGTGCCGGGAACGCGCCAGCGCGTGTCCATCAGCCGGGTCAGCCGGCGCAGCCGTTCCAGCCGTTCCAGATCGATGGAGATGACCGGCGGCGCCGTGGCGACGCCCGAGAGGGTGGTGGTGGGCGCGGGACGCGTGCGGATGTCGCTCATGGGGCTTCACCGGAGCAGGAGAGCCGCCGTGGGGAGCCGCCGGCGGAGGAAGCCGTGGGCGGTGCCGGTCGGGCGTGTCGGGTTGAGCAACCCGCGGCTGTCCCCCGCGGTTCCCGGCCTATCTCCATCGGGTGTCCGGCACCACGGACGCGCTCACGGCCCGGACGGGGCCGTCGTCATACGGATGATCGGGCGGACGCAGGGTCATCGTCCGAACGGAGAGGGGGGTGACGACCGGATGCGACGAATGGACGCGCAATCCGGATTTGCGGAAGCCAAGCGATTGTTGTTGCGACGATTATTCCGGAATCACCGGGTTTTCGGGCAGCCATATGCCGAAGGCATCTCTGGTCTGGAGCGTCCCGAAGCACAACAATGGTGCGCGCAGGTCGAGACTTTAGACCGAAAAAAACCGAACGGGCAACCGCTTCACAGGGTGATGGGCGGGGCACCAGTCATCGGAAAAAGCAGGGAGGATCGTCATGACCACACTCTATTGCGCCTGCTGCGGACAGCCGTTCCGCCGCAGTTCGCCGCGCGGCCCGGCGCCGCTCTACTGCTCGCGCGATTGCCGCCGCCAGATCGAGGTCCGCCGCCGCGTCTGGGCGTCGCTGCGGGCAACGGAACGGACGGCCGCCGCGCCGCTGACGCCGGTGGTTCCGGCCGGTGCGGGGTCTTTCCATAGAGGGGAAATCGTGTGGGAGCGCGCCTCCGCCTGATCGGGCGCCGCACGCGGTTTGCGTATTTTTTGGCCGGTTTGGTTGTGGTCCCTCTAAAACAGCAGGGCAGCCATACCATATAGGAGGACGCTACATGAGTGAGCGTCCCCCGAACCGAGGGCTTTACCGAACACGGCCATGACCCAGAAAACGCGATCCCCCCGCACCGTTTCCCGCACCCCGGCCCGCGCCTTCGGCGCCGTCGCTCTGGCGCTGGCCGTGGCGCTGACCGCCGGTACCGCCGACGCCCGCGCCGGCAAGAGCAGCTCCGCGGGCAGCCGCGGCTCGCGCACCTACGAGGCGCCGGCTCAGACCAACACCGCGCCGCGCGCCGCCCCGATGGAGCGGTCGGCGGCCCCGGCACAGACCCCGGGCGCCCAGCAGCCGGGCATGCAGCAGCCGGGCATGGCGTCGCCGGCGGCGGCGCAGCGCGGCGGCTTCTTCTCGCGCGGCGGCTTCATGCCGGCCCTGATGGGCGGCCTGATCGGCGCCGGCATCGCCGGCATGCTGTTCGGCGGCGGCTTCCTCGACGGGCTGGGCAGCTTCGCGGGCATCCTGGGCTTCATCCTCCAGATCCTGCTGGTCGTCTTCCTGGTCCGGCTGGCCATGCGCTTCTTCCGCAACCGTTCGGCGGGCGCGGCGCGCCCGGCGGGCATGGGCGCTTCCAACGCCGCCTATGCCGGTCCGAATCCGGGCGCCATGAACCGCGAGGCGGTGGACGCGCGCTCGAACCCGCTGGGTGGTGGCGCTCGCGGCAGCGCCGCTGCGGGTCCGGCTTCTTCCGGCCGTCCGGGCGTGCGCCGTGACGATCTGGGCATCGGTCCGGCCGACTATCAGGCGTTCGAGCAGACTCTGGTCGCGGTCCAGACCGCCTACGGCAGCGAGGACCTGACGGCCCTGCGCAGCGCCGTGACGCCGGAGATGGCCTCCTACTTCACCGAGGAACTGGCGGCCAACCACAACCGCGGCGTGGTCAACCGTCTGTCCGACGTCCGCCTGCTCCAGGGCGACCTGGCCGAGGCATGGCGCGAGGGCAACGTGGAATACGCCACCGTGGCGATGCGCTTCTCGCTGACCGACGTGACGGTGGACCGCGCGAGCAACCGCGTGGTCGAGGGCGACCCGAACCGTCCGGTCGAAGCCACGGAAATCTGGACCTTCACCCGTCCGCGCGGCGGGCGCTGGGTCCTGTCGGCGATCCAACAGGCCGGCTGATCCACTCTCCACTCCTCAACCGGTCTTGCGGGGGGGCGTCCGAAAGGGCGCCCCCTTTCGCATTTCCGGACTCCCCTGGGCAGATGGGGCATGATAGAGCATATCAGGAACAAATACCTGCTCAGCGGAAGCAAGTCATGCCCGAACTTCCTGTGCCTGAGTCCTCCATCGAAGCGCCCCCGCCGGACCGGGCGGCCGTTCTGGCCGATCTGCGCGCCCGCATCCGGGGCCTGGAAGGGCTGGGCGGGGAGGGGGCGCGGGTGCTGCCCTTCGGCCTGCCGGATCTCGACGGAGCCTTTCCGGCGGGAGGGTTGCCGCTCGGCTGCCTGCACGAGGTGGCGGGGGAGGAGCCGGGGGCCGGGACGGCCTTCGCCGCGCATCTGCTGGCCCGCCTCGCCAGCGCGGCGGCGCCCGCGCTGTGGGTCGTGCGCGGGCGCGACCTGCACGCCGCCGGGCTGGCCGCCTATGGGCTGACGCCGGACCGGCTGATCGCCGTGCGCGCGACCCGCGACGCCGACGCCCTGTGGGCGATGGAGGAGGCGCTGCGCTGCAAGCGGCTGTCCGCCGTGCTGGGGGAGGTCGGGGGGCTGGACCTGACGGCGAGCCGCCGGCTGCAGCTGGCCGCCGAGTCGTCGGGTGTGACGGGATTCCTGTTGCAGAACACCGCCCGCCGCTCGGCGGCGAGCGCGGCGGTCACCCGCTGGCGGATCGCGCCGGCGCCCAGTTGGACGGCGGAGCCGGGCGTCAGCGATCCGCGCTGGCGCGCCGAGCTGGAGCGCTGCCGGGGTGGTCGCCCGGGGTCGTGGCTTCTGGACTGGCGTGACGGTGCCCTGGTCCCGGCGCAAGCACCGGAGCAGGCCGTTCCCGCGCCGGCATCCACGTCCACCCCGGTTCGGCGTCCGGCTCCGACGGGTGGACACGGACCGTCCTGGGCCGAGGTGGCGTGATGCGGACGGAAGGATAGGCGGTCATGTCGCTTACACGACAGCCGCCCGTCGTTTTCCGGTCAGTAGTTGGTGGCCCAGTCGGGCAGGGGATGCCCGGTCTCGGTATCCGGATCGGCGTCGGGCGGAAAGGGCGCGTCGTCCGCGTAGAGCGGCAGTTGCCGGGCGAATTCCGCCGATTCCTGAGCCCGGCGTTGCTCCAGCAAGCGGGCGGCCAAATGAGCGGGCAGCATGGCAAGCCTCCTTCTGAGCGTCGGGAGAGCCTGGGGAGCGGTCCTGTCGGCCGCCCTCGGCCCAACCCGTCCTGTGTGTCTGGACGCTATCATGCAAGGTCCAGGCCTCTAAGTGATGCAGATCACGCGTTATGCAAACTTTAATGCGCCCAGTTTCTTTTTCAGGCCCCGTTTCTTTTTTCGGATGGGACGCTCATAGTCCCCGCCTCCCGCTTTTTCCGCCGATGTTCCTTCTTCCGAGACCGACCATGCACGCCGAACCTTGCCCCACCTGCCTAAAACCTATGCATTTGTGCGTTTGCGAGGCGGTGGAGCCGATCGACAACGCCGTCTTCCTGCTCATCCTCCAGCACCCGCAGGAGAAGCGCGAGACGCTGGGCACCGCGCAGATCGCCCATCTCCAGTTCAAAAACTCCGCGCTGAAGGTGGGGCTGAGCTGGTCGAACCTGAAGCGCATCCTGGGGCGCGAGGTCGATTACAAGCGCTGGGGCGTGCTCTATCTCGGCCCGGTCAAGCAGGGTGCGGCCCCTCTGCCGGAGGTGTCCGTGGTGGACAAGGGCGGCGTCCCGCAGAAGGACAGCGAGCTGGTGCTGGGCGACCTGGAGGGCGTCATCGTCCTGGACGGCACCTGGAGCCAGGCCAAGACGCTGTGGTGGCGCAACCCGTGGCTCCTGAAATGCCGCCGCATCGTGCTGAACCCGCAGTTCCGCTCCCTCTACGGGCAGGCCCGCAAGGAGCCGCGACGCGACAGCGTGTCGACCCTGGAGGCCGCTGCTTTCCTGCTGTCGCGGCTGGAGGCCGAACCGGCGGTCCTCGACCGCGCGCTGAAGCCCTTCGCGCTGCTGCTGAAGAAGCTGCGCGCGCCGCGCCCGCGTCCCGTTCTGCCGCCCCGCCCGGAGGCGGCGGAAACGGTTGCCGATCAGGCTGCGGATCAGGCGCCAAATCAGGCCCAGGATCAGGACGGGGCGGAATAATCCGCACCTCTTCCGGGATCGTCCTTTCCGGGTAAGCCCCCCTCGACCAGGGCGGCCGTGGCAACCAATGCGCTGTTGCGCTGTTGGGGATTGCATCGGCCGCTCGGGCCTCAACCAAGGGAGCGATCCATGAAGGGCGTTTTGCTGTGGCTTGTCGGTATTCCCATTCCGATCATTCTTCTGCTGTACCTGTTCAACGTCCTCTGATCGGGCCTCTGATCGGCTTGACGGCACGGACCGGCGGCGCCACATGCGAACCGCGCCGCCCTCCGCGCGCACGGCAAGAGACGAGGACCATGGCCCGCGATTTCGTTCCCTTCGGACTGACCGTCTGCGGCATCGAGGAGCTGAACGGCTTCTGCGAGGCCGGTGTGACCCACGTCCTGTCGATCCTCGACCCCGGCCATCCGGAGCCGACCGCCTTCGGTTCCTACGGCGAGCACAAGCGGCTGGAACTGCGCTTCCACGACATCATCGACCCCTACATGGGCCAGTCCCTGCCGCAGCGCGCGGACGTCGAGCGCATCCTGGCCTTCGGGCGCGACCTGATGACCGAGCCGACCGGGGTGGGCGGGCTGCTGGTCCATTGCCACGCCGGCATTTCGCGCTCGACCGCCGCCCTGACCATGATCCTGGCCCAGGCCAGCCCCGACCGCCCCGCCGCCGAGGCGATGGCCGCCGTGGTCGGCATCCGCCACAAGGCGTGGCCCAACCTGCGCATGATCGAATTCGCCGATGAGATCCTGGAGCGCCGGGGCGAACTGGTCGCCGCCGTCCGCGCCCGCCATCGGAGCTATGGCCGGGAGCGGCCCGATCTGGTCCAGTTCATGATCGACAACGGCCGGGTGCGCGAGGTCGCGGACCTGATCGACTGACCGCTCCTTTCCAACCGTTCCTCAGCGGAAATTCCGCCCCTCCGGGAAGACCGCGGCGGCGGAGCGGTTGGGCAGCGCGTCGGGGTCCGTCAGGTCGCGCAGCCGGTGCGTCAGGTCGCTCAGCCGCTCGACACGCAGGTGGATGACCTCGCCGCCTTCCAGGTTGGGCTTGCCGCGGCGCTCCACCCGGCCGGTGGCGGCGATCAGGCGGGCGCCGATGATCGCCTTGCGGAACTGCTCGAACACGTCCGGCATGATGACGAGGTTGGCGATGCCGGTCTCGTCCTCCAACGTGATGAAGACCACGCCCTCGGCGCTGCCCGGCCGCTGCCGGACCAGCGCCAGCCCCGCCACGGTCAGCCGCGTGCCGGCCCGCACCTTGCCCAGCCGTTCGGTCGGGGCCACGCCGGCGAAGCCATCGCGCAGCAGCGCCATGGGATGCGCCTTCAGCGACAGGCACAGGCTGCCGTAGTCCATCACCACATGCTCGCCCAGCGCCATGGCGGGCAGGAGGGCCTGGGGCTCGTCCTGAGCGGAGTCGGCGAGGCCGGCGAACAGCGGCAGCGGCTGCGCCCCCAACGCCTTCACCGCCCACAGCGCGGCCCGCCGGTCCAGCCCGACGGAGCGGAAGGCGTCGGCCTTGGCCAGCCGCTCCAGCCCGGAGACCGGCATGCGCGCGCGGCGCCACAGGTCGTAGGGATCGCGGTAGCCCGCCCCGCGGCAGAGCACGAGCTGATGCGCGTCCTCCTCGTCCATCCCCCGGACCAGCCGCAGGCCAAGGCGCAGGGCATGGCGGATGTTTCCAGTGCTCCCTCTCCCCTCTGGGGAGAGGGTTGGGGTGAGGGGGATTCGCTGCTCTGGAACGTTCGGCACATGCGCATCCCCCTCACCCTCCCCTCTCCCCAGAGGGGAGAGGGTATGCGTTTCCGTTTTGGAAAGCGGTTCCAGCGTGCAGTCCCAGTCGGAGGCGTTCACGTCCGGGGGCAGCACAATCACCCCATGCTCGCGGGCGTCGCGGACGATCTGGGCGGGGGCGTAGAAGCCCATGGGCTGGCTGTTCAGCAGCGCCGCCGCGAAGACGTCCGGGTGATGGCACTTCATCCAGGCCGACACATAGGCCAGCAGGGCGAAGCTCGCCGCGTGGCTCTCGGGGAAGCCGTATTCGCCGAACCCCTCGATCTGCTGGAAGCAGCGCTCGGCGAAGGCGCGGTCGTAGTCTTTCCCGACCATGCCCTCGATGAACCGGTCGCGGAAGAGCTGGACCTCTCCGGTCTTGCGGAAGGTCGCCATGGCGCGGCGCAGCCGGTCGGCGTCCTCCGCGCTGAAGCCGGCGCCGACGATGGCGATCTGCATCGCCTGTTCCTGGAACAGCGGCACGCCCAGCGTCCTGTCCAGCACCGCCTCCAGATCCTTTGAGGGGTAGGTCACGACCTCCTCGCCGCTGCGGCGGCGCAGGTAGGGGTGGACCATGTCGCCCTGGATCGGGCCGGGCCGCACGATCGCGACCTGGATCACCAGATCGTAGAACTTCTTGGGCCGCAGGCGGGGCAGCATGGACATCTGCGCCCGGCTTTCCACCTGGAAGACGCCCAGGCTGTCGGCCCGGCACAGCATGTCGTAGGTCGCCGGGTCCCCCTGCGGCACCGTCGCCAGCGTGAGGTCGCTGTCATAGTGCTGCTTCAGCAGATCGAAGCCGCGGTGCAGGCAGGTCAGCATCCCCAGCGCCAGCACGTCCACCTTCAGGATGCCCAGCGCGTCGATGTCGTCCTTGTCCCACTCGATGGTCGTGCGGTCCTTCATGGCGGCGTTGGCGATGGGGCACAGATCGCTCAGGGGGCCGCGGGTGATGACGAAGCCGCCGACATGCTGCGACAGGTGGCGGGGGAAGCCGATCAGCTCCTGCGCCAGCTCCAGCGTCTGGCGGAGCCGCGGGTCGTCGGGGTCGAAGCCGTATTGCCGGGCGCGCTCCCCGTCCACGCCGTGGCGGCTCCAGCCCCAGACGGAGGAGGACAGCCGCGCCACCAGATCGGCGGACAGGCCCATGGCCTTGCCGACCTCGCGGATGGCGCCGCGGGCGCGGTAGCGGATGACGGTGGCGGTCAGCCCGGCCCGCTCGCGTCCGTATTTTTCGTAGATGTACTGGATGACCTTCTCGCGCTTCTCATGCTCGAAATCCACGTCGATGTCCGGCGGCTCGTTGCGGGCCGAGGAGATGAAGCGTTCGAACAGCAACCTGGTGGTGGCGGGATCGACCGAGGTGATGCCCAGGCAATAGCAGACCGCCGAATTGGCCGCCGAGCCACGGCCCTGGCAGAGGATGTCCTGCGAGCGGGCGTGGCGGACGATGTCGTGCACCGTCAGGAAATAGGGTGCGTAATCGAGTCGCCCGATCAACGCCAATTCGCGGTGCAGGGTCTGCGCCACCGTCTCCGGCACGCCGTCCGGATAGCGCTGGACCGCCCCGGCCCAGGTCAGGTTGGTCAGCGTCTCCTGCGGACTGCGCCCGTCCTCGGCGACCTCGTCCGGGTATTCGTAGCGCAGCTCCTCCAGCGAGAAGCGGCAGGCGGCGGCGATCTCCACCGTGCGGGCGACGGCGTCGGGGTGGCGGTGGAACAGGCGGGCCATCTCCACCCCGGCCTTCAGGTGCCGCTCGGCGTTGGCGGACAGGCGCCAGCCCGCCTCGTCGATGGTCGTGCCGCTGCGGATGCAGGTCATCACGTCGGCCAGCGGGCGGCGGGCGGGCGTGTGGTAGAGCACGTCGTTGGTCGCCACCAGCGGCACCCGCTCCGCCTCGGCCAGCCCGGCGAGCCAGGACAGCCGCCGCTGGTCGTCGCCGCGGTAGCGGTGGCTGGCGGCGAGGTGCAGGCGGTCCCCCAGATCGTTGCGCCAGCCGCGCAGCGCGTGGACGAAGGCGGGGTCGCGGTTGTCCGGCGGCACCAGCAGGAACAGCATCCCCTCCGCATGGTCCAGCACATCGGCGCGGGTGATGAAGCAGGCGCCCTTGGGCGCTCGCCGCTTGCCCAGCGTCAGCAGCCGCGACAGCCGCGCGTAGGCCGCCCGGTCGGTGGGGTAGGCGAGCAGGCTGTCCGCGTCGGTCAGGTCCAGCCGGCAGCCGACGATCAGGCGCAGCCCGTGCTTGCGGGCGGCGGCGTGCGCCTGCACCACCCCGGCCAGCGAGTTGCGGTCCGTCACCGCGACGGCGGCGTGGCCAAGGCTGGCGGCGGTCAGCGCCAGCTCGTCCGGGTGGGACGCGCCCTCCAGGAAGGTGAAGCTGGTCGAGACCTGGAGTTCGGCGTAGGGGGTCATGGCGGCCCCATCACCCGAAGAAGCCGTGCAGGAACCACAGCGCCGCCACGCCGGGCCGGTACAGCCCCTGCCGATAGACCCAGAAGCGGTGGCCGGCCTCGTCCTCGACGCGGTAATAGTCGCGGGGCTCGCCGTCGCGCCGCCACCATTCGGCCTCGATCCGCTCCGGCCCGTCGGCACGGCGGATGCGATGCTGGACGCCGCGCCAGAGGAACATCGCCGGCGGGTCGTCGGGGACCAGGGCCATGGCCTCGATGGGCTCCGGCGGGGCGAGCAGCCGCACCGGGCGGGGGCGGTCGGTCGGCCACAGCGCACCGCCGGAGGCCTCCGAGAAGGCCGAGGCGGGGGCCACGCTGCGCTCCGGCAGCCAGCTTTGCCGCGGGACCAGCCGCAGCACCGCCCGCTCCCCCAGCCGGTTGCCCAGCCGGTCCATCAGCTCGCCCAGTTCCGGCTGCCCGTCCGCACCACCATCCAGCGCGGCCTGTGCGGCGGCGAGCGGGCCGGCCTCGGTGGCCGACAGCACCATCAGCTCCAGACCGGGGCCGGGTTCCACGCGGTCGAGTTTCTGGGCGAACAGCCGCATCAGCGCGTCCGGGCGGCGCACCGGGTGGCCGGTGCCGATAACCAGCGTCTGGGGTGTGTCCTCCAACCGGCGGTCCACCCGGTGCAACTCCAGCCGCAGCCGGCGGGCGCCCTCGCCGGTGTTCTCCAGCCCGGCGCAGAGGGCGGTCAGCAGGCGGCGCAGCGCCTCGGCGATGGCCTCGGCGGTGGTGATCGGCTCGGGCAGGGCGAGGCGGACGCTGTGCGGCGGCACCGGCAAGCGGGGGGAGAGCGGCTCGTCCAGCCGCCCATAGGCTTGGTCGAGCCGTCGCAACAGCTCCGGCCCGAAGCGGGCGGCCAGCGTGGCGCGGGGGAGGGCATGCAGATCCCCGATCCGCCGCAGCCCCACCGCGGCCAGACCGTCCACCGTGGCGGCGGGCAGACGCAGCGCGGCGACGGGGAGGGGGGAGAGATCGGGGAGCGCTTTGCCCCCACCCTCCCGCTTCGCGGGTCCCCCCCTCCCCCGCTGCGCAGGGGAGGGCCAGATTCCCTCCCCCGTCCAGCGGGGGAGGGTTAGGGTGGGGGCACCCCCGCCGAACCGCGCCAGCGCCCAGGCCGCCGCGGGCGTGTCCGCCACCGCCAGCCGCGACTCGAAGCCCGCCGCGGTCAGGCGGGCGGTCAGGTCGGCGGCCATGGCCTCCTCCCCGCCGAACAGGTGGGCGCAACCGGTGATGTCCAGCGCCACCCCGTCGGGGCCGTCCGGGGCGGTCCAGGGGGTGTAGCGCGTGCACCAGCCGGCGATCCGCTCCAGCAGGCGGGCGTCCGACTCGGGCTCGGCGTCGAAGACGGCCAGGGCGGGCTCGATGGCGCGGGCGTCGGCCAGACTCATGCCGGGATGCACCCCGGCCTCCGCCGCGGCGCGGTTGACGGCGGCCACGCCCAGCCGCCCGCGCTCGGCCAGGATGGCGGCCAGGGGATGGTCGCGCCGCTCCGGATGGCGGCGGCTGTGGGCGTCGGTGGGCAGCCGCGGCAGCCACAGGGACAGGATGCGCCGCGCCGTCCGTTCAGCACCCCCTTTCCCCATGCCACCCTCCCTGCACCGCTCGTTTCGTCAATCGTTTCAACTCGAACAAAACAAGAACATTCTAGCGGCAAAAGCCGGCGGTTGGGAGTCCCCTTATGGCCTCACCAAGAAGGGGGAGATCGCCGGGAGGGCCTTGTCCCGTCTCCGCGGGACACGACATGGTTGGTATGACACCGATCCGCCCCACCGCCGTGTTCCTGCCCGTCGCCGTGGCGCTCGCCGCCCTTGCGCTGGGGGCCTGCGCGCCGGATGTGCACGACGAGATGCCGGGACGGGCCCAGGCGGCCCCGCCGGTGTCCGCGCAAGGCGGCGGGCTGAAGACGCTGCGCCAGATTCAGGCGGAGGAGAATGCCCGCCCGACTCCCGCACCGCGGCCGGAGCCTGCACCCGCTCCGCCGCAAAAGCTCTCCGACGCCTCGCAAACGCCCAACCAGCCGCCGCCGGTGCGTCGCCGCGGCAGTTCGTCCCCGCCGCCGCCGCCCATCGACCAGCCGGCCACCCCCGCCCTGCCGGAGCCGGGCTCCACCCAGGGGCTGACCGACCGCGCCAAGCGCGACCTGATGAGTCCGGAGGTCGACCGGTTGCGCACCGAGGACGCCATGGGCCGGCTCGACCCGTTGCAGCAGCGCGACCTGCTCCGCAAGCAGCAGGACCTCCGTCAGTACGGCCCTGGCCCCCTGGGTTACTGATCTTCCGGTTCTTGAAGCCCGCCACCCTGGTCACTTGACCCCACCCCGCGCAGCGGCCATACCGGCCCGGTGCTGCGCAGAGACGTTGGGGAAAAGGGGTAGGGGATGGTGGCGATCCGGTCGGTTCTTCTGGCGCTCGCATTGATCGGCGCCGGTGCCGCGCCCGCGCTGGCGCGGATGACGGTGACCGGGCCGTTCGGCACCGGCCTGACCGAACCGGTGTGGGTGCTGCAGCATCTGCTGGGCTTCCTCGCCATCGGGCTGTGGAGCGGGCAGAACGGCGGCCCTTCCGTCTGGCAGCTTCCGGTGGCGGCGCTGACCGCGGTGCTGGCCGCCGGGCTGGCCGCGCAGATCGGCATTCGCCTCCCCTACGCCGCGGAAGGCCTGTCGGCGTCGTTGATCCTGATGGGCGGACTGGTCGCCTTCGGGCTGAAGGTGCCGCTGGCGCTGGGGGTGCTGACGGTCGCCGCGGCGGGGGCTTTCCACGGCTATGTGCATATGGGCGGGCCGCTGTTCTGGGCCGGGCTGTCGTCTGGCGTGCTGCTGGTCATCGGCGCCGGGCTGGGCCTGTCGGTGGCGGTGGGGCAGGCGGCGTCGGGCCGGGTCGTGCAAATGTGTGGCGGCGCGGTAGCACTCGCCGGGGTTCTTGATCTGGCGGGCGTCTTTTAAGGCCCCGACGCCTTGAAAAAGCCGGGCTGCGGGTATTCTTGTAAGAGCGTGTCCAACACACGCCGCCGATGGCCCATGCCGCCGGAACGGCTGGCCAGCAGGAAAGGTGGACCCGCCGGTGCCGCGCGCAGGAGCCAACCCCCGCCTTTCCGACGCCCGCCTTTCCCCCCAGGGCCTTCCCAGCCGCCGCCATGTGTTGGCCGGCATCGCCGGGGGCGCTCTCCTGGGCCTGCTGCCGCGGGGTGCCGTGGCGCAGGACATCCGCTATTTCCGGATCGGCACGGGCACCACGTCGGGCACCTATTTCCCGATCGGCGGGCTGATCGCCAACGCCATCTCCAACCCGCCCGGCTCCCGCCCCTGCGACCGCGGGGGAAGCTGCGGCGTGCCGGGGCTGATCGCGGTGGCCCAGGCCACGCTCGGCTCGGTGGAGAACATCGAGCTGTTGCGCTCGGGGGCGGTCGAGGCCGGGATGTCCCAAGCCGACATCGCCTATTGGGCCTACACCGGCTCCGGCATCTTCCACGGCAAGGCGCCCTTCGAAGGGCTGCGCTCCATCGGTATGCTCTACGCGGAGGCGATCCAGCTCGTCGTGCGCGCCGACAGCGACCTGCACGGCGTGGCCGACCTCAAGGGCAAGGCCGTCTCGCTGGGCGAGGAGGGCTCCGGCGTGCTGGTGGAGGCGCGGGCGATCCTCGACGCCTTCGGCGTGAAGGAGGCGGAACTGCGGCCCCCGGCCTACCTGAAGCCCGGCACCGCGGCGGACCGGCTGGCCAAGAAGGAGCTGGACGCCTTCTTCATGGTCGGCGGTTTTCCGGTTGCGGCGGTCACCGACGTGGCGAACCGCGAGCCGATCCGCCTGATCCCGCTCGACGGCGACATGGCCGACCGGCTGCGCATCCGCCAGCGCTTCTACATGGACCAGACCATCCCCGCCGACACCTACCCCGGCGTGCCGGAGATCCACACGCTGGGGGTGGGGGCGGAGTTGCTGGTCCGCGCCGACCGCGACCCCGCCCTGATCCACGGCGTCACCAAGGCGCTGTGGCACGAGAACACCCGCCGCCTGCTGATCGAGGGCCACCCCAAGGGGCGCAGCTTCGACGCCACCAAGGCGGTCGCAAACGTCTCCGTCCCGCTGCATCCGGGCGCCGAGCGCTACTACCGCGAGGTCGGGCTGATCGGCAACGCCGCCAACGAGCCGACGGGCGGGGCGACGCCCTGATGTCGTCCTATTGCGGGTCCCGTTCGTCGGCGTAGAGGTCCCACGGCTCCGCCTTGGCGGCGTCCACCCACTCCACCATGGCCGGCAGATCCATCACCGCCCGCGCGTAGTCGCCGCACAGCCCGTCCATCTCGACCCCGTAGGTGAGAAGGCGCGTCACCACCGGCGCGTACATGGCGTCGGCGATGGAGAAGTCGCCGAATAGGAAGGGGCCGCCCGCCCCGAAGCGGGCGCGCGTGTCGCGCCACAGGGTGAAGACGCGGGCGATGTCGGCCTCGCTCTCGGCGTTGCGGCCCACGCCGGGGCGGAAGGCCTTGAGGTCCATGGACATGTGGGTGCGCAGGCCGACGAAGCCCGAATGCATCTCCGCCGAGACCGACCGCGCCACCGCGCGGGCGTGGGCGTCCGCTGGCCAGAGGGCGGCCTCGGGGAAGGACTCCGCCAGATACTCGCAGATCGCCAGCGAATCCCAGATCACCCGATCGCCGTGCCGCAGGCAGGGCACCCGGCCGGAGGGCGAATGCTCGGCGATGCGGGCCGCGGTGTCGGGCTGGCGCAGCGGGATCATGATCTCCCGGAAGGGCCGGCCGGTCCGCTTCAGCGCCAGCCAGGGCCGCAGGGACCAGGAGGAGAAGGCCTTGTTGCCGATGACCAGCGTCAGGTCGTCCATGGATGCGCCTCGGGAGCGAAAGGAGAGGGGGGCGGAGCATGCCTGTCCCGCGACCTTGCGGCAAGCCGGCACGCAATCCCCCTTTTCAGGGGCGCCCCGGCGCGCCATGCTTTCCTTCATTGTTTCCGTTTCCTGACGAAGGACGCCCGCCTTGCTCGCCACCCTGCTCGCCACGGCCGGCCCCGGCACCGTGACCATCACCCCGCTGAACAAGGCCGGCCTCGCCACGTGGCTGGAAGGCCAGCCGCCCGCCACCGCGGCCTGGGTGAAGGCCGTGAACTTCACGGCGGAGGCCGGCACCATTGCCTTTTTGCCGGGGGCCTTCCTGCCGGGGGAGGGCGGGGCGGTCGCCCGCGTGCTGGCCGGCGTGTCGGCGCTGGACGACCTGTGGGGTCTCGCCGGTCTTCCCAGCGGCCTGCCGCCGGGGAACTACCAGCTGGATGAGGCGGTGGACGCCGCGCTCGACCGCCGCGCTGCCACCCGTCTGGCCCTGGGCTGGGCGCTGGGCAGCTACCGCTTCGGACGCTACAAGGCGTCGGAGAAGTCCTTCGCCAACCTCGTCTGGCCCAAGCACGCCGACCAGGGCGAGGTGCAGCGCACCGCCACCGCGACCTATCTGCTGCGCGACCTCGTCAACACGCCGGCCAACGACCTCGGCCCGGCGGAACTGGCCGAGGTGGCCCATGCCGTGGCGGAGGAATTCGAGGCCGGGCTGGACGTGATCGTCGGCGACGACCTGCTCGACCGTGACTATCCGGCCATTCACGCGGTGGGCCGGGCCAGTCCGCGCGCGCCGCGGCTGATCGACCTGCGCTGGGGCAACCCGACGCACCCGAAGGTGACCATCGTCGGCAAGGGCGTCTGTTTTGACAGCGGCGGCCTGGACATCAAGCCGTCGTCGGGCATGCTGCTGATGAAGAAGGACATGGGCGGCGCGGCGCACGCGCTGGCGCTGGGCCGCATGGTGATGATGGCGGGGCTGCCGGTGCGGCTGCGCGTTCTGATCCCGGCGGTGGAGAACGTGATCTCCGGCAACGCCTTCAAGCCGATGGACGTGCTGAAGACGCGCAAGGGGCTGAGCGTGGAGGTCGGCAACACCGACGCCGAGGGCCGGCTGATCCTGTGCGACGCGCTGGCCGAGGCGGATTCGGAGAAGCCCGCCCTGCTGATCGACTTTGCCACCCTGACCGGGGCCGCCCGCGTCGCGCTGGGGCCGGACCTGCCGGCGCTGTTCGCCAACGACGACGACCTCGCCAACGACCTGCTGGCCGCCGGCGAGGAGCAGAGCGACCCGCTGTGGCGCCTGCCGCTGTGGGCGCCCTACCGCAAGGGGCTGGACAGCAAGGTCGCCGACCTCAACAACGTGACCAGCAACGGCATGGCCGGGGCGATCACCGCCGGGCTGTTCCTTCAGGAGTTCGTGTCGAAGGACACGCCCTGGGCGCATCTCGACACCTTCGCCTGGAACAGCGGCGCCCGCCCCGGACGCCCGGAAGGCGGCGAGGCGCTGGGCCTGCGCGCGGCCTATGCCGTTATCGCCAAGCGGTTCGGGTGACAGAGCGGTTCAACAAGCGGCATATGGTTAAAATTGTCACCCCCGCGGGCGTCGCGGGGGTGGCGTGCCGATTCGGAAAGGACTAAAACCTTCGGGTAGGACCGGTGGACTCGGGTGCCGGCCGGGTTTTTGGAGGCGGATACATGGCGCTGAAGGTTCGTGAGGATTATCGCACCCTCACCGGTCCGGAGAAGGCGGCCATCCTGATGCTGGCGCTGGGCGAGGAGCATTCGTCCAAGCTGTTCGCGATGATGGACGACGAGGAGATCAAGGAGCTGTCGCAGGTGATGGCGAACCTCGGCACCGTCTCCGCCAACCTGATCGAGCGCCTGTTCGTTGAATTCGCGGAGCAGATGTCGGCCACCGGCTCGCTGGTCGGCTCCTTCGACTCCACCGAACGCCTGCTGCTGAAGACGCTGCCCAAGGACAAGGTCGACTCCATCATGGAGGAGATCCGCGGTCCCGCCGGCCGCACCATGTGGGACAAGCTGGCCAACGTCAACGAATCGGTCCTGTCCAACTACCTGAAGAACGAATACCCGCAGACCGTGGCGGTGGTGCTGTCGAAGATCCGCCCGGAACACGCCGGCCGCGTGCTGACCCAGCTGCCGGAGAGCTTCGCGATGGAGGTCATCATGCGCATGCTGCGCATGGAGGCCGTGCAGAAGGAGGTTCTGGACGACGTGGAGCGCACGCTGCGCACCGAGTTCATGACCAACCTCGCCCGCACCAGCCGCCGCGACAGCCACGAGATGCTGGCGGAAATCTTTAACGGCCTGGACCGTACGACCGAGCACCGCTTCATGGCCGCCCTGGAGGAACGCAACCGCGACAGCGCCGAGCGCATCAAGTCGCTGATGTTCACCTTCGAGGACCTGTCCAAGCTCGACCCCTCGGGCGTCCAGGCCCTGCTGCGCAGCGTCGACAAGCAGAAGCTCGCCACCGCCCTGAAGGGTGCGTCGGAGACGCTGAAGGACCTGTTCTTCTCCAACATGTCCGAACGCGCGGCGAAGATCCTGCGCGAGGACATGGCCGCCATGGGACCGGTCCGCGTCCGCGAGGTGGACGAATCCCAGATGTACATGGTCCAGCTCGCCAAGGATCTGGCCGCCCGCGGCGAGATCGTCATCTCCGAAGGCAGCGGCGAGAACGAGTTGATTTACTGAGCGGGTTCCCGGAGGGGGTGCCCCCACCCTCCCCATGCTGCCGCATGGGTCCCCTCCCTCCCCCGCTACGCAGGGGAGGGCGTTGTCCGAAGCCAGCGGAGTTCCCTCCCCTGCGCAGCGGGGGAGGGGTAGGGAGGGGGCAGGCGAAGGGCACACTCTCCCCACCCGCGACACCCTGACCGATCAATCCGGTTGCGAAACGCTTGCCTGTCCGGGCCGGGTTGGGGGACACTCCTTCGCCGCGCGTTCCGGATGCGGGGGCCTTCGGGGCAAGAGACGCGGCGCGGGGGGAAAACATGGCACGGAACCTGAAAGCGCTCGGCCTGTGGCGGACGGCTCTGATCGCCAGCGTGCGGCAGGACGGGCCGGACCTGTCGGCGCGGCAGATGGCCATCATGCTCCAGGTCTATCTGACCGATCCGCCGCACACCGTGCGCGGTCTGGCGGCGACGCTGAACATCTCCAAGCCCGCGGTGACCCGCGCGCTCGACCGGCTGTCACTGCTCGGCTTCATCAAGCGCAAGCGCGACGTCGAGGACAAGCGCAGCGTGCTCGTCCAGCGCACCGTGAAGGGCAGTGTCTTCCTGTCCGACTTCGCCGAACTGGTGGTCGCTGCGGGCGCCGTGGCACCGGAGGACATGGCGGTCATCCGCGCCGAGGAGGAGGTGGCCGCCTCCGCCAAGGCGCGGCTGGAGGCGCAGTTGAGCACCTCCAGCCCTGTGGCTGTGCCCGCCTGACCGGCTGCCGTTTTCAGTAGCCCTGGCTGCGGTCCACGAGGTTCGGCAGGGGGCGCCCCTCGCGGAACGCGATGATCGCCTCGGCCACCACCGCGGCGGAGCGCGACGGGTGGGTGACGGCGGCGACGTGCGGCGTCACATGGACCTTCGGGTGGGTCCAGAAGGGATGGCCGGCGGGCAGCGGCTCGTCCGCGAACACGTCAAGGCTGGCCCCGGCGATGTGCCCGCTCTCCAGCGCCGCCAGCAGATCGTCCTCCACCAGATGCCCGCCGCGCGCGGCGTTGACGACCACCGCCCCCTTGGGCAGGGCGGCGAACAGCTTGCGGTTCAGCAGGCCGCGCGTCTCCGCCGTCAGCGGCAGCAGGCAGACCAGCAGGTTGCATTGCCCGAGCATCGCCGCCAGCCCGTCGGGTCCGGAGAAGCTTTCCACCCCCGGCAGCGTCTTCGGCGTGCGGCTCCAGCCCAGCACGCGGTAATCCATGCTCAGCAGCGTTTTCGCCGAGGCCATGCCCAATTCGCCCATGCCCAGGATGCCGACCTTCACCTCCGACGCCGGGCAGGGGTCCAGCGGCTCCCACCGCCCGGCCTGCTGGAGCGCCTTGTACTCGTCAAGGAGCCGGTGCCAGCGCAGCACCTGGAGCGCCACATAGCCGGCCATGTCGACGGTCAGCCCCTCCGACACCATGCGGACCAGCGGCACCTCGGGCAGGGTGGGGTCGAGCAGCAGCGATTCCACCCCGGCGCCCAGCGACACGATCAGCTTCAGGTTCGGCAGGGTGGCGAGCAGCCCGTGCGGCGGCTTCCACACCAGCGCCATCTCGATGTCCGCCGGGTCCCCCATCTCGGGCCACACCCGCACCTCCAGGCCGGGCAGGCGGGCATCCAGCTCGCTCAGCCAGCGGTCAGACCGGTCGGTGGTGGAGCAGAAAAGCAGCGTCACGGTGCAAACCCCTGTAGTGTTGTCGTTGTTCGTCTCAAACCCGTTCGAGCCAACCGTGCCCCGTCTGATCCTGCTGAACAAGCCCTATGGCGTGCTGCCCCAGTTTACCGATGAGCAGGGGCGCCCGACGTTGGCCGACCATGTGCCGGTGAAGGGAGTCTACGCCGCCGGGCGGCTGGACCGCGACAGCGAGGGGCTGCTGGCGCTGAGCGACGACGGCGCGCTGATCGCCCGCATCGCCTCGCCGAAGCACAAGCTGCCGAAGACCTATTGGGTGCAGGTGGAGGGCGTCCCGACCGAGGAGGCGTTGCAGCGCCTGCGCGACGGGGTGACGCTCAACGACGGGCCGACCCTGCCCGCCGAGGCCCGCCGGATGGAGGAGCCGGACAGCCTGTGGCCGCGCGACCCGCCCGTGCGCTTCCGCGCCGCCATCCCGACGAGCTGGATCGCCCTGACCCTGAAGGAGGGCCGGAACCGTCAGGTGCGCCGCATGACCGCCGCGGTCGGCTTCCCGACCCTGCGGCTGATCCGCTGGTCCATCGGCGACTGGACGCTGGACGGGCTGGTGCCCGGCCAATGGCGCGAGGTGACGGTGCCGGGGCGGGAAACCCCTAAGGCATCGCTGCATCGGCCGAAGGCGCCACCCGGCAATACGAAGGCGAAGCGCCCGCGGAGCCAAGGCAATCGCACTTGACCCTCATAGCCCTCTCCCCTCTGGGGAGGGGGTGGCCCGCAGGGCCTCTCGCGCTGGCTGAAAGCCAGCGCTGACGGCGGCAGGCGGATGCCTCTGGCATCCGCTGAGAGCCGGTGAGGGGGATGGGCGTGGCAGGTACGTCCGGCACAAGCGCAACCCCCTCACCCTAACCCTCTCCCCAGAGGGGAGAGGGGACATTGAATGCGATTGCGCTACATCCGCACGGCGTCGGACTTGACGGCTTCCAGGTTCAGCGCGGCGGCGAGCAGGGCGCGGGTGTATTCCTCGCGCGGCTCCTCGAAGATGCGGCGGGTGGGGCCCTGCTCCACCACCTTGCCGTCCTTCATGACGATGACGTGGCTGCTGAGCGCCCGCACCACCCGCAGGTCGTGGCTGATGAAGAGGTAGGCGAGGTTGTTGCGCGCCTGGATGTCGCGCAGCAGGTCGACGATCTGCGCCTGCACCGACATGTCGAGCGCGCTGGTCGGCTCGTCCAGCACCACGAATTTCGGCTTCAGCACCAGGGCGCGGGCAATGGCGATGCGCTGGCGCTGGCCGCCGGAGAACTCGTGCGGGTAGCGGTGGCGGCTGGACGGGTCGAGCCCCACCTCCTCCAGCGCCTTCGCCACCATGGCGTCGCGCTCGGCGCCGGAGCCGATGCCGTGGATCGTCAGCCCCTCGCCGATGATCTGGCCGACCGACAGGCGGGGCGACAGGCTGCCGTAGGGGTCCTGGAAGACCACCTGCATCTCCCGCCGCAGCCCGCGCAGCTTCTTGGCCTGCCAGCCTTGGATGTCCTTGCCGTCGAAGCGGATCGCCCCCTCGCTGGCGTGCAGGCGCAGCAGGGCCAGCCCCAGCGTCGTCTTGCCGGAACCGGACTCGCCGACCACCCCGACCGTGTGCCCCTGCCGCACGTTGACCGACACGCCGTCCACGGCGCGGACGTGATCGACGGTGCGGCGCAGCAGCCCCTTCTTGATGGGGAACCAGACCTTGAGGTTGTCGGCGGCCATGACTTCCGGCGCGTCGGCGGGAGGGGTCAGCGGGTCGCCCTTCGGCTCGGCGGCCAGGAGCTTGCGCGTGTAGGCGTGCTGCGGGCGGGCGAAGATGTCGGCGACGTCGGCCTGCTCGACGATCTCCCCCTGGTTCATCACGCAGACCCGGTCGGCCATCTTGCGCACCACGCCCAGGTCGTGGGTGATGAGCAGCAGCGCCATGCCGAAGCGGCGCTGGAGGTCCTTCAGCAACTCCAGGATCTGCGCCTGGATGGTGACGTCCAGCGCGGTGGTCGGCTCGTCGGCGATCAGCAGGTCCGGCTCGTTGGCGAGCGCCATGGCGATCATCACGCGCTGGCGCTGGCCGCCCGACAGCTCGTGCGGGTAGGCGTTCAGCCGCTTTTCCGGGTTGGGCAGCCCGACCAGCCGCAGCAGCTCCAGCGTGCGCTTGCGCGCGGCGGCGCGGGACAGGCCCTTGTGCAGGAACAGCGTCTCGTTGATCTGCCGCTCGATGCTGTGCAGCGGGTTCAGCGAGGTCATGGGTTCCTGGAAGATCATGGCGATGCGGTCGCCGCGCACGTCGCGCAGCACCTTCTCCTCCGCCCCCACCAGCTCGGTCCCGCGGAAGCGGATGGAGCCATGCGGGTGGCGCGCCATGGGGTAGGGCAGCAGTTGCAGGATCGACAGGGCGGTGACCGACTTGCCCGATCCGGACTCGCCGACCAGCGCCAGGGTCTCCCCCTTGGCGATGTCGAAGGACACACCCTTCACCGCGTGCATCGCCCCGCCGCCCGAGCGGAACTCGACATGGAGGTTGCGGACCTGGAGGAGATCATTGCTGTCGGTCATGGTTTCCATCCTAGGAGGCCGGTTTGCCGGCGAGCAAAGCCGACAGCAAGGGGTGCGACGTGGCGGAGAACGGGTTGACGACGGTCAGGCCGCGCCATGTGAAGCCTTCCTGCATGTCTTCCGACAGCATCAGACGGCAGCCGGACTCCGCAGCCGCCGACAGGACGACGCTGTCCCAGATCGACAATCGATGGATCGCCGCCAGATCGACCGCCGCCATCATCACGGCGGCGGTTGTGTCCACCGGCGCGTAAAGATCGCACCAGGTCAGGATCGCGGTGCGCACCTCGGTTGCCGGGCGTTTGGCCTTTCCGGTGAGCACGCGGTACAGCTCCCCCAGAACCTGGGCTGGAACCACGACGTCCTCCGCGGGCACGGCGTCCAGCAGGTCGTGGACCACCGCCGGCTTGTGCGTGTCGGAGGGCAGGAAGGCGACGCCCTCGGCGTAAACGAGCAGGTTTGTGTCGAGGGCGACGCGCATGCTCACTCCTCGTACAACTCGTCGCGGCTCCAGCGCGGACCGACGATCTGCACCGGCTGCGCCCTCAGCCGTGCCATCAAGGTTGCCTTGGCGGCGTCGGACAGGGCGCTGCTCCGCTTGGTGGGGACGATCCGGGCGACCGGCGTGCCATGGGAGGTCACGACGTAGCTGTGCCCCTCCTTCACGCTGCGGAGGATCTGGGAGAAGTTCCGGTTGGCTTCCGCGGCGGAGACGGCGTCTTCCATGGGACTCGCGTCCAATGTAGTGAATTTGCCTACAAGATGGCCGCGAACCGCCGTTCCGTCAAGAACGCCAGTCATTCCGCGGCCTTCTGCGCCACCGCGCCCGCCTCGTTGGCGGGTCCGGTGGCGGTGGAGAGCTGGCCGATGGTCTTGCGCGGGTCGAAGGCGTCGCGCACCGCCTCGCCGATGAAGATCAGCAGGCTCAGCATGATCGCCAGCACGAAGAAGGCGGTCAGGCCCAGCCAGGGCGCCTGGAGGTTGGCCTTGCCCTGGGCCAGCAGCTCGCCCAGCGAGGGGGATCCGGGGGGCAGGCCGAAGCCCAGGAAGTCCAGCGCCGTCAGCGTGGTGATGGAGCCGTTCAGGATGAAGGGCAGGAAGGTCAGCGTCGCCACCATGGCGTTGGGCAGCACGTGGCGCACCATGATCGTCGCGTCGGTGGCGCCCAGCGCGCGGGCCGCCCGCACATAGTCGAAGTTGCGCGCCCGCAGGAACTCCGCCCGCACCACATGGACCAGCGAGGTCCAGGAGAACAGAAGCAGCAGGCCGAGCAGCCACCAGAAGTTCGGCGTCACCACGCTGGACAGGATGATGAGCAGGAACAGCGTGGGCAGGCCCTGCCAGATCTCGATGAAGCGCTGGAACAGCAGGTCGGTGATGCCGCCGAAATAGCCCTGGACCGCCCCCGCCATGATGCCGACGACCGAGGAGAAGGCGGTCAGCACCAGCCCGAACAGCACCGAGATGCGGAAGCCGTAGATCAGCCGCGCCACCACGTCGCGCCCCTGGTCGTCGGTGCCCAGCCAGTTGTCGGCGGACGGCGGGGCCGGGGCGGGGACCGGCAGGTTGTAGTTGATGGTGCGGTAGCCGTAGGGGATCGGCGGCCAGACGATCCAGCCCTTCTCCTCAATCAGCTGGCGCACGTAGGGGTCGCGGTAATCGGTCTCCGTCTCGAACTCGCCGCCGAAGGTGGTCTCCGGGTAGGCGGTGAAGACGGGCCAATAGAGCGCGTTGTCGTACTTGATGAGCAGCGGGCGGTCGTTGGCGATGAACTCCGCGCCCAGCGACAGGGTGAACAGCACCAGGAAGATCCAGAAGGACCAGAAGCCCCGCCGGTTCGCCCGGAAATTCGCCAGCCGCCGCCGGGTGAGCGGCGTGACGCGCAGGCCGAGGAAGCGGGGCTGGTTCGCGGCGCTCGCCATCACACCCTCCGCGCTTCGAAGTCGATGCGGGGATCGACGGCGACGTAGGTCACGTCGCCGACGAGGTTCATGATGAGCCCCAGCAGCGTGAAGAAGTACAGCGTGCCGAACATCACCGGATAGTCGCGGTTGATCGCAGCCTCGAAGCCCAGCAGCCCCAGACCGTCGAGCGAGAAGATCACCTCGATCAGCAGGGCGCCGGTGAACAGGATGCCGATGAAGGCGCCGGGGAAGCCGGCGATGACGATCAGCATGGCGTTGCGGAAGATGTGGCCGTAGAGCACCCGGCGCTCCGCCAACCCCTTGGCGCGGGCGGTCACGACATACTGCTTGTTGATCTCCTCCAGGAAGGAGTTCTTGGTCAGCATGGTCAGCCCGGCGAAGCCGCCGATCACCATGGACAGCACCGGCAGCACCATGTGCCATGCATAGTCCAGGATCTGCCGCCACCAGGGCAGGCTCGCCCAATTGTCCGACACCAGCCCCCTCAGCGGGAACAGGTCGAAATAGCGCCCGCCGGCGAAGACGACGATCAGCAGCACGGCGAACAGGAAGCTGGGAATGGCGTAGCCGACGATGACCACGCCGGAGGTCCAGACGTCGAAGGGCTGGCCGTCGCGCACCGCCTTGGCGATGCCCAGCGGGATCGACACCAGATAGACGATCAGCGTCGTCCAGATGCCCAGCGAGATCGACACCGGCATCTTCTCGATCACCAGATCGACGACGCTGCGGTCGCGGAAATAGCTCTTGCCGAAGTCGAACATCAGATAGTTCGACATCATGTGGATGAAGCGCTCGTGCAGCGGCTTGTCGAAACCGAATTCCTTCTCAAGCTGCTTGATGAATTCCGGGTCGAGCCCCTGGGCGCCGCGGTAGCGGCTGCCGGTGTCGCCGCCCTGGGCCTGCTGCGCCGCCGGGCCGCCGGTCTCGCCGCCGCCGGTGCCGCCGATGCGGGCGGTCGCCTCCACGGCGGTGCCCTGGACGCGGGCGATCATCTGCTCGATGGGACCGCCGGGGGCGATCTGCACGATCAGGAAGTTGATGACCATGATCCCGAACAGCGTCGGGATGATCAGCAGCAGACGGCGGATGATGTAGGCCAGCATCGCGCGGGTTCGCCTTTCTGTTTGCCGTCTCAGGGCGCCGCGCGGCGGGCCGTGTTGGCGAGCTTCGCGTTCTTGTCGGGATCGACCCACCAGGTGTCGGTGAAGGCCAAGCCGTATTTGGGCGCAACCGCCGGATGGGAGAAACGGTTCCAATAGGCGACGCGCCGCACGTCGTCGTGCCATTGCGGGATGACGTACCAGCCCCACAGCAGCACGCGGTCGAGCGCGCGGGTCGCCGTGATCAGGCTCTCGCGGTCGGGGGCCTGGATGACCTTGTCGATCAGCGCGTCGACCACCGGGTCCTTGATGCCGGCCAGATTGCGGCTGCCCGGCTGGTCGGCGCGGGCCGCCTGCCAGTAGTCGCGCTGCTCGTTGCCGGGCGAGGTCGATTGCAGGATGCGCTGGATGACCATGTCGAAGTCGTAGCGGTCGATCCGGTTCTGGTACTGGGCGGTGTCCACCACGCGGATGGCCGCCTCGATCCCGGCGCGCTCCAGGTTGCGGACGAAGGGCTGGACGATGCGGTCCATGTCCGGCTGCACCAGCAGGATCTCGAAGCGCATCGGCTCGCCGGTCTTGGCGTTCAGCAGCTTGTTGCCCTTCAGCTCCCACCCGGCCTCCTTGAGCAAGGAGAGCGCCGTGCGCAGGTTCGGGCGGATGTTGCCGGACCCGTCGGTCTGCGGCGGCTCGAAGGGCTTGGTGAAGACCTGCTCCGGCACCTTGCCGCGGAAGGGCTCCAGCAGTTTCAACTCCTCCGGCGAGGGCAGACCGGTGGAGGCGAGTTCGGAGTTGGAGAAGAAGCTCTTGGTGCGCTGGAACAGACCGTAGGACAGGTTCGCCCGCGTCCATTCGTAATCAAACAGATAATTCAACGCCTCGCGCACCTTGCGGTCGGCGAAGACCGGGCGGCGGCTGTTGAAGACGAAGGCCTGCATGCCCTGCGGGTCCTGGTGCTTGATCTCCTCGCGGACGATGTGGCCGTCGCGGACCGCGGGCACGTCGTAGCCGGTCACCCAGTTCTTCGACGAATGCTCCACCCGGAAATCGATGGCCCCGGCCTTGAAGGCTTCGAACACCACGTCGAGGTCGCGGTAATAGTCGAAGCGGATGCGGTCGAAGTTGTAGCGCCCGCGGTTGACCGGCAGGTCCTTGGCCCACCAGTCCTGCACCCGCTCGAAGACGAGCGAGCGGCCGGGCTGCACCTCGACGATCCGGTAGGGGCCGCTGCCGACGATGGGGTCCAGCGTGGTGCTGGCGAAGTCGCGCACCCCGGAGCCGTTTCCTTCGAACACATGCTTCGGCAGCACGGGCAGCTGGCCCATGATGACCGGCAGCTCCGGGTTGCCGCCGTCGCGGAAGGTGAAGGTGACCGTGCGCTCCCCCGTTTTCTCCGCCTTCGTCACGTCGGCGTAATAGGTGCGATAAAGCGGGTGGCCCTTGTCGCGCAGAGTCTCGAAGCTCCACACCACGTCGTCGGCGGTCACCGGGGCGCCATCGTGGAAGCGCGCCTGCGGGCGCAGCGTGAAGCGCACCCAGCTCCGGTCCTCGGCGACGGTGATCGTCTCGGCGAGCAGCCCGTAGCGGGTCAGCACCTCGTCCCCGCTCTCCACCGTCAGCGTGTCGAAGGGCAGGCTGGCACCGGCGGCGGTCGACCCGCGCAGGATGAACGGGTTCAGGCTGTCGAAGCTGCCGTAGGTCGCCAGTTTGATCTCGCCGCCCTTCGGGGCGTCGGGGTTGACGTAGTCGAAATGCTGAAAGTCCGGCCCGTATTTGGGCGTCCCATGGGCCGTGACGGCGTGCCCCCCGGTTTTCAGGGCGGCCTCCGGCTGGGTGGATTGGGCACGGGCCGTGGCGAAGGGTTCCGCCAGATACAGGCACATGACCGCGGCCAGGATCGCTTTACCGGTCTTCCTCATGCCCCTCTCGGTCCTTATTGTTTCCGGTAAGGTAGGGTCTCCCTTGTGGCACAATCAAGGCGGAGCCTCGGCTTTAAGGGGCTGAACAGGCGATCAGGGCTTCACCCACCACGCCTCGGGGAAGCCGCTGTTGCGGAAGCCCAGATCGTATTTCGGCGTCGTCTCCGGGAAGCCCAGCGTCGTCCGGTAGGCGATCCAGTTGTCCGGGTTGTACCAGTGCGGCACCATGTAGAAGCCCCACAGCAGCACGCGGTCGAGCGCGCGGGTTGCCGCCTGGACGGACGCGAGATCCTTCGCCGCCAGCGCCTTTTCGATCATCGCGTCGGCCGCCGGTTCCTTGATGCCGGCGTAGTTGGCCGATCCCCGGATGTCCGCGGCGGCGGAGCCGAAATAGCTGCGCAGCTCCGTCCCCGGCGGGGTGAAGAAGTTGAAGTTCGCCACCACCACGTCGAAGTCGAATTCGTCGGTGCGCGCCTGGAACTGGGCGGTGTCGACCACCCGCAGCACCGCGTCGATGCCCGCCTTGCGCAGCGCCTCCACATAGGGCTGGATCACGCGGGTCAGCGCACCGGTGCCGTCGAGGAACTCGATGCTCAGCACCTCGCCGGTCCTGGCGCTGGTCATCCGGCCGTTCTTCAGCTCCCACCCGGCCTCGCGGAACAGGCGCATGGCCTCGCGCAGGTTGTTGCGGGTGTTGCCGCTGCCGTCGGTCTTGGGCGGCTCGAAGGGGGTGGTGAAGACGCGCTCCGGCAATTGGGCGCGGAAGGGCTCCAGCAGGGCCAGCTCCTCCGGCGTCGGCGGCCCCTTGGCGCCGAAGTCGGAGTTGGGGAAGTTCGAGGTGGTGCGGAGATACTGGCCGTACAGGATGTTCTTCTGAATCCATTCGAAGTCGAACAGATAGCCCAGCGCCTCGCGCACCCGCGGGTCGGCGAACTTGGCGCGGCGGGTGTTCAGGCGGAAGCCCTGGGCGCCCAGCGGCAGGTCGCTCTTCACCTCCACGCGGTTCACCCGGCCGTCCTTGGCGGCGGGGAAGTCGTAGCCGGTGGTCCAGCGCTGCGCCCGGTGCTCGGTGCGGAAGTCGTAGGCGCCGGCCTTGAAGGCCTCGAACATCACGTCGTCGTCGCGGTAGTAATCGACCTTAACGCTGTCGAAGTTGTAGAAGCCCTGCGCCGTCGGCAGGTCGCGGCCCCACCAGTCGGCCACCCGCTCGTAGGTGATGGAGCGGCCGGGATCGACGGTCCTGATGCGGTAGGGGCCGCTGCCCAGCACCGGCTCCAGCGTCGTCTTGGAGATGTCGCGTCCGTTGGCGGTCCACCAGTGCTCGGGCTGGGGGGCGATGCTGGTGGCGAAGTCGATGATCGGCTTCATCTCCCCGGTGGTCTTCAGGGTGATCTTCAGCTGGTGCTCGTCCACCGCCTCCACCGCGGCGACGCGGTCGAGGAAGGATTTCAGGAAGGGGTTGCCGTGCGCCTGGATCGAGTCCCAGGCGAAGACCACGTCGCCGGCGGTCACCGGCACGCCGTCGTGCCAGCGCGCGTCCTTGCGCAGGTGGAAGACGGCCCAGCTCTTGTCGTCGGGCAGTTCCACGCTTTCCGCCAGCGACCCGTAGGCGGCGTCCATCTCCCAGCCGGAGCCGACCATCAGCGAGTCGGCGATCAGCCCCAGCGTGCGCGGGGTGACGCCGCGCAGGATGATCGGGTTAAGGCTGTCGAAGCTGCCCTGCGCGGCCAGGGTGATCGAACCGCCCTTTGGCGCTTCGGGGTTGGCGTGCGGGAAATGGGTGAAGCCCGGCTTGAACTCCGGCTCGCCGAACTGCTTCAGGGCGGGGACGGTGACCGTTTGCGCCTGGACCCCGTTCGCCTGGATTGGCGCCGACAGCGCAAGGAGAGCCAAGAAAGCAGTCGTCCGGGCGGCAGCGAGAACTCGGCGCATCGTCGGTCCTGATGTGGTTGGGCCTGAGATGATAAGGCGGATCAGCCCTAGCATGTACGCGCCTAGCGGCGCGTCAAGTCCGCGTACGCAACGGTATCTTACGCCCGTCCGCTGGCGCCGGCCCGTCCGGGGGCGCAAAAAAGGCGGAAATGCGGCAAGCCCGACGAGGTGGTGACATGTCGATGGTCCGGCGCACGAGCGCGGAGTTTCTCGGCACCTTCTGGCTGGTGTTCGGCGGTTGCGGCAGCGCCGTGCTGTCCGCCGCCTTTCCGGAGGTCGGGATCGGGCTGACCGGCGTCTCACTGGCCTTCGGCCTGACCGTGCTGACCATGGCCTACTCGGTCGGCCACATTTCCGGCTGCCACCTGAACCCGGCGGTCACGGTGGGGCTGTGGGCCGGCGGGCGCTTCCCGGCCAAGGACATCCTGCCCTACGTCATCGCGCAGGTGGTCGGCGCCTTCCTGGCGGCGATGGTGCTGTACGTCATTGCCACCGGCAAGGCCGACTGGTCGCTGGCCGCCAAGGGGCTGGCCGCCAACGGGTACGGGGAGCATTCGCCGGGCGCGTACAACCTCACCTCCGGCCTGCTGATCGAGGTGGTGCTGACCTTCATGTTCCTGATCGTCATCCTGGGCTCCACCGACCGGCGGGCGCCCGCGGGCTTCGCGCCGCTGGCCATCGGTCTGGCGCTGACGCTGATCCACCTCATCAGCATCCCCGTCACCAACACGTCGGTGAACCCGGCGCGCAGCACCGGGCCGGCGCTGGTCGTCGGCGGCTGGGCGCTGCAGCAGCTCTGGGCCTTCTGGGTGGCGCCGCTGGTCGGCGGGCTGCTCGGCGGTCTGGCCTACCGCGCGCTTGCCGAGGAGATGCCGCCGAAACCGGCGATCACCGGCGAGGCCCGGCCGTCCACCTGAGTCTTTGCCACCCGAGTCCTTTCTGACCCTTTTCCTTCGGGTCCCTCCCGACTCAGCGGACCGTGCCCCTCCGGCGCGGTCCGTTTTTTATGGGGTTGTTCACCTTCACCCGGCCCCGCCCGGTGGAAGTCACGGCCTTGTCGCGGGAACTTCGCGGGCGTCAACGGTTATTCTGAGCACTCGTTGACGCACAGGGAGTATGTCATGCGGCAGTTCGACCCCGATTCCAACCCGATGACCGACGAGGATTACGGCATCGTCCTCGGCCTGTTCATCGGCATCTACCTGGGGCTGCTGGCCGTCTCGCTGCTGCCCTGACCGGCGCGGGTCTTCTTCCAGTGGTCGGCCATGCGCTCCATGAGCTGACGGTAGCGGCGGTCGGACCGCATCATCCGGCGCACCGCCTTGCCGTTGCGCGGGTCGGCGAGCATCCATTCCTCGGCGGCCACCTGGTGCTCCGGGTGGATGGACAGCATGTAGATCGCCGCCTGTTCCGGCTGCGTCACCGCCTCCTCCTTCAGCCCCTCCAGGATCGCCCCGACATAGAGCGGCAGGACGTTGCGGAAGTCCTCCGGCCCGGTGCCGTCCTGGCTGCCGTGGGAGGCGGCGTCGTCCCCGGCGCCCATCAGGGCGCGGCGCTCCTCCGCCGGCAGGGCGAAGAAGGCGTCCAGCCCCAGCAGCAGGTCGCAGACCGTCTTCTTGCGGACCATCCAGTTCGCCCCGCCCGACACCCGGCCGGCCAGCGAGTGCAGGAAGGGGCGCAGCTTCTCCGGCGAGGTCTCGAAGACGGAGCGGGCGGGCGTTGCGATGGTTGCCATGGGCGTGGTTCTCCTTCTCAGCCGGCTGTCTCAGCCGGCCAGGGCGGCCAGAGTCTCGCGGTGGGTGCGGGCGTCGCCCGCGGCGACCACGCGCCCGCTGGAGGTGGCGTCGAGCGGCCGGCCGTCCCAATCGGTCATCAGCCCGCCGGCCCCGGTCACCACCGGCACCAGCGCCGCGAAGTCGTAGAGCTTCAGCCCCGATTCGACGACGAGGTCGTAATAGCCCGCCGCCAGCAGGCCGTAGCTGTAGCAGTCGCCGCCATAGACCGACACCTTGGCCGCTCCCGCCACCCGGCGGAAGGCGTCCTGGTCCGCTCCGGGGAACAGGTCGGGCGAGGTGGTCCCCAGCGTCGCCGCCGCCAGCCCCCCGGCGCATTCGCGCACGCGGGCCGGCTGGCCGTTGAACAGGGTCGGGCGGCCCTCGACGCCCAGCCAGCGGTCCCGGACGATCGGCTGGTCGATGACGCCGAGCACCGGGCGCCCGCGGTGCAGCAGGGCGATCAGCGTGCCGAAGATCGGGCGGCCGGTGATGAAGGACTTGGTGCCGTCGATGGGGTCGATCACCCAGACCCATTCGGCGTCCAGGTTCTTCGTCCCGAACTCCTCGCCATAGATGCCGTCGTCGGGGCGCTCGGCCTCGATGATGGCGCGGATGGTCCGTTCCGCCTCGCGGTCGGCGATGGTGACGGGGGAGGCGTCGGCCTTGTCGTCCACCGCCACCGGCGTGCGGAAATACTGGCGGATGACCGGACCGGAGGCGTCGGCCAGACGCTCCGCCAGGGTCACCAGGGGGGTGGGGCAGGGTTCGGTCATGGTCGCTCCGCCGGATCGCGCGTGGTGGGAAGGAGGGCGGCATCCTAGTCGTGCGTTCCGTTGGCGCAAACCATCAATGAAGGAGGAGGGTTGCGCGGGACGCCGCTTCCCCGTTTCGCGGGCTTGTGGCAGCCTCTTCGCCATGCACGACCGCTCCTCCCCATCCGACCGCCCGAACGCCCGCCCGAACGCCTATGCCGGCATTCCGCTCGACCGCGCCGGGGTGCGCCGCAAGGACAAGGACTGGCTGAAAGACGCCTGGGCCTCGCCGACCGCGCGCCTGCTGCCCGTGGCGAAATCGCGCAACTTCGTGACCGGCGACGCCGACTCGGCCCGCGCGGTCGCCGTCGCCTGTGGTGGCGACTGGGGCGTGGAGCCGGTCTTCCTCGGCCTGCTGGACGGCGTTCCGCACTTCACCGTGGACCTGACCGGCCTGGAAGCGCCGGAGGATCATCCGGCCCTGGCCGGGCTCGGCCGCTTCGAGGACCTGCGCGCCGTCGGCCCCGTGATGGAGGCGACGGAGGCCGGGCTGTGCGCCTACGCCCGCGGCATCACCTGGTGGAACGCCCGGCACCGCTTCTGCGGCGTCTGCGGCTCGGTCGCGGCGGGTGCCGAGGGCGGGCATGTGCGCGTCTGCACCAACCCGGACTGCGCCACCCACCATTTCCCGCGCACCGACCCGGCGGTCATCATGCTGGTCCATGACGGGGCCGGGCGCATGGTGCTGGGCCGCAACTCCCGCTTCCCGCCGGGCATGCATTCGGTGCTGGCCGGCTTCGTCGAGCCGGGCGAAAGCCTGGAGGACAGCGTGAGGCGCGAGGTGCTGGAGGAGGTGGGGCTGGAGGTCACCGACATCCGCTACCACTCGTCCCAGCCCTGGCCCTTCCCGTCCTCGCTGATGCTGGGCTTCAGCGCGCGGGCGGTGACCCTGGACATCCAGACGGACCTGGAGGAGTTGGAGACGGCCCACTGGTTCGACCGCGATTTCCTGCGGACCTTCACGCCCAGCGAGGAGTTCCGCCTCGCCCGCCCCGACAGCATCGCCCGCCGCCTGATCGACGAGTGGATCGCCGAGGGGGAGTGAGGGAGACGGCGGGTCGCGTGCCCCCTCATTGCCCCCTCCCTAACCCTCCCCCGCTGCGCAGGGGAGGGGACTAAATTTCCCTCTCCTGCGAGAGCGGGGGAGGGAAGGGGCCCGCGGCGCAAGCCGTGGGAAGGGTGGGGGCAAGCGCGGCGCGGCTCGTCCCGCCCCTCAATCCTCGCCGATGCGCTGGCTTTCCTGGTAGCGGAAGGGGTTGGCGGGGTAGACGCCCAGGATCTTCACCTCGCCCGCGCGGGCGAAGAAGGCCAACTCCTCCAGCGCCAGACGCAGGGAGCGCTCCTCCGGATGGCCCTCCACGTCGGCGTAGAACTGGGTCTGGGTGAAGTGCCCGCCGACCATGTAGCTTTCCAGCTTCGTCATGTTGATGCCGTTGGTGGCGAAGCCGCCCAGCGCCTTGTAGAGGGCCGCCGGCACGCTGCGCACGCGGAAGACGAAGGTGGTGATGATCTTGGCCCCGGTCCCCTCGGCGGGCAGCGGCGGGGTCTTCGGGTCGCGGGACAGGATCAGGAAGCGGGTGGTGTTGTGCTCCGCGTCCTCGATGCCGCCCTTCAGGATGTCCAGCCCGTAGATGTCCGCGGCCAGCGAGGAGGCGATGGCGGCGTGCTGCGGGTCGCCCAGCTTGGCGATCTCGGCGGCGGCGCCCGCGGTGTCGGCGTGGGAGATCGCCGTCAGACCCAGTTCCCGCGTCATGTTGCGGCACTGGGACAGCGCCTGGATGTGGCTGCGCACGGTCTTCAGCCCGGCCAGCGTCGCGCCCTTCGGAGCGAGGAGCTGGTGGTTCACCCGCTGGAAATGCTCGCCGATGATGTGCAGGCCGCCTTCGGGCAACAGATGGTGGTTGTCGGCCACGCGCCCGGCGATGGAGTTCTCCACCGGGATCATGGCGAGCGCCGCACGCCCCTCGCGCACGGCGGCGAAGGCGTCCTCGAACGTGGCGCAGGGCAGCGTCGTCATGTCCGGAAAGACCGTCCGGCAGGACAGGTCCGAATAGGCGCCGGGCAGGCCCTGGAAGGCGATCACGTTCGAGGTCGTCATCGGAAGGTCTTCTTTTAAAGGGAGGTGCGCTTGGCGAGGATCGCGCGGGCGCGCTCCAGGTCGGCGGGAGTATCGACGCCGAGCGGAACCGCGTCAACGACGGCGGCGTCGATGCGCATCCCGAAGGCCAGGGCGCGCAACTGCTCCAGCCGCTCCCGCTGCTCCAGCGCCGAGGGCGGCAGCCGGACGTAGCGCTCCAGCGCCGCGCGGCGGTAGGCGTAGAGCCCGATGTGGTGGAACAGCGGCCCGTCGCCCCAGGGCGCGGTGGCGCGGCTGAAATAGAGGGCGCGGCCCCGCCGGGCGCCGGGCGGCAGCTCCAGGACGGCCTTCACCACGTTGGGGTCGGTGCGCTCCTCCTCCCGCGTGATCTCGACCACCAGGGTGGCGATGTCCACCTGCGGGTCGGACAGCGGGGCGAAGGCGGCGCGGACCACGGCGGGCTCGATGGTCGGCAGGTCGCCCTGCACGTTCACCACCGCGTCGTATTTCCCCTCCGGGTCGAGCAGGCCGACCGCCTCGAAGATGCGGTCGGAGCCCGAGGGATGGTCGGGCCGGGTCAGCACGGCGGTCCCGCCCGCCGCCTCCACCGCCGCGGCGATCTCCGGCTCGGCGCAGGCGACCACCACCGGGCCGATCTCTGCCTCCATGGCGCGGCGCCACACCTGCACGATCATCGGCGCCCCGCCGATGTCGGCCAGCGGCTTGCCCGGCAGGCGGGTGGAGGCCATGCGGGCTGGGATTACGACGATTGGATTCGAGGGCGGCGGGTTCGCCGTGCTCTGGATATCTGCGTTGGCGTTCATGGTGGAACGGCCCCCTGTCACGTCGGAAAGGTGGGGCGGGTGAACCATGGATCGCCCTTTGCGTCAAGCGGCGTCACTCCAATATTCAACTGGCCAACAGTCGGGGAACCGATATTCCTGTGGCAAGGGAGGGGGCCGAAGCGGTGACAAGCCGCCGCGGTCACGCTATCGTGCGGCGGAGAACCAGCCAGCCCTGGCGACGGGCCCGCGGCACGACAAAAAAGGGGAACAAGACGTTATGAGCATGGAGTGGAACAAGATTTTCGGCGCCGTGCTGCTGGCGGGTCTGATCGCCATGTTGGCCGGCTTCGCCGCGGAAGTTCTGGTGCACCCGAAGACGCCTGAGAAACCCGGCTATGTGGTGGCCATGCCGGATGGCGCCGCTCCTGCCCCCAGCGGTGGCGCCGCCCCGTCCGGCCCCGCCGAGATCGCCCCGCTGCTCGCCAAGGCCGACGCCGCCGCCGGCCAGTCCGCGGCCAAGGCCTGCGCCGCCTGCCACAGCTTCGACAAGGGCGGCCCGAACAAGGTCGGCCCGAACCTCTACGGCATCGTCGGCGCCCCGCACGGCCATCTGGACGGCTTCGCCTATTCCGACGCCATCAAGGGCAAGGCCGGCCCCTGGAATTACGACGAGCTGAACCACTTCCTCTACGACCCGAAGGCCTACGCGCCGGGCACCAAGATGACCTTCGCCGGCGTGAAGAAGGATCAGGAACGGGCGAACATCATCGCCTATCTGCGCTCGCTGTCCGACAGCCCGGCGCCGCTGCCGCAGTAACGCGCAGCGGTCCCATCCGGGAAACAGGCAAAAGCCCCGCGTTCCGCCGGACGCGGGGCTTTTTCGTTCCGCCTCAAACGGAAAGCCGGCAGATTGGCCTTGCATGGGGCGGCGTGATCGCCGATATAAGGCGCGGGAGGCTGGCGGCGGACGAGTCCCTCGCCAACCCGGTCAGGTCCGGAAGGAAGCAGCCGTAACGAGTTTCGGCTCGGGTCGTTCGTCCAGCCTCCCACCCTTCCCCATAAAGTCCTGCAGCGAATTGAAACGGCGACAGCCCCGTGCCGTGACGCTATTCTGCGCTCCGTCGTGAAGCCGATTACCGGGCCAGCCGCGTGACCGATACCACCGTTGCCGATGCATCCTCTTCCGTTTCCGGGACATCCGGGGGCCTTGCCTACCGGGTTCTGGCGCGGAAATACCGTCCGAAGAGCTTTGCCGAGCTGATCGGGCAGGACGCGCTCGTCCGCACCCTGACCAACGCCATCCATTCGGGCCGCATCGCCCAGGCCTTCATGCTGACCGGCGTGCGCGGGGTGGGCAAGACGACCACCGCCCGCATCATCGCCCGCGCGCTGAACTGCACCGGGCCGGACGGCACCGGCGGGCCGACGGTGACGCCCTGCGGCGTCTGCGACAACTGCCGGGCCATCGCCGAGGACCGCCACGTCGACGTGATGGAGATGGACGCCGCCAGCCACACCGGCGTGGACGACATCCGCGAGATCATCGACGGCGTGCGCTACGCCCCCGTCTCGGCGCGCTACAAGCTCTACATCATCGACGAGGTCCACATGCTCTCCAAGAGCGCGTTCAACGCGCTCCTGAAGACGCTGGAGGAACCGCCGGCCCATGTGAAGTTCGTCTTCGCCACCACCGAGATCCGCAAGGTGCCGGTGACGGTGCTCTCGCGCTGCCAGCGCTTCGACCTGCGGCGCGTCGACGCCCAGGTGCTGAAGGAGCACTTCACCCGCATCACCGGGCTGGAGGGGGCGGGAATCGAGCCGGACGCCGCCGCGCTGATCGCGCGCGCCGCCGACGGGTCGGTGCGCGACGGATTGTCGCTGCTCGACCAGGCCATCGCTCTGGCCGCCGGCACGGTGACCGCGCAGCAGGTGCGCGACATGCTGGGGCTGGCCGACCGCAGCAAGGTGATCGACCTGTTCGAGGCCGCCGTCTCGGCCAAGCCGGCGGAGGCGATGGACCTGCTGTCCGACCTGCACCGCGTCGGCGCCGATCCGGTGGTGATCCTCCAGGACCTTCTCGACCTCGTGCACAATCTGACGCGGCTGAAGGTGGTGCCGGACAGCGCCAACGACCCCGGCCTGCCGGAGGCGGAGCGCACCCGCGGCGCCGCCCTGTCGGCGAAGCTCGGCATGCCGGCGCTGACCCGCGCGTGGCAGCTCCTGCTGAAGGGGTTGGGCGAGGTGCAGGCGGCCCCGGTGCCGCAGCAGGCGTTGGAGATGGTCATCGTGCGGCTGTCCTACGCCGCCGATATGCCGACTCCGGGCGACCTGATCCGCCAGTTCCAGAATTTGCAGAATGGTGGTGGGCAGGGTGGACAAGGCGGTGGCTCGGCCCCGCGCGGTCCCGGCGGCGGGCCGGTGGCGGTTGGCGGCTCCGCCGTGCGCGCCGTCGCCCAGGCCCAGCCGAGCCCGCAGCCGTCTCCCCAACCCGTGCAAACCGTTGCCGTCGCCGTGGCGGACGAGGAGCGCGTGGCGATGCCGCGCGACTTCCGCACGCTGGTCCAGCTCTTCGCGGAGAAGCGCGAGGGCGCTCTCTACGGCCATCTGACCGGCAGCGTCCATCTGGTGCGCCTGGAGCCGGGACGGCTGGAACTGCGGCTGACGACCCTGGCCCCGTCGACCCTGCCGAATCGCGTCGGCCAGCTGTTGACGGAATGGACCGGCCAGCGCTGGGTCGTCATCGTCTCGGACGCGCCGGGCGAGCCGACGCTGATCCAGCAGGAGCAGGCCGCCCAGAGGCGTGCGCTGGAGGAGGCGGAGGCGCATCCGGTGGTGCGCGCCGTTCTGGACGCCTTTCCCGGCGCGAAGATCACCGATGTCCGCGATCTCAAGGCAGCGGTCGAGGCCGAGCCCCAGGTTGCGGATGACGGGGAGAATCCCGACCTTATGGTCATGCAGCAGGACGACGGGGTCTATTACCCGCTCGACGATGAAGGAGATTTCTGACCCATGAAGAACCTCGGCCAGATGATGAAGCAGGCCCAGCAGATGCAGGCCAAGATGCAGGAGATGCAGGCCCGCCTGGGCGAGGTCGAGATGACCGGCCAGTCGGGCGCCGGGATGGTCAACGTCACGGTCAACGGCAAGGGCGAGATGAAGAAGATCAAGCTCGACAAGTCGATCGTCGATCCGGAGGACATCGAGGTCCTGGAGGACCTGATTATCGCCGCCTTCAACGACGCCAAGGCCAAGGTGGAGCAGCACGTCGCCAACGAGACCCAGAACCTGATGGGCGGGATGAAGCTGCCGCCGGGCATGAAGCTGCCGTTCTAAGCGTTGAAAGGCCGGGCCGTAGGGTCGGCCCGGCCACCCATTGACGAACGAAGCCGTGAATGATCGGACCTGAAATCGAGCGCCTGATCCAGCTCCTGTCCAAGCTGCCGGGGCTGGGGCCGCGGTCGGCGCGGCGGGCGGCGCTGCACCTGATGAAGCGCCGCGACAGCCTGCTGGTGCCGCTGTCCGAATCCATGGCGCTCGCCGCGGAGGCCATCCGCAACTGCTCGGTCTGCGGCAACCTTGACAGCCGCGATCCCTGCTCCGTCTGTTCCGACCACAGCCGCGACCGCTCGACCATCTGTGTGGTGGAGGATGCCGGCGACCTCTGGGCGCTGGAGCGCACGCGCGCCTTTCACGGCACCTACCATGTCCTGGGTGGCACGCTGTCGGCCTTGCAGGGGGTGGGGCCGGACGATCTGAACATCCCGTCCCTGGTGGAGCGCGCGAAGGACCCGGCGGTGACCGAGGTCATCCTGGCGCTGAACGCCACGGTGGACGGGCAGACGACCGCCCATGTGGTGACCGACCGCCTGTCCGGCAGCGGGGTTTCCGTGTCCCGTCTGGCCCATGGCGTGCCGGTGGGCGGGGAACTGGACTATCTGGACGATGGGACTCTGACCGCGGCGCTGAAGGCGCGGCGGCCTTTGTAACGTGTTTGGGAGGGGAGGTTCTTGCCCCCTCCCTAGCCCTCCCCCGCTTCGCAGGGGAGGGGACTAAATCTCCCTCCCCTGCGAAGCGGGGGAGGGAAGGGGCCCGCGAAGCGGGAAGGGTGGGGGGCCGTCGCGACCACCCACCCACTCCCCCAAACCTTACTTCTTCTTCAGCGCGGCGACGCCCGGCAGGTCCTTGCCTTCCAGCCACTCCAGGAAGGCGCCGCCGGCGGCGGAGATGTAGGTGAACTTCTCCTCCACGCCGGCGTGGGCCAGCGCCGACACGGTGTCGCCGCCGCCGGCCACCGACAGCAGGCCGCCTTCCGACGTGCGCTCGGCGACGAGGCCGGCGACGGCGTTGGTGCCGGCGTCGAAGGGCTGGATCTCGAAGGCGCCCAGCGGGCCGTTCCACACCACCGTCTTGGCACCCTGGAGCTTCAGGCCGAGGAACTCGACCGTCTTGGGGCCGACGTCCAGCGCCATCTCGTCGGCGCCGATGCCGTCCGCCGGAACGGCGCGGTTGGCCGCACCGGCCTTGAACTCCTTGGCGACGATGAAGTCCTTTGGCAGCAGCAGCTCGCAGTTGGCGGCCTTGGCGGTCTCCATGATGGCGCGGGCCTGATCGGCCATGTCCTTCTCGCAGAGCGAGGCCCCGACATCCACGCCCTGGGCGTAGAGGAAGGTGTTGGCCATGCCGCCGCCCAGCGCCAGCATGTCGACCTTCTTCACGAGGTTGCCGAGCAGGTCCAGCTTGGTGGAGATCTTGGCGCCGCCGACGACGGCGGCCACCGGGCGCTCCGGCTTTTCCAGCGCCTTGGTCAGCGCCTCAAGCTCGGCCTGCATCAGGCGGCCGGCGGCGGCCGGCAGATACTGGGCGACGCCCTCGGTCGAGGCGTGGGCGCGGTGCGCGGCGGAGAAGGCGTCGTTGACGTAGAGGTCGCCCAGAGCGGCGATCTGCTTGGCGAAGGCCGGATCGTTCTTTTCCTCTTCCGCGTGGAAGCGGGTGTTCTCCAGCAGCACGATGGCGCCCGGCTGCACGCCGTCGATGGCGGCCTTGGCCTTGTCGCCGACGCAATCCTCGCCGAAGGCGACGGTCTGGCCGACGGCGGCGCTCAGCGCGTCCAGCACGTTGCGCAGCGAGTTCTTGGCGTCCGGGCCGTTCTTCGGGCGGCCGAAATGCGACAGAACCACGACCTTCGCACCCTTCTTCGCCAGCTCGGTCAGAGTCGGCGCCAGACGGTCGATGCGGGTCGTGTCGGAGACCTTGCCGTCCTGCATCGGGACGTTGAGGTCGGCACGCACCAGCACCGTCTTGCCGTTCACGTCGAGGTCGTCGATGGTGTTGAACTCGGTCATGGCTGCTGTCCCTACGGGTTGAACTTTTGCCGGGCAATCCAGCACAGGGGCGGCCGCTTTGCAACGGCCCGCGTGGGCGACCGGTTGCCCCATGCGGCGAAAAGACGGGGCTCTGGGCGGGCGGGACCGCCGATCCCATCTCTATCCTCATGAACAGACTCACCCCGCCGTCCTTCGCCCAACGGGCTCCCCGGCCGGCCCCCCGGTTGGCCCCCCGGCTGGCTTACGCGGCCAGCCAGTCCGCCCGCGTCGCCTGGTTCCTCGGCCAGTACATGATGGCCGCGCGGATCGGCCGACGGATCACCGGACCGCCGCGGACCACCCCGCCCGGCGGGCGTCCGGTGCCCGGCACCCGCGCGATTCTGGAGGAGCTGCGCACCCTGCTGGCCCGCGACCTCGCCAACATCGAGGCGGGCTACTACCGCCTGCCGCACGACCTGATGCCCGACCCGCGCCGGCTGCTGACCGACGCTGCGGCCTTCTTTCGCGACGTGCCGGAGGTGTCGCGCCGCCGCCGCGACCATGCGGCGGTCGAGGTGCGCGCCAACCCGCCCCCCGGCAGCGGGGGGCTGCCTGCCTACTACCGCCAGAACTTCCATTACCAGACCGGCGGTTACCTGACGGAGGAGAGTGCCCGCCTCTACGACCATCAGGTGGAGGTGCTGTTCGGCGGCGGCGCCGACGCCATGCGCCGCCAGGTCCTGGTGCCCATCTTTGAGCATCTGAAAACGCGCCGGAGCGCCGACTGCCGCCTGCTCGACGTGGCCGCCGGGACGGGGCGCTTCTTGACCTTCGTGAAGGACAACCACCCGCGCCTGCCGGTCACCGCGCTCGACCTCTCCCCAGCCTATCTGCGCGAGGCGCGGCGCAACCTCGTCCCCTGGGCGCGCAGCAGCGCGCTGGTCCAGGCGGCGGCGGAGGCGATCCCGCTGGCCACCGGGTCGCAGGACATCGTGACCTGCATCTACCTGTTCCACGAGTTGCCGCCGAAGATCCGCGCCCAGGCCGCCGCCGAGATGGCCCGCGTGCTGAAGCCCGGCGGCATCCTGGTCCTCATGGACAGCGTGCAGTATGGCGACAATCCGATGATGGACGGGCTGATCGACCGCTTTCCGCAGTCCTTCCACGAGCCCTTCTACGCCCATTACGCCCGCGATGACCTGCCCGCCCTGTTCGCCGCCGCCGGGTTGCGCCTGCGCGAGACATCGCTCGCTTACATGTCCAAGCTCCTGGTGTTGGAAAAGACGGATCCCTGATTGCGGGGACTGCAACAAAAGCGTCATGGTTCTGTAACTTGACCGTGGCTGGGGCCTGTGCAAAACGGGGATCCACCGGAAACGACGGGGCACGAATGGTGGTCGAAGCGGAGTCCAACCGGGAAACCGAGTTGAAGCTGGCCGTCAGGGCCGAAGACATGGCGAAGCTCCGGTCCTGCCCGGCGGTCGCATCCCGCGCCAAGGGAAAAGCCGGCACCAAGACCCTGGAAAGCACCTATTACGACACCGCCGACCGGCGTCTGGCCGGGCGGCTGGTGACGTTGCGTGTGCGCAAGGTCGGCAACCAGTATCTCCAGACCGTGAAGGGCGCGGCGGAGCACGGCGAGCTTGGCCGGGCGGAGTGGGAGCATCCGGTCGCCGGACCGGCCCCCGACCTGTCGGCCATTGAATCGCAGGAGGCGCTGGACCTGCTGGGCTCGATCAGCGCGGCGGAGCTGCAACCGCTGTTCACCACGCTCATCCAGCGCACCGTGCGCGTGGTGACGATGGGCGAGGGCGACGCCGCCAGCCGCATCGAGGTCGCCTTCGACAGCGGCGAGATCCGCAGCCCCGACGGCGCCTCCATCCCGGTGTCGGAGGTGGAGTTGGAGCTTCTCGAAGGCTCCGCCGCCGTCCTCTACGATCTGGCGCTGGAGCTGGCCCAGGCCGCCCCGCTGCGGCTCGACCCGCGCACCAAGGCGGAGCGCGGCTACGCTCTGGCCGATGGCACGGTGGACAAGGTGGTCAAGGCGGGCAAGCTGGAGCTTGACCCCGACACCACGGTGGAAGGCGCGCTGGCCCGCATCCTGCGCTCCTGCATCGGCCACATGCTGGCGAACGAGGCGGTCACCCTGGTCGGCGAGGACGCGGAGGGCGTCCACCAGATGCGCGTGGCGCTGCGCCGCCTGCGCTCGGCGCTCGCTTTGTTCAAGGACTTCATCCCCGCCGACTCCTACGCCTGGCTGGTCGGCGAGGTGAAGTGGCTGGGCGGCAGCCTCGGCCCGGCGCGCGACTGGGACGTCTTCCTGGACGAACTGCTGGAGCCGGTGAAGGACTCCTTCCACCGCGCCGACGGCCACGGCAAGCCGCTCCAGGAGGACATCGACGCGCTGGCCGCCGCGGCGCGCGCCCGCCGCGACCGCGCCTACGAAGGGGTGCGCGCGGCCATCCGGTCCGAGCGCTACACCAGCTTCCTGCTGAAGTTCGGCGCCTGGGTCGAGTCGCGGGGCTGGCGCGACCAGCCGGTCAGCGAGCATTCCGCCCGGCTGTTCGACCCGGTGGAGGATCTGGCCGACCATCTGCTGTCGCGCCGCGCCAAGAAGGCCCGCCGCGCCGGCCACGGCTTCGCGAGCCTGTCGGTGACCGAGCGGCACGAGCTGCGCATCGCCCTGAAGAAGCTGCGCTACGCGGCGGAGTTCTTCCGCAGCCTCTACGACGACAAGCCGGCCCGCCGCTACATCCAGGACCTGTCGGCCTTCCAGGACGCGCTGGGCCATCTGAACGACGTGGCGACGGCGACGCGCCTGCTGCACGAGCTGCACGACGACGGCAGCCGCCCCGAGCCGGGCGAGCCGCGCGCCGCCGGCATCGTCATCGGCTGGCACGCCCGCGGCGTGGCGGAGTCCGAACCGGCGCTCCGCGACCTGTGGAAGGAGTTCGCCGACGCGAAAGCCTTCTGGTCAAAGCCCGACCGGGAGGGGTAATCTTCCCGCCCATGCGGACCATCCTCGTCGCCAACATCAAGGGCGGTTGCGGCAAGACCACGATCGCCACCCACCTCGCCGCGGCCTGCGCCGCCGCCGGGCACAGCACGGCGCTGGCCGACGTGGACCGCCAGCGCTCCTCGCTCGGCTGGCTGGCCCGCCGCCCGGCCACGGCTTCCGCCCTGGTCGGTCTGGACTGGGCGAAGGACCTGTCCGACGCGCCGAAGGGCATCCAGCGCCTCGTCATCGACGCGCCGGCCGCGCTGAAGACCAAGCAGATCGAGGATCTGGTGCGGATGGCCGACGTCGTCGTCCTGCCGGTGCTGCCCAGCGCCTTCGACGAGCAGGCGACGCAGCGCTTCCTCGGCAAGCTGGAAGAGCTGAAGTCCATCGCCAAGAACCGCAAGTCGGTGGCGGTGGTCGGCAACCGCCTGCGCGCCCGCACCAAGGCGGCGGACCGTCTTGACCAGTTCCTCGGCGGGGTCGGGCACAGCGTGGTGACCCGCCTGCGCGACAGCCAGATCTACGCCGACGCCGCGGCCTCCGGCCTCAGCCTGTTCGACCTGACCGGCAAGCGCGCCGCCGAGCATCGCGCCGACTGGGAACCGCTGCTGGCCTACATCGAGAAGGCGTAAGTCACCCCCGCCCGACCGGAATGGCGACGGCGAAGCGGGTTCCCGGATCGAGGCGTTCGGCGTCCACCGTGGCGTTGATTTGCCGGACGGTGTTGACCAGCAACCGCATGCCGAGGCTCTTCGTCGGCGCTGCCAGGTCGAAGCCGGTGGGAAGGCCGACGCCCCGGTCCATCACCTCCAGGATCATCGCGTCCTCGCCGTCCCGGCGCAGGGTCACGCGGATCGGCCCCCCGCGGTCGCCGGGATAAGCGTATTTCAAAGCGTTGGTCACCAGCTCGTTGACCACCAGACCGATGGGGACGGCCTGATCGGTAGGCACGATCACCCGGTCGCCGGCGAAGCTCAGGTCATGGCCCGGCGCGGTTTCCTGAAGCTTCCGGCAGAGGCCGTGCAGGAAGCCGGACATGTCGATGAAGCTTGCGTCGTACTGCCGCCACAGATGGTCGTGCACCCCGGCGATGGTCAGGACGCGGCTGTAGGCGTCCATCAGGACGCTGCGGGCGTCATCGTTGTCCGACGCGCGAGCCTGGAGCGAGAGCTGCGCCGCGACCAGCGCCAGACTGTTCTTCACCCGGTGGCTGACCTCCTGGGTCAGCAGCCGCTGGCGCTCCTGCGCCTCGCGCTGCTCGTTGATGTCGGTGCTGGTGCCGAACCAGCGGATGATGGTGCCGGCGGTCTCGTCGCGGATGGGCACGGCGCGGAACAGATGCCAGCGGTACAGGCCGTCGCGGCGGCGCAGCGGCGCGGTGTACTCCCAGGACCGGCCCTCCGCCCGCGCGGCGGTGACGGCCTCCAGCATCAGGTCGGCGTGGTCGGGATGGATCACCGTCCACCAGCCGTCGTTCTGCATCTGCTCCATCGAGGTGCCGGTGAAGTCGAACCAGCGTTGGTTGTACCAGATGCTGTAGTCGGCGGGATCGCGCATCCAGGCGAGCTGCGGGATGGCGTTGGCCATGGTGCGGAAGTTGGCCTCGCTCTCGCGCAGGGCGGCCTCGGCGCGGACGCGGTTGTCGATGTCCGTCGCGGCCCCGATCCAGGCGATCAAGCGACCATGCAGATGGACGGGGGACACCCGCCCGATGTGCCAGCGGTGCTTCCCGTCGCTCCGCCGCCGCAGCCGGACCTGGACGTCGTAGGGCTGGCCCAGGGGAACCGCCCGGCCGCGCACCTCGTCCAGGCGTGGACGGTCGGCGGGGTGGACAGCCTCCCGCCAGTTCAGCATGCCCTCGGCGCCGCCCTGTCCGGTGTAGTCGCGCCATTCACGGTTGAAAAACTCGACCGTCCCGTCGGGCCGGGCGATCCACATCTTGCGCGGCGCGCTTTCGATGAAGGCGCGCAGGCGCTCCTCGCTCTCGTCGCGCCACGCTTCCGGCTGTTCCTGCGTGCCCATGAACCGGAAGCCCTTATGGTTGCACCACGATCACGCGCTAGGATCACGCAGTCATCTGGACCGTGGGGCGGGGTGGTCAAGCGCGCGGGCGCCGCCGGGCGCCGTTACACTCTGTAACGTTCGGCGGCGGTGCGGGACATCAAGCGGTTACAATCGGGCCTCACTTTGGCCGCATTCCGTTCAACCCGCGAGCCGTCCTTCCCCATGCCCTCCATTTCCTCCACCATCACCCGGCAGATCGTCACGCCGGTGACCATCGTCCTGTTCGTCGTCTCCACGGTGACGGGAATCATGCTGCTGCTGCACTGGAACGGCAATCTGGTGCGCTTCTCCCACGAATGGCTCAGCGTCGGCTTCTCCGCCATCGGCCTGTGGCATCTGGCGCGCAACTGGACAGCCTTCCTCCAGTATTTCAAGCGCAACGTGGCCCTGTCGGCCTTCGTGGTCAGCGTCGTCGGCTCGCTGGTCTTCACGGCGATGACCGGAACTCCGGCCTCCACCGGCGGCCCCGGCGCGATGATGCGGGCGGTGGCGAACGCCCCGCTGGCGACGGTGGCGCCGGTCTTCGGTTTGGACCCCGAAAAGGCCATCCAGGCGCTCAAGGCCGCCAACATCGAGGCCCAGCCCGGCGAGTCGCTGTCGGCCATCGGCACCCGCGCCGGCATGAACGCGGTGGGCGTGGCGAACATCCTCACCGCCGCGAAGCAGCCCAGGCCGGCGTCGTAACGTCCGGAAGCCGTCCGTCTACACCCGCGCCACGAGGAACAGCCGCTTGAAGGGAAACAGCGTGCAGCCGTCAGGGCGCCGGGGATAGGCGGCGTTCAGCCGGGCGCGGTAGGCCGCCAGGAAGGCGTCCAGCTCCGCGCCCGCCAGCGTGTCCAGGACGGGCAGCAGCGTCGTGCCGCGCGTCCATTGCAGGACCGGGTCGTCGCCCTCCAGAACCTGGAGATACTCGGTCTCCCAGAGGTCCAGACGCTTGGTGAGCGGGGCGAGCCAGCCGTAATAGACGTCGGGCGCGTGCACCGGTGCGGTGCGCAGGACCGGGGCCAGCCGCTCGGCCCACGGGCCGTCCGCCGCCGTCTCGTACAACAGGCGGTGCGAGGGCGCGTCGAAGTTCCGGGGCATCTGCACGGCCAGCACCCCGCCGGGGGCCAGCGCCCGCAGCAGGTCCGGGAACAGCCGCTCGTGCCCGTCCAGCCATTGCAGGGCGGCGTTGGAGATCAGCAGATCGACTGGCTTGTCGGGGCGCCAGACCCCAAGGTCGGCCTGGAGCCAGCGCACGCGGGACGGCGTGGCCCGCGCGCGTTCCAGCATGGCGGGGGAATTGTCCACCCCCAGCACTTCGGCCTCCGGCCAGCGCTCGGCCAGCAGGCGGGCGAGCTGCCCGGCCCCGCAGCCGAGATCGACCACCGTCCGCGGGGTCAGGGAGGGCAGGGCCGCTACGAGGTCGTGGGCCGGGCGGCGGCGCCAGGACTCGAACCGTGCGTATTGTTCGGGGTCCCACGGCATGCCCGGCCTCCACCGGTTGAAGGGGGTTGTGGGTTATTCCTGCTCGCGCTGGCGGGCGATCTGCTCGTCCATCTGGTTGTAGTGCTTCGTGACCATCATGAAGATCGTCCCGATGCAGCCGATGGCCAGCAGCCAGCCGCCATAATAGAACGCCGTGTCCGCCGCGCGCGACGCCGCCAGCAGGCCGATGAACGCCATGAAGCCCAGGATCCCCCCGGTGATCCACTTGCCCGTGCCTTCCAAAGTCCCGTTCCCTTCCTTCGCTGCCGGTCCCGCGCGGGGCGTGCGCCCGGCGGGATGCCGACGGGTTGACCGTGCCGCGAATTCTGGTGGAGCGGGCGCCGGAAATCAATCCGGGATGGGCGATTCCGATGTGGGCATTTCGCCCACCCGGGCGGCACCCTCCACGACGATCCCCGGGGGAAGCTCCAGCGCGAAGACGGTGCCCGCCGCGGTGCTCTCCACCAGCCGCAGGTCGCCGCCATGGGCGCGCAGCACCTCTCGCGCGATGGCGAGGCCGAGCCCGACGCCGCCAGCCCTTGCCGAGCCGGCGAAGGGCTGGAACAGGTTGTCCCGCGCCCGCGGCGGCAGGCCCGGTCCGTCGTCGGCGACCAGCAGGATCAGCCCGCCGCCGGGCCGGGTCTCCACCATCACCGTCACCGCTCCGGCCCCCGCCTGCGCCGCGTTGCGCCCCAGATTGACCAGAGCGCGGGAGAGCTGGGCGGCGTCGGCGCGGACGGTCAGCCCCTCCGGCACCCGGTTGTTCCAGCGCAGCTCCGCCCGCTCCCCATCCGGGCGCAGGGCAGCCAGCGCGATGGTCCCGGCCTCCTCGACCAGCGGGCGCAGCGGCACCGCGGTCCGCGCCAGGGGCAGCAGGCCGTCGCGGGTGTAGGTCATGGTCTGGCCGCACAGTTCCACCGCCCGGTCGATGGAGGCCATCAGCCGCGGCGTGACCCGCCGCACCTCCGGATCGGCGCTCTCGGCCAGCCGTTCCGACAGCAGGGCGGCAGTCGACAGGATGGCGCGCAGGTCGTGGTTGATCTTGGCGACCGCGGTGCCCAGCGCGGCCAGCCGTTCCCGTTGGCGCAGAGCGCTGCGGATGGTGGCCTGCATGTCGGCCAGCTCGCGCTCCGCCACGCCGATCTCGTCGGTGCGGGCGCTCGGCTGGAAGGGGGGCGTGCCGTCGGGGTCGCGGCGGATGGCGACCAGCCCCTCGGTCAGGCGGCGCATCGGCCGCACCAGCAGCCGGGTCAGCGAGACGAAGACCAGAACCGCGGCGATCAGCGAGATCGCCACCGACAGCGCCAGGATGCGGCCCGAGAAGTCGATCATCGCCTGGATCATCGGCCGCTCGTCCATCACCATGTCGACCTGGAAGGCGGGGTCCTTGGGCGACGGCCCGATCACCCGGATCACCCGGTCGCGCCGCTGGGCCAACGCCATGAAGGCGTCGGCGGTCAGCCGCGGCGCCATGGCGCCGCGCAGGTCGAAGACGGCGTCCACCGTCGGCGGCATGGAACGGGACAGCATGTAGACGCGGCTGTCCGGCCGGATCAGCTCCACCGCGTGGGCGCCGACATGGGCCAGCAGCTCGTTCTGAAGCTCCATCGCCACCATCATGTCCGGCGTCGCCTCCACCGACAGGGCGGCGAGATGGGCGGCGGCCAGCCGCTCCTCCAGATAGGTCAGGCGATAACGGGCGATGGACGGCGTGTAGATCAGCACTTCGGCCAGCAGGACGAACAGCACGGTCAGCACCAGCAGCTTGGCCGACAGGCTGCGCGTCACGGTGGGCAAGGGCATGGCGGTTTTCGGGGATCGCTGTCTTGGGAACGGGATGCCGGAAGATAGGACAGGCGGAGACGACTGCCTAGCGGCTGCCCGTTACCGGGGGACGGCATGAGTGAGGGCAGCCGTCTTTCGGGCAGGCAGGTGGACCATCCTCATAATCCTAAAAATAGGAAAAATATCTTTAGAACCGTCAAAAAGGATGATATTCCTTTTTCTGAGGGTGGCATTGATCGCCCTTGGGAATCCCGAAGCCATTTGATCGCGTCAAGGAGTTGACCATGAGCACCTATTCTTTCAACCCGTCCGAGCTGTCCCAGAGTGTTACCAATTGGGCTGTCGCCCAGCGCATTGTCGGTTCTTTCGCACCGCATGCTCAGGTCGCGCCGGGCATGAAGATCATTGTCGATCCGGGCCATCTTTTCGCCGGCACCACGCTGACGGAGGTCGATACGCAGGTGGTCGGTCCCTTCGCCAGGCCGGCTTCCGGCTTCCGCATTGATCGCGTGGTCATTGATCGCCTTTCAGGTGAGGCATCGGTCGTCGCGGGTAGCCCGAACAGCGTCACGCCGCCAAACATTCCGGATGGCGCATTGCCGGTGGCGCGGGTGTTTGTGCAGGATACGGCTTCGGCTATCACCGACGCCGACATCGTCGATGAGCGGGCGTTGAGCGACCTGAAGCAGGTGACCAGCGGTAATGTCGTGTGCCGGGCGAATCTGAACGGCGTCGAACAGCCGATCCCCCGTCAGGTCTGGACGAAAGTCAATCTGGCCGCAGCAAGCCTCGACATCGGAGGGGCGTTCCACGCCGCCACCAACAGCTTCAGGCCCTCCGTGGCGGGGCTTTACGAAATCTATGCGCAGACGAACATGATCGTTCAGCCCAATGGGTCGCTTGCGGTGGCAATCCAGAAGAATGGAGTAATGACATCCACGTCTAACGTCTCGGCGCCCAGCCCCTATTCCCTTGCCGCCGTATGCATGGATGTCGTCGAGCTGAATGGAACCAGTGACTATGTGCAGATGGCGGCTCATCAAAACAATCCGTCAACCACCAACCTGCTCAGCATGAGCTATGGCACCTTCATGATCGCCAAGAGGATCGGCTGACGGGGCACCCCAGGCCGCAATCAACCATGCCGGTGCGGCGGAGGCATCCGCCGCACCATGGCCTTCCGCACTCTTCTGATGGGCAACTGCCTAGCCGACGCGGGGCGGCTGCGGGGTTTTGTCCGGTTGAGGGGGCGGTGCCGCCGGTCCATACTGGACCTTCCGAGCAGCCCGAAAAGGAGGGCAGGCCATGTCCATCCTGAGATTCGAAGCGGTTTTGCAGACCGACCGGACCGCCGCGCTGATGGCGGCGGCCGACGGCATCACCGGCAGCGGCGGCTGGATCGTCGACCACACGCTGTTCTCCGACGTGATGGCGGTCATCGCCTTCTGCGTCCCCGCCAACCGCACGACGGCGCTGGGCGACGCGCTGGCCGCCGCCGGCATCCTGGTCAGCCCGCCGCTGCCGCCCTCCCTTCCGGAAACGGACGAGGCGGCGGAGCGGGAACTGCAGGGGCAGTTGACCCTGACCTTCGCCAAGGGCACCGGCGATCTGCGGCACGAGGTTCCGGCCTTCGAGTGACCGCCGCGCTCGGTCCGGGGCTGCGCTCTCCTCTGGCGCCCCGGACGCAAGGTTGATAGTAGAACCGGCATGAGCGACCTTGCCCGTCACATCGACTCCCTGTCCCGCGCCAGCGTGCTGTGCGTCGGCGACGTCATGCTCGACCGATTCATCTACGGGTCGGTCGACCGCGTGTCCCCCGAGGCGCCGATCCCCGTTCTGCGGATCGAGCGCGAGACGGCCATGCTCGGCGGCGCCGGCAACGTGGCCGCCAACGTCATGGCGCTGGGCGCCGGCTGCCGCTTCGTGTCGGTGGTGGGCGAGGACGCGGCGGGGCTGGAGCTGGTCCGCCTCGTGGCGAAGGAGACGGGCGACGGCGGCGGCTTGGTCGCCGAGCCGGGGCGCCAGACCACCGTCAAGACGCGCTTCATCGGCGGACGCCAGCAGCTCCTGCGCGCCGACGCCGAGACCGTTGCCGCCATCGGGTCGGAGGAGGAGGTGATGGTCGCCGCCCGCACCGGCATGCTGACGGTGGGCGCGGTGATCCTGTCCGACTACGGCAAGGGTGTGCTGACCGACGCTCTGGTGGCGCAGCTTATCCAGGCGGCGCGGGAGGCCGGGTTGCCGGTGGTGGTCGATCCCAAGGGCGACGATTTCGGGCGCTACCGCGGGGCCAGCGTGATCACGCCCAACCGCAAGGAGTTGATCCAGGCGACGGGGATGCCCGCCGACAGCGACGCGGAGGTCGAGGCCGCCTGTCGCTTCCTGCTGGAGACCTGCGGCATCGACGCCGTGGTGGCCACGCGCAGCGAGCACGGCATGTCCGTGGTGACCCGCGATGGCGCGACCCATCTGCCGGCCGACGCCCGCGAGGTCTTCGACGTGTCGGGCGCCGGCGACACGGTGGTGGCGACGCTGACCTCCGCCCTGTCGGTTGGGGTGGAGCTGTCCGACGCGGCGCGGCTGGCCAATCTGGCCGCCGGGATCGTGGTGGGGAAGGTCGGCACCGCGGTGGTCCGCGCACCGGAACTGCTGTCCGCCCTGCACGAGCAGGAATGGCGCAGCGGCGAGGAGAAGGTCGACACGCTGGAGCAGGCCGTGGAGCGGGCGGCGCGCTGGCGCGCCCGCGGCAAGCGGGTGGGCTTCACCAACGGTTGCTTCGACCTGCTGCACCCCGGCCACATTTCGCTGCTGAATCAGGCGAAGGCCGCCTGCGACGTGCTGGTGGTCGGGCTGAACAGCGACGCCTCGGTGAAGCGGCTGAAGGGCGAGACGCGCCCGGTGCAGACCGAGACGGCGCGGGCGACGGTGCTCGCCTCGCTGGCCTGCGTCGATCTGGTGGTGATCTTCGGCGAGGACACGCCGGAGGAGCTGATCCGCGCCCTGCGGCCCGACGTGCTGGTGAAGGGGGCGGACTACACCGTTGCTACGGTGGTCGGCGCCGGATTCGTGCAGAGCTACGGCGGCAAGGTCGTGCTGGCCGACCTCGTGGACGGCCAGAGCACGACCAACACCATCAAGCGCATGCAGCGCTGAAATCTTTGGGGGCACAGAACCCCCGGAGCCGTAGCTCCGGGGAGTCCGCGCCTCAAGGGTTCACATCTTCTTCTGGACGCTGTCCGACGAGCGCTCCATGGCGCGGCCGCCGGCCTGCACGTCCTCACCCATGCCTTCGACGGTGTTGCAGGCGGCGAGGCTGGTGGTCAGGGCGGCACCCAGAGCGGCGAAAAGGACGAGCTTCTTCAGGCTACGCATGGCATTTTCCTCTTGAGGTCGAAAGCAATCGCCTGAAAAACGCGAGAAACCCACCAAGGGTTTCCGACAGCCCGCGATGCGGAAGGACAGTTCTCCACACTCAAACGGATAGGGGGAGGGCGCGCATGTTCGAAGGGTTCACCCGACACCGCATCGCCACCGACGGCGCCGAGATCCACACGCTGGTCGGTGGCGAGGGGCCGCCGCTCCTTCTGCTTCATGGGTTTCCGCAGTGTCACGCCCTGTGGAACCGGGTCGCGCCGCGGCTGGCCGAGCGCTTCACCGTGGTGCTGACCGACCTGAGGGGGTACGGCCAATCGTCGAAGCCGCCGGGCGATTCCGCGCACGAGACCTACTGCAAACGCACCAACGGGCGCGATCAGGTGGCGGTGATGGCCGCGCTGGGCTTCGACCGCTTCCGGCTGGCCGGGCACGACCGCGGCGCGCGGGTGGCCCACCGGCTCGTCCTCGACCACCCCGACCGGGTCGAGCGCGTCGCCTTCCTCGACGTGGTGCCGACGCTGGAGGTCTTCGCCCGCATCGACCAGCGCATGGCGACCGCCTATTACCACTGGTTCTTCCTGATCCAGCCCAACAATCTGGCGGAACGGCTGATCGGGTCGGATCCGGATTTCTACCTGGGGCAGGTGCTCGGCTCCATCGGCAGCAGCGCCGACATCTTCGAGCCGGAGGCGATGGAGGCCTACCGCACCGCCTTCCGCGACCCCGCCACCGTCCACGCCATGTGCGAGGACTACCGCGCCGCGGCGAGCATCGACCTGGAGCACGACCGCGAGGACCGCGCGGCGGGGCGCAAGGTGGAAGGACCGGCCCTGTTCCTGTGGGGCCGCAACAGCGCGGTCGGGCGCCTGTACGACGACCCGCTGGGCATCTGGCGCGGCTACGCCCCGGCCATCGCGGGCCATGTGATGCCCGCCGGCCACTTCATCCCCGAGGAGGCGCCGGAGGAAACCGCGCAGGCGCTGCTGAATTTCTTCACGGAGTGACCGGAAGCCCGGGCGACCGTGGATTTCCGGTCACGCGGGGCCCTGCGAAACCGTCCCCTTGCAGAAGCCTGGAGCGCAGCTCCGGCGTCCAGTCGCAGCAAGGGACATCACCATGCGTTGCCAGCAACTCCTGAACACCATCCAAGCCGAATTCAACAACGGGAACATCAATCTTCAACGGGCCGACGTCTTCGCCCAGAACGCCAACATCCGCGGCGGCTGGGAGGTCTGGCTCCAGCTGGAAATCGCGCACGGGTTTCTGAACATTCCCGGCAACTGGACCTGCGAACGGGAGCAGCCCTACCCCTCCACCAACGGTGGAAACCCCTTTCTGTCCTACACCGCGGTCGGCCCGGCCTGGGGAGTGTCGGCCAACCGCCGCGCCGCCGCGCGCGCCGATTTCTACCTGTGCCGCAACGCCGGGATCGCGGATGACGTCTACATCGAGCTGAAATGCATCAATCAGACCCACGCCAATCCGATCAATGACGCCTGGGGCCGCTTCGAGGCCGACATCATCAAGCAGCAGACCCTGCGCCTCGGCAACGCCGGCCTGAACTACGTCTCCATGCTGGCGACCTTCGGCATTTTCCAGCAGGCCGACGTCGGAGGGGGCAACCCGACGCTCGGCTGGTTCTGGGCGGGTGGACGCACCGCCTATGTGTACGACGTGTTCAACAATCAGGTGAACAACCAGGTCACCACCCTGGCGAACGTGGCTCAGGGCGGCGCCCCGCGCCTGTTCCTGGTCGCCGTTTCGGTGTGATGCGGCCCGGACCGGGGAAAGGCCCCCGGTCCCGTTCATCTCGGCATGGGTTCCGGCCGTTCCCATGCCGGCCTTTCAACCCGGCATCCCTCCCCCCGGACGAACTGTCCCGTTGCCAGTTGGCGTGAGCGGCGGCATAAATCGGCGCGCGGCCCTCCCCGCTGGACGGGACGGCTTTTGGCAAACACAAAAATGGCGGAAGGAAAGCCCCCAATGGCTGAAAGCACTTTCGACGTCGTCGTGGTCGGCGGCGGTCCCGGCGGGTATGTCTGCGCGATCCGTGCGGCGCAGCTCGGTTTCAAGGTTGCCTGCGTCGAGAAGCGCAGCGCGCTGGGCGGCACCTGCCTGAACGTCGGCTGCATCCCGTCCAAGGCGCTGCTCGCCGCGTCGGAGAAGTACGAGGAGGCCAAGCACGGCCTCGCCAAGTTCGGCATCAAGGTCGACGGCGTCGAGCTGGACCTGCCGGGCATGCTGTCCCACAAGGACAAGGTCGTCAAAGAGAACACCGGCGGCATCGAGTTCCTGTTCAAGAAGAACAAGATCGCCTGGCTGAAGGGTGCGGGCCGCATCACCGCCCCGAACACCGTCGAGGTCGAGGGCGTCGGCACCATCACGGCGTCCAAGGCCATCGTCATCGCCACCGGTTCTGAAGTCACCCCGCTGCCGGGCATCGAGATCGACGAGCAGAAGATCGTCTCCTCCACCGGCGCCCTGGAACTGCCGGAGGTGCCGAAGCGCCTCGTCGTCATCGGCGGCGGCGTGATCGGTCTGGAGCTGGGCTCGGTCTGGGGCCGCCTCGGCGCCGAGGTCACGGTCGTGGAGTTCCTCGACCGCATCCTGCCGACCATGGACGGTGAAGTGTCCAAGCAGATGCAGCGCATCCTCGGCAAGCAGGGCATGACCTTCAAGCTCGGCTCCAAGGTCACCGGCGCCAAGGTCACCAACACCGGCGTCACCCTGTCGGTCGAGCCCGCCGCCGGCGGCACCGCCGAGGAGATCAAGGCCGACGTCGTGCTGGTCGCCATCGGCCGCCGCGCCTTCACCAACGGCCTGGGTCTCGACGCCGTCGGCGTGGAGATGGACAACCGCGGCCGCGTGAAGATCGGCAAGCACTTCGAAACCAACGTGCCGGGCATCTACGCCATCGGTGACGTGGTCGAAGGCCCGATGCTGGCCCACAAGGCCGAGGAGGAGGGCGTCGCGCTCGCCGAGCTGCTGGCCGGGCAAGCGGGCCACGTCAACCACGACCTCGTCCCCGGTGTCGTCTACACGTGGCCGGAAGTGGCCGCGGTCGGCAAGACCGAGGAGGAGCTGAAGGCCGCCGGCACCGCCTACAAGGCTGGCAAGTTCCCCTTCACCGCCAACGGCCGCGCCCGCGCCAGCGGCACCACCGACGGCTTTGTGAAGATCCTGGCCGACGCGCGCACCGACAAGGTGCTGGGCGTCCACATGGTCGGCCCGAACGTGTCGGAGATGGTGGCCGAGCTGGCCGTGGCGATGGAGTTCAGCGCGTCCGCCGAGGACATCGCCCGCACCTGCCACGCCCACCCGACCCTGTCGGAAGTGACCAAGGAAGCCGCCCTCGCCGTGGACGGCCGCGCCCTGCACATCTAAGGCGGGTCTCTTCTCCCTTCCCTGCGAAGCTCCAGCGCAAACCTATGGTTTGCGCTGGCACGGCAGGCGGACCTATGGTCCGCCGAGAGCGGGGGAGGGTCGGGGAGGGGGCAGAGCACCATGTTCCTCACTTGGTTCCCTTGTGTCCGCTTCCCCATTCCGCGGAAGGGTCCCCGTTCGTCAGATTGTTGCACGGACAGCTTTTCTTTTTTGCATGAGGTCATCGCATGAGATCTCTAAAAAAAGACCTGCAAAGTGCAATGTCTTGTGCTCTGATATTCATGGTATCTGGATGCGCCCATAACCTTGCAGAGCGAGTTGAAGAAGGAAGTGCTGCCTCCTTGATGTCGTTCAATGCCTTTCTTCTTGTCGGAATTGGTGGGGAAGCTCCTGGTGACGTGCTTGGTGAGGCATCTGGGCTTATTTATGTGTCTTCTAATGCGGTAGAAATTGGATTTAGCGAGTATGATCCATTAAAGAAAAAAGCTAACCCAGATTGTGCGTCACTTACTTGGACTCACGGGAATTTTAGAATTCCTCTTCAAAATCAACAAAATGAAAAGTACATAATCTACCGTCTCCCGGAGGGTTATTACGGGTTTTCAGATGGATATTATGTCTGGCTTCAAAGAGGAAAAGTAACATATGTCGGTGATTACAAGTTTTTAAGATTTTCGGAAGACTGTCCACAATTTCATGAAAGCAACACAAGGTTGTTCCCGAAAATCGTGCGAATAAGGCGTCTTGATGCGGCAAAGAATGCTTTGAAGAAATATGACCTTCCAGAAGACTCCATGGTAACAGCTAATGAGAGGGTCGGTGAGAATTTATATAAATTTGCAATATGCTCACCATGAAGAGGTTTATTTTTACTATTTCTGGTAAATGAAGAGTGAAATAAATATAGAACATCTTGGCTTGTCGGTAGTCTTTCTTCAAAAATAACTCATACCTTCTTCGCCCGTGGGTGCGCCGAGCGGTACACCTGCATCAGCTGCTCACTTTCCACATCCGTGTAGCGCTGCGTCGTCGACAGCGAGGCGTGGCCGAGCAAATCCTGGATCGCCCGCAAATCCCCGCCGTCCGCCAGCAGATGCGTGGCGAAGCTGTGCCGCAGCGCGTGCGGCGTCGCGGTCTCCGGAAGTCCCATCAGGCGGCGCAGGTCGCGCATCCGCCGCTGCGCGATGGCCGGGGCGAGTTGCCCGCCGCGCACCCCGACGAACAGCGGCGCCTCCGGCCCCTGGCGGTAAGGACAGGCGTCCATGTAGGCCCGCACCGCCTCCGTCACCGCCGGCAGCACCGGGACGATCCGTTCCTTGTTGCCCTTGCCGGTGACGCGCAGCGTCTCGCCCAGCGGCGCCTCACGCCGCGTCAGGTTCAGCGCCTCCGAGATGCGCAGGCCGCAGCCGTAGAGCAGGGTGAACAGCGCCCGGTCGCGCTTGCCGACCCACGGTTCGTCCGGCTCCTTCTCCGATTCCTCCAGCAGCCGGTCGGCGTCCAGCACGGTCAGCGGCTTCGGCGCCGGGCGCTTGATGCGCGGGCCGGAGAAGGTGTTGATCGCCGGGTTGTGCAGGCGCCCGTCGCGGTCCAGCCAGCGGAACAGGTTGCGCACCGACGACAGGGCGCGCGACCGGCTGTTGGAGCCGATCCCCTTCATGGCGAGGTGGGACAGCCAGGAGCGGAAGTCGGTGACGGTCAGCGCGGCAAGGTCGTTCATCGACGGCGGCTTCCCCTGATAGCCGGTGATGAACTCCAGAAAGGTCGCGACGTCGCCGATGTAGGCGGTCAGCGTGTGGGGCGAGACGTTGCGCTCGCTCTCCATCCAGCGGCGCCAGTGGACCAGCGTGTCCTGCACGTCGGGCTGGGCGGCGAAACCGAGGACGGGATTCTGTTTTCCGGTCATGCGTTCCGTGGGGTCAGGCCGGCAGTTCGAGCCAGCCGCGGATCACCCGCTCGACCACGCGGGCGAGGAAACCGACCAGCTCGGTGCCCTGGCCGCCGTGGAAGCTGTCCGGCTCGCGGCTGCCGAAGGCCAGCATGCCGTCCGGCGTCTCGCTGGACACCTGGAGGCGGATCAGAACCTCCGACCGCACCAGCCCGGCGCCGGGGCCGTACAGCTCCGGGTCGCCCTGGATGTCGGCGTTCAGCGCCACGTCGGCCTTGCCCAGCCAGCGGTCGACGGTCCCCGGTTCGACCACCCGCACGCCGGAGGTCTGGACATGCGGGGTGTCGTGGCCGTTCGACTCGACGATCAGGCAGGCGACATCCAGGTCGAGCAGCACCGCCAGATCGGTGGTGATGGTCTGGATGAGCTGCTCGAAGCTCTGCGCGTCGAGGAGGAACAGCACCGCCGCGTGGACGCGGTTCTGGCTGTTCATGTTGGCGCGCGAGGTGCCGATCAGCTCGCGCTGCTGGTCCTTCAGCAGGCGCACCTCGCCGCGCAGCCGCTCGACCATGTACGCCTGCAGGTCCACCACCCCGCGCCCGCGGTCCTGCGACGGCGGGGTCAGGTGGTGGATCAGATCGCCGTGATGGACCAGGAAGTCGGGATGGTCCCGCAGGTAGGCATGCACCTCCTCGGCGGTCGGCGCGTCCTTCCGGTGGGGGGTGTGTCCCGGCTCCCGGCCCATGCTGCCGTCCTCAGAGGATGGACTGGCCGGTCTTCTGCCAATCGGCGACGAACTGGGCGAGGCCCTTGTCGGTCAGCGGATGGTTGAAGAGTTGCTTCAGCACCGACGGCGGGGCGGTGACGACATGGGCGCCCAGGCGGGCGGAGTCGACGATGTGGATCGGGTTGCGGATCGAGGCGACCAGCACCTCGGTCTTGAAGTAATCGTAATTGCTGTAAATCTCCACGATGTCGGCGATCAGGCCCATGCCGTCCTGCCCGATGTCGTCCAGGCGGCCGACGAAGGGCGACACGAAGCTGGCGCCGGCCTTGGCGGCCAGGATCGCCTGCGCCGGGGAGAAGCACAGAGTGACGTTGACCATCGTGCCTTCGGAGGACAGCGCCTTGCAGGTCTTCAGGCCGGCCGGGGTCAGCGGAACCTTGACCGTGACGTTGTCGGCGATCTTGGCAAGCTTCTTTCCTTCCGCCAGCATGGTCTCGAAGTCGGTGGACGCCACCTCGGCGCTGACCGGGCCGTCCACCACATCACAAATTTCGGCCACGAGGTCGAGGAAGCTGCGACCGGTCTTGGCGACGAGGGAGGGGTTGGTGGTAACACCGTCCAGCAGGCCCGTGTCGGCCAGATCGCGGATCTCGGCGATGTCGGCGGTGTCAACGAAGAACTTCATGACCAGGAATCCATGCTTGCTGAGGAAGAGCGCGCCCTGTTGCCCGGGATTCGGTGCCCGGTATCGCGGCCAGGGGGCACTCTAGCCGATGCGTGAAAATTCCGCCAGATCCGGGGCCCGTTCCGGGGGAGCCGCGCAGGCCCTTCTGCCGGGTACGGTCCCGCCGGACACGGACCCGCGCGTCCGCGTGCTGCTGCCGCTGCCGCTGCGCGAGGCCTACGATTACCGCGTGCCCGCCGGAATGACCCTCGTCCCCGGCGATTACGTCGAGGTTCCGCTGGGGCCGCGCCGCGTGCTCGGGGTGGTGTGGGGCGACGGCGCCGGAGTCGTGGAGGCCGCGCGGCTGAAGCCGGTGGTCCGCCGCTTCGACGTGCCGCCGATGCCGGAGGTCGAGCGCAAGTTCGTGGAGTGGGTCGCGGCCTACACCATGACGCCGCCGGGCCATGTGCTGCGCATGGCGATCAGCGTGCCTTCGGCGCTGGAGCCGGCGAAGGCCATGCTCGCCTACCTGCGCAAGCCCGACGCGGAGCCGCCCCCCGGCTTCAAGATGACCGACCCGCGGCGGCGCGTGCTGGCCCTGCTGGACGACGGCCCGCCGCGCACCCCGGCGGAGCTGGCGGAGGAGGCCGGCTGCGGCGTCACCGTGGTGCGCGGGCTGGCCGAGGCCGGGCTGCTGGAGCCGGTGCTGCTCCAGCCGACCAAGCTCGGGCGGCCCGACTGCCACCGCCCCGGCCCCACTTTGTCAGCCGACCAGGAGGCCGCGGCGGCCGACCTGCGCGCCCGCGTCGAGTCCGGCGTCTATTCCACCGTGCTGCTCGACGGGGTGACCGGCTCCGGCAAGACCGAGGTCTATTACGAGGCGATCGCCGCCGCCCTGAAGGCGGGCAAGCAGGCGCTGGTTCTGCTTCCGGAAATCGCCCTGTCGGCGCAGTGGCTGGAGCGCTTCGCCCGCCGCTTCGGCGCGCCGCCGGCGGAGTGGCATTCCGAGCTGACCGGGGCGCAGCGCCGCGACACCTGGAGGGCGGTGGCGAACGGCGAGGTGCCGGTGGTGGTCGGCGCCCGTTCCGCCCTGTTCCTGCCCTACAAGAACCTCGGCGTCATCATCATCGACGAGGAGCACGACTCCGCCTACAAGCAGGAGGAGGGGTCGATCTACCACGCCCGCGACATGGCCGTCGCCCGGGCGCATATCGGCGGCATCCCCACCGTGCTGGTCTCCGCCACGCCGTCGCTGGAGACCAAGGTCAACGCCGACAGCAACCGCTACGCCCGCATCGAGCTGCCGGGCCGTCACGGCGGCGCCGTGCTGCCCGACGTGGAACTGGTGGACCTGCGCAAGGACCGGCCGCCGGCCCGCCACTGGCTGGCCCCGTCGCTGAAGAAGGCCATCGAGCAGACGCTGGCGGAGAAGGAGCAGGTGATGCTGTTCCTCAACCGCCGCGGCTACGCCCCGCTGACGCTGTGCCGGGCCTGCGGGCACCGGCTGCAATGCCCCAACTGCACGGCGTGGCTGGTCGAGCACCGGCTGGCGCGCAAGCTCCAATGCCACCATTGCGGCCTGTCGCAGCCGCTCTCCCCAACCTGCCCGGAATGCGGCGAGGAGGGCACGCTGGCGGCCTGCGGTCCGGGCGTGGAGCGCATCGCCGAGGAGGTGGCGGAGCTGTTCCCCGACGCCCGTGCCGCCATCATGGCGTCGGACACGCTGTTCGGCCCCCGCGCCATCCAGGAGATGGTCCGGCGGATCGCCGACCACGAGCTGGACATCCTGATCGGCACCCAGGTGATGGCGAAGGGCCACCATTTCCCCATGCTGACCCTGGTCGGGGTGGTGGACGCGGACCTCGGGCTGGCCGGCGGCGATTTGCGGGCGGGGGAGCGGACCTACCAGCTCCTCCATCAGGTGGCCGGGCGCGCCGGGCGCGGCGAGCGGCCGGGGCGGGTGATGCTGCAGACCTACATGCCGGAGCATCCGGTGATGCAGGCGCTGGCCGCCGGGGACCGCGACGGCTTCTACCAGCTGGAGGCGGAGATGCGGCTGGAGGCCGGAATGCCGCCCTTCGGACGGCTGGCCGCCCTGATCGTGTCGGGGGAGGACGCGGCGGCGGTGGAGAAGCTGTCCATAGCCCTGGGGCGCGCGGCGCCGCGCAGCGACACCGTCGCCGTGCTGGGTCCGGCCCCGGCGCCGCTGGCCCTGCTGCGCGGGCGTCACCGGCGGCGTCTGCTGCTAAAGGCGCCGCGCACCGTTCAGGTGCAACCCCTGATCGCCCAGTGGCTGGAGCAGGTGGAAATTCCACCCAACGTGCGCGTGCAGGTGGATGTGGACCCCTACAGCTTCCTGTAATGGCGCAGCTTCCGCTAAGAAATGTCGGGTTCCTGTAAAGGGGGGCTGCGACCGATTGTCCCTGCGCGCTCCGCAGGGCACCTGTGACGTTTGGTCCGTTGCGGCCGGCGGGTCATGGTATTACCAGAGTATGGAAGTCATCTTTCGCCGAGCGATCTCATGTCCAGGCTGCGCGGTCGTTTCCACCTCCCCACCTTGCTGACGGTTCTTCCGGTTCTCGCCTTGCTGGCGATCATCGCGCTGGCGGCGGGCGTGCCCGCCCAGACCCGGGGAACGGAATCGGATGCCAAGGCGCTGCTCGACAAGACCAGCGGCTATCTGCGCCAGCACGGCGCGGACGCCGCACCGGATGCCTTCGCCCAGCGGGACGGCGCGCTGATCGACCGTGACCTCTACCCGATGCTGATCGACCGCGACGGCGTGATGGTGGCCCACGGCTGGACGCCGTCGCTGAACGGCGTGAACCTCAAGGACCTGAAGGACGTCGACGGCAAGCCCTTCATCCAGGAGGCGCTGGACATCGTGGCGGAGCGGGACTCGGGCGCGGTCAGCTACAAATGGACGGACCCGCTGTCCGGCCAGATCGCGCCGAAGACGATGATCGTGCGCCGCATCGTCCTGGGCGGCGAGCCCTATCTGCTGTCGGTCGGTGTCTACCGCTGACCGGGTTCGTCGGCGGGCCACCCGGCAGGCCGGCGGGCGGTCGACTCGGACTTTTCCGAAGGGTGAAAAAGGCGCTCAAAGCACCGAGACGGAGCGGTCGGCGCGCGGGCGCGGGCGCCAGATCGACAGGCATTCGGAGGCGCTGCCTCCCGACCCGATGCCGTACCAGCCGGAGCGGTCGTTGAAGGACAGGCTGTAGCGTCCCCGCCCGTCGCGCTCGAAGCGGAAGACCGGACGGTCCACGCCGGGGAGGAGGACGAGGAGCCGGTCATGCTCCCGGCCCGTTTCGCGGATGACCCCGGCCCAATGGCCAAGGCGCAGCTTCGGCTCGGCCACCGCCTCGAATTCGTTGAGGTCGGCGGGCGTGAAGCGGGCGCAGGAAAAGGCGACGACGGTCATGATTGGCCTGGGTTTGTCCTGTCAGACGGGCTGTGGGTCGACCGTGCGCGTGAATGGTTAAACGGGTGTTAAACAGGGCGTTAGGTCACAGTCTGGTCTCTGGACCGCCGCGCAACGGGCTTCGGAAATCCAGCCCTGGGGAGGGCAGGTCCTTCAGATGGCAAGGTGATCCGCTGCGGTTGTGAAGTGGTATGCCCATTTCCAGCGCCCGCCGCCAAGAACGGACCCCACGCCGCAGGGGCGCAAAACGCCGCACGCAAGCCGCGTGCAAATTGTCCAGACCCCGTTGCGCAGGGCCTAATCCTGTGATATTGGACCGCTCGCTTTCGCGGGCTGGGCCGCCGCGATGTGGGTTTTGCCCTATTTAAGGCCCTGAAAATTCACCGTCTACCGAACTCAATTCGAGGGATCAGGTGGCAATCGAAGGTACAGGCGTTTCCGAACTCGCTACGCGCTACTCCATCGCGCTGTTCGAGCTTGCGGACGAGAACAAAGCGTTGGATCAGGTCGCGAGCGATCTGGTTGCGCTGAAGCAAATCCTGGCTGAGAGCGCCGACCTTCGCCGCCTCGTCCGCAGTCCCGTGATCAGCCGCGCCGACCAAGGCCGGGCGATGGCCGCGGTTCTGGACCGCGCCGAAGTGTCCGATCTGACCAAGCGCTTCATCGGGCTGGTGGCCAAGAACCGCCGCCTGTTCGCGCTGGAAGGCATGATCGAAGGCTATCTCGCCGAACTGGCCCGCCGTCGCGGCGAAGTGACCGCCCAGGTCACCTCCGCCCAGCCGCTGAGCGACGCTCAGCTGGCCGCGGTCACCGACACGCTGAAGGCGTCGATCGGCTCCAAGGTGTTGGTCAACACCTCGGTCGATCCCGCGCTGATCGGGGGCATGATCGTTAAGTTCGGCTCGCGCATGGTCGACACCTCGGTGCGCACGAAGCTGAACAAATTGCAACTCGCCATGAAGGCCTCAGGGGGATCAGTCTGATGGATATCCGCGCCGCAGAAATCTCTGCGATCCTCAAGCAGCAGATCGCGAATTTCGGGACCGAGGCGGACGTCGCCGAGGTCGGTCAGGTCCTCTCCGTGGGTGACGGCGTCGCCCGCGTGCACGGCCTGGACAATGTGCGCGCCGGCGAGATGGTCGAGTTCCCCGGTGGCATCAAGGGCATGGCGCTGAACCTCGAGACCGACAATGTCGGCGTCGTGATCTTCGGCACCGACAGCGAGATCAAGGAAGGCGACACCGTCAAGCGCACGGGCACCATCGTGGACGTGCCGGTCGGCAAGGGTCTGCTGGGCCGCGTCGTGGACGGCCTGGGCAACCCGATCGACGGCAAGGGCCCGCTGGTGGACGTCACCCGCACCCGCGTCGAGGTCAAGGCCCCCGGCATCATCCCGCGCAAGTCGGTGCACGAGCCGATGCAGACCGGCCTGAAGGCCGTCGACAGCCTGGTTCCGATCGGCCGCGGCCAGCGCGAGCTGATCATCGGTGACCGCCAGACCGGCAAGACCGCCGTCGTCATCGACACCTTCCTGAACCAGAAGCCGATCAACCAGGGCGACGACGAGAGCAAGAAGCTCTACTGCATCTACGTCGCCGTCGGTCAGAAGCGCTCCACCGTCGCCCAGATCGTCAAGACCCTGGAAGACGCCGGCGCCCTGGAATACTCCATCGTCGTCGCGGCCACCGCGTCGGAGCCGGCCCCGCTGCAGTTCCTGGCGCCCTACACCGGCTGCACGATGGGCGAGTACTTCCGCGACAACGGCATGCACGCCCTGATCGTGTACGATGACCTGTCCAAGCAGGCCGTCGCCTACCGTCAGATGTCGCTGCTGCTCCGCCGTCCGCCGGGCCGCGAAGCCTACCCGGGCGACGTGTTCTACCTCCACAGCCGCCTGCTCGAGCGCGCCGCCAAGATGGGCGACACCCACGGCAACGGCTCGCTGACCGCCCTGCCGGTCATCGAGACGCAGGCCGGCGACGTGTCGGCCTACATCCCGACGAACGTGATCTCGATCACCGACGGCCAGATCTTCCTCGAGACGGGCCTGTTCTATAAGGGCATCCGTCCGGCCATCAACGTCGGCCTGTCGGTGTCGCGCGTCGGCTCCGCCGCCCAGATCAAGGCGATGAAGCAGGTCGCCGGCACCATCAAGATGGAACTGGCCCAGTACCGCGAGATGGCCGCCTTCGCGCAGTTCGCCTCGGACCTCGACGCCGCCACCCAGCGCCTGCTGGCCCGCGGCGCCCGTCTGACCGAGCTGCTGAAGCAGCCGCAGTTCCAGCCGCTGCCGGTCGAAGAGCAGGTCGTGTCGATCTTCTCGGGCGTGAAGGGCTACCTCGACAAGATCAAGGTCGAGGACGTCAACCGCTTCGAGCAGAAGTTCCTCGCCGAGGTCCGCTCCAAGGGGGCCGACATCCTGGCGACGATCCGCAACGAGAAGCAGATCACCTCTGCGACCGAGGAGCGCCTGAAGGCCTTCCTCGACAACTTCTCCAAGGTGTTCGTCTGATCGACGGCGGGGGCGCAGTCCCTGCGCCCCGTCCGTCAACCCGAACGACCCCGAGCGGAATGAAGGGCCGGCATGCCTAACCTCAAGGACCTAAAGAACCGGATCGCCAGCGTCCAATCGACGCGGAAGATCACCTCGGCGATGAAGATGGTCGCCGCCTCCAAGCTCCGCCGTGCGCAGGAGCAGGCGGAAGCCGGTCGTCCCTACGCCGAGCGCATGGGCCGCATGCTGGCCTCTCTCGCGGCCAACGTGCAGGACTCGGGCAACGGCCCGAAGCTGATGACCGGCACCGGTTCCGATCAGGTGCATCTCCTCGTCATCATCAGCTCCGACCGTGGCCTGTGCGGCGCCTTCAACGGCGCCATCGTCCGTGAGTCCCGCCGCCAGATCCAGCGCCTCCAGTCGGAAGGCAAGACGGTCAAGCTGCTCACCGTCGGCCGCAAGGCCCGCGACCAGCTGCGCCGCGAGTTCGGCTCGCTGATCGTCGAGACCTACGAGGATGTGGGCCGCCGCAAGCTGTCCTTCGCCGACGCCGATGTCGTCGCGCAGAAGGTTCTGGCGATGTACGACGCGGGCGAGTTCGACGTCTGCTCGGTGATCTTCAACAAGTTCAAGTCGGCGATCTCCCAGATCGTGACCGTCCAGCAGCTCGTTCCCTTCGCCGTCGAGGCGCAGGCGGACGAGGAAGCCGCGGGCGCCGAGGTCAAGGCGATCTACGAGTTCGAGCCCGACGAGGAGCAGATCCTCGCCGAGTTGCTGCCGCGCAACCTGTCGATCCAGGTCTATCGCGCCCTCCTGGAAAGCGCCGCGTCCGAACAGGGCGCCCGCATGACCGCGATGGACAACGCGACGCGCAACGCCGGCGACATGATCAACAAGCTGACGATCACCTACAACCGCACGCGCCAGGCCTACATCACCAAGGAGCTGATCGAGATCATCTCCGGCGCCGAGGCGGTTTAACGGCGCAGCGTTCGCGGTCGATACGACGGCACATCCGACAATTATCGAGTTCCGAGGGAGCTTTACTCCATGGCCACCACCACCCAGGCGACGAACGCCGTCGGCAAGATCACGCAGGTCACGGGCGCCGTTGTCGACGTCCAGTTCGACGGCGAGCTGCCGGCCATTCTGAACGCTCTGCACACCCAGAACGACGGCAAGGTCCTCGTGCTCGAGGTTGCCCAGCACCTCGGCGAGAGCACCGTCCGCGCCATCGCCATGGACAGCACCGACGGCCTGGTCCGCGGCGCCGAAGTGACGGACACCGGCGCCCCGATCGCCGTGCCGGTCGGCCCGGCCACCCTCGGCCGCATCATCAACGTGATCGGTGAGCCGATCGACGAGCGCGGCGACGTCGGCGCCGAGCGCACCCTGCCGATCCACCGTGCGGCCCCGGACTTCGTCGAGCAGTCGACGGACGCCGAAGTGCTGATCACCGGCATCAAGGTCATCGACCTGCTGGCTCCCTATGCCAAGGGCGGCAAGATCGGCCTGTTCGGCGGCGCCGGCGTGGGCAAGACCGTGACCATCATGGAGCTGATCAACAACGTCGCGAAGGCGCACGGCGGCGTGTCCGTGTTCGCGGGCGTGGGCGAGCGCACCCGTGAGGGCAACGACCTCTACCACGAGATGATCGAGTCGGGCGTCATCAAGCTCGACGGTCCGGGCTCCAAGGTGGCCCTCGTGTACGGCCAGATGAACGAGCCGCCGGGCGCCCGCGCCCGCGTCGCCCTGTCCGGTCTGACGCTCGCGGAATACTTCCGCGACGAGGAAGGCCAGGACGTGCTGTTCTTCGTGGACAACATCTTCCGCTTCACGCAGGCCGGTTCGGAAGTGTCGGCTCTGCTGGGCCGCATCCCGTCGGCGGTGGGTTACCAGCCGACGCTGGCCACCGACATGGGCGCCCTGCAGGAGCGCATCACCTCCACGAAGAAGGGTTCGATCACCTCGGTGCAGGCCATTTACGTGCCCGCCGACGATCTGACCGACCCGGCCCCGGCCACCTCCTTCGCCCACCTGGACGCCACCACGGTGCTGTCGCGTTCGATCGCCGAAATGGCGATCTTCCCGGCGGTGGACCCGCTGGACTCGACCAGCCGCATCCTGGACCCGCGCGTCGTCGGTGAGGAGCACTACACCGTCGCCCGTTCGGTGCAGCGCGTTCTGCAGACCTACAAGTCGCTGCAGGACATCATCGCGATCCTGGGCATGGACGAGCTGTCGGAAGAGGACAAGCTGGTCGTGGCCCGCGCCCGCAAGATCCAGCGCTTCCTGTCGCAGCCGTTCCACGTCGCCGAGGTGTTCACCGGCACCCCGGGCGTGCTCGTCAGCCTGGAAGACACCATCAAGGGCTTCAAGGGCATCGTGAACGGCGACTACGACCATCTGCCGGAAGCGGCCTTCTACATGGTCGGCACCATCGACGAAGCCATCGCCAAGGCGAAGAAGCTGGCCGCCGAAGCCGCCTGATCAGGGTCGGCTGAGGTTCGGTAACGAGGCTAACCCTCTCCTCCGCCCGCGCGGGGGAGGGGGTTCTTATGAAGAGGCACCAGGAAACCCATGGCCGATAAAGTCGAATTCGAGCTGGTCTCTCCGGAGAAGCTGCTGACCTCGCAGCCCGTCGACATGGTCGTGGTGCCGGGTTCGGAAGGTGACTTCGGCGTCCTCGCCGGCCACTCGCCGATGATTTCGACCGTCCGTCCGGGCGTGATCGACGTCTACGAGGCCGACCGCGTGGTCGACCGGGTGTTCGTCGCTGGCGGCTTCGCCGAAGTGACCGAGACCCGCTGCACCGTCCTGGCCGAGGAGGCCATCGCGGTCGCCGAGATCGACCGCGCCAAGGTCGAGCAGCAGATCCGCGACCTGGGCGAGGATCTGGAAGACGCCAAGTCCGACGACGAGAAGGCCCGCGTGGAGGCGAAGATCGCCATCGCCCGCGCCAAGCTCGACGCGACCGGCGCGACCACGCATTGACACCGGGCGCGGCCCGGCGGCGGCTACCGCCGGCCGGGCCGTTTCCGTTGCATTGCGCCATCGCAGCCATACATAGTATCCCGCAAGGGATCGAACGCCTCCCGGCCCGTCCGTCGAGGCGTTTTTGTTTTTATGGTCCTGTTCTCCGTCAGAGCGTGGAACAACCGGCCCGGAACGGCGGCCAGCAGCGGGAGTGGAGTGTGGCGTTGCACTGGAAATACGAAGAGCTTCCCTGGGATCAATTGGACCACAAGAAGGTCGATCCCGATCTCGTCCCGCTCATCAAGGCGGCGGCCCTGGTGGAGTTCAACGCCGACGACTACACGGCCTATCTCTGCAACGTCTTCCACGACGATCCCGAGTTCCAGGAGGTCGCGCACGGCTGGGCGGTCGAGGAGGTCCAGCACGGCCGTGCGCTCGGCAAATGGGCGGAGTTGGTCGATCCGACCTTCAATTTCGACCGGGCCGTCGAGCGCTTCCGCGCCGGCTACAAGGTGCCGATCGACCTCGACGCCTCGGTCCGCGGCTCGCGCACCGGCGAGATGATCGCCCGCTGCATGGTCGAGACCGGCACCAGCAGCTACTACGCGGCCATCGGCGACTCGACGGACGAACCGGTCCTCAAGCTGATCTGCAAGAACATCGCCGCCGACGAGCTGCGCCACTTCAAGCTCTTCTACACCTACACGAAGAAGTATCTGGAACTGGAACAGCTCAACAAGTTTCAGCGGCTCAAGGTGGCGCTGTCGCGGATCGGCGAGTCGGAGGACGACGAACTGGCCTACGCCTACTACGCGGCCAACGCGCCGGAGGGCGAGCCCTACGCGCACAAGACCTACAATCAGGCCTACATGCGTCGCGCTTATGGGCGCTACCGGCCCAAGCACGTCGACCGCGCGGTGGCGATGGTCTTCAAGGCCTGCGGGTTGAAGCCGCACACCCGCTTCTACAGCGTCGCCGCCCGTGGCGCCTGGTGGCTGATCGAAAGCCGCGCCAAGCGGCTCGCCAAGGTCGCGTAAACGGTCGGGCCTCAACTGTAGCCCTCTCCCCTCCGGGGAGAGGGTGCCCGCGAAGCGGGCGGTGAGGGGGATGCGCGAGGCGGTACGTCCGGCACAAGCGCAACCCCCTCACCCTAACCCTCTCCCCAGAGGGGAGAGGGGACTTCAAATGCAATTCTTCTAAAATCAACCCCGCCGCAGCGCCGCGATGATCGAGGCGAACTCTGCCAGCACCGACTCGTAGACCGGGCGCTTGAAGGGCACGATCAGGCCGGGTAGATCGTCGGCATCGACCCATTTCCAGGCGTCGAACTCCGGGTGCTCGGTGGCGAGGTCGATGTCGCTGTCCACGCCGGTGAAGCGGGCGGCCAGCCAGACCTGCTCCTGGCCGCGCCAGCGGCCCTTCCAGACCTTGCCCAGCAGATGATCGGGCAGGTCGTAGCGCAGCTTTTCCGCCGTCTCCCCGAGGATCTCGGCCTTGTCGGTGCCGATCTCCTCCTTCAGCTCGCGCAGGGCGGCCTCATGCACGCCCTCGCCCTCGTCGATGCCGCCTTGGGGCATCTGCCAAGCGTCCTTGCTGTCGCAGCGTTTGGCCACGAAGACCTGCCCGCGGTCGTTCAGCAGCATCACCCCCACGCAGGGGCGGTAGGGGAGGGCGTCGCGGTCGATGGGCTTCTTGCTCATGCGCCTTATTGCTTCTGCATGTTGGCCACGGCGGAGACCGGCACGATGGCGATGCCACGGTCGGCCAGCCCGGTGAGCCACAGGTTGATCCGTTCGATGGTGCTGGGGTAGGGCGCGCCGATGCCCACCGCGGCCCCGTTGGCCTTGGCGATGGCTTCCAACTCGGCGAGCTGGTCGTCGATGGCGCCGCGCGACAGGTCGCGGTCGATCACCCGGTCGGCGAAGGCCCGCGGCACGCCCGCCTGACCCGCCAGGGTTCCGGCGACGCTGCGCGGGTTGGCGCGGGCGTCCAGGACCATCAGGCCGCGCGCCTTCATCGCCGCGATGACCGGGTTCACCGCGTCGGGGTTGGCGGTGAATTTGCTGCCCGTGGTGCTGGTGATGCCGACATAGCCGACCGCCTTGCCCAGCGACCATTCCAGCCGCTCCATGTTGCGCTCGGGCGGCAGCATGCTCAACAGGGCGTTGGGACCGGGATCGTTGCGTGGGTAGTCCTGCGGCTCCATAGGAATGGAGAGCATCACCTCGTGCCCCTTGCCGCGGGCGCGCTCGACCCAGTTGTCAAGCCGCTCGGCGTAGGGGACGAAGGCCAGCGTGATCGTCGGCGGCAGCTTCTGCAGGGCGTTGCCGGTGGTCACGCCGGAAATGCCCATTTCGGCCAGCACGATGGCGATGCGCGGGCGGCGATCGGCGGCAGGGAAGGGCCGGGCGTAGACCTGCCAGGGCCTGCGCCCGTCCTCGGCGATGCGCGGCAGCGGCCCGTTGCGCGAATCCTCCACCAAGCCGGGGACCGGCGCCGGGGCCAGGGTGACCGGCTCGTTCACGGCCACGGCGAGCGGCGGCGGGGGAGCCGCGACGACGGGCGGCGGGGGAGCCGCCGGAGGCGAGGCCGTGGGCGGGGCCGGTTGGACGGGAACAGCCGCAGTCGCGGCTGGCGGTGCTGCCGGCGGCGTTGGAGGCTGTGCGCCCTTCACCGCCACCTCGACGCGGGGGATGGCGGCCTGCCACGCCTCGGTGGTGTGCTCTGCGTTCATTGCCAGCCAGCCGGCCAGCCCGCCCAGCCCGAGGGCCAGCACGGCGTAGGCACCGAGCAGCCTCTTGGCGAGGGGCGACAGCGGACGGCGCTCCTTGCGCGCGCGCGGCGCGTCGTCGGAATCGCCGCCGGCCTTCCGGCGCCGGAGGCGCGCCAGCAGGCCGGGTCCGGAACGTTCCCGTTTCGCGGGCTTCAGGCGGCCCAGCAGGGCGGCAGCGTTCACGGACCCGTCACTCCCCTCAGTGCGCGCGGGCCTGGAACAGGGCGACGCCCCGCAGCAGGTCGAGCGCGCGGGCCAGCTGGTAGTCGAAGGGCGGCTGGTTGGGCGCGCCCTCCCCATTCTCCGCGCCCGGCGCCGCCGGGGCGTTGCCGTTGGCCGGAGCCGGCGCCGCACCCGGCGTTGCACCGGGGGCCGCGCCCGGAGCGGCTCCGGGAGCCGGGGCGTTGCTGGCGCCCGGCGCCGGGGCCGGCTGGGTGGTGGCCGGGCGGGGGGCGTCCGGGTTGCGCAGCGCGCCGCGCAGGTCGCTCTCGCGGCGGCGGATCAGACCCTGGTCGGTCTCCTCGACGCGGGCCGGGTGCACCTCGATGTCCGGGGTGATGCCCAGCGCCTGGATCGACTTGCCCGACGGCGTGTAGTAGCGCGCCGTGGTCAGGCGCATGGCGCCGTGGCCGGGCAGCGGGATGATCGTCTGGACCGAGCCCTTGCCGAAGGACTGGGTGCCGAGGACGAGCGCCCGCTTGTGGTCCTGCAGCGCGCCGGCGACGATCTCCGAGGCCGAGGCCGAGCCGCCGTTGACCAGCACCACGATCGGCAGGCCCTTGGCGAGGTCGCCGGGCTTGGCGTTGTAGCGCGTGCCCTCCTCGGCCTTGCGGCCGCGGGTGGAGACGATCTCCCCCTTCTCCAGGAAGGTGTCGGAGACCGAGACCGCCTGGTCGAGCAGGCCGCCGGGGTTGTTGCGCAGGTCGAGGACGTAGCCCTTCAGCTTGTCGCCGAGCTGCTGCTGGATCGAGGCGATGGCCTTCTCCAGCCCCTGCTGCGTCTGCTCGTTGAAGCTGGTGATGCGGACGTAGCCGATGTCGCCTTCGGTGCGGTAGCGGACCGACTGCACCTTGATGACGGCGCGGGTCAGCGTCACCTCGAACGGCTCGCCGGCCTCGCCGCGGCGCACGGTGACCTTGATGTCGCTGCCCACCGGGCCGCGCATCTTCTCCACCGCCTCGTTCAGCGACAGGCCCATCACGGCCTCGCCGTTGAGCTGGATGATCAGGTCGCCCGGCTGCAGGCCGGCGCGGAAGGCCGGCGTCTCGTCGATGGGGGACACGACCTTGATCAGGCCGTTCTCCATCGTCACCTCGATGCCCAGCCCGCCGAACTCGCCGCGGGTCTGAACCTGCATGTCCTGGAAGCTCTTGCGGTTCAGATAGCTGGAATGCGGGTCGAGCGAGGTGAGCATTCCGTTGATGGCGGACTCGATCAGCTGCTCGTCCGTCGTCGACTCGACATACTCGGCGCGCACGCGCTCGAACACGTCGCCGAACAGGTTGAGCTGGCGGTAGGTCTCGGAACTGTTGCCGGTGCTGTTCACCTGCGCGGTGACGGTGGCGACGCCGGCCCCCAGAAACACCAGGGCCGCGGCGGTGGCGGCACGCTTGACTATCCTCATCTACCCTTGTCCTTTCCCCTCCGGGGCGCCGAAACCGCGCTGTGGATTGATCGGCTGTCCGTGACGTCGTAGCTCGAAGTAAAGATCGGGTGACCCGTCGGCGGGCATCAGGCCGATGGGTTCCCCCGTGGCCACGCGCCGTCCGACGGCAGTGTCGATGCGGCCAAATCCAGCGATGAGACTATGATATCCGTGGCTGTGTTCCACGATCAAGATTTGGCCATAGCCGCGGAACGGCCCGGCGAAGACGATCGTTCCGGCCTGCGGTGACACCACCGTCGAGCCGGCGCGGGCCTGGATGGTGACGCCCCGGCTGGTCGCGCCGTAGCGGTCGGCCTCGCCGTAGCGGACGGTCACCCGGCCGCCCACCGGCAGGCGTTCCCCGGCGGGCGGGCTGGGCGCGGCGCGGGCGGTTTCCGCCTCGGCCTTGGTCCGTTGTTCGCTGGCCCGCTGGTCCGCGAGTTTCTGTTCGGCGGTCCGCTGCTCCGCCGCTTTCTGTTCCGCCAGCTTCTGCTCGGCCAGCTTCTGCTCGGCCAGTCTCTGCTCCGCGGCCCGCTGCTCGGCGAGCCGGCGTTCGGCTTCGCGGCGCTCCGCCTCCAGCCGCTCGGCCTCGCGCTTGGCCGCCATGGCGGCGGCGGCGCGGCGTTCGGCCTCGATGCGGTCCATCAGCTGGCGCAGGTCGGCGGCCTGACCGGTCAGCCGGGCGGTGCGCTGGGCGACCTGCTGGCGCTCCTCCTCGGTCTGGCGCGACAGTTCCTCGCGCCGGGCGACGAGCTGGCCGATCTCCTTCTGACGGTCGATCAGGGTGAGGCGGGCGGCGTAGGTGCGGCTGCGCTGGGCCTGCAGCGTCTCGCGCGTCTCGGCCAGCCGGGTCAGCGCCTGGGCCAGCGCGTCGGCGCGGGCGCGCAGGGCCGGCACCGTGTCGCGCAACAGCAGGGCGGAGCGCAGCGTGTCCACCGGCCCGTCCGGGCGGGCCAGCGCCGCTTCCGGAGGGATGCGGGCGACGCGCTGCAGGGCGGCGAGCAGGGCGGCGATCTGCTGCCGCTCGCCCTCCAGCTTTTCGGCCTGGTTGCGCTCCTGCGTCTCCAGCGCGGTCAGGGACTCTTCGAGATGGGCGAGTTCGTCCTCCTGCGCCCGTTCCTGATCGGCCAGACCGACCAGCCGGTCGCGCAGCTCGTCCAATTCCTTCTGGAGCGTCTGGGACTGGCGGTCGAGCTGCCGTTGCAGGGCCTTGTCGGTCTGGAGATCCTGCTCCACCCGCTTCAGCGTCTGGCCGGGGGACTCGGTCTGCGCCGCGGCGGCGGTGGAGAGGACGAGAAGGGTGGCGGTCAGCAGGGCCGGCCGCCAGGAAAACGCCCGTCTCCGCCCGGCGCCTTGCGGACGGGAGACGGGGAGGGGGAGCAGAGCAACACCCGCCGGATGATCGCGCCCTGCGCCCATGCCCTGTTTCGCCTTATTCCGCGGCGGCCCGCGCGCTGGCGCGGTCGATCAGGCTCTTGCCGGTCATCTCCGCCGGCTGCGGCAGCTTCATCAGATCGAGCAGCGTCGGGGCGATGTCGGCCAGACGCCCGCTGCGGATCGCCGACACCCCGGCGGGGCCGTTCACCAGCACCAGCGGCACCTTGTCCAGCGTGTGGGCGGTGTGCGGGCCGTTGGTTTGCGGGTCCTTCATCAGCTCGCAGTTGCCGTGGTCGGCGGTGACCAGCATCACGCCGCCCTGGGCGCGCACGGCGGCCTCCAGCCGGCCCAGGCTGACGTCCACCGCCTCGACCGCCTTGATGGCGGCGGACAGGATGCCGCTGTGGCCGACCATGTCGGGGTTGGCGTAGTTGATGACCACCAGATCGTATTTCCCGCTGTCCACGGCGGCGACGACCTTGTCGGTCACCTCGGCGGCGGACATCTCCGGCTGGAGATCGTAGGTCGCGACCTTCGGCGACGGCACCAGGATGCGGTCCTCGCCGGGGTACACGCGCTCCTCGCCACCGTTGAAGAAGAAGGTGACGTGCGGGTACTTTTCCGTCTCGGCGATGCGCAACTGGGTCAATCCGGCCTCGCTGACCACTTCGCCCAGCACCTTGGTCAAGGATTTCGGCGGAAAGATGGTCGTCATCAGCTTGGCGAGCGTGGACGAGTACTCGACCATGCCGACGGCGGCGGCCAGCTTCGGGACCGAGGCGCGCTCGAACCCGTCGAAGGCCGGGTCGACGAAGGCGGCCAGGATCTCGCGGGCGCGGTCGGCGCGGAAGTTCGCCATCAGGATGGCGTCGCCGTCCTTCATGCCGGTGTAGCCGTCGATGACGGTCGGCAGGATGAACTCGTCGTGGGTGCCGGCGGCATAGCTCTGCTCGATGGCCTGGATCGGGTCGGCGGCCGTCTCGCCCTGGGCGCTCACCAGGGTGGCGTAGGCCTTGGCGACGCGGTCCCAGCGCTTGTCGCGGTCCATGGCGTAGTAGCGCCCGCTGACCGTGGCGACGTTGACGCCGGGCAGGGCGTGCACGTCGGCCATGAACTCGGCCATCTGGTCCTTGGCGCTCTGCGGCGGCACGTCGCGGCCGTCGGTGAAGGCGTGGATCTCGACCGGGACGCCCTCATGGGCCAGCACGCCGGCCAGCGCCGCGATGTGGTCCTGGTGCGAATGGACGCCGCCCGGCGACAGCAGGCCCAGGATGTGGCAGCGCCCGCCCGAGGCCAGCAGCGTCTTGGCGAGGTGGTTCAGCGCGGCGTTGCGCTCCAGCTCGCCCTCGACGATGGCGTGGTCGATCATCACCAGATCCTGGCGGACGACGCGGCCGGCGCCCAGATTCATGTGACCGACCTCGGAGTTGCCCATCTGGCCCTTGGGCAGCCCGACCTCCTCCTCGCTGGCCTCCAGGAAGGCGCGGGGCTCCGACGACCACAGCCGGTCCCAGTTGGGCGTGTTGCCCTGCGCGATGGCGTTGTCCTCGCGCTCCTCGCGGTAGCCCCAGCCATCCAGGATGCACAGCACTACGGGTCGGGGACGATTGGTCTCGGTCATCACGCTCCTCATACGCCTGTCACGGTCGGGTTGCGGGTCTCGGTCGAACTGTCTGATGCCGCTTCTTTTATGGCTAATGCCTTTTTATGCGCGCATCGCCTTGGGCCGGATCAGAAAATGGCACGCCCTCGCAGCCGCGCAATGGGAGTCATGCACGGTGATAGGGGTGTCCGGCCAGAATTTGCTGGGCACGGTAGATTTGCTCCGCCAACATGCCTCGCACCAGCATATGCGGCCATGTCATGGCGCCCAAGGCCAAAAGAAAATCGGCGCGCGCCCGCACGGCGTCGCCGTGGCCGTCCGCCCCGCCGATGAGGAAGGCGATGTCGCCCGCGCCCTGGTCCCGCCAGCCGCCGATCTTGGCGGCGAAGGCTTCGCTGGTGATGGTCTTGCCGCGCTCGTCCAGGGCCACGACGATGGCCCCGGCGGGGATGGCGGCCAGAAGCAGCTCCGCCTCCTGCCGCTTCAACTCGTCGGAGGCGAGGCGTTTCTTCACCTCGACCTCGCGCAGAGTCAGCGGCCAGGACAGGCGGCCGGCATACTCGTCATAGAGGTCGCGCGCCGGACCGGTCCGTGACCGCCCAACCGCGGCAAGCCACAGACGCATCGGTCCGACTCCCGTTCCTCACCCGTCCTGAAGGCTCGGCCGTCAGGCGCTCATGCGCTCTGCGGAGGGCCGCGGCGTCTCCAGACCCCACATCTTCTCGATGTTGTAGAAGGTCCGGACTTCCGGGCGGAACAGGTGGATGATGACGTCCCCGGCGTCGACCAGAACCCAGTCGCACTGGTTCAGGCCCTCGACCTCGACGCCGCGCAGGCCGGCCTGCTTCATGCGGTCGGCCAGCTTCATGGCCATGGCGGCGATGTGCCGGGTGTTGCGGCCCGACGCCACGATCATGTAGTCGGCGATGCTGGTCTTGCCGGCAAGGTCGATGACGACGACGTCTTCGGCCTGATCGTCGTCCAGGGACTTCTCGACGAGCGCCTTCAGTTCGTCCGGCTGGGGAACGGGAACGGGCGCGGGCCGCACAACGGGCGCGGCCGGTTCGATGAACGTGTTGATGGTACCTACCTCGCGATACAGGGTCACGACCCGCTGGCGCGTGCCCGGCGGATCGCCGTCGCCGAAGCCGGATGCAGCGGGTTGCGGAGGAAAATCCAGGCCGGTGTTTTCGAACCGGCCAACCCCTTGGCCTTGTGCATGCTCACCCGGCGACGGGCATAGCGCTGAGCGGCTATGCCACCAAGCGCCCCTATAGAATAAGTTGGACGAGCGAGAACTGCAACCGGCACCAGCCGGAAGATGCGCGTCCAGTGCCGCCAGCGGGGGATTTGCCGAAGATTGTCCGCCCCCATCAGCCAGACGAAGCGCGTTTTGGGGAAGCGGAGCGTCAGCTTGGCCAGCGTGTCGGCGGTGTAGCGGGTGCCAAGCTCCCGCTCGATGGCGGTGACCCGGATGGCCGGATGGCGGGCGGTGCGCCGGGCCTCCTCCAGCCGCTCGGCGAGCGGCGCCATGCCCCGCACCGGCTTGAGCGGGTTCTGCGGGCTGACCAGCCACCACACCTGATCGAGCCCCAGCGCCTTCAGCGCGTACAGGCTGATGTGCCGGTGCCCGGCGTGGGCCGGGTTGAAGGAGCCGCCGAGCAGCCCGACGCGCAGGCCGGCGTGGAGCGGGCCGCCGTAGCGGTGGGGGGGTGTCGCCATGCTTGCCCCCTCCCTAACCCTCCCCCGCTTCGCAGGGGAGGGGATCAATCCCCCTCCCTCGCCGAAGGCGGGGGAGGGTCGGGGAGGGGGCAGACGTAAGCTCCAGGGCCGTAAACCTCACGGCCGCGTCTGACCATCGCCGCGCACGACATACTTGTAGCTGGTCAGCTGCTCCGCCCCGACCGGGCCGCGGGCGTGGAACTTGTCGGTTGAGATGCCAATCTCCGCGCCCATGCCGAACTCGCCGCCGTCGGCGAACTGGGTGCTGGCGTTCCACAGCACGATGCCGCTGTCGATGCGCTGCAGGAAGCGCTCCGCCGCCGCCGGGTCCTCGGTCACGATGGCGTCGGTGTGGTGGGAGCCGTGGCGGTTGATGTGGTCGATCGCGCCGTCCACCCCGTCCACCACGCCGCAGGCGATGATGGCGTCGAGAAACTCGGTGTCCCAGTCCTCCGCCGTCACCGCGGTCACGCGCGGATCGACGGCCTGGGCGGCGGCGTCGCCGCGGACGGCGCAGCCGGCGTCGAGCAGGTCCTTCACCAGCACCGGCAGCATGGCGTCGGCGATCTTGCGGTCGACCAGCAGGGTTTCGGCGGCGCCACAGATGGAAGTGCGGCGCATCTTGGCGTTCATCACCACCTTGCGCGCCTTCTCCGGGTCGGCCCCGGCGTCGACATAGACGGTGTTGTTGCCGTCCAGATGCTTGATGACCGGGATGCGGCTCTCCTCGGCGATGCGCTGGATCAGCGACTTGCCGCCGCGCGGGACGATCACGTCGATGAAGTCGCGCATGGTCAGCATGTGGCCGACCGCCGCCCGGTCGGTGGTCGGGACGAGCTGGATCGCCGCCTCCGGCAGCCCGGCGGCGCGCAGCCCGTCGGCCAGGCAAGCGGCGATGGCGTGGGACGAGCGGATGCTCTCCGACCCGCCGCGCAGGATCGCCGCGTTGCCCGACTTCAGGCAGAGGCCGCCGGCGTCGGCGGTGACGTTGGGGCGGCTCTCGTAGATGATGCCGATGACCCCCAGCGGCACGCGCACGCGCTGGATGGCCAGCCCGTTGGGGCGGGTCCATTCGGCGATGACGCCGCCGATGGGATCGGGGAAGTCGGCGATGTCCTCCAGCCCCTTGGCCATCGCCTCGATGCGGGCGTCGTTGAGGGCGAGGCGTTCGATCATGGGGCCGGCGAGGCCGCGGTCCTTGGCGGCGGCGACGTCCGCGTCGTTGGCCGCCTGGATCTCCGCCTTGCGGGCGCGGATCGCGGCGGCAGCGGCTCGCAATGCCTGATCCTTCGACGGGCTTGGCACGGTCGCCAGCTCCGCCGCGGCGGCGCGGGCGGCGCGGCCGAGGGCGAGCATCTGATCGTGCAAGGCGTCGGTGGTCTCAAGCAGGGCGGACATCGGTCTCACTCCAGTGGCGTTCGCCAAGCGGCATCGGCCGGTTGAAAAGGGCGCAAACCATAGCCCATCCCGCGCTTTCGCGAAAGCCATGGCGGCTAAGCCGAATTGCTGATCGGCGTACTCAACAATCCGTCTGGGCTGCGGTCGATTGCGGGCGTAGCGTGGCCCTCTGCGTCATCGGTGAGGGAGAACCCCATGGTCCGGCTTGTCCGCCGCGGCAGCGTCGCCGCGTGCCTGATGCTGTCCGGCATGATCGCGACCGCCGGGGCGGAGACCCCGCCGGAATCGCCGGTGGAGCGGGGGCGCGCCCTGGTCAATGGCATCGTCGCCTGCGGCAACTGCCACACGCCGCAGGGGCCCAACGGTCCGGTCGCGGGGCGGGAGCTGGCCGGCGGAACGCCCTTCGTCGAGGAGCCTTTCACCGCCTATGCCTCCAACATCACACCGGACCCGGAGACGGGGATCGGGCGCTGGACCGACGAGCAGCTGATCGCCGCCATCCGCGAAGGCAGGCGTCCCGACGGCAGCCTGATCGGGCCGCCGATGCCCTTCGGCTTCTACCGCGGCCTTTCGGACGGCGACCTGCGCGCCATCGTCGCCTATCTGCGCAGCGTGCCGCCGGTGCGGCATTCTGTCCCGAAGTCCGAGTACCGCATGGCGCTGCCCGCCGCCTACGGACCGCCGGTCGGGTCGGTGGCGGAGATCCCGCGTACGGACCCGGTGACGTACGGCGCGTACATGGCCGGCCCGCTCGGCCACTGCATGGAATGCCACACGCCGATGCTGCCGGACGGGCGGCTCGACATGACCCGCATGGGGGCCGGCGGGCGGAATTTCACCGGGCCGTGGGGCAACGCCGTCTCCCGCAACATCACGCAGGACAAGGAGCATGGGCTGGGCGGCTGGACCGACGCGGAGATCCGCAAGGCGATCACCGAGGGTGTACGTCCCGACGGCCACCGGCTGAGCCCGCCCATGGGCTATCACTATTACAAGTCCATGAGCGACGGCGAGCTGGGCGCCCTGGTCGCCTACCTGCGTACGCTTCCCCCGACCCGCTAGACCCCACCGGCCGTGCGTGAAATACCGCACCGCCGAAAACGCAGTACCGTAAGCCTTGCCGAGAGGGCATAGTCCGCGGGCTTTTTCCACCCGCCGGACCGTGGCCCCATGCTGACCCTGCTGCTGATCGTCTCCGCCTTCTTCGCGGGCGTGCTCAACGCCGTGGCCGGTGGCGGCAGCTTCCTGACCTTCCCGGCACTGATCATGGCCGGCGTGCCGCCGCTGAATGCCAACGCGACCAGCACGGTGGCAGTGTCGCCGGGCGCGCTGGCCAGCGCCTACGGCTATCGGCGGGAGCTGGGGCGGATCAAGGAGGTCAGCCTGCCGGCCTTCCTCGGCGTCAGCCTGATCGGTGGGCTGCTGGGGGCGCTGCTCCTGCTGTGGACGCCGCAGCGGGTGTTCGAGGCGGTCATCCCGTGGCTGCTGCTGTTCGCGACGGTGCTGTTCGCCTTCGGCCCGAAGGTGTCGGCCTACATCCGCCGCAACTTCAAGGTCGGCCACAGCACGGTGCTGATCGTGCAGTTCTTCATCGCCATCTACGGCGGCTATTTCGGCGGGGGGATCGGCATCCTGATCCTGGCGACGCTGGGTGTCTTCGGCCTGACCGATTTGCACGCGATGAACGGGCTGAAGGCGCTGGTGTCCGGCTGCCTGAACGCGGTTGCGGTGGTGGCCTTCGTCTTCGGCGGCGCGGTCTATTGGAACGAAGCGCTGATCATGCTGGTCGCCGCCATGGCCGGCGGCTATGCCGGGGCCGCCGTCGCCCGTCACATCCCGCCGCCGATCCTGCGCAAGTTCGTGATCCTCGTCGGCGTGGCGATGACGGTCTATTTCTTCGTTGTGAAGGGCTGAGGCGCTAGGGAACGGCGGCGGTCAATCCGCCGCCATGCGCTCCGCGAGACCGCACAGGCCGTCCCAGTCCAGCGCCGCCGGGTCCGCCACCACATGGTCGGCGGCCTCGAACAGCAGGTCGGCGTGCTGGGGCCAGGCGATGGTCAGCATGCCGGCGGCCTTGGCGGCGCGGGCGCCGGTCGGGCTGTCCTCGATCACCGCGCAGGCCGCGGGCGGCACGCCGAGGCGGGCGGCGGCGGTCAGGTAGGGCTCGGGGTCCGGCTTGCCCTTGCTCACGTCGTCGCGGCTGAGGCCGAACAGGAAATGCGGGCTGCCCATGTGGCGCAGGTTGGCCTCGACCACGCGGCGTCCGCTGTTCGACACGCAGGCCTGCAGCAGCCCCCGCTCCGCGAAGGCGTCGACCAGAGCCAGGGCGCCGGCCCGCGCCTCCACCTCGGCGATGCGCTCCAGATAGAGGTCGGTGATGGCGTCCGCCCATTCCCGGAAGGTCAGGGCCATGGGCCGGGCGGCGTGCAGCCGGGCGTACAGCTCGGGGAAGGCGACGCCCAGCGTGGCCGCGTAGTCCGTGTCGGACAGGGCATGGCCGTGCAGCCGGCAGACCGCGATGGTGGCGCGCTGGTGCCAGGGCTCGCTGTCCAGCAGCGTGCCGTCGATGTCCCACAGGATCGCCTGGAGGGGAGGGCGGGCCAGGATCGGAACGCTCACCGCACCACCAGATCGTCGCGGTGGATCATCTCGTCGCGGCCCCGGTAGCCCAGGATCTCCTCGATCTCGTGGCTCTTGCGGCCGGCGATGCGGCGGGCGTCCTCGGCGGCGTAGGCGGTCAGGCCGCGCGCCACCTCGCGCCCGTCCGGCGCCTTGACCACCACCACGTCGCCGCGCTCGAAGTCGCCCTCGACGGCGCGCACCCCGGCGGGCAGCAGGCTGGCCCCGCGGGCAAGCGCCGACAGGGCGCCGGCGTCCACCGTCAGCGCGCCGTGGGCGTTCAGGTTGCCGCCGATCCACGCCTTGCGGGCGGAGGAGGGGGAGGCGGCGGGCAGGAACCATGTGCACAGGGCGCCGCCCTGCTCGGGCCGCTGCTCCAGCGCGGCCAGCGGGTTCATGCGCTTGCCCTTGGCGATGACCATGCGGCAGCCGGCGGCCAGCGCGACGCGCGCCGCGACGATCTTGGTCACCATCCCGCCGGAGCTGTAGCCGGGCGGCGGCTCGCCCGCCATGTTCTCGATGTCGGAGGTCAGTTCCTGGACGACCGGGATGTGCCGGGCGTCAGGGTCCTTGCGCGGGTCGGCGGTGTAGAGGCCGTCGATGTCCGACAGCAGGACCAGCGTGTCGGCGCTGATCATCTGGGCGACGCGGGCGGCCAGACGGTCGTTGTCGCCGAAGCGGATCTCCGCCGTGGCGACCGTGTCGTTCTCGTTGATGACCGGGACGGCGCCCAGCTTCAGCAGCGTGTCGATGGTGGCGCGGCCGTTGAGGTGGCGGCGGCGCTCCTCCGTGTCCTCCAGCGTCACCAGCACCTGGGCGACGGTCAGCCCGTGGCGGGCCAGCGTCTCCTGGTAGGCGGCGGCGAGCCGGATCTGGCCGGTGGCGGCGGCGGCCTGCTTCTCCTCCAGACGCAGGGCGCGCCCGACGAGGCCGAGATGCTCGCGCCCGCAGGCGACCGCGCCGGAGGTGACGATCACCACCTCCTGGCCGCGCTTGCGGCAGGCGGCCACGTCGTCGGCCAGCGCGTCCAGCCACTCGCGGCGCATCCGGCCGGTGGCGCTGTCGACGAGCAGGGCGGAGCCGATCTTGACGACCAGCCGCCGCGCGTCGAGCAGGGTGGGAAGCAGGGAGAGGGTCTCAGCCTTTGGCGTTGTCGTCGCCGTTGCCGCTGTGCTCGGTGTCGTCACCGTCATCGTCGCCTTCATCGTCCCAGTCATCCCCGTCCGAGTCGGAGTCGTCGTCCGCCTCTTCGGGGAGATCGTCGTACTCGCCCGTCTCCTCGTTCCAGCCCGCATACTCGTCGTCCATCTTCCGGCCGACCGGGGCCCGGGGGATGGAGCGCGTGACCGGAGCCTGGATGACGTCGGGCTCCTCTTCCTTGGACTGTTTGATGAGCGTGAGCAAGCGGTAAAGCACCGCCTGGACGCCCTGGCCGGTGGCGCCGGACAGAACCATCACCTCCGCACCCGACGCCGCCTCAAGCGCGGCCTTCTTCTCCGCGACCTCTTCGTCGAGCAGGGCGTCGGCCTTGTTCAGACCGATGATCTCCAGCTTGTCCGCGAGGTTGCCGCCATAGGCGACCAGCTCGTTGCGGATGGTGGTGTAGGACTGGACCACGTCCTCCGCCGTGCCGTCGATCAGGTGGAGCAGCACGCGGGTGCGCTCCACATGGCCGAGGAAGCGGTCGCCCAGCCCGTGCCCCTCGTGCGCGCCTTCGATCAGGCCGGGGATGTCGGCGATGACGAACTCCTCGTCACCCGCGCGGACGACGCCCAGGTTGGGGGCCAGCGTGGTGAAGGGGTAGTCGGCGATCTTCGGGCGCGCCGCGGTGGTCGCGGCCAGGAAGGTGGACTTGCCGGCGTTGGGCAGGCCGAGCAGGCCGGTGTCGGCGATCAGCTTCAGCCGCAGCCAGACCCAGCGCTCCTCGCCCGGCCAGCCGGGGTGCGACTTGCGCGGGGCGCGGTTGGTCGGGGTCTTGTAATGGGCGTTGCCGAAGCCGCCGTCGCCGCCCTTCAGGATGACGACGCGCTGGCCGGGCTCCGTCAGGTCGAGCAGCACGGTCTCCTGATCCTCGTCCAGGATCTGGGTGCCGACCGGCACGCGCAGGACCACGTCCTCGCCCCTGGCGCCGTTGCGGTTGGCGCCCATGCCGTGGTTGCCGCGCTGCGCCTTGAAATGCTGCTTGTAGCGGTAGTCGATCAGCGTGTTGAGGCCGTTCACGACCTCGATCACGACGTCGCCGCCGCGGCCGCCGTTGCCGCCGTCCGGTCCGCCATACTCGATGAACTTCTCGCGGCGGAAGGCGATGGCGCCGGGGCCGCCGTCGCCGCTTTTCAGATACACCTTGGCTTGATCGAGGAACTTCATCGGGGACCGTGCCGGCCAATCTACCGTTTGCGCACCGTCCTCCAACCGTGGGAAGGGGGCGGTGACCACACCATCAAAAAAAGAAAATCGGGGGCCGGTTGCCCGAACCCCCGATCATCCCAACACACCGTACGGGCCGGACGAGATTACTCGGCCGCGACCGCCTGGACCTCGACCGCCTCGATGGCGACGTAGGTGCGCCCCTGGGCGCTGTGCTTGAAGGCCACCACGCCGTCCGCCTTGGCGAACAGGGTGTGGTCCTTGCCGATGCCGACGTTCTCACCGGGGTGGAACTTCGTGCCGCGCTGGCGGACGATGATGTTGCCGGCGACGACGTTCTCGCCACCGAAACGCTTCACGCCGAGGCGGCGGCCAGCGGAATCGCGGCCGTTGCGCGAAGAGCCGCCTGCTTTTTTATGGGCCATGGGGAGTTACTCCTGTGACTGGTCGGCGGCCGTTCAGGCGGCGCCGTTGATCCCGGTGATGCGCAGGACGGTCAGGTCCTGGCGGTGGCCGTTCTTACGGCGGTAGTTCTGGCGGCGCTTCTTCTTGAAGACGATGATCTTCGGACCGCGATCCTGGGCGACGATCTCGGCGGTCACAGCAGCGCCGGCAACCGTCGGGGTGCCAAGGGTGGTGCTGCCGCCGTCGCTGACCATCAGCACGTCGTTGAGCGTGATGGAAGCGCCGGCCTCGGCCTCGAGCTTCTCAACGCGGATCACGTCGCCATTGGCGACCTTGTACTGCTTGCCGCCGGTGCGGATCACTGCAAACATCGTCGTCACTGCCTATCTCAAAACAAACGGAAGGGCCGCTCGCCCACCGTTTGAGGTGCAAGCCCGTTCGTGAGAGCGGGGATTTAACCGATGGGCCACCGGGAGTCAACAGCCATGGTGGCATTTTCCCGTTCATTTTCCTGCAAACAAGGGCTTGCATCCCCCCAGGCTTTTGGGTAGGTTCCGCGCCACCCCGGAAACGGGGCAGCGGATGGGTGGCAGAGCGGTTGAATGCACCGCACTCGAAATGCGGCATACCCGCAAGGGTATCGGGAGTTCGAATCTCCCCCCATCCGCCACTCTCATTCGAGCGAACGCTCAAACGGAAAAGCCTTCCCGACCGGGAAGGCTTTTTTCGTTTCCGGCCTGGGGCGTCCCTCAGCGGTCCTTGAGCATCGCCAGCGCCGCCTCGAACAGCAGGCTGCCCGGTTCGGCGAAGCGGTCCACCACGCTGAAATGGTCGGCGCCCGGCTCCACGATCTCCCGCACCGCGTTGCCCTGCGCGGCCCAGGCCAGGGCGTAGTCGGCCTGCTGGCGGTGCATCGCGTCGGTCTCAAGGCCGCCCAACGCCGGCATCAGCAGCGGGGCGGGGGTGGGAACGGCGTGGATCGGGCTCAGCCGCCGCGCCGAGTCGGGATCGAGCCGCAGCTGCTCGTTCACCTCGAAGCCGAGCATCGGCTCCAGGTCGTAAAGGCCGCTGATCGGGATGCCGCCGGCCACGCGGTCGCGGTTCTCGGAGACCAGCTTCGCCGTCAGATGGCCGCCCGCCGAATGGCCGGAGACCACCACCCGCCGCGGATCGCCGCCGAAGCCCGCCGCGTTGGCGATCACCCAGTCCAGCCCGGCCTGGGCGTGGCCGCACAACTCGTCCATCGTGACCTCGGAGCACAGGCCGTAGCCGAGCAGGACCACCGCCACCCCGCGCTCCACATAGGGTGCTGCGATGAAGGAATGCAGGTCCTTCGACAGGGCCCGCCAGTAGCCGCCATGGATGAAGACCAGCACCGGCGCGCCCTCGCCGGCGGGGAAGACGTCGGCGCGCTGGCGCGGGTGCGGGCCGGTGGGGACGTCGTAGCGGCCATTGAGCCGGGCGCGCACCGCCTCGCTCTCCGCCTGCCAGCGGGCGAAATAGGCCGGGTGCTCCGGAACCAGCTTGCGGAAATTGTACTGGCGGTCGATCTCGGCGGCGGTCATGCCGCCAAACAGGGCTTCAGACGCCAAGATAACGCTCCTTCAACGTTGGATCGGCCAGCAGGGCGGCGGAACTGCCGGACCACACCAGCCGCCCCTTCTCGATGACGTGATGGCGGTCGGCCAGGGCGGCGAGGGCGTGCACGTTCTTGTCCACCACCAGGATCGCCTGCCCCTCGTCCTTCAGGCGGGCGAGGCAGTCCCAGATCTCCTGACGGACCAGCGGGGCCAGCCCCTCCGTCGCCTCGTCGAGGATCAGCAGCTTGGGGTTGGTCATCAGGGCGCGGCCGACGGCGAGCATCTGCTGCTCCCCGCCCGACAGGTTGCGGGCGAGGTTGCCGGCGCGCTCGGCCAGCCGGGGGAACAGGGCGTGGACACGCTCCACCGTCCAGGGATCGCGCCGCGCGAAGCGGTTGGCGGCGGTGGCGATCAGGTTCTCGCGCACGGTCAGGGTGGGGAAGACCTGCCGCCCCTCCGGCACCAGGGCGATGCCGGCCCGCGCGATGCGGTGCGGCGGGCGCCCGGCAATCTCCGCGCCCTCGAAGGCGATGGAGCCGCCGGTTGGCGCCACGAGGCCCATGATGGCCTTGATGGTCGTGGTCTTGCCCATGCCGTTGCGGCCCATCAGGGTCACCGCCTCCCCGGCATCGACGGACAGCTCCATGCCGAACAGCGCCTGGCTGGAGCCGTAGGCGGCGGTCAGGTTGGCGACGCGCAGCATCAGGCGACCTCCAGCTCGTCGCCCAGATAGGCCTCGCGCACCGCCGGGTCGTTGCGGATCTGCTCCGGGGTGCCGCTGGCGAGGTTCTTGCCGCGCACCAGAACGGTGATGCGGTCGGCCAGCGCGAAGACGGCGTCCATGTCGTGCTCCACCAGCAGGATCGTCACGCCGCCCTTCAGTTCTTGCAGAAGCTCGACCATGCGGGCCGAGTCCTCCGGCCCCATGCCGGCCATCGGCTCGTCGAGCAGAAGCAGCCGCGGCCCGGTGGCCAGGGCCATCGCCAGTTCGAGCTGCCGCTTCTCGCCATGGGCCAGCGCGTCGGCGCGGGTGTCGGCCCGCGCGCCCAGCCCGACCCGCTCCAGCACGGCGCGGGCGGGGTCGGCCAGCCGCCGGTCGCGCCCGGCGTCGCGCCAGAAGCGGAAGCTGTGTCCGGCGTGGGCCTGCACCGCCAGCGCCACGTTGTCGAGCGCGGTGAAGCTGGGGAAGATCGAGGTGATCTGGAAGCTGCGGGCCAGCCCGCGCTGCGCCCGCTTGTGCACGGGCAGGCGGGTCACGTCGCGCCTGTCGAACCGGATGGTTCCGGAATCGGGGGTCAGCTCCCCCGACAGCTGGCCGATCAGGGTGGTCTTGCCGGCCCCGTTCGGGCCGATCAGGGCGTGCAGTTCCCCCTCCGCGACGGACAGCGAGAGGCCGTCGGTGGCGGCCAGCCCGCCGAAGCGCTTGACCAGTCCGTTTGTGCTCAGCAGGGGGGCGCTCACGGGCGCCTCCCCGCGACGACGCCCCACAGTCCTTTGCGGGCGTACAGCACGAGAAGGATCAGCACCGGCCCCAGCACGATCTTCCAATGCTCGCCAAGCCCGGCGTGGGCGAGGTCCATCAGCTCCGGCACGAACTCCTCCAGCAGCAGCAGGGCGGCGGCGCCCAGCACCGGGCCGATCAGCGTGCCGATGCCGCCCAGCACCACCATCACGATCAGGTCGCCGGAGCGGCTCCAATGCAGGTACTGCGGCCCGACGAACATTGTGGCGTTGGCGAGCAGCGCCCCGGCCAGCCCGGCCAGCGCCCCGGCGATGACGAAGGCGACGAGCTTGTAGCGGGTGACCGGGTAGCCGAGCGCGGCCATCCGCCGCTCGTTGTCCTTGGCGCCGCGGATCACCCGCCCGAAGCGGGAGTTGACCAGCCGCCAGCCCAGCGCCAGCGCCGCGACCAGAAGCCCGAGCACCACATAGTAGAAGGTGGTGTGGTCGGCGATGTTCAGCGGGCCGGGCAGGGTGGAGCGGCTCCACAGCGCGATGCCGTCGTCCCCGCCATAGGCCTTCAGCCCGGTCATCAGGTAGAAAAGCATCTGGGCGAAGGCCAGCGTGATCATGATGAAGGGCACGCCGGTGGTGCGCAGCGAGATCGCCCCCACCGGCAGCGCCGCCAGCGCCCCGGCCAGCATGGCCAGAGGCCAGACGATCAGCCCGTTCACCGTGCCGGGAAAGCCGAACAGCGTCGATCCGTCCGACTGGTGGGCGAACAGGATGCCGACGGCGTAGCCGCCGATCCCGACGAAGGCGGCGTGGCCGAAGCTGACCATCCCGCCGAAGCCCAGGATCAGGTCCAGGCTGACCGCCGCCAGGGCGAAGACCAGGATGCGCGTCGCCAGCCGCACGTAGAAGGGTTCCCCCATCCAGTCGGCGACGGTGGGCAGGGCCAGCGCGACGGCCAGCAGGATCAGCAGGGCGATGCGGGGGCGGGTGAGCAGGGCGGTTCGGGGCGCGGTCGGGGGCATGGAGGGCCGGAAAAGAGGGGCGGTCAACCAATTAGCAGGCCAATCGGTAGCCCCGTCTTTTCGCACAGATGGGCGGGCTTGAACACAAAAGGTCGCGCCGACAGCGGGTGCCCGCCCGCTTGGCCCCGCCCGCTCATCCCCAGGGCGTGTCGTGGCGCCGCCGCCGCCGCGACCGCTGGAGGAGCTGGCGTTCGGTGCAGCGCTTCATGTGCTCCGGCACCTCTGAATCCTCACCGATGATGGGACCGCTCAGATAGGCGGCGCCCGCGGCCTCCGCCGCTTCCAGCTCCACCGGGGTGCGCACGCCGTCCACGTAGGCGAACATGCTGAACTTGCGCGGTCCGGGGCAGAAGGTCTGGACCCGCTCCAGGATGTGCGGCTCGTCCTCCCGCCCGTCCAGCCGCAGACCGACCCCCTTGACGCCGGCGGTGGCGTAGACCGACAGGTCGCCCGCGTCGTCGTGCAGGATGACCATGGCGGCGCGGGCAAAGGGGCGCAGCATCGCCACGATCTCCGCCAGCCGCCCATAGGGAACGCCGGCCGGCAGCCCGTCCAGCTCGAAGGCCAGGAAGGGCATCAGCACGCGCGGGATCATCCGGCAGGCCTGGATGTATTCCCGCCGCCGCCGGCTGGAAGCGAGCGTGCCGAAATGGACGGGGATGGTCTGGGCGTAGCGGAATTTGTTGGCGTACAGCTCGTTGTAGGTGCTGACCGCGAGGCTCAGCGTCTCCATGTCGAGGTCGAAGACGGCCTCCTCGCGCTCCGGGTCGAAGGTGTCCATCAGGTTCAGATAGCGGGCGGTGTCGGCGTCGGTGCGGCAGCAGTAGGTCGACACCACCTTGTGCTTCACGTCGAAGACCGGGCGGAACAGCACCTTGGGCCGGCTCTGCGGCGTGATGGTGTCCGCCGGCATCTCGGGCCGGTGCGGGCGCCGTGCCTCCGCCGCCGGAATGGCCGGCGGAATCGCGCCGTCCGCCGGCGGGGGGGAGGCCGCCGCGGTGCCCTCCGGCTTGTGGACGGCGTCCTTGAGCAGGTCGGCCAGCCGCGCGGTGTCCAGGGCGACCCCGCCGCCGACATCGACCACCGCGGTCTTGACGGTGATGCGCCGCGTGTCGGCGTGGCCCAGCAGTGCCTGGTGCAGGCTTTCCATCACCTTGCTGCAGGTCAGCTGCGCCGCCTTCCGGTCGGCCTGGGCGAAGACGATGATGTAGTGGTTCTCGCCATAGCGGAACCAGACGTCGCGCGGCGACAGCACCTTCTTGAGCATGCGCTCGGTGTAGACGTGCACCCGCTCGTTCACGCTTCCCCAGCGGTCGCCCAGCTCATTCCGGATCTCGTCGAGGCCGATCAGGTGGACGGACCCCGCGGTGACCGTCTGGCTGTGCGCCAGGATCTGCCGGGCGCGTTCCTTGAAGGACTCGTCGATTGATTGGCCGGGGGTGGGGGGCGAGGGCGGCATGGCACCGTCATCCTGTTCCGGGATGGTGCCGTCCAGACCGGAGGGATGATGCATGAACATGGCCGAGCGTCCCTTCCCGGTTGTGGGGGAGCGCGAGCCCAACGGCAGGACCGCCGCCTGGACCGGGTACGGGCATCAATGGAATGACCGTGTGAATAGGATGGTCCTTTCGCACTTGCTAATGCGTTAACGAGGCCATCCAGGCGGCGCTTCCTGACGTCTTATGCGGAAAGGGACGCGCCTACGCCGGACCTGTCTATGCCGACTCGCGCCGTGCCTTGACTCTGGCTCTCATCAGCATCTCCTTTTCGGTGCAGCGCCGCATGTGTTCGGGAACGTCGGAATCCTTGCCAACCACCGCTCCGCCGATATAGGCCGCCCCGGCCTCGATCGCGGCCTGGAACTGTTCCACGTTCCGGATGCCGTCCAGATAGGCGAACAGGCCGTGTTTGCGTGGGACGGGGCAAAAGGCGTTGATCTTGTCGATGCAGCGCTGATCGCCGTCCCGGAAGTCCATGGACAGCCCGACACCCTTGACGCCGGCTCTGGCATAGGTGCCGATGTCGGTGTTCTCCTCCCGCAGGATGACGATGGTGGCGCGCCCGAAGGGGCGCAGCAGGGTGACCATCTCGGCCAGCCGGCCGCTGGGAACCCCCTGCGGCAATCCATCCAGCTCAAAGGCCAGGAAGGGGACCAGGTAGCTTGGGATCATCCGGCAGGACTGGAGATACTCCCGCCGCCGCCGTGCCGAGGCGAGGGTTTCGAAATGCACGGGGATGGTCTGGGCGTAGCGGAAATTGTTCTTGTACAGCTCGTTGTAGGTGCAGACCGCGTGGCACAGGGCCTCCATGTCGTAATCGAAGATGGCCTCCTCCTGCAGGAATTCGGCCATGATGATCTGGTTGATGTGCCGGCAGGTCAGGAGGTCCGGGCGGCAGGTGTAGGTGGAGATCACCTTGTTCCGCACGTCGTAGACCGGGCGGAAGAGCACCTTGGGCTGCGGCGGCGGCTCGCCGTTGCCGAGCGCGAAGGCGGACAGCGAGGGGCGTCGGCGCTCCTCGGCCTGCGGCTGGCCGACCGGTCCTTTCGACTGGCTGGCGGCGTTGAGCAGCTCGTCCAGCCGCGCGCTGCCGACCGCGATGCTGCCGTCGATCTCCACCAGCGCGGTCTTGACGATGATCTGGCTGGTGTCGCTGTGCCCCAGCAGCGACTGATGCAGGGATTCGACGATCCGCCCGCAGATGAGCTGTGCCGCCTGCAGGTCCGCGTGGGCGAACACGATGATGAATTGGGCCTCGCCGTGTCGGAACCACACGTCGTGAGGGGAAAGCATCTTTTCGAGCAGGCGGGCGGTGTAGGTGTGGACCCGCTCCTTCACCCGTTCCCAGCGGTCGCCGAGCTGGTCCCGGATGTCCTCAAGACCGATCAGATGCACCGCTCCGGCGGTGATGCGCCGGCCGCTGAAGAGGATTTCCTTGGCCCGCTCGCGGAAGGCCGAGTCGTTCAGATGGCAGGAGGCTTGGCAATCCGCCGCCTTGGCGGCGCCGTCGCAGTGACAAGGGGGGTCGATGCCGGTCCGGTCCGCGTGGTCGTCCTGGGCGCTGGGCGGCGGTTGGACTGCGTTCACGGCAATGTCTCCCTCGCAACCGGCGGAGGTCGCGGTGCCGGTTCTATGCCTGCCTTTTGGATGTTCGTTTCGCTAACAAGGGTGTTGCAAGGGGAATTTCCGAAGCGTTAACAGCCTGACGTTTTTTCCATCGGGCGGGAGATCGCCGCCGCCGTTGACCAATGGCGAGGACGGGATTATGCCGGGGCGGCCTGTGTCATGGGAGAGGGCAGGGACATGAACGCGAAGAATGCGGTGGTGCTGGTCAGCGGCGGGCTGGACTCCACGACGGTGCTGGCGATCGCCCGGGAGCAGGGGTATCGGCTGAACGCGCTCAGCTTCCGCTACGGGCAGCGCCACGCGGTGGAGCTGGAAGCGGCCAAGCGCGTCGCCGCGGCCATGGCGGTGGACCGCCACGTCATCGCCGACATCGACCTGCGGGCCTTCGGCGGTTCCGCCCTGACCGACGCCATCGCCGTGCCCAAGCACGCCAGCGCGGCGGATCTGGGGACGGGCATCCCGGTGACCTACGTCCCGGCGCGCAACACGGTGTTCCTGTCCTTCGCGCTGGCCTGGGCGGAGACGCTGCAGGCGTCGGACATCTTCATCGGCGTGAACGCGCTGGATTATTCCGGCTATCCGGACTGCCGGCCCGAATACATCGCCGCCTTCGAGACCATGGCGAACCTCGCCACCAAGGCGGGGGTGGAGGGCTCCAGCCGGTTCAAGATCCACGCCCCGCTGATGACCCTCGACAAGGCGGGCATCATCCGCCGCGGGCTGGAGCTGGGGGTGGATTACGGCCTGACCCACTCCTGCTACGACCCGGCGCCGGACGGCACCGCCTGCGGCTCCTGCGACAGTTGCCTGCTGCGGCTGAAGGGCTTCCAGGAGGCCGGGCTGTCCGATCCGGTGGCCTACGGGGGCGGGGTCTGATGCGCGGCGCCAACCCGGTCCGCCCGCAGGAGGGGGGCGACGGCCAAAGCCTGTGGATACAGGAGGTCTTCTACACCCTTCAGGGCGAAGGCCCCTTCGTCGGGGAGCCCAGCGTCTTCGTGCGGACCGGCGGCTGCAACCTGCGCTGCCACTGGTGCGACACCGACTTCGAAAGCTCGCCCTGGCGCCCCTCCCTGGACGAGCTGCTGGCCCGCATCGGGGAGCTGCGCCCCGCGGTCTGCGACCTGATCGTGCTGACCGGCGGGGAGCCGCTGCGCCAGAACGTCGTCCCGCTGATCCGCGCCCTGCTGGAGCGGGGCCTGCGCGTGCAGATCGAGACGAACGGCACGCTGTGGCTGGACGGCATGCCGGACGACCCGCGCTTGACCATCGTGTGCAGCCCGAAGACGCCTGGCCTGCACCCGGACCTCGTGCCGCGGGTGTCGGTCTACAAATACGTGCTGGCGGCGGGGGAGAGCGATTCCGGCGACGGGCTGCCCACCCTGTCCACCCAGTTGCCGGGGCAAGGCGCCCGGCTGTTCCGCCCGCCGCCCGGCGCCGCCGTCACGGTGATGCCGCGCGACGACGACGATGCGGAGCGGAACTTTGCCAACCGGCAGGCCTGCACCGCCGTGGCGCTGGCCCACGGCTACCGGATGAGCGTCCAGCTTCACAAGCTGCTGGGGATCGCCTGAAGCCTGAAGACGGTGCCCGCTACAGGTCGTTGATGCTCATGTCCCCGCGCAGCCACCATGGCGCGCCCGGCAGGCCAAGGTAGCCGGCGTCCAGGTGATGCTCCGGCACGCCGCGGAAGATCACCGTGTTGGTGGGCGTCTCCTCGATCTCCACCTCGACGCAGCGCAAGGGCGAGGTCTCCGCGGCGAACAGCGCGTTGGCCTTGGCCATCATGCAGGCGGCCAGCGCCTCCGTCGTCGGGTCGCCGGGGGTGATCAGCAGCATGGGCAGCTTTTCCGGCTCGTGCTCCCGGAAATAGCCGATCAGCGGGTCGCGGTGGGAGAGCTGGAGCGCGTGGTCGACATGCCCGTCGATCCAGTGGTGCCAAGTCGCCTTGGCCCGCGCGAAGGACTCCACCATGTTCGCCGCCCCGTCGAGCGGTGCGGGGTCCACGGCCTCCAGCTTCACCGAAACGGTCTCGTTGTGGCCGTGCGGCACGGCGCATTTGACGGAATCGCCGGCGATCAGGCGATGGGCCATGCTGAAGCGCCGCCGGAAGAGCAGCGTGAACTCGTTCGTGGTCATAAAGTGAACCTAGCCGTTCCTCAATGCGCTGGGAACAGGCCCTTGGGCCTGATCGCCAGAACCACCGCCATCAGCACGTAGATCGCCATGGAGGCGAGCGCGGCCCCGGCGGCGCTGGCGTTGGCGGCGTCCATCACCAGCCGGAAGGCGGCGGGCAGCAAGGCGCGGCCCAGCGTGTCCACCATGCCGACCAGCAGGGCGCCGGCCAGCGCCCCGCGGATCGAGCCGATGCCGCCGATCACGATGACCACGAAGGTCAGGATCAGGATCTGCTCGCCCATGCCGACCTGAACGGCCAGCACCGGCCCGGCCATGGCGCCGGCCAGCCCGGCCAGTCCGCAGCCCAGCGCGAAGACCAGCCCGAACAGCCGCCGGACATCGACCCCCAGCGCCATCACCATCTCGCGGTTGGTGGCGCCGGCGCGGATCAGCATGCCGACCCGCGTCCGCGCGATCAGCAGCCACAGGAACACCGCCACGGCGATGCCCACGGCCAGGATCGCCAGCCGGAAGGCCGGGTATTTCAGCCCGAACAGATCCACCGTCCCGGCCAGCGCCGCCGGCGGGTTGAGGAAGATGGGGACCGGGCCGAAGACGATCTTCACCAGCTCGTTGAAGAACAGGATCAGCCCGAAGGTCGCCAGCACCTGATCCAGGTGGTCGCGGCGGTAGAGCGTGCGCAGCGCCACCGCCTCCACCACCAGCCCGAGCAGGGCCGTCAGCAGCACCGCCGCCGCCAGCGCCAGCGGGAAGCTGCCCAGCACCGGCACCAGCGCCGCCGTCAGGTAGGCGCCGACCATGTAGAAGGTGCCGTGGGCGAGGTTGATGAGATCCATGATGCCGAAGACGAGCGTCAGCCCGGCGGCCATCAGGAACAGCATCACGCCGAGCTGAAGCCCGTTCAGCCCCTGTTCGACGAGGAGGAGCGCGTCCATTCTCCGGCGTCCTGCCTGCGCCTCACTTCATCGGACAGTCTTTGACGTAGGCGTCGGCGTGGTTGGTGAAGACCGTGGCGACGGTCTTGTTGGTCACCGCGCCGTCGGCGCCCTTCACGACCTCGCGCAGGTAGATGTCGTGGATCGGGTAGTGGTTGGTGTTGAAGGCCACCTCGCCGCGCAGGCTTTGCAGCTTGGCGGAGGCCAGGGCGGCGCGCAGCTTGTCCTTGTCCTTCAGGTTGCCGCCGACCGCCTTCACCGCGGTGTCGATCAGCAGCGCCGTGTCGTAGCCCTGGGCGGCGTACATGGACGGGATGCGCCCGTACTTGGCCTTGAAGTCGGCGACGAACGTCTTGTTGGCGGCGTTGTCGAGGTCGGGGCTCCACTGCGCCGAGTTCTTGACGCCGAGCGCGGACTCGCCGACCGCCGCCAGGATGTCCTGGTCGAAGGAGAAGCCGGGGCCGAACAGCGGAACGGCGCCCTTCAGCCCGGCCTGCTCATACTGCTTGATGAAGTTGATGCCCATGCCACCGGGGTAGAAGACGTAGACGGCGTCCGGCGCCGCGGCCTTGAGCTGCGCCAGCTCCGCCGCGTAGTCGAGCTGCCCGACCTGGGTGTAGACCTCGCCCGCGACCTCGCCCTTGTAGTAGCGCTTGAAGCCGGCCAGACCGTCCTTGCCCGCCGGGTAGTTGGGGGCCATCAGGTAGACCTTCTTGAAGCCCTCGTCCTGGACATGCTTGCCCACGGCCTCGTGGATCTGGTCGTTCTGGTAGGCGGCGTTGAAGAAGTACGGGTTGCACTGCGCGCCCGCCAGCTGCGACGGGCCAGCGTTCGGGCTGATGAAGAAGGTCTGCCCGCCGGCCAGCGTCGGCAGCATGGCCAGCGCAAGGTTCGACCAGACCACGCCGGTCACCACCTGCACGCGGTCGCGCTCGACCATGCGGTTGGCGAGGCCGACGGCGACGTCCGGCTTCTGCTGGTCGTCCGCCTCGATGACCTGGGTGTCCTGCCCGCCCAGCTTGCCGCCCGCATGCTCCACCGCCAGCGCGAAGCCGTCGCGGATGTCGATGCCCAGACCCGCGCCGGGGCCGGACAGGGTGGTGATCATGCCGATCTTCAGCGTGTCCGCCGCCGCCGGGGTGGCGAGCAGGGCCAGCGCGGAGGCCAGCGTAAGCAGGTTGCGGGTCATGACGGTCCAGCCTCCAGGGGAATTATGATTGATTTGTGGGCAGTGCGAATGTCAGGCAGCCCGCGTCCGTTCGTCCGCCCGCTCGTCCGCCCAGGCGCGCGCCGTGGACGGGCGGCCCTCGGCGTCGATCAGGCCGCGGGTGAAGAGTTCCTCGACGTGGCGGATGAAGAAGGCGGCGGTGCTCTCCCGCTCCCAGCGCTCCATCCAGTTCTGCTCCAGGAAGGCGAGGATCGCCGGCTGGCCCAGCTCGGCCTCCCACAGCACGCCGAGCAGGGAGGTCTGCTGCTCCTCGTGCATGCAGTCCTCGAAGGTCAGCTTCTGCTGGCTGCGCGCCTCCTTGCGCAGCGTCGTCTCCGGCCCCGGCCCCAGGCCGAAGTCGTAGAGCGGGCGGCGCTCGGGCGCGGCGACCAGCCAGTGGGCGACCTCATGAACGATGACCGTCGATTCCACGTCGGTGCGGATGACCTCGCCGTCCCACATGAAGGAGGCGTTGGGCGGCTCGTCCAGCGTGCCGATGCCGTGGGCGTGGGCCAGCCGCACCGCTTCGGCGCGCTGCTCCGGCGTGTCGACGCCGCCGGGCACCGGCCACGTCGCGGCAATGCGCCGGAAGGCGGCGAGGGGCAGGGGCTTGCCGGCCAGCAGGCGCTCGAAGGTCGCCAGGGCCTCCGGCATCGTCTCGGCCGGGATCGGGGTCAGGATCATGATGGGAAAAGCAGTCCGGGGTGCGCAATGACCCCTATTTGCCCAACAGGGCCGGGGCGGCGCAAGAAAAACCCCTCCTCCATCGCAATCGGATGGAGGAGGGGGGAAGACGAGACCGTCAGGCGGCCCGCATGTCGGTCAGAAAGCGGGAGACGAAGCCGCGCAGCCCCTCCGCCTCGCCGCTCAGCCCGTCGGCGGCGTCGAGCACCTGACGGGAGGCGTCGCCGGTGGCTTCCGCCGCCTGGGTCACCCCGGCGATGTTGCCCGACACCTCCTGCGTGCCGCGGGCGGCCTGCTGGACGTTGCGGCTGATCTCCTGGGTGGCCGCACCCTGCTCCTCGACCGCCGCGGCGATGGTGGTGGAGATGTGACTGATCTCGCCGATCACGCGGCCGATCTCGGCGATCGCCCCGGCGGCCTCGCGGCTGACCTGCTGGATGCCGGCGATCTGGCCGGAGATGTCCTCCGTCGCCTTGGCGGTCTGGTTGGCGAGGCTCTTGACCTCGCTGGCCACGACGGCGAAGCCCTTGCCGGCCTCGCCCGCCCGTGCCGCCTCGATGGTGGCGTTCAGCGCCAGCAGGTTGGTCTGGCTGGCGATGTCGTTGATGAGCTGCACCACCTCGCCGATGCGCTGGGCGGCGTCGACCAGACCGCGCACGGTGGCGTCGGTCCGTTCGGCGGTGCTGACCGCCTGCCCGGCGATGCTGTTGCTCTGGGCGACCTGCCGGCTGATCTCCTGGATCGAGCTGGTCAGCTCCTCCGCGGCGGCGGCGACGGTCTCCACGTTGGCGGTGGCCTGGGTCGAGGCGGCGGCGACGGCGCTGGCCTGCCGGGTGGTCTGCTCGGCGGTGGCCGACATGCCCTGGGCCGTGCTGTTGAGCTGGGTGGCGGCGGAGGAGACGCGGGACAGCACCTCCATCACCATGCGGTCGAATTCGCGGGTCAGGGAGTCGATGCGCTCCGACCGCTCGCGGCGGGTCGCATGCTCGGCGGCCTGTTCCGCGGCCATGCGGTCGGCGTCGATCAGGCTGTGCTTGAAGACCTCGACGGCCTTGGCCATGCCGCCGATCTCGTCGCCGCGGTCCAGGCCGGGCACCTCCACCCGGCGGTCGCCGCCGGCCAGACGGGTCATGGTGTCGGTCATCGACACGATGGGCCGCGACAGCCCGCGCCCGATCAGCAGGGCGGAGATCAGTCCGAGCAGGACGGCGACCACGGCGGCGGCGGTGGTCACCGTCCGGGCGCGGTCGATGTTCTCCGTGGCGGTGGTGCCGAGCGCCGCCTGCTGGCGGGCGCTGGCGTCGCGCAGCTGTTCGACCCGCGCGTTGACGGTCGGGCCGAGCGTCTCCAGCACCTGCGAGACAAGCTCGTCCCGCTTGGTGGTGGCGACGACCGCCTTCTCGAACTGGGTGGCGAAGACGCGCTGGTAGGCCAGGAAGGACGAGGCGCCGCGGCGGCGCTCCAGCTCGGTCAGCTTGGCGAGCATCGCGTTGCCGCGCTCGCGGGCGTTCTGCAGCTCCTTGCGGAAGATGTCGGCGCTCTCCGCCGAGCCGTCGGTCAGGAAGCGGTTGGCGTTGTTGCGGGCGGCCAGGAAATGGCGGGCGGCCATGCCCGCCTGATAGGCGGCCTCGGTGTCGCCGTCCGCGTAGGCGCTGTCCATGACGCCGCTGAGCGCCTTCTCCATCTTGACCCCGAGGTCGAGAAGCTCCGCCGACGCCTCGTTGCGGGTCGCCTGGAACTCCATGATGCGGGTGAAGGCCTCGCGGTATTGGCCCAGCTCGTTGTCCATCTGGGTCACCGTGCGGTTCAGCGTCGGCTCGGTGAACAGGGTCTTGGCCTCGTCGATCCGCCCGTCGAGGTCGGCGGCCAGCGAGTCAACCGTGTGGGAGGCCTCCTCGCTGCCGGTCAGCAGGAAGGTCTTGGCCTGGAGCTGGACCTCCAGCATCGTCGCCTGGATGCGCCCGACCTCGGTGGTCTGGCGGGCCAGGGTCTGATAGGTCGCGAAGCCGTGCTTGGCGTCCATCAGGGCGTAGACCCCGATGCCGCCGATGGCGACCAGGAAGAGGAGAACCCCGGCGTTCGCCGCCGTGATCTTGGTGCCGACCCGAAGATGGTTGAACAGGCTCATGATCGGGGAAACTCCGGATGAGGCTGATGGTTTAGATGCAAAACATGGCAGTGTCCGCTTACCAATTCATTAAGTGTGCCAACTGGTTTCCGGTCCCCGAAAACGGGCATGGCGTCCCTCCGCGCACGCTTGGGGATGCCCTTATCCTTCCGGGTTCTGGCGGTTTCGCCGGGCCTTGGAATATTTGTCGGGACCGTGGCGTTAGCCCACCAGCGACGGACCGTTCCGGCGCCGGTTCCAGCGGTGTGCTGGTCACGGCTTAGGCCGTGGATGGTCACAATAGAGGCGTTTTGCTCATCCACATGTATCGTGCTATATGCCAAAGGGCGAAGCGCCCCGCCGGGGACGCCTGCCTGGACCCTTCCGACCCGGCTCGTGATCATCTGACCCAACGGCCGGCCATGTCCCTGACCGACGCGCCCACGACCGACGCGCCCACTCTGGCGGCTTCCGCCAACACCGCCCCCACACCCGCCCCCATCACCGGTGACGCCGCTTCCGCCCCGAAGCCGTCGCGCTCCGCCCGCACGAAGCGGGGGCGCCTGTCGGTGGTGATCCCCTTCTACAACGAAGGCCCCAACATCGCGGCGCTGTTCGAGCGGCTGGTGCCCGTGCTCGACCGGCTGGACGCCGAGTGGGAGGTGGTCTGCGTCAACGACGGCAGCCGCGACGACACGCTCGACCGCCTGCTGGACGTCCACGACGCCGACCCGCGGGTCAAGGTGGTCGACCTGTCGCGCAACTTCGGCAAGGAACTGGCCCTGTCGGCCGGCCTGCGCCACACCACCGGCGACGCCGTGGTGCCGATGGACGCCGACCTGCAACACCCGCCGGAGCTGCTGCCGCAATTCCTCGCCAAATGGCGCGAGGGCTACGACGTGGTCGTCGCCGTGCGCCACGCGCGGGTGGGGCAGAGCCTGAAGCACCGGGCGTTCGCCCGCGCCTTCTACTGGATCTTCGACAACCTGTCGGAGGTCAAGCTGCCGCGCGAGGTCGGCGACTTCCGGCTGATGGACCGCCGGGTGGTCGACGTCATCAACCGCATGCCCGAACGCACGCGCTTCATGAAGGGCATCTTCGCCTGGGTCGGCTTCCGTCAGGCCAGCATTCCCTACCAGCAGGGGGAGCGCGCCGGCGGCGACACCAAATGGGGCTTCCTGAAGCTGCTCAGCCTGTCCTTCGACGGGCTGACCGCCTTCTCCACCTTCCCGTTGCGGGTGTGGAGTCTGGTGGGCATGGCGATCTCCGGCTTCGCCTTCGTCTACATCCTGCTGCGCCTGCTGCGCACCCTGATCTACGGCATCGACGTGCCCGGCTATGAATCGCTGCTGGCCGCGGTGCTGTTCATGGGTGGCATCCAGCTCGTCACGCTGGGGGTCATCGGCGACTATCTGGGCCGCGTGTTCAACGAGGTGAAGGGACGTCCCCTTTACATCGTCCGTTCCGCGCACGGCTTCGAGGACGAGGCTGCCGCTCCGGCATCCAATTTAGCGGCCAATCCGGGGGCCAACGCAGGCGCTTGGCGCCGGCCCGGAAGCGAGGACCGCCCTTCATGAGCCTGATGCCGCCGCTCGGCCTGAATCCCCTCGGGGCGGCGCCCCCGGCGGGCGCGCTGTCGCAACGCCGCGCCGGTGCCCTGTGGGACGACATGGCGCGCGCGCTTCTGCTGTGCCTGATCATCCTCGCCGCGCTGACCTTCCGGAACTACGGGATCAGCACCGACGAGGAGGTGCAGCACATCTACGGCAAGAAGCTGCTGTCCTTCTACCTGTCCGGCTTTACCGACCGGTCGGCCTTCCATTTCAAGGATCTGTACCTGTATGGCGGGCTGTTCGATCTGGTGACCGCCCTGGTGGTCCCGATCTCGCCGTTCGAGGAGTACGAGACGCGCCACCTGCTGTGCGCGCTGGTCGGGGTGCTGGGCATCGCCGGCTGCTGGCGCTACGCGCGGCTGCTGGCCGGGCCGCGGGCGGGTTTCCTGGCGGCGGCGCTGCTGGCGCTGTCCGGCGTCTATTACGGCGCCATGTTCAACAACACCAAGGACGTGCCCTTCGCTGCGGGCATGGTGTGGACGCTCTATTTCGCCACCCGCATCATCGGGCAGATGCCGGCCCCGCGCCGCAGCGCGGTGCTGAAATTCGGGCTGGCGCTCGGCCTGACCCTGTCGATCCGGGTGGGGGGGGTGCTGGCCGGCTTCTACCTCGCGGTGGCGCTGGCGCTCTATGTGGTGCTGGTGGCGTGGCAGGGCGGGCTGCGGCCGGCGCTGGGCGTCGTCCGGCGCTCCGTGCCGCCCCTGCTGCCGGCCATCCCGCTCGCCTACGCGGTGATGGCGCTGTTCTGGCCCTGGGCGGTGCAGAAGCCGTTGAACCCGCTGGAGGCGCTGCGCGTCGTCTCGCACTTCCCCATCGACATCCAGACGCTGTTCATGGGGCAGATGGTCAGCTCCGCCGCCCCGCCGGCGCTCTATCTGCCGGTCTATCTGGGAGTGAAGCTGCCGGAGGCGGTGCTGCTCGGCACCCTGGCCGCGGTGGCGCTGGCCGCCCTGTGGGTGGTGCGCGGCGGCTGGCGGAGCGTGGACGGCGCCTTCGGCGCGGTGCGCTGGGTGCCGCTGGCGCTGGCGGCCTTCCTGCCGGTGATCCTGTTCATGCTGATGCGCCCGTCCGTCTACAACGGCATCCGCCATTTCCTGTTCGTGGCGCCGCCGATGGCGGTGCTGGCCGGCATCGCCATCGACCGGCTGTGGAGCGGGGCCGAGGCGCTGGGCCGGCGTACGGGTCAGGCGTACGGGGCGGCGGGCATCGCGGTGGCCGTGCTGTACGCGTGGCAGCTCGGCGCCATGCACCCGAACCAGTACGTCTACTACAACCAGTTCACCGGCGGGCTGAAGGGCGCCGAGGGCCGGTTCGAGCTGGATTACTGGGGCAACTCCCAGCACGAGGCTCTGGCCGAGCTGGTCGCCCTGGTGGAGCGCGAGAACGGCGGCAAGGCGCCGCCGCGCCAGTACACCCTGTCGGTGTGCGGCAACACGCTGGCCGTCCGCTTCGAGCTGCCGCCCTGGCTGAAGCTGGTCAACGGCACCGGGCTGGACTGGCGCAAGGCCGATTTCTTCATGGCCTTCACCCAGGTCAAGCAGTGCCCCAGCCTGCTCGGTGGCCAGCCGATCATCGAGATCGCCGCCGACGACGTGCCGCTGACCATCGTCAAGGACCGCCGCCCGCCGCTGGCGGAAATTCCCACCGAGTAGAAATTGGCCGAGTAGAAAGTGGCCGAGTAAATTTCGGCCGGGTGGGCCGGGCCTTACCGGTCTAACCCGCCCGGCATGGCCTGCTCCGTTGGCGTGATGTCCGTCCGCGGGCGTACCGGCGGGCGGGACCGCTTCCCACTCTTCCTTCAGCGCGCCCATTCCGCGCGCCGATGACGGAGGGTGGGGATGCGGGGGCCGGTGCTCGGTGTCGTGTCGTTTCTTGCGCTCACCGTCTGGGCGACGGCGCCGGCCCCGGCGGACGCGGTGCCCCCGGACCGTCTTCGGGAGGCGGTGACGGCGTTGGCCGATCGCCGTCTTGAGGAGGCGGGGGCGGGCAGCATCGTCGTCGGGGTGATCCGCGACGGGCGCAGCCTCGTCGTCGGGCGCGGCGACAGCGGACGGCCCGACGGTGGCCCGCCGGACGGGCGGACCCTGTTCCAGATCGCCTCGCTGACCAAGCCCTTCACCGGCACCATCCTGGCGGAGCTGATCCGCGCCGGGCGCGTCGCCCCGACCGACCCGTTGGCCCGCCATCTGCCCAAGCCGGTCCACGCCCCGGACTTCGACGGCACGCCGATCCGCCTGCTCGACCTCGCCACCCACACGGCGGGGCTGCCCAACGTGCCGGAGACACCGCGCTTCTCGTGGAGCCGGCTGGAGGACCCGCGCAACCCCTACAAGCCGCTGACGCGGGAGGAGGTGGGGGCGTGGCTGTCCGGCTTCAGCCTGACGGTGCCACCGGGCACGCGCTTCCGCTATTCGAACGTCGGCATGGCGGTGCTGGGGGAGGCGCTGTCCACCGCCTCCGGCATCCCGTATGAAACCCTATTGAAACGGGTGGTCACCGACCGCTTCGGCATGACCGACACCACGCTGACGCCCACGGCCGGGCAGCGCGCCCGCAAGGCGGTGGGTCACGCCCGCGGGCAGGTGGTGCCGGATTGGGAGGCGCCGGCCATGCAGCCCTCCTTCGGCCTCTACTCCACCGCCGACGACCTGCTGCGCTGGCTGCGCGCCAACATGGGCGACTGCACCGGCCTGGGAAAGGCCGCCTGTGACGGCGAGGCCGCGGCGACGCTGGCGCTCGCCCAGTCGGTGCAGGTGGACGGGCGGGCGCTGCGCGATCCGGGGGCGCTGGGGCAGGGGGCAATGGCGCTGGGCTGGTTCGTCGCCTGGGCGGCGGACGGCACACCGATCCTCTGGCATTCCGGTTCCACCGGCGGCTTCAACGCCTACATCGCCTTCTCACGCGCCCACCGCTGGGCCGCGGTCGCCCTGACCAACAGCGACCCCGAGCGGATCACCGCCGACCGGGTGGTGGGCGATCTGATCTGGCAGCTGGAGAGGGCGGCGGAGCGCCGCTGAACGCGCGAGGGGGAAGAGGGGCCGCCGTCGAGGGGCCGCCGTCAGTGCAGCAGGCCGCCGGGCGGCAGGCGGTCGGGCGGCGTCAGGATCTGCGAGGCGGGTTCGGCGACCGGTCCGGCCTGATGGTGGGCCAGCCGCCACTCACCATCCTCGCGCGCGAACAGGTTGGTCGCCACCAGCACCGCGTCTCCCACGATCTCCTCGCAGAGGACGACCGCGGTGTCGCCGTACAGGCTGACGCGTTCGTTGCGCGCCTGCACCGCCGGGCCGCGGGGGGACCGCAGCACGTCCTGCCAGCTCGACACCACAGCCTCCCGGCCGAACAGGATGGTCCAGCCGGGATGGATGCAGGACACGGGCAGGCGGGAGGCCCACAGCCGGTCCATGGCGGGGAAGTCACGCCCGGTGAAGGCTTGGTAGAAAGCCCGGTTCGCGGCCAGAACGGCGTTGCGGTCGGTCGTGGGGCGGTCGGTCATGGGGAAGCGAATCTCCGAAACAGCGAAAGCCGCTTCTATACAGGGAGCCGGCTCGACGGCAAGCGCCGGCCCCCGTTATCACAGATCGCACCCCTTTTGCGGGCGCCCCTTCCGGGAAAACGGCCCGCCCTTCCTCACGCCTTGATGTCCACCTTCTGGGAAGCGTCCGCCGCGGCGGCGCCCTTGGCGCTGCTGCCGTCGGTCAGGCCGGCGATGGGCTGCGACAGGTCGAGGTTCAGGTGCATCACGCCATCGGCGCTCTTGGTCGGGGTCAGGGCGCCGAGGCCGTTCATCCCGCCCTTCGCGGCCATGCCGTTCAACTTCTCCAGGACGCCCTTGATCTCGTCATCGCTGAAGCCGTTGGCGCGGACGATCATGCCGGTGGCCTTGCCGGACACCTTGGTCGTGGCGGCGGAGAACATGGCGCTGCCCGAGCCGTCCGCGTTCAGCGTGGCCGCCAGCCCGCGGTCCTCGCGGGTGAAGTCCAGGGTGGACTTGGCGAAGGAGATGCGGACCGACTTGTCGCCATCCTGGATGGTCAGCTCCATGCCGCGGGACTCGATGGACCACTGCGACCGGGCCTCCTCCATGCTCATGCCCATCTGGCTGAAATCCATGGACTTCAGCTTGTCCTTCATGGCGCTGCCGAAATCGCCGACGGCGCCCTTCACGTCGTCGTCCGACATGCCCAGCCCGCCGAGCAGGCTGCCGAGATCGCCGGCCATGTTGTCGATGGCCTTCTCAAACAGGCCAGAGAGGCCCTTGGACTGCTCCAGCGCCTTCTGCATGATCTGCTCGGCCTGCTTGGCCCGGTCGGCCATCGCCTGGGAGCCGGTCTTGCCGCCGGCGGCCGCGTCGCCCGCCGCATCGGCGTTCGCGCCGTCGCCGCCCGCCGCCGCGGGCTTCTTGCCCGACAGGCTGTCGAGCAGGTTTTCCATCGACTGGCTGATCGTGTAGGCCGGGCTGGCGCTTTTCGCGGGAGTCGCGGCGTCGGCGGTCGTGGCGGCGGCCTTGGCGCCGTCCGCAGCCTTGCTCTCGGTTGCCTTCTTGGCGTTGTTCGCCTGTTGCAGGACCGTGCTGGTCGTCCCTGTCGGTCCGGACATCTCCGAGTAATACATCGCCGCCTCCCGCGCGTGATCGTTTCGCCGTAAGGGTATGATCGTACCGGAGTCCTTTACCACAGGTTAATTCGTCGCAGGGCTCCTGCAACGCCCGGTCGAAACTCTTCGGTTTCGAAGGATTTTATCAGTTTTTGCTTGCGGAGTCCTCGATGGGCGCAAGCGGTTGGGTGGCCGGGCCGTTCAGAACCGTCCCGTCCACGGCGAAGCGGGACCCGTGGCAGGGGCAGTCCCAGCTCCGCTCGCCGGGATTCCAGCGGACCACGCATTTCAGATGGGGGCAGATGGCGGAGCGGCGGTGCAGCGCCCCCGACTCGTCGCGGAAGACGGCGACGGGCCAGACGCCCGATTTCAGGACCGCGCCCTGTCGGGGCTCGATGCGATCCTCGCCCTCCAGCTCCGGCCCCTGCACGTAGGGCAGGAAGTGGCGGGCGGCGTCCAGGTTCTCCCGCAGGTAGGTGCCGAGTTTGCTGGTCATCTTGCGGCCAGGGTCGTACAGCGCGGCCCACGGGCTGCCGCTGCCGTGGATCAGCTCGCACAGCACCAGCCCGGCGATGGTGCCGTGGGTCATGCCCATGCCGCTGTCGCCGGTCGCGACGAAGACCCGCCCGCCATAGGCCGGGTCGGGGCCGATGAAGGCCAGCCCGTCGAAGGGCTCCATCACCTGCCCGGACCAGCGGTGCTCGACCACCCCGGCCTGGGGGAAATGCGCGCGCGTCCAGGCCTCCAGCGCGGCCCAGCGCTCGGCCATGTCGCGGGCCTCGCCGGTCTTGTGGTCCTCGCCGCCGACGATCAGCCGGTCGTGGTCGGCCTCCGGCTGGAGCCGCACATAGTGATAGGTGTCGAGCGTGTCCCAATAGAGGGCATCGGGCACGCTGCCCTTCGGCACCCGCAGGGAGATGGCGTAGGTGCGGTAGGGCGCCTGCTTGGAATGAATGGCGAAGCGGTCGCTGATCGGCGAGTTGGTGGCGACGACCACCGCGGCGGCCTCCACCAGCGCGTGGTCCGGCCCGGCCTCGACGCGCACGCGCTCCCCGTCCTGCCGGACCGTGGAGACATGCGCCCCGCTGGCCAGCGCGCCGCCGCGCGCCAGGAAGGCGCGGGTCAGCCCGACCAGATAGTCCAGCGCGTGGACGCGCGCCTGCCGGGGGAAGCGCAGGCAGGGGCCGGGATGCCGGATGGGCGGGGCGTCCAGCCGCTCCACATCGTCCAGCCCGGCGCGGCGGGCGGCGTCGCGCTCGCGGTCCAGCCCGGCGGGGTCCTGCCCCGGCGCCAGCATCAGATAGCCGTCGAGCCGGGCGAAGCCGCAGTCGATGTTTTCCTCGCGGGCGATCCGCTCGATGGTGTCGATGGCGGCGCCGTGGCTGTCCGCCGCCATGCGGGCGCCGGACTCGCTGTGCAGCCGTTCGATCTCGGTGAAGCGGTCGTCGATGACGTTGGAGAGATGCGCCGTGGTGCGCCCGGTCTCGCCGCCGCCCGACGGTCCGTCGTCCAGCAGCAGAACCGACTTGCCGGAGCGCTGGAGCAGGTAGGCCGTGGTCACCCCGGCGATGCCTGCTCCGACAACGATCACATCAGGGCGCAGGGCGCCCAGCGCCGCGGCGGTGGGAGCGACCGTCCCGGCGGGCATCGCCGCCCTGCCGCGGTCCATCCAGACGGAGGTCGTGGCACCGGAACCCTGCCCGGACTTTTGCATGACCGGTCATCCTTCTGTTGGCGTCCTGTCCTTCCGGCAACACAGCGTGCGGTGGCGCGGTTCCGCTGCGGCCGTGCGCCGCTTCCGCCCCCGGCCTCCGGCTGTTACGGTGACGCCGATCCGCCGCTTCACCGGACGATGCCGCCATGACCGACCGCCTTTCCATCGCGCTGGCCCAGATCAACCCGACCGTCGGCGCCATCACCACCAACATCGACCGCATCCGGGACGCGCGGGCGGAGGCCGCCGCGCGCGGCGCCGATCTGATGGTCTGCCCGGAGCTGGCGGTGACCGGCTACCCGCCGGAGGATCTGGTGCTGAAGCCCTTCTTCCTGGACGTGGTGGAGCAGGCGGTGCGTGAACTCGCCGCCGAGACGGCGGACGGAGGCCCAGCCCTGCTGGTCGGCGCGCCCTGGCGCGACGGCGACAAACGCCACAACGCCGCCCTGCTGCTCGACGGCGGGCGGATCGCGGCGACCCGCTTCAAGGTGGACCTGCCGAACTACGGCGTCTTCGACGAGAAGCGCGTCTTCACCCCCGGCCCGCTGCCCGGCCCGATCAACGTCCGCGGCGTGCGGCTGGGCGTTCCGATCTGCGAGGACATGTGGTCCGCCGACGTGATCGAGACGCTGGCGGAAAGCGGGGCGGAGATCCTGGTGGTCCCCAACGGCAGCCCGTTCGAGCTGGGCAAGCACGACCAGCGCGTGCAGCTCGCCGTTGGACGGGTCACCGAGTCCAGCCTGCCGCTGCTCTACGTGAATCAGGTGGGCGGGCAGGACGAACTGGTCTTCGACGGCGCCAGCTTCGCGCTGGGCGCCGATTGCCGGCTGGTCGCGCAGGCTCCAGCCTTCACCGAGCATCTGCTGATCACCCGCTGGGAGCGCGGCGAGGACGATGTCTGGAGTTGCGCCGACACGGAGTGCGTCGCACCGCCGGAGGGTCTGGAGTCGATCTACGCGGCGCTGGTGCTGGCCTTGCGCGACTATGTGACCAAGAACCGCTTTCCCGGCGTCATCCTGGGCCTGTCGGGCGGCATCGATTCGGCGCTGGCGGCGGCCATCGCGGTGGACGCGCTGGGCGCCGAGCGGGTGCACGGCGTGATGATGCCGTCGCCCCACACCGCGCAGGACAGCCTGGACGACGCCGCGGAATCGGCGGAACTGCTGGGCTGCAAGCTGGACACCGTTCCCATCGTCCCGGCGATGGAGGCGTTCGAGCGGATGCTCCTGCCGGCCTTCGCGGGGCGCGACCCGGACGCCACGGAGGAGAACATCCAGGCGCGGTCCCGCGGCGTCACGCTGATGGCGCTGTCCAACAAGTTCGGCCCCATGGTGCTGTCCACCGGCAACAAGTCGGAGATGTCGGTCGGCTACGCCACGCTCTACGGCGACATGTGCGGTGGCTACGCCGTGCTGAAGGACGTCTACAAGACGACGGTGTACGCGCTGGCGCGCTGGCGCAACGCGCATCAGACGGAGGGCGCGTTCGGCCCGGCGGGGCGCGTCGTGCCGGAACGAGTCCTGGTCAAGGCCCCGACCGCGGAGCTGAAGCCCGACCAGACCGACCAGGACACGCTGCCGCCCTACGACGCGCTGGACGACATTCTGCGCTGTCTGGTGGAAAAGGATCTGGGCGTGGCGGAGATCGTCGCCCGCGGCCACGCGCCGGAGGTGGTGGACAGGGTCTGGCGCATGCTGCATCTGGCCGAATACAAGCGCCGCCAGGCGCCTCCCGGCCCGAAGATCACGCCGCGGCTGTTCAACCGCGAGCGGCGCTATCCGATCACCAACGGATTCGGGAGCATTGCGTGAGTTTTTGCCCCCTCCCTAACCCTCCCTCGCTGAAGACGGGGGAGGGTTAGGGAGGGAGCCGCAGCCTTCCCTTACCCGCGCGTCAGGCGGATGATCGTCGCCATCATGCCGACCGCGTACAGCTCGGCCAGCGGAACGATCCAGGACGGGTGGAAAATGATCGACAGCGGCATGATCAGCAGAAGGATCAGCGCCGGAAACACGAAGTAAGGCGAATTGCAGTAAGCCGGCAGGCCATGCACCAGGCCCGAGACATCGCGAGATTCTTCGCCAATCAAACGATCCGCATCATCAACAGTTTGGTCAACCATTCTCTAGCACCCACTGTATTTATGGTCTTTTTGTTCTCCATCTCTTTGGGACGGAGCGGCGCTCCTATAACACAGTTTGCCGCGGTGCGGGCACGACTTCGCGCCGTCTTGCCGGATGGCGAAAACGGCGCGGGAAGTCCTGAATTCTATTGTGGCTTTACGCCGCTTCGGTCAGCGCCAGATGCGGGCGCCGGACCATCGACTGGATGGTGAAGGGCGCGCGCACGCCACCGCTGAACAGCTCGGCGCATTCCAGCGCCTTCAGCACCCGCTCCTCCGCCGGCAGGCCGACCGTGGAGGCGAGGGAGCCCAGCGCGTAGTCGGACCCGCAGCCGATGGCGTGATAGCCGCGCACCGCCTCGCCCACCTGATAGTCGGACTGGATCGAGAAGAGCCGCCCCTCGTACCCGACCATGAAGGTGCCGCCGGTCTCCACGTCGTTGGAGCGGTGGGCGTAGCCGCCGTCCTTCAGGCAGCCGCGCACGGCGTCCACGAAATCGACGACCATGTAGCGGAAGACGTCGGCCTCGGGGTCGCGGTGCGGCGGCTCCAGCCGGTAATGCAGAAGCTGGCCCATGCGGAAGCTGCTGGTGAAGCCGATCAGCAGGTCGGCGTTGCGGAACACCTTGGTGTCCGCGCGCACGGTGATGTCCAGGCCGTTCACGCCCGCGCTGTCACCGCCCATCCACACACGATCGCCGTCCACCAAGCCAACAATGCAGGTCATCGCCGTCCTCGTCCCTGAATAAAGTCTGCCCGAAAGCAGGGACAGGGTGGGCTTTTATGGTTAACGAATTGTTGCGCAGAGGCGATGCCGAAGGGGGTATCCCGCTTCGGCACCCGCCCCTTAGCGCAAGCGCAACAAGAGCTTAGCGGGCCAGCCCGATCAGCGCGCGGACGGTGTTCTCAGCACCCTCGGCGATCTGCGCGAGGCTGGCGTCGAGCATGTAGCAGGGGGAGGTGACGACCTTCAGACGCCGGTCGGTCACGATCTCGCCATGGCCGGTGACGCTGTGCTTCGCCCCCAGGCTCTCCAGCACGGCGGCGGTACCGGCGTCGGAGCCGATGGTGAGTTCGATTCCCTCCGCGCCGAACAGCGTGGCCAGGATGGCCGGGGCGATGCACAGGGCGCCGATCGGCTTGCCGGCGTCGCGCATGGCGCGCACGGCCGCCTCGACGTCCGGGTTGACCGTGCAGTCCGCGCCCTTGAAGGCGAAGTCGCACAGGTTCTTGGCCGCGCCGAAGCCGCCGGGGAAGATCAGCGCATCCACCGCCGCCGCGTCGAAGGTCGCGAGGTCGGCGACCTTGCCGCGGGCGATGCGGGCGGACTCGGCCAGCACGTTGCGGGTCTCCGCCGCCTCCTCGCCGGTCAGGTGGTTGACGACGTGGGCCTGCGGGACGTCGGGGGCGAAGCACACGGCCTCCGCCCCGGCGCGGCTGATTGCCAGCAGGGTGCACACCGCCTCGTGAATCTCCGCCCCGTCATAGACGCCGCAGCCCGAGAGCACGACCGCGATCCGCAACGGCTTGTCCGCCATGGGTTGAGTCCTCCTTGTCCGTTTCCGGTATCCCGCCCCGGTGGGGAGGGTTGCCGGAAACCCTACCCCACGGCCACGCTTACGCCTACTCTCCCGACCTTACTCCCGGGGCGCGGCGTGCAGGCGCTTCTGCCCCTGGACGAAGCGGGCCAGCGTGTCGGACAGCACGCCGCGCGGGATCATCGCCTCGATCAGCTGGAAGCGCCCGCGCGTGGCGAAGGCCTTGTCCAGCGCCGCCTTCAGCTCCGCCCGTGTGCGCACGCGGACGCCGTCGCCGCCCATGCCCGCCGCCATGTCGGCGAAGCGCCAGTCGTCCAGGTCGTTGAAGGCCGATTCGGGCTGGAAGGTGCGCAGCATCTCCCAACTGGCGTTGTTGAACAGGATCACGATGGGGTCGATGCCCAGCCGTCGGCAGTTGCCAAGCTCCCACCCGGTCATCTGGAAGGCGCCGTCGCCGACCACGGTCAGGATGCGCTTGCCGCCCGACACGCACTGCGCCCCGATGCCCGCCGGCACCCCGAAGCCCATGCCCGCGTAATAGCCCGGCGCCATCAGCCCGGCGTCGATCATGTCCATGGCGGTGAACAGGCAGTCGCCCATGTCCGCCGCGATCAGCAGCGGTTCCTGCCCGGCGCGGACGCGGTCGTTGACGGCGCGGGCGATGTCCATCGGGGCGATCGGCTCGCCGTCCGCCTGAAGGCCGGTCGGGTAGGCGTGGGGCTCCTTGCCGCGGGTCGTCCGGTCGGACGGCGGCAGCCGCTCCAAGAGGGCGTCCACCAGCCCGGCCAGCGGGATGTCGGCGTAGGTGTGATAGCCCAGCGTCACCGCCCGGTCGAAGGCGTGGATGGTCTTGCGCAGGTCGATCTTGCGCTGGGACACCGCGAAGTTGGTGTCGCTGAGGATCGCGCCGAGCAGGAACAGCCCGTCCGACTCCTCGACCAGCCGGGTGATCTCCGCGTCGCCGGCGACGCCGATGTAGGTGCCGAGCGGCGGGGTCGGCGCGTCGGCCAGCAGGCCGCGCCCCATGAAGGTGGTCACCACCGGCACGCCCAGCCGCTGCGCCAGCTCCGCCACCTTGGCCTCCAGCCCGTAGCGGCGGACCTCGACGCAGACCATCAGCACCGGCGACGTGGCCGAGCGCATGGCCGCCAGCACCTCGTCCGCGCAGGCGGCCAGCGCGTCGCGGTCCACCGGCCAAGCCGGGTCGTCGCCCACCGGCTCGACCTCGGCGTTGACCATGTTGCGGGGAATTTCCAGATAGACCGGGCGCGACAGGGCGCGGGCGGCCCCCAGCACGCGGGCGATCTCCGCCGGGGCCTTGGCCGGGTCGTCCAGCCGCGCCTGGGCGACGGTGATCTCCTTGAACACCTGGAACTGCGTGTCCAGCGTGCGGCCCTGGTGGTGCAGCAGCAGGCCGGCGTTGCCCTCCGTCGTGCCCGGCGCGCCGGAGATGACGACCACCGGCGACTTCTCGGCGTAGGCGCCGGCCACCGCGTTCACCATGTTGAAGGCGCCCGCTCCGTAGGTGACCGCCGCCACCCCCAGCGTCGAACTGTAACGCGCCGCCGCGTCCGCCGCGAAGCCCACCGCCGGCTCGTGGCTCAGCGTGTGGAGCGGCAGGATCTGCGTTTCCTCCGCCACCTTGAAGAAGGGCAGGGCGAAATCACCCGGAATCCCGAACATGGCCTGTGCGCCGCGATCCTTCAGCGCGCGCAGCAGGGCTTCGGCCAGCTTCATGGCCGCTCTCCCGTTCCAATTGGTTTCGCGGGTCGAAAACCCGCACAGGGGGACAGCATCGCCTCCGCCACCGCTCCGCGCAAGAATTGTTTCATTCGAAACAATCCATTCGCGCCGGAAATTGTGGAGGGGTGGAGGCCGCGCTTGATATCCCCTCTCCCGTCCCGGGAGAGGGAAGGGGCCCACGCGCAGCGTGGGAAGGGTGAGGGTGTCGCCAAGGGCTGGTGTCTTGATCCTCGGACGACCCTCACCCGGCGCCTTCGGCGCCACCCTCTCCCGGGGCGGGAGAGGGGTTTTTCTCCGAACGCGATAGGCCCCCGTGACGCCTGATGGGCGTCTTTCGGACCGGCGCGCGGCGTGCTACGACTGCCGCCCTGTTCCCGACTTTCGAATGATGCCCGCATGTCCGTCGCCGTCCGCTTCGCCCCCAGCCCGACCGGTCTCCTCCATGTCGGCAATGTGCGCCTCGCGCTGGTCAACTGGCTGTTCGCGCGCAAGGCGGGCGGCAATTTCCTGCTGCGCCTCGACGACACCGACGAGGAGCGCTCCAAGCCGGAATACGCGGAGGGGATCGAGCGGGACCTGACTTGGCTCGGCCTGACCTGGGACCGCTTCGCGCGGGAGAGCGACCGCTACGGCCGCTACGACGAGGTGGCGGCGGCGCTGAAGGCCAGCGGCCGGCTCTACCCCTGCTACGAGACGCCGGAGGAGCTGAACCTCAAGCGCGCCAGCCTCGTCTCGCAGGGCCGTCCGCCGATCTACGACCGCGCGGCGCTCCGCCTGGGCGACGCTGACCGCGCCCGCCTCGAATCGGAGGGGCGCAAGCCGCACTGGCGCTTCAAGCTGGAGCACACGCCGGTCGAATGGACCGACCTCGTGCGCGGGCCGGTGCATTTCGAGGGCGCGGCTCTCAGCGACCCGGTGCTGATCCGCGAGGACGGGCGGCCGCTCTACACCCTGACCAGCGTGGTGGACGACGCCGACCTCGCCATCACCCACGTCATTCGCGGCGAGGACCACGTCGCCAACACGGCGGTGCAGATCCAGATCTTCGAGGCGCTCACGAATAGTGAGGGTGGCGGAGTGGTCCCGGTCTTCGCCCATCTGCCGCTGCTGACCGACGCGACGGGACAGGGCCTGTCCAAGCGGCTGGGCAGCCTGTCCGTGGCGTCCTTGCGCGAGGAGGAGGGGATCGAGCCGATGGCGCTGGCCAGCCTGCTCGCCAAGCTCGGCACCTCCGACGCCATCGAGCCGCGGCTGACGCTGGACGAGCTGGTGGCCGAGTTCGACATCGCCAAGGTGTCCCGTGCCACCCCGAAATTCGACCCGGAGGAACTGCTGCGGCTGAACGCCCGCATCCTCCACCTGCTGCCCTTCGAGCGGGTCGCCGGGGAGTTGGCCGCGCTCGGTCTGGATGATGCCGACGCCGCCTTCTGGGAGGCGGTGCGCCCCAACCTGTCGCGCGTCGCCGAAGCCCGCGACTGGTGGGCGGTGACCCACGCCCCGGTCGCCCCGGCGGCGGACGATCCCGCGTTCCTGGCCGAGGCGGCGGCCCTGCTGCCGGAGGAGCCTTGGGACCTCTCCACCTGGGGCACCTGGACGGGTGCGGTGAAGGCGAAGACGGGTCGGAAGGGCAAGGATTTGTTCCTCCCCCTGCGCCGGGCCCTCACCGGGCGGGACCATGGACCGGAATTGAAGAACCTGCTACCCCTGATCGGCCGAACCCGCGCGGAAAAACGCCTCGCGGGAGAGACGGCCTAGAGTCCTTTCCCCCACCCCGGCCCTCCCCCGCTGGGCGGGGGAGGGGGATGAACCTTTCACAGGAGATAGGGCGCCGTGCCGCTGGACCTCTACAACACGCTGACCCGCCGCAAGGAACGCTTCGAGCCGATGAGTCCGGACCGGGTGGGCATGTATGTGTGTGGACCCACGGTCTACGACACCGCGCACATCGGCAACGCCCGCCCGGTGGTGGTGTTCGACCTGCTGTTCCGGCTGCTGCAGCGGCTGTACCCGGCGGTGACCTACGTCCGCAACATCACCGACGTGGACGACAAGATCATCGACCGCTCGCGCGACAGCGGGGAGCCTATCGAGGCGCTGACCAAGCGCACAGCGGACCTCTACCACGCCGACATGGACGCGCTGAACGCGCTGCGCCCGACCATCGAGCCGCGCGCCACGCACCACATCTCGCACATGGTCGCGCTGATCGGGCTGCTGATCGAGCGCGGCCACGCCTATGCCGCGGAAGGGCACGTGCTGTTCTCCGTGCCGTCGATGGCGGAGTACGGGCAGCTTTCCCGCCGCTCGCTGGATGAACTGATCGCCGGCGCCCGCGTCGAGGTCGCCCCCTACAAGCGCGACTCCTCCGACTTCGTGCTGTGGAAGCCGAGCGCCGACGACCAGCCCGGCTGGGACAGCCCGTGGGGCCGCGGCCGGCCGGGCTGGCACATCGAATGCTCGGCCATGGCGAAGGAGCATCTGGGCGTCACCTTCGACATCCACGGCGGCGGGCTGGACCTGATCTTCCCGCACCATGAGAACGAAATCGCCCAGAGCCGCTGCGCCCACGGCGGCGAGCCGCTGGCCCGCTATTGGGTCCACAACGGCTTCGTGACCGTCGAGGGCGAGAAGATGTCCAAGTCGCTGGGCAACTTCTTCACCGTGCACGACCTGCTGGACGAGTTCCCCGGCGAGGCCATCCGCCTGACGCTGCTGAGCGCCCATTACCGCCAGCCGCTGGACTTCACCCGCGAGGGGCTGAAGCAGTCCAAGGCGACGCTCGACCGCTGGTATCAGGCGCTGCGCGGCGAGCCCGCCCCGGCGGACGCCGAACTGCCCTTCGATGTCTTGGCCGCTCTGGAGGACGACCTCAACAGCCCGCTCGCCATCTCCCACCTGCACGAACTGGCCTCCGCCGTGAACAAGGCGACGGGCGAGGCCGGGAAGGCCGCCGCCAAAGGCGCGCTGCGCGCCGCCGGCGAGGCGCTGGGCCTGCTCCAGCAGGATCCGGAGGCGTGGTTCCGCTGGGCGCCGAAGGGGGCCGCCGCCCTGTCGGACGCCGACATCCAGCAGCGCATCGACGACCGTCTGGCCGCCCGCAAGGCCAAGAACTACGCGGAGGCCGACCGCATCCGCAAGGAGCTGGCCGACCTCGGCATCGTTCTGGAGGACGGCCCGCAGGGCACGACCTGGAAGCGGGCGTAACGCTCTAGCCGGTCCGGCGCGCCATCGCCTCGCGGCTGCGCGCCGGACCGCTTTGCTTTTTCGCTTCCCCCGGCGGAACGCCGTTCATCAGGAAGCGCAGCGCCGGCGAGCGGCGCACCAGCCCGTGATGGACCACCAGCGGCACGAACAGGCCGACCGCGGTGATCACGGCGAATTCCAGAAGCGGCGGTGCGGTGACGGCCAGCAGGGCGAAGCCGGCGGCCATGACCACCAGATGGTGCAGCAGGTAGATCGTGTAGGAGGCCTGTGACAGCGCCCGCACCCGGCGGCTCTCCGCCGAGAAGAAGGACTGCGTCAGGCCGAGGACGAAGCGGAAGGCCGACCAGGCGGCGATGGCGCGCAGCGCCTCGTCGAGGAAGCGCACCGGCATGGGCTTCTCCACCCCGACCATGCCGATGTGGATGGCGAAGCACACCAGATAGGTCAAGGCCACGCCCCAGCTCGCCTTGGCGTAGCGAGCGGCCCCGCCCGGCCAATGGGCGATCAGCACCCCGACCGTGAAGAAGCCCGCCGAGGTGACGATGCTCACCGCCGTCGAGTTGGTCGGCACCAGCGGCGTCACCAGCAGGTCGGAGATGTTGTCGAAGCCCAGCACTCCCATCATGACGAGGCTGAGCAGGAGCGGCGGCAGCCAGTCCGGCGGATCGGCCAGCCAGCGGGCCAGCCCCGGCGCGCGCTCGGCCAGCCGCCGGTGCAGCGCGACCAGCAGCGGGTAGGCGAGGCAGAGCGCCAGCACGCTGATGAACAGCTCGACCAGGAACCACAGGTGATAGACGAGCCCACCGCTCCAGAAGGCTGTGGGAATGGTCTGGGTGATGAACTCCGCGGCGGTCAGGCCAGGGTCGATCGCGCGGCTTTCCATCCACAGCTGCGCGACGTTCAGCGTCACCGTCATGGCGACGAGCGGCACCAGCAACCGCGAGGCGCGCGAGGTCAGCACCTCCCGCGGCCCGTGCCGGCGCAGGCTGTGGGTGATCAGCAGGCCGGAGATCAGGAAGAAGGCGGGCATGCGGAAGCTGTGGATGAAGTCCGCGAACAGCCCGATCCAGGCGATGCCGTCGGGGGAGTTCATCACCCAGTCGTAGCCCGGCGTGTAGATCAGCGCCGCGTGGTAGGGCACGCCGAGGATCATCAGCAGGCTGCGCGCCGCGTCCAGGGAATGATCCCGTGTGTTGCCCATTCCAATTGATAAGCCCGCCGCCGCCATCGCCCTCACCTTTCGGGGTCTCTTTCGTTTCGCCTCTCCGAACGAACGCGCCAGGGCATCGTCCGGACGCGCTAGGGACGGTGGCGCATTCGGGGGACCGAGATGGTGGTAAGCCGTTCTTGCCGGTTGCGCTCCGTCCGCACCGGCGCGCGCCGAGGGCTCACGACGTTGGGGTTCACGACGCAAGGGTTCACGGCGATGACCTGAACCTGTTACAAGACCGCTGCGGAGCGCTCGCATTCACGCGGGTGGCGCCGTCGTTCGCGCCCGTATTTCCGCGGGTGGCTTTTGGAGGATTCCGTCATGCTCTGGCTCGCCGCCTACATTGGCAGCGTACTCGCCATCAACTACGCCTTCAGCCTGGCGCCGCATCTCGACCTCGTGTGGTCCTGCTGGGCCGGGTTGATCTTCATTCTGCGCGACATGGTCCAGGTCCGCTACGGCCACTGGTCGCTGGCCGCCATGCTGGCCGCCACGCTGCTGTCCTTCCTGCTGGCCGACCCCTTCGTCGCGACGGCCAGCGTCACCGCCTTCGCGGTGTCGGAACTGATCGACTGGGGCGTCTTCACCGTCACCCGCCGCCCGCTGCGCGACCGGCTGTGGATCAGCGCCGCCCTGTCGGTGCCGGTGGACACGGCGCTGTTCTTCGGCATGCTCGGCATCTGGGACCCGGCGGTCTGGGCGGCCAGCCTCGCGTCCAAGCTGGCCGGCGTGTCGGCGGTGTGGATGCTGATGCGCGCCCGGTCGGCGCGGTCGGCGACGGCCTGATCCGGTCCGGGATTTGGCAATCGCCGACTCGGTGACCCGCCGGGTCCGCCGCGGCTGGTCCCGGCCGTGCCGGGGCAACGCGGCGTCGGCGATTGCCAAAAGGACCGCAGGGTGTCAGGCCACGGAGGTCACGGTCTCGGTGGTCTGACGGGGGCCGGCGCCTCGTCGGGAATCTCGACCAGGAAGATGGCGCCGCGCCCCGGGCGCGACAGCACCCGCACCCGGTAGCCGAGCAGCCGGCTGAGCCGCGCCACGGTGGCGAGGCCGAGGCCAAGGCCCTTGCGCCGGTCGCGCTCCGGATTGCCGATCTGGTAGAAGTCCTCGAAGATCAGATGCAGCCGGTCCTGCGGGATGCCGGGGCCGGTGTCCTGCACCTTGATGGCGGTGAAGCCGCGCGCCTGCCGGCAGGTTACCCGGATGGTGCCGCTGTGGGTGTATTTCAGCGCGTTGCTCAGCAGGTTGCGGACGATCCGCTCCAGCATCGCCGGGTCGGTCGTCACGCGGGCGCCGCCGCAGGTGACGCGGAAGCCCAAACCCTTGCCGGCGGCCTCCAGCCGGCCTTCCTCGCAGATGCGCTCCAGGAAGACGGGCAGGTCCAGTTCGGACAGCTGCGGGCTGATCACGCCGGTTTCCAGCGTGGCGATGTCCATCAGCGAGTTCAGCAGGCGCTGGGTCGCCTCGAACCCGTCGCGGGCGGCGTCCACCAGCTTGCGCAGCCGGGGGCTGTCCGCCTGTTCGCCGATCATGTGCAGATAGATGCCCAGCGTCTGGAGCGGCTGGCGCAGGTCGTGGCTGGCGGCGGCGAGGAAGCGCGACTTGGCGGCGTTGGCTTGCTCCGCCTCGGCCCGCGCCAGGGCCAGCGCGTCGTAGCTGCGGCGCAACTCCGCCATGCGGTCGCGGTCCTGGAGCACGGAGTTGACGGTGGCGACCAGCAGCAAGGTGATGATCAGGCCGGCGAACAGCACCGCCCGCGGCGTGGCGCTGGCGACGCTTTCCTCGAAGGCGTGGGTGCCGGACAGGACGAGCGTCCAGGGACGGCCGAACACCTCGACGTAGAGAACCTCCTGAAAAGCGGCGTCCTGGGCGATCGCCGAATCGAACATCAGGGAGTCCGACGTGGCCTCCGTCCCGTCATGGACACGGATGTCCAGCAGTTGGGACGCACCCTGGCCCATGATGCTGCGCATCAGGTCGTGCGCGCGGAAGGGGCTGTAGACGAAGCCCAGCAGCGCCTCGCGCCGGTCGTTGGCGGTGGTCAGCGGCAGGGCTTGGTCGTAGACGGGCACATAGATGAGGAAGCCGGGCTGCACGTCTTCCTCGGTTTCCTGGACCAGCCGCAGCCGGGCGGTCGCCGCGGCGGTGCCGGTGCTCCTGGCGCGCTCCATGGCGGCCTGGCGGGTCGGCTCGGCGTGCATGTCGAAGCCGAAGGCCCGCAGGTTGCGGCTGGCGAAGGGCTCGATGTAGATGATGGGGAAATATTCGGGCCGCTCCCCTTCCGGCGTCACGCGGTAGCTGTAGAAGCCGGCGGCGTGCAGCGCCGCCTCGTGCTGTTCCCGGTCGGGCGCCTTCACGCGCTTGGCGTAGCCGATGCCTTGGATGCCGGGATAGCGGTCCTCCACATGCAGGCCGGTGACGTAGGCCCGCCATTCCGTGCGGCTGACCTGCCCGCCGCCGGCGTCCACCATCGCCACGGCGCCCTGCAGCATCTGTTCATAGGTGTCGAGCCGCGCCGTGACGTCACCGGCCAGATCGCGGGCCAGCGCGCGGAAGCGCGCCTCGGCCAGCCGGTGGTTCTGCTCGGTCAGCAACCACCAGGCGAGGCCGGTCAGCAGCAGCCCCAGCCCGAAGACCACCCAGCTTTCCCATGAGCGGAAGAGCCGTCCGTCGGGAACGGCGGTGCGCTTGCGCTTCGGCTCGTTGTGCCTTGGCCTGGGTGGCGCGGGGGGTGCCGGTGGTAACGGAAGGTCCATGCCGGTCCGGCCCGTCATGCCGTGCCGGCGGGCTGCTCCCGCAGCACCTTGGTCAGCACCGCCTGGAGATGGGGCGGCAGCACCGGCTTCTGCAGAACGGTCAACCCGCGGGCGCGGGCGTCGCGCAGCCCTTCGGTGGAGGTGTCGCCGGTGATGATGACGCCCGGCACCTCGGCCCCGGCCTCCGCCCGGATGCGGTCGATGGCCTGGACGCCGGTGCGCCCTTCGCGCAGGCGGTAGTCGGCCAGGATGGCGTGCGGCGTTTCCCCTGCGACGGACAGGCGGTCGACGGCCTCGCCCTCGCTTTCGGCGGTGACGACCCGGTACCCCCACATCTCCAGCAGGAGATTGAGGGCCTGCAGAACCGTCCGCTCGTCATCGATCACCATGACGAGCTTGTCCTGGTCGTCGTCACCCGCGGGAGTCACTGTGTCCAATCCATCCGTTCACAAAGGCCGGTGATCATACAGATCAACAGGCATCCGGCCAGAAAAGAGTACCGCACCCGTGAGATGGGCGCCATGCAGAGGGGCGGCTGTGTAGCACAGACGATGGTTTATTCGGTCAGTACATTTGTCCTATTACCTCCATTGCGCGCCTATGGCCGGAGCGGCAAAGCCCCGCATTCCTGGCGGGTTCGATCAAAAGCATTGAGATGGCGAAGCGCATCGTCCATTCTTCCGGCCCTCCGGACAGTCCTATGACCTTCCTTCGGGCGACCAATATCTTCGGGCGGCGGCAATGACGGGCGAACGCATCTATCTGTACGACACGACGCTGCGCGACGGGGCGCAGACCCAGGACGTGGATTTCTCCGTCGCCGACAAGATCGCCATCGCCCGCGACCTCGACCGGCTGGGAATCGACTATGTGGAAGGCGGCTGGCCCGGCGCCAACCCGACGGACGACCAGTTCTTCGCCGAGGCGCCGGATCTCGCCCGCTCGACCTTCACCGCCTTCGGCATGACGCGCCGTCCGGGCCGCAGCACCGCGAACGACCCGCAGCTCGCCGCCCTGATCCAGTCGAAGGCGCGCGCCGTCTGCATCGTCGGCAAGACCTGGGACTTCCATGTCGACGTCGCGCTGGCCATCCCGCGCGAGGAAAACATCGAGCTGATCGCCGACAGCATCGCCGCGCTGAAGGCCGCCAAGGGCGAGGCGCTGTTCGACGCCGAGCATTTCTTCGACGGCTACAAGCGCAACCCGGCCTACGCCGCCTCCTGCATCAAGGCCGCCTACGAGGCCGGGGCGCGCTGGGTCGTGCTGTGCGACACCAACGGTGGCACGCTGCCGCACGAGATCGACGAGATCGTCCGGCAAGTGATCGATGAGCACGGCATTCCCGGCGACCGGCTGGGCATCCATTGCCACAACGACACCGAGAACGCCGTCGCCAACTCGCTGGCCGCGGTGCGCGCCGGGGTGCGGATGGTGCAGGGGACGATCAACGGGCTGGGCGAGCGCTGCGGCAACGCCAACCTCGTGTCGCTGATCCCGTCGCTGATGCTGAAGATGGGCTGCGACGTCGGCATCAAGCCCGCCGACCTGCCGCTGCTGACCGAGATCAGCCGCAAGTTCGACGAGCGGCTGAACCGCGCGCCGAACCGCCACGCCCCCTACGTCGGCGCCAGCGCCTTCGCCCACAAGGGCGGGCTGCACGTCTCCGCCGTGGAGAAGGACCCGTCCTCCTATGAGCATGTCGAGCCGGAGGCGGTCGGCAACCGCCGCCAGATCGTCATGTCGGACCAGGCGGGCCGTTCCAACGTCATCGCGCGGCTGCGCGAGATGGGCATGGCCGTGGACCCGAAGGACGAGCGGCTGAACCGCCTGCTCGACATCGTGAAGCAGCGCGACACCGAGGGCTACGCCTACGACACCGCCGAGGCCAGCTTCGAGCTGCTGGTCCGCCGCGAGCTGGGCGAGGTGCCGGACTATTTCACCCTGAAGCGCTTCCACGTCACCGACGAGCGCCGCTACAACGCCAAGGGCGAGCTGGTGGTCGAGTCCGAGGCCGTCGTCCGCGTCAAGATCGGCGGCAAGGAGTATCACGAGGTGGCGTCGGGCAACGGCCCGGTGAACGCGCTGGACACCGCGATGCGCAAGGCGCTGGAGCCGCTCTACCCGCTGCTCGACGGGGTGAAGCTGTCCGACTACCGCGTGCGCATCCTGGCCGCCAAGGACGGCACCGGCGCCATGCCGCGCGTGCTGATACGCTCGCGCAACGGCGACGGGCAGGAATGGTCGACGCTGGGCGTCTCCACCAACATCATCGAGGCGTCGATGGAGGCGCTGGTGGACAGTTACACATTCAAGCTGTTTAAAGGCGGCGCAACACCGCGAAGCTGAGACCAAAGTTCAGATCATGACCTCCGGCAAAGACCCCAACCGGCCCTCCGTCCTGGGCGGCCCGACCATCATCCTCGTGCAGCCCCAGCTCGGCGAGAACATCGGCGCCTGCGCGCGGGCCATGCTGAATTGCGGCCTGACCGAGCTGCGTCTGGTGAAGCCGCGCGACGGCTGGCCGAACGAGAAGGCGGTGGCCGCGGCGTCGGGCGCCGATCCGGTGCTGGATGGGGCCAAGCTCTACGACACGACGGCGGAGGCCGTGGCCGACCTGAACGTGGTCTTCGCCACCACCGTCCGCACCCGCGGGATGATCCAGGAGTTCGTCACCCCGCGCGTCGCCGCGACGGAGCTGCGCGCCCATGTCGACTCCGGGCACAAGACTGGCGTGCTGTTCGGGCCGGAGCGCACCGGTCTGGTCAACGACGACCTGACGCTGGCTTCAACGCTGATCACCGTTCCGCTGAACCCGGCCTTCTCCTCGCTCAATCTGGCGCAGGCGGTCCTGCTGATCGGCTATGAGTGGTTCCAGACCGGCGAGACCCCACCCGACCGCGTTCTGCACACCGGCCAGACCCGCCCGGCGACCAAGGCGGAGCTGGTGAACTTCTTCGAGCATCTGGAAGGCGACCTCGACCGCACCGGCTTCTTCACCTCGCCGGAGAAGCGCCCCTCCATGGTCCGCACGCTACGCAACGCCCTGGAGCGGATGCAGATGACCGAGCAGGAGGTCCGCACCTTCCACGGCGTCGTCGCGGCGCTGACCGGACGGCGCAAGGGCGAACCGTAACCCTCTTCCCTAACCTCTTCCCTTCCGGGGCCAATCGCTGCCTATACTGCCCCATGGAATACACCTTGCAGCATATGGACGTTGGCCTCGTCCTGCTCGACGGCGACCGGCGCGTGGTGTCGGTCAACGCGTCCGTGGCGCGGATGCTGGGGCGCGACCGTCCGCTGCTGGGGGCCAGCCTGCACGACCTGCACCCGCCGGGCAGCCGCGCCAAGGTGGAACTGCTGCTGGCCGCGGCGCACGACCCGGACTCCCCCGCGGCGGCCAGTTCCATGATGGTGGCCCTGCCGGGACGGACCATTGTGGTGAAGGCCACCGCCCTGCCCCCGGGCGGCGGGGCCGCGCTGGCCCTGATGCTGTTCGAGGTGAACGGGAAGGCGTTTCCCGAGCCGGTTCCGCCGTCGTCCGCGGACGCGGCGCCCGAACCGGTCACGCCGCTGGTGAAACTGCCGATCACGACGCGCCAGGGTGTGGTGCTGATCGACCCCGCCGACGCGGTCTATGTGCAGGCCGACGGCCATTACACGCGGGTCCACACGGCGGATGGGGCCTTCTTCTGCTCGCTCTCCCTGTCGGAGCTGGAGGCACGGCTCGACGGGCGGCAATTCGTGCGGGCGCACCGCCGCTATCTGGTCAACCTGCGCCACGCCCAGGCCATCGACCGCAGCGACGGGCGGGCCGTCTTCGTCATGGCCGCCCCCGGCTCTCCCCGCGTGCCGGTCAGCCGCGGGCGGATCGAGCAGTTGAAGAAGCTGTTGGCCCTTTAGCCTTTCTCCTCACGCGCATCAGGGTTGTTCGCGCAGGCCTGTGACATCCCATGCCGGTTGATCCGCCTCAATCGTCCGGTGCCGCCGCAGGCGTAGAACAAAGCCATGGCCGGCGCCCGCATCGGGTGGGCGCCACGATGACGAGGAGATACGGCCATGGCTTTCCTGGACGACGACCACGCCTATGTGGACCAGCTCGTGGTGGAGTATTACGGCGACCGCCTGACCGGAATGGCGCCGGAGCGCCTTGCCGCTCTGCACGCCCTGTTCGGCGAGGTGATGTGGCACGAGGGGATCGAGGCGCTGACCCCGCAGCGGCTGAACACGCTGCTGGAGTTCACCGAGGAAGAGCTGTCAGACGCCGCCTGAATGGGCCGCCTGAATGGTAAGAGCGCGAACCGTTCGCGCAGCACTCCCGCCGTTCACGCCATCCGCCCGCCGTTCGTGCAGCGGGTCTTGTTCCTGGACCCGCCTTCCGCGATGAGGGATGTCAACACAACCCTCTTCCGCAGGAAGCACGACCGTGGACGCAACCGACACTCCCGACCGCTACGTCTCCTTCAAGGGCATCGACTGCGAGGGCAACTCCCGCCGCATCATCGAGCGCCTGTACATGCACATCGACGACCCGGCCAAGACCAACGCCTTCTGGGAACGTTTCCGGGCGAAGCTGGCCGTGGCCGACGATCCGTTGAAGCGTCAGGCGGACGGGCTGTGCCTGCTCTGCGCCAACGTCTATTACATCTCCGACCTCTTCGAGGAATACGAGGACGAGGAAGGTCTGGCCATGCTGCGCCAGCTCGAGGACGAGTGCTGCTGAGGCTTCGTGGTCCGGCACGACTCATGGTTTGACCCGACTCATGGTTTGACAAGGCGCGCCGAATCCGTATAGTGCGCGCCTTCACTCCTGGGAAAGCGGGCGTGCCTCTTGTTTGCGCCCCGTCCGCGGCCTGTTCCGCGGAACTACCGGGACAAAACCAACTCGTGTTCCATCGAGGACCAAAATGGCCAAGCGTCAACAGTCCAAGTACAAGATCGACCGCCGCCTCGGCGTCAACCTCTGGGGCCGTGGCAAGTCGCCGATCAACAAGCGTGAGTATGGCCCCGGCCAGCACGGCCAGCGCCGCAAGAAGCCGTCCGACTACGGCCTGCAGCTCATGGCGAAGCAGAAGCTGAAGGGCTACTACGGCAACATCGGCGAGAAGCAGTTCCGCCGCATCTACGCCGAGGCCGTGCGCCGCAAGGGCGACACCGGCGAGAACCTGGTGGGCCTGCTGGAGCGCCGCCTGGACGCGGTGGTCTACCGCATGAAGTTCGCGCCGACCCCGTTCGCCGCGCGCCAGATCATCAACCATGGCCACATCCTGGTCAACGGCCGCCGCCTGAACATCCCGTCGGCCCAGATCAAGGAAGGCGACACCATCGAGGTGCGCGCCAAGTCCAAGCAGATGGCCCTCATCCTCGAGGCCACGGCCTCGGGTGAGCGCGACACCCCGGACTACCTGGAAGTCGACACGGGCGCCCTGAAGGGCCGCTTCGTCCGCGTCCCGCTGCTGGCCGACATTCCGTACCCGGTCCAGATGGAACCGAACCTGGTCGTCGAGTTCTACTCGCGCTGACCGTTCGGCCCAGCCGACACGCGAAAGGCCGCGCCTCCGGGCGCGGCCTTTTTCGTTTGGGATGGGCGGTCGTGGCCGCCGGTGCTACTGTCGTGGAGCACCGGGTGATGGAGACGGCAATGCACATCTCGCGGCTGGCCGCCGACAACAGGGCGCTGATTCCCCAGGACGTCCGCGATGCCTTGGGCTTGAAGGAAGGAGACCCGATCCTGTTTTCCGTGAAGGACGGGCAGGCGGTGATCCGCAAGGCGCCCATCGTCGATACCGCTTATCTGAAAGCGCTGGAAGGCAGTCTGTCGGAATGGGCCTCGCCCGAGGACGACGAGGCGTTCGATGATCTTTGACCGCTGGTCCGTGGTGGTCCTTCCCTTTCCCTTCACGGACCTCGGTACAGCCAAGCGGCGGCCCGCGCTGGTTCTCTCGTCGGCGGACTTTCAGCAGGCTCATGGCCACATCCTGTGCGGCATGGTCACGAGTGCTGCGCACAGCGCGTGGCCTTCGGATGTCGAACTGACCGCCTATGCGGAGGCTGGTCTGAAGAAACCCTGCAAGTTCCGCTGCAAGCTTTTTACGCTTCAAGATGATCTGGTGCTCTATGGGCTCGGCATGCTGGCCGAGGCCGACCGGCTGGCCGTGCCGTGGTGACCTCCGGACTTCTGCCGCGATAGAGCTGCCGGCTTTCATGAAAAAAGCCGGAACCCTTGCGGGTCCCGGCCTTGAGGTGCGGGGATCGGGGGCAATCCCCGCGGGGGAGAGGGATCAGGCGTCGGCCGTTTCCAGCGCCGGATAGTCGGTGTAGCCGCGGGCGTCGCCGCCGTAGTAGCTGGCCTTGTCCGGCGTGTTCAGCGCCGCGTTGCGGCGGAAACGCTCCGGCAGGTCCGGGTTGGCGATGAAGGGCTCGCCGAAGCTCACCGCGTCCGCCGCGCCGGCGGCGATGGCCGCCTCGGCCTGTTCCTTGCTGTAGCCGCCATTGATGATGAAGGGGCCCTTGAAGATCCGGCGCAACTCCGCCGCGAGGTGCGGGGCGCCTTCCGGCGGGGCCATGTGGTGGCCCGGCTGACCTTCGATGACGTGCAGGAAGGCGAGGCCGAAGGGGTTCAGCACCTCGGTGACGTGGGTGTAGAGCGCCCGCGGGTCGCTGTCCGCCATGTCGTTGAAGGTGCCGGTCGGCGACAGACGGACGCCGACGCGGCCGGGGCCGACGGCGGTGGTCACCGCGTCCACGATCTCCAACAGGAAGCGCGCCCGGTTCTCCACGCCGCCGCCGTAGCGGTCGGTGCGCTTGTTGCTGCGGTCGCGCAGGAACTGGTCGATCAGATAGCCGTTGGCGCCGTGGATCTCCACGCCGTCCAGCCCGGCGTCGAACACCGCGCGCTTGGCGGCGTCGGCGAAGGCCTTGACCAGACCGGGAATCTCGTCGGTCTCCAGGGCGCGCGGGGTGGGGAAGGGCACCAGACCCTTGCTGGTGTAGGACTCGCCGGCGGCGGCGATGGCCGAGGGGGCGACCGGCAGGGCGCCGTTCGGCTGGAATTCCGTGTGGGAGATGCGGCCGACGTGCCAGAGCTGCGCGGCGATCAGGCCACCCTTGGCGTGGACCTCCTCCGCGATGCGGCGCCAGGCGAGCGTCTGCGCGTCGGTGTGGATGCCCGGCGTGCTGGGATAGCCCTGGGCGGTGGCCGAGACCTGCGTCGCCTCGGTGATGATGAGGCCGGCGGAGGCGCGCTGGCCGTAATAGTCGGCCATCAGCGGAGTGGGGACGTTGCCCTCGCCCGCGCGGCTGCGGGTCATCGGCGCCATGATGACGCGGTTCGGCAGCTCCATGGAGCCAAGACGCAGCGGCGTGAACAGATCGGCGGTGGTCATGATGCGGTGCCCTCTCGATTCAAAAATCGGGTCCCACGTTGGGGTGTCCCAAAGTGGGGTCCGGGGGTCCGCGGGTTGGGCGGCGCCCGGTATGTATGTGCGTACATACTTGCCAGCGCCATCCGGGCTTGTCAAGTATGCACGTGCATACCTATTATCATTTCAGCCGCCGCAGGGATCGGCGGCCAGTGAGAGGGCCTGCATCGTGGACAAGACCAACACCCCGGACACCGCCCCGGCGATCGACGACGGCTGTTGCGCCGCCGGGACCGACGCGCCCGCGCGCAAGCGCGACCGCGAAGCGACCAAGGGCGTGCTGCTGGACGCGGCCAAGATGGTGTTCGCCGAGCGCGGCTTCGACGCCGCGACCACGCGCGACATCGCCGGCCGCGCGGGTGTGAACGAGCAGTTGATCCAGCGCTATTTCTCGGGCAAGGCCGGCCTGTTGCTCGCCGTCGTGGAGCGCTACGGGCGCGAGGAGGGGAGCGGCTGCGCCATGCCGCCGCCCGGCGACGATCTGGAGGAGGATTTGGCGGCCTTCCTGCTGCACCAGCTCCGCCACGCCTGGAAGTGCCGCGACTTCACGCGGGTGATGCTGGCGCGCGCGCTGGTCGATCCGGACATCGCGAACGAAATGGCGCGCACCCTGTCGGAAAGCCGCATTCCCTGCCTGCTCAGCCGGCTGGAGATCTTTCGCGAGCGCGGCGCGATCGCGGCGGACGCCGACCTCGCCCACGTCGCGGCGGGCATCGCCACGCTCAGCTTCGGGCTGGGCTTCCTCGATCAGGTGGTCTTCGGACGCTGCCCGGACCGTGTCAACGAGGTGGTGAAGACGCTCGCCCACACCATGGCCCACGGCCTTGCGCCGCGGGCTTGAGCCACCTCAATCGGCGCGGCAGGCGGCGATGCGGGCCTGCTCTGCCCGGTTCTGTTCGGCGCGGGCCGCCCGGTGGGTGAACAGCGCGTCCGCCGAATAGAGCGCCAGCGCCACCCAGATGCACACGAAGGCCAGGAGATGGGAGGAGGTGAAGGCCTCCCCATAGACCGCGACGCCGAGCAGGAGCTGCCCGGTCGGGCTGATGTATTGCAGGATGCCGATGGTCGACAGCTTCAGCCGGGCGGCGCCGACCATGAACAGCACCAGCGGGATGGCGGTCACCGGGCCGGTCAGGATGATCAGCAGGTCGGTGCCCAGCCCGTGGACACCGAAGTTCCCCAGCCCATGGGCGCCGAGCCACAGCAGATAGGCGATGGCCGGCGGCACCAGCAGCACCGTTTCCACCAGCAGCCCGATCACCGGGTCGATGGCGGCCTTCTTGCGGACCAGCGCGTAGACGCCGAAGGTCAAGGCCAGCGACAGCGCCACCCAGGGAATCTCCCCGTAGGACAGGACGAGGCTCAGCACGCCCACCGCCGCGATCACGACCGCCACGCCCTGCCGCTTCGACAGCCGCTCCTGAAGGAAGGCCATGCCGAGCAGCACGTTGATGATCGGGTTGATGTAGTAGCCGAGGCTGGACTGCACCAAATGGCCATTGTTCACGGCCCAGATGAAGATGGTCCAGTTGCTGCCGATCAGCGCCGTCGTCACCAGGAAGATGCCCAGCCGCCGCCAGCTTCCCACCCCGCGCACGATGCCGGACAGGCCGCGCGTCGGCACCAGCCACAGCCCGACCAGCACCACGGTCCACAGCACCCGGTGGGCGACGACCTCCACCGCCCCGACGTTGCCGAGCTGCTTGAAGAAGATCGGCGCCACCCCTCCCCAGATCAGGAAGGCGGTCAGGGCGGCGGCGAAGCCCAGGGTGGCGGGGTTGCGCCCGTCGGCCTGCGGCGAGGAGGGGGAGGGAGTCTGGGCCATGACTCCCCTTTACCATGCCCAAGAAATGGGCGATAGGAACGCCCCCTCATGCCCGCACTGCGCGCCGGGAATGACGCATTTCCCGCAGGGGTTTTCCCGCTCAACCGCCTCCGCCGCCTGCGGTGCCGCTTCCGCTTCCACTGCCGGTGGGCGCTCCGTTCCGGGGCATCGCGCCGGACGACCCCGACGAGCCCCGGCCGATCGGGACGTTGGTGCCGACGCCCTCGTTGCGGACCAGCGCGCGGGCCTCGCGCAGCCGGTCCACGCAGCCGTCCGGATCGCCCTTGCCGGCGGCGGACCGCGCCTCGCCCAGCAGGCCGCGCAGCCGGTCCTTCTGCTCGCCGGTCAGGGCGGTGTGGTTGCGCCCGCCGGCCACCACCTTGTCGCCCAGAAACAGGTCGGAGAAGCGGGACACCTCGTCCCGGCAGGCGGTCAGCCGCTCCTGCTTCGGGACCGTTCCGTCCTGGCCCTGCGCCTGAACGGGAAGAGCCATCAGAGCCAGCAGCGCCGCCGCTGGAAACACGCGCCTGTCCATGACCGGGCCTCCTTGTCCGTGTCTTCTCCGTGCCGACACCTCCGCGGAATCGTCGATGGAAAAACAAGGGTGGGCCGAGGCCTGTTCCGCCAAAGGAAAAGGGCTCCGCGGTGGCGGAGCCCTTTGTCACATCCCTTCGACGGGGATGGCCGATCAGGCGTTGGCGCCCGTCGCGACGCCCTTGTCGGCCAGCAGCGACTGCAGCTCGCCCGACTCGTACATCTCGCGCACGATGTCGCAGCCGCCGACCAGCTCGCCCTTGACGTAGAGCTGCGGGAAGGTCGGCCAGTTCGAGTAGTCCTTCAGGCCCTGGCGCAGGCCCGGGTCCTCCAGGATGTTGATGCCCTTGAACTTCACGCCGACGGTGCTGAGCACCTGGACGACGGCGGCGGAAAAGCCGCACTGCGGGAAGACGGGCGTGCCCTTCATGTACAGCACGACATCGTTGCCCTTGATGTCTTGCTCGATGCGATCCTTGACGTTCTGGTCAACCATGTCTCTCGGCCTTCTTACGATGTCATCGTGACTTGGGGGATGCCGTCCTACACGCCTTCCGGCACGGCGGTGGTCAGGGCCAGGGCGTGCAACTCCCCGCCCATCTTGCCCTGGAGGGCGGCGTAGACCATCTGGTGCTGCTGCACGCGCGACTTGCCCTTGAAGGCGGCGGAGGTGACCAGCGCGGCGTAATGGTCGCCGTCGCCGCGCAGGTCGGCGATTTCCACGGTCGCGTCCGGGATGCCTTCCCTGATGAGCTTCTCGATCACCGCGGCTTCCATCGCCATGGCCGTCATCCTGTTCCGTCAATCCCTGCCCATGCGGGCGCTGCCCGTATAATTAGGCGGAGCGGCCGGGTTTGTCACCGGAGAAGAGACGACATTCCGCGGTGCGAAGGGTTCGCGCCACCGGCTCCCACCCTAACCCTCCCCCGCTTCGCAGGGGAGGGGACGGAATTCCCTCCCTTGCGAAGCGGGGGAGGGAAGGGGCCCGCGGCGAAGCCGTGGGAAGGGTGGGGGCAAGGCTCCGCCCCAAAACGAAAAGGCCGGGCGATGGCCCGGCCTTCCGTTCTTCGACCCCTCAGCCGCGTCCGATCACTCGGCGGCGGCCATGTAGCCGGGCAGCCAGGCCTCGTTGGCCTTCTTCAGGCGGGCGATGGTGATCGCCTCCCCGCCACGGCCGGTCAGGGCCGTGCCGTTGGTCTTGCCGAGCACGCTCACCGGCACGCCGGCCGCCTTGGCCTTCTCCTGCACCGCGGCGGCCTTGTCGGCGCGGACGGCCAGGACGTAGCGGCCCTGGTCCTCGCCGAACAGGGTGCCGGCGTCGGCGCCGTCGAGGCCCGACAGGTTGGCGCCGATGCCGCCGGCCATGGCCATCTCGGCCACGGTGACCAGCAGACCGCCGTCCTGGATGTCGTGGCTCGACACCACCAGACCCTCGGCGATCAGGCCGCGGACGAACTCGCCGTTGCGGCGCTCCACCGCCAGATCGACCGGCGGCGGCGGGCCGTCCTCGCGGCCCAGGATCTCCCGCAGGTAGAGCGACTGGCCGAGATGGCCGGTGCCCTCGCCGACGAGCAGGATGCTGTCGCCCTCGTTCTTGAAGGCGATGCCGACGGCGATCATGGCGTCCGGCAGCAGGCCGACGGCGCCGATGGCCGGGGTCGGCAGGATCGCCTCGCCGTTGGTCTCGTTGTAGAGCGACACGTTGCCCGACACGACCGGGAAGTCCAGCGCGCGGCAGGCGTCGGCCATGCCCTGGATGGCGCCGACGAACTGGCCCATGATCCGCGGCTTCTCGGGGTTGCCGAAGTTCATGTTGTCGGTGACGGCGAGCGGCAGGGCGCCGACGGCGGACAGGTTGCGGTAGGCCTCTGCCACCGCCTGGGCGCCGCCGCGCACCGGATCGGCGAGGCAGTAGCGCGGGGTGCAGTCGGTGGTGACGGCGATGCCCTTGCTCTGGCCGGGCAACCGCACCACGCCCGCGTCGGCCTGACCGGACATGAAGCGGGTGTCGCCGTTCACGAGGCTGTCATACTGCTCCCAGATCCAGCGCTTGGAGGCCTGATCGGGGCAGGACATGATCGTTTCCAGGATGTCGCCCAGCGACTTGTCGGCCGGCAGGGCGCGCACGGCGTCCTCCAGCTCCGCGGCGGCCGGGGTCGGCTCCCACGGGCGGTCGTAGAGCGGCGAGGCGTTGGAGACCGGCGCGATCGGCATGTCGCACCAGGTCTGGCCGTGCATCTTGATGACCAGCTTGCCGTTGTCGGTCAGCGTGCCGATCACGGCGAAGTCCAGCTCCCACTTGTCGAAGATCGCTTTGGCGACCTCCTCGCGGCCGGGCTTCAGGATGATCAGCATGCGCTCCTGGCTTTCGGAGAGCATGATCTCGTAGGGGGTCATCCCCTCCTCGCGCATCGGCACGTCGTCGAGCACCAGCTCGATGCCGAGCCCGCCCTTGCCGGCCATCTCGACCGAGGAGGAGGTGAGACCGGCCGCACCCATGTCCTGGATGGCGACAATGGCGTCCGTCTCCATCAGCTCCAGGCAGGCCTCGATCAGCAGCTTCTCGGTGAAGGGGTCGCCGACCTGCACGGTCGGGCGCTTCTCCTCCGAATCCTCGCTGAACTCGGCCGACGCCATGGTGGCGCCGTGGATGCCGTCGCGGCCCGTCTTGGAGCCGACATAGACCACCGGGTTGCCGATGCCCGCGGCGGCCGAATAGAAGATCCGGTCGGCCTTGGCGACGCCCACGGTCATCGCGTTGACGAGGATGTTGCCGTTGTAGGCCGGGTGGAAGTTGGTCTCGCCGCCGATCGTCGGCACGCCGACGCAGTTGCCGTAATGGGCGATGCCGGCGACCACGCCCGACACCAGATGGCGGGTCTTGGGATGCTCGGGCGCGCCGAAGCGCAGCGCGTTCATGTTCGCGATGGGCCGGGCGCCCATGGTGAACACGTCGCGCAGGATGCCGCCCACGCCCGTCGCCGCGCCCTGGAAGGGCTCGATGTAGGACGGGTGGTTGTGGCTCTCCATCTTGAAGATGATGGCGTCGCCGTCGCCGGCATCGACCACGCCGGCGTTCTCGCCGGGGCCGCAGATGACCTGCGGGCCGGTGGTCGGCAGCGTCATCAGCCACTTCTTCGACGACTTGTAGGAGCAATGCTCCGACCACATCACCGAGATGATGCCCAGCTCCGTGTAGGTCGGCTGGCGCCCCAGGATCTCCAGGGCGTTGTTGTATTCCCCTTCGGACAGGCCGAACTCGCGGGCCATCTCCAGGGAGACTGCGGGCTGCTGCGCGGTGGTCACGACAGGGCCTCCACCAGACCATCGAACATGGGCTTGCCGTCGGTGTTGCCATGGAAGGCGGACACCGCGTCCTCGGGGTGCGGCATCAGGCCGAGCACGGTGCGCTTGGCGTTGAAGATGCCGGCGATGTTGTCCAGCGAACCGTTCGGGTTCCAGTCGTTCCGGTTCCAGCGCGGGGCGGCGTCGCCCTCGTCGCTGACGTAGCGGAAGGCCACCTGGCCCTCGCCGTCCAGCCGCTTCACCGTCTCGGCGTCGGTCCAGTAGTTGCCGTCGCCGTGCGCCACCGGGTAGCGGACGATCTGGCCCTTGCGGTACTTGGCCGTGAAGGGGCTGTCCGTGTTCTCCACCCGCAGATGCACGGTGCGGCAGATGAACTTCAGCTTGGCGTTGCGCATCAGCGCGCCGGGCAGCAGCCCCGCCTCGGTGATGATCTGGAAGCCGTTGCAGATGCCGAGCACCCGCACGCCCTGATCGGCCCGCGCCTTGACCTCGCGCATGATCGGCGAGTGCGCCGCCATGGCGCCGGAGCGCAGATAGTCGCCATAGGAGAAGCCGCCCGGCACGAGGATGAGATCGACCTTGGGCAGTTCGGTGTCGCGGTGCCAGACCAGATGCGGCTTGGTTCCGCTGGCGGCCTCCAGCGCGGCGACGGCGTCGCGTTCGCGGTTGGAGCCGGGGAAAACGATGACGGCGGCCTTCATGGGGCTTGGAAAATCCGGCGTCGTGGGGGAACGGTTCGAGGCCGGACACTAAAGGCCCCGCCCCGGCAAAGCAAGGGCAAGGACCCCGCCATTCTCCCTTATCGGCCCTGCGTTGACGCGGCGGCGGCCTGTTCGCGCAGCCAGTCGGGGAAGGCCGGCGCCTCGGTGTGGCCGCGCTGGCGGCTTTCCAGCAGGTAGTAATGGCCGGACACCACCCCTTCGGCCCCCAGCGGGGCGGTCAGCCGGCCGGTCTCCAGCGGGCGCTCCACGAACAGCCGCGGCACGATGGCGACGCCCAGCCCCTCCTCCGCCGCCTGGATGGCGAAGTAGGTGTGGTCGACCTCCATCCGGTTGCGGAAGGCGTCCAGCTCCAGCCCGTGTGCCGCGCTCCAGGCCGGCAGCAGGTCGGCGCGGGCGCGGATGGTGATGACCGTGCGGCGGGTCAGGTCGGCGGGGCTGCGCAGCGTCTCCAGCCCCGGCAAGGAGGGGCTGCACACCGGCACGCAATGCTCGCGCATCAGGGGCAGCGGCTTCAGCCCGGCGAAATGGGCGGGATCGCGGCGGATGGCGTAGTCGAAGGGACGGCCGGTGTCGATCGGCCCGGGGGCGGTGGACAGCGACACCGCCAGCTCCGGAAAGCGCTGCTGGAACAGGGGCAGGCGCGGCAGCAGCCAGTGCATGGCGAAGGTCGGGATGCAGTCCACCCGCAGCGTCCGCCGCCCGTCGCCGTCGAGCAGCGTGTCGGTCGCCTGCTGGATCTCGGTGAACAGGTCGGCGATGCGGGTGAAGTAGCGCGCCCCGGCCTCGGTCAGCCGGACCTGCCGTTGACTGCGGTCGAACAGGGGAACGCCGAGGAAGAGTTCCAGGCTGCGGATCTGGCGGCTGACCGCGCCGGGGGTGACGTTCAGCTCCTCCGCGGCGAGGCGGAAGCTGGAATGGCGGGCGGCGGCGACGAAGGCGCGCAGGGCGTTCAGGGGCGGGAAGCGGGAGGACATCCGTTGAGTTTTTCTCACCGGTTGGCGGAAGACAAGTCGTTTGTCGGTGTCCGACCGGCTGGCTAGGGTGCCTGCCGCTTTCCGTCCTCCTCTGGTCTGTCATGTCGCACATCACCCGCCGGCTGGTCTGGTTCCTCGGCGTCTCGCAGCTGCTGTGCTGGGGGATTTCCTATTACCTGATCGCCATCTTCGGAAACCCCATGGCCGCCGACCTGGGCCTGAGCCTGCCGGTGGCCTTCGGCGGCTTTACGGCGGCGCTGCTGGTCATGGGGGTGGTGTCGGGCAGCGTCGGGCGGGCCATCGACCGCTGGGGCGGCCGCCCGGTGATGGTCATCGGCTCGCTGCTGACGGCGGCGGGGTGTCTGGGGCTGGCCTCCTCGACGGGGCTGGTGAGCTATTACGCGTCCTGGCTGGTGCTGGGTCTGGCGATGCGGGCGAGCCTCTACGAGGCGGCCTTCGCCGCCCTGGCCCGGCTGGGCGGGCCGCTGGCGCGGGTGCCGATCTCGCAGATCACGCTGCTGGGCGGGCTGGCCTCCACCGTGCTGTGGCCGGTGGGGCAGGCGATGGCCGACGCCTGGGGCTGGCGCGGCGCTCTGGTCGCCTACGCCGTCATCGCGCTTCTGACGATCCCGCTGCACGCCGCCATCCCGTCCGACCGCTACGTGCGCCCGCCGGTGCCGGCCGGGACAGAGCCCGCCGGACCCGCGGGCCCGCGACGGCGGGCCTGGGTGGCGCCTGTGTTCTACATGGTGATGACCACGGCGGTCGGTGTGCTGACCTCGGCGATGTCGGCGCACATGATCGGCATCCTGGTCGGGCTGGGGGCGGCGCCCGCCGCGGCGGTGTGGATCTCCACGGTGCGCGGCGTCGGCCAGTCCTCGGCCCGGCTGTGCGAGGTTCTGTCCGGCGGCCGCCTGCATCCCACCGCCCTGGCGCTCATCGCCTGCGGCCTGCCGCTGCCCGGCTTCCTCATCGGTTTGTGGAGCGGCGAGGCGCTGGTCGCCGGCGTCGCGTTCTCCCTGCTGTTCGGGGCGGGGGCCGGGCTGGCGACGATCGTGCGCGGCACGCTGCCGCTTGTGCTGTTCGACCCGCAGAGCTACGGTCGGACGGTCGGGCGGTTGCTGGTGCCGAGCTTCTACGCCGCCGCCCTGGCACCGATGGGCTACGCGGTCATCATCGAGCGGGCCGGGGAAACGGCGGCGCTTCTGCTCTCCGCCGTCCTGGCGCTGGTGGCGGTGGGTGCTGCGGGCGTGCTGTGGGCGACCGCCCGCCGCTGAGGGATCAGTCGCCGCCGTTCAGGCGTTTGCTCCAATCCTCGACGCCCTGGGTCAGCCGGCGTTCGGCCAGCGTCCGCCACGTCTGGGCCAGCACGGGCAGGGAGGCCATTTCCGCCAGGGCGTCGCGGTTCTGCGTGTCCACATAAAGGAGGTGCAGCAGCCGGGCGAGCGTCCATTGCGGGTAGGGCCGCTCAATCAGGGTCAGCCGGTCGCCGGGGCCGATCTGGCCGGGTTCCGGCACGCGATAGTACCAGCCGGTGCGCCCGGTGGTCTGGACGCGCTTGGCCATGTCCGGCACGGCGAAGCGGTGGTTGAGCTTCCAGCAGGGCTGGCGGGCCTGGGCGACCTCCAGCAGGGCGGTGCCGGCGCGGAAGCGGTCGCCGACGCAGACGTCGGCCTCGGTCAGTCCCAGCGTCGCGAGGTTCTCGCCGAAGGCGCCGGGCTGGCCGAGCAGCGGCACGTCCCCGCCCAGCTCGTCCCGCCACGCCGGGTGGTGGTCCAGCGGGTAATGGTGGATGGCCTTGTCCGGCCCACCATGGACGCGGCGGTCGGCCTGCTCGTCGTCCAGGAAGCCTTCGGGGCCGACGGCGCGCGGGCCGTCCACCGGGGACTTGGCGATGGCGCTGGTCCGCCCCGGCGGGCCGAAGGGGGCGGCCTTGCCGACGAGGACGGCGGTGATGGTGGTCTCGGTCACGGTGTCGTCTTTCCTTTGGGCGTCTTCTTGATCTTGACCGGTTTGAGGGCCCTGGCCTGCTCCTGCAGGGCTACGTAATGGTGCCAGACGAGCTGCGCGGCGAGGCTGCGGTGCGGGCGCCAGGGCTCGGCGACGGCGAGGAGCTGCGCCTGGGTCGGCTTTTCCGCCCAGCCCTTCAGCCGCTGCACGCCGAGCTGGATGGCGAGGTCGCCGACCGGCCAGATGTCCGGCCGGCCGAGCGCCATCATCAGGTAGATCTCGGCGGTCCAGCGCCCGATGCCCTTCAGCGTGATCAGGGCGGCGATGGCCTCCTCGTCGTCCATCTTGTGAATGGCGTCAAAGTCCAGCCGGCCGTCCGCGACGGTCTGGGCCAGCCCACGGGCGTAGCCGATCTTCTGGCGCGACAGGCCGCAGGCCCGCAGATCCTCGTCGGGCAGGGCCAGGATGGCGTCGGGCGTCACCACCCCGACCATGGCCTGGAGCTTGGCCCACAGCGCCGCGGCGACCGTGGTGGACAACTGTTGCTCGATGATCAGGCAGAGCAGGCCGGAGAAGCCGTCCGGGCGGCGGAAGTCGCGCACCGTCGGGCCACCGACGCGCAGGGACTCGGCAAAGATGGGATCGAGCGCGGAGAGATGGTTGATGGACATGGTCGAACGAAAATGGGGGATGCGCAGCGGTTGCGCATCCCCCATTTTCCGACAGGCAGGATTGAGCGCGGACGGCCTCAGGCCATCAACTCTCAGGCCACCAGCTCGATCGCGTAGTCTTCGATCACGGTGTTGGCAAGCAGCTTGCTGCACATGGCCTCGACCTCCTTGCGGGCGGCGGCCTCGTCGGTGCTCTTCAGCTGAAGCTCGATGACCTTGCCGGCGCGGACGTCCTCGACGCCGTCGAAGCCCAGCGTGTGCAGCGCGTGCGCGATGGCCTTGCCCTGGGGGTCGAGAACGCCGCGCTTGAGGGTGACGTGAACCTTCGCCTTCATCGGATGTCCGCTCGCTTGATGGTGCTGATGGGTTGGGGAAAACGGATTATTGGACGGTCTTTTACTGGACGGTCTTGGGGCCCTTGACGTCCACCGGGCCGCCTTCGGGCAGGATGCCGAGGCGCCGGGCGACCTCCTGGTAGGCCTCCTCGACCTGACCGAGGTCCTGGCGGAAGCGGTCCTTGTCCAGCTTCTCGTTGGTCTTGATGTCCCACAGGCGGCAGTTGTCGGGGCTGATCTCGTCGGCCAGGACGATGCGCATCTCCTCGTTCTCCCAGAGCCGGCCGAACTCCAGCTTGAAGTCCACCAGCCGCAGGCCGATGCCGAGGAAGAGGCCCGACAGATAGTCGTTCACGCGGAGCGACAGCGCCACCATGTCGTCGAGGTCCTGCGGAGCCGCCCAGCCGAAGGCCGTGATGTGCTCCTCGGTGACCATGGGATTGTTCAGCTCGTCGGACTTGTAATAATACTCGATGATCGAGCGCGGCAGCGGGGTCCCCTCGGGGATGCCGAAGCGCTTGGACAGCGAGCCGGCGGCGGTGTTGCGCACGACCAGCTCGATGGGGATGATCTCGACCTCGCGAACCAGCTGCTCGCGCATGTTCAGACGGCGCACGAAGTGCGTCGGCACGCCGATTTCCGACAGACGGCTCATCAGGTATTCGGAGATGCGGTTGTTCAGCACCCCCTTGCCGGTGATGATGCCCTTCTTCTGGTTGTTGAAGGCGGTCGCGTCGTCCTTGAAGTACTGCACCAGCGTGCCCGGCTCCGGACCTTCGAACAGGACCTTCGCCTTGCCTTCGTAGATGCGCCGACGTCGTGTCATGAGAGATCGTCCAAAAACGTGTAGCCTGGACCGGCGGGTGACCGGTCCAGGGGATATGCACGAGTGATATAGCAAGCTGGCCCAGGGAACACAATGCGCGGGGTCCGCGGCGGCTCTTACCCCAACGAGACGGGCCCCAACGAGACGGGCTGCCACGGCGCTTCGTGCGGCCGGCCGGCGGCGAAGTGCCAGACCGGGTCGAGGTCCGGGCGCTCCACGGCGGGCAGGGCGATCAGCGCGCTCGACACCGTGCCGAATCCGCTGGGCAGCAGGAAGTTCATCGCCCCGCGCTCGCCCCGCTCGCCGTCGTCCCAGATGCGGCTCGCCAGCAGCTCCGGCCAACCGCCCCAGAGATCCTCGGCTTCGCCCCGCTCCGGGTCGGGCGGTGCGGCGTGCCGGAAGAGGGGGAGATACTGGGCCTGCCGCGGGTCCTCCTCCACGTCGTCCAGATCGCTGGCGGTGACCATGTGGACGCCTGCGGGGATTTCGATCATCTCCGGGCGGTTGCGCGGGGACGGGCCGCGGTGGACGAGCAGCCGGGCGTCGCGGTTGTCGGCGATCAGCAGGTTGAAGGGCCGGTAGGCCCGCGTGTCGAGCTGCGCCATGGCCAGCGCCGCCTCCGCCGCGTCGGCGAAATCCAGCGCGTCCAGCACCAGCTCCCCGCGCGACCGCTTGCCGGCCTCCGGCCCCAGCGTGCCCATGCGGTTCAGCACGGCGGCCACGACGCCCTCGTCGTTCAGGCCCAGCCAGGAGCCGCCGGCCATCTCGTCCAGCCCCGCGACGACGTTGGGGCGGTCGGGCCAGTGGCGCGCCGGGGCCTTCCAGGGCCGTCCGGCCATCTCGTCGCGGTTGGCGCCCAGGATCAAGGGCCACGTTGCGTCCGGTCGTCGCAGGAGGATCACGCTGCACATGGGGAATCTTGCCTTCCGCTTCCCTCTTGGGTATGTCGCCGCACGCCGGATTCGCCGATTGGCCGGTGGGTGGGGGCGATGACGATGCCCGTTCCACCGGCTATATAGTCTTGTATCTGGGAGCGCAAAACCAATCCAAGGAGCCGGGTCCCATGACGACCTTCGACGAGCGCGAAAGGGCCTTCGAGAACAAGTTCCAGCACGACCAGGATCTGCTCTTCAGGATTCGCGCGCGCCGCGACCGGCTGGCGGGACTCTGGGCCGCGAGCCTGCTGGGCCTGACCGGGGGCGAGGCCGACGCCTATGTCCGCCAGATCATCGACGCCGACATCGCGGCCACCGGTCCGCACGACGTGCGTGACCGTCTGGCCGCCGACCTGCACGCCAGGGGCGTCGACATCTCCGACCACCGCGTGGAGAAGGAGCTGGCCCGTCTGCTGGACGTCGCGCGCGTGCAGGTGCACGCGGAGTAAGGGTTTCGCCCCCACCCTGACCCTCCCCCGCTTCGCAGGGGAGGGGATTGAACTCCCTCTCCTGCGTCAGCGGGGGAGGGAAGGGGCCCGCGAAGCGGGAAGGGTGGGGGCTCCGAGGATCAGCGAAGCCCCCGACCCCTCACTCCCCGAACACGCGCTTGAACACCATGTCGACGTTCTTCGTGTGGTAGGTCATGTCGAACATCGGGGCCAGCGTCTCGCGGGAGATGTGCTTCGCCACGTCGGCGTCCGACGACAGCAGATCCAGGAAGTTGCCGCCCTTCTCCCACACCTGCATGGCGTTGCGCTGCACCGCCTTGTAGCTGTCCTCGCGGCTCATCCCGGCCTGGGTCAGGGCCAGCAGAACGCGCTGCGAGAAGACCAGCCCGCCCAGATCGTCCAGGTTCTTCTGCATGCGCTCCGGATAGACCACCAGCTTGTCCATCATGCCGGTCAGGCGGGCCAGCGCGAAGTCCAGCGTCACCGTGGCGTCGGGGCCGAACATGCGCTCGACCGAGCTGTGGGAGATGTCGCGCTCGTGCCACAGGGCGACGTTCTCCAGCGCCGGGACGACGGCGGCGCGGACGATGCGCGCCAGACCCGTCAGGTTCTCCGACAGCACCGGGTTGCGCTTGTGCGGCATCGCCGACGAGCCCTTCTGGCCCGGATGGAAATACTCCTCCGCCTCGCGCACCTCGGTGCGCTGCAGGTGGCGGATCTCCACGGCCAGATTCTCGATCGACGAGGCGATGACGCCCAGAACCGAGAAGTAGAAGGCGTGGCGGTCGCGCGGGATGACCTGGGTGGACACCGGCTCCGGCGTCAGCCCCATCTTGGCGGCGACGTGCTGTTCCACCCGCGGGTCGATGTTGGCGAAGGTGCCGACGGCGCCCGAGATGGCGCAGGTGGCGATGTCGGCGCGCGCCTGGACCAAACGCTCGCGCCCGCGGGCGAAGGCGGCGTAATGGCCGGCCAGCTTCAGGCCGAAGGTCGTCGGCTCGGCGTGGATGCCGTGGCTGCGCCCGATGGTGACGGTGTCCTTGTGCTCGTAGGCGCGGCGCTTCAGAACGGCCAGCAGCTTGTCCATGTCGTCGAGCAGCAGGTCGGCGGCCTGGGTCATCTGCACGGCGAGGCAGGTGTCCAGCACGTCCGACGAGGTCATGCCCTGGTGGACGAAGCGCGCCTCCGGCCCGACATGCTCGGCGAGGTTGGTCAGGAAGGCGATGACGTCGTGGCGGGTCTCCCGCTCGATCTCGTCGATGCGGTCGATCTCCCATTTGCCGCGCTCCCACACGGCGGCGGCGGCCTCCTTTGGGATGACCCCCAGCTCCGCCTGCGCGTCGCAGGCGTGCGCCTCGATCTCGAACCAGATGCGGAACCGGTTCTCCGGCTCCCAGATGCGGGACATTTCGGGGCGGGTGTAGCGGGGGATCATCGGACTCTCCGGGGGTGGCGGACCTGAACGCTTCGGCGGCGGGCGGGGGATGCGTTTGGGCCATTGCCATGGCGGAAACCGCCCCTGCTGCCCGCGCGCGGGACCATAACCGCGCCGGGCGGCGCTGCAAAGCCCCTTCACAGCCCCGGTGGACGCGGGATGCGCGTCATAAGGTTTCCAAGGACGGGGTCGTCTTCCCGGAAAAATCGCAAAGACTGGCGATTCGTCGCGCCGGCTTCCTCACCTTGAACTTGCCGAGTCCCCGCCACGCGCACTAATGATCTACTCTGTTCGCCGCGGACGGGCTAAGCCGGGCGTGGTTCCAGGAGGGCTTTCCTTGTCCGATCCGATCGCCGAGTTGATGCGCGAGCCGTCCCGGACTTCGGACGAAAGGCGCCTTTACCGCCTGCAGTTCCTGGCGTCCCTGTTTCTGATTGCGGCGGTGGTGGGGGGCTTGGGCGCCTACTTCATCTGGCAGCACCGGCTGGATTTCGAGGCCGACCTGAAGCAGACCGAAGCCCGCTACCTGGAAGTGCAGCGCCAGACCCTGCAGGAGGAGCTGGAGAACGCACGCTCCTACCTCGCCTACATGCGGTCGCGCACCGAACCGCTGCTGCGCGCCGAGCTGCGCGCCAAGGTGGACGAGGCCTACGGCATCGCCTGGACCATCTACGAGCGCGAGAAGGACTATCTGCCCGAGGAGTCGATCCGGCAGTCGATCAAGGAAACCCTGCGACCCCTGCGCTTCTTCGGCGGGCGCGGCTACTACTTCATCGACGACATGCAGGGCACCTGCGTGCTGCTGCCCACCGACCCGCAGCGGGAGGGCAGCTCGCTGATCGACAACCGCGATGACCAGGGGCGCCCGATCATGCGCAACCTGATCCGCGCCGTGGACGATCCGGAAATGCAGGGCTTCACCCGCTACCGCTGGTACGCGCCGGGCAACCCGCACAGCATGTCCGACAAGTTCGCTTATGTCCGCCGGTTCGAGCCGTTCAACTGGCTGATCGGCACCGGCGACTATGTCGGGGCGGTGGAGGAGAAGCTTCAGCGCGAGACGCTGGAGCGGTTGCGCGCCCGGCGCTTCGGGGATTCGGGCTTCATCGCCGTGATGCGGGAGGATGGCGAGGTGCTGCTCTCCCCGACCTCCCCGGCGGCGGAGGGCAAGAACGCCAGCGACCTGCCCTGGGAGACCGAGCGGGATCTGGTCACCCGCCTGCTGGAGGCCGGCCGGCAGGGCGGCGGGGAGCTGCGCTTCGACTGGGTGCATCCGGTCACCGGGCGCCCGGCGCCGAAACTGTCCTATGCCACGGCGCCGGACGTCTGGGGGTGGGTGCTGGTCGCCGGCTTCTACACCGATGACATCGACTCCGTGCTGGCGCAGCGGCGGGCCGAGATCAGCGCCGGCATGAAGAAGCGCATCCTGACCACCGTGGCGGTGCTGGCGCTGGCGCTGGCCGCGTCGGCCGGGGTGTCCTGGCTGGTCACCGGCTGGGTCCGCCGCATTGTCCAGGGCTACCAGTCCAACATGCGGGAGAGCGACAGCATGCTGCGCGAGCGGGCGCGGCAGCTCTACCTCGCCAACTTCTTCGTGGACCATGTGTCCGAGATCGTCGTGCTGGCGGATGCGGAGCTGCGCATCGCCTACGTCAACCCCTTCGGCTGCGCCGCGCTGGGCGCTCCGATGGCCGGGCTGGCCGGTGGCCACGCCGACCTGCTGGAACGCTTCCGCGACGAGGCGTCCGAGGCGTCGGCCCATTACGAGACGCTCTACCGCACCCGCGACGGGCGGACGCTGGAGCTGGAGGTGACGGCCAGCCGCGTCACCTACGACGGCGACGCCTACTACTGCGCCATCGCCCGCGACATCTCGGAGCGCAAGCGCGCGGAGTGGGAGCTGCGGCTGTCCGCCAAGGTGTTCGACAACGCCGCCGAAGGCATGGTCGTCACCAACGAGAAGAACCGCATCGTCGCGGTCAACGACGCCTTCTGCCGCATCACCGGCTACAGCCGCGAGGAGGTGATCGGCGGTGATCCGGCCATGCTCTCCTCGGGCCGGCAGGACGGCGCCTTCTACGCCGCGATGTGGGTGAAGCTGAAGGAGGAGGGCCACTGGTCCGGCGAAATCTGGAACAAGCGCAAGTCCGGCGAGGTCTATCCGGAATGGCTCAGCATCCAGATGGTGCGCAACGAGGCGGGGGAGGCCGTCAACTACATCGCCGCCTTCTCCGACATCACCGAGAAGCGCGCCCAGGAGGAGCGCATCCGGCATCTGGCGCAGTATGATTTCCTGACCGACCTGCCCAACCGCTTCCTGCTGCGCGACCGGCTGGAGCGCGCGATGCTCGCCGCCGACCGGCACGGCACGAAGGTGGGGCTGCTGTTCGTCGATCTCGACCGCTTCAAGACCATCAACGACAGCCTGGGGCACGGCGTCGGCGACCGGCTGCTGCGCGCGGTGGGGGCGCGGCTGCTGGGGACGGTGCGGGCCAGCGACACCGTCAGCCGCCAGGGCGGCGACGAGTTCGTCATCCTCGTCAACGACCTGGACGGTCCCGACGCGGCCTGTTCGGTGGCCCGCAAGGTGCTGCGGGCGATGACCGAATCCTTCCCGGTGGACGGGCACGAGCTGCAGATCTCCCCGTCCATCGGCATCGCGCTCTATCCCGACGACGCGACCACCATCGACGCGCTTTTGAAATGCGCGGACATGGCGATGTACGCCGCCAAGGAGGCGGGGCGTGCCAACCACCAGTTCTTCACGCCGGAGCTGAACAAGCGGGCCTCGGAGCGCATGTGGCTGGAAAGCAACCTGCGCCACGCCCTGGCCGACAACGAGCTGGAGCTGCATTTCCAGCCGCAGTTCGCGGTGGACGGCCGCCGCCTCGTCGGGGCGGAGGGCCTGCTGCGCTGGCGCCGCCGCGACGGCACGATGATCCCGCCCGGTCAGTTCATCCCGGTGGCCGAGGACACCGGCCTGATCCAGCCGATCGGCGACTGGGTGCTGGGCGAGGCCTGCCGCCGCGCCGCCGACCTGCTCGCCCGCGGCCACCCGATTCTCATCGCCATCAACCTGTCGGCGGTGCAGCTTCGCCGCCCCGGTCTGGCCGACCGCGTGGCCTTCTGGCTGGACGCCTACAAGGTGCCGGCCCGCTGCCTGGAGCTGGAGGTGACGGAAAGCGTCCTGATGGACGAGTCCGACATGGTGACCGGCACCTTCGCCCGGCTGCGCGAGATGGGGGTGGCGCTGGCCATCGACGATTTCGGCACCGGCTATTCCAGCCTCAGCTATCTGAAGCGCTTCCGCGTCGACAAGCTGAAGATCGACCGCTCCTTCGTGACCAGCCTGACCGACGGCTCCGATGGCGGTGCCATCGCCGAGGCGATCATCGGCATGGCGCGCTCGCTGCGCATGCAGACCCTGGCCGAGGGGGTGGAGACGGAGGAGCAGTTCGGCGGCCTCGCCCGGCTCGGCTGCGACCAGATCCAGGGCTATCTGCTGGGCCGCCCCATGCCCTACGACGATTTCGTGGCCTTCATCGCCCGTCACGCCGCCACTCCAGAGGCGGTCGGCTGACGGGCGATGCGCTGCGAAAGCGGTCTTACGCGCCCAGCACGCTGCGGTCGTTCTTGGCGACCAGCGCCTGGAAATAGGGGCCGAGCTTGGCGTCGTCGAGGCCGAAGGCCTGCTGGAAGCGCGCGATCAGATCACGCTCGCCCTGTTCGGCCTCGCCGTCGGCCATGGCGCTGTCGAGCATGTTCAGCAGGATGCACAGCCGCTGCTGCTCGTTCAGGTTCGGCGTGGCGGCGGCCAGGAAGGCGTCGGGCGGGGTGCTGCGCGCGTACTTGAAGCAGCGGTCCAACTCCTCCCGCGTGGCGCTGCGGCCCATCACGGACAGCAGGTGACCGACCTCCTCGGGGTCCAGCTCGCCGTCCGCGCCCATGCAGTAGATCAGCGAGACGACCAGCGTCCGGTGGGGGGTGAGATCCAGCGGCGCCGATCCCTTGAACATGTCGAAAAGGCCCATGGTGCTACCTCTGTGGTGACGAACGCCGCACATATGGGGGCGCCGGTCCGGGCAACAAGATGGGACTGCAGAACAGGGTTGCGGCTACATCAACCCTTGGGCTTTGAAGCTGACATGCTTGCCCTTGCCGACGATGACGTGGTCGTGGACCGCGATGCCCAGGCTGTGGGCGGCGCGCAGGATCTCCTTGGTCATCTCCACGTCGGCGCGGCTGGGGGTGGGGTCGCCGGACGGGTGGTTGTGCACCAGGATGATGGCGCTGGCCGACAGCTCCAGCGCGCGCCGCACCACCTCGCGCGGGTAGACCGGGGTGTGGTCCACCGTGCCGGTCTGCTGCACCTCGTCGGCGATCAGCTTGTTCTTGCGGTCGAGGAAGAGCAGGCGGAACTGCTCCATCGGCTGGTGGGCCATGGCGGCGGTGCAGTAGTCCAGCAGCGACTGCCAGTTGGCCAACACGGGCCGGTCCATCACCCGCTGACGCATTCCGCGCAGCGCCGCCGCCCCGACCGCCCTCAGCATCGCGACGGCCTTGTCGGAGGCCAGCGAGACTTCCCCCACGCAATAGCCGCGCAGGCGGGGCGGCGGAGCGTTGACGACGCTCCAGATGTCGCCGAAATCGCGGATCAGCGCCTTGGCCAGCGGCTTCACGTCGCGGCGCGGGTTCACCGCGAAGAGGATCATCTCCAGCAGCTCGTAATCCTGGAGCGCGTCCGGCCCGCCGTCGAGGAAGCGGGTGTAGAGGCGCTGGCGGTGGCCCTTGTGATGGGTCTCCTCCACGGAGACGTCAGAGGGCGGCTCCAGCCCGGGAAGCCGCTGAGCCTCCTCCGCATCCCCCGATCGCTTCGCGCTGTTCCGTCCCGCCATCCCGACGCCACCATACGAGTGTGTGCGTTGGGATTATACCTCTTCCGCGCGAAAATCGCATCCGCGGGAATATCATACGGCGGCGGTCGCTTCCTCGGCCGGGACGGCGTAGGGGGGCTTGTGGAAGCCGGCGGGGGACAGGGTGAAGATCTCGCAGCCGTCCTTGGTCACGCCGATGGAATGCTCGAACTGGGCGGACAGCGACTTGTCCTTGGTCACCGCGGTCCAGCCGTCGCCGAGGATCTTCACGTCGTAGCGGCCGGCGTTGATCATCGGTTCAATGGTGAAGATCATGCCCTCGCGCAGGACGGCGCCGGTGCCGGGGTTGCCGAAATGCAGGACCGACGGCGGCTCGTGGAAGACGCGGCCCAGCCCGTGGCCGCAGAAGTCGCGGACGACCGAGTAGCGGTGGCCTTCCGCGAAGGTCTGGATGGCGTGGCCGACGTCGCCCAGCGTGGCGCCCGGCTTCACCTGATTGATGCCGATCATCAGCGCGTCGTAGGTGACGTCCACCAGCTTCTTCGCCTTCACGCCGACGTCGCCGCACAGATACATGCGGCTGCTGTCGCCGTACCAGCCGTCGAGGATGGGCGTGACGTCGATGTTCAGGATGTCGCCGTTCTGCAGCCGCTTGTCGCCTGGGATGCCGTGGCAGACCACATGGTTGACGGAGATGCAGTTGGCCTTCGGGAAGCCGCGGTAGCCGAGCGGCGCCGGGACGCCGCCATGGTCGCGGATGTGCTGTTCCAGCAGCCGGTCCAGTTCGCCGGTGGTGACGCCCGGCTGGACGTAGGGCGTGATGAAATCGAGCGTGGCCGCGGCCAGCCGTCCGGCCTTGCGCATGCCCTCGAAATCCTCCGGCCCATGAATCCGGATGCGATGGGAATCGAGGTCGTCGTGGTCCAAGAGAATCGTCCCCTACAGATCAGGTCCCAGGAAAACGCGCCGGCAGCCCCGGCGGTGAACACGTATCGCGGTCAATCCGTGCGGATCGGCAGCGGCCGTTCCAGTTCGATCGCCTGCGGGGTGATCCTACAGGACCAGCACACGGCTTCCACCCCCGATTCGAGCGCGAGGCGCAATCCGGCGGCGTAGGCAGGGTCGATGTCGGCGGCGACTCGGAAGTAGGCGCAGTCGGCGCGCTGCACAAGGTAGACCATGACCGCCCGCGCGCCCTGGCGGACCATCTCGGCCATCTCCACCAGATGCTTGGCGCCACGGGCGGTCACGCAGTCCGGGAACTCCGCGGCCTGCCCGTCGCCCTGCGCGGGGCGGCGCAGATGGACGTTCTTGACCTCGACATAGGCCGGCGGCCGGGCCTCGTCCTCCAGCAGGATGTCGATGCGGGAATTGCGCCCGTACTTCACCTCGCGGCGCAGCCGGGCGTAGCCGGCCAGTTCCGGGATGGTGCCGGCGGCGATGGCGGCGGCGACCAGCCCGTTGGGATGCGACGTGTTGACGCCGACGAGGCAGGGGGCGTCCGGATCGTCCAGCGCCTCAACCAGCTCCAGCGTATGGGCGAGCTTGCGCTTGGGGTTGTCCGACCGTGACAGCCAGACGGCGGAGCCGGGGGCATCCACCCCGATCATGCTGCCCGAGTTCGGAACATGGGCGGTGACCAGGGCGCCGTCGAGTTCCACGTCGGCGAGGAACCGCTTGTAGCGGCGGACGAGGCGGCCTTGCAGGAGGGGGGTGGGGAAGCGCATCTTGGGCTCTAGGTTAAAGCGCGCCCCCGCCGTCCGGCAAGCCCGCCGGTCCCGCCCTCCCCGCACCGACCGAGAACGGAGCCGACTCCGCATGTCCTCGCCCGCCTCCTCCGCCACGCCGAACCCGACCGCCGCCGTCCTCGTCATCGGCAACGAGATCCTGTCGGGCCGCACCAAGGATGCCAACCTGCCGCACATCGCGGAGAAGCTGGCCGGCATCGGCGTCCGCCTGCGCGAGGCGCGCGTCGTCCCGGACGTGGAGGAGGAGATCATCGCGGCGCTGGACGCCCTGCGCGGCCGCTACGGCTACGTCTTCACCACGGGCGGCATCGGGCCGACCCACGACGACATCACCTCGGCCTGCGTCGCCAAGGCCTTCGGCGTGCCGCTGGAGCGCAACGCCGAGGCCGTGGCCCGGCTGGAGCGCCATTACGGCGACCCGTCGAAGCTGAACGAGGCGCGGCTGCGCATGGCCAACATCCCGGCGGGGGCGTCGCTGATCGACAACCCGATCAGCGCCGCGCCGGGCTTCCGCATCGGCAACGTCTTCGTCATGGCGGGCGTGCCCAACATCATGCAGGCGATGCTCGACAGCGTCCTGCCGCAGCTGGAGGGCGGGCCGGACCTGCACGCCCGCACGGTGGCCTGCGAACTGGCCGAGGGGCAGATCGCCGCGGACCTCGGCGCCCTGCAGGACCGCTACGCGGACCTGGAAATCGGCAGCTATCCCTATTTCCGCAACGGCTTCTTCGGCGTCAGCCTCGTGCTGCGGGGCACGGACGAGACCCGCGTGGTGGCGGCGACGGAGGAATTGGCGGGCATCGTCCTGCGCTTGGGCGGTACGCCGAACGTCACGGTGGGGACCAAAGGCTAGAGAGGTCTCTAGGACGCCAAGCCATCCTTGGTCATATTGTCGCCGCCATGGGTAATTCTATGTTGAGGATTGGGACGTGACGGTCATGAAAAGTCGTGCCATGAAACCCTTTGAAAAAGCGGCGATCCTGTTCTTGCTGAAGCATCTGGCGTCCGGCGTGGCCGGGGCCGTTGTCTTGGCGACGGGCCTTCTGATTCTCGACGTCGCCAATCTGGCGACTCTGATGGGAAACAGTGATCATGGCATTATTGCCGCGATCATGCTGTATGCCAGCCTCATCCTCACCTTCGGCAGCGTGGCGATGGGCATCGGCATCATGACCCTGAACGAGGACACGCGGCCCTGACCGGCGCCGGGCGACGGCGGTCCGGGCTCGGGGCCGGTCAGAACGGCCCGAAGCTGTCGTATGCCCAGACCAACGCCACGATGGCGGCGACCCAGACCGCTGCGTAGGGCAGCCAAGTGTTGCGGTTGCGCCGCAAGGCCGCCGGGACGACCAGCACGGCGACCATCAGCACGCTCACCACACCCAGCCAGTTGATCGATTCCAAACTCACCTCCCTTGAACGCCAAGGTTGCGGGGATTTTTGCGTGTCCGGCGCTTGAAACGCGCTCAATCCTTGACCAGACGCCCGCGGATTGTCTAAGTCAATCCAGCGGAACGGTGGGCTGCATACAATGATATGCAACTCCGGCGGGCGGGGGCAACCCGTTCTCCGAGCCGATCCGCGACGGTGCGCGGGCGTGGCGGAATCGGTAGACGCAAAGGACTTAAAATCCTTCGCTTAGGCATGCGGGTTCGAGTCCCGCCGCCCGCACCATACCCCCGGTGACGAAAACGCCATGGCGGCACATGTGCCGAAGGTGGCGTCGATGCAAGAGCCGTGAGGCAAACCGTCTCAGATTGAATTCTCCGTTCGCCCAGTCGTGTCTGGTTCCTGTACTCGCATCGGCGGTGTGGAGCGGGGCGGGTGCGCCCTGACATGGAAGGGGGTGATGGTGCGTTGGGGCTTGCTTCGTGGCGTGACGATGTCCGGTTTGATGACGCTTGCGGCGTCGTGCCAGACGACGGGCTACAACAGCGGTGAGCGGGTGGAGATCGATTGTGAACGTTCGCCGATCCAATCCGGTTGGGGCGACGTCTTCACGCCGCCTTGGGGCAAATGCCACCGCACCACCGCAAGCAAAGTGGAGCTGATGATAACCTCACACAGCCGGTATTTTGAAATTCCGGGTGGCTATGGTTATGCGGCTTATCAGAGCGCCGATAAGAACACGTATATTTTCCAGCAGAGCGTGCGAGACATCGCTCGTCTCTACAAAAACAGGACAAGAGGTTCCTTGGGTTGGGAAGAGCCAAGGACGGAGTCCTTTGCCGGGCAGGATTATCAAGTACAGCGTTTTACGCTGCGCCGGCAGTCCTGCGCGGTTTATCTGCTCAACGGCGCCCCGATGCCGATGTATCCCGGCTACCGGGACAGAGTGTTCGGGTATGTCTGTGCGAATCGCTTGGAGCGGGAGGTGCTGGAGCGGCTGCTGACCTCCTTCAGCTACGATATTTCTCGTGCGGAGAGCGCTCCCGTCATCCTTCTGCCGGTGAAGAAAGCCGGATGAGCGGCGCTTCGACTTGTGGGCACGGGGACACCACGCTTGTCTGCAAAGAAGATCATTAAGAATTGGTCGCATTAGCCTCTGTCATATGGCACGTCACGGGCGTTCATGACAGTCGGTTCTGAGATTCACTCTCAGTGTCATCGGTGGATTTAGCAAAAGCTGATGCGATTGTTCTGACTGTTGCTTTCCAGCCGGTTGCCAAGGCTCCGCAAATGGGGCATGGTCATTCCAGAAACGTCGCGATTCGACAAACAAACCGCATGGAGGCAGGACATGAAGGGCGATCCGCAGGTCATCACCCATTTGAACAAGATCCTGACCAACGAGCTGACGGCGATCAACCAGTACTTCCTGCATGCCCGCATGCTGAAGAACTGGGGTCTGAAGCGCATTGCGCACAAGATCTACGAAGAATCCATCGACGAGATGAAGCACGCCGACAAGATGATCGAGCGCATCCTGTTTCTGGAAGGTCTTCCCAACCTTCAGGATCTGGGCAAGCTGATGATCGGTGAGGACGTGCCGGAAATGCTCGGCAACGATCTGAAGGTGGAGCATAAGGCCCGCACCGACCTGATCGATGCCATCACCCTGTGCGAGCAGGTCCGCGACTACGAGACCCGCGCGCAGCTCACCGAACTGCTCGACGACACCGAAGAACACATCGACTGGATCGAGACGCAGCTCGACCTGATTCAGCGCGTGGGCGTCGTCGCCTACCAGCAGGAGCAGATCTACGGCGAGAGCTGAGCCGCTCGGAGCTGTTCGGGGCCGATTGGAGGGGCGTGGCTGCGGGCTGCGCCCCTTTGCGTTTTCCCCTTTTTCGCAGAGTGGCGGGGCGGTGTCGGCAACGCCTTGTTAACCATGTTCTCGTAGCTTGCGGGTTTCCGCTTCTGTTTGTACGGGAACCGCCATCATGCTCCCAAACACGTCCTTGCAGGTTGACGACCTGACACCGGAGGAGACCGCTGCCGTCGCGCACGCCTATCTGGCGGCGCTGGACGAAAGCGACCTGGATCAGGGCGATCACGAGAGCGCCTTCGACCGGGCGCTGGAGACGCTGCGCGGTTGCCGTCCCGGCCTGCCGCTGAACGTTGCGGCGGCGGAGCTGGAATTGCTGCTGGCCTCCCTGCCGGCCGCTGTTTCCACCGCGCAGGAGCCCGCCCTGGCGTAAGGCGCGCCCGGCCGTCTGCTCCCCGGTTCATCAAAAAGGCCCGCTCCGGCTTCCCGGGGCGGGCCTTTTCAGTTCCGGGTGTGTGGGACACACCCCCGAGGTCACAGCCCAGTCTGCGGCTTGCCGGTGTCGGCCGTCTTGGTCACGCCGGGGTCGATGAGGGGCTGCAGCGCCGGGGCGATGCTCTTCAGCAGCTGGGCGGGCAGGGCGCTGGTGAATCGGTAGTTGTCGGCCTCCGGCCCATGGACGAAGGCGGTCATGGTCCCGAAGAAGCGGTCACCGATGTAGAAGGCGAAGGTCGCCGTCCGGTTCACCGCCCGCGACTCGATCAGGTGCCCGCCGGGGCCGTAGCGGTCCAGCCGGTGGTCGCCCGTGCCGGTCTTGCCGCCGATCGGGATGACCGCGCCCGAGGAGTCCTTGAAGGAGCCCCAGACGCGCTTGGCCGTGCCGTTCTGCGCCACGTCCATCAGCGCCTTGCGCAGGGTGGCCGCGACCTCCGCCTTCATCACGCGCTGGCCGCGCAGCTCGCCCAGGCCGACGACGGCCTCGTAGGGCGTTCCGGCGGCGAAATGCAGCTTGCGCACGCGCACGGTCGGCTGGCGCACCCCGTCGTTCTGGATGATGCCGACCAGCTCGGCCAGGGCCGCCGGGCGGTCGGCGGAGCTGCCGATGGCGGTGGCGAAGGACGGGACGAGCGTTTCGAAGGGGTAGCCCAGCTTGCGCCACTGCTCGGTGATGCGCTGGAAGGCTTCCTCCTCCAGCCCGATGCGGATGCGGGTGTTCTGGGCCGACTGCCCCTTCTTGAACAGCCAGCGATAGCTTTCCTGACGCTCCTGCACGCTGGCCTCCAGCACCTCCTGCCGCTTGGCGTCGGGGCGCTTCTGCAGATAGGAGACCAGCCACAGCTCCAGCGGATGGACGCGCGCCAGGTAGCCGAGGTCGTTCAGCGGGAACTTGTCCGGCCCGTACTTGCCGTAGAGCGACGCGATGTCCCCGTCGTCCAGCTTGGCGTCGGGCAGGCGGGCGCGCAGGAAGGCGCCGAACTCCTTCACCCCGGCCTGCGGGCGCACGGTGCGGAAGATCACCGACAGGCGGTGCGGCATCGGCCGCGACCGGCTGGCCAGCATGTTCAGCATCGCGTCCGGCGTGTGCTTCCGGTAGCTGTTGTAGAAGCGGTTCAGGAAGTCGCTGCCTTCCTTGTCGGCGAAGCGGGCGAGATAAGCCTGGCGGGCGGGGTGGTCGGGATTGTGCAGGATGTCGGTGCTGTCGTCGCCGCCTTCGGACAGATAGAACTGCACGACGTCGCGCATCATGCGGATGAAGGGCAGGTTGACCGAATTGCGCAGCGACTCGGTCACGGTCAGGATGCTGCCGTTGTCCTTGGCGTTGAAGTTCACGAAGCTGTGCAGCCCGCCGCCGGTGAAGAAGGCCTCGCCGGGGTTGGCCGAATAGCGGCGCTCCATGGCGGCGTCAAGCATGGCGCTCAATCCGCGGTTGGCGGAAGTCGCCAGCCAATTCGCCGCCCAGCGCGTCAGGTTGTCGGATGCCTCCTCCTCCACGTCGGCGAGGAAGTCCTTGGGCAGGTGGGCGTAGCGGGTGTGCAGCTCCGCCACGATCTCCAGGTAGGTGGCCAGCGTGCGCAGCTTCGCCGTGGAGCCGAGGTCGAGCTTGGCGCCCTCGTTGATGTCCAGCGGCTGGTCGAGGTTGTCGGCCTGGACGCGCAGGTAGTTGGCGTCCGGCCCGCGCTCGTACAGCGTGATCGAGTAGATGATCTTGGACAGGTCGCTGCCCTTGGTGTCGAGCAGACGTTCGCCGGTCAGCCCCATCTGCGCGGCGAAGGCCGGGTCGCCCAGCTTCCCCAGAACCTCCACCACGCGCTGCTGCGCCGGGGCGTCAAGCGTCGATTCGGCGGTCAGGTCGATGCGGTCGAGCTGGTAGAGGCTGGACACGCCGAGCATGGAGAGAAGCCGGGCGCGGATGGCGTTGGGGGCCTTCTGCTCCACGAAATTGGCGGTCTGGGCCTGCGGCGGGTCCTCGCGGAACTTCAGCGTCAGGCCGAGCGCCGCGTCGCGCAGCGCGGTGTCGATCACGCCCGCGCCGTGCAGCACGCGCAGATGGCTGTCGGCCAGCCGCTCCAGCGCCTGCCGGTCCTGGATCAGGTAATGGGAGGGGCGGCGCTGGGCGAGCAGAAGGCTCAGCACCTGCTTGTAGGCCAGCGCCTTCAGCTGCAGGGCGCGGGCGTCGGCGGGCTCCTCCGACAGCACCTTCTCGGCCATGGCGAGGTCGGTGCCGAACCAGGCCCACAGCCCGTCGCCCAGCCCGTTCACCTCGCCGAAGCCGGGGCGTCCGGTCAGCGGGGTGGAGTTCAGATAGTCGATCAGGATGCGGCGGCGGTGGGCGCCGGTGTCCTCGCCGTCCAGATAGGCGCGGGTGCTGGCCGAGATCATCTGGCGCAGCTTCTCCGTGGCGCCGCTGGTCTGGCCGTCGGGGGAGTGGCGGTACTTCTCGATCTGGGTCGCCAGGGTCGAACCGCCGGGGGAGCGCTGGCCGGGCTTGACCCACTGCACCGGCAGCATCGCCACGGCGCCGGCGAAGCGGTCCCACTCCACGGCGGGGTTGCGGCGCGGCTCGTCGGTGTTCAGCAGCTCGCGGTTCTCGATGAACAGCAGCGTGGCGGCGACCAGCGGCGGCACGTCCTCGAACTTGGCGAAGACCCGCTCCGGGTAGCGGGCGGAGAACAGCGCGGTGCCGTTGCGGTCCAGCAGGGTCAGGCCGGCGCGCGTCTTCTCGTGGTAGATCGGGAAGCCGCCGGCGGCCATGAACTGGTCGAGCGTCGGCGACAGATGCGCCTGCATCTCCACCGCGTACATGTCCGAGGTCAGCGAGCGCAGATAGCCGGGCAGCCCGACATAGCCCATCCGCTCGTTGTAGGGGCCCTGGGTGGGGTGACGCGCGGCGGGGTTCGGCCCCTCGCCCAGCGTGTAGGTCATGTCCTTGGCGTAGCCGGCGAGCAGGCGGGCCTGCAACCGCGACGTGCGCATCTCTTCCTGCGCCAGAAGGGCGCCGCCGCCCAGCGTCGCCGCCAGCGTCACACCCCAGATCGCGCGTCGCACCCACAACCGTGTCATGTCCGGCTCCAGCCATGACCGCGGGGCAAGACCCGCGAATTGGTTAAAATGCTCGGTAAAATGGCCGAGCGATATGGCCGGAATGTAGAGGTGCCTTGGTTAACAACCGGTGTAATCCCTCGCCCTTCGAGTGTGCGAGTCCGCCCCGAAATCGGTGTAACTCAAAATCGTAGCGGACCGTTGCGCCGGCGCCACGAATGCGCCCAGTGGTTGTGTGGTTAAGAGGCGTGACCGTGCGCCGCCACGAAATCCGTTAACGCCGCGCGCAGGCGGGCGACCACGCCGGACCAGTCGCCGGAGCGGTCCTGGCCGAACACCCGCATGGTCGGGTACCAGGGGTTGGCCTCCCGGTTGCCCAGCCAGCGCCAGCAGGCGTCGGCGCGCGACAACGTCCAGGTCGGCCGCCCCAACCCGCCCGCGAGGTGGCAGACGGAGGTGTCCACCGTGATGACAAGGTCCAGCGTCTCGGCCAGCGCCGCCGTGTCGGCGAAGTCGCGGACGCCGCCCATGGGGTCGGCGATGTCCATGCCCGCCGGGGCCTCGGCCAGCTGCGCTGCGCCCGGCCCCATCTGGAGGCTGACGAATCGCACGCCCGGCACATCGGCCAGGGGGGCCAGGGCGGCCAGCGGCAGGCTGCGCCGCCGGTCGATCGGGCTCGCCACCCCGCGCACCGTGCGCGGCGACCCCGCCCAGACCAGCCCGACGCGCGGACGCCCGTCCTCCACCGGAAGGCGCTCGCGCCACGCCGCGACGTCGGCGGGGTCGGCGCGCAGATAGGGCACCGTGGCTGGGATGCCGTCCAGATCCGTCCCGAAAGCGCGGGGCAGGCTCATCATCGGGATGTGCAGGTCGAAGGCGGGAAGCTCTCCGCCCCAGGCGATGGCGGCGGATACGCCGTCCACCCGTTCCATCAACCGGACCAGCGCGGGGGAACAGCCGACGACCACCCGTGCCCCCCGCGCGGCCAGCAGCGGCGCGTAGCGGACGAATTGCAGCGTGTCGCCGAGTCCCTGTTCGGCGTAGAGCAGGATGGTCCGGCCCGCCACGTCCTCCGCCCCCGTCCATTGCGGCTGAGGAAAGCTGCGGTGCACGGGGTCGAGCTGCCGGGTCTCCCAGCGCCATTCGAACTCCTCCCACCCCTCGCGCAGTTGACCGGAGGCGAGCAGGGCGACGGCGAGCGCCAGATGGGCCTCCGCGTCGGCGGGGGCGAGGCGGGTGGCCTCCCGCCCGGCGGCGACGGCATCGTCGCGGCGACCCTCATGCAACAGGAGGGACAGGCGGTTGCGGTGGAAGGCGGCCCGCTGCGGAGCGATGCGCGTCGCCCGTCCGCATTGGCGCAACGCCTCCGCGACACGGAGGGTCTGCTCCAGCAGCGGCACCATGTTGCCGTAGGCATCGGCGTTGCCGGGGTCCAGAACCACCGCCCGGCGCCCGGCCCGCTCGGCGTCGTCGAAACGGCCCAGCGTGACCAGGAGATGGACGAGGTTGGTCTGCGCCTCGGCCAACGTGGGATCGAGGCGCAGCGCCTCGGTCAGCGCTTCCACGGCGCCCTCCGGGTCGCTCGTCTGGGCCAGCGCGGCGCCGAGCATGCGGTGCGCCTCGGCCCGCTGCGGGGCGAGGGTGCGCGCCTTGCGGAAGGCGTCGGTGGCGCCCGCCCAGTCGGCGGCGGCGTAGAGCCGCAGGCCGGCCCGCTCGAACGCCTCGGCCAGCGGCTCGCTGTCGGTGGCGGCGCTGGCCGTCAGGGCGCGGGTCAGGGCGCGGTGGGCGGCGGGACCGTCGCCGGCCTCGATCAGGGCGCCGCCCAGGGCGAACCAGTCGCCGGCGCCGTCGGGTTGCAGGGCAAGGACGCGGCGGAAGGTGGCGGACGCCTGCGCCGCTCCGTCCGGCGTGCCCAGCGCCATCAGCGCCTTGCCGAGATTGCCGTGGATGTCGGCGGCGAGCGGCAGGAGGGCCGCCGCCTTGCCGATCATCGCCACCCCGTCCGCCACCGCGCCGGTCTGAGCCGCCAGCAACCCGGCGAAATGCAGGGCGTGGGGGTTGTCCGGGTCCACCTCCAGGATGCGGCCGTAGAGCAGCCGTGCCTCCTCCAGCCGCCCGGACAGATGATGGTCGAGCGCGAGGTTCAGGGCTTCGGCGACGCTGGCCATGGGCGGGGCCTTCTGTGGTGGGGACTATGCCCCCAGCAGTTCCTTCGCCTTGGCGGCGAGGTCGGCCAGCGGGACTTCGACCTGCTCGCCCTTCACCAGATGCTTCAGCGTCGCCGTGCCGCGGGCCTTCTCGTCGGAGCCCATCAGGACGACCAGCGGAATCCCCGCCTTGTCGGCGTATTTCATCTGCTTGGCGAGCTTGCCGCCGTCGAGCTGGATTTCCGTGTTGATGCCCGCCGCCCGCAGCGCCGTCGCGAGGCCGTAATAGTCGGCGGACAGGGCTGGGTCCATCTGCGTCACCAGGACCTGGGCGGTGGCACCGCCGTCCTTGATGATGCCGGCTTCCATCAGCTGGTAGAACAGCCGCGTCGCGCCGATGGAGATGCCGACGCCCGGCAGCTTCGACTTGGTGTAGTGGCTGGCGAGGTTGTCGTAGCGCCCGCCGGAGCACACGCTGCCGATGCCGGGATGGTCGTTCAGGAAGGTCTCGTAAACCGTGCCGGTGTAGTAGTCGAGGCCGCGCGCGATGGCGAGGTTGATGCGCACCACGCCGTCCGGCACCTGGAGGGCCTTCAGCCCCTGGATGACAGTAGTCAGCTCCGCGACGCCCTGGCGGAAGGTTTCGTTCTCGATGCCCAGCGCGCCCAGCGCGGCGAGCGTCTCCTCGTTCGTGCCCTTGGCGTCGATCAGGGACAGGATCTTTTCCGCGGCGTCGGCGGCCATGCCGAGGCCGGTCAGGCTGTCGCGCACCTTGTCACGGCCGATTTTGTCCAGCTTGTCGATCTCGCGCAAGACCAGGACGCGCTTCTCCGCGTCGTCCACGCCCAGCCCGTCGAGCAGGCCGAGCAGGACCTTGCGGTTGTTCACGTTGATGGTGAAGCCGCCGAAGTCCAGCTCGCTGAAGACGTGGTAGATGACCGCCGGGATCTCCGCGTCGTAATGCGCGGACAGGCTGTCCTTGCCGATCACGTCGATGTCGCACTGGTAGAATTCGCGGAAGCGCCCGCGCTGCGCCCGCTCCCCGCGGTAGACGCGCTGGATCTGGTAGCGGCGGAAGGGGAAGGCGAGGTCGCGCTCATGCTCCGCCACGTAGCGGGCGAGCGGCACCGTCAGGTCGAAGCGCAGCGCGATGTCCGGCTTGTTGCCCTGCTGGAGGGCGCCGGTGGACTGCACGAAATAGACCTGCTTCTCGGTCTCGCCGCCGGACTTGGTCAGCAGGGTGTCCACCGTCTCGAACACCGGGGTTTCCACCGGCACGAAGCCGAACCGCTCGTAGCCGCGGCGGATGGTGTCGAGCAGACGCTGGAAGGCCACCTGCTGGCGCGGCAGCAGTTCCATCGTTCCGGGCGGGGTGCGGGGGGTAATGAGGCTCATCGGCGCGGGTCCGGCTTCGAATGTCCCTAGGGATTCGGCTAGGGTTCTAGCGGCTTTCGCCGGTCCCGTCACCATTGCAGTGGCCGGATACCGCCCTGATACCGTTGAGCGGGGGACCGTAAGGGTCTAGAACTCCGGCAAACCCCATACATCCGTGCCGGAGCCGCCATGCCCACCGACCGTCTCGTCCTCCGCCGTCCCGACGACTGGCATGTGCACCTGCGCGACGGCGCCATGCTGAAGGCGGTGCTGCCCTTCACCGCCCACCAGTTCGGCCGCGCCATCATCATGCCGAACCTGAAGCCTCCGGTGACCCGCACGGCGGACGCCGTGGCCTACCGGGAGCGCATCCTGGGCGCCCTGCCGGAGGGCCATGCCTTCACGCCGCTGATGACCGCCTATCTGACCGACGGCACCGACGCCGACGATCTGGCCCAGGGCTTCGAGGACGGCGTCTTCGCCGCCGCCAAGCTCTACCCGGCCAACGCCACCACCAACAGCGCCCACGGCGTGACCGACCTCGGCAAGATCGCCCCGGTGCTGGAGCGCATGGCGGAGATCGGCATGCCGCTGCTGATCCACGGCGAGGTGACCGACGCCCATGTCGACATCTTCGACCGCGAGGCGGTGTTCCTGGAGCGCACCCTCGGCCCGCTGCTGGAGCGCTACGCGGCGCTGCGCGTGGTGCTGGAGCACGCGACCACCGCGGAAGCCGTGGCCTTCGTGCGCGAGCACGCCGCCTCCGGCCGGGTCGGGGCGACGATCACGGCGCACCACCTGCTGATCAACCGCAGCCACCTGTTCGCCGGTGGCATCCGCCCGCACCTCTACTGCCTGCCCATCGCCAAGCGGGAGACGCACCGCGTGGCGCTGGTCGAGGCGGCGACGTCGGGCGAGGGGCCGTTTTTCCTGGGCACCGACACCGCCCCGCACACGGTGACCGCGAAGGAGAGCGCCTGCGGCTGCGCCGGCTGCTTCACCGCCGCCAACGCGATGGAACTCTACGCCGAAGCCTTCGACGAGGCGGGGGCGCTGGACAAGCTGGAGGCCTTCGCCAGCCTGAACGGCCCGCGCTTTTACGGCCTGCCGGTCAACGAGGACAAGGTGGTGCTGGAGCGCACGCCGTCCACGACGCCGGACATCGTGCTGACCGCGGACGGCGAGGCCGTGCTGCCCTTCCGTAGCGGCGAGACGACCCGCTGGACCTTCGCCGGCGGGGCTTGAGGGGCCGACGTTGCCCCCACCCCGGCCCTCCCCCGCTGCGCAGGGGAGGGAGATTTCTGCGAAGCGGCGGCAGTCCCCTCCCCTGCGTCAGCGGGGGAGGGTTAGGGTGGGGGCAAGGTTATCCCTCAGAACAAACTCCCCTGAACCGGCGGGCGCTGCGGCTTCTTCGGCTCTGGCTTGGCCTTGGTGGCCTTGGGCTTCGGCTCGGGCGCTGTGGCGGGCGGCGCGTCCACCCGCGGCCCGCCGTCCACCGTCGCGGCGGCTTGGCCATCGGCGAAGACCAGCGACACCGCCAGACCCGGCGTGGCCTGGGCGGCTCTGGTCAGCGGCTTGCCGTCGCCGGACTGCACCAGGGCGAAGCCGCGCTCCAGGACGCCCTTGTAGGAATAGCTTTCCAGAAGCTTCCCCACCGCCGTCAGTCTCGCCGCGCGCTCCTCCACCGCCTTGCCGTAGCTGCGGCCCAGACGCGGCGTCAGGTCGGACAACCGCCGGCTGCCGTCGCCGAACTTCACCCGGATCGGGCCGAGCGTCAGCCGCCCGCTCACCCGCTCATACTGGCCGCGCGCCGCGACGACGGCGTGGCGCAGCGCGCCGTCGAGCGCGCGGGACTCCGACGCCAGCCGCTGCCCGGCCTCGGCCAGCTTCTCGCGCGGGTGGCGCAGCGCCGCGCCCAGTTCGTTCAGGCGGGTGCGGCGGCGGTCGAGGAGCGAGGCGGCGGCCAGCGCCAGCCGCTCCGCCCGGTCGTCCAGCCGCTGGGCGTGGCTTTCCAGCAGGGCGCGTGGGTCGCCGAGGCCGCGGGCCAGCCCCTCCACCCGCGTCCGCCGCTCGGCCAGCAGGCGGGTGGCGGCCCCGACCATGCGCCGCTCGTCGTCCAGCACCTGGGCCAGCAGTTCCGCCCGCACCGGCACGGCCATCTCCGCCGCCGCGGTGGGGGTGGGGGCGCGGCGGTCGGACGCGAAGTCGATCAGGGTGGTGTCCGTCTCGTGCCCGACCGCCGAGATCAATGGAATGCGGCTGGCCGCCGCCGCGCGGACGACGTTCTCCTCATTGAAGGCCATCAGGTCCTCCAGCGAGCCGCCGCCGCGCGCCACGATCAGCAGATCCGGGCGCGGCACCGGCCCGCCGGGCGGGATGCGGTTGAAGCCGTCGATCGCCGCGGTGACCTCCGCCGCCGCCCGCTCGCCCTGGACGGCGACCGGCCAGAGCAGAACCCGGCGCGGGAAACGGTCGTGCAGCCGGTGCAGGATGTCGCGGATGACCGCCCCGGTGGGCGAGGTGACGACGCCGATCACGTCGGGCAGGAAGGGGATGGGCTTCTTGCGCCCGGCGTCGAACAGCCCCTCCGCCGCGAGGCGCTTCTTGCGCTCCTCCAGCATCTTCAGCAGGGCGCCCTCGCCGGCCAGCTCCATCGACTCGATGATGAGCTGGTATTGCGAGCGTCCGGGGTAGGTCGTCATGCGCCCGGTGACGATGACCTCCAGCCCCTCCGCCGGCTGGACGGCCAGCTTCGACGCGGTGCCGCGCCAGCACACCGCCTCGATCACCGCCGTGTCGTCCTTCAGACGCAGGTAGCAGTGGCCGGAGCTGTGGCGCTTGGGCTGGGAGATCTCGCCGCGCACGCGGACGAAGCCGAACTCCTCCTCGATGCTGCGCTTCAGGCGCCGGGCGAGGTCGCCCACCGAGAATTCCGGAAGGTTCGAGCCGGGACGCGGCTCGGGGGCGATCAGCGGAGAGGTCATATCAAGGTCTTGAGTCATGGCGGCACCATGATACAAGGCGCGGTGTCGGCAACAAGCGTGGAAGGACGAGGTGCCATGAAAGTCCTGGTGGTCGGGTCGGGTGGGCGCGAGCATGCGCTGTGCTGGGCCATTCAGAACTCGCCGCTGTGCGACACGCTCTACTGCGCGCCGGGCAACGCGGGCATCGCGGATGTGGCCGAATGCGTCGCCGTCGGCGCGGAGGACGTGGACGCCCTGGTCCGCTTCGCCCAGGACAAGGCCATCGACTTCGTGGTGGTCGGGCCGGAAGGGCCGCTGGTGCTCGGCCTCGTCGACAAGCTGACCGCCATCGGCATCAAGGCCTTCGGCCCCAGCGCCGCGGCGGCGGAGCTTGAGGGCTCCAAGGGTTTCATGAAGGACATCCTGGCCAAGTACGGCGTGCCGACCGCCGCCTACGGCCGCTTCAAGGACGTCGAGGCCGCCAAGGACTTCGTGCGCAAGAACGGCGCCCCCATCGTGGTCAAGGCCGACGGTCTGGCCGCCGGCAAGGGCGTGACCGTCGCCCGCACCGAGGAAGAAGCCTTCGCCGCCATCGACGAGGCTCTGGTCGAGGGCCGCTTCGGCGCCGCCGGGGCCGAGGTGGTGGTCGAGGAGTTCCTGGACGGCGAGGAGGTCAGCTTCTTCGCGCTGTGCGACGGCGAATCGGCGCTGCCGCTGGCCTCGGCCCAGGACCACAAGGCGGTGGGCGACGGCGACACCGGTCCGAACACCGGCGGCATGGGCGCCTACTCCCCGGCCCCGGCGCTGACCCCGGACCTCCAGGCCCGCGTGATGCGTGAGATCGTCGAGCCGACGGTCAAGGGCATGGCGGCGGAGGGTCGCCCCTTCAAGGGCGTGCTGTTCGCCGGCCTGATGATCGGCAAGGACGCTGACGGCAACCCGGTGCCGAAGACGCTGGAGTTCAACGTCCGCTTCGGCGACCCGGAATGCCAGACGCTGATGATGCGCCTGAAGTCCGACGCGCTGGCCGCCCTGATCGCGGCGGCGGACGGCCAGTTGAAGAACATCGACCTGCGCTGGCACGACGAGACGGCGCTGTGCGTCGTCATGGCGGCGAACGGCTATCCCGGCGACTACGTGAAGAACACCGAGATCAAGGGCTTCGACGCCGCCAACGCGGTGGAGGGCGTGACCGTCTTCCACGCTGGCACGAAGCTGGCGGACGGTGGGCGGGTGCTGTCCACCGGCGGGCGCGTCCTGGGCGTGACCGCCAAGGCCCCGACCGTGGCCGAGGCGCAGAAGCGCGCTTATCAAGGTGTCGACGCGCTGGATTGGCCGGACGGCTTCTGCCGCCGCGATATCGGCTGGCGGGCGGTGGGGCGCTGACGGCGCCTATTCCCGATGTTCCGCGGAAGGAACAAGAAGGCTTGTGATGCCGTCGACGAAGGCTTCGGCGTCGGCCAAGGCCTTCGCCGCCCGCTCCAGCGGGAGAATGGAATCCGGACCAAGCTCGTAATCGGCCACAGCCTTCAGGTTGTAGGCTTGAGCCAGGAAGCGACGAACCTCCGTGGGAAGGCGGGGGTCGTCCTTGGTCAGCCGGGTGAACTCGGCGTGAACCCCCTGGTGAGTTTTCGCGACTTTCCCGGTTCGTTCGAAGATCAGGGACTGTGCCGCGTGGAAGGCCGCGAGGTAGGCATTGCGGCCTGCGTCGTTGCCCAAATCGACCGTCAGATTGATGCGGGCATAGCCAAGGCACTGACGGGCTTTGTCCAGATAACCAGCGGCTTCCGGACTCACAGGTCACGCCCTTCGCAGCGCATCTCGTGCATCAGAGGTGTGCGGTCGGCATAGGAACCGGCTCGATACGGCATCGCGTGGATGAAGACGCCGGCGTCCTCCATGACGGCGGACGCGATGTCCGCAATGCGGTCAGCCTCGTCCCAGCGATCCGGCATGTCCTTCAGAAACACGGCGATGTCGTAATCGGAGTCCGGCCGGGCATCGCCGCGGGCGCGCGATCCGAACAGCACGACGCGCTCCACTCGGTCGCCGTAGGCCCGGTCGAGAGCGGCGCGGAATCGGGTCAGGATGGGATCGGAACTGGCCATCCCGATAATGTACCATGAGATGGTGCAATGACGACGCGCGTCTTCAACGCCGCCCCCTGAAAAACGCCTTCAGCATCGCCCCCGCCCGCGTCTCGTCGATGCCGCCGTAGACGTCCGGGGCGTGGTGGCAGGTGGGTTGGTGGTAGAAGCGGGGGCCGTGCTCCACCCCGCCGCTCTTGGGGTCGTAGGCGCCGAAATAGACCCGCCGCAGCCGGGAGAAGCTGATCGCCGCGGCGCACAGCGCGCAGGGCTCCAGCGTCACGTACAGGTCCAGCCCCGGCAGGCGCGGCTCGCCCAAGGCCGCGCAGGCGGCGCGGATCGCCAGCACCTCGGCGTGGGCGGTGGGGTCGTTCAGCTCCTCGGTCCGGTTGCCGGCGCGGGCCAGCACGGCGCCGGTCGCCGGATCGACCACAACGGCACCCACCGGCACCTCCCCGCGGGCGGCGGCGGCTTCGGCCTCGTCGAAGGCGATGTCCATGGGGGAGGGGGGGCGGCTCATGCGGGGCACCCTGCCCGGCGCTCCCTGTTTTCGTCAAGCCGCGGAACGCCCTCCGGCGTTGTTAAGCATCGGACGGAACAGGGAGGACGGTCATGAGCAACCATGTCTACAAGAAGGTGGAAATCGTCGGCACCGCCGAGACCACCATCGACGACGCCATCCGCAACGGCATCGAGCGGGCGTCCAAGACGCTGAAGAACGTGGACTGGTTCGAGGTGGGCGAGATCCGCGGCCACGTCAGCGGTGGAAAGGTCGCCCACTTCCAGGTGGTGATGAAGGTCGGCTTCCGCCTCGAAGAATAACGGCGGGGACCCCGTGCCGTGGGTTGCGGGCGGGGCTTGCAAGCCCTATGGTCCGTGCCCATGGACACCCCCGATTACGAACATTCTAAAGCCATGCCCGGCGCCGCCGATGCGGACGCGGGCGAGCCCGATGCCGGCGAGCGCATCGCCAAGCGGCTGGCGCGCGCGGGCCTGTGCTCGCGCCGCGACGCCGAGCGCTGGATCACCGACGGCCGCGTCGCCGTCAACGGCACGACCCTGGACAGCCCGGCCTGCGTCGTGCGGTCCGGCGACGTCGTGCAGGTGGATGGCAAGGTCATCCCCGAGCCGGAGCCGGCGCGGCTGTGGCGCTATTACAAGCCGTCCGGGCTGGTCACCACCGCCCGCGACGAGAAGGGGCGCACCACCGTCTTCGAACGGCTGCCGCCGGACATGCCGCGCGTTATCTCGGTCGGTCGGCTCGACCTGACGACCGAAGGGCTGCTGCTGCTGACCAACGACGGCGAGCTGGCCCGCTTCCTGGAACTGCCGGCCACCGGCTGGACCCGCCGTTACCGCGTGCGCGTCTTCGGCGAGGTGAACGAGGTGAAGCTGGCCGAGCTGGCGAAGGGACCGACCATCGAGGGGGTGAAGTACGGTCCCATCGAAGCCGTCCTGGACCGCATCCAGGGCCGCAACGCCTGGCTGACCGTCAGCCTGAAGGAAGGCAAGAACCGCGAGATCCGCAAGGTGATGGAGGCGCTGGACCTCCAGGTGAACCGGCTGATCCGCGTCGCCTACGGCCCCTTCCAGCTCGGCAAGCTGGAGGAGAGCGCCGTCGAGGAGGTGCCGAAGCGCGTCGTGCGCGAGCAGGTGTCCCGATTCTTCACCGGCGCCGATCCGGCGGAGGATGGCAAGGCCAAGGGCGCCGGCAAGTCCTCTGCCGCCAAGGCCGCCAAGACTGAGAGTGCCGGCGCCGAAGGCGCCAAGGGCCGTTCCGCCGCTCCGGCGAAGGCATCCAAGCCGCGCGACGCCAAGGCCGGCTGGGCCAAGGCGGAGCCGAAGGCCGCGTCCGACCGGCGCGGCCCGGCCAAGACGGCCTCGGGCGGCTACGCTTCCGGCAAGCCCGCTCCCAACAAACCGGACGGCAAGCCGGCGGGCAAGCCCGGCACGCTGACGCTGAAGGGCGGAAAGCCCGGCGGCGGTGGGAAGCCGGGGCCGAAGCCGCGCGGCGCCGGTGGCGCTGGCGGCGCCTCGGGCGGTGGCGCGTCGGGTGGCCGGGGGCCGGAGCGGACCCGTGCGGATCGTCGGCGGTAAGCACCGCGGGCGGCGGCTGGCCGCCCCGGGGGGGAGCGACACGCGGCCGACCACCGACCGAACCCGCGAATCCCTGTTCAACATCCTGTCCCACGCCGACTGGGGGCCCGACGGCGCCGACCTGCTGGAGGGCGCCGTGGTCGTGGACGCCTTCTGCGGAACCGGCGCCCTGGGGCTGGAGGCGCTGTCCCGCGGGGCCGCCCACGTCAGCTTCCTCGACATGGGCCGCGCCGCTCTGGACGCCGTGCGGGCCAACGCCGCGGCGTTGGGGGAGGGGGCGAACGCCGCGGTCCTGCGCGCCGACGCCACCCGTCCGCCGCCTCCGCCGGGCTGCCCCTGCACGCTGGCCTTCCTCGACCCGCCCTATGGCCAGGATCTGGCGCCGCGGGCGCTGGCCGGGCTGGCGAAGGCCGGCTGGCTGGCCCCCGGTGCCGTCCTGGTGGTCGAGGTCGCCGGGCGCGACCCGCTGCCCCTGCCGCCCGGCTTCGCGGAGCTGGACGAGCGCCGCTACGGCGACACCCGCGTCCAGTTCCTGCGGTACGGGGTGCCTCAGCCGTAGGTGAAGAAGGCCGAGGTGACCTGATTCGGAGCGATGCCGGCCAGGGTCAGCCGGTCGCCGCCGCCGAAGTCGAGCAGTGCGCTGCCGCTGCCGTCCGATCCCAGCCGGTAGGTCATGTTGGAGGCGATCTGAATGCGGTCGTTCTGCGTGCGGCTGAAATCGGCGATGCGGTCCTGACCGCCGCCGCGCGTGAAGACGAACAGGTCCGCCCCCGAGCCGCCCCACAGCGTGTCGTTGCCGGCATCGCCCCACAGCGTGTCGTTCCCCTCGTCCCCCATCAGCAGATCGGCGCCCGAGCCGCCATGGAGCGCGTCGTTGCCGGCCTGTCCGCGCAGCGTGTCGTTGCCGGCGTCGCCCCACAGCAGGTCGTTGCCGGCGCCACCGAAGAGCTGGTCGTTGCCGCTGAGCCCGCTCAGCGTGTCGTTGCCCGCCCCGCCATAGAGGCTGTCGGCCCACGTGTTGCCGGTCAGCGTCAGGTTCTTCGGGATCTCCACGATCTGGAAGGTCTTGCCGGTGAACTGCTCGGCGTAATAATCGATGGAGTTCATGTAGTTGGGGCGCAGCGTCGGGGTCAGGTCCGACATGATGGTGCCGGTGGCGGCGAAGTTGCCGTAGGTGGCCCCGCCCGCATACTCGTCGAAGGCGCCGATCATGTGGCCGAATTCGTGGGCCGCCAGCTCGTCCTGGTAATCGGGGCCCCAGTCGGTCTGGGTGCACCAGTTCAGCATGTCGCAGCGCCCGTAGCTGTTGCTGACGTTCACGTTGTAATGCTGGTTCCCGGCCGCCACGAACTGCACGTCGAAGCGGATGGCGTAGCTGCTGGTGCCGTCCGACAGGCTGTACTTGTCGCTCCAGATCCCCTCGATCCCCTGCTCCCAGACCTGCTTCAGCGCGCCGGCGTCGTCGCCGGTCAGGTGGATGCGGGTCTGCACGGTGAAGGCCGTGCCGTCGAAGGCGAGGTCGTACTTCACGTCCCAGCCGAACCCGCCGTCCGCCCGCGTCTCCGCGTAGTTGATGGTCACCGGGGCGAAGCTGGTGGGAACCGGCGCCGCGGGAGCCGCCGCCAGGGTGCCGGCGTTGTTCCCGTAGCTGTAGCTGACGGCCTGCGTCGTGGTGGTCTGGGTGGCACTGTTCTGGGCGGTGCCGTTCTGGGCGGCGGTCTGGCGCATGGCACGCTTCATGGCACGATTCCCCTGGTTCTGTGCGTCTTGGGGGACATCATGCGGGCAGGATTGAAGGCTTTCTTGTGACCTTAACTATACATTAACCTTTTTCCTAAGGGCGTAGGACACCCCCTTACGGTTGGCTCGGCGGGATGGCGGGACCTCGGCCGGTCGGTCCTGTTATGGCCTAGGACGAGCGGCGGCGGGCGCCGCGTCCGGTGCGGGGGCGGGCCATGATCAAGGATCTCTGGTACAAGAACGCGGTCATCTACAACCTGTCGGTCGGCACCTTCATGGACGCCAACGGCGACGGGATCGGCGATTTCCAGGGCTTGCAGCGCCGGCTGGACTATTTGCAGGGGCTGGGCGTGACCTGCCTCTGGCTGGGGCCGTTCCAACCGTCGCCGATGCGTGACCACGGTTACGACGTGGCCGACTACTACAATGTCGATCCGCGCTACGGCACGCTGGGCGACTTCGTGGAGTTCAGCCACGCCTGCAAGCAGCGCGGCATCCGCGTCATCATCGACCTCGTGGTCAATCACACCTCGGACCAGCACCCCTGGTTCCAGGCGGCGCGCAAGGACCCGGACTCCCCCTACCGGGACTGGTACGTGTGGTCGGACAAAAAGCCGGACGACGCCGACCAGGGCGTCGTCTTTCCCGGCGTGCAGAAGACGACCTGGAGCTGGGACAAGGAGGCCCGCGCCTATTACTTCCACCGCTTCTACGAGTTCCAGCCGGACCTGAACACCGCCAACCCGGAGGTGCAGGCCGAGCTGCTGAAGGTGATGGGCTTCTGGATCGAGCTGGGCGTGTCGGGCTTCCGCATGGACGCCGTGCCCTTCGTCATCGCGACCAAGGGGCCGGACGTGAAGAAACCCAAGCAGCAGTTCGACATGCTCCGCACTTTCCGGGAGTTCGTGCAGTGGCGGTGCGGCGACGCGGTGCTGCTGGCCGAGGCCAACGTGCTGCCGACCGTCGACCAGGAGTATTTCGGCGACGACGGCGACCGCATGCAGATGGTCTTCAATTTCCAGGTCAACCAGAATCTGTTCTACGCGCTGGCGACGGCGGACACGCGGCCGCTGGCCAAGGCGCTGGACGTCACCCGGGTGCCGCGTCCCAGCACCAACCAGTGGGGCCTGTTCCTGCGCAACCACGACGAGCTGGACCTCGGGCGCCTGACCGAGGCGCAGCGCAAGCGCGTCTTCGACGCCTTTGGGCCGGACAAGGACATGCAGCTCTACGACCGCGGCATCCGGCGGCGGCTCGCCCCGATGCTGCGCGGCGACCGGCGCTGGCTGGAACTGGCCTACAGCCTGCTGTTCACTCTGCCCGGCACGCCGGTCCTGCGCTACGGCGACGAGATCGGCATGGGCGACGACCTGTCCCTGCCGGAGCGCGAGTGCGCCCGCACCCCCATGCAGTGGTCGGACGAGCCGCAGGGTGGCTTCACCAAGGCGGACGACCCCGTGCACCCGGTCATCAGCGGCGGCGCCTACGGCTATGAGCGGATCAACGCCGCCCACCAGCGCCGCGACCCTTCGGCCCTGCTGAACTGGACCGAGCGCATCATCCGCATGCGCAAGGAATGCCCGGAAATCGGCTGGGGCGACTTCCAGGTGCTGCCCACCGGATCGAACGCGGTGCTGGCGATCCGCTACGACTGGCGCAACAACTCCGTGCTCGTCGTGCACAACCTTGATGACCGTCCCCACGAGATCGCGTTGGCGGTCGATGGCACGGGAGAATCGCCGCGGCTGGTCAATCTGCTGGCCGAGGACCACAACGACCCCGAGGAGGACGGGCGGCATCGCCTGGTGCTGGAGCCGTACGGCTACCGCTGGTACCGGCTGGGCGGGCTGGACTATCTGCTGCGCCGGACGGAGGGGCCGGTGGGCGGGGCGAAGCGGTCTTGACTTTGCCCGGTCCGCTGGGGGACGCTGCCGGTGCCGTCTCCATTCTGGGGGCGGCGCAACAGACGCTTGTTCTCAGGGCAGGGTGAAAATCCCGACCGGCGGTAGCCCCTCGCAAGAGGGGGAGCCCGCGAGCGCTCCCGGCCGTCAGGCGGGGAGGTCAGCAGATCCGGTTCAAGGCCGGAGCCGACGGTGACAGTCCGGATGGAAGAGGACGAGCCGGTCATCGACCGTGGTCCGCCCGCTGCGCATGGTGTGGGGCGCGGTCCGCGTGCGCTGGCCTGCGACGGCGGTTGGCGCGGGGCATCCCGTGCGCCGCCGGATGTCTCTTTGCGCCCTGATTCAGGCTCGCCCCAACCGGAGTGAGAACCATGAATCAGACCTTTGTCGGCAACCCTCGTTCCACCACGTCCTCCACCGGCCTTCTCGACCGCTTCGGCACCGCCGAGGAGCGGGTGAGGCGCGCCGTGGACGCCATCCGCCAGGGTGGCGGGGTGGTCGTCGTCGATGACGAGGACCGCGAGAACGAAGGCGACGTGATCTACGCCGCCGAAACCATCACCGCCGAACAGATGGCCCTGCTGATCCGCGAAGGGTCGGGGATCGTCTGCCTGATCCTGACCGACGCCGACGCGCGCCGCCTCGACCTGCCGCCCATGGTCGGCAGCAACACGGCGCGCTTCGGCACCGCCTTCACCGTCTCCATCGAGGCGCGGGAGGGCGTGACGACGGGCGTGTCGGCGGCGGACCGGGTGACCACCATCCGCACCGCCATCGCCGACGGCTGCCGGCCGGAGGATCTCGCCCGGCCGGGCCACGTCTTCCCGATCCGCGCCCACGCCGGGGGACTGGCGGCGCGGCGCGGCCACACCGAGGCGACCATCGAGCTGACCACCCAGGCCGGGCGCCGTTCGGCGGGGGTGCTGTGCGAGGTGATGAACCCCGACGGCACGATGGCCCGCCTGCCCGAACTGGTCGCCTTCGCCGAGCGTCACGGCATGCCGATGGTGAGCATCGAGGATCTGGTCGGGGCGATGCGCTTGCGCGCTGCCGCCTGACCGGCGGGGATCGGTGCGTGGGGCCGGCTCCTTCCCTTCGCGGGCGGGGCCGGTCCTTTTTGTGTCCGGTGGGAGACGGCGCGCGCCGTCTCCGATGCGATATCACACCCGCCCGCTCTTTTCCCATTGAGGACGACCGGATTGCCCTGTACGCGGTGCCCGGCGACAGGCGATGTCAGGATGTGAGCGGAGACGGTTGATGAGGACGGCGGTGAGCGTGTGTTTGGCGACTGCGGCGCGCTTGCTGGTCGCCCCCTTGGTTCTGGCCCTGCTTGTGGCCGTGGTTCCGGCGCGCGCGGAGAACTGGACGGTTGCCTCCGAAGACTATTTCCCGCCGTACAATTTCACCGAGCGCGGCAAGCGCACGGGAATGGACACGGAGATCGTCGATGCCATGCTGAAGGACATCGGCGTCTACCCGGTTCACCGCCCCATGGCCTGGCCGGAGGTGGTGCGTGCGCACGACGAGAACGAGGTGGACGTCGCCTTCCAATTCTTCACGTCGCCGCGCCGATTGGAGCGTGGCCATCTGGTCGGACCCTATCGTGTCGGGGCGACCGTGCTCATGGTCCGCAGCAACTCGGAGATCACCTACACGCGCATCGACGATCTGCAGGGTCTGCGGATCGGCGTCGTCGAGGGCTTCGAGTACACCCCCGAGTTCGACAAATCGTCCCTGTTCGAAAAGGTCCGCAGCAGCAGCAACGTCGTGTCCTTCCGGCGCCTGCTTCTCGGCCGCGTCGATGCCATTGCGGGCGATTTGCAGGTGCTCAAATACCTTGCCGAGAGCGAGGGCCGGGCGAATGCGGTCAAGATCCTGCCCAAACCTTTGGCCATGGTGCCGCGCTACATATCCGTCCCCAAACTGCGGGCGGAGAAGGCCGAGCGGTTGCAGGCGGCCTACGAGAAGCTCAAGCGGGACGGCACCATCGACGCCATCGTCCGCGCCTGGGAGCGGTAGGACGTGACCGGCGCCGCTCGATCCCGGCAATCACAGGTCGGCAACTGACGACGGCGCTGCTCACGACGGCGCAACCGGCGCCCATGGCGCTCAACGCCCGGAATTCCCGCCGGTTCTTTCCATTCACGGACAGTCTCGTCACTCATTGGCTCCGGACACGACTCAGCAGCGCGGCGAATTCCTGCCGGTCCAGCATTCCATCGTGATTGGTGTCGGCCTGTTTGAAGGCCACATCAACGATGTCGAGAAACTCAAGGGTGTCTATCTTGCCGTCAGCTCCGGCGATGCTCGCGAAGACATCGGCGGGTAGAAATGTTTCGTCGGCGGTCAGAGCAAGATCCTTGTTGCGGTCGAGAATATAGAACACCAACATTTGGTTGTTCTTGAATTCCATCATGGAGACGCGGCCGTCCTCATCATCGTCGAGAAGTTCGAAGATCCGGGCGTCGCGTGCATGCTCCATGGAAGCCGTCGCCGCGGTCGCGGCAATGTGCGGGGGGACCGCCAGAGCCACCATCAATGTGAATGCCATTCGCACCTTCACGGCCATGGCCGTTTCCCCTTTCAGACCGGGATGCTCTGCTTCGTCCTGGTATGGGACCGCAAGCGGGCGTCGTTTCAGAGGCAGCGTACGGTCGCTTTCAGGAATGCTACGGTAACACCGTGCCGCATCACGGCTCTCAAAGCCTCTCGCCGTCGGCGACCTGCGGCGGTGGAATGGCAAGTCCGGCCTTGCGCAAGCCGTCGACGATCCGGGCGATGATGTCGGGGTGGATGTTGCGGCGCTCGAATTCGGAAAACGCCTTGATCGGGAAATTCGGGTCGAGCCGCAGGATCTCGGAAACCGCCTTCGCCGCCTCGGCCCGGTTTCCGGTCTGGCCGTGTATCATCGCCAGCGCGACATGGCCGAGAATGACCTCGCGACCCAGATTGGCCCGCCGCATCTCCTCGAGCGCGTCGTCGTAGCGACCGTTCACGTAATGATAGGTGGCGATCACGATGCGGTACCAGCTCGGCTGCGCCGGGTTGCGCGTGAAGGCCTCGCGGATCAGCGGAATCCCGCGCTCCCACTCGCCGGTCAAGCTGTAGCAGCGCCCAAGGTCGGCGAGAACCGCGCTGTCGTTCGGGTTGAGCGCGAGCGCCCGCTCGTACGCGGCGATGCTGCGCTGCGGCTCGCGGCGCAGCCACCAGGCAAGCCCGAGCGCCTGATGCGACAACGCGCTGTCCGGAGCCAGCGCCACCGCGCGCTCGGCCAACCGCAACCCGTCATCGATCGGGTTGGGCCGGGCCGGACTGGGGTTGAAACCGAGCCGGGCCTCGTCGATGGTGACCATGGCGAGCGCCGCCCAGGCCTCCGGGTAGCCGGGGTCGCTCCTGGTCGTCCGTTCGAGGCAATCCCGCACCTCGGCGTGGAGAGCGACGCTGAGCTGGCGCCAATACTGACGGGTGCGCAGAAGGCAGGCGTAGGACGACAGGTCCTGCGGCGCGTGCTGTTCGTTCAACCGCGCCTCCTCGCGCTCGATCACGCCGTCCGATTGCGCCAGGGTGCGGGTGACCTGAACGGCGATGTCATGGCGCAGGTCCAGCAGCCTGGTCGGCGTGACGGCGCGACGGAAGCTGTCCGACCACAGGTAGCGATGGTCCTTGGCCGCGATCAGCGTGGCCGTCACTTGGATGTAGTCACCGGTTTGAGCGACGCTGCCCTTCAGCAGATAGTCGACACGGGTGGTCGGCGCGGCCTCGCGCAGCGCCGGCGCCGAAGGGTAGCGGAAGCTGGTGTCGGCGCCGAAGACCAGAAAATCGTCGAAGCGGATAAGCGCCGCGACGAGGTCCTCGGTGATGCCGTCAGCGACGAGGTCGAGCGTCGGGTCGCCGGAGCCGTTGGTGAACGGCAAGACCAGCAGGGCCGGGCCGCGCGCCGCTCGTTGTGGCGTGGCCGGCGCCGTTGCGCGCTCCGGGGCGTTCCTCGACGGGTCGGGAGCGACGCCGCGCCACCCGGCGAAGAGTTCCAGACCGGCCAGGGTCAGAAGCAAGAGGGCCAAGCTCATGGCTGTGGCCGCGACGGCCAGCCAGTGGAACGGACGGTCGATGCGGCGTCCGAGGATCAGTGGCGCGCGGGGCAGGGTCAGCCTCGCACGGGTTGGCACGGGTGCCGGACCGGAGGCTTCGTCCGGAAGGTCGGCCCCGGCCGTGACCGGCACCAGGGAGAACTGGGGGACATAGCCGCCCTTGGGAATGGCGATGCGCAGGGGGTCGGCGGCGCCTTCGGTCAGATAATAATGCTCCAGGGCGCGGCGAAGGCGGCCGGCCTGGATGCGGACCACCGGGTCGAGCAGCGGGTCGAAGCTGGCGTCGCGGTCGAACACGTCCATGGCGATGGTGTAGGCCTTGATGCGGTTGGCGCGCCCGGCCAGAGCCTCCTGCACGATGAATTGCAGAAAGCGGCGGCCACGGGCGGAACCACGCAGGCTGCGGCTGACCAGCACGCGCGCCAACGCCGCATCGATGAGCGGTGCCGTGATGGCGGAGGCTGGTAAATCAGTGGCCTGCGGTTCCTCGGAGGCGTGAAGCACGAGCGCCCTCCTTCCGTTAAGTCCATCCGGCAACCGTGCCCACAGGGCAAGGGGTTGCTACACCATGCGGTCCATGCCGGGACGGTCTACATTGGCCAGGCGCTGGGGCCAGGCACTGGAAGCTGTAGACGTCATGATCACGAGGCGCACGACGCAAGATCGAGAAAATTCGTTCGAATACACAACAAGTTTCCGGTCATGAGCGGTGGGTGCGATCATTGCAGAAACCCATGCCGGACAAGGGCAGGGCGCAGTTTATTCCTAAGAAATGGAGACTGGAACACTCACTGACGGTATAGCCGTTTCACGCCCACGCCCTGGCTTCATTACTTCGTCCGGAATGATAGCCCTTACCTTTTTCGTGACGCGCACAAAGCCGTTCTTTTTGCCTGTTACGGTATCAAAGCCAACCGTTTCACCCTTCAAGGCGGCGGACGATCCGGTGCAGGTTGGTCGAGAGCAAAGTCCGGAACAAGGCAGGCACCCCGGCGCTCTTCCAGAACCGGGGAGACTCGCCCATGTCGGACAAGCTGCGGCACGTCGTGGAGCGGTTCCCGGATTTGGAGGAGATGATCAAACAACACAGCGCGGACAACCGGTTCTTTCGCAGTCTCTGCGAAGACTACGGAGAGGCCGTCGAGATTTTGCGGGGTTGGGAGGCGTCGAACAGCGGGCGACGCTCGAAACGCACCGCCGCGTGCCGCGCGCTTATCGCGGATCTTGAGCAGGAAATTTTGCTCGAACTCCAGAGCCGGATCGATGGTGTATGACCATCCGCCAAGCTGCCGCCAAGTCTGTTCGCCGTTTTCTGTTCGCCGTTTTCTGCTCGCCGTTTCTGCCAATAAATCGCCAGTCCCGTCACGGATCACACCCAACACCCGTCCGCGAGGATGATGAGCATGGCAAAGAAGCTGAAGACCGCCCATCGCGTGGAGTCCGCGCAACCAAAGCTCAAGCGGCGGGACTACGAAAGTGCGCTTGCGGATCTTCATGTCGAACTGGTGAAGCTGCAACAGTGGGTTGTTCACAAAGGCATGAAGGTCTGCGTCGTCTTCGAGGGGCGCGACACCGCCGGCAAGGGCGGAACCATCAAGGCCATCACCGAGCGCGTGAGTCCGCGCGTGTTCCGTGTTGTCGCCTTACCCACCCCGACCGAGCGCGAAAAGTCGCAAATGTACATTCAGCGCTACATCCCGCACCTGCCCGCCGCCGGGGAGGTCGTCATCTTCGACCGGAGCTGGTACAACCGCGCCGGGGTCGAGCGGGTGATGGGCTTCTGCACCGAAGAGCAGGCGAAGCGGTTTCTCGACGCCGTCCCGAGCGTGGAGAAGGCCATCATCGAGTCCGGGGTGGTTCTGCTGAAATACTGGCTCGAAGTCAGCCCGAAAGAGCAGACGCGCCGCCTTGAGGCACGGATCAACGACGGGCGGAAGGTCTGGAAGCTGTCGCCGATGGATTTGAAGTCCTACGGCCACTGGTACGACTATTCGCGCGCCCGCGACGACATGTTCGTGGAGACCGACACCTCCTGGGCGCCGTGGTTCGTCGCGCGGTCGGACGACAAGAGGCGGGCGCGCCTGAACATCATCCGCCACATGCTCGACCATATCCCTTACGAAGAGCTGCCCAGGCAAACCGTGAAGCTGCCCAAGCGCCAGGACCCGGACGGCTACGAGAAGCCCAACTACCCGTTGAAGGTCATTCCGGAGCTGCAATGGCCCACGGAGTGAGGCCGGCCGGTCATCCTCGGTCAACGCCGCCGCCGAACAAGCCACAGGCGAACGGACCACAGGCCGGCGGCGAGAAGTCCGGCCATCACGGCACCCACAAGGGCGATGTCGCCGACACCCGGCCGTTGGAGACGACCGCCCTCCCACGCCGCGCGGACCTTCTCCAAATCCTCCTTCAGCGAGGGGAGGGGGAGCGCGGCGAGGTCGTCCACGGGGAGGGACCCCAGAATGCGCCGCGGGTCCGCCGCCGCCCGCCATCCACTGTCCAACGGCAGGCTCTCGGCAAGCCGGCCGACCTCGCCTGTGTCCGTGAAGAATTGCGGATCGAGCGTCAGCGGGAACAGGGTCGTCTCGCCCCGCATGCGCAGCTCGATCATCGCGTTCACGTCGTTGCAGACGCCCAGCGCGTAGTAGCCGCCGAACGGTAGCTCCGGATGGCGCCGCTTGATCGCATCGTAGGCGCGCACAATGACGCCGGCGAGGCGGATCACCTCCATCGCCTCCTCTCCGCGGTAGCGGTGCGCCACCCTGCCCATGACCCAGGCCTGATCGCGCGTCACGCTCGGGCGGAACACGGCCTGGCCGTCGATTCCGAAATAGAAGGACAGATCCGCGTTGACCACCGGGCCGCGGACGATGAGTTCGTGCTGGGAATGGCTGACCGGAACCAGAAGGTTGCGGTCCGTCCCGGGGACCGGCAGGCGGGTGTCGATCCAGAACGGCGTCAGGACGTCGCGGCCATGGTAGATCAGGTCGCCGAAATTGGCGAAATACCGTGAATCGCGAACCTCCACGTCGTGGCCGCTCCGCGCCAATGCTTCCACCAGGGCGCGGGGCGTGTCCGACGTTTGGCCGTCAGTTCGGCCGTCAGTTTGGCCGTCAAGGACGACCCGGTACCGCTCTCCGCCGTCCGGCGCGTTCAGGGAAAGGCGGTTGAGCAGTTCGGCCAGACGCAGACCATCGGCGTAGCGCTCGGCCAGCGCGGGATCGACGCGGTCGCCGGCTTCCAGCCCAAAGCCCAGAGGGCGCAGATAGGCATCCGGCGCCGGAGGGGTACCGGCGGCGGGAATGCCCAGCCCTTCCTCGACCGCCGTCTCGATCTTCTCCTTTGCCGCCTGTTCGACCGTCGCGGGTTCCGGTGGGAGGTCATCGTCGCTGGATCGGCCCAGCGTGGCCCCGGCGAGCCGCACGGATCGGCCCATTCCCTGGACCGTCAGCCCGGGAAACCGGTCCAGCCCTTCGAAATCCTTGCCGAGGATCATCTCGCGCAGCCGTTTGATCTCGTCCGGCCCCAGAATGCCGCCCGCCTTCGGATTGCGTCCCAGGCGCCGGTACAGGGCTTCCACGAACTCCGGGTTCCGGGCCAGTTCGGACATGACCTGCGAGACGGGCAGCCATGGCGCCTCGTCCGCCCGTGAAGGCGCGGAGCACAGCAGGGCGCCGGACAGGATGAGAGCGGAAACGGTGCGTCCCAGGCCCATCATGCCAAGGCCCATCATGGGGGCCACCGTCAACGGGTCCGGCTCGCGACGCGGGGAGCGCCGGGGCCCGGCGGTCCGCACGCGGTGCGTTTCGTGCAGGACTCATCCCAGTGGAGGAGAAGGATGCGGCGCACCTCCTCGATCGTGCGCGGGTCGGACTGCGTCGAGTGTCCGGACCGCACGATGTACTCGGACTCGACCCCGTCGATGTGGGCGCTCTTGTACTCCACGACGCCGTCGTCGCCGGTTTCGACCGGCCCGTCGCCGCGCACCGCGATGATCGAGTGCGCCTTGACCCCCGCGGCGATGGGCGTGCGCGCCAGGGTCTGGACCAGCAGGCTGCCGGGTGTCATGGCGTGGACGCTGCCAAACCCTGTCTGTCCGGCAAGCGTGGTGCTGGCGTCGTCCAGCTTGCCGATTTCCGAACTCACTCTCAGGAGTCGTCCCGGCAGCCGCACCAGACTTGCGACAAACTGGCTGATCCGGTTGCCGGCGACGTAGCTGCCGCCGTGCGGCGTGGCGATGAAGACGAGGCGTTTGACCGACGGAACCGGCTTTATGAACAGGGCGCGCGTCAGCAGGTCGCGCGTTTCCGGGTCGAGCTGAAGCTGGTCCGGCGGCTTGCGGAACGCCGTGTTCCACAGTCGGGCGCCCGTGTCCACCGCCGTCAACTTGGTCAGGAGGCCACCCTGGCTGTGCCCGATGACGACCATCTCGCGCAGCGCCGGTTCCTGCCCGGACGGGTCCAGGGTGGACACCGCCTCCTGCAGCGCGTCGCGCAGCAGAAGGGCGGAGTAGGGAACGGGGTTGCCCGTCTCGTAGCTGAAGAACCAGAACTGGAAGCGGTCGCGGATGCGCGGGTCGCTTCTCAGATCGTTCAGCATCTCGGCCCAGCGCACCGGGCTCGATGCCGTCCCGTGGACGAAGACGACGGGAATGCGGCCGGACCGGTACGGCTCCAGCGCGACGAGGCGGGACGGCATCTTGTCCAGCAGGCCGCCGCGCAGGAAGCCGCCGAACTCGAATTCCCAGACCGGCATGCCGTCCAGCATGTAGGCCAGCGTGGCGGTGTGCTCGACCTCCAGCGGCACCGGTTGGCGGTCGATCAGCACCGCTTCGGTTTCGGACGCGGGGTAGAGTTCGAGTTGCGCGCGCACCTGCCCGCCCATGATCTGGCGCCGGGGATCGGGGATGCGCAGCAGCGCGGTTACGGGCGTCTTGACGCGCGGGGCGACCTGGAAGCCCTTCGCCAGGGTGCCCTGCGTGGTCCCCGCCGCCAAGGGAGCGCCGATGCCGGGTTGGCGATAACGGGCGTCGAGGCCGTGAACCTGCAACTCGGCGACCGGAAAGAAGCCGGTCAACTGGCGCCCGCCCCACACCAGTTCCCGGGAATCAAAGGCCACGTCCAACTCACCGAACGGCAGCGGGTGGCGGGCCTCCCGAATGGCAATGCCGGTTCGGTCCTCCGTCGCCAGCCCGGAGGTCAGGCCACGGTTGTACAGGTCGGTGGCCAGCCGGAACCTGGGATCGTAGGGGCTGGGCGGCTGGTCCAGTCCTCCCGGAAAGAGAAACGCGTAGGCGTAGAGGGCGGACGCCAGATAATAGGGCGGCCCTCCCCGCTCCTCGGCGTGCAGGAACGACATCTCGGCCAAGGCGAAGATCTCGTCGGCGCCGCCATGCCCCTGCGTGACCAGAGCGCGGAGGTCGGCCATGGCGTTCTCGGGCTGCGTCAGAAAGCGGTCCGTCAGGGACCACCGGCGCAGCACGTTGTGGGTCGGATCGCTGAGCGCGTGCGCCGACAGGACGTTGTGCGTGAGCTGCTGGTGGACGGTGCCGTGGTCCACGCGTTCGACGCTGACCGCCGTCGCGCATCCCCCGGCAAGAAGCGTCCAGGCCAGCAGGAGCACGGCGACGAAGCCCCTCGGAAGGGGCGGGTGCCTCATCCCGCGGGCTCCTGCGCCGCCCGTCGCCATCGGCCGGGCATTCTGGCTTGCGTGCACTCCCATGCCCTCCGCCCGTGCTCTTGGCCCCGACCCTTCGACTGCGTTCGCGAGGACCGCCGTTGAGAATCAGCTCTTGCGCGCCGGCTCGATCGACACCGCGAGGGCTTCGCTGACGACGGCGGTGATCGTCTCGCCGACCTTCAGCGAGGGAAGCTTCGCCTGTCGGGCGGGGTCCGTCACCTTGACGGTGTAGACCTCGCCGCCGTTGGGATTGACGAGGTCGATGCTGTTCGCGCCGAGGTCGATGCCGACGACCAGCCCGCTGAGCCGCGTCACCTGCACCCCGATGCCGCCCGGCGCCTCGACCGAGCGCGCGACCGTCTGCTGGATCTCGTCCTCGGGCACGGGCGCACCGGGTTGGGACACCGTGAAGGCCACGGAGCGGTAGAACTGCGCGTCGACGGTGTCTCCCACCTTCAGCATCTCCAGGCGCACTGCCGGCCCGGCCATGACGGTGACCGGCGTGCCCGACGGTCCGGCCAGCGTGACCTTCCGCTTGGCCGGATCGATGGCTGTGATATTCGCGTGGATCGTCACCGCGGCACTTTCCGGGATGACGTTCGTCAGCACGGGCCTGTCCTGCGCCGACGCCGGATGCGGAAGGGTGCCCGGCACCAGGAGCGCGCCGCAGAGGATGCCCACTGCGATGGCGGTGGCCGTTGGCAAGGCTGCACGACGCTTCATGCTGTCCTCCTGTTTTGCCCGGCATACCGCAGCGCTGTCTTCGAAGCGCAAAGTTGGAGTGCGGGCCTGGGGCCGTCCGGTGTGGTGCGTTGTTGTCCACAGCCAAGTCCTGTAACCCGAGACGCCGTCTCTGACGAGTATTCTACGGTAGCTTGGCTTTCGCTGATTCCTGCCGTTGGGCCGACTGTTCAGGACACACCCGGCCCGGTGACGGGCGTGAGCATCGGACGGCTTCCGCAGTCTCGGTTACCGTAATGGATGTTACGGTAGCGTACTTGGCACAACGGCGGTGTTCCGCCGCCCTTCGCCGTCGTACATCACCCTGGCACCGTGGACAGCTGCCATCAGGACCCCCCCGGCGATGGGGGGGATGGGGTCGAGCGGCGTTCTGTCCAACAGGACCTCGACCCGCTCCGGGCGTCCTTCCACGCGGCGAGTGGCCTCGCGGGCGCACCGGCAATTCGGGACAGCGTTACCGTAGCGGCCTGCATCGACCGTGGCTGCTACTTTCAATGGCTCCGCTCCATGTTGCTCAATGATCCCAGGCCTTTCATCGATGCCGCCGGCGCGGCGTCCGGGGCACGAGGCGCGACAGGAGGGATGTCGATGAACGGACCCAGATGGCTGATATGGTCGGCGCTGTGCCCGGTGCTCTGCGTTTTCGTTCTGGTCGGGCCGGCCTTCGGGGCCGAGGCGCCGCCGTCCGACAGCCCGCCGCAAGTGGTCGAGCAGGACGAGCCGCAAGACCCGGCGATCGACGACGAGGCGATGACCGTCCTGACGCGCATGGCCGACACGCTCGCACAGTCCCAGCGCTTCACCGTGACCATCCGGGCCAGCTACGACGTGGTTCAGGACACGGGGGAGAAGATCACGTTCGGCGAGCGCCGCGCCCTCACTCTGAACCGTCCCGACGGGCTGCGGGTCGAAGCGCAGGAGAGCGATGGAAAGCGGTCGCTGGTGACGTTCGACGGCAAGGCGATCTCCGTGTTCAACGCGGACGAGAACGTCTATGCCCAGATCGAACGGACCGGCACCATCGACGACGCCGTGCGCTATCTGGTCCAGGACCTTCAGGTGCGGCTGCCGCTGGCGCTGCTCTTGGTCAGCACGCTGCCGGATGAACTGGAGCAACGCCTTCAAACGCTCGACTATGTGGAGCGGGACACGCTCACGGCGGTGCCGACCGATCACTTGGCGGGGCGCACCGAGGATGTTGATTTCCAAATCTGGATCGCCACCGAAGGCCCGCCGCTGCCCGAGCGCGTGACCATCACCTACAAGGGTGACGAGGGCGAGCCGCAATACCGGGCTGAATTCTCCGACTGGAATCTCAACCCGGACGTCCAGCCGGCGCAGCTCGCCTTTCATCCTCCGGACGGCGCGGAACGCATCCCGGTCATGATCCGTGTCCGCCGGACCGCGGCCGGCAGTTCGGAAGGAGCGCCAAAATGAACAGGTCGTCGTCACAGCTCTCCTCGCGGCCATCTTCAAAGATTGTCTTTTCCGTTGCCGTATCCCTGCTGCTGGTGGCCGGATCGGTCGCGGATGCCTATGCCCGAGGCGGTGGTCGCGGTGGAGGCGGTGGAGGCGGCGGCCGAGGGGGCGGTGGGGGCTTCTCCCGGTCCGGCCCGGCGGCGGGGGGCGGCTTTTCCGCTCAACGATCCACGGCGGGGCGATCCACCGCGGCAGTTGGTGCCCGTCAGTCCGGCGCCACCCAGCGGTCGAGCCAGCGGACGGCCTCAGCACAGACGGCGTCCCGGCAGTCCGGCGCTACGGAGCGGTCCGCGCAGCGCGCCGAGACGCAGCAGACGCGCACGGAAGCCCGGGCCGACACGCGGACTTCGGGCCAGCAGGAGCGGACAGAACGGCAGGGCCAGCGCCAGCAGGGCCAGACCGAACGCACGGAAGCCCGTCAGCAAGGCCAGACCGAACGCACAGAATCGCGGGCCTACGCGGCGCAGAACATCGCCAACGACTGGGACGGTCATCACTATTACGACGATGACGACGACGATTGGGGCTGGGCCCTTGCGGGTGCTGCGGTGGGAGCGACCGCCGGCTACATCGCCGGTGCGGCCACGGCGGGGCCCAACTACGTGACGGTGCTTCCCTGCACCCCCACCGTCGTGCCGTACGGCGGCGTCAGCTACTACGGCTGCAGCGGAACCTGGTACAACCGCAGCTATGTGAACGGAAGCGTCACCTACGTCACCGTCACCCCGCCTCCCGGTTACTGACTGTTTGGAGCGTGATCCGTCAGCTCGATCATGTTTCGGCCGTCAGGGTTTGAATGCGTGCGATGACGTGGTCGACATGCGGCCGCACCCCCGGCGCGAGATCGCTCCAATCCTCCCCCTCCTCGCCGAGATAGGCCGCTCGGGCGTGCGCCAGAACGCGCCGGTGCTCCTCGGGCAGGCGCGCGAGCGCCCAATCGGCGGCCTGATCCTTCGGGAGGATTTCGCCGGTCGTGAGCGTCGTCCAGATGCGTGCCAGGGTCAGCAGCCCGTTTCGTCTGTCGTCCCCCTCTTCGATGCCCGGGATCAGGATCGGCACCATGTCCAGCATGGCCCGGACGAAATCCGCGCGCGGCACCGGATCGAGGACAGCGGCGACGGGCGGGCCGAAGAGCGGCAGGGCTCCGCGGCGGGCCGTCTCGATCAGCACCGCGACGTCGGGGTCTTGGCATGGCCATACGGGAATGTCGCCCCGCTCGAACTCGGCGCGCATCCATTCGCCATACTGAAGCTCAAGGCAGGCGGGGTGGCGCCATGGGATCAGGGCCGGGCGGGCGAGGATGGTGAGTTCGACGGGGCGGCCCGGTCCGCCGACCGCGGCGCTTCCCGAGATCGGCAAGAGCTTACGGACGATCGCGACGCGCTCATCCTGCGACAGCGATCGCTCGGTGACGACGAGGATGTCGAGATCGCTGTTCGGGCGCAGGCCGCCCGCGACCGCCGATCCGTAGAGATACGCGGCTGAGGCGGCGGCGCCGAGAGCGTCGCGGACAACCGCCGCAGCGGCGACGGTCTGCTCGCAGGATCGTGGTTCATGCGTCAGGAACGGTATCATCGCCATCAGAATGCCAGCCACGTCGCGGCATGACAACATCGCGGCATGCCAGCGGCTGGCCAAGCTCCGCGATCGTCCCTTACACGGTCGTTGTCGATGCCCGTGACGAGGACGCGCCTGCCATCCAGTGGGATCGGCGGTATGGCGAGGGCGTCCCCGTCGGCGCATGAAAGGTCACTGGGTGCCGCTTCGCTGGGTGGACCCCTGCTGGACGCCGCGCTGGTAAGCCGAGGCCTCGGTCCGCTTGTGATAGTCGTAGAGCAGACCGCCGGCCAGACCGGCACCGGCGCCAATGGCCGCACCCATGCCGGCGTTGCCGGCGATGGCGCCGATCAGCGCTCCGCCGGCAGCGCCTCCGGTCGTGCCGGTGAGCGCGCGTTGCTGGGTCGGTGACATGTCGGCGCAGGCCGCAAGGGGAAGCGCGACGACGGCGACGCGGAGGATTTGTGTGGGTTTCATGGTCTTTCCCATCCTGGTTGGCCTTTGATCGACGGCCGTGGACCGCGGCGGTGGAAGCGGAGGCCGGCGGGATCAGGTGCGGCAGGGGTAGCGCTGGGACAGGAAGCGGAACAGCCCATCCACCGGCGGCGTGTCCATCAGCTTGGGATTCTGCTTTGCCCAGGTGACGAAAGCGGAAACGGTGTCGTTGCGCGAGGGCGGTGGCGTCGGCGCGCACACCAGCTGGCGCTTGCCTTCGGCGGCCGTCACGACCTGATGGTATTGATAGGCGCCGATGGCGAAGCCGTGGCAGAAATGGAGCGCCGCGATGCCGGTCGGGTCGTTTGGCGTGGCTTCGCACAGCCGCACAAGGTCGCCCGTGGTCCGGACCTGAAAATTGGTTTCCGTGGGGGCCGGCGCCATCTGCGCGTTCGCGGCGGTGATCACCGTCGCCGTGAGGGCAACGGCCAGAGCGACCTTGGTTCGGTGTTTCATGGTTTGCTCCCAGCGCTTTTTGTGGGCGGCTTTTCGTACGCGGATTTTCAGGGACAGGAGACGCTTCCCCGACGAACCGGCCGGCCCGCTGCGAATCGATGGACAGCCGATCGGATGGGCGGCGTGCACAGGTCGGGGGCGAGAATTTAACTCGCAAGACACTGTGCTTTGGAAGGTAGCATTCCTCCAAGCCAAAGCGCAGTCATGCTACGGTAACGCCCACCGTATCGGTCATGTGAAGAGGGGCATCCTCTGTTCAAAATGCCGATGAACGAACAGAATTTACCCCCTTGCAGGGCGTATTCTTTCTTAATGAAAGAAGAATCAAATAAAATTTTTAGTAACAATTGCGGAAATACCCGCTGATTTGAGTTTTTTAAAATCCAAGTCTCATTCATGAAAAATCCAAAGCGCGAATCCCTGCCGAAAGCGGTGCCGCTGCACTGTTTCGGGGATGGGCCGCCAAGAGAACGCGGCCTGATACGGTAACAGCGCCAACAGTTGCATGCTTCAACGCGGCGGATGATGCGGTGCAGTATTTCCCGTGTCTAAAGTCAGTGCCTTGGCCTCTCACATTCTCATCATGGGTCGGTATCCGCAGCGCCGGTGTCGCAACGCCTTCGCGGATGCAAAAGAAGCCGGTCGGCACAGCGAACGCACAGCTCGAACGCACAGCCGGCGCAGGAGCGTACAGCCAAAGAGGACATGTGATGAAAAATCGGCGGGTGCGTCCCCTGACGGAACAGCAGCCTCTGGCGAGCTGGTTTTCCGCCTGGACCGCGGCATTTCCCTTTCTTGGACCTTTCGTCGAATCCGCAGAAAACGGGGCTGCAGAAAAACCAACCGGGGCAAAATCAACGGGGGCGAAACCGGCTGGGACAAAGCCGGTCGAAGACACGGCAGCCGTGAAAGGCGCGGATGGTTGGCAGACGCCCGCCTTCCCCAACCCGTTCAATCTTCCCAACCCATTTCAGGACGCTTTCGACTATGGCGTCGATGCCATGCAGCGTTGGGTCCTGTTCCTGGATGTCCTGCGGCGCCGCGGTGACCAGTTCATGGACCACGCCGATAAAGGAAAGCCGCCTGTCCTGTCCTTCCCGTACGAGGTTGTTATGGAAGGGCGGAAGCTGAAGCGGCCGTGCAATTACATGCTGCTTCACATCCTGCCGGACCCCGCTGTCGGCACGGACCCGGCCAAGCGCCCGTTCGTGATCGTCGATCCGCGCGCCGGCCACGGACCCGGGATCGGCGGCTTCAAGCCGGACAGCCAGATCGGCACCGCTCTGCGGGCCGGCCACCCCTGCTACTTCATCGGCTTCCATCCCGAACCGGAGCCGGGCCAGACCCTCGCCGACGTGGGTGAAGCGGAGGCCTTCTTCATCGAGCATGTCGGAAAACTGCACGACGGCGCGGGCGGCAAGCCGTGCGTCATCGGCAATTGCCAGGCCGGCTGGGCGGTGATGGCGCTGAGTGCGGTCCGGCCCGACCTGATGGGGCCGATCATCATCGCGGGCTCCCCGCTGTCCTACTGGGCCGGCGTGAAGGGGCGGAACCCGATGCGCTACCTCGGCGGGCTCTATGGCGGCGCCTGGCTCGCCGCCCTGGCCAGCGACCTTGGCAACGGCCGCTTCGACGGGGCGCATCTGGTCGGCAACTTCGAGAAGCTGGACCCGGCCAACACCTATTGGAAGAAGGCGTACAACCTGTACGCCCATATCGACACGGAAGCGGACCGGTACCTTGAATTCGAAAAGTGGTGGAGCGGCTTCTTCCTGATGAACGGGGAGGAGATCGAGGCCATCACCGACGAGCTGTTCGTCGGCAACAAGATGACCAGCGGCGGCATCGTCCGGAACGGGCGCCGGCTGGATTTGCGGAACATCCGCTCGCCCATCTTGGTCTTTGCGTCCTTCGGCGACAACATCACGCCGCCGCAACAGGCGCTGGGCTGGATCCTCGACCTCTACAGCGACGTCGAGGACATCCGGGCCCACGAGCAGACCATCGTCTACAACCTGCATCACGACATCGGGCACCTGGGCATCTTCGTGTCCGGCCGCGTCGCCCGCAAGGAGACGTCGGAGTTCGTCGAGAACATTGACTTCATCGACCTGCTGCCACCCGGTCTCTACGAGATGATCCTCCAGCCGAAGGACCCGAACGTCCCCGGCGCCGATCTGGTCGCGGGGGATTACGTCACGCGGTTCGAGCCGCGCACGCTCGACGACATCCGCGGGCTTGGCGGCAACACGCCGGAGGACGACCGGCGCTTCGCCGCGGTGGCCCGCATCTCGGACATCAACAAGGGCCTGTACGCCACCTTCGCCCGGCCCTCGATCCAGGCGACCATCAACGAGCCCTTTGCCGAATGGCTGCGGATGATGAACCCGGCGCGCAGCCAGTATTACCTGTTCTCGCACCTCAACCCCTTCATGGCGCCGGTCGGCCCCATGGCCGACTGGGTGCGCGAGCACCGCCGGCCGGTGAGCCCGGACAACCCGTACCTGAGCGCGCAGAACCGCGTCTCGGACGAGATCGTGCAGGGCCTCGACCGCTGGCGGGACGCGCGGGACGGCGCCGTCGAACGTCTGTTCATGAGCCTCTACAACGCACCGCTCCTTCAGGCTCTGGTCGGTCTGGCTGCGCCGGGCGAGGACGCGCGGCCGCCGCACGTCCGCGACGAGGCGTTCGAAGCCCTGGTCGAGAAGCGGATGGCCGAGATCATGGCCCGCGTCGAGGAAGGCGGTGTGCGGGAGGCGCTGTTCCGCGTCCTGATCCACGCGCGGCGCGGCGAAGGCGCCCTCGACGAGCGCGCCTTCCAGATGCTGCGGAAAATCCGCGACGAGCATCCCGGCACGCAGCACCTGTCCGTGGACGCCGTCCGCGCGGTCTTCCGCGAACAGGTCTTCCTGATGCTGATGGACGAAGCCGCGGCGATGAGCGCGCTGCCCAAGCTGCTGCCCGGAGTGAAGGAGCGCAAGGAGGTGATGGCGCTGGCGGAGCGAGTCCTGGAGGCCTCCGGGCCGCTGACCCCAGACCAACGTGCCCGCCTGCGGCAGGTGGACGCCCTTCTGCACGACAAGGAGGAGCGCATCGAGGCCGAACGCGAGCCGCCCCTGCGCGTGCTGCCAGGGGCCGGCGGAGCGTCGCTGGCCAAGGCCGCCTCCGACATCAGCCGGGCGGACGCGCCGCCCAGGGCGATGGGCACCGCGAAGGCCAAGTGAACCCGGCGCCGAGACAAGAGGCTGACAAGCAACAAGGGGAACGCGTCATGAGCAACATGGACCAGACCAGGGCGGCCGCGGCCGCCCCCGACATCGGTGACGACCTGATCTCGCCCGACGAACTCCGGAAACTCGGCGAGGAGCACGAGATGGCGTTGCTCCAGGAAGCCCTGGAGCGGGAAAAGAAGCACATGAAGGAACAGGACACTGTCCGCGAAGCCTTCATGAACCAGCACGTCCGCCCCGACGCCAAGGAGCGGTTCACCCGCGCGGTGCGCGACGCCGCGTCGCGCGGCGTGAAGGAAATCCAGGTGGCGCGCTTCCCGAGCAGCTACTGCACCGACGGCGGCCGGGCGATCAACAATTTCGAGCCGGACTGGCCGGATTCCCTGACCGGCTACGCCCGCGAAGCCTACGAGGTCTTCGACAAGAGCCTGAGGGCGAAGGGCTACAAGCTGCGGGCGCAGATCCTGGACTATCCCGGCGGAATGCCGGGGGACGTCGGGCTGTATCTGCGCTGGTGAGGAGGGCGCGTCATGGCCGGCAGCCAGCCACCGCCCGCGCATCGGCACGAAAAGTACGAACGGCTGGTCGCCGCCTGCCGCGCGATTTCCCCCGTCTCCACGGCGGTGGCGCACCCTTGCGACGCCTCGTCCCTGGGCGGCGCCGTCGACGCGGCCCGTCAGGGCTTCATCATCCCGATCCTGATCGGTCCGGCCGCGCGCATCCGGGCCGTGGCGGACGAGTCCGGACTCGACATCGTCCCGTACGAGATCGTGGACGTGCCGCACAGCCACGCCGCCGCCGCCACGGCGGTGGAGATGGTGCGCCAGGGGCGCGCCCAGCTCCTCATGAAGGGAAGCCTGCACACGGACGAACTGCTGCGCGAGGTGGCGAGGAAGGACAGTGGCTTGAGGACGGAACGGCGCATCAGCCACGTCTTCATCATGGACGTGCCGACCTACGCCAAGCCGCTGTTCATCACCGACGCCGCGGTGAACATCGCGCCGACCCTGGAGGACAAGCGCGACATCATCCAGAACGCCATCGATCTGGCGCGGGCGCTGGGGAATCCCCAGCCGAAGGTGGCGATCCTGTCGGCGGTCGAGACCATCAACCCGAAGATCCCCTCCACCGTCGAGGCCGGCGCCTTGTGCAAGATGGCCGACCGGGGGCAGATCACCGGCGGCCTGCTCGACGGGCCGCTGGCGCTCGACAACGCCATCAGCCCGGAAGCGGTCAGGATCAAGGGCATCGCCTCCCCGGTCGCCGGGCAGGCCGACATCCTCGTCGTGCCGGATCTGGAGGCGGGCAACATGCTCGCCAAGAACCTGACCTTCCTGGCGAACGCCGATGCCGCCGGCATCGTGCTGGGGGCGCGGGTGCCCATCGTGCTGACCAGCCGGGCCGACAGCGTCATGACGCGCATGGCCTCCTGCGCCGTGGCGGCGCTGTACGCGCACCGGCAGCGGATCGAGCAGCCGGTGAAGGGGTGAGGCCGCCATGACCGAGATGAGCATGACCGAGACGATCCTGGTCATCAACGCCGGTTCCTCCAGCATCAAGTTCCAGCTGTTCGACGCGGCGGACGGGACGCTGCCGGTGCGCCTGCGCGGCCGGATCGAGGGGATTGGCACGGCGCCCCGGCTGATCGTTCAGGAGAGCGGCCAGGACGGCAGCCGGGACGGCGGCGTGACCTTGCCGGCGGAGTCCGGCGACGGGGTTCCCGGTGCGCTGGCCTTTCTCGGCGCGTGGCTGCGGGGGCGGCTGGGCGGCGCCATGCCGGTTGCGGTCGGGCATCGGGTGGTTCACGGCGGGCCGGCCTACGACAGCCATGTGGCGGTGGACGACGCGGTGATCGGGACGCTGGAGACCTACGTTCCGCTCGCCCCGCTCCACCAGCCGAACAATCTGGCGCCGATCCGGGCGATCCGGAAGCTTTTGCCGGACGTGCTTCAGGTCGCCTGCTTCGACACGGCCTTTCACCGGCACCATTCCGAACCGGCCGACCGCTACGCCATCCCGGACGCCCTCCATCGGGAGGGTGTGCGGCGCTACGGCTTTCATGGCCTGAGCTACGAATACATCGCCGGGCGCCTGCCAGACCTCGCCCCCGGCATCGCCGGCGGGCGGGTCGTCGTCGCGCATCTCGGCAGCGGGGCCAGCATGTGCGCCATCCAGGACGGGCGCAGCGTCGACAGCACCATGGGCTTCACCGCGCTGGACGGGCTGCCGATGGGCACGCGGCCGGGGCAGTTGGACCCCGGCGTGGTCCTGTACCTGATGGACAAGGGCATGGACGCCCGCGCCATCGAACGGCTGCTCTACCACGACTGCGGCCTGAAGGGGCTGTCCGGCATCAGCAACGACGTCCGCGACCTGCTGGCCAGCACCGATCCGCGCGCCAAGCTTGCGCTGGACTGCTTCGTCTACCGGGCAAGCCTCGCCATCGGGGCGCTGGCCGCCGCCATGGGGGGCATCGACGGGCTGGTGTTCACGGCCGGCATCGGCGAGCGTGCGCCGGCCATCCGCAAGGCCATCGCGGAGCGGGCGCGCTGGCTCGGCGTCGACCTCGACGAGGCGGGCAACGCCGCGAACGCGCTGTGCATCACGACGCCGGACAGCCGGGTCAAGGGCTGGGTCATCCCGACCGACGAGGAACGGATGATCGCGCTCCACACCCGCGCCATCCTCCGCCGCCACCGCTCCGCGTGACACGGCCCCGAGAAGGAGAGAGGCACCATGTCCTGGTCATCCGGTTTTGGGTCATCCGGTTTTGGGTCATCCAGATCGGCTGTTTTCGCCGGCCTCCTGCTTCTCGGCTGCGAGCAGCCGACGCCGCCGCCGGCCGAGGCGACGCTGATCCGCGCCCTGCCGGTGCAGGTGAGCCAGTTCGACCGCACCGCCGCGCTGACCGGTGAAATCCAGGCCCGCCACGAAAGCAACCTCGGCTTCCGCGTCAGCGGCAAGGTGATCGAGCGGCTGGTGGACGTCGGGCAGACGGTCACGTCCGGCCAGCTGCTGGCGCGGCTCGACAACCAGGACCAGACCAACGCCGTGAGGTCCGCCGAGTCCGACGTGGCGGCGGCGCAGGCCGCCGTCGAGCAGAGCCGGACGCAGGAGGAGCGCCAGCGCTCCCTGCTCGCCAACGGCTTCACCACCCGGGTCCAGTACGACAACGCCCAGAAGCGCTTCCAGCAGGCGCAGGCCGAGCTGAACTCCGCCGAGGCGCAGCTGGGCTCGGCCCGCGACACGCTGTCCTACACCGAACTGCGGGCCGACCGCGACGGGGTCATCACGGCGAAGGCGGCGGAGCCCGGTCAGGTGGTCGCCGTCGGCCAGCCGGTGCTGCGGCTGGCCGACCCGAACGAGCGGGAAGCGGTCTTCCAGGTGCCGGGCGCCAGCATCCGGCTGGAAGGGCGGGAGGGCCTGCCGCCGGTCGAGGTGCGGCTCGTCAACGATGCCAAGACCGTCACCGAGGGCACGATCCGCGAGGTGTCTCCGGGGGTCGATCCGGTGACCCGGACCTACACCGTGAAGGTCTCCCTGCCCAACGCCCCCGACGCCTTCCTGCTCGGCTCCTCCGTCGTCGGGCGGGCCAAGCTGCCGACGCGCCCGGTGGTCAATCTGCCGTCCTCGGCCCTGTTCCAGACGGGGAACGGGGAGCCGGCGGTCTGGGTCGTGGCGCGGCCGGCCGACACGGTGAGCCTGCGCCCCGTCTCCGTCCTGCAATACGACACCGGCACGGTCACCGTCTCCAGCGGCCTCAGCGATGGCGATCTGGTGGTGGTCGGCGGCGTCCAGAAGCTGCGGCCGGACCAGAAGGTCACCATCAAGCAGGGGAGCGGCGCATGACCCGCATCGCGCGACCAACCACGCGGCTCCCAACCATGTGGCGGCCACCCGCGAAGCCGCTTCTCGTCGCGCTGCTGGCGCTGGCCACCGCGCTGGCCGCCTGTCAGCCGCAGGGCGGCCATCACGCCGACGCGGCGCCGGTGATCCGCCCGGTGCGGACCGTCACCGTGGAGCCGGTGACCTTCCGGATGGGCGGTTCCGCCACCGGAACCATCGAAGCGCGGGCCGACGCCGACCTCGGCTTCCGCATCGCCGGAAAGCTGATCGAGCGCAAGGTCGACGTGGGCAGTCTGGCCAAGGCCGGCGACGTGCTGGCGCGGCTGGACGACCAGGACCAGCGCAACGCGCTGCGGACCGCCGAGGCGAACCTCGCCTCCGCCAAGGCCGATCAGGTGCAGGCGCGCAACGAGGAGTCCCGCAAGCGGGAACTGCTGGCCAACGGCAACGCCCCGCAGGCGCAGTACGACGCGGCGCTGCTGGCGATGCGCACCGCCGACGCCAAGGTCGTCGCGACGCAGGCGGCGCTGCAATCGGCCCGCGACCGGGTCGGCTACACGGAGCTGCGGGCGGACCGGGACGGCGTGGTGACCACCATCGGGGCCGAGCCCGGACAGGTGGTCGAAGCCGGGCAGATGGTGGTGCGCGTCGCCCAGCCGGAGGAGCGCGAAGCCGTCTTCAACGTCGCCGAAACCGGCATCCGGGCAGCGCCGAAGGACCCGGTGATCGACGTCTCGCTGGCCGGCGCGCCGGACATCGTGGCGGTGGGTCGCGTCCGCGAAATCTCGCCCCAGGCCGATCCCGTCACCCGGACCCACACCGTCCGGATCGCTCTGGACAACCCGCCCGACGCCCTGCGCCTCGGCGCGACCGTCATCGGCCGTTTGAAGCAGCCGCCCGCCCCGGTGGTTGAGCTGCCGGGAACGGCGCTGTTCGAGGAGGCGGGGCGGAGCTTCGTCTGGCTCGTCGACCCGAAGGCCCAGACCGTCCGGCGCCAGCCGGTCGCGATCCGGCCCAGGGATGGTGATGGCCCGGTCATCGTCACCGAGGGCCTGACCCGCGGCGACGTCGTGGTCACCGCCGGCGTGCACAGCCTGAGCGAAGGCCAGCGGGTCCGGTTCAACCAGAAAATCGAAACGGCGGCGGCACCATGACCGGCTTCAATCTCTCCGAGTGGGCTCTGCGCCACCGTTCCTTCGTCTGGTACCTGATCATCTCTCTGACGCTGGCGGGCGGCATGGCCTACATGCGCCTCGGCCGCGAGGAGGACCCGGCCTTCACGATCAAGACCATGGTGGTCCAGGCCAACTGGCCCGGCGCCACCATCGAGGACACCATGAAGCTGGTGACCGACCCGATCGAGAAGAAGCTGGAGGAGATCCCTTATCTCGACTACGTCAAGAGCTACACCAAGCCCGGCATCTCGGTCGTCTACGTCAACCTGAAGGACTACACGCCGGCCGAGGCGGTGCCCGACCTGTGGTATCAGGTCCGCAAGAAGATCGCCGACATGAAGTCCACCCTGCCGCAGGGCGTGCAGGGGCCGGCCTTCAACGACGAGTTTGGCGACACCTTCGGCACGGTCTTCGCCTTCACCGCCGACGGCTTCAGCTACCGCGAACTGAAGGACTACGCGGAGACCGCGCGGGCCGATCTGATGCGCGTGCCGGACGTCGGCAAGATCCAGTTCGTCGGCGTCCAGAACGAGCGGATCTACCTCGACTTCTCGACGCGCAAGCTGGCCGCGATGGGGATCGACCGCGAGCAGGTCATCGCCGAGCTTCAGGCCCAGAACGCCGTGGCCCCGGCCGGCGTGGTCCAAGCGGGCGACGAGAAGATCTCGGTCCGGGTCAGCGGCGCCTTCACGTCGGAGGACAGCCTGCGCGCCATCAGCCTGCGCGCCAACGACAAGTTCTACCGGCTGGCCGATCTGGCGGACATCCGGCGCGGCTACGCCGACCCGCCGTCGCCGCTGTTCCGCTACAACGGGCAGCCGGCCATCGGGATGATCATCTCCATGGCGGCCGGCGGCAACGTGCTGACCTTCGGCGAGGGCATCCGCGAGCGGATGCGGCAGGTCGAAGCGAACCTGCCGGTGGGCATCGGCGTCCACCTCGTCGCCAACCAGTCGGTGGTGGTCGAGGAGTCGGTCGCCGGCTTCACCAAGGCGCTGAAGGAGGCGGTCGTCATCGTCCTGGTGGTCAGCTTCATCAGCCTGGGCCTGCGTGCCGGGCTGGTGGTGGCGACCTCCATCCCGCTGGTGCTGGGCATGACCTTCATCGGCATGGAGTTCTACGGCATCACGCTCCAGCGCATCTCGCTGGGCGCGCTGATCATCGCGCTCGGCCTGCTGGTCGACGATGCGATGATCACCGTGGAGATGATGATCACCAAGCTGGAGGAGGGCTTCAGCCTCGATAAGGCGGCGACCTTCGCCTACACCTCCACGGCTTTTCCCATGCTGACCGGCACGCTGATCACCGTCGCCGGCTTCATCCCCATCGGCTTCGCCCAGGGCGGTGCGGCGGAATACTGCTTCACGCTGTTCGCCGTGGTGGCGATGGCGCTGCTGTTCTCCTGGATCGTGGCGGTCTTGTTCGCGCCCCTCATCGGGGTGAACGTGCTGCCCAAAACCATGAAGGCGAAGCATGGCAGCGAGCCGGGGCGCCTGATGCGGATGTTCCGGGGCAGCCTGCGCATGGCCATGCGGGCGCGCTATGTGGTGATCGTTGCGACGCTGCTGCTGTTCGGCCTGTCGGTCTTCGGCCTGCGCTTCGTCCAGCAGCAGTTCTTCCCCGCCTCCGACCGTCCGGAACTGCTGGTCAATCTGACCCTGCCGCAGACGGCCTCGATCCGGTCGACCGAGGAGGTGGTGGATCGCTTCGAGAAGGTGCTGGCGGCCGATCCCGACGTCGATCGGTGGAGCTTCTACGTCGGCCAGGGTGCGGTGCGCTTCTACCTGCCGCTCGACGTGCAACTGGCCAACGACTACTTCGCCCAAGCCGTGGTGGTGACCAAGGGCTACAAGGTCCGCGAGGCCGTCCGTGCCCGGCTGGAGAAGGTGCTGAACGAGAACTTCTCCGATCTGAACACGCGGGTCAGCCCGCTGGAGATGGGGCCGCCGGTCGGCTGGCCGATCCAGTACCGCGTCTCCGGACCCGACGTGGGCGAGGTGCGGGCCATCGCCGCCCGGATGGCCGACACCATCGGCACCAACCCCTACACGCTGCTGGTCAACTACGACTGGAACGAGCCGTCGAAGGTGGTGCGGGTCGACGTGGACCAGGACAAGGCCCGCCTGCTGGGGATCAGCTCCAAGTCGCTCAATCAGGCGCTGAACGCCACGGTGTCGGGTGCCGCCTTCACGCAGGTGCGCGACGACATCTACCTGATCGACGTGGTCGCCCAGGCGACCAACGCGGAGCGCAGCTCCATCGAGACGCTGCGCAACCTCCAGATCGCCATTCCGGATGGCCGCACCGTGCCGCTGGGCGAGGTCGCGACCATGCGCTACGACCTGGAACAGCCGGTGGTCTGGCGGCGGACGCGCCTGCCGACCATCACCGTCCAGGCCGATCTGGTTCCCCCGTTGCAGGCCGCGACGGTGGTGCAGCAGCTGGCCCCGGCGGTGGACGAGCTGCGGCGCAGCCTGCCGCCCGGCTACACCGTCGAGGCGGGCGGCACGGTGGAAAACAGCGCCAAGGGCATGGCCTCGATCACCGCCGTCTTCCCGATCATGATCTTCGTCATGCTGACCATCCTGATGATTCAGCTTCAGAGCTTCCAGAAGCTGTTCCTGGTCATCAGCGTGGCGCCGCTCGGCCTGATCGGCGTCGTCGCGGCGCTGCTGCCGACCGGCACGCCGCTGGGCTTCGTCGCCATTCTGGGCGTGGTCGCGCTGATCGGCATGATCGTCCGCAACTCGGTCATCATGATCGCCCAGATCGACGAGCATCTGGAGGCGGGGGAACATCCCTGGGACGCCGTCATCAACGCCACCATGCACCGCGTGCGGCCGATCCTGCTGACGGCGGCGGCGGCCAGCCTGGGCATGATCCCCATTGCGCCCGAGGTCTTCTGGGGTCCCATGGCCTACGCGATCATCGGCGGCCTGATCGTGGCAACCCTGCTGACGCTGCTCTTCCTGCCGGCGCTCTACGTCGCCTGGTTCCGGATCCGGGAACCGGCGGCGGAGGAGCGCGCCAAGCCCCGGTACGACGGGGCCATGCACCCGCCGGGTGCGGCGCCGACCAAGGGGGTGACGAGCGGCGTGTGACCACCCGCCGATCCTGCCGACATGCCCGACTCGATGTCATGCGTGTGCGGCGGTCGAATTCCCACCCGATGATTTTCCGCAAGACCGGCGGTGCTCGGACCAGCGCGCGCCGAAGGGGACAGAAGCCATGGCGGACTTCATTCACGACCGGTTCATGCCGCACGCCGACGCCTCGGAGGTCCCGGAGCGGCACGAGATGAGCTACGTCCGCAAGGCGCTCGTCCTGTCCATGATGCTGGTCCTGCTGATCGGCTGCTTCGTCGTGTTGCGCCCCTTCATCGCGGCGATCCTGTGGGCCGTCATCCTGTCCTTCAGCACCTGGCCGCTGCATCGGCGCATCGAGCACGCGCTCGGCGGCCGCACGACGCTGTCTGCGGCGATCATGACGCTGATGATCATGGCGGTTCTCGTGGTGCCTCTCGTCGCGCTTGGAACGAAGCTGTCCGAGAGTGTTTTCCGGGTCTTCGAGACGATTCACGCGGCCATGGAGCAGGGGTTTCCACCCTTGCCGGACTGGCTGGTCGGCATTCCGATCCTGGGGGACCGGCTTCAGGAGATGTGGAGCGTGCTGGCGAGCGGCGAGTCCAATCTGCGCACGACGCTCCAGCCCTATCTCGGCCAGATCCGCGACGGGGTGCTGGCGAGCGGCGGGCATCTTCTCTCAGGGACGTCGCTGATCGCGCTGAGCGTTCTGATCGCCTTCTTCCTCTATCGGGACGGTCGCACCGCCGTGCACCGGCTGCGCAGCATCGTGGGGCGGATCGCCGGCGACCGCGCGCGGCAATCCCTCGACGTCGCCGCCGAAACGATCAACGGGGTCGTGCATGGCGTGCTCGGCACCGCGCTGGTTCAAGCCATCGCCGCCACCGTGGGCTATTGGATCGCGGGGCTTCCCGGCGTCCTGCTCCTCGGCTTCGTCACCTTTTTCCTGACGCTGGTGCCGATGGGGCCGGCGCTGATCTGGTTGCCCGCCGCGATCTGGCTGGCCAGCCAGGGCCGCACCGGCATGGCGATCTTCCTGGTGGCCTGGGTCGGCCTGCTGGTCGGCAGCCTCGACAACATCCTGCGCCCGATCCTGATCGGCCGAAGCAGCGATCTTCCCTTCATCATCATTTTCCTGGGCATCGTCGGCGGTCTCGTCGCTTTCGGCCTGATCGGCATCTTTCTCGGCCCGACGCTGCTCGCCGTGGCGTACGGCCTCATCCGGGAATGGAGCGGAGGAAACGAGCCGGGCGACGCTTCCTCCGTGCCTTGATCGGGGGCTGGTGGGCGCCGTGCCCGGCGACCAATCACGACACCGTCAGCCCCGGATCACCTCCGGCGCCGCCTTCTCCGCTCCACCCGGCCTTATGATGGCGAGGCCGCCGGGGCCGGAGCGGGAACGCCATAGGCCTGGGCGAGTTGGTTGAAGCTGTCGACGGTCGTCTGGTCGATGGGAATGCCAAGCGACCTGCGACGCTCCGCCTCGGCCCATTCGCGGTCGCCGGGCGCCATGACCGTTCGGCCCGGCACCGCCCGGGACCCGCGCAGGGCGGCCAGATAGCGCGCCATGTTGTCCTGGAAGTTTTCCTGCGGCAGGAAGGCCTCCGGACGGATCGCCATCACGAAGGCGCCCATGCCGCGCGGCGTGCTCAGGTCCGGCCCCGGCATCGGAAGGATTTCGAAGCTCAGCTTCATGCCGGTCAGGACGGCGCTGAGGATTTCCACGAAACCCGCCAGCCCGGCCCCCTTGAAGCCGAACTCGCCACCCAGCGGCGCCAGCATCTCGGCCCGCTCGGGATCGGTGGTGTCGCGCCCCTCGGGGTCCGACGCGGTGGCTTCGGGAAGCGGTATGCCGAGGCTGCGGTAGAGCTGGACGCGGTTGTAGGGGATGGCGCTGGTGGCCATGTCGAACAGCCACGGATCGCCGTCCTTCACCGGAACGGCGATGGCGATCGGGTTGGTGCCGTGGAAGCGTTCGGCACCGTCGTGCAGCCTCATGAAGCTGTCGGAGTTGCAGAAAGCCATGCCGATGCAGCCCGCCTCCGCCGCGGCGAGCGCGAAGGCGCCGGCCGGGCCGAAATGGGAGTTGTTGCGGATGGCGACCGCGCCGATGCCGAACCGGCCGGCCAGCTCGACCGCCTTCTCCTGGGCGCGATAAGCGCCGAGCGCGCCGTGGGCGTTGTCGGCGTCCAGCGTGGCGACGGCGCCGAATTCCGACAGGATGCGCGGGGCGGGGCGCGGGTTCACCCGTCCCTGGGTCATGGTGGCCACATAGTGCCCGAGCAGCCGCACGCCGTGGCTGTCGACCCCCAGCCGGGAGCCGTGCATCATCGCGCGGGTGGCCGCGTCCGCCGTCGCCTCGTCCGCTCCCGCGGCCAGGAACACCGCGCGGCAGAAGGAGTCCAGGGCATCCGCGCCATAGCGGGCGGTCGGCTGAGCCGGTCCGGTCACAGCGTCTGCCCCCCGTCGGCGACGAGCAGGCTGCCCGTCATGAAGCCGGACTCGTCGCTGGCCAGATACACCGCGGCGGCGGCCATCTCCTCGACGGTGCCCAGGCGGCCCATCGGCTGGCGCGCGATGAACTGCGCCCGCATGCCCTCGGGATCGGCGCTCGACTGTATGCGCTCCTCCAGCGACGGCGAGTGGGTGGTGCCGGGGCACAGCGCGTTGCAGCGGACGCCGGCGCCGATGAAGTCGCGGGCCACGGCCTTGGTCAGGCCGATCACCGCCGCCTTGCTGGTCCCGTAGGCGGTGCGGTTGGCGACGCCGGTCAGGCTCGACGCCACCGAGGCGACGTTCACGATGGAGCCTTGGCGCCGCTCGATCATGCCGGGAAGCGCCGCCCGGATGGTGTGGAACATCGAGGTGACGTTCTGGTCCAGGCTGCGCGCCCAATCCTCGTCGCTGCAGTCCAGGATGGTGCCGTTGTGGACCCACCCGGCGTTGTTGACGAGGATGTCGAGCGGCCCGGCCTCGGCGACGACGCGCCGGACCGCCGCCGGATCGGTCACGTCGAGAGCGACCGGGGTGATTTTGGAATCGATGCGGGGCAGATCCTCCATCTTGGACAGCGTGCGGCTGGCCGCGACGACGCTGGCCCCCTCCCGGGCGAAGGCGAGCGCGATGGCCCGTCCCATGCCCTGTCCCGCGCCGGTCACCAGCGCGCGTTTTCCGTCTAGTCTGCCGGTCATCGTGTTTGGAACTCCACCAGTCGGCGCCGTACCGGGCGCCGGGTTGGACGCAGGGATTCGATGAGTCCAAGGGCCGGGAGGGCGGCGTTTCCACCGCCGCACCCGGCGCGCCGCCATCATCCGAAGAGCAGGTTCGGGATCAGGAGGATGAACTCGGGCACGAAGATCAGAAGGATGGTCGTCAGCCCGATGGCGATCATCAAGGGCAGGGACTCCCGGACATAGGCTCCCACCGACACTTTCAGGATCGAGCAGACGGTGAACATCGCCGCCCCGACCGGTGGCGTGAAGTTGCCGATGGTCGCCGCGACGATGAAGACGACGCCGAAATGCACCGGATCGCCGCCCATCGCCCGCACGGCGGGCAGGAAGATCGGCGTCATCATGATGATGATCACCGTCGCGTCGATGAACAGGCCGGCCGCCAGCACCAGGAGGACGATCAACACCATCACCAACTGGACGTTGTCGGTGAGGCTGGTCAGGGACGAGGCGATGACCTCCGGAATGCGCTCGAAGACGATGCCGTAGCTGAAGATCGCCGACAGGCTGATGAGGAACATCGCGGAGCCGACGTCGGCGAGGCTGACCTCCAGGGCCTCCACGAAGCTCTTCGCCTTGAGCCGGCGGTAGACCACGAAGCCGATGAACAGCGCGTAGAGCACCGCGAAGGCGCCGATCTCCGAGGGCGTGAAGATGCCCATGCGCAAGCCGACGAGCAGGATGACCGGGAACAGCAGCGCCCAGACGCCGCCCTTCAGGGCGCTGCCGACTTCGGCCAGCGACGCCCGCTTCTCGCGCTCGGCGGGGTATCCGCGCTTGTTGGAGGTGTACCAGACGGCGGCGCTCATGGCGATGCCGAGCAGGAGCGCCGGGGCGAAGCCCGCCGCGAACAGCCGCCCGATCGACACTTGGCCGATGGTCCCGAAGAGGATCATGCCGATGCCCGGCGGGATCAGCGGGGTGAGGAGCGAGGTGAAGGAGATCACGCCGGCGGTGAAACCGCGCGACATGCCCCGTTTCGTCATCTCCTCGCCAAGGATGCGCGACTGCATCGCCGCGTCCGCGATGGCCGAGCCCGACACGCCGCCCATCAGCGCCGACAGGACGATGGAAATCTGGGCGAGCCCGCCCTTGAGGTGCCCGGTGGCCACCGACGCCAGATTCAGCAGGCTTTCGGTGATGCCGGACCGGTTCATGTAGTTGCCCGCCATGATGAACAGGGGAACGGCGAGCAGGGCGAAATTCTGGGTCTGGGAGACCGTCACCTGGAGCGGGATGGTGAAGGGCAGTTCCGGATGCTGGAGGAAGAACAGCACGCCGGAGATGCCGATCGCGAAGGCGACGGGCATGCCGATGAGCAGGAAGACCGCGAAGGCGAGAACGACGAGCAGCATGGTCAGGCGACCTCCCCGCTGGCGGCAGCGGCGCACGGAACGCCGTCGGACCGCATCAGGGCCCGTATCTTGAGAATGGTGGTGACGAGCATCAGGGCCGCGCCGACGGCGATGCTGGCGGTGACCCAGGAATAGCTGACGCCGGGAATGCCGTTGAAGGTGCGGGACCGGCTGGTCCAGGCGAGCAGGGTGCCGCCGTAGATGGCGTAGCAGAGGAACAGCGCGATCAGCGCGTAGTTCACGAACAGCAGGGTCCGCTGGTACCGCTCGGACAGCTTCGCGGTCACCAGATCGAGGGACATCAGCATGTCCTTGCGCCAGGCGATGTCCGCGCACAGGAACACCGCCCAGGCGAAGAAGCAGGTCGCCAGATCGATGGTCCAGTTGAGCGGGTGCTGCATCATCCGCGCCACGCCGCCCAGCAGAAGCAACCCCACCATCAGCATCAGGAACAAGCCGGCGAGGATCGCCTCCAGCTTCAGCACATAGTCGTAGAGAGTTTTCATAAGGCAGGCCTCGCCGGCTTCGGATGACTTAAAGCGAATTTCCGTTCGCTTTAGACACATATCGCCTCATTCGCCGGCGGGCTCCGGTCGCATGTGCGACCGGAGCCCGCCGGCGCGGTCCAAAGCGGATTGCAATCCGCTTTAGCGTCCCATTTCCTTGTAGACAGCCGCGCGCACCTCGGTGAGGCCGAGCTTCTGGTACGCGGCGTCGCCGGCCTTGCGGAAGGCCTCCAGATCGACGTTCTCGGTCACCTTCATGCCGCCCTTGACCAGCGCGGCCTTCTCGCTCTCCGCGGCGTCGGCGAGCACCTTCGACACCTTCTGGCCGGCGGCGCTGCATTCCTCGACCAGCGCGGTCTGGTAGTCGGCGGGCAGCTTCTTGAACCAGGAGGCGCTGACGACCTCGAAGTTGATCAGCAGGATGTGGCCGGTCTCGCTGACGTTCCGAACGACCTCCTGGAGGTTGCCCGGACGGATGTTGGCGTAGGTCAGCTCCGCGCCGTCGACGGCCCGCTGCTGAAGGCCGGGGTAGATGTCGCCGAAGCTCATCGCCGTCGGGGCCGCGCCGATGGCGCGCACCGATTCCTGCCAGATCGGGGCGGGCGGGGTGCGGATGCGCAGCCCGGACAGCTCACCCGGGTTGCGGACCGGCTTGTTGGCGAAGACATGGCGCTTGCCCTGCACGAAATCGAAGCAGACGACCTGGAGGCCGTGCTTGTCCGCCAATTCCGTTTTCCATTTCTTGACGATGTCGAGCTTCGACAGCGCGAAGGCCTCGTCGAGCGTCTCGACGAAGTACGGGCCGTTCAGGACGGCAATCTCGCGGACATAGTTGCCGAGGCGCGCCGCGTCGGTGTTCTGGCCGATGTTGGCGCCCTGGCGGATCTGCTCGATGATGTCCTCTTCGTTGCCGAGCTGGGCGCTGTGGAAGACCTCGATCTTCAGGCCGCCGTTGGTCCGCTCCTCGACGCGCTTGGCCCATTCCTGGAACGCCGAATGATAGGCTTCGACCGGGCTGTGGACGTGGTTCATGCGCAGGATGTGCTTCTGCGTCTGGGCCTGGGCCATCCCCATGCCCGCGATCAGCGTCAGCGCGGTGGCTCCGAGAAAAGCGCCAAGGCGCTTGGACATGTTGGTCACTGCCTACTCCCTAGGAATTATTATGAGTTTGGTGATCAAGGGCACCCGTTGCTTTGAGCGCGGTGCCTGAGATTGCCCTTATGCCATTCGCTTACTGTCCGCCCGCGCGGAGCGGACAGGCGGTGTGCGGATGGCGAACCGCTCATCCAGCGCAACGTTCGGTTATCTTGCACACTTGTATCCAAGGATGCAAGATGGTACGGATCATCCAGAAGGCGGTTTGATTGGAATACAATCAAATCCGCCCTCGGATGAATTTCGCCGACCAAGGGCGGCGTGACGGAGGGGAGGTGCAACCAATAATGTCAAAGTGTTCGTCCGGCTGTATCAGTCATCGGTCCGGTTCCACCCGCGTTCCGGACTGTGTTCAGCGGCGCTGCGACCTTGCGTGGGCCAATCCGATCCGGCGATAATCGCGATTCTGGGCTCGGAAAGGGCGATGTCCGCTTGCACGGCGGCTGGGGGAACACGGTGAAGAACGAACGGCTGGTGTTGGAACGCAACACGCTGGACAGCGTGATCTACAAGGAGCTGCGGAAGAGGATCATTTCGCTGTCGTTCCAGCCCGGCTCGATGATCTACGAAAACGCCGTCGCCGACGAATACGGCGTCAGCCGGACACCGGTGCGTCAGGCCTTTTCCCGGCTGGCGAACGAAGGGCTGCTGAGCATCCTGCCGCAGCGCGGGGCGCAGGTGTCCCACCTGTCCGTGGCCAAGGTGAAGGAGGCCCAGTTCATCCGGGAGGCGCTGGAGGTGTCGGCGTTCGGCGAGGTGGCGCGCATCTGGAACAAGACCGCCGATCACAGCGCGGCGCAAAGCAAGGCGCTGTCGCTGATCGAGCAGCAGAGACAGGTCGTGCAGGAGAAGGACTATGTCGGTTTCACCGAACTGGACGTGGCGTTCCACGACACCGTCATCGGGGTTCTGGGAAACGCCATGCTGCTGGAGATGCTGAGCGACGTGAGGACGCATCTGACACGGGTGCGCTTCCTCGAGCTTCAGGAGGCCCACCATGAGGACGATGCGATCGCCGACCACGTCAAGCTGATGCGCTCGATCATGGCGAACGACGTCGCGGGAACCCAGTCGCTCCTGCTGGCGCATTTGAAGATGATCGAGGCGATGCGCGACGACATCCTCAAGCGTCACGACATTCTCTTCGAATAGACCCCGTCCGGGACCCCGCCGAGGGGCCCCACCGCCGGACGGTTGATCCGGGCATCGTTGACGGACGCAGACCCCAGGCCGGTTGGACCGCCGGCGGGGAAGGGGGCCGCTTGCCCTTTGCGAACCGTCGGCAAGACCAACGACCCCGCACGCGGGCACAATCAGGAGGAAACGCGATGAACAGACGGTCGATCCACAGCTACACCTGGATCCCGAAATGGTCCACCAAGGACGGCGCCTACGCGGCCGAGCGGGCCGCGGCCTTCGGCTATGGCCAGCTCGTCGTGCCGATCCGCGACCATGACAGCATCGAACCGGCGGCCATCGCCGCGCTCTGCGAGCGGGCGGGGGTCCGCCCCGTCGCGACCTCGCCCCTTCAGGTCGACAACGACATTTCGAGCACGGACCCGGAGGTGCACCGCCGCGGGGTCGAGCGGCATTGCGCGGCGCTCGCCCTGGCGCGCGACATGGGCGCGGACCGCATGGGCGGCATCCTCTACAGCGCCTTCGGCAAGGCGTCGAAGGTGCCGAGCGACGCCAACTTCCAGGCGGCGGCGGACGGCTTGCGGATCGTCGCCGAACGGGCCGCGTCCTACGGGATGCTGCTGGCGCTCGAAGTGGTCAACCGGTACGAGAGCAACCTGATCAACACGGCGGAACAGGCCGTCCGGATGGTCAAGCTGATCGGCGCCGACAACGTCCGCATCCATCTCGACACCTTCCACATGAACATCGAAGAGAACGACCTGCTGGGCGCGCTTGAGCTGGCGATGCCCCATCTCGGCTATTTCGAGATCGACCAGAACCATCGCGGCCGCCTGACGGAGGGGTCCATCGATTTCGCCCCGATGCTGCGCCGGTTGAAGGCGGCCGACTATCGGGGGCTGATCGGCGTCGAAGCCTTCTCCTCCGCCGTGTCGCACCCGGACATCACCGCGGGCGTGGCGTCCTGGCGCAACCTGTTCGACCATGGCGACGACGTGGCGCGCGACGGGCAATTGCTGCTCGATCAACACGGCCTCTGACGACGCCCGCCGCCGCCGGCGCATGCCCACCCGGCGGTTGTCCGGGGGGGCGCGCCGGCCGGCATCGATTCATGAGCAGCCCGCCTCCCACCCAATGCACGCCCAGACCACAAGCCCCGTGCTAATGTCGGGTCGGCTCAAAGATGAGAGGTTTCAGGCCGGTCATGGCTCGACGATGGTCTTTCGCTGCGCTGACGATCCTTTGCGGGGTCTGGTTCACCGGTGACGCGGTGGCGGCCGATGCGGTCTCCCGATCGGCGCCCCCGGTTTCCGGCGCCGTGCGGATGGACCTCAGCACGGTGGCCTTGCAGCCGCCGTTGCCGTCCCTGTCGGCACAGCCGATCGGCGGCTACGCCAACGGCTGCATCCGCGGCGCGCAGACGCTGCCTCCCGAAGGACTCGGCTACCAGGCGGTCAACCTGTCACGGAACCGGAACCACGGGCATCCCGACACCATCGCCTTCGTCCAGGAGCTTGCCCGCCGGGCGCAGGCCGAGCGGTTGGGGCGGCTGGCCATCGGCGACATCTCCAAGCTTTATGGCGGCCGTATGGAAAGCGGGCATGCCAGCCACCAGATCGGCCTCGACGTCGACGTGTGGTTCGATCTCGACCAGCCGCCTCTCGTGCGGGAGGCGCGGGAGCGTACGGACTTTCCGACCATGGTGAACCGGCAGACGCAGCGCGTTCTGCCGGAGCGGTTCGGTCCCCGTCAGGCCCGCCTTCTGCAACTGGCGGCGACGAGCCCGAAGGTCGCGCGGGTGTTCGTGAACCCGGCGATCAAGCTGGCGCTGTGCCAGAGCGAGCAGGGCGACCGCTCCTGGCTGAACGCTGTGCGCCCCTGGGGCGGGCACGACTCGCACTTCCATGTGCGGATGAACTGCCCGGCCGGATCGACGGCCTGCGTCCCGCAAGCCCCCATTCCGCCGGGCGACGGCTGCGGCCAGGAGCTTCTGAGCTGGTTCGAGCCGCCGAAGGAAGCGCCGGTGCCCCGGCCACCCAAAGCCATCCCCGAGCCACCGGCAGCCTGTCTGGAGGTTCTGGCGGGGCATTGAGCCTCTGCTGGCAACCGGGACGTTTCCGCTCATTCATCAGCGTCTGGCGTATCCGCCGCCGTGTCTTGGCCGGGAAGGCGGGACCCGGTGCAGCGCGCCCGTTGCCAAGTCCGGTCAGCGGCGTGCCGCCGGCTCATTAAAGCGGATTGCACTCCGCTTTGGACCGCGCCGGCGGTCCCGGTCGCACATGCGACCGGAGCCCGCCGACGAATGAGGCGATATGAGTCTAAAGCGAACGGAAGTTCGCTTCAGCGCGAGCCAGCGTGTCACGACCGAGCAGCAGCGACCCCCGGTCGCGACGACCTGCGCCATTCATGGCGGCTGCCATATCCAGCTTCGTTCAGCGTGCCCTGACAACGGTGAGAAAGGCGGGGTTATCAAGGGCTTCGTCAATGGCCGCCTGCATGCTGTCGTTGGTCAGTTTGGCTAGCTCCTCAACCGAACCAAAGACACCGGTTATGAACGGGTTTCCCGCGCCCTCGCGGCTGTCTTCCACGACCTTGCTGTAGACCGGCCGGCCCGTGTTCTTATCCAGGACCGCGACACGGAACCGCGCGTGCGCCTCCTTGCGGACCAACTGACTGCAATCGAGTTTCTCGACCGTGATGTCCAGGCCGTAGCTTCCGCCATTGTTCGCGGCGAGAAGGCCGCGTGCTTTGAGAGCGTCCTCGAAAGCCTTGTGCACCACGTCCTTGACCGGGCCTGACGCTTCGATGGTCTTCAAGGCGTTGCCATAGCCACCGCGGATCGCGCCCAGGTGCTTGCCGGTGTACTTGCGCGAGTCGGTGACGGCGAGCACCTCGACATCCGGCTTCGCCAATGGTGGTCTCTGCACGGCGGCCGGACTGTAGCTCATCGGGACCTGATGCGTCGAGCATGCGCCCAACAGACTTGCTGCAATCAGAGCCCCCAGCGCGGCCTTCCGCATCCTTGTCGTTCCTTCGGTTCGTGACTCGGGCGTTGCAAGCGTGTTTCAGCAAACTGTCGCCACTTAGGCGAGCATATACGTGAAGCGCGGGGGGAGGAAAACTGAAATCTTAAGTATGGGCATTGACGGGAAGCACCCGAAAAGGAAGTATGCCGCACCTCTGCTACACCGAAGAAGGACCCGCCTGTGCGCAACATTCTGGCTGCCGCCGCCATTCTCTTTCTGGCCGCTTGCCAGACCCGACCGATCACGACGACTCAGGAACACCCTGTGCCTCCTGGGGCGCAGGCGCTGCCGTTGAACGCCATCGAGCTCGCCATCGTCGAGGCCGGTGCCAGGCGCGGCTGGCGTTTCCAGCACCTTGCGGATGGACAGGTCCGCGCCACCTACACCAAGTGGCCGTGGGTGGCCGAGGCCGATGTGCTGTTCTCGAACCGGAGCTACCGCATCCAATACGTCAGCGCAAAGAACATGGAGCGCAGCAACGACGGGGTGGAGCGGGCTTACAACCGCTGGGTCGGCAATCTCGAACGCGACATTGCGGCCAGGCTGGACCAGATCGCCACTCGCCGCTGAGTTCGGTCGCTAGACAGTTCGGTCGCTTGACGTTGCTCCTGCAACGGGGGTAGGAGGTCGCTTCTCCGACCGGCAAGCCTCATGGAGAAGGCATGAGCATCCGGGCCTGCGCCATCATCCCTAGCCACAACCACCACACGGCGCTCGGCGGAATCGTCGCGGCGTTGCGGGGGCATGGGCTGGAGGTCATCCTGATCGATGACGGCAGCGGTGAGCCTGCCCGCACCGCCATCGCGGCGCTGCACGCCCCTGCGGACGGGGTCGAGGCGCTGCGGCTGGAGGTGAACCGGGGCAAGGGCGGCGCCGTCATGGCCGGCCTCCGGCGCGCTCATGAGCGCGGTTTCACCCACGCGGTGCAGGTGGACGCCGACGGGCAGCATGACCTTGCGGCCGTTGCCGACCTCCTGTCCACCGCGGCGGCGCATCCCGATGCGCTGGTCAGCGGCCGGCCGGTCTATGACCACTCCGTTCCCCGCTCGCGGCTGATCGCGCGCTGGGCCACCCATGTGTGGATTTGGGTGGAGACGCTGTCGCTGCGGGTGAAGGACAGCATGTGCGGCTTCCGCGTCTACCCGCTGGCCCCCACCATGGCGGTGCTGGACAGCGAGCGGATCGGCACCCGCATGGACTTCGACCCGGAAATCGTCGTCCGCCTGTTCTGGCGTGGCGTTCCGCTGATCCACATCCCCGTGCGGGTCGTCTATCCCGAGGGAAACACCTCCAACTTCAATCTCCTGCGGGACAACGTGCTGCTGACGCGCATGCACACGCGCCTCGTGCTGACCATGCTCCTGCGCCTGCCCTCGGTGCTGCGCAACCGCCCGCCAGCAAGCGGAGCCGATGCGCACTGGTCGACCGTGGGGGAACGGGGCGCCTGGTGGGGCATGAGGCTGGTGACGCTGGTCTACCGGCTGCTCGGCCGGCCGGGCTGCATCGCGCTCCTGTGGCCGGTGGTCAGCTACTTCTATGCGACCAACGCCGCGGGGCGGCGGCATTCACTGGACTTCCTGGCGCAGGCCAACGCGGCGAAGGGCCGGCCCGCCCCCTCCTGGTGGGACGGGCTGCGTCACCACATGAGCTTCGCCGTCAAGGCGCTCGACACCTTCATCGCCTGGGCCGCCCCGGAGCGCACCGGCCCCATCGACGTCGACGGGGCGGAGGCGCTGAGCCGCCTCGCCGCGGAGGGGCGGGGGGCGCTGCTGATCGTCTCGCACCTGGGCAACGCGGAGTTGTCGCGGGCCCGCCTGGGGACCCGGTTCGAGAAGGACATCAACGTGCTGCTGCACACGCGGCACGCCGTCCGCTACAACCGGATGATCCGCTCCGTCCGTCCCGACGCCGCGGACCACACCATACAGGTCACCGACATCGGCCCGCAGACCGCCATCGATCTCAAGGAGAGGGTGGAGCGTGGCGAGTGGATCGCCATCGCCGGGGACCGCACGCCGGTGGAGTTCAACGGCCGGGTCAGCCGGGTTCCGTTCCTCGGCCGGGAGGCCGCCTTCTCGCAGGGGCCCTACGTGCTGGCGGCGTTGATGGGCTGCCCGGTCTATCTCCTGTTCTGCCTGCGCGAGGGGCAGGGCCACCGCGTCACCTTCGAGCCCTTCGCCGAGCGCATCGAATTGCCGCGGCGCGGGAAGGACGACGCGCTTGCCGCGCTCGCCGCACGCTACGCGCAACGGCTGGAACACCATTGCTTGCGCGATCCATTGCAATGGTACAACTTCTTCGATTTCTGGGCCGACCCGAAGACGGGACCGCGGTGATACCTCTCCACGCAATGATACAGCCTAAGATGGCGTCGCGCGGGGCGAATCGTACAGAGTGTGCGACCCTCGTCCTGCATGGCCCGGCCTTCCTTCCATGACGCATCGTCCCTCGTCCGGTCAGTCCTCGGCGTGGCCGATGCCGACGTTCGGCGGTTGGCCGGCCAGGGAACACGAGCATCACGCGGTGGTGGTCGGCGCCGGGATCGGCGGGTTGTCGGCCGCGGCGACTCTGGCGGTGCGCGGGCTGAAGGTGCTGGTGGTGGAAGCGCACGACCGGCCGGGAGGCTACTGCTCGTCCTGGCTGCGCAAGGTCCGCGGCCGGGACGGTTCGGTTGGGCGCTACATCTTCGACGCCGGGGTGCAGGATTTCAGCGGGCTGGGACCGCGCGGCCCGCTGCGGCGGCTGCTGGACGGCCTGGGCGTGGCGCAGCGCATGGACTGGCGCCGGGTCCGCCACCGCTATGTGCAGGACGGCCTGTGCCTGGATGTGCCGGACCAGCCGGCCGACCTGGTGACGCGCCTCCAGGCGCTGTTCCCGCTAGAGGCGCCGGGGATCGCCGCCTTCTTCGCGGAGATGGGGCGCGTCTACGCCGATCTCTACGCCGATGTGGACGAGACCGGCGGCGTGCCGATGCCGCCCGCGACGCTGGAGGCCATGCGGTCCTGGACCGCCCGCCGGCCCGACGCTTGGCGTTGGATGCACCGCCCCTACGCCGAGATGCTCGACACCCATCTGCGCGACCCGCGGCTGAAGGCCCTGCTGACCACCATCAGCGAGTACGTCACCGACCGCCCCGAGCTGCTGCCGGTGCGTGAGATGGCCCCGCTGTTCGGCTATTATCTGGAAGGCGGCTGGTACCCGGCCGGCGGCTCTCAGCGGCTGGCGGAACTGCTGTGCGCGGTGGTGCGGGAGCGGGGCGGCGCTGTCCTTCTGCGCACCCGCGCCGAACGCATCCTGACCGAGGACGGCCGGGCCGCCGGCATCGCCACCGCCGACGGAACGGTGCACCGGGCGCCGCTGGTGCTGGCCAATTCCGACGTGGTCGCCACGTTGACGCGGCTGGTGGACCCGGCGTTGCTGCCCAGGCGCTACGCCCAGCGTGTGAAGGGACTGAAGCGCGGCCCCACGGCGGTGCTGGTCAGCCTCGCCGTGGAGGGCGTTCCGGACCTGCCGGCCCGCGTGTTCGTCGGGGCGGGCGGCCTGCATTTCGGCATCGGCAACCCGAGCGCGGTCGATCCGTCCCTGGCCCCCGAGGGCCATGCCGCCGTCACCATGCTCTGCCTGCGGCCCGAACCGGAGGCCGCCGAATGGTTCGCCGCCGGAAAGGCCGCCAACCGCCAGCGCAAGGAAGCCTTCGCCGATCGTCTGGTCACCGCGGCGGAGAGCGTGCTTCCCGGGCTGCGGGGGCGCATCCTCTACCGCCAGACGGCCAGCCCGACGACCTTCACCCGCTACGCGCTCGCCGACAATGGCGCCATCTACGGCGCCGCCCGCGGTCAATGGTGCCCGCCGAACAAGACGCCGCTGCCGGGGCTGATGCTGGTCGGCGCCGGCTGCCAAAGCGGTCCCGGCGTCGAGGCGGTGGTGATCTCCGGCATGGGCGCGGCGAACCTGGCGACGGGGGTCCCGGCGGAGTCCAAGGTGGCGGAGGCCGAAGCGGCGGAGTAGGCGCCCGTCTACCCGCGCCCGTCTACGCGCGCCGGAACACCAGCGACGTGTTGATGCCGCCGAAGGCGAAGTTGTTGGACATCAGGAATTCGGTGTCGATCCGCCGGCCCTCGCCCATGATGTAGTCCAGCTCGGCGCAGCGTTCGTCCACATGGTCCAGGTTGGCGGTGGGAGCGAACCAGCCCTCGCGCATCATCTCGATGCCCAGCCACGCTTCCAGAGCGCCGCAGGCGCCCAGCGAATGGCCGAAATAGCTCTTCAGCGAATGGATGGGCGCGCGCGGGCCGAAGACGGCGTGGGTCGCGGCGGTCTCGGCGATGTCGCCCCATTCGGTGGCCGTGCCGTGGCCGTTGACGAAGCCGATGGCGTCCGCCGACAGCCCGGCGTCCTCCAACGCCATGCGCAGGGCGATCTCCATGGTCCCGGCCTGCGGCTGGGTGACGTGGTTGCCGTCGGAGTTGCAGGCGAAGCCGACGATCTCCGCGTGGATGTTGGCCCCGCGGGCAAGCGCGCGCTCGCGTTCCTCCAGGACCAGGGTGGTGGCGCCTTCGCCGATCACCAGCCCGTCGCGGTCGCGGTCGTAGGGGCGGGGGCTGGTGTGCGGACGGTCGTTGCGGGTGGAGGTGGCGAACAGCGTGTCGAAGACCGCCGATTCGGTCACGTCCAGCTCCTCGGCGCCGCCGGCGATCATGGCGTCGGCCTTGCCCCACTTGATCGCCTCGTAGGCGTAGCCGATGGCTTGGCTGCCGGAGGTGCAGGCGCTGCTGGTCGGGATGATGCGGCCGGTCACGCCGTAGAACAACCCGATGTTCACCGCCGCCGTGTGGCTCATCATCTGGATGTAGCTGGTGGCGTTGAGGGTCTTCGACGCGCCCTGGGTCATCAGCTCGGCGAAGGCGATCACCGGGGCGGGGCTGCCGAACGACGATCCGTAGGCGATGCCCACGCGCCCGCCGCGGACGAACGGGTCGTTCAGCAGGGCCGCGTCGTTCAGCGCCTTCTCGGTGGCGTAGACCGCCATCCGGGAGACCGGCCCCATGGTCCGCGTCTTCTTGCGCGGGTAGCGGTCGTCCACCGAAAAGCCGGTCACCGGGGCGGCGAGGCGCGTGTTGATCCCGTGGAAACGGTCCCACTCCGCCATGGTGCGGACGGCGGTCTCGCCCTTCGCCATGCGGGCGCGGATGGTCGGCCAGTCCTCGCCCAGCGCGCTCACCCCGCCCATGCCCGTGACGACAACCCTGCGCATCACACCATACCCCCGTTCACCGCGATCACCTGCCGCGTCACGTACGCCGCCCCGTCGGAACACAGGAAGGACACCACCGCCGCGACGTCCTCCGGCCGTCCGGCCCGGCGCATGGGGACCAGCTTCAAGGCTTCCTCCATGGGCAGCCCGTCGGTCATCTGCGTTTCGATGATGCCGGGGGCCACGCAATTCACCGTGATGTTCCGTTTCGCCAACTCGATCGCCAGCGCCTTGGTGGCGCCGATGATGCCGGCCTTCGCGGCGCTGTAATTGACCTGCCCGCGGTTGCCGATCAGCCCCGACACCGACGACAGCGTCACGATCCGTCCGCCCCTGCGGGCCGAGACCATCGGCATCACCAGCGGCTTCAGCACGTTGTAGAAGCCGTCGAGGTTGGTGTTGAGGACCGAATCCCAATCGTCGTCCGCCATGGCCGGGAAGGCGGCGTCGCGGGCGATGCCGGCGTTCAGGACGGCGCCCCAATAGGGGCCGTGCGCCTCCATGTCGGCCTCCAGCGCGGCGCGGGCGGCGGCGCGGTCGGCGATGTCGAAAGCGAGCAGCCGGCCCTCGCCGCCGGCCTTGCGGACGTCGGCCAGCGTCGCCTCGCCGCCGGCCGCATCGCGGCCGTAATGCACCACCACCGCGAAACCGTCGGCGGCCAGCCGTTCCGCGACCGCGCGGCCGATGCCCTTGCTGGCACCGGTGACCAGGATCGTCTTCTTCATCGCTTGACCTGAACTCCCTGGCTGGCGAGCAGCGCGACCGTATCCTCGGGCTGGTAGACGGTGAGCTGGGCCTTCGCCAGCTCCTCCCCGGTGCCCGCGCGCGTCACCACACAATCAAAAGACCCGATGTTCTCGTCCCGGAAGACCGGCGCCACCGACACCTCCAGCCGCTCGCCGATGGCGAACCAGGGGACGGAGGCGCGGAAGTCGCGCGTGCCCAGCAGCAGCCCGAGGCGGACGTCGCCGCCGGCTTCCCTGGCCTCGGCCCCGACCTGGGCACCGCAGGTCTGCGCCATCCACTCCACGGCGACATGGGCCGGGGCGCCGCGCCCCGTCACCACGAAGGGCGCCCCCTCCCGCACGGTCAGGGCCGACACGAAGCGGCCGTCCACCCGTCCGACCGCCTCGTCCAGCAGGATCATCGGCCGTGCGTGCGGCAGCAGATCCTCGATGGGCCACGGACACGCGCTCATCGCCATTCCCCCCGGCCCAGCACCAGGGCCACGTTGCTGCCGCCGAACGCGAAGGAGTTGCTGAGCATCGCCGCCGGCCCGGCGGGAAGCCCGCCGGAGAAGGTGGCGCCGGGGCCGATCAGGTTCAGCGGCGGGATCTCCGGGTCGGGCGCACCGTCCCACAGGTGCGGGGGCAGCCGCCCGTCCGGGTTGTGGGCCGGATGCAGCGCCAGCCAGAGGAACGCCGCCTCGCACGCCCCGGCGGCGCCCAGCGTGTGGCCGGTCATCGCCTTGGTGGAGCTGCATGGCGTCGCGTCGCCGAACAGCGCGTGCACCGCCTTGCCCTCCATGGAATCGTTCAGCGCCGTCGCGGTGCCGTGCAGGTTGACGTAGGCGATGTCCGACGGCGTCAGCCCGGCGTCATCCAACGCCGCCCGCATGGCGGCGAGGGCGCCGTGGCCCTCCGGGTCGGGGGCGCTGACATGGTGCGCGTCGGAGCTCTCGCCCACGCCCAGCAGCCGCACCGGGGCGTCCTCCGCGGTCAGCAGGAAGACCGCCGCCGCCTCGCCGATGTTGATGCCGTCGCGATTGGCGCTGAAGGGATTGCAGAGGCCCGCCGACACCGCCTCCAACGCGCTGAAGCCGCCGAGCGTGGTGCCGCACAGCGTGTCGGCGCCGCCGACGACAGCGGCGTCGCACAAGCCGGAGCGGATCAGCCGCCGGGCGGACGCGAACACCTTGCCGCTGGACGAGCAGGCCGTCGCCACCGTGTAGGCCGGCCCCGGCAGGTCGAGCGCGCGCGCCGCGAACTCCCCTGGCCCGCCGGTGGCGAGCTGGTCGTAATGGAACGGACCCGTCCACGCGCCGTCGCGGCGCATCGCCGCGAAGCCGGCCTCCGCCTCGGCCATGCCCGAGGTGCTGGTGCCGATGATCACGGCGATCCGGTGCCGGCCGTGGCGCGCGGCCGCCGTTTCGACGGCGTCGCGGATCTGCTCCAGGGCCAGCAGCAGCAGGCGGTTGTTGCGGCAGTCGTAGGTCTCCAGCCCCGCCGGCACCGGCGGCAGCGGCGCGTCCACCGAACCGACATGCACGGCGCGGCCGGGCACGAAGCCGGAGCGCGGGCGCAGGCCGTCGCGGGTGCCGGCAAACAAGGCGTCGGCGACCGCGCCCGCCCCGGTGCCGATGGGGGTGGCGAGGCCCAGGGCGGCAAGTCCGAGCGGACGTCTCATGGCGCCGCCGCCTGGGATGCTGCCATGGACTGCACCTCGATCTCGTAGCCCCAGGCGAGGTTGGCGTAGCACAGCGTGCCGGTCCACGGCGCGCCGTCGGCCCAGCTGCGTTCGGCGTGCAGCACCTCCTTGCCGCCGATGCGCACGCTGCGCCGGTGCGCGTCGGCGCTCAGCGTGCCGCCCGCGGGGGCGAGCGCCTGCCGCACGACCGCTTCGGGCCAGTACAGCACGACGATGTCGGCCAGCATGCTGCCCGGCCGCAGGGCCGGGGGCAGCCAGGGTGCGGTCTCCACCTCCAGCCCGGCATCGCTCCAGGTGACGGTCATGGCGCGGCGGCCCAGACTGTCCACACCGACCAGCAGGAAGCGCTCCGGCGTGACGCTGATCCGGCCCTCGAAGACGAAGGTCTGGCCGTCGCGGCTGGCGGTGATGAGCTGTGCTGCCTCGACGCTCTGCCCGAGATCGGACGGGCGGGGCAGGGCCAGCGGCTCGCCGGGGGCGAGCAGCGGCGTGCTTGGGTCCGCCGGGCCGCCGCCGGGCACGGAGGCGCACGCTCCGAGCAGGAACAGGAGCGCGACCCACCCCTTATGCATGGTCATGACGTGAGGCGATTTCCCAGAAGCGAATCTGACGTAGAGCATACACCAATCAGCGTAGCCGCGCATTGTTTGTGGCTTCATTGTGGCGTGTGCCGCGCGCGGCCAGTGGTGCGAAAAGAAAGGCAATCGAGATTCCGACCAGCATGGTCACGCCGAAGCTGTGCACCGCCGGAACGGCGCTGAAGGCCAGAAGCCCGAAGGACAGCAGGGTCGTCAGCGTCGCCAGCCACACCGCCAGCATGGTCACCGGCTGCTGCTCCACGCCGCTCTCCGCGCAGAAGACGGCGTAATCCACGCCGATGGAGAGGATCAGCACCAGCGCCATGGCATGGAAGAAGGTGAAGTCCTGGCCCATCAGCCCGACCACCGCGGGCGCCAGGACGAGCGCCGCCCCGGGTGGCAGCAGCGCCCACAGCCCCCCGCGCCAGCCGTAGCGCCACATCAGCACGGGCAGCATCAGCAGCCCCGCCAGCCCGGTCAGCAGCAGCGCCCGGTGCCGGTACTTGGCGAGCAGCGCCGAGAAGTCCGCCGTCGGATTGACCAGCCGGACGCCGGCCGTGCCGGCCACCGCGGCGCGTACGGCGTCCGGATCGCTCAGCCCCTGCAAGGCCACCACATGCAGTCCCGGCCCAAGCACGAGTTCGCGCAGGAACGGCACGCTGTCCGACGCCAGCGCGTCTCCCAAAGTCAGCACCCCCTCCGGCGCCTTGCTGTTCGGCCCCTTATCATTCGGATCGGCCGGCGGCAGGCCGAGGCTGGCGCGCTGCGCCGCCAGCAGCGGGGCGTCGAGCGCCGTGGCGACCAGCGCACGGTTTTCCCGCTGCGTCCGGGCGGACGGCACGAAGGCGGCCGGCATCTGGTAGCCGGCGATGCTTCCCTTCGCCTTCAGTCCGGCCAGCGTGGCGGCGAGGTCCTCCTGCCGCCGCAGCGCCGCCTCGTCGTCCGCGGCCTGCACCAGCAGGAACTGCGCGGCGGTGGTGGCGCCGATCAGCCGTTGGATCTCGTCCTGCTCGTGCCTCAGCTCCGCCGAGACCGCCTGCAACCGCCGGACGTCGTCGTCCGCCGACAGCCGCGCCAGCCCGACCGCTCCGGCCAGCGCGCAGCCCAGCACGAGAACGAGGCGCACGCCACGCCAGCGCCGCTCCTCCCAGAAGCTCCACAGGCCCGCCGCGGCGCGCAGCATCAAGGCGCCGTGCGTCAGCCGCCGCGCCCGGTCGAGCGAGGGCAGCCACAGCACCACCGTCAGGAAGGCGCCCACCAGCCCGATGATCGAGAAGGCGGCGATCTGGCGGAGCCCCGGAAAGGGCGCCAGCATCAGCGCCGCGTAGCCGATCAAGGTGGTGACCAGCCCCAGCGCGATGCCCGGCAGCACGTGGCGCAGCCGGTCGCTCGGGCTCCCCGACAAGGGGTCGAACAGGCTGGCGCTGTAATGCAGGCTGTAGTCCACCGCCACGCCGATCAGACTGGACCCGAACAGCAGCGCCGCCACATGCAACTCGCCGAACAGCAGCAGGCTGCCGCTCAGCCCGACCGTCATCCCGACGCCCAGGGCCAGCAGATTGTGCAGCAGCGGCCCCGGCCGGCGGAACGCCAGCCCCACCAGCAATATGGTGCCGACCAGCGACAGCGTGCCGAGGGTGGACGCCTCGGTGATCGCGGTCTTGGAGCCGGCGTGCGCGAAGAACACGGCGCCCAGCCGCTTCACCGTGACGCCCGGCATGTCCCTGACGGCGGCGTCGAAGGCGCCGACCAGCCGGTCCTGCAAGTCCAGCTCGAACGGTTCGCCGGCGAGCACGGCGCTGACCAGCACCCAGGTCGTGCCGTTCTCGGTGACGCTGAGCATGCCCTCATCGGGGGTGAGGCGCGACAGCGGGAAAGGCAGGTTGGTGAGGAAGGAGGGCAGCAGCAGGAACGGGTCGTTGCGCAGCAGCCCGGCGTCGACGAGCCCGGCGAAGCCGAACGCCTGGGACAGCGCGCGGGTGGCGACCTCCTCCCCCTTGCCGGCCGTCAGGAGCGCCCGGTCGCCATCGCTGAGCAGGCTTTGACGATGGGGGAAGTAGAGAGCCCCCAGCCGCTTCAGCCGGTCGACGTCGATGCCCTCGCCGATCCGTTCCACCTGCCCCGTGGCCAGAAGGGCGTCGCCAAGCGTCGCCGCCGCCTTGCGGGCGGTCTCGCGGTCGGCGTGCCCGACCAGCGCCAGCACCCGGCGACCCAGCGCCTTGGTCACCGCGTCGTTGGCGCGCTGCAGGACGGGGTCCTGCTCCTCGCGCGGCAGCAGGGCCAGCAGATCGGTGCGGAAGCCCAGCCCGTCGTGGAGGCGCAGCGCGAGATAGCCGCTGGCCAGCAGGACGAGCGCGAGCCAGAGCAGCGCCCCCAGCCGTCTCACGGACGGCCCGCCGAGGCCAGCAGCGCCGCCTCGTCCGCCGTCGGCGGCTCCGCCTTCAGGACTTGGTCGCGGAAGGTCAGGCGGTCGCGGTCGCCGTCGGGCTTGACGATCTCCACCTCGTCCACGAAGCGCCCGCCGCGCACGTCGATGGCGCGGATCGGCATGGTCGGGTCGTCGGCCCGGCGCGGCGTCAGGTGGAGGGTCCAGGCGTCGGCACCGCCCCCGCGCTCCACCGCGAACATGTCCTCCAGCGCCTTCCAGTCACCGGTCAGCGCGCCGCCCAGCATGGTGTAGAGCTTCGACATGAAGGGCAGGCGCGCGGCGGGCAGGCGCATGGTCTCGTTGCCCTTCACCTCCTGCACGAGACCGGCGGGGCTCATGACGGTGGTGACGGCGAAGGGGGTTTCGGTGCGCCAGATCAGCCCGCGGCCGGGCGCCAGGGCGAAGCGGCCCTCGCTCTTCAGCGGCGCCTGGAAGCCCTTGAGGAAACGCTCCTGCACGAAGGCGCCGCGCAGCACCTGCCCCTCGCTCAGTGTTTCGGCGGCCCGCGTCTCGGCAACAAGAACCGGAAAGGCGGCCAGCAGCGCCAGGAGGAAGACGACGATGCGCGTCACAGCAGAGCCCTCACCTTGTCCGTGAACACCGCGGGGCATTCGAAGCACAGCTCCGCCCCGTCCTCCTTCACCGCGAGTTGCACGGTGCGCGCCTTGGTCAGCAATTCGCCGCCCGGCTCGTCGTGGATGCGGTAATCGATGCGGATGCGGTTCTCGTACTCGACCAGCGTGGCCGTGATCCGGATCGACTGGCCGAAGCGGATCGGCCGCACGTACTTCACATGGAGGTCGACGATGGGGAACACGTATCCCGACGACGCCATCTCCGGATAGTTGTAGCCGATGCGGTCGAGCAGCGCGCAGCGCGCCTGCTCCAGATACCGGGCGTAGTTGCCGTGCCAGACCACCTGCATGGGGTCCAGGTCGTAGAACTGCGCGCGGGTGCTGACCTCTGCCGAAATCATGGGGCGATCCCCTCCACGCCGATGGAGCCGGAGGACAGCGTTTCGTCCCCGCAGCGGTACTCGAAAGTCAGGCGCCGCCGTGCCGGGGCGTGGCGCAACGCCAGCGTCACCAGCGTGTCCGGAACGGTGACGCGCCGGAACTTCACCTGGAGCGACTGCGCCGCCTCGATCCCGAGGCCGAGATGCGTGTTGGCGAACATCACCGCCCAATCGATCTGCGCCACGCCCGGCACGATCGGCATGCCGGGGAAATGACCATCGAGCTGCGCAAGGTCGCCGGGAATGAAGAGGTCCAGTTCCACCCCGTCGGCGAGCGGCCGGACGGCGCGGACGTCGGGGGTGGTCGGCCGATGTGTAGCGATCTCAGGCAGGGCGCTCTCCTCGAACAGGGCGGCGATGTCGGCATGGCGACGCTTGCCCAGCGCACCATCCGGCAAACGGCTCACGAAACGCCAGCGGCGCGGCAGGCCGGCGGGCTCCTGAACGGTGGACAATTCCCGGCGCAGCAGGCGGCCGAAGCGGAAGGCGCCGAGGTCCGCCAGGCGCGCCACGCCCTCGGCGCTCGGCACCACGACGGCGCAGAGCTGCTCCAGCGTCAGCACGGCGGCGTCGGCCACCAGGGGGGACCGGCGCAGCTGCGCCTCCACCTCGGGCAGGCTGACGCGCTTGCCCTCCACCTTCGCGATCCGGTCGGCGCGGCCAAGGACACGGAAGCCGCCGTCCTCGGCCATCTCCACGAGGTCCGAGCCGATATGCTCCCGGCCCTCGACATGCGTCGCGCCGACCCGCAGGCGACCGTCCGGGGTGCGTCCGGCGACGACGCCGGGCAGCGGGCGCCAGGACGGATCACCGGCCTCGCGGCGGCGGTGGGCGATGGCTCCGGTTTCGGTGCTGCCGAAGATCTCGGTGACCGGCGTGCCGAAGACGGCCGCCGCCTCCCGCGCAGCGGGCTCCGGGAGAGGGGCTCCGGCCGACAGCACCAGCGCCGGACGCCGCGACGGTGGCAGCGGCGCGATCCCAGCCAGCCGGGTCAGATGCGCCGGGCTGGTGACCAGCACGGACCCCGCGTCGAGCGCGGCCAGCGCCGTCTCCCACAGCTCGTGCATGGCGCTGGCGAAGGGGCGGCCGGTGACCAGCGGCCACAGCAGGCGGAAGTTCAGGCCGTAGACGTGCTGGTGGGGGACCGTGGCGTGCACGCGAGCGGTTGCTCCGGCGAGCCGCCCGAGCACGGCCTCGGTCGCCAGCGCTTCGGCCTCCAGCATGCCGAGGGTGCGAACCACCCGCTTCGGCTCGCCGGTCGAGCCGGAGGTGAAGAAGGTCAAGGGCGTCTCGGGGTCGAGCGGGGCCAACGCCATCCCCGCGCCACCCGGCCCCAGGTTGCCGCCGAGATCGCCGCCGACCGGCACGGCCCCGTCCGCGGTCAGGGCGGCCAGCGTTCCCGGCTGGGCGTTGGGCGGTATCGTCACCTCGGCGCCGGCGTGCAGCAGCGCCAACAACCCCACCGCGCCCCAGTAACCGTCCGGCGCGACCAGAAGCCCGCGCCGGCACCCCTTCAGCCGTGCCGCGTTGCCGGCCACGTCGGCGCGGAAGCGGGCGAAGGTGACGCCGTCGGCAACCGGCGCGTCGTCCGGCCGCCCCACGGCGAGCAGACGGGAGAGCGGGATGGCGGTCATGCCCCGGCGTGCCTCCGGCGCATGGAGCGGCGGACCAGGACTTCGCTGCCGAACAACAGGCCCATGACGATGTAGGCGATGAGCCCGGTCCACAGCGCCCACGCCTCGTCGCTGCCCCACAGGGCCAGCGCCCCGGCAACGGCGGCGTTCGACACCAGCCAGACGGTCCATACCACGGTGACGGTGCGGCAATAGGCTTGACCCGCCGGCGGCAGATCGGGCTCCTGGAGGCGGGCGAACCGTTCGACGAGGCTGGGCGGACGCAGCAGTGAGGTGCCGAACACCGCCGCGGTGCCGAGGCTGAGCGCGACCGGATAGGCCTTGGCCGCCAGCGCGCCATCGAGCGCGGCGAGCACGCCGACCAGGGCCGCCGCCGCCGCCAGCGGCAGGCGCCAGACCCGCGCCGCAGGCGAGGAGCAGATGGCGAAGCGCACGCCGAGCAGCGCCAGCGCCACCGCCACGAAGGCCAGCGGCGGAACAAAAGCCCGCCCGCCATAGACCAGCACGGGATAGAGAGCCCCGGCGACGACCAGGGCCGCGACGCCGAACGGGGGCAGCCTATTCCTGGAGGAGGGCATGCACGCGGTCGAGAACATCGCCGACCGTGCGGACGCTCTTGAACTCCTCGGGCTTGAACTTGCGGCCGGTCAGTTCCTGCAGCTTCACCACGAGATCGACCGCGTCGATGCTGTCGAGATCGAGATCCTCGAACAGCCGAGCCTCGCGGGAAATCTTCTCGGGCGGCACCTCGAACATGTCTTCGAGATAGCTCTGCAGACGTGCGTAGATCTCATCCTGCGTCAGCATGGCCCTTACTCCGCACGCTGGGATTGAATGAAGCGGGCGAGGGAGCGCACATTGGCGAAGTGCTGCTTCACGTCGTCGGTCACGGATTCGATCTTGATGCCGTAAGCCTTGCGCAGCGCGACGCCCAATTCCAGTGCGTCGATGGAATCGAGGCCCAGCCCGTCGTTGAAGAGCGGTTCCTCGCTGTCAATTTCTTCTGGGGCAATGTCTTCCAGCTTGAGCGCGTCAACAATCAAGGTCTTCAACTCACGTTCAAGCTTTTCCATCGGCCAACCGTTCCGCAAAATAATCCTCGAGGCTGCGCACCAACTTTCTGGCCGCCAGCGAGCGGTACTGATAGCCGAGCAACCCCGTAACGTCCAGACGATCCCCTACCATGACGCGAAAAATCGGTCGGCGCGGCGGGATCATCCACCATTTTTCGCCCTTTATGAGCGTGGGCGGATCGCAGGTTATCGTAACCGGTTGCACCTCGGCTTCCAGCAGGGTCGCCAGATTGGCGAAGCCGCGGCGGAAGCGGACCGGCTCACCGGGGACGGTGCGCGTGCCTTCGGGGAAGATGATGATTCCGTCACCGGCCTCCAGCGCGGCGCGGCAGGCGTCGAGCAGGGCCTCGGGGTCGAGGTCGTTGCGGATGTAGCCGGCGCCGCGCACCATGCCACCCAGCCAGCGGCTCTCCCACAACTCCTTCTTCACGATGCACTGGGCACGCGGCATCAGCGCCATCAGAAGCACCACGTCGAGCAGCGAGGGGTGGTTCGCCACCACCAGCTTGCCACGTCCATCGCGCAGGCGCTCGGCGCCCTCGACCTCCACGTTGATGACGCGCAGCACACGCAGCATCCGGATGTAGAAGCGGAAGATGAGATGCACGAGGTGTTGGCAGCGCTGGCGCCGCACCGCGCCCGCCGGGCTGGTCAACGCCACCAGCGGAAAGACGGTGGGCGCCAGGATCGCGCCGCCGCCGAACAGGAAGGCGAAGGCGAAGCCGGTGGCCGCGCGCCGCCACAGCTTGTCCAGACAGCTAGTCAGCACGGTGCCACACCCAGTCGAGCCGTCCCCCGTGCGAGGTCGCCCGGGGCGCTCCGGACAGCAGGAATCGCATGAAGTCGAGGGCTGTGGACGCCGCTGGCGGCCCCCCGGTCGCCGGCGCGCACCGCAGCGCAAGCCCTTCGCCCTCACCATCCGCGGGGCCGAGCGCCAGGGCGACCACCAGCGGCAGGACTTCGTCGGCTTCGGTGCGGAATGGCGCGTATTCGTCAGGCATCGGCGCGTCGGCGTAGAGCAGCAGCACCGGCTCCGAAGGGGTTTCGGCCACGCTGGCGGCGGCTTCCAGGAGCCCGAAGCCGAAGCTGTCGGGACCGGCAGCCAGCGCCGTGTGGCCGCGGCGGTTGCCGGTGTGGATGGACAACAAACCGGCCAAGCCGTGATGCACGGACAGGCTGAACTCGGCCGGCGACGGCAATTCGCCCTGCCGCAGCGAGTCGATGATGCCGACGGTCCGCGCCAGTTCCCCATGGCCGGAGGCGAGGACATAGCGCGCCGTGTGCGCCGCGTTGCCGCAGGCCAGCGCGGCGGCGATCAGCTTCTGCCCGATGGGCGAGGTGCGACGGCGCAGCATCATGGGGAGCGCCGGCGGCGGGGCATCGTCGGGCATGGCGGGCGCGCCCGCCCAGGCCCGCCACGCGGCCCGGGTGCTGCGGTCCGGTGCCCAGGCACACCAGCCGCGGATGGCGACACGCAGGGTTTCAGTCATGGTGCGGGCCGGACTCAGTGTTTGGCTTGGCGCAGGCGCCGTTCGATCTCGTCTTCCAACGCGCGCACCAACTTGTTGTAAGCGTGATGAACGGTTTCACCACGCTCCCGCAGGTTGGTCGTGGACACATGATCGATGGTGTAACTTTCATGCGAATACCGGATTTCGACGACCGCCTCGTGGTCCTTCCATGCCTTCGTCGCCAGAATCTCACCGGGCGCCTTCCACTCCGCGGACCAGCCGCGGTCGGTCGCCGCCTCCATGATCGTCCGCTGGAGCGCCGCGGCGGGCAGGTCGCGCGATGCCGCGGGGATGGGGTGGTCGGTTACCCTGTAGATGGGTTGCCGACGGCTGCAGCCGCCGAGCACGGCGACCGTCGCGAGAATTAGGAAAAGCGCGCGGATACCGGTCTTCAAAGTCATGTCCTGCCGTTTCCGGACGCCATGGGGGCGAATCGGGACCCTATCATGACAGGGTCACGTTGTGGATAGAGGGGTGCATCAATTTTGCGGTGCGGTGGCCGGCGTAGGCAGGCGGTTGCCGGTCTTGCCGTCGATGGCCGGCTTGGGAGGGCGTGGGGCGGCCACCGCCCGGGGCGGGGGGCAGCCGCGGTGCGGTCTGGTCATCAGGGCCGGGCATGCCTGCGCGCGCGCGTCGGCACCGCTTGGCAGGGCGCGCCGTGTGTCGGACACCCATGAGGCCACGTCCTGCGTCACCCGGTCGCCGTCCAGCGTGCGCATCAGCAGGTGCCGCCCTTTCGGATAGAGCGCGATGCGCGTGTCCGGCGGCAGGGATCTGGCCAATGCCGCCACCCCGTCGCGCGGCACATGGACATCCAGGTCGCCCAGCATCAGCAGCACCGGAACGTCCACCTTGCGTGCCTCGAAACGGGCGTCATGCATCAGGTCCACGATGCCGGCCAGCGTCTGGAAGCGCGTCCGATGGATGATCAGAGGGTCCTCGCGCATGCGCCGCAGAACCACGGGATCGTCGGTGGAGGGGGTGGCCACCCGAAGCGGCGGCACCGTCACGTCGGGCACCAGCGAACCGAGGATCATGGCCGCATCCAGCGTCACCGTCGCCCGGAAGCCGGTGCCCCAGACCGCCGGAGCGGACAGCACGATGCCGGACAGCAGTCCCTGTTCCGCCCGCGCCGCCGCCAGCACGACGACCGCCCCGCCCATGCTTTCGCCCAGCAGATAGACGGGCACGCCGGGATGGCGTTCGCGCGCCAGCCTGGACAGCGCGACGACATCCTCGGCCATGCGTTCTCCGCCGTACCAATGACCGCGCTCCATGGCCTTTCCGAAGCCACGCTGGTCGATGGCGTAGGTGGCGATGCCCGCCTGCGCCCACAGCCGCGCCGGCCGGTCGAACGCGAGGCCGTAATCGTTCATGCCGTGGACGGCGACGATCACCGCGCGCAACGCGCTCTCCGCCTGCCAGGTGTGAAGCGGTATCGGCGCGCCGTCGTTCGCGATCATCGCCCCGCCCATCAGCATCGGAGTGGTGATCGCCGCCGACGATGGCGGCGGCGGATCAGCGGTGCAGGCGCCGGTCAGCACCGTCGTTGCAAAGGCCACCGCCAGCAACAGCCGACGCCGCATCGCTCGCTCCTCGTCTTCCATATCCGCCCAGGCATCATCCGCCCCGGCATCGCTGCGGCGGCCGCAAGGCCCATGACGGCAGCTCTACTTGGCGCCCAATTTCACCACGGTTCCCTTGAGCGCCACGCCTGCCATGATGTTGCCAGCGCCGCACATGTACTCCGTGTTGCTGTTCGTCTCCGTGTTCTTGTAATTGCTTTTGATGTTGATCACCGCATCACCGCCCTGTTTGCGGGCGCGCTCCTGCAGTTCCAGAACGGCGCTGAGGAAGACCCACTCGCAGGCTTCCCGATCGGTCTTGTTGAAGGCGTTGGTCTTCTTGTTGGTCGCCCATTCGCCGAGGTTGGCAACGGGCTTGGGATGCTTCTGCTCACCGAAATAGAGCCTCACGCCCCTGTCCAACTTTTCCTGAGCTGCGGCTGTGCTGAGGGCAGCTTCCACCGGGAACATGAGGCGTTCATCGCGCGCTAGTGCCGGGAAACTAGTAGCAACGATTGTGGCGATCAGCGTTAATGCGGCGGTGCGGTTCACGAATCCTCTCAGGGTGGGAGCTGTTCATAGGGCGCTCTATTTTAAGGAGAGCCGCTGGCTACGCAACCGCTTTCAAAGATTTTCGGTCGGCAAGCGCACTGAACCGCGCCGGGTTAGTCGGAGGTCATTTGGCTTGAGTCACGCCGCCAAGGCGATGCCCTCGGTTCGGGCATGGTCGCGGGCTTCGACCGCGACGGGAGGAATGTTGCCGATGGGTTCGAGCAGGCGCCGGTGGTTGTCCGGGCGCCGCATTGCTCACCGACGGAAACTGTTCACGTCTCCCGCGCCCGCTTGGCTCACGTTCGGGCGGCTCCCGCTACCCCGCCAGCAGCTTGGCCACGGCCATGGCGAGTTGCTGTTGCGTGTACGGCTTGGCAAGCCGCGGGACATCGATGACGGTGCCGTCGGGGAGATCCGCGTAGCCGGTCACCAGCAGCACCGGCAGGTCGGGGCGGATCCTGTGCGCCTCGCACGCGAGTTCAGCCCCCGTCATACCGGGCATCGCGTAGTCGGTGACGAGCAGGTCGATGTCCTGGTTCCCTCTCAGCACATCGAGCGCCAGCGGGCCGGCGTTCGCCTCGAGAACGGTGTGGCCGAGATCGGTGAGCATGTCGACGGTGCTCATGGCGATCAACGCGTCGTCATCGACAACGAGGATCGTGGCCGAGGCCGCTTCCACCACCGGTTCCTCAGCCGGTTCCGTGGTCGGCTCGGCGGCTTCGGCCGGCGTGGCGGCCACCGGCAGCCACAGTTCCGCGAGAGTCCCCCGACCGGGCGCGCTGGACAGCCGAAACGCCCCGCCGGACTGCACCGCCAACCCATGCACCATCGAAAGCCCGAGCCCCGTGCCCTTGCCCACGCCCTTGGTCGAGAAGAACGGCTCGACGGCCCGCGCGAGCGTGTCCGCGTCCATGCCCATGCCGGAGTCCTGAACGCTCAGGCGCAGGAAGGGACCGGATGCGCGCCCGCCGCCCGCTGCGGTTCCGGCGGCTTCGGTGACGTCGAAGGTGAGCGTGCCGCCCTCCGGCATGGCGTCGCGGGCGTTGACCGCCAGATTGAGGATCGCCAGTTCGAGCTGGTTGGGATCGACCAGGGCCGGCGGCAGTGCGGCGGGCACCTTCAGGCGCACCACGATGCGCGGGCCTACCGAGCGTTCCAGCAAATTCCTCATGTCGTCCAGAAGGGCACCCAAGGCAACCGGCTGCGCCTGCAGATCCTGTCGTCGGGCGAAGGCGAGAAGCCGCTGGGTCAGCGTCGCCCCGCGCTGTGCACCCTGCATGGCGCCGCTGATCAGCCGTTTGGCCTTGGGGTCGGTGGACAGGTGCTTGCGCAGCAGATCGAGGTTGCCGAGCACCGCCATCAGCAGGTTGTTGAAGTCGTGGGCGACACCGCCGGTCAACTGGCCCACCGCCTCCATCTTCTGCGCCTGATGAAGCTGCTCCTCGGCGGAGTGAAGCGCCGCCGTGGCCGCCTCCTCGGCGGTGACGTCGCGGCCGACGCCATGCAGGTGGCAGCCGTCCGGATCGGGAGAAAGAACCCAGGCGATCCAGCGCCAGGAGCCGTCCGCCGCAAGAATTCGGTACTTGAGTCGCATGGGGTTGCGGCGGTCGCGAAGCTCGTCCAGCGCCGCCCTCACCAGCCCGGCATCATCCGGGTGAATGATCTCGCTGTAAGGACGCGCGAGCAACGCCGCATGCTCATGGCCCAGCAGGCGCGACCAGGACGGGCTGATCCGCAGCAGGCGGCCGTCGTAATCGGCGTAAACGAGGAGGTCCTCGCTGAGTTCCCACAAGTGGTCACGCTCGCGGGTGCGTTCGGCGATCCGCTCTTCCAGGGTGGCGTTGAACCGCTTCAGCGCGTCTTCGATCCGCTTGCGCTCGGTGACGTCCTTGAACACGATGGCGACACGCCGGTCCTCGGCACCGCCCACCTTGAAGACGTAAAAGTCGAACCAGGCGCGCAACGGCTTCGCGTACAGCTCCGCACGGGTGGCCTTGCCGGCGCGCGCGGCGCGGCCGAAGACCTCGTACCAATGGGGCTCGAAGGACGGATCGATCTCCCGAAGCCGCCGCCCGACGATATCCTGCCTCATCAAGCGGGTCGCGGAGGGGTTCGCCTCCAGGAACCGGATGTCGACCGGTCGGCCGGCTTCGTCAAAGAGGACATCGCCGAGCAGAAAGCCCTCGTCCATCGCCTCGAACAGAAGGCGGTATTTGGTCTCGCTCGCGCGGATGGCCGCGGTCCTCTCGACGATCTTCCTCTCAAGCTCTTCGTTGGCGTGGGCAAGGGCGGCGTTGGTGACCTCCAACTCCTCCAAGGCGACCTGCAACTCCTCGGCCGTGCTGGCGTCCCGGAAGTGCCGGTCGCGCACCGTCGTCTCGAACTGACTCAAGAGCATCCGGGAGATCGCCTCGCGTTGCTCGGCCTCCGCCCGCAAACGGGCCACCTCGCGGTCGCGGTCGATCAGGAGCGCCTGGAGACGGTCGCTCTCTCGGGCCAAGCGCGTGGCCTCATCGCGGGCGTCCTCGGCCGCGGTGATCGCCTGTTCCAGCTCATCGTCATACCGGGCGGGTGGCCGGGGGGACGGCCGGGTGGACGGCCGCGTGCTCCCCTGTGCGCTTCCCCCGGCGTGCGGATCTCGACTCATGTTCCTGGCCCCCGATCCGAACGCTTAGGCTGCCTTATGGCCGATGAGCCCCGAGAATGAAGGGTCCGAAGGCAGGCCGGTGCGTCGGCAAGTTGCTGTCCCGCATGGTTCCTGGCTTTAACAGTCGATCGCCGTAGCTTTCACCATGGCCTTTGGTCAGCGGGACGCCGCCGGAGCGTTGCGCATCCTTCACCTCCAAATCGGAGGTGGTCCTCCACCGTCAGGTCCCGCGGCGCTCACGCTGGCACGAAAGCCGCCGGAATCTGAACAGTCCCAGCCGGGAAGCTCATTTCCGGGCCGCGGTGCAGGTGCCGGCAATACCTTTGCACAAATTGCCTGTGAGACGAGGCGCTTGATATATTGCTCCGATTTGGCTGACCAGATCAGAGCGATTGCGCTCCAGGGAGGAAACGCTGATGGAGAACGCCAAAGCGGCGCACATCAACGAATTGGTCCGCGTCTCGGAAGGGATCGCGTCGAAGCGTGACGCCATCATCACCGCATCCTGGCGCCGGTGCGTGGCCGACCACAAGCTGGATCCGACCGTCCGGCGCGAGGCCTACATCCTCCCGCACGAGCGTCTGTGCCTGCACCGCGACGCGATGGACGAGTTCCTGCGCATGGCCCGCTTCGGTCTGGAGGCGCTGTATCACCAAGTGGCCGGCATGGGCTACGCTCTGCTGCTGACCGACAGCAACGGCGTCACCGTCGACTTCATCGGCGACCGGGCGTCGGACGACGACCTGCGCCGGACCGGCCTCTATCTCGGCGCGGACTGGAACGAGGGACGGGCCGGCACCTGCGCGGTCGGCACCTGCATCGCCACGGGCGAGGCGTTGACCGTCCACCAGACGGACCATTTCGACGCGACCCACATTCCCCTCACCTGCACAGCGGCCCCGGTGTTCCACAGCGGCGGCGGGCTTGCGGCGGTGCTGGACATCTCCGCGCTCCGTTCGCCGGAGCCCAAGATCAGCCAGTATCTGGCCCTCCAACTGGTCAAGGCCTACACGCACAAGATCGAAAATGCCAACCTCTACAACAATTTCCGCCGGGAGTGGGTGGTCAAGCTCTCCGCCTCCCAGGAGTTCGCGGAAGTCGATCCGGACTTCGTGATGGCGCTGGACGGCGCCGGGCGGATCATCGGCTTCAATCACCGCGCGTGGCAATTGCTGGCCGGGGAGGGGGAGGGGCGGGAGGATCTCATCGGACGATCCTTCTCCGACCTGTTCGACTGCCAGGTGGACGATCTGGTGCGGTTCGTGCGCTCTCTGCCTACCGACCAGCGCACCCTCCATCTGCGGCGCAGTGGGACACCCCTGTTCGCGCAGGCGATGCCGCCGCCGGCCATCGCCGTCCCGCGTCCACGCAAAGAGGACGAGGGAAACCTGCCCAAGCCGCTCCAGGCGATGTGCGGGGATGATCCGGCGCTGAAAGCGGTGCTGACGCGCGCGGCGAAGCTGGTGAACACGCGGATGAGCCTGCTGATCCACGGCGAGACCGGCACCGGCAAGGAACACCTTGCCAAGGCCCTGCACCAGTCGAGCGTGCGCGCGGCCAAGCCCTTCGTCGCCGTGAACTGCGCCGCGCTGCCGGAGGCGCTGATCGAGAGCGAGTTGTTCGGTTATGAGCCCGGCTCCTTCACCGGAGCCACGTCGCGGGGGAAGAAGGGGCTGATCCTGGAGGCGGACGGCGGCACGCTGTTCCTGGACGAGATCGGCGACATGCCGCTGTCCTCGCAGACACGCCTGCTGCGCGTCCTGGCGGAGCGGGAGGTCACCCCCATCGGCCGCACCAAGGCGGTGTCGGTGGACGTGCGCGTCATTGCCGCCACCCACCGCGATCTGGTCGAACTGATCAAGGCCGGGACGTTCCGCGACGACCTGTATTTCCGTCTCAACGGCGCGGTGTTCACCGTGCCGCCGCTGCGCCAGCGCGGCGACCTCGACTGGCTGATCGACCGGCTGCTGGCCGAGCGGGCGGAGCGGGACGGCATCGGCTACACCATCGCCGCTCCGGCGCTGGCGGCCCTGCGCGCCCACGGCTGGCCCGGCAACGTGCGCGAACTGGTGAACGCGCTCGACTACGCCTGCGCCGTCTGCACCGACGGGCTGATCGAACTGATGGACATTCCCGACCCCGTGCAGCGCAGCGGCGTGTTCGAGGCGTGGCCGGCGAGCGCTCCGACGCCCGCCCCGGACAGCGCTGACCCCGCCGTCCGCCTGCGCGAGGTGTTGCGCCGCCTGCACTGGAACGTGTCGGCGGCGGCGCGGGACATGGGCGTGGACCGCTCGACCATCCACCGCCAGATGCGCCGTTTCGGCATCGTCCCACCGCACCGGCTGGATTGAGGCATGCAACACCTGTTGCAACGCCCCTGCAACAGGTCATGCAACAGGTGAGGTGATCGCAACACCGCCACTCGTCGTGCAAACCGTTGCGGAACCAGGATAGTCAGCCACACGCACATTTGGCACGGCTCTTGCCATACACCCCTTCAAAGCATCGAAGCGAAGGGGAGGACGCGTGGCACCGGTCATCGGCATCATTGCCAATCCAGTATCCGCACGCGACATCCGCCGGGTCGTCGCGAACGCGGCGAACCTCCAGATCACGGATCGCGCCAACATCGTCCTGCGGGTGCTGGCCGCGCTGCGCGCCTGCGGGGTCACCGACGTCCTGATGATGCCGGAGCATGGCGGCATCGGGCGTCATGTGGCGCGCGGGCTGTCACGGGCGGCGGCGCACGGCGAGGCGCCCTATCCCGCCATTCACCCGCTGCCCATGCCGGTCACCGGCACCGTCGCCGACACCCATCGGGCGGCGGACGGGATGCGCCGGGCGGGAGTCGCCGCCATCGTCGTGCTGGGCGGCGACGGCACGCACCGCGCCGTGGTGGCGCACTGCGGGGCGGTGCCAGTGGCCGGCATCTCCACCGGCACCAACAACGCCTTTCCCGAACACCGCGAGCCGACCATCACCGGGCTGGCGACCGGCTTGGCCGTGACCGGGCAGGTGCCGGCGGACATCGCCTTCGCGGCGAACAAGCGCATCGACGTGTCGCTCAACGGCCGGGTGGAGGAGATCGCGCTGGTCGATGTCGCCCTGGTGACCGAGCGCTACGTCGGGGCCCGCGCCCTGTGGAAACCGGACAGCTTCCGCGAGCTGTTCGTCACCTTCGCCGACCCGGAGGTCATCGGCATGTCGGCCATTGCCGGCCTGCTGGAGCCGGTGACGCGGGAGGAGAGCGGCGGGCTGATGGTGCGTCTCGGCACGCCCGCACCCGGCACGGCGGCGTCCGGCATGACGGTGCTGCGCGCGCCCATCGCGCCGGGGCTGATGGCCTCGGTCGGCGTCGCTGACTGGCGCCGCATGCCGGCCGGCGTGCCCTTCGTGCCGGAGGTGAAGGCCGGCTCCATCGCGCTCGACGGCGAGCGGGAAATCGCATTCTCGGCGCAAGACCGCGTGTCCCTGACGCTCCGGGACGACGCCTTCCGCACCGTGAACGTGGGCGGCTGCATGCAGCACGCCGCCCAATACAGGCTGCTGACCGGCGCCCCGGCGCCGGTCACGGCCGAACTTTGAAAAACCCGCCTTTAAAAACCTGCCTTTGAAAAACCTGACAAGGGAGAAACGTCCGTGACCAACAATCCTTATCCACTCGACAAAGCGGACCTGCTGCAAGCCTACCGGACCATGCGGACCATCCGCGAGTTCGAGGAGCGTCTGCACATCGACTTCGCCAAGGGCGACATTCCGGGCTTCGTGCACCTCTACGCCGGTGAGGAGGCCTGCGCCACCGGCATCATGATGCACCTGAACGACAACGACCGCATCGCCTCGACCCATCGCGGACACGGTCATTGCATCGCCAAGGGGGTCGATGTCCACGAGATGATGGCGGAGATCTACGGCCGTTCCACCGGCGCCTGCCGGGGCAAGGGCGGGTCGATGCACATCGCCGACCTGTCGAAGGGCATGATGGGCGCCAACGGCATCCTGGGCGCCGGCGCGCCGCTGATCTGCGGGGCGGCGCTGGCCGCCAAGTTCCGGGGCGACGGCGGGGTCGGCATCACCTTCGTCGGCGACGGCGCGTCGAACCAGGGCACCTTTCTAGAGAGCATGAACCTCGCGGCGGTGTGGAACCTGCCGGTCGTTTTCGTGGTCGAGAACAACGGCTACGCCGAGTCCACCGCCATGGAATGGGCGGTTTCCTGCGACAGCTACATCGACCGTGCCACCGGCTTCGGCCTGCCCGGCGTGACGGTGGACGGCACCGATTTCTTCGCGGTGCACGAGGCGGCCGGCGAGATCATCCGGCGCGCCCGCGAAGGCGGCGGTCCGGCGCTGCTGGAATGCAACATGGTCCGCTTCTACGGCCATTTCGAAGGCGACGCCCAGACCTACCGCGCCAAGGGCGAGGTGGAGACCCTGCGCGCCAACCGCGACTGCATCAAGCTGCTCGCCCAGCGCCTGACCGAAACCGGCACCGTCGCCCCCGCCGAGCTGGAGGCCATCGACCGCGAGGTGAACGCGCTGATCGAGGACGCCGTGCGCTGCGCCAAGGCGGCCCCGCTGCCCGTCGCCGCCGACCTGCTGAAAGACGTCTACGTCGCCTACTGAGCGGCCCACGCCAAAAAACGGCATTCACCGGAGGAAACACCATGTCCCGCAAAATCAGCATGAAGACGGCGATCAACGAGGCGTTGGACCTCGAAATGCGCCGCGACCCGACCGTCATCCTCATGGGCGAGGACATCGTCGGCGGCACCGGCGCGCCCGGCGAGGACGACGCCTGGGGCGGCGTGCTGGGCGTCACCAAGGGCCTGTTCGCCAAGCACGGCGACCGCCTGCTGGACACGCCCCTGTCGGAATCCGCCTACATCGGTGCCGCCATCGGCGCCGCCACCTGCGGCATGCGCCCGGTCGCGGAGCTGATGTTCATGGACTTCATGGGCGTCTGCTTCGACCAGATCTTCAATCAGGCGGCCAAGTTCCGCTACATGTTCGGGGGCAAGGCGGAGACGCCGGTGGTGATCCGCGGCATGGTCGGCGCGGGCTTCCGCGCGGCGGCCCAGCATTCGCAGATGCTCACCCCGCTGTTCACCCACATCCCGGGGTTGAAGGTCGTCTGCCCGTCGAACGCCTATGACGCCAAGGGCCTGCTGATCCAGTCGATCCGCGACAACGACCCGGTCATCTTCTGCGAGCACAAGAACCTCTACGGCCATGAGACCGAGGTGCCGGCGGAGTCCTACGCCATCCCCTTCGGCGAGGCGAACGTGCTCCGCGACGGCGATCACGTCACCATCGTCAGCTACGGCCTGACCGTCCACCGCGCCATGGAGGCCGCGGACGCGCTCGCCAAGGACAAGGTGGAGGCGGAGGTCATCGACCTGCGCACCCTGTCGCCCATCGACTGGGACACCATCATCGACAGCGTGGAGCGCACCGGCCGGCTGGTCGTGGTGGATGAGGCGCACCCGCGCTGCAACCTCGCCACCGACATTTCGGCCTTCGTGGCGCAGAACGCCTTCGGCGCGCTGAAGTCCGGCATCCAGATGGTGACGCCGCCGCACACGCCGGTGCCCTTCTCGCCCTCGCTGGAGGATCTCTACATCCCCAGCGCCGAGGCCGTCGCCGCCGCCGTCCGCCGCACGCTGGCCCCCTCGCCCCGCAGCACCCTCGCCGCCTGATCCCGGAGCCGCTTTTTCATGACCACTCTCAACGAGCGTATCAAGCCCATCGTCATGCCCAAATGGGGCCTGTCCATGTCGGAGGGCAAGGTCACCGGCTGGCTGAAGCAGCCGGGGGCCACCGTCAACCTGGGCGACGACCTTCTGGAGGTCGAGACCGACAAGATCACCAACGTGGTCGAGGCCGGCGAGACCGGCGTCCTGCGCCGGGTGCTGGGCGAGCCCGGCACCGTCTACCCGGTGAAGGCGCTGATCGCCGTGCTGGCTGAACCCGACGTGCCGGACAGCGACATCGACGCCTTCATCGCCGGCTACGCCGTTCCTGCCGCCGATGGCGAGGAGGACGGGGCGGATGCCGGCCCGCGCTACGAGTTCGCCGAGACGGCGGCGGGCACCATCCGCTACGCCAAGCGCGGCGACGGGGCGACGACCGTGCTGCTGGTCCACGGCTTCGGCGGCGACCTCGACAACTGGCTGTTCACCATCGACGCCCTGGCGGAGGGCGCCACGGTCTACGCGCTGGATCTGCCGGGGCACGGCCAGTCCGCCAAGACGCTGCCCGACCCGACGCTGACCGGCCTGTCGAAAGCGGTGCGGGACTTCATGGACGCGGTGGGCATCGAGGCCGCGCATCTGGTCGGCCATTCGATGGGCGGTGCGGTGTCCATGCGCACGGCGCTCGACGCGCCGGAGCGGGTGGTGTCGCTGTCGCTGATCTGCTCGGCCGGCCTGGGGCGGGAGATCAACCAGGACTACATCGCCGGCTTCATCGATGCGACCTCGCGCCGCGACCTGAAGCCGGTGCTGGAGACCCTGTTCGCCGACGCCGGCCTCGTCAGCCGCCAGATGACCGACGACCTGCTGAAGTACAAGCGGCTGGACGGCGTGGACGGTGCGCTTCGGGCCATTGCGTCCTCGATGTTCGAGAACGGGGAGCAGACGGCCCTTCTCGGTGAGGCGGTCGGGGCCGCGAAGGTGCCGACGCTGGTCGTGTGGGGCGCGGAGGATCGTGTCATTCCCGCCGCCCACGCCACGGCGCTGGGCTCCGCCGCGCGGGTCGAGGTGGTCCCGAAGGCCGGTCACATGGTGCAGATGGAGGCGGCCGGGACGGTCAACACCCTCCTCAAGGACCACGTCACGAAAAACGCCTGACCTTTCCACCCGTCCGGCCGGCTTGCGGCTCTCCCTCAAGCCGGCCCTTGGAGACGCACCATGTCCAACCTCAAGGACAAGAGCATCATCGTCACCGGCGCCGGCCGCGGGATCGGCGCCACCATGGCCCGCGCGCTCGCGGCCGACGGCGCGCGGCTGATCATCGCCGATCGCACGGAGGAGGATGCGAAGACGGTGGCGGAGTCCATCCGCGCGAAGGGTGGCGACGCCGTCGCGGTCACGGTGGACGTCCGCGACCGCGCCGCCGTCCGCCGCATGATCGACACGGCCGTCACCTCCTTCGGACGCCTCGACGTCCTCTTCAACAACGCGGGCGTCGCCCAGACCAAGCCTTTTCTCGATATCACGGAGGAGGATTGGCGTTTCGTCACCGACGTCAACGCGCTGGGCGTGCTGATCGGCATGCAGGAGGCGATCAAGACCTTCCGCGCGCAAGGCGGGGGTGGAAAGATCATCAACACCGCCTCCATCGCCGGGAAGCAGGGGTACGAACCGCTTGCCCATTACTCGGCCAGCAAGTTCGCGGTGGTTGCCTTGACCCAGGCGGCCGCGCGCGCCTTCGGCAAGGAGAAGATCACCGCCAACGCGATCTGCCCCGGCGTCGTCGCGACGGAGATGTGGAAGATCATCGACAAGGGCTTCCGCGACACCGGCCTGACGACGGCCGAGGACGAGGCGTTCAACCATTTCGCGGCCGGGGCCGTGCTGGGCCGTCCTTCGACGGCGGAGGATCTGGTGGGGGTGGCGCGCTTCCTCGCCTCGTCCGATTCCGACTTCATGACCGGCCAATCCCTGCTGGTCGACGGCGGGATGGTCTTCGCCTGACCGCAACCCGGCGATATCGGGGCGACGCGCACCGTTCAACGGCAAAATTGGCAACGACTTAATTGGAGGAAACGAACATGATCGTCTCGCGCGGGTTCGAGGAGCTGGTCCACAACAAGGACCGGCACATGAAGATCATCGTGCAGCCGGCGGCCCCGGCCGTCGCGGCGGGCTAACGGCCATGCCCGCGTCACCCACTGCGCTTGTTCATCAGGCCGAGAAGCCGGCTTGGCTTCGGGCCCGCGCGCCGTCCACCGGTGCCAATGAGGACACCCGCGCCCTCGTTCGCCGGCATGCCCTGCACACGGTCTGCGAGGAGGCCGCCTGTCCCAACATCGGCGAATGCTGGAGCAAGCGGCACGCGACGGTGATGATCCTGGGCAGCGTGTGCACGCGGGCCTGCGCCTTCTGCAACGTGGCGACCGGACGGCCCGACGCGCTCGATCCACAGGAACCGGACCGCCTGGCGGAGGCGGTTCTGGAACTCGGCCTGCGTCATGTGGTCATCACCTCGGTGGACCGCGACGACCTGCCGGACGGCGGAGCCCGGCAGTTCGTGCGTTGCATTGAACGGGTCCGCGCCGTCTCGCCCACGACGACGATCGAGATCCTGACTCCCGACTTCCGCAACAAGACGGGAGCCATCGAGACCGTCGCCGATGCCCGGCCGGACGTCTTCAACCACAACCTGGAAACCGTGCCCCGCCTGTACGCGACGGTGCGGCCGGGGGCGCGCTACTATCACTCGTTGCGCCTTCTCGATCAGGCCAAAAACCGGCACCCGGAGATCTTCACCAAATCCGGCATCATGCTGGGCCTTGGCGAGGAGCGCGCCGAGGTGCTTCAGGTCATGGACGATCTGCGGGTGGCGGGCGTCGATTTCCTGACCATCGGCCAGTATCTGCGGCCCACGCCGCGCCACCACCCGGTGGCGCGCTACGCCCCGCCGGGGGAGTTCGCCGAATACGAACGAGTAGCACGGGCCAAGGGTTTCCGGATGGTTTCGGCAAGCCCGCTGACCCGCTCCTCCTACCACGCCGAACAGGACTTCGCGGCGTTGGTGCGAAGCGCAGGGCAACCGATCCCAACAGGGCGGTGATGATCGCGGGATCGCTGCGCAGGGTATCGCCGTCGTCGGCATCGGCGTACCCGGCAGCGATCAGCAGGGCGCGGGTCCTCTATGCAGCGGGCCAGACGCTCGCACAGGCCGAGGCGCTGATATGATCTGTGTTGGTACGGTTCGTCGAGGGAAGGGCCCAACGCCGATCCCGTTGCTCACTTGCCGCCGGTGACATCGAGGAACGTGCCGGTGATGAAGGAGGCCTCGGCGCTCGCCAGCCATAGGATCGCCCGCGCGACCTCCTCGGGCTGACCGCCTCGTCCCATGGGGATCGAGTCCTTGACTCGATCCACCCGTCCCGGCTCTCCGCCGCTCGCATGCATGTCCGTGTAGATGTGCCCGGGGCGGATGCAGTTGACGCGGATGCCCTCCCGCGCGACCTCCTTGGCGAAGCCGGTCGTGAAGGTTTCAAGGGCACCCTTCGAGGCGGCGTAGTCGACATATTCGTTTGGACTGCCGAGCCGGGCCGATGCCGATGAGATGTTGATCACCACGCCGCCCCGCCCGTTGTGGCGATACGACATGCGCTTCGCTGCCTGCTGCGCGCAGAGGATCGGGCCGATCGCGTTGACCGCGAAAATGCGCTGCATCCGCTCGAAGTCGAGATCCTCGGTCCGGGACTGCCGCGCAAGCACCGCGGCGTTGTTGACCAGGACGTCGATCCGGCCGAACTCCCGGTCGATCGCGGCGAACAGTTGGGTGACCTGCGCCGGGTCCGCGCTGTCGGCGCGCACGGGCAAAGCCCGGCGCCCCAGAGCTTCCACATCCGCCGCCACCGCACGGGCCGCGGACTCGTTGGCGACGAAGCTGATTGCGACATCGTAGCCCTGGGCGGCGGCAAGCCGTGCGGTCGCCGCGCCCATGCCACGCCCGCCGCCCGTTATCAGAATCAGCGGCGCCTGAGGGATGGTGTTCATTGGAAGAACCTTCATGCGGTGGCGGGAAATTCGAGCGGGGCCGGAAGCGACGGAATGCCGGCGGCTCATTGCCGGCCTTGGCCAATCCACCTCAACTCCGGTGCCGGGAGACGCCGGCCTGCCCGTACGGTCCCGCGGTGGAGTTGCTCAGATGGGGCCTCAGCGTCAGGACAAGCGGAACGATCAGGGCGGCGGTCGCCGCCGAAGCCAGCACACCAATCGTCTGGGTGCTGTGATCGGCAATCGCGCCGTAAAGGATCGGTGCAACGCCTCCGGAACCGATCACACTCGTGTAAAAAACTGCGAAAGCCCGGCCCGTATCGCCGTCGGAAAGCTCCGGCACGGTGCCGTAGAGCACCGAAGAGGTGCCGTTGAGCACGATGCCGAGCAGCGGCAGCAGGATGAGCGTCGGCGTCAACGGCGTGAGCAGCGTCGCCGTGATCAGCAAGGCCGTTGCGGCTTCGGTCAGCATGACGCTGCCGACGACCCCCAGCCGCTCCCCGAGCCGGCTGCACGTCGCCTTTCCGAACGCACCGCCGATGAACAGCAGGGCGAGCGCGATTCCGACCGTCGCCGAGTCTCCACCCTGTCCATGGATGAGGAAGGGCAGAAACAGCAGATAGCCCATGCGGGTCGCCGTATCGAGCGCGCCGATCACCGTCAGAATGCCGAAGCCGCCGCGGCCCTGGCCGGAAGCCGCCTCCGTCTTGGCGGTCCTGGTGAGGGGGCCGCCGGCACCAGCGGCACCAGGACGACCGACAGGGCGATTCCAAGCACCGCCATCAGCCCCAGCACCGGCTGCCAGCCGAGAGTCGGCAGCAGCACCGCGACGAGTGCCGGCAGCGCGGCTTTTCCAAGATCGCCCGAAAAGTTGTAGATGCCGAGCGGGTGTCGCGATGCCGCGCCGTAACTCACGGTGACGAGCATGGACCCACATGGGTGCTGGATGCTCGATCCGACGCCGGCCACCACGAGGCCGATGCAAAGACCCGCAAAGCCGAACGGCGACGCCATGATCAGCAAGCCCGTCAATGCGAGGACGGTCGACAGGATCAACGCCGCTCGCGGCGACAAGCCGCGGAGGGCCCGGTTGGCCGGGATTTGCAGGCCACCCATCGTCCCGGAATAGAGAGCGCGGACGATGGCAAGCGCCGCATAGGAAAGGCCGAACTGCGCCTGCCATACCGGCAGGAAGACATAGAGAGCGTCGGTGTACCCGTCGTGCAGCGCGTGGGCGAGGCATGCCCCCACCAGACTTCTCTTTTGTTGATTGCTGCGATGTCTTGATTTCATCGTTGATGGATTTCTCGCAAATGCAACGGGCATTGCTCGGCTGGGCTCATCTGAACAGCATGGTATACGTGTGAGATTTCATCGACTAGTATGCTTTGCATCACGAATAACGTTCGTTTTTCTCACGGATCGCACATGCGCCGCCTTCCCCCCTTGAATGCCTTGCGCATTTTCGAGGTTGCGGCTCGGACCGGCAGCTATGCCGAAGCCGGGGCCGAACTCGGCCTCACCCATGGCGCGGTAAGCCGCCAGATCGCTGCGCTCGAAAGCTGGCTCGGGCAGAGGCTTTTCATGAAGGACGGGCGCCGCATGGTCGCGACGCCGATGGCGAGAATTTTCGCCGCCGAGGTCGGCCTTTCCTTCGATCGCCTGGCTGTCGCGGCGGAAGCGTGTGGCCGGCCCGACGCGCGCCGCATCTTGCGTGTCAGCGCCCCGACCAGCTTCGCGATGCGCTGGCTGATCCCGCGCCTCAACCGGTACCACGCCGATCATCCGCAGGTCGAAGTCGCGGTTACCACGGTTTCGACCGTGCTTGAGGAATTGCGCGGTGGGGTCGACGTGGCGATCCGGCGCGGCGTTGCCCGGGACGATGCATGGCCTCACCATCGCGTCGTCCCGGTGCTGGATGATGTGGATACGCTGATCATGAGCCCGGCGCTGTTCGCGCAACGGCCGATCCTGAAGCCCGCCGACATCGAGGGACATACGCTGCTTGCAAGCGAAACCCGCGCCGGTGATTGGGCGAACTGGCTGGAGGCGGCAGGGCTCGAACACCCTGCCGGGCATCCCCGCCAGATATTTGATCACTTTTTCGTGACCCGTCAGGCGGTGGAAGATGGGCTTGGCATTGGGATCGGCCCGTTGCCAATGCTCGAGATCGACGTTGCCAACGGAAGGCTGATGACGCCGCTGCCGGAGATCCGGGTGCCGAGGACGGGTTACGTCGCGCTTATTCCACGTCAGGCCGCTCCCGGAAACCTGGTTGCCGGCTTCGTCGACTGGCTTGCCGGAGAAGCGCGGGGATCACGATGACGAGCCGGGCAGAACCCCGGGACCCTCGGCCATGGTGGGCGTAGGTGATGTCTGATGAGACTATGTCAGTCCACAGATAGACTGATTCTTATTAAAGTAATGAAAAGGCTGAATTCAGCCAATCTGGCGTGACCCTGCTTCCACGATCAAACCGACCCGGTTCAAGGATTTGCCTTATCCGTCAACGCTTTGTGGGTGCACTCCTGGGGTCCGCACCCATAAAGGAACTTTCGCGGATGGAATCGTTGGATTCAAAGTCCTGGAAAGGGGCTTTGTACTGAGCGACGGTCAGTTCTGGTTGATGGTGGAGCAGTTTGGGCGGCTTGAGCCGCAACTTCCGCGCGACACCCGTGGCAAGCCCCGCGTTGATGATCGCCGTGTGATCAGCGGGATCGTCCCGCGCGGTCGGCTGCTCGCTTTCCTGCTGACCGGGGGTCAGGTGGCCGTCCACATCGTGGCAACCGTCGCCCATTGGTTATGAGTCCGGCCTCAAGGCCCAGGCCGGAGCAATGGGACACCGAAGCTGCCTTGCGGAAGATCCCGGCAGGAAAACGGACACCGCGGTACGGCTTGGTGGACATGCCCAATGCCCTGCCATGCCGCATCGCTTGTCGCCAGTCTGACCTCCCCTTGCCGTTCGCTGGAGACGGCAAAGTGGAGGTTTACGCTTCGGTTGAGCCGGTGGAAAACATCAACTGCGTGTTCAGGCGGATTTGCGATGAGAAGATTGATGGTCGTGCAATCATGAACGCCTTGAGATGATGTGGTGGGCGACCCTTTCCCTCACATCATTTTAATCTGCACTGCAAATTCATTGTATGGACCGCTTTATGATTTGGCCGCGGCAATGAATTTTCTCTCAAATCAATTGCTCTGAAATTTGATCGAAAAGGCCCAAGCGAGGGAACTTTTTCCCTTGGCTGACGGTTCCCGGACTGGGGAATTCCTTTCGGGGGGCCCGTATCTTGAGACGATCGCCTCCGTGCTTCATCCTTCTCTGGCTTATGGCCTCCGGAATGGCCGGCCCCGTTTTTCCGGCGCTTGGTCAGGAACCGGGCGTGCCCGCCAGAGCCATTGCCGCTCCGGCGGCCTCGCCGCCCGACGATGGCAATTGGGTGATGGCCGCCAAGAACTACACCAGCACCCGCTACAGCGAACTGGACGAGATCGACACGAACACCGTTCGTGACCTCCAGGTTTCCTTCACCTTCTCCACCGGTGTCGTGCGCGGGCATGAGGCGGCACCGCTGGTGGTGAACGACACCATGTATGTGGTGACCCCCTATCCCAACAAACTCTACGCTCTCGACCTCACCAAGCCCGGCGCTCCCGCCAAATGGACGTTCGAGCCCAGACCGGCCGCCTCCGCGCAGGGGGTCGCCTGCTGCGATTACGTGAACCGCGGGCCTGCCTTCGCCGACGGCCGGATCTTCATCAACACGCTGGACGCCCAGACCGTCGCCGTGGACGCGGAGACGGGGAGGGAGGTGTGGCGCACCAAGCTCGGCGACATCAACAAGGGCGAGACCATGACCATGGCGCCCCTGGTGGTGAAAGGGAAGGTGCTGGTCGGCAACGCGGGTGGGGAGTTCGGGGTGCGCGGCTGGATCACCGCGCTCGATGCCGGGACGGGCAAGATTGTCTGGCGTGCCTACAACACCGGCCCCGATCAGGACGTGTTGATCGGGGACGATTACAAACCCTTCTACGACAAGGAAAAGGGCAAGGACCTCGGCGTCGGCACATGGCCGCCCAACGCCTGGGAGATCGGCGGCGGCACGGTCTGGGGCTGGATCAGCTACGACCCCGAGCTTGACCTGATCTACCACGGCACCGGCAATCCCGGCCCCTGGAACCCGGAGCAGAGGCCCGGCGACAACAAATGGACCGGCGGCATCTTCGCCCGCAACCCCGATACCGGGCAGGCCCGCTGGTTCTATCAGGCGGTGCCCCACGATCTGTACGACTACGACGGCATCAACGAGCTGATTCTGCTCGACCTGCCCTGGCAGGGGCAGCCCCGCAAGGTGCTGATCCGGCCGGAGCGCAACGGCTATCTCTACGTCATCGACCGCAGCAGCGGGGAGGTGCTGGCCGCCGACCCCTATTTCCCGGCCAACAGCACCAAGGGCGTGGACCTGAAGACCGGCCTGATTGAATACAACGAGGAGAAGCATCCGCGCGTCGGCAAGGTGGTGCGCGACATCTGCCCGACCGCGCCGGGCGCCAAGGACTGGAACCCGTCCGCCTTCTCGCCGAAGACCGGGAACGTCTACATTCCGCACAACAACCTGTGCATGGATTGGGAGAGCGTCGAGGCGAACTACATCGCCGGCACGCCCTATGTCGGCGCCAACGTCAAGATGTACGCCGGCCCCGGCGGCCACCGCGGCACCTTCACCGCCTGGGACCCCGCACAGCGCAGGAAGGTTTGGGAACTCAAGGAGGACTTGCCGCTGTGGTCCGGTGCGCTGGCGACCGCCGGCGGCCTCGTCTTCTACGGAACCATGGACGGGTGGTTCAAGGCGGTGGACGCCGGCAGCGGGGAGCTGCTGTGGCGGTTCAAAACCGGGTCCGGGATCATCGGGCAGCCGATCAGCTACCGCGGGCCCGACGGGCGGCAGTACATCGCCATCCTGTCGGGCGTGGGCGGCTGGGCCGGCGCCATCGTGGCCGGCGATCTCGACCCCCACGACGCCAGCGCCGCCAAGGGCTTCGTCAACGCCGTCTCCGACCTGCCGCAGCGGACCACCAAGGGAGGGATGCTCTATGTCTTCGCTCTCCCGCAGCGCCGTTAGCCTCGCCCTGCTCGGCGCCCTGCTGCTCGCCGCCTGCGAGCGGGAGGAGCGCAGCTACCGTGGCGAGCCGGTGGGGGAGGTCAAGCCCGGCGCCATCGTGCAGGGCACGCTCTACGCCGGCGCTCCCAGCCCACCTCCCCCGCAGAGGCGGGAATATGAGGGCAACGCCTACCACGTCTCGGAAGGCAAGCGCCTGTTCGAATGGTTCAACTGCTCGGGCTGCCACGCCCACGGCGGCGGCGACATCGGACCGCCGCTGATGGACGCGGTGTGGATATACGGCGGGGAGCTGGAGAACATCGCCGCGACCATCGTCGAGGGGCGGCCCAACGGCATGCCGTCCTTCCGCAACAAGATCCCCGACCAGCAATTGTGGCAGATCGCCGCTTATGTCCGCTCCATGCAGCGCGAGGTCCGCAAGGACGTCGCGCCCGGCCGCGACGATCACATGGCCGTCACGCCGGGCGAGCAGAACCAGCCCGTGACCCCACCGAAGCCGGGTGGCGTGGCCTCTCCGTCGTCGGAAGGACGCGGGCCATGAGAGGGCCGCCCGTTCCCTTGCCGAGACCGGGGAGGGTTGTTCCCTTCCTCGTCCTGACCGCCTGCTCCGGCCCGCAATCCATGCTGGACCCGGCGGGCGGGCAGGCCGCGCGGATCGGCGTGATGGGGTGGATTCTCCTCGCCGGCTGCGCCTTCGTCTATACCGTCGTCCTGCTCTGGCTGCTGTGGGCGCTGGCGCGGCGGCACCGCTGGGTGGAGCCGGGCGGAACTCTGCCGCGTCAGGCCGGGGGCGAGCGGCGGCTGACCAACGGGCTGGCCGTGTGGGTCGCCGGCACGGTGCTGATCCTGTTCGTCTTCGTCACGGCGAGCTACGCCGTGGACAAGAGCCTCACCCACCTCGCCAACCGGGAGGAGGTCGTCGTCGAAGTGGAGGGGAAGCAGTGGTGGTGGACCGTCCGCTATCCCAACGACGACCCCAGCCGCAGCATCACCACGGCCAACGAGATCCACCTGCCGGTCGGCGTGCCGGTGCGGGTCAAGCTGAAGGCGGCTGACGTCATCCACAGCCTGTGGATTCCGAACCTGCACGGCAAGATGGACCTGATCCCCGGCCGGGACAACGAACTGTTCCTGACCGCCGACCGCGAAGGGACCTTCCGCGGCCAGTGCGCGGAGTTCTGCGGGCTTCAGCACGCGCACATGGCGCTGGACGTGATCGTCCACTCCCGAGCGGCGTTCGACGCCTGGAAGGAGGCGCAGCTGGCGCCCGCTCCCGCCCCCACGGACGAGGCGCAGGCGCGTGGGCAGGCCCTGTTCCTCACCTCCGCCTGCACGATGTGCCATGGCATCCGCGGCACGCCGGCCTCGGCCTCCGTGGCGCCGGACCTGACGCATCTGGCAAGCCGGCGGAGCATCGCCGCGGGCGCCCTGCCGTACAACCGGGGAAATCTCGCCGGCTGGATCGCCGACCCGCAGCGCATCAAGCCCGGCAACCACATGCCGCTGGTGGGCGTGCCGCCATCGGACCTGCAGGCGCTCGTCGCCTACCTCGACAGCCTGAAGTGAAGGAGGGGCGTCATGGGTCCCAGGGATGGCGTCTCCTCCTCCGAACTCCGCGACGGCCCCTCCCTTGCTGAGGAGGACACCATGCGCCGGCTGGAGCGGACCTGGGGCACGCCGCCCGGGCTGTGGGGGTGGCTGACCACGGTGGACCACAAGCGGATCGGGCGGCGCTACATCGCCACCGGCTTCGTCTTCTTTCTGGTGGGCGGCGTCCTCGCCCTGCTGATGCGGCTGCAACTGGCGCAGCCGGAAAACACGCTGGTCGGGCCGGACCGCTACAACCAGCTCTTCTCCATGCACGGCACGACGATGATGTTCCTGTTCGCCGTGCCGATCATGGAGGCGATGGCGGTCTATCTCGTGCCGCTGATGGTGGGGACGCGCAACATCGCCTTTCCGCGGCTGAACGCCTTCAGCTACTGGGTCTACCTGTTCGGCGGGGTGATGATCGTCGTCGCCTTCCTGATGAACACGGGGCCGGAGACCGGCTGGTTCAGCTACGTGCCGCTGGCCGGTCCGGAATATTCGCCCGGCAAGCGCACCGACTTCTGGGCGCAGATGATCACCTTCACCGAAGTGGCGGCCCTGGCCGTCGCCGTGGAGATCATCGTCACCGTCTTCAAGATGCGCGCGCCGGGCATGGGCCTGAACCGCATCCCGCTGTTCGTCTGGTCGATGCTGGTGACCTCCTTCATGGTCATCTTCGCCATGCCCGCGGTGATGCTGGCCAGCAGCTTCCTGATCATGGACCGGCTGGTCAGCACGCAGTTCTTCAACCCGGCGGAAGGCGGCGACCCGCTGCTGTGGCAGCACCTGTTCTGGTTCTTCGGTCATCCGGAGGTCTACATCATCTTCCTGCCGGCGCTCGGCATGGTGTCGAGCATCGTCGCCGCCATGGCACGGCGGCCGGTGTTCGGGCACGTGCCCATGGTGCTGGCGCTGGTCGCCACCGCCTTTCTCGGCTTCGGGCTGTGGGTCCACCACATGTTCGCGACCGGCCTGCCGCACCTCGCCAGCGGCTATTTCACGGCGGCGAGCATGATGATCGCCATCCCCAGCGGCATCCAGATCTTCTGCTGGATCGCCACCCTGTGGGACGGCCGGCCGCAATGGACGGTGCCGCTGCTCTTCATCGTGGGCTTCATCGTTATCTTCGTGCTGGGCGGGCTGACCGGCGTCATGCAGGCCTCCGTCCCCTTCGACCTCCAGGTGCACGACAGCTATTTCGTCGTGGCGCATTTCCATTACGTGCTGATCGGCGGGGCGGTCTTCCCGCTGTTCGGGGCCTTCTATTTCTGGTTTCCCAAGATCACCGGCCGGATGCTGGGGGAACGGTTGGGGCGCTGGAATTTCTGGCTGTTCTTCATCGGCTTCAACGTCGCCTTCTTCCCCATGCATCTGCTGGGCATGATGGGCATGCCGCGCCGCGTCTACACCTACCCGGCGGAGCTGGGCTGGGCGGACCTGAACCTGACGGCCACGCTCGGCGCCCTGCTGATCGCGGCCAGCGTGGCGCTGTTCCTCGTCAACGTGCTGGTCAGCCTGCGCGGCGGCCGCATCGCCGGCCCGAACCCGTGGAACGCCGGCACGCTGGAGTGGGCGACCGCCTCGCCGCCGCCCAGCTACAACTTCGCCCACATACCCGTCGTAGAGGGGCTGGAGCCGCTGTGGGACAAGGCCGGACCGCTCGGCATGGTCCACGGCCTGCGGGTGGAGGAGCGCGAGGTATTGCTGACCACCGTCCTGGACGCGCATCCCGACCTGCGGGAGCCCTCGCCACGCCCGACCATCTGGCCGCTGCTGTCCGCCCTGGCGGTGACGGTGCTGTTCATCGGTTCGATCTTCACGCCATGGGCGCTGGTCTGGGGGGCGGTGCCGCTGGCGGTCGGGCTGGTCGGCTGGTTCTGGCCGAAGCGGCGCCACACCCCTCCGGAACCGGTGGTGGAATCATGAGCGAGCGGCATTTCGTCCGAGACGTGTCCGACCTGCCCACCCACGGCCACGGGCCGAGCACCCTGACCTGGTGGGGCACGATGGGCTTCATGCTGATCGAGGGCTTCGCCTTCGTGCTAGCCGGCTTCACCTACCTCTACATCATGATGCAGTTCCGGCATTGGCCGCCGGGCATGCCCCCGCCCGATATGACCTGGGGCACGCTGATGACCGCGGCTCTCCTGCTGAGTCTGGTTCCCAACGTCTGGGCCAAGCGGGTGGGCGAGGCATCGGACCTGCGCGGCACGCGCCGCGCCGTGCTGGTGATGCTGGCGGTCGGTCTCGTCACGCTGGGCATCCGCTGGTTCGAGTTCACGGTGCTGAACGCGCTGTGGGACAGCAACGCCTACGGCTCCATCCTCTGGACGATCCTCGGCCTGCACACCGTTCACCTGCTGACCGACGTGGGCGACACGGCGGTGCTGGCCGTCCTGATGCTCACCAGGCACGGCAAGGACCCCCGGCGCATGGGCGACGTCACCGACAACGCCCTGTATTGGAACTTCGTGGTCGGCGCCTGGGTTCCCATCTACGCGCTGCTCTACCTCGTCCCACGGTTCGCGTGAGGAGACGCCATGCCGTCCGCCGAGCACAGCACACGGCGTTTCGGCATCTGGGCCGGGCTTGCCACCGGCCCGGTGGCCGCCTTCCTGCAACAGCAGGGGGGCAGCGCCCTCGTGCCCTGGACCTGCGCGCAGAGCAGCGGCTGGCCGGCGGTGGCGCTGGGACTGCTGCTGGCTGCGGCCACGGCGGTCGCCGGATTCGTCTCCTGGCGCGCCCGCCAGCCTGGGAAAGGGCGGGCTTGGGACTCCGATCCCGGCAACCGCCGTTTCGTCGCGGGGCTCAGCGCCGGAACCGCCGCCTTCTTCATCCTGGTGATTCTGGCGCAGGCGCTCGCGGCCGTGTTCCTGACGGGATGCGAGCGATGATCGCGACCCTCTCCTTGCGTTCCGTCGCTGTGGTGTCCGCGCTGCTGGCGCTGAGCGCCGCCGGGATCGCCGCCTATGCCTGGGAGGACCAGCGGTGGGAGCTGGAACGGCGGGCCGCGGACCTCACCGGCGGCTCCCCGTCCGCGGGGCGGGAGGCGGTGCTGCGCTACGGCTGCGGGTCCTGTCACAGCATTCCGGGCGTGCAGCGGGCCAACGGCGTCGTCGGTCCGCCGCTCGGCGGCATCGCCAACCGGGTCTATGTGGCGGGGGTGCTTCAGAACACACCCGACAATCTGGTCCTGTGGCTCCGCGATCCGCAGGGCGTCGACCCGAAAACCGCCATGCCGTCCCTGGGCGTGAGCGAGGAGGACGCGCGGCACATCGCGGCCTTTCTCTACACCTTGAAGTGAGGGGGTTGGGGATGTTCCGGACGGTCCTCGCGCTGTGCCTGCTGCTCACGGGACCCGCCGGCGCCGGCCCCATCCAGGAACTGCGCGTCTGCGCCGACCCGAACAACCTTCCCTTCTCCAACGAGCGTCGCGAGGGGTTCGAGAACAGGATCGTGGAGCTTCTGGCCGCCGACCTCGGCGTTCCGGTCGCCTACACATGGTGGCCGCAACGGCGCGGCTTCATTCGCAACACGTTGAAGGAGGGGCTGTGCGACCTCATCCCCGGCGTGCCGAGCGGCCTGGAGATGGTGTCCACCACAGCCCCCTATTACCGCTCCGGCTATGTGTTCGTCGCGAAGGCGCAGGACGGGCCGGTCATAACCTCTTTCGACGACCCGCGCCTGCGGAGCCTGCGCATCGGCGTGCAGATGATCGGCGACGACTTCGCCAACACGCCGCCGGCGCACGCGCTGACGCGGCGGGGCATTGTCGACAACGTGCGCGGCTACATGGTTTACGGCGACTACAGCCGTGATGACGGGGCGGCGGGCATCGTGGAGGCGGTGTCCAGCGGGGCAGTGGACGTTGCCATCGTCTGGGGGCCGGTTGCCGGCTACTACGCCGGTCGTCAGCCGGTTCCGCTGGCTCTCACCCCGGTCGCGCCGCCCGCCGAAGGCCCGCTGTTTCCCATGGCCTTCGACATCTCCATGGGGCTGCGGCGCGGGGACCGGGCGTTCCATGACCTTGTCAGTGGCGCGCTGGATCGGAACCGCGCGGCCATCGACGCCATTCTCGCCGATTTCGGCGTGCCCCGCTTGGAGCAGCCTCGGGGCGGAGATTGAGGGGCTGCGCGGCAGCGTGGCCCGCGGGATCGGTGTCAGTATGGCCGAGCGCCGGCTGATGGGCTGCGAGCACCGACGAATCTATGTCAGGCCACAGATGGACTGACCCTATTAACGTATTGAACAGGCTGAATTCGCCCGAACCGGCGTGACCCCGTTTCCACAATAAAACTGACCCGGTTCGAGTCTTCGCCTTATGCGCCAACGCTTTAGGGGTGCAATCCTAGCAACGCATCCTTTGGCTTCCGTCACCGGTCGACCATCGTGGAGGACGTCGCCGTCGGGTGGTTTGTGCGAAATGCGGGCAGTTCATGCGAAAAGCGTCCTCGGGTGGCCTTTGGCTTGTTGCCATGTCGTCGATCTGCCAGTGATCCTTTCCGGACGAGAGGTGCTGTCACCGCCGCCATATCCATTCCACAACTGGTCTCGCGCGGCTTTCGTCGCCTTCTGTGGCCTCCGACCAGCCGGAAGTCACTGGCGTTTTGTCGCGCGTCAGAACCGCTCAGGTGGGCTTTGATCGGTGGTGGTTTCGCCGTTCCCGGCCCTGCATCCATAGTCATCCGGTCCGGAAAACCCGGCGGGGTTCAAACTCCCGCACAGATCTCCCATCAGGAGACTAGAACATGGCACTCGAAGGAGTGCAGCCGTCCCCCTTTACCGATCTTCGCTACGTCCTTCCCGACCTCTGCGCACAACCACTCGCGCACATCTCCCGCAATACTCCCCACCGGCGTTTGATCACCAAGTATGAAGTTGAATGTCGCGCGGGTGTTGAGACCCTTGTCAGACGCCGCCAGAAGTGAGCGGTAGCGAAGCAATCGGGACGTCACCGACAGCCATCCCAGGACGATCCCTTGCCCGTTCAAGGCCGACTGAAGCGCCACCGAATAATCGGAGAAAACCATCGTCTTGTGGTTCGGAGGCAATTCCAAGCCAGCGAGGCGGGCGAACGTATCCCAGTCGCACCAGTGAGCGCTGAGGGTGATCAAGGTGTGCGTCCGGTTGCGCCGCGGTTGGTCGAGCGTTCCCATGCGCTTTATGTAGTCCAACGCGGCCACCGGCTGGATGATCTCATCCAGGAAGTGGCTCTCTGGAGGAGCCTTGGCCGTTTCTGGAAAGCGGCGCAAGCCAAGATCAGCCCGAACCGGACTCTGCCCGACACCTCCGGCGATCAGCTCGAAGCGCAGGTCCACGTCGGGGAACGCCAGCCGGAAGTCGAACAGCCGCGGAATCAGCCAATGTGCGGCCATCGATGAAGAGATGGACAAGAGCACCGGCTTCCGCCCGCTCTCCTTGTCCTTCCACGACGCAATCAGTTTTTCGATGGCGTCGAAGCTGTTGGACATCAACCCGCTCAGCTCGGCGCCGCGCGTGGTCAGACGCACGCGCGGCCCTGACCGCAAGAACAGCTTCACACCGATGGCCTCCTCCAGGGACGCCACAGCCCGGCTGACAGCAGGCTGGCTAATTCCCAATTCCTCCGCTGCGCGCGAAAAATTCCGGTGCCGCGCAGCCGCCTCAAAAGCCAAAAAGAGGTTCGTTGGCGGCAAAACCCGCTTCATATCATGCGCCTTGGTTATGATTACCCCCATGCAGCCGGTATACAGCACCCCGCCAAAGCAAACAAATCATTTATTATCAGTCTGTTACGAACTCGCTTCCCACGCTTGTCGCCCTGTTCCATACACGGAGGAAGTAACAGGGAGAACAGAGAATGAATTTTTCAAAAATCAGCCGGCGTGATTTCCACACCTTGTTCGGAACCGCTATGGGGACGGCCGTGCTCGGGGGAATTCCCGTCATCGCCCAAGCGGCCGGGACAACGAACAGCCCCTCCGCAATGGTGCCGAAGAAAGGTGGCCGCGTCCGGCTGGCCCTTGCCCAGCAGAGCACCAACGATACCTTCGACAGTGCGCGTTTCACCAACGCCAACGACTACATCCGCGGGTCCGCTGTCTTCAACACGCTGACCCGCGTCGATGGCTCGGGCCAGGCGCAACCGGAACTTGCCCTGTCCTGGGAAGCCAACCCGTCGGCCACCGAATGGCGCTTCAAGATCCGCAAGGGCGTGGAATTCAGCGATGGCCAGCCCCTGTCGCTTCAGGACATAGCGTTCTCCATCATGCGCCACAAGAACGAAGGCAAGGCCTCGTCGGCGAAGCCTCTGGTGGCCAATATCGCCGCGGTGACCACGGAAGGTGACGATACCATTCTGGTCCGCTTGGCTGAGGCGGACGTCGAGTTGCCCGTTCTGCTCGGCCTGCTGCAGTTCTGCGTGGTGAAGGACGGCACAGAGGACTTTTCCAAGCCGATCGGCACGGGCCCCTTCGTCATGGCGGAGTTCCAGCCCGGCATTCGCACCGTGCTGACTCGCAACACCAATTTCTGGAAGGACGGTCAGCCTTACCTGGACGAGATCGAGATGATCTCGATCACCGATGCCAACGCACGGGTCAGCGCCTTGCTGTCCGGCGACATCGACATGGCCGCGGACCTGAAAGGCGCGGGCATCGATCAAGTCGCGGCGAACCCGTCCACGAAGATCTTCGAGACGCCGAGCACCCGCTACGCCGGGTATCAGTTTGACGCCGCTACCAACTTCGACCCGAACCTCGGGTTGGCCATCGCCAACATGTTCGACCGCCCGAAGATCGTCGAAACCGTGCTCAAGGGCCACGGCTCCGTCGCCAATGACCATCCGGTCGGCAAGATGAGCCCCTACTACAACGCCAACCTGCCACAGCGCGAACTGGATCTCGACAAAGCCAAGCATTACCTGAAGAAATCGGGAATCGGGCGGACCCCGCTCGAACTCTCGGTCAGCGATGGGGTGGTCTACAGCGTCGAAATCGCCCAGCTTCTGCAGCGCTCCGCCGCCCAGGCAGGCCTCAACCTGACCTTGCGGCGCGAGCCCTCGGAGAGCTACTGGACCGCCGTCGCCGGCAAGCGCCGCTTCTTCGCAACCAACTTCTTCCCCCGTCCGACGCCGCATCTGCTGCTCAACGTGACCTGGAAGAGCGGCTCGCAGTGGAACTTCTCCCACTACGGCAACCCGCGCCTGGACTCTCTCATCGACGGCGTTCGGGCCACTCTGGATGTGGACAAGCGCATCGCCATGTACCATGAGATCCAGGAGATCCTGCACAACTGCGGTGCGGTGACGATGCCGGTCTTCCTGAGCTATCTCGACGGTGTTTCAAGCCGCATCCAGGGGCTTACACCCAACCAGATCGGAAACTTTTCCGGCTTCCGGTTCTCCGATCAGGTCTGGCTTTCGTAAGCGCTAGGTCTCACCGTGATCAGATTCATCGTCAAGCGGCTGGCAGCAGGCTTCGTCCTGCTGCTGGTCATCTCCCTGCTCATTTTCGTCGGCTGCGAGATGTTGCCCGGCGATGTGGCGCAAATCATGCTTGGACAGTCGGCCAGCCCCGAGAACGTGGCTGCGTTGCGGGCCGAACTGGGATTGGATCAGCCCGCACCGGTTCGCTATCTGGCTTGGCTGTGGGGCATATTTCATGGCGACTGGGGCGTTTCGATGACCTCCCGTCAACCCGTCAGCGTGATGTTGTCCGAACGCCTGTCCAACACGTTGACGCTGGCCGGGCTGACCACGTTGGTCTCGGTTCCCCTGGCCTTGCTGATCGGCATGGTCCTGGCTGTCCACAAGGGCACCCGTCTGGACCGGGTCGGGACCATCGTCATCGTCGGTCTGTGCGCGACGCCGGAATTCCTGGTCGCCACGCTGGGTGTGCTCGTCTTCTCGATCCATCTGCGCTGGCTGCCGGCAATCTCTTACGTGACGCCCGGCTCGGGGGTCCTGACCCTGATCAAATCCATGCTGTTGCCGTTGGCCACCATGACCATCATCGTCACCGCGCAGCTCGCCCGGATGACCCGCGCCGTGGTCGGCAACATCCTGACGCAGCCTTATGTCGAGACGGCCCGGCTGAAAGGCGCCGGATCGGTCCGCGTGATCACGGTCCACGCCTTGCGCAACGCCGTCGGCCCGCTGATCAACATCATCGCGATGAATGTCGCCTACCTCATCAGTGGCGTGGTGATCGTCGAAACCATCTTCGCCTTCCCCGGCCTCGCCCGGCTCATGGCGGATTCGGTTCAGGCGCGCGACCTGCCGGTGGTCCAGGCCTGCGCAATGATTTTCTCGGCCGCCTACATCGGCCTGATCATGGTCGCCGACATCGTCGCCAAGCTGTTCGACAGCCGCAAGGAACCGGGGGCTTCCTCATGATGCCGCACCAGACACCCTCCCAGCTCAAAAGCCTGTTCCGGCCGACGCTGCTGTCGGTTGTCGTCGCCCTCCTGCTGCTGGTCGCCTTCGCCGTTCTGGCGGCACCGCTGTTGCCGCTGCACGACCCCGACGCTTTTCTGAGCAGCGACGGCTTCGTTCCGCCGTCCGACGAGTACTGGTTGGGCACCGACTTCCTCGGCCGCGATCTGCTGGCGCGGCTGCTCAGCTCGGGCCGCGTCACCCTTGGCATGGCCTTGCTCAGCACCATTCTCGCCCACCTGATCGGCGACACGCTGGGTCTGCTGGCGGCGTTGCGCGGCGGATGGTTCGATGCGGTCGTCAGCCGGATCGTCGACGTGGTTCTGTCCGTTCCCAAGATCATTGCCGGTCTCGTCGTGCTCGCCGTGACCGGCCCGTCCCTCGTCGCCATCGTGGTTCTGACAGCCGTGGTCTATGCCGCCGGCGTGTTCCGGATCGCCCGCGCGCTTGGGCAAGACCTGATCGCTCAGGATTTCATCACCGTGGCCCGTGCCCGCGGCGAGGGCAATCGGTGGCTTCTGTTCGGCGAGATGCTGCCGCATGTGGTCATGCCATTGACCGCGGATTTCGCCCTGCGCCTGAGCTTCGCCATCCTCTTCATGAGCGGCCTGAGCTTCCTTGGTCTTGGCGTGCAGCCGCCGATGGCGGACTGGGGCGGACTCGTCCGCGAAAATCTGGACGGCCTGCAAATCGGTTCCTGGGCACCGATCTATCCGGCTCTCTCCATCGCGGTCGTCTCCGTCCTGCTGAACCTGTTCGTCGACGGCTTGCAGGAACGTGAAAAGAAGGGAGGCGGGGTATGACGCTTCTCCGTATCCAGAATCTGAATCTGTCCGCGGACAGCGGGAAGCCCATTCTGCGGGACGTCTCGCTGACCCTGGAACATGGCCAGATCCTGGCGCTCATCGGGGCATCCGGGTCCGGGAAAACGACCCTGGCGCTGACCGCCCTGGGGCACATGCGGCCGGGCGTCCGCCACGTTTCCGGGCAGGTGCTCTTCCAAGGCCAGGATTTGCTGCGGATGAGCCGGCGGGCACTGGCGCGCCTGCGTGGCCGCAAGCTGGCCTACATCGCCCAGAGTGCCGCGGTCTCCTTCAACCCGCGCATCCGGCTGGACCGCCAGGTCACGGAAAGCAGCCGTATCCATCACACCATGTCCCCCGACGCGGCCCACGCCCGGGCACGGGAGGTCTATCGGACTCTTGACCTGCCCACCGGCGAAGCCTTTTACAACCGATTCCCCCATGAGGTTTCCGGCGGGCAATTGCAGCGGTTCATGATCGCCATGGGCCTGCATGAAATGCCCGAGATTCTGATCTGTGACGAACCGACCAGCGCCCTCGATGCCACCACCCAGGTGGAGGTGCTGAAGGCCCTGGACACCGGGATCCGCGCCAGCGGGACCGCCGCCATCCTGGTCGGCCACGACATCGCCCAGGTGGTCCAGGTCGCCACCCACATCCTGGTGATGCGCAACGGCGAGGTGGTCGAGCGTGGCACGGTCGAGCAAATCCTCCATCATCCCGAACACCCGTACACGCGGCAGCTCCTGGAGATGCATCGCGGTTTCGATGCCGAATCCGGGACCATGGCGGAAACCGTCGCCGCCAGCGCGACAGCGGCATCTCCATCTGACAGGACGGACCGGACGCCACTTCTGGAGGTTCGCGATCTGGCCGTATGCTACGACACCGGCGGTTTCGCGGTGAAGGCGCTCAGCGGTGCGTCGCTGACCCTGAACGGCGGCGAGATGATGGCGGTGGTCGGCGAGTCCGGGTCGGGCAAGAGCACCATGGCCCGTGCCATCGCCGGCTTGGTCCAACCCAGCCACGGCGACGTCCTGGTCAACGGGCGGCTGATGGAACGGGATGTGCTCAAGCGTCCCCTCCCCATGCGCCGGGCCGTCCAGATCACCTTCCAGTCGGCCGACACGTCCCTGAACCGCCACCACACGGTGGGCCGCATCCTCGGACAGGTGTTGACGTTCTTCGGGGAACGCTCCAAAGAGCGCCGCGCCGAGCGGATACGCGAACTTCTGGAACAGGTCCATCTGCCCGCCGATTACGTCGACCGCAAGCCGAGCCAGATGTCCGGTGGTGAAAAGCAGCGGGTCAACCTGGCCCGCTCTCTCGCCGCCCGGCCGGACGTGCTGATCTGCGACGAAATCACCTCGGCGCTCGACAACATCGTCGCGGCATCGGTCCTCGACCTGATCAACGAACTCAAGCGCGAGCTGAACATCGGCATCCTGTTCATCAGCCATGACCTTTCCGCAGTGGCTGCGATGTCGGACAAGATCATGGTCCTGCGCAACGGCGAAGTCGTGGAACAAGGCCCCACGGCGCAGGTCCTCGGGGCTCCCCGTCATCCCTACACCCGGCTGCTGCGCTCCTCGGTCGCCGCCATGCGCCTCGGATGGCTGGAGGAGGCTTCCGCGCTCCACCGGTCCCTGCGCGATGAACTCGGCGCCTGAGCCTTTATCCCATCCCATTCACCGGACAGCGTCATCATGAAGATCACCAAAGCCACGATCTACGTCATCAACAGCGAGGGCCTCAAACCCGTCATCGTCAAGCTTGATACCGATGAGGGAATATCCGGCCTCGGCGAGGTCGCCACGGCTTACGGCTGCGGCCGGACCGGCGCCGCGGGCATGATTCAGGATCTGTGCGCGCGGTTCGTGATCGGCGCCGATCCGACCCGCATCAACAGCCTGGTCGGCGAGATGTACGATCAGTCCTTTTGGCTGAAGAATCCTGGGGGCATTGCCGGAGCCGGCCTCAGTGCCATCGAGCAGGCTCTGTGGGACATTCGGGCACGGGCGCTGAACGTTCCGGTCCACGAGCTGTTCGGCGGACGGATGCGTGACACGCTCGCCTACTACGCCAATGGCTGGTACTTCGGCGCGACCTCCGTTGCCGATCTGCTGCGCCAAGCGGAGGCGGCCGTGAAGGACGGGCACAAGGCCCTGAAAATGTACCCCTTGGCGCGGATTCAGCCCAACGGGACCCTTCGGCACACGGTCAACCGCTACGCGGATGACCGCGACGCGGTAAACGCCGCGCTGGATATCGTCGCGCAGGTCCGGCGCACCGTGGGCGCCGACGTCACGCTCATGCTCGATCTGGCCGGCGGTTTCTCGGTGAGCGATACCATCCGCTTCGTCCATGGCCTGGAAGATCTGGATATCGCCTTCATCGAGGAAATCTGCGATCCGGGGGACCTGGGTGCGCTGGAACAGGTCGCCGCCAAGACGAACATTCCGATCGCCACCGGCGAGCGGCAATACCTGCGGTACGGCTTCCGCGATCTGCTGGAGCGTCGGGCCGTCGGCATCCTGCAGCCGGACATCGGCAACACCGGCGGGTTCGCCGAAACCCATAAGATTGCCGCCATGGCCGATGCCTACGGCGTCAAGGTGCAGCCCCATGTCTGCGGCAGTTCCGTTGCGGCCAGCATCGCCACCCATCTCAGCGCCGTGATCCCGAACTTCTATGTGCAGGAACACTTCCCCTACTGGGCCCGCATTCCCGGCTGGATCGAAGTGGCGACGGAGCCCTTCGAGAGCCGTCTGAAGAACGGCGCTCTGCAGATTCCGGACGGGCCGGGTTACGGCGTCACCCTGAAGGACGCCGTGGTCCGGGAGCACATCTGGGCCGAGGTTCGCTAAGACCGCCCACGAGTGGGTGCAGCACACGTCAAGACCACCGGGGGAAGGCGGCGCCTTCCCTCGGCGGCCGTTACAAAGCAGTCCAATGACTATGACCGGAAACGATCTGCGTCCGGCCGGCGCCTCCCCTTTGCCTGCCGACATCCTGGACGAGGAACTGGACGCGCTCCGCGCCGAGACGCCGGGGCTCGCCGGACAAACGTTCCTCCTGAGTTGCGGCGCGTCGCTGATGCCACGCCCCGTGGTCGAGCGGATGCACGGCTACCTGGATCTGGAAGCCCGGCTGGGCGGATACGGTGCCTTCACGGCTTCCGAGGAGCGACTGGAGCGTGTTTATGGGTCGATTGCCCAGTTGATCAATGCAGCACCCGCCGAGATCGCTCTCGTCGAGAACGCCACGGTCGCGTGGCAGCTGGCTTTTCATTCCCTCGACTTCACCCCCGGCGATGTGGTCATCACCGCCGAGGCCGAATACGGCGCCAATTATGTGACCCTGCTCCAGATGCAGCGGCGCCGGGGAGTCGTTATCCGCGTGTGTCCGTCGGATGAGCAAGGCGTCGTCGATCTGACAGCGCTTGAGCGGATGATCGATCCGAAGGTTCGCCTGATTTCGTTGACCTGGGTGCCGACCAATGGTGGGTTGAACAATCCGGCGGCGGCCGTCGGGCAGATCGCCCGCGCGCACGGCATTCCCTATCTTCTGGATGCCTGCCAAGCGGTCGGTCAGATGCCGGTCGACGTCCAGACACTCGGCTGCGACTTTCTGGCCGCGACGTCGCGCAAGTTCCTGCGGGGACCGCGTGGCGCGGGCTTCTTGTATGTCCGTCGCGCGATGTTGGACCGGTGTGAGCCCCCCTTCATTGATCACATCGGCGCCCGGTGGGTGGAGCGCAACCGCTATGAGCTGCGCGATGATGCCCGGCGCTACGAAAGCTGGGAAAGCAACCACATGGCGCGGCTCGGCATGGGCGAGGCCGCCGATTATGCGATGGAAGTCGGCATCGACCGCATCTGGCGCCGCTGCCGCCGGCTGGCACAGCGGCTTCGAGATGGCTTGGCAAGCGTGCCCAGCTTCCGGACTCATGACCTGGGCGCGTGCCCCAGTGCCATCGTCAGCTTCAGCTCCGATGCCGTGGACCCGCGGAGCATCGTCGCCGGAGCTGCAGCCCGTGGCATCGTCATCAGCACCTCGTCGCCGGAAAGCACCCGCCTGGACGCCGAACGCCGGCATCTGCCCACGCTGGTCCGCGCGGCCCCGCACTACTTCAACACCGAGGCGGACGTCGATCAGCTCGTCGCTTTCGCCGGGTCCCTGATTCGCCACGGTGATGGCTGATCTCACTTCCCCGCCCCTGAGCCATAACGAGCCATAAGGAGACAGGCCGTGACCCCCATTCATACCGACTCCGCCCCGGCGGCCATAGGCCCCTATTGTCAAGCCATGCGCCACGGCGATCTGCTGTTTGTTTCGGGCCAGCTTCCCATCGTTCCGGCGACCGGGGCTTTTGTGTCGGAAGACCCCGTCGAACAGATGGCCCAATGCCTTGCCAACATCGCCGCGATTGCCGAGGCCGCCGGCACGGACATCGCCAAATCCCTGAAACTCACCATTCTGGTCACCGACCTGTCCACCTTCGCCGCCCTGAACGATGAATATGCGAAAGTATTTTCCACGCATAAGCCGGCCCGTGCCTGCTACGAAGTTTCGGCCCTTCCGAAAGGCGCCCAGGTCGAAATCGACGCGATCATCGCCGTGTGAAGCACTCCACAGGACAATGGTATCAGCTGATTTGGAGGAGGCTCAGGCTGGCCGGGGAGCGACGGTTGAAGGTCGGTCTGGTGTGGGCGGGGGAGCCGCGCAAGGAGGACTTCAAGGCCAATTCCGTCGACCGTCGGCGCAGCCTGACGCTGGGCGTCTTCGCGCGCCTGGCCGCCATTCCGGGCGCCGCCTTCCACAGCCTGCAGATCGGGGAGGCGGGCGTCCAGGCCAAGGCGCCGCCTCTGGGGATGGAGGTCATCGACTGGACCAGCCACATCCGCGACTTCGCCGACACCGCAGCCTTCATCGATGAACTGGACCTCGTGGTGACGGTCGACACCTCGGTCTGCCATCTGGCGGGCGGTCTGGGCAAGCCGGTTTGGGTGCGGTCGCGATTCGACGCCTGCTGGCGTTGGCTGGGTCACCGCAACACTTGGTGACGGTCTACGCGTTCGCCGCCAGACATGCACGTTCCAGACATGTACGTTATCGTGGTGGAGAAGGGGGCATCGCGTGCCGATGGTGATGGACCATCGTAGTCCCGTCTGTCGAACCAGAGAGCAGTTAGGCCTCAGCGAGTTGCGCATCCCAAAAACGTTGGTCCAGTCAGCAAACCTGACGATGTCCAACAGCAACATCCGTTGGCCCAGCCCGATCACGCTTGCGTTCAAAACATCAAGGAAATTCAAGGCAGTGCCTGGAAAATTCACAGAGTGAATTTCGGCATTCAATCCTATGCATTTTACTAAATTGGGTTATGAGCGTATTGGCTGAAAGGGGTTACACCCATCAGCCTCGGAGAAGCTCCTCCTATGTCCGATTCGCTTATGCGTTGCTTCAAAGTTGCGCTCACTGATTCGTTCACTGCGGACTGGGCGGGCCAGAAGGGGCTTCGCCTTATCGCACCGGGGCCGGTCGCTCTCGCCGCATCGCCAAGCCATTCCGGCTGATACCAGTCCCGTTAAGCTGAGATCCAAAAAGAAACCGCGCGAACATCAGTTCCATTGGAGCCAGTTGTATCATGACCGACCCGACCTTTACGCTGATGGGCACCGCTCTGTTTGGCCTGAGCCCCAGCGGTTCGGCCACCGTGCTGCGTTATGGGGACTTTGACGGCGACGGCGACCTAGACGTGCTGGTCGGCAACAACAACGGCGATCTGCAGCTTTTCCGGAACGTCGGCACCCCCACATCGCCAAGCTTCACGCTGGTTGGCACCAACCCGTTCGGCTTGGCCGACGTTGGCAACTTCATCGTGCCGGCCTTGGCGGACATCGACGGCGACGGTGACCTGGACGTGCTGGTTGGCGAACGCGACACCGGAAACTTGTTCCTTTTCCGGAACGCGGGCACCTCCGCGGCGCCGAGCTTTACGTTGGAGGCGACCAACCCCTTCGGCCTCAGCGGGGTCGGATACAAAGCCGCTCCTGTCTTCGTGGATCTTGACGGCGACGGCGACCTCGATCTGGTGGTCGGCAAGAGTTCGGGGCTGGTCGCCTTCGAGAACATCGGTACGACGACGCAGCCCAGTTTTACCCTGGTCGGCACCAACCCCTACGGTCTTGGCAACGTCCAGGATTACTCCACGCCGGTCTTCGCGGATATCGACAACGACGGCGACCTCGACATGCTGGTCGGCGAAACGAACAACTCCGGCGCGCCCTACGGCAGCGACATCTATTTCTACCGGAACGTCGGCACGGCAACGCAACCCAGCTTCACCTTGGCCGGTACCAACCCCTTCGGTCTCACGCGGGGGACGGCGAGCATGATTGCGCCGTCTCTCTTCGACATCGATGGCGACGGCGATCTCGACGCCATGGTCGGTCAGGGCAGCGGCACCCTCAGCGTGTACCGCAACATTGCCCCGCCGCCCGCCGTCCCGGTCCTCCAAGGCGCTACGGTCAACGGCACATCGCTGGTCCTCACTTACGATCTGGCTCTGTCCAGCGCCAACCCTCCGGCGGCGAACCGCTTCGCCGTCACGGCGGGGGGGCAGCCGGTCACCGTCAGCAGCGTCGCCGTTGACAGCGTGAACAAGACGGTCACCCTGACGCTGGCCCAGGCGGTCACCAACGCGGACACGGTCACCGTCTCCTACACCGACCCGACCGCCGGCAACGACGCCAACGCCGTCCAATCCGTCACCGGCACTGACGCCGCCAGTTTCACCGCACAGCCGGTCACCAACAACTCGCCCGACACCACCCCGCCGTCGCTGGTTTCGGCGTCGGTCAACGGCACGACCCTGACCCTGACCTATTCGGAAGCGCTGGACGGTGCCGCCGACGCGGCGGGGTCGGCCTTCACCGTGATGGTGAACGGGGTGGCGCGCACGGTGACGGGGGCGGACGCCTCCGGCACGACGGTGACGCTGACGCTGGGAAGCGCGGTGGAACGCTACCAGACGGTCACCGTCGGCTACACGCCGCCGGGCTCGGGCGCCAAGACGCAGGACGTGGCCGGCAACGCCGCCGCCGCGGTGACCGGCCGGGAGGTGCGCAACGTCACCGTGGGCGATGCCAACTTCATCCTGCTCGGCACCAACCCCTTCGGCCTCGTCGACATCGGCACGTCCGCCCGGCCGACCCTGGTCGACATCGACGGCGACGGCGACCTCGATCTGGTGACCGGCAACAGCGGCGCGTCCGTCCGGTTCTACCGCAACGACGGCACCACGGCGGAGCCCAGCTTCACCTTCGTCGGCACCAACCCCTTCGGTATCAGCAACACCCCTTACGGCACGCCCACCTTCGTGGACCTCGACGGTGACGGCGACCTCGACCTGCTGCTCGGCCAGGGTCAAGGCAATACGGTGGTATACCGCAACGTCGGCACCACCGCGGCACCCAGCTTCACCATGGTCGGCACCAACGCCTTCGGCATCGGCCAAGTCGGCGGCGGTTACGCCAAGGCGACGCTCTGGGACTTGGACGGCGACGGCGACCTCGACGTGCTGTTCGGCGGCAATGACGGCTCGTTGACCATGTACCGCAACGTCGGGACGACGGCCGCGCCCAGCTTTACCGTCGTCGGGACCAACCCCTTCGGTCTCGAGGATGTCGGCTTCGCCTCGACGCCGGCCTTCGTGGACATCGACAACGACGGCGACCTCGATGTGCTGGTCGGCAACTTCGACGGCAACACGGTGGTGTTCCGCAACGTCGGCACCAACGCGGCGCCCAGCTTCACCGTCGTCGGCACCAACCCCTACGGCCTGGGCGACGTCGGCACCGCAGCCCTGCCGGTGTTCGCCGACCTCGATGGCGACGGCGACCTCGACGCGCTGATCGGCAACGGCGACGGCAACTTCGTCGTGTACCTCCAGGGCCCCCCGCCTCCCGCGGCGCCCTCGGCCCTGGCGCTGACGGCCGGCACCAACACCGGCTCGACGGCCGACGCCATCACCGGAAACACCGCACCGACCATCACCGGCTCGGCCGTGCCGCTGTCGGAGGTGGTGCTGTACGACGGTGCTTCGGCGATCGGAACCGTCACGGCCGACTCCCAGGGCCAGTGGACCCTGACCACGGGCACGCTGGCCGAAGGCGTCCACACGCTGACCGCGAAGTCCACCAGCGTCTATCACACCGGCACCTCGGCGGCCTCGACCACGCTGAGCGTGACCATCGACACGACGGCACCGACGCTGACCTCGGCGCGGCTGAACGGGACGCAGCTGACGCTGACCTATTCGGAACTGCTGGACGGCGCCCAGGCTCCGGCCGGGGCCTTCGCGGTGACGGTGGGCGGCGTGGCGCGGACGGTCACCGCGGTCGCCTCCAGCGGCAAGACGGTCACCCTGACGCTGGATGCCGGGGCGACGACCTATCAGAGCGTCACGGTGGACTACACCCCGCCGGGTTCTGGCGCGAAGACCGCGGACGCGGCGGGCAACGCCGCAGGCGCGCTGACCGGTCATGCGGTCCGCGTGGTGGGCGATCCGGCCTTCACCCTGGAGGGTACCAACCCCTTCGGGCTTGGCGGTGTCGGGAACAACGCCACACCGATTTTCGTGGACATTGACGGTGACGGCGACCTCGACGCCCTGGTCGGCAACTTCGCCAGCAAAATAGTCTTCTATCGCAACGTCGGGACGGCGACGCAGCCCACCTTCACGCTGGAGGGCTCCAACCCCTTCGGCCTCAACACCGTGGGTTCCGGCGGGGCGCAACCGGCCTTCGCCGACCTCGACGGCGACGGCGATCTTGACGCCCTGGTCGGCACCGCCGGCGGCAACACATACTTCTATCGCAACGTCGGGACGGCGACGCAGCCCACCTTCACGCTGGAGGGCTCCAACCCCTTCGGCCTCAGCCGCGCCGGGTTCGGATCGTCGGTGGAACTGGCGGACATCGACGGGGATGGCGACCTCGACGCCCTGATCGGCGTTGACGACGGCCATACGGTCTTCTATCGCAACGTCGGGACGGCGACGCAGCCCACCTTCACGCTGGAGGGCTCCAACCCCTTCGGCCTCGGCAACGTCGGGTTCAGCGCGACGCCGAAGCTGTTGGACATTGATGGTGACGGCGACCTTGACGCCCTGATCGGCAACGGGGATGGCCAGACGTTCTTCTATCGCAACGTCGGGACGGCGGCGGCGCCCACCTTCACGCTGGAGGGAACCAATCCCTTCGGTCTTGGCGATGTCGGAGACAACGCCACACCGATCTTCGTGGACATCGATGGTGACGGTGACCTCGACGCCCTGATCGGCAATACGGACGGTGATACGGTGCTGTTCCGCAACGTTCCGCCGCCGCCGGCCGCGCCGGGCGGTCTGGCGCTGACGGTGGGATCGAACAGCGGTTCGACGACGGACACGCTGACCAAGGTCACGACGCCGACGTTCACCGGAACGGCGGAGGCATCCGCCACGGTGGTGCTGTATGACGGGGCGACCGCGGTGGGTACGGCGACGGCCAACGGCGCGGGGCTGTGGACGGTCACGTCGGCGTCGCTGAGCGACGGCGCGCATTCGCTGACCGTCAAGGCAAGCACCGCCAACGGCACGTCGGCGGCCTCGACGGCGCTGAACGTGACCATCGACACGGCGGCACCGACGCTGACGTCGGCGGTGCTGAGCGGGACGCGGCTGACGCTGACCTACTCGGAGGCGCTGGACAACGCCCAGACGCCGGTGGCCGGCGCCTTCACGGTGACGGTGGGCGGCGTGGTGCGCACGGTCACCGCGGTCGGGGTCAACGGCCGGATGGTCACCCTGACGCTGGATGCCGGGGCCTCCTCGCTCTATGAGGGCGCGACGGTCAGCTACACCCCGCCGGGCTCGGGCGCCAGGACCGTGGATGCGGCCGGCAACGCCGCGGGCGCGCTGAACGGCCAGCCGGTCCGCGTGGGCGGCGATCCCAAGTTCACCCTGGAAGCCACCAACCCCTTCGGCCTCGGCACCTTCGTCGGCCAGTCCGCCCCGGTCTTCGCCGACATCGACGGCGACGGCGACCTCGACGCGGTGGTCGGCGACTGGTACGCCAACATCGTCGTCTACCGCAACGTCGGCACGGCGGAGGCGCCGAGCTTCACCCTGGTGGGCACCAACCCCTTCGGCCTGAACACCGTCGGCGGCGGCATGCCCGCCTTCGCCAAGCCGGTCCTCGCCGACATCGACGGCGACGGCGACCTCGACCTGCTGGCCGGCAACGCGGGCGGCGACACCGTCGTCTACCGCAACGTCGGGACGGCGGCGGCGCCCAGCTTCACCCTGGTGGGCACCAATCCCTTCGGCTTGAGCAATGCCGGGGGCTTCGCGTCGCCGTCCCTGGTGGACATCGACGGCGACGGCGATCTCGACGCCCTGATCGGCAACGCGGATGGCAACACGCTCTTCTATCGGAACGTCGGAACGGCGGCGGCCCCCACCTTCGCGCTGGAAAGCACCAATCCCTTCGGCCTCGGCGATGCCGGAAGCAACGCCACGCCGATCTTCGTGGACATCGATGGGGATGGCGACCTCGACGCGCTGATCGGCAACGACAGCGGCAACACGGTCCTCTACCGGAACATCGGGACGGCGGCGGCGCCCACCTTTACCCTGGAGGGCACCAACCCCTTCAACCTGGGCGACGTCGGCAGCAACGCGAAGCCGACCTTCGCGGACATCGACGGGGACGGCGACCTCGACGCCCTGATCGGCCGGGACGACGGCAAGACGGTCCTTTACCGGAACACCACGCCGCCGCCCGCCACCCCCACGGCCCCGACCCTGACGGCGGGTTCGAACAGCGGCTCGACCACCGACACGCTGACCAACGTCACGGCGCCGGCGATCGTCGGCACCGCGGTCGCCTCGTCGACGGTGGTGCTGTACGACGGCGCGACGGCCATCGGCACGGTGACGGCCGACGCCTCCTCCGGCCTGTGGACGCTCTCCACCGCCTCGCTGGGCGATGGCACGCACTCGCTGACCGTCACGTCGAGCAACGCCAACGGCACCTCGTCGGCCTCGACCGCCCTGACGCTGACCATCGACACCAAGGCACCGACGCTCACCTCGGCGACGCTGAACGGGACGCAGCTGACCCTGACCTATTCGGAGCTTCTGGACGGCGCCCAGACTCCGGCCGGCGCCTTCACGGTGATGGTGGGCGGCGTGGCGCGGACGGTCACCGCGGTCGCCACCAGCGGCAAGACGGTCACCCTGACGCTCGACGCCGGGGCGACGGTCTACCAGAGCGTCACGGTGGACTACACGCCGCCGGGCTCCGGCGCGAAGACCGCGGACGCCGCGGGCAACGCCGCGGGCGCGCTGACCGGTCAGGCGGTCCGCGTGGCGGGCGATCCCAGCTTCGTCCTGGAAGCCACCAACCCCTTCGGCTTGAACGGTCTTTTCCCGCAAGCCAAGCCGGTCTTCGTCGACATCGATGGTGATGGCGACCTCGACGCCCTGGTCGGCAACATCGGGATCAATCTCCAGCTCTACCGCAACGTCGGCAACGCGACCGCACCCAGCTTCACCTTGGAGGCGGCGACTGATCCCTTCGGGCTGAGCGGTGCGACGATGTCCACCCCGGCCTTCGCGGACCTCGACGGCGATGGCGACCTCGACGTGCTGGTCGGAAGCAACTCCGGCTCCCTGCTGTTCCTGCGCAACGTCGGAACGGCGACGGCGCCCAGCTTCACCCTGGAGGCCACCAACCCCTTCGGGCTCAGCAATTTCATCCCCCTCGCGTCGCCGAGCATCGCGGACCTCGACGGCGACGGCGCCCTCGACATCCTGGTCGGCAGCCAGGGTGGCGACACGCTGTTCTACCGCAACGTCGGCACGGCGACGGCGCCCAGCTTCACGCTGGTCGGCACCAACCCCTTCGGGCTCGGCAATGCCGGGGGGCAGGCGTCGCCGACCATGGTGGACCTCGACGGCGACGGCGACCTCGACATCCTGATCGGCAACATCACCGGTGACACGGTGGTCTACCGCAACGTCGGCACGGCGACGGCGCCCAGCTTCACGCTGGTCGGCACCAATCCCTTCGGGCTGAGCAATGCCGGGATGATGGGGTCGCCGAGCATCGTGGACATCGACGGTGACGGCGATCTCGACGCCCTGGTCGGCGCCTTCACAAGCATCACCCTGTTCCGCAACGTTCCGCCGACTCCGGCGAGTCTGGCGCTGACGAGCGCGTCGAACAGCGGTTCGACGACGGACACGCTGACCAACGTCACGGCTCCGGCGATCACCGGCCTGGCCAAGGCGTTCACGACCGTGGTGCTGTACGAGGGCGCGACGGCGCTGGGCACGGTGACGGCCGACGCCAACGGCCTGTGGACCGTCACGACGGCCTCGCTGGGCGATGGGGCTCATTCCCTGACCGCCGTGTCGAGCGATGCCACCGGCACGTCGTCGGCCTCCAGCACGCTGACGGTGACCATCGACAGCGCGGCTCCGAACGCGCCGACCGTCACGACGGCGCTGAGCAACAGCACGACGCCGACCCTCAGCGGCACGGCTGAAGCCGGGGCGACGGTGACGGTCACGGTGGGGGGCGCCACCTACACCACCACGGCGACCAACGGAACCTGGAGCGTCAACCTCGCCACCGCGACGCCGACCTCCGGCTCCCTGAGCCTGAACGCCAACGGCACGAACGCCGTCTCGGCCACCGCCACCGATGCGGCGGGCAACGTCTCCTCGGCCGGCACGCAGTCGCTGACCATCGACACCACCGCTCCCAACGCTCCGGCGGTGACCAGCGCAACCCTGAGCAACAACGCCACCCCGATCCTCACCGGCACGGCGGAAGCCGGCACCACCGTGACCGTCACCGTCGGTGGGGCGACCTACACCACCACGGCGACCAACGGGACCTGGAGCGTCAACCTCGCCACCGCGACTCCGACCTCCGGCTCCCTGACCCTGAACGCCAACGGCACGAACGCCGTCTCGGCCACCGCCACCGATGCGGCGGGCAACGTCTCGGTCCCCGGCACCCAGTCGTTGGTCATCGACACGACGGCGCCAAACGCCCCGGCGGTGACCAGCGCGGCGCTGACCAACAACGCCACACCGATCATCGGCGGCACGGCGGAGGCCGGCAGCACGGTGACGGTCACGGTGGGTGGAGCGACCTACACCACCACCGCCACGAACGGCGGCGCCTGGAGCCTGAACCTCGCCACCGCCACTCCGGTCACCGGCTCGCTGAGCCTCGATGCCAACGGCGCCAACCCGGTCTCGGCCACCGCGACCGACGCGGCGGGCAACACCTCGGCTCCCGGTACGCAAACGCTGACCATCGACACCACGCCGCCGAGCGCTCCGACCGTCGCCACGGCGCTGAGCAACAGCACGACGCCGACCCTCACCGGCACGGCGGAAACCGGCAGCACGGTGACCGTCACGGTGGGTGGCGCCACCTACACCACGACGGCGACCAACGGGGCCTGGAGCCTCAACCTCGCCACCGCCACTCCGGTCACCGGCTCGCTGAGCCTCGATGCCAACGGCGCCAACCCCGTCACGGCGACGGCGACCGATGCGGCGGGCAACGTCTCCACGCCGGGCACCCAGTCGTTGGTCATCGACACCACGCTGCCCGACGCTCCGGCGGTGACCAGCGCGGCGCTGACCAACAACGCCACCCCGACCCTCACCGGCACGGCGGAGGCCGGCAGCACGGTGACCGTCACGGTGGGTGGAGCGACCTACACCACCACCGCCACGAACGGCGGCGGCTGGAGCCTGAACCTCGCCACCGCGACACCGACCGCCGGCTCCCTGACCCTGAACGCCAACGGCACCAACCCGGTCTCGGCCACCGCGACCGACGCGGCGGGCAACACCTCGGCTCCCGGCACGCAAACGCTGACCATCGACACCACCGCTCCGACCGCTCCGACCGTCGCCACGGCGCTGAGCAACAGCACGACGCCGACACTGACCGGCACGGCGGAAACCGGCAGCACGGTGACCGTCACCATCGGTGGGGCGACCTACACCACGACGGCGACCAACGGGGCCTGGAGCCTCAACCTCGCCACCGCGACACCGACCGCCGGCTCGCTGAGCCTCAATGCCAACGGCGCCAACCCCGTCACGGCGACGGCCACCGACGCCGCCGGCAACGTCTCCTCCGCCGGAACGCAGTCGCTGACTGTCGACACCACGCTGCCCAACGCCCCGGCGGTGACCAGTGCGGCACTGAGCAACAGCACCACGCCAACCCTCACCGGCACGGCGGAAGTGGGCAGCACGGTGACCGTCACCGTGGGCGGCGCCACCTACACCACGATGGCGACCAACGGAACCTGGAGCGTCAACCTTGCCACCGCGACGCCGACCTCCGGCTCGCTCAGCCTCAACGCCAACGGCGCCAACCCGGTCTCGGCCACCGCCACCGATGCATCAGGCAATGTCTCGGCACCGGGCACGCAGTCGCTGACCATCGACACCACCGCTCCGACCGCTCCGACCGTCGCCACGGCGCTGACCAACAGCACGACGCCGACCCTCACCGGCACGGCGGAAACCGGCAGCACGGTGACCGTCACCATCGGTGGGGCTACCTACGTCACCACGGCGACCAACGGGGCCTGGAGCCTCAATCTCGCCACGGCGACGCCGACCGCCGGCTCCCTGAGCCTGAACGCCAACGGCGCCAACCCCGTCACGGCCACGGCCACCGACGCTGCCGGAAACGTCTCGGCGCCGGGCACCCAGTCGCTGACCATCGACACGACGGCGCCAAACGCCCCGGCGGTGACCTCGGCGGCACTGACCAACAGTGCCACCCCGGTGATCGGCGGCACGGCGGAAGCCGGCAGCACCGTCACCGTCGCCATCGGTGGAGCGACCTACACCACCACCGCCACGAACGGCGGCGCCTGGAGCCTCAACCTCGCCACCGCGACACCGACCGCCGGCTCGCTGAGCCTCGATGCCAACGGCGCCAACCCCGTTACGGCCACGGCCACCGACGCGGCGGGCAACGTCTCCTCCGCCGGCACGCAGTCGCTGACTGTCGACACCACGCTGCCCAACGCTCCGGCGGTGACCAGCGCGGCGTTGACCAACAGCACGACGCCAACCCTCACCGGTACGGCGGAAGTGGGCAGCACCGTCACCGTCACGGTGGGCGGCGCCACCTACACCACGATGGCGACCAACGGCAGCTGGTCCATCAACCTCGCCACCGCGACGCCGACCTCCGGCTTGCTGACCCTGAACGCCAACGGCGCCAACCCGGTCTCCGCCACGGCAACCGACGCGGCGGGCAACGTCTCGGCCCCCGGCACGCAATCGCTGACCATCGACACCACGGCGCCGAGCGCGCCCTCGGTGACCAGCCCCGCGCTGAGCAACAGCACGACGCCGACCCTCACCGGCTCGGCGGAGGCCGGCAGCACCGTCACCGTCACCATCGGTGGAGCGACCTACACCACCACGGCGACCAACGGGGCCTGGACCCTCAACCTCGCCACCGCGACGCCGACCGCCGGTTCGCTGAACCTCAACGCCAACGGCGCCAACTCGGTCTCGGCCACGGCGACCGACGCCGCGGGGAACACCTCCTCGGCCGGCACCCAGTCGCTGACCATCGACACCACGCTGCCCGATGCCCCGACCGTCGCCACGGCGCTGAGCAACAGCACGACGCCGACCCTCACCGGCTCGGCCGAGGCCGGCAGCACGGTGACCGTCACGGTGGGCGGCGCCACCTACACCACCACCGCCACGAACGGCGGCGCCTGGAGCCTCAACCTCGCCACCGCCACTCCGGTCACCGGCACGCTCAGCCTCAACCCGAACGGCGCCAACCCGGTCTCGGCCACCGCCACCGACGCCGCGGGGAACACCTCCTCGGCCGGCAGCCAGTCGCTGACCATCGACACCACGCTGCCCGATGCCCCGACCGTCGCCACGGCGCTGAGCAACAGCACGACGCCGACCCTCACCGGCTCGGCCGAGGCCGGCAGCACGGTGACCGTCACGGTGGGCGGCGCCACCTACACCACCACCGCCACGAACGGCGGAAACTGGTCCATCAACCTCGCCACCGCGACGCCGACCTCCGGCTCGCTGAGCCTCAACGCCAACGGCGCCAACCCGGTGTCGGCCACCGCCACCGATGCCTCGGGCAACGTCTCGGCACCGGGCACCCAGTCGTTGGTCATCGACACCACGCTGCCCGACGCCCCGACCGTCGCCACGGCGCTGACCAACAGCACGACGCCCACCCTCACCGGCACGGCCGAGGCCGGCAGCACCGTCACCGTCACCGTCGGTGGGGCGACCTACACCACCACCGCCACGAACGGCGGCGCCTGGAGCCTCAACCTCGCCACCGCCACTCCGGTCACCGGCACGCTCAGCCTCAACGCCAACGGCGCCAACCCGGTCTCGGCCACCGCCACGGATGCCGCCGGCAACATCTCGGCGCCGGGCACCCAGTCGCTGACCGTCGACACCACCCCGCCGACGGCCAGCGTGCTGTTCGAGGACGACAGCATCGACGCCATCGAGCAGTCCAGCGCCGCCTTCACCATCAGCGGCGGCGAGGCCGGGACCAGCTTCACCTGGACGATCACCTCGGCCGGCGGCGGCCAGGTCACCGGCGGCGGCGTGATGAGCGGCCCGACCATGCGGGTGACCGGGCTGGACCTCTCCGCCCTGGGCGACGGCACGCTCACCCTGACCCTCGGCCTGACCGACCCGGCGGGCAACGCCGCGCCGCCCTTCACCGCGACGACGCAGAAGCTCACCGCCACCGTGGAGAAGCCCGCCCCGGTCGCCCCGCCGCCGACGGCCACCGTGGACGGCGCCACCGTCAACGGCTCGATCACCACCGGCGGCGACGGCAAGCGCGTCACCACCGTGACCATCGCGGCCAGCAACAGCAACCGCGTCGAGGACACCAGCACCGCCAACGCCGACCTCGCCGACGTGCCGGTGGTGCGCGAGCAGGTGGTCGACCGCCAGACCGGTGCGGTGTCCACCGTCACCACCCTGACGGTCAGCGTCTCCACCGGCGTGGCCGTCACCACCTCGGGCAGCGCCGAGCGGCAGACCGCCGCGGAGGCGCAGAGCGGGCTGACCGGCCTGATCGCCGCCATCGAGGCGCGCACCGACGCCGGCACCGCCTCGCGCGGCAACCTGACCGGCGGCGGCGACGGCTTCCTCTCGGTGCTCTCCGCCCAGGCCCAGCTCCTGGTGCGCGCCATCGACTTCAGCACGCCGGGGGTGGCCGCCGGCCAGGCGGTGCAGACCAGGGTGACCGGCAACACGCTGGGCGGCACCGGCGTCGCCAGCACGGCGCCGACCGCGGTGGTGCTCGACACCACGGCGGCGGCGGGTCCGGTGACCATCCAGCTCGACAACGTGGAGTTCGCGGCGGTGGTCGGCAACGCCACGCTGGTCGGCGGCGACGGCGAGCAGATCGTCTACGGCGACGACCACGAGCAGTACATGTACCTGGGGGCCGGCGACGACCTCCTGCACGGCGGCGGCGGCAACGACACGATCGCCAGCGCCGGCGGCAACGACACGCTGTACGGCGACGACGGCGACGACGTGGTGATGGGCGGCGAGGGCGACGACTGGCTGTTCGGCGGCGAGGGCAACGACCTGATCGGCGGCGGGGTCGGCAACGACGCGCTGTTCGGCGGGACGGGCCAGGACATCCTGTTCGGCGAGGCGGGCGACGACACGCTGACCGGCGAGGAGGGCGACGACACGCTGTCCGGCGGGGCGGGCAACGACCTGCTGTTCGGCGGGGCGGGCGACGACTTCCTGATCGGCGACGACGGCGACGACACGCTCAGCGGCGGGGCGGGCAACGACGTGGCGCTGGGCGGGGCGGGGCGCGACCTGATCGGGCTCGGCGCGGGCGACGACCTGGCCAGCGGCGGCGACGGCGACGACACGCTGTTCGGCGAGGCGGGCAACGACACGCTGTTCGGCGGGGCTGGCAACGACCTGCTGAACGGCGGGGCGGGCAACGACCTGCTGTTCGCCGACGGCGGCGCGGACACGCTGTGGGGCGGCGCCGGTGCGGACGTCTTCGCCTTCGGGCGCAGCTCGGGCGGGTCGGTGGTGATGGACTTCGAGGTGGGGGTCGACCGCTTGGCCTTCTACGAGGCCGGCATTGACCTCGGCGCGGTGATCCGCTCGGCGCGGGTGGAGGGCGGCAACACCACGCTCGACGTCGGCGGGGGCAACCGCATCACCATCCTCGGCCAGACCGGCAACGTCGCCGGCTGGTTCGGCTGATCATTCGGCAGCCAGAGACCGCTGCGATCCATTCCTCGCTCATGAAGGAATGGGTCGCGGCGGTCCGTCACCGTGGTGCTTGCCAAGGACATTGCGAACTGGTCGCTCATCATCAGCGACGGATGATGTTGAGAACCTCCAATTGGGCATTGGACCGATGCGGTCGGTGCAAAGCACCGACCGCACGCTGGCCAGACGCCGGATGGCAAAGTCCGGGTCAAGGCCGCAGCCGCGCGTCAGCGCGGGGCCGCGGAGCGGCCGCCTTGATGCGGGGGGCGTCATCCGGCAGGCGCCGATGGGCGCTCCGTCCAGGCTTCCACCATCCGCTCGTAGGCGCGTTCCTGCGGGTGGTAGCTAACCGCGGCTGCGCCGGCTCCGGCCTTCTTCTGCACCCGGTTGAAGAAGACCCGCAGCGGTCCCGGCGCCACCTTCGCCGACAAGGCGGCCTCGACCAACACCGAGCGGGCCGCGGCGTCACCCTGTCAAACGATCATGTCGGATGTGCCGTTACGCAACGCTTACCCTCTTTGGGAAGGGTGTCGATCTCGGTTTGCGGCGTGGACGGGAATCCGGTCTCTTCCCCGGCCGGTGCGACGGCCCACCGGATCGCTTCCTCCAGACGCTTTATCGCTTCCCGGCTTTCGGGGAGTTCCTGCCCGTGGGCCTGGAACTCGTGAGTCATATGCTCCCAGACGTCCAGCCGCACCGGGGCGTTTTGGGTCCGGGCGGTCCGGGCGAAGTCGCGGATCATGTCGACCAGGATCTCCTTGCCGCCAGCCTGGAGGTAGAGCGGCGCCAGTCCCCGCAGGTCCTGGTCGATGGGGGAGAGTTCCGCGTCACCGAAGCCGCCCCCGCCCTTGAGCCAGGCCGCGAATTGCAGCGTCATGTAGCCTTGCACGAGGTCGTAGCGGTCGTTGCCGAACTGGCTGGCGCCGCGCCGCCCGACATCGGTCCACGGGCTGAGGCCGATGCCGATCGCCGGCTGCGGCAGCCCCGCCTTCCGCAGTTCGATCAGCGTCATCAGCATGAGATGGCCGCCCGCGGAATCCCCGCAGACGACGAGGCGGGACGGGTCGACGCCTTGCGCGAGCAGAAAGCGGTAGGCAGTCAGTGCGTCCTCGATCTGCGCGGGGTGGGGATGCTCGGGCGTCAGGCGGTAGTCGGGGGCGAAGATGGGAAACCCCAGCGTGTCGGCCAGCATGGCGATGAGCTGCCGCGTCACGGCGGCGTAGAACGTGTACCCGCCGCCGTGGAAATAGAGCAGGGTGGCCTCGCCCTTGCGGGTGCGCGGGATGAACCAATCGCCGCGCGGTTCGCCGGGGAGGGAGGGCCGGATGTCGACCTCGGGGGAGCTGTCCAGAACGTGAACCAGGCTGTCGAAATAGGCGCGGGCTTCGGCGATGTCCCTGAGCGCGAAGGCATGGTCGAACTGAGCGCGCCAGAACAGGTTGGCGATCTCGAACAGAGGGCCCCACTGCGGAACCAACGGCCTGCCGACGGCGCGACGGGCCAGCACGCGGGCGGAGATGAGGGAGATGGTGGCGAGGCTGCGGGCTTTGTGACGCAAGCGCCCCTGAAGTTTGGTCTTGGCCATGCTCGGCTCCGATGATTACATGGCCAGATTGTCCCGGACCCTGCCCGGCCGTATAGAACGGAAACGACACCCGCGATGCCGTCCGTCGCCTCCGCCCGCCTGCTGCCGCCGCGCCCGGCCCTTGCCGCCTGCGTGTTCGTCGGCGTGGAGCGCGACACGCGCGGGGTGGCGCTGTCGGACGAGCAGCGGTTCAACCATTACCCGGCCACCCCGATGTCGATGATCTCGTGGATCTTCGACGGCGCGCTCCACATGGTGGAGGAGCGCAGGGCCGACGGGCGCCCGGTCCTCGGCCCGCCGTTGCCGCGGCTGGTTCTGTCCGGGCCGCAGCGCCGTCCCGCGGCGAGCTGGTCGCCGGGACCGGTCCACGCCCTGTCGGTCGCCTTCTATCCGGAAGCCTTGGGCCGGCTCAGTGGAATCGGCGCCGACTCCCTTGTCGATCGGATCCTGCCGCTGGAGGAGATGGTCTCCGGCCCGCTGCTGGCCGCCTGCCAAGCCCTCCTCACGCTGGAGGCGGGAGCGGCGGCGTTCCATCGCCTGGAGGACCGGCTCGAGCCGCTGTGGTCGGGCCCGCGCCCGTGCAAAGCCGGACGGACCCCGCTGATGAGGGACTGGCTGTGCTCGCTGGCGCTGAAGGCGACGCTGTCGAGGACGGGCCGGGGGGTGCGGCAAGCCCAACGCCGCATCAAGGGATGGACCGGCCTGAGCCACCGGGATTTGCAGCTCTTCGCCCGGGTCGAGGAGGTGGCCGTCCGCGTGGCGCAGGATCGGGAGGGTGGCGAGCTCGACCTGGCGGGGCTCGCCGGTGAACTGGGTTTCGCCGACCAGTCGCACATGGGACGGGAGGTCCGCCGCCTCACCGGCCTGTCCCCGGGACGGTTGAATGGACTCATGGCCACCCACGAGGCGTTCTGGTTCTATCGACTGCTCGACAAGAGCTTCGGATGACGGCGAGGCCGCGGCCCGGTGATGACCGGTCCGCGCATGAGTGGCGCTCGCGTTGAGGCGAAGATGCGCCCATTGTTGCCGGTGATGACCAGTTGGGTGAGATTGAGCAGGGTCGATTTGCCGCTGCGGTTCTCACCGATCACGCCGACGTCGGCGGTCACGGCGATGTCGACAGCGGGCAGCAGGTGCCAGTTGATCATGCCGATGCGGACGAGCTGCTTCACCCTTCCGTTCCTTCCCTCTCATCGCCGTCCTGCGCCGGCTTGGTCCGCCGCTCCCGCGCAATCGCGTTCTCCGCCTTCGCGGCAAAGCGTTCGAGGAGATCGAGCGCGCTTCTGCCCACCAGCCGATGCAGCATCGGGCGAATCTCGATTTCGCGGTCGGCGGCTTCCGGATCCCAGTCGCCCGGCCGGGGTCGAGGACGTTTGAGCGTGGTGGCGAACGCCCGGCCAAAGCGTAGGTCCCACTCCCGGATGGTCTCGTAGCTGACCTCAACGCCGCGCGGCCGGGGATCACCTCGACCTCGCGCAGGCTCAAGCTGAAACAATCATGAAGGACAGCAAGGTCATCGTCGCGATCAACAAGGACGAGGAGGCGCCGATCTTCCAGGTCACCGACTGCGGCCTCGTCGCCGACCTGTTCAAGGCGGGGCCGGAGTTGCGGCAGGCGCTGTGACGCCGCCGCCGCACAGGTCCGCCAGCGCCCGGAACCCGGCGGCGAAGGTGTTCCGGCCGACCTGCTCGCGCAGCGTGGGCAGATCCTCGGGCCGGCAGTCGAAGTCGGCCCACCATTCGCCGAAGGTCCGGTTGCCCTCCGTCACCTCGGTCAGGCGGAAGGTCGCGACGTAGTCGGTGAGCGGCAGCGGGGATTCGAGGATCGTGTAGGTGTAGGAGTGCTCACGGTCGCTGAAGGACACCAACTGTTCGCGCAGCCGGCCGCCGGGGGTGAGCCCGAAGTTGCGGACGCAGCCGACCGTGTCGCTGCGCAGCCCGTCCTCGATGTGGCTGTCCGCGATGATGGGATGCCAGGCGTGGTGGCCGTTGAAATCCCGCGCCTTGTCCCAGACCTGCCCGACGGGCGCGTCGATGACGGCGCTGACATAGACCCGTGCCATGCGTTCCCCCTTCAGCGTTGCTTGGTGATGGCCTTGAAGCGGCGCGTCTGCTCGGTCAGCGCGGTTTCCGTCGGCAAGCGTTCCATGCTGGACGCCCCGTAGAAGCCGTGGCAGACGGTGCACGCGCCGAGGACGAAGGAGGCGTCCTCCGGCGTGGCGATCGGGCCGCCGTGGCACAGAACGATCACGTCCTTGCGCACCCGCAAAGCCGCTTCCGCCCAGGCGTCGATCTTCGGCACGCAATCCTTCAGCGACAGCGCCGTTTCCGCCCCGATGCTGCCGCCGGTGGTCAGGCCGAGGTGGCAGACGATGACGTCGGCCCCGGCTTCGGCCATCGCCACCGCCTCCCCTTCCGAGAAGACGTAGGGCGTGGTCAGCAGGTCCAGGCCATGGGCGGCGCGGATCATGTCCACCTCCAGCCCGTAGCCCATGCCGGTCTCCTCCAGGTTGGCCCGGAAGACGCCGTCGATCAGCCCCACGGTCGGGAAGTTCTGCACGCCGGAGAAGCCCAGATCGGCCAGCCGCCGCAGGAACTGGTCCTGGATCATGAAGGGATCGGTGCCGTTGACGCCGGCCAGCACCGGGGTGTGCCGGACCACCGGCAGCACCTCGCGCGCCATGTCGACGACGATCTCGTTGGCGTTGCCGTAGGCGAGCAGCCCGGCCAGCGAGCCCCGCCCGGCCATGCGGTAGCGGCCGGAGTTGTAGATGACGATCAGGTCGATCCCGCCCGCCTCCTCGCATTTGGCGGACAGCCCGGTACCGGCGCCGCCGCCGACGATGGGTTCGCCGCGGGCCATCATGCCGCGGAACCGGTCGAGGATTTGTTGACGGGGAATGCGGGGCATCGTCGAAGGCTCCTTATGGCGTCGTGCCGTGGCCGGCCGCGGCGATGTCCCGGAAGGCCTGGACGAGCGCGGCGGCGAAGGCGGGGTCGTTGATGTTGTGGGGAAGGCGGACCAGCCGGCGCGCGTCCGTCTGCTCGACGGTGCGCTCCAACGCATCGAACAGCGCGGCGTCCGCCTCGGGATCGTGGAAGGGCTGGCCCGGCGCGTCGAGGACCGACACGCCCCCTTCGGGGATGAGGAAGCGCACCGGCCCGGTGAAAGCGTTCAGCTTGCGGCCGATCCAGGCGCCCATCGCCCGGTTCTCGTCCGCCGTGGTGCGCATCAGCGTGACCTGCGGGTTGTGCACATAGAACAGCCGGTCGCGGTAGCGGTCGGGCACGGTCTCGCGCGGGCCGAAATTCACCATGTCCAGCGCGCCGCAGGACCCGACATAGGGGATGCCGGCCCGCGCGATGGCGTCCAGCCGCTCCTCCCCGGCGCTGAAGACGCCGCCCATCAGCAGGTCGCAGACCTCGGTGGTCGTCACGTCCAGCACGCCCGCCAGCAAGCCCGAGGCGACGAGCTTCTCCATCGCGCGCCCGCCGGTGCCGGTGGCGTGGAAGACCAGGCAGTCGTAGGCGGGGTCGAGCGCCAGGGACACCTGCGTGACGCAGGGGGTCGTCACGCCGAACATGGTGAGGCCCAGCGCCGGCTTGGTGTCCGTCTCGGGGATCGCGCGCGCCACCATGCCGGCCATCGCGTGGGCGGCGTTGCCCAGCACGCGGCGCGAAATCCGGTTCAGCCCGGCGACGTCGGTGACCGAGGCCATCATGCAGAGGTCCGTCTCGCCGACATAGGACGCGACGTTCCCGGAAGCGACGGTGGACACGATCAGCTTGGGCGTCCCCACGGGAAGCGTCCGCATGCCCGGCGCGATGATCGCCGTGCCGCCGGAACCGCCCAGCCCGATCATGCCGGCGACGTCGGTGCGCCGCTCGACGAAGCGCCGGAACGCGTCGGCCATGCGCGACACGGCCAGCCCGCGGTCGTCGGTGCCCAGCACCGCTTCCGCCCCATCGGGGTGGCAGGAGGCGACGTCCCGCGCCGAGACGTCGGCCGGGACGGCGGGCGGGCGGGTGCCCACATCGACCGTCACCGTGCGCAGCCCCTCCGCCGCGATCAGCCCCCGCACATAGTCCAACTCGATTCCCTTGGTGTCGTAGCAGCCGACGACATAGACCGTCGCCGCGCCTCGCTCCGCATCCGCCATGGCCGGGCCTCCTCCCATCGTCTTTTCCGGAAGTGTAGGCCGCCCGCCGGGGGTGCCAACCGGAGCGTTGCGGCGGAGCGGGTAATATTGGGTATAGTGGTTGGCATGACCCATGACCGCGCGCCCCATCACCGGACTCAGCTGCTGGACGATCTGAGGCGGGCCTGCGCGGGCCGGCACACGTTGCTGGTCGGCGCCGCCATCGGCACCGGCCTTGCCGCCCGCGCGGCGGCGCGCGGCGGCGCCGACTTCCTGCTGGCGCTGGCCGCGGGACGCTTCCGCACCATGGGGGCGTCGTCCATCGCCACCATGCTGGCGCTGCGCGACAGCAACGCCTTCGTCGCCGACTTCGCCTGCTCGGAGATCGTCGACGCGACACCGATTCCGGTCTTCTTCGGCGCCTGCGCCTGGGGTCTCGCGGAGGAGGAGTTTTCTCCCCTCATGGAGCGGCTGCGCGGCTGGGGATTCGGCGGGGTGGTGAATTTCCCGACCGTGTCGCATGTCGACGGGCGCTTCCGCGAGGCGCTGGAGCGCACCGGCCTGGGCTTCGCGCGGGAGGTCCGCCTGCTGGAGGCGGCGCGGGCGGCCGGGCTGGCGACCGTCGGCTATTTCCGCCGCCGGGAGGAGGCGCTGGCGCTCGCCCAGGCGGGGGTGGACGTCTATTGCTTCAACATCGGCTGGAACGCCGGCGGCGCCGTGGGCGTGCCCAGCGGGGAGTCGGTGCTTCAGGTCGGCAACCGCGCCCGCGGCCACATCAAGGCGATCCGCACCGCCGACCCCGGCGCGCTGTGCGTGATCGAGGGCGGGCCGATCACCACCCCGCAGGAGATGCACGAGGCCTGCCGCGAGGCGCGCGCCGACGGCTACATCGGCGGCTCCACCATCGACCGCCTGCCCTCGGAAAGCTCGATGGAGGATATGACCGCCGCCTTCAAGCTGGTCTCCACCCTGCAGCGGCGCATCGACCGGCTGGAACGGCGCCTTGACCAGACCGGGCAGGGGATGGGGTTGGTGGGCCGCACCGACGCGCTGGTGGAGGCGCGGGCACGGCTGGAGCGTCTCGGCCCCGACGGCGGGCCGGTGTGGGTCGCCGGACCGGATGGCAGCGGGCGGTCGCTGGTGGCTAATCTGCTGCACGGACGCGGTCCGCAGCGCCAGCGTCCGCCGATGACCGTCGATGCCCGCCATCTGGACGGCGGGTGGCTGTTCGGGGTGGAGCCGGCGGACGGCGGACGCCGCCGTCTCGGCTGGGTCGAGGCCGCCAACGGGACGACGCTGGTGATCGAGAACGCGGAGGGCCTGACGCCCGGCACGCAGGCCGAGCTTGCCGCCTTCCTGGAGCGCGGCAGCTTCCGCCGCCAGGGCGGCCAGGACAGCCTGCGCTCCAACGCGCGGATCATCCTGATCGGAACGGCGGGCCTGGAGGCCGCGGCCGGCGCCGGGACGCTCGTGCCTAACTTGGCCCTCCGCCTCGCCCGACGCGACATCGACCTGCCGCCGCTGAGCGAGCGGCTGGACGACATTCCGCTGCTGGTCGAGCATTTCGCGGCGGCGCTGCGCCCGTCAGCGGGTCCCGTGCGCCTGTCGCCGCGTGCGTTCCGGCTGCTCATCGCCCATGACTGGCCGGGCAACCTCCGTGAACTGCGCGCCCTGGTCGAGCAGGCGCTGGACGGCAGCGGCGACGTCATCGAGGCGGAGTCCCTGCCTTCCCTGGACGGCAAGCGCACGGGCCGCCCGCGCCCCGACGCGCCCGGAGACCGGTCGCCCAAACAGTCGGAACGGGACTGGATTCTCGACGGCCTGCGGCGGCACCGCTTCCGCCGGGGGGAGACGGCCCGCTTCCTCGGCCTGTCGCGCAAGACGCTCTACAACAAGATGCGTCACTACGGCCTGTTGGAGTGACCGGCGCCGGGCGGAAGCACCAGCCCGTCGGCCGCCCGCCTCATGACGTCATGATGGTCCTCGAAGTCGGCCGCTCGATAGAGGAGGACGGGACCGCCGCCCTCTTGGCGCAGTTCGGCGGCGACCGCGGCGGCGTTCGCGACCGCCTCGGCGTCGCGCGACGGATCGCCGGTCGCGGCACCCGGATGCACGACGAGGCGCCCCGCACCCGCCGCCCGCAGGCGCCGGCCGATGTCCGCGTCGGCGGCGAAGCCGGTGACGGCGAATCCCCCACGGGCAGCCTCCTCCAGGAACGACACCTCCCGCTCCGCACCGAGCCCGACGCCGCGCAGCGTCTCGCCGGTTTCCCCGTCGAACAGCGCGGTGGTGGGGAAATTTGCGACCGCGCGCACCCCGAACCGGCGCAGGGTCTTCAGGAACGGACCCACCGGCCGGAAGGGGTCGACCGCCAGCACACCGACGCACACCCCCTCCGGCACGGCGTCCGGCGCTTCGGCCAAGGCGGCGAGCAGCCGCCCGTTGCTGTCCTGGACGGGAAGCAGGGCCAGATACTCGGCGCGGTCCACCGGATGCCCGCCGAAGGCTGGGCAGAACAGCCGCTCATCGGACGTTTCCGCCCAGGGACGGAGCGCAGAAACGATTTGTACGTCGAGCCGACCGTTTTTCCCCATTTTACCCATGCCCCGGATCGCGCGCCGTTGTGGAATCGACCATGGGGCGGGACGGTATGGCAACGGGTTTCGGTGAAGGCTCGCCGGGACGACGCAAAACAAGGGAGGAAGCGATGAAGCGTCAGTTGGGCACCGCGCTGCTGTCCGGGACCGCGCTGCTGCTCGCCACCATGCTGCCGGCGGCGGCGCAGCAAGGGGCCAGGATCTCGAACGATGTCGTCCGGATCGGGGTCATCACCGACCTGTCCGGGGCCTTCTCCGACCAGAGCGGCCGCGGCTCCATCGCCGCCGCGCAAATGGCGGTGGAGGATTTCGGCGGCACGGTGCTGGGCAAGCCCATCGAGGTGCTGACCGCCGACCACCAGAACAAGGTGGATGTCGGGTCGTCCATCGTGCGCGAGTGGATCGACGCGCAGAACGTCGACCTCATCCAGGACGTGGCGAACTCCGGTCTGGCGCTGGCGGTGGCGGACATCGTCCGCGACAAGAACCGTGTCGCCATCTTCAACGGCCCGTCCGTCACCCGCCTGACCGGCGACAAATGCACGCCCAACACCATCCACTACGCCTACGATGCCTACGCGCTGGCCAAGGGCACCGGGGCGCAGACGATCAAGCAGGGCGGTGACACCTGGTACTTCCTCACCGTCGATTTCGCCTTCGGCCACGGGCTGGAGGAGAACACGGCGAAGATCGTCCAAGAGAACGGCGGCAAGGTCCTGGGCGCCGTGCGCTTCCCGCTGAACAACCTCGATTTCGCGTCCTACGTGACGCAGGCGCAGGCATCGGGTGCCAAGATCGTCGGCCTCGCCACCACCGGGATGGACGCGCGCAACGCCATCAAGGCGGCCGCCGAGTTCGGCCTGACCCAGAGCGGGCAGCAACTCGCCGGTCTCCTGCTGTTCGACACCGACGTCCACGCCCTGGGGCTGGAGGCGACGCAGGGGATGTACCTGACCACCGCCTTCTACTGGGACCGCGACGACGAGACCCGCGCCTTCTCCCGGCGCTTCCACGAGCGGGTGAAGATCATGCCGAACATGGGGCAGGCCGGCGTCTATTCCTCGACGCTCGCCTACCTGAAAGCCATCGAGGCCGCCGGCACCGACGAGGCCGGCCCCGTCATGGAAAAGCTGAAGAGCACGCGGATCAACGACGTGTTCGTGAAGGACGGCTGGGTGCGCGAGGATGGTCGCCTCATGCGTGAGATGTATCTGATGCAGGTGAAGAAGCCATCCGAATCCAAGTATTCCTGGGACTACTACACCCTGCGCGCCACGATTCCCGCCGAGGAGGCATTTCGGCCGCTCTCGCAAAGCGATTGCCCCCTCGTGAAGAAATGATGGCGGTGGCGTAGATTCCTGCCCCCGATGGTGATCCTGCTCCATGCCTCCGCGTTGCGAACCGCTGGGGTCTGGATGATGAGCGTTCCGCCTCGATCGCTGCGGAAATCCGCGGCGTCGAAGCGGGCGTGTGCCCGTTCGCAAAGGGAACAACACTAAACGGTTACGACGGACAAGCACGCCGGCAACCCGCCAGCTATCAAGCAGGTGTTCGGGGATGCGGTTGGGCACCGCACTTCCAAATTCAAGAACAACCGTTTGGAGCAAGATCATCGCGGGGTGAAAGGAAGGACGCCGACGATGCGCGGATTCCAACTCCCGGACAGTGCCCATCTTTTCTGGCGGGCCCAGGGCGAAGCGCGCAACTTTCTGTGCCCGGCAACCCGGCGCAACCAGCAGGTTCCGCCCCCCGGGTGCGGGCGATCTATGTCCGGAGGGTCGCCGCCCTGCGCGACATGCTCGCCGTCGCGTAATCAACCCCTCCAATTCAGGGCGGCGTCATGCCCTCATGCACGCTGTGCGACCCAACCGCTTCGCCCACCAAGCGGATATTCTCCTCAGGCGAATAGATTCGCCCCCACCGGCGCCCATGATGATCTCGATGCGTTGGGCTGCCACAGCGCAAACCATGCTGCTTGCCGCGATGCCAAGCCGGCGGCACCATCCGATGCCGCCAACGTCCAGCTTTCAGCATGCGGTCCACTCATCCCGCAAGGCAGCTCACAGACGACGTTTATAGGCATGGGGGGGTGACCCACGCCGGTCTGCCTTCCGAACTGCTGATGGCGCGTCCCGACATCGTCGCGGCGGAACAGCGGCTCCAGGCGGCCAACGCGCAGATCGGTGCCGCCCGCGCCGCCTTCTTTCCCTCGGTCCGGCTGACGGTGATGGGGGGCGTTGCCTCCGGCGAACTCAGCAACCTCTTCGCCCCCGGCAGCGGTGCGTTGCAGTTCGTTCCCCAGGTGAGCCTGCCGATCTTCGACGGCGGGCGGAACCGCGCCAACCTGGATCCGGCGAAGGCGCGCGAAAGCCTGGCCGTCATCGAGTTGAACGGGCCATTCAAACGGCCTTCCACGAGGCGTCGGACGCGCTGGACAGCCAAACGCTTCTGGATCACGAGGTCGCGGCCCGATGGGCGATGCATGAGGTGGAGGCACGGCGTCGGACGATGACGATGAACCGGTATCTGGCCGGTGCGGTCGGCTATCTCGAGGTTCTGGACGCCGAACGCGGCCTGTTCGCCGCCGACCAGGCGCTGCTGGACGCCAGGAAGGCGCGGCTGGAGAACGCCGCCGCTCTCTACCGTGCCCTGGGCGGCTGTCCTTCGACATCCGGATGAGCCCGGTCCGGGGGTGTGCGGACAGGTGGGATGTCCTCACGATCTCCACGGAACGTCCATAAAGCGACGCTATCATGAGCCTTGCCGGCAATCGAAGAGTGGCCGGAATTTGGAGAGTGGAATGAGCGTGCTGGCTTTGGTTGTGGAGGACGAGCCCGACGTCGCCCGGATCATCACGGGGTATCTTGATCGTGAAGGGCTGCGCACCGTCCGTGCGGAGAACGGTCCGATCGCGCTGGATCTGCATCACCAGCTCCGGCCCGACATCGTGCTCCTCGACGTCAAGATCCCCAAGCTCGACGGCTACGAGGTTCTGGCGGCCATTCGGCGTCGCGGCGATACGCCGGTGATCATGATCACGGCGCTCGACGAGGATCTCGATAAGCTTCAGGCCCTGCGGATCGGTGCCGACGACTACATCGTCAAGCCGTTCAACCCGCTGGAGGTGGTCGCCAGGGTCAAGGCCGTTCTGCGTCGGGCGATGGGCCGGACCGACGTCGCGGTGCTGCGGGTCGGTCCGCTGGAAATCGACTTGACGGCTCATGCCGTCGCTGTCGAAGGCGCCGACGGCCGGGTCCGCATCGACTTCACGGCGACGGAGTTCCGCATCCTCTCGCATATGGCGCGGCAGCCCACACGCGTTTTCAGCCGCGCCGACCTGATCGACGCCTGCCTGCCGGAAGGCAACACGCTGGAGCGGACGATCGATACGCACGCCAGCAACATCCGGCGCAAGCTCCACGCCGCCGGAGCTCAGGATTTCTTCGAGAGCATCAGGGGCGTCGGCTATCGGCTGTCGTTCGTTCCATGAAATCGGCCAAGTCATTGAACCGGCAGCTGGTCGCGTCCATGGCGGGCGTGACCGGGCTGGCGCTCATCATCATGTGCGCCGGGTCCTTCCTGTTCTACGAACTCGTCTTCTTCCGGTTCTGGGCACCCGAGGGGTTCGAGGGCGTTCCCGAACCGGACAGCTACTGGCCGACGACGCCGGAATGGACCGCCTTCCTCGTGCTGTGGGCCATCGGATTGGGAGGGGCGATCGTCGCGGCGATGCGCTTCGCCCGTCGGCTCATCCATCCCCTGGATGCGGTCGCGACGGCGGCCCGGCGCATTGCCGCAGGCGATCTCGGCGCGCGGGCCATGCCGACGAAGGCGTCGTTTGCCGAAACGCGCCAACTGATCGAGGACTTCAACCACATGGCCGGACAGTTGAGCCGGGCGGAAACGGAAATGCGGGCCTGGCACGCCGCGATCGCTCACGAACTGCGCACGCCCTTGACCATTCTGCGCGGCCAGATACAGGGGTACGTCGATGGCGTCTTCATTCCCGACCCGCCGTCGCTTCAGGTCCTTCTCGTCCAGGTCGAGGGGTTGAGCCGGATCGTCGACGATTTGAAGATTCTGACGCTGGCGCAGAACGGGCGTCTCGAATTGAGGCTCGAAACGATTGATCTTGCGGGTGAAGTCGCCTCCGTGGTGGCGATCACCAAGCCGATGCTTCAGCAGGCCGGCGTGTCGATCCATGCGGATCTGGGGTCCGTGATGATCCACGGCGACGGTGCGCGCATCCGTCAGGTCCTGACGGTGCTGCTCGAAAACGTCCGGCGCTACGCCGCGCCCTGCGAGGTGCGCATCGAAACCAGGGCGACGCGCGATCATGCCATTTTGCGGGTCTGCGACCATGGCCCCGGTCTGCCGGACGGTGCGGAGAAGATAATTTTCGATCCCTTCTGGCGGAGCGACGCGTCCCGTTCGCGGGAGAGCGGTGGCAGCGGTTTGGGCTTGGCGGTGGTGCAGGCCATCGCGCAGGCCCATGGCGGCGTCGCGGTGGCGATGGCGTCGGAACCGCAAGGTGTGACGTTCGAGATCCGGCTGCCGAAAATCGGACCATAAGCCGCAAGCATGCTGTCCAGGCGTCGGCGGGTCCGGGCGCAGGCGTCATGGGCATCGCGGCGGCTCGCAACAATTTTTCCCTCTCCATCAAATCTCCACACGACCTCGAACGAAACGCAATCAGGCGCCTTCAGAGTGCCGGCGTTTTTGCCGATAGCGGCCTGCGCCTGAAGGAAAGTGGATGAGGATCGACCAGTTGCGCCGTCATGGTGGCGCCTGTGCCCTGGTGGCGATGCTGCTGATGGGGTGTGAGCAATCCGAACCGGTCACGGACAATCCGGCCCCGCAGGTTTCCGTTCTCACCGTTGCGCCATCCCGGCTGGAGCTGACCGACGACCTGCCGGGCCGCGTCGCCGCGTTGCGGGTTGCCGAGATACGGCCGCAGGTGAGCGGCATCGTGCTGCGCCGGAGCTTCGAGCAGGGCAGCGAGGTGGCTGCCGGCCAGCCGCTGTTCCAGATCGACCCGGCGCCGTTCAAGTCCGAGGTGGACATGGCTGCCGCCGCCCTGCAGCGGACAACGGTGGGGCTGGAGCGTGCCAGGGTGCAGGTGGCGAGGCTGCAGCCGCTGCTCAAGGCCGATGCCGTCAGCCGCCAAGTCTACGACGACGCGGTGTTCCAGCGCGATCAGGCCGTGGCCGACGTGGCGCAGGCCCGCGCGACCCTGGCCCGCCGCGAACTCGACCTGAAATTCGCCACGGTGGAGGCGCCGATTCCGGGACGCATCGACCAAGCGCTGGTGACCGAGGGGGCGTTGGTCGGCGGCAGCGACGGCAACCCGATGGCGCGCATCCAGCAGATCGATCAGGTCTATGTGGATGTGCGTCAGCCGGCGTCCTCGCTCGCTCCCCTGCGCAAGGCCATGGCCCTGCGGAAAGCGGACTCCAGGGATGGCCTGCCGGTCGCCATTCTGCGCGGCGACGGCGAACCGTACGAGGCGACCGGGCGCGTGCTGTTCTCGGGCATCTCCGTCGATCCCGGCACGGGCGACGTGCTGCTCCGCATCCTCGTCGACAACCCGCGGCGCGACCTGCTCCCGGGCATGTTCGTTCGTGCGCGGGTGCCGCGCACGAGCTACGCCGATGCCCTGACCCTTCCTCAGCAGGCGGTGGTGCGCGTCGGCGGCCAGCCGCAGGTGTGGACGCTCGACGGGAACGATCAGGCTTCCCTCAAGCCGGTGGAACTCGGCGAACTGGTGGACCGCCGCTATCGCGTCAGCGCCGGCCTCGAAGCCGGGCGGAGGGTCGTGGTCGAGGGCATGGAGCGCCTGTCCGAGGGCGTCCCGGTGAGCGCGCGTGACTGGCCGGTTTCCAAACCGACCGCCACCACCATGCGCTGAGCGGACAGGACAATCCCATCATGCCTCAATTCTTCATCGAACGCCCGGTGTTCGCCTGGGTCATCGCCCTGTTCATCATCCTGGTCGGTGCGATCGCCATTCCACAGCTGCCGATCGCCCGTTACCCGTCGGTGGCGCCGCCGACCGTCAGCATCTTGGCAACTTATCCCGGGGCCAGCCCGCAGACGATGAACGACGGGGTGATCAGCCTCATCGAGCGCGAGCTGTCGAGCGTCAAGAACCTGCTCTACTTCGAATCGGCGTCGGATGCCTCCGGATCGGCGACCGTCACCGCCACCTTCACACCCGGCACCGACCCGGACATGGCCCAGGTCGATGTGCAGAACAAGCTCAAGTCCATTGAACCGCGGCTGCCGCAGGCCGTGCGGCAGAATGGCCTGACCGTGGAGTCCGCGTCGTCGGGCTTCCTGATGATCGTCGGGCTGAAGTCCGATGACGGCCGTTTCGATGAAACCGCGCTCAGCGACTACATGGCGCGCAACATCGTCGAGGAGTTGCGGCGGATCGACGGCGTCGGTCGGGTGCAGCTGTTCGGCTCCGAGCAGGCGATGCGCGTCTGGGTCGATCCAGCCAAGCTGATGGCCCATGGCCTGTCCATGAGCGACCTGACGGCGGCGATCAGCCAGCAGAACGTCCAGATCGCTCCCGGCAGTGTCGGCGCGTCGCCGACGCTGCCGGGCCAGGCCGTGACCGTTCCGCTCACGATCCAGGGGCAGCTGACCACATCGGAGGAATTCGCCGGCGTCGTGCTCCGTGCGGCCTCCGACGGCTCGAAGGTGACGCTCGGCGACGTCGCGCGCGTCGAACTCGGGGCCCAGTCGTACAGCTTCATCAACCGGGAGAACGGAAAAGCCACCACCGCCGCGTCCGTGCAACTCACGTCCGGCGGCAACGCGGTGAGAACCGCCGAGGGCGTGCAGGCCCGCCTGGAGGAACTGAGCAGGACCCTGCCCACGGGCATGAGCTACTCAATTCCCTTCAACTCCGCTCCCTTCGTGAAGGTGTCGATCGAGAAGGTCATCCAGACGCTGGCCGAGGCGATGCTGCTGGTTTTCCTGGTGATGTACCTGTTCCTCCAGAACGTGCGCTGCACGCTCATCCCGGCCATTGTCGCGCCGATCGCGCTGCTCGGCACCTTCGCCGTGATGCTGGCCGTGGGCTTTTCCATCAACGTCCTGACCATGTTCGGGATGGTGCTCGCCATCGGCATCATCGTCGACGACGCCATCGTCGTGGTCGAGAACGTCGAGCGCATCATGGCCCGGGAAGGGCTGGCGCCAAAGGACGCGACGGTCAAGGCGATGAAGGAGATCACCGGTGCGGTGATCGGCATCACCTTGGTCCTGACCGCGGTGTTCATTCCCATGGCGTTGGCGAGCGGTTCCGTCGGTGTGATCTACCAGCAGTTCACGCTGTCGATGGCGGTGGCGATTCTGTTCTCCGCCTTCCTGGCGCTCACCCTGACGCCGGCGCTCTGCGCGACGCTCCTCCGGCCGGTCGACCCCGCGCATCACGAAAAGCGCGGCTTCTTCGGCTGGTTCAATCGTGGTTTCGACCGCCTGACGCAGCGTTATGAGCGGCGTGTCGCCGGGTTGGTGACGCGCACCGGGCGCGTGATGCTGGTCTTCGCGGCCCTCGTCGCGGTTCTGGTGCTGGCCTTCCGGCAACTGCCGTCGGCCTTCCTGCCCGAGGAGGATCAGGGCTACTTCATGACCTCCATCCAGCTTCCCGCCGAGGCCACGACCGAACGCACGCTCAGGATCGTCAAGACGTTCGAGGAGCATGTCGCCTCGCGCCCATCGCTCGCGTCCACCCTGTCCATCGTGGGGTTCGGCTTTTCGGGGTCGGGCACGAACGCGGCGATGGGGTTCACCATGCTCAAGGACTGGGGCGAGCGCGATGGCGCGACGCCCCCGAGCGAGGCGGAGCTTGCGCAGCGGGCCATGGCCGGCACGACGGAAGGCACGGTGATGAATCTGCTGCCGCCCGCCATCGAGGAGCTGGGCACCAGCTCCGGCTTCACACTGCGTCTGCAGGACCGCGCCAACCAAGGGTATGCCGCGCTCAAGGCCGCCGAAGCACGCCTGTTGGAACTGGCGGCGAAGAGTGGGGCCGTGACCGGCGTCTATCCCGACGGTCTGCCGGCCGGCACCAGCGTCCGCCTGGACATCGACCGCGAGAAGGCCGAAGCGCTGGGGGTGGCGTTCACCAGCGTCAGCGACACGCTGTCCACGGCGATGGGGTCGACGTACGTCAACGACTTTCCCAACGCCGGACGCATGCAGCAGGTCATCATCCAGGCCGACGCATCGGCGCGCATGCAGATCGACGATGTGCTCAAGCTGTTTGTGCGCAACGCGGCCGGCGGGATGGTGCCGTTGTCGGAGATTGTCCGCCCGGTCTGGAGTGAGACTCCGCTGCAGCTTGTTCGCTATCAGGGCTTTCCGGCCGCGCGCATCTCCGGCAGCGCTGCCCCCGGCGTCTCCAGCGGCACCGCCATGGCCGAAATGGAGCGGCTGGCCGCGCAGCTGCCGTCCGGCTTCGCCATCGCCTGGACCGGACAATCGCTGCAGGAGCGGCAGTCCGCCGCGCAGGCCCCGGTGCTGATGGCGCTGTCGATGCTGGTGGTGTTCCTCGTGCTTGCCGCGTTGTACGAGAGTTGGGCCATTCCGCTGTCGGTCATGCTGGTGGTGCCGCTCGGCCTCCTCGGCGCGGTGCTCGCGGTGACGCTGCGCGGCCTGCCCAACGACGTGTACTTCAAGGTCGGCATGATCACCGTGATCGGCTTGTCGGCCAAGAATGCCATCCTGATCGTCGAGTTCGCCAAGCAACTGCGCGAAGAGGGCATGGATCTGGCGGAGGCCGCCGTGGCCGCGGCCCGCTTGCGCCTGCGCCCGATCCTGATGACCTCCCTGGCCTTCGGTCTCGGCGTCGTGCCGCTGATGATCGCCATGGGCGCCAGTGCCGAGACCCAGCACGCCATCGGTACCGGCGTGTTCGGCGGCATGGTCAGCGCAACCGTGCTGGCCATCATCTTCGTGCCCGTTTTCTTCGTGTTCGTGATGGGCGGGAGAGAGCGTCTCGAAGCCCGGCGGATGACCCGACGAACCGCCCCTGCGCCCCGCCAGGTGGAGGAGAAATGAAAACGATGAGATCGCTCCTCGGCCATCATGCTCTCGGCCCCCGAGGACCGGGCCGGAATGGCGGCGTCGGTCGAGGAGGTTTCCTACGAGCTGGGAGGAACGCTCGGCATCGCGCTGCTGGGCAGCCTGATGTCGCTGCTTTAGAGTGCGTAACAAAACCGGCGTGGAGCGGTTGGGAGGGGTATGGCAGCCCCTCTTGTTTGCGACGCCCTATGGGCGATCATCGAGCCTCTGATCCCGCCGGAGCCGCCCAAGCCGAAAGGCGGCAGGCCACGCCTGGACGACCGCGCGGCGCTGACCGGCATCCTGTTTGTGCTGCGCACAGGCATTCCTTGGGAACTGCTGCCGGTGGAGATGGGGTGCGGCTCGGGCATGACCTGCTGGCGGCGGCTGCACGAGTGGCATCAGGCCGGCGTCTGGGAGCGGTTGCACCGTGTGCTGCTCGACCGGCTTGGCTACGCCAACGCCATCAACTGGGATCGCGCGGCAGTGGACAGCGCCAGCGTCCCGGCAAAAAGGGGGGCGAGGAGACCGGCCCGAACCCGACGGATCGCGGCAAGCCGGGCTCCAAGCGCCACATCCTTGTCGATGCCAACGGCATCCCCCTCGCCCTGAGGATCTCGCCGGCCAACCGGCACGACAGCAAACTCTTGGAGGCGCTGGTCGATGCCGTGCCGGCGATCCGCCAATGTGCGGGCCGGCCACGGCGCCGCCCGGCCAAGCTACACGCCGACAAGGGCTACGACTTCGCCCACTGTCGGCAGGCGCTGCGCCGGCGGGCGATCATCCCGCGCATCGCCCGGCGTGGCATCGAGAGCAGTGAGCGCCTCGGCCGACACCGATGGGTGGTCGAGCGTACGCTCGCCTGGTTCGCTCGCTTCCGTCGCCTCGCCCTACGCTACGAACGGCGCGCCGACATCTTCACAGCCTTCCACAACATCGCCGCCAGCCTCATCTGCTGGCGCTTCGTCCAGAGATGGTTCTGTTAGGCACTCTTACACGCGGGCCATGCTCGTGCCGCCGGGTATTGCGATCGCTCCCGAGGCGCGCGACAGCATTGATGAGGCCCTTGCTCTATCGGAAGGACTGGTACCATCCCAGGCCGAGCAGGTGATCGGCGTGGCCCGGGTGGCCTTCGACCAAGCCTTCACCGGTGTCGTCGGCACGGCTGCCCTGATGCTGATTGCCGTCGCCTTGGTCGTGCGTCGCATGCTTGCCGATCAGGAAGGGGCGAAAGACGACGGTTCTTCGGAGCGACGGGTTGATGGCTGCCGAGGTTGATGCGTCTGGCGGGCGGCCATGCCGCCCCCACGCCGAGGGTAGGGGGAAACGCAGTTTTGCAGAGCTTGTTGGCGCGTGGCGGAATGTTGGGTGCGACCCCAGCCTTTTCGACCTTCCGGCGAACAGCGGCACTGTCGGAGCCCTTGTCGCCGTGTAGGAGGTCGGTGGCAGGCATCCGGTCGAGCAGACGGTCGGCGGTGGTGCAGTCGGCAACCTGACCGCCGGTCAACAGGAAGGCGAGCGGCCGACCGCGCGGGACGATCCCGCTGATCACACGGCGATCATCCACGCGCGGCTTGTCTCGGGTGTTCCGCGGAAGGTGCGGTTCAAGCCGCCCAGACGGCACCACCGTCAACCAGAACTGACCGTCGCTCATTACAAAGCCCCTTTCCAGGGCGTTGATTCACAAGGACTCCCTGCGGGAAAGGCTCTTTATGGGTCCAGACCCTAGTCCATTGACAGCGCTGAAGCTCAAAGAACTCCGCTTTAGAGTTAACTTGAGATTGGCGAGCGGATTCGTGTGTGAAGCCCGCTTCTGCACTGGGCAGTGCGGTTGCTCACAGGGAGGGGCTCAATCACGCATGACGATCTGTTGCCGCCGCTTGATTTGGTTGGCGCTTCCCCGTTATCCCAGCCAGCAGGCTGGCCGTTGCAGATAAATTCCTTTGCCTGTCGGCGCGTTGGCGGGGCATTCGCCGATCATTCTCATGACGGCTTGCTCCCTTCGTCGCGCCGCCCGTTTCATAGCGCGATCCGCGGCGAGAGGAGGCCGGTCAGCGGCCAACCAATGACTGCTGGCGCGACGCCGAAGCGGGCCGTCTCCGGGTCAGTCCTCTTGTGGTTCCAGGGTCAATTCGTGTGTGGTTCAGGGTCAGTCTATCTGAGGTCCGACAAATCTAGCGGCGCCCGAACAGCCGTTCGATATCCGACAGCTTCAACTCCACATAGGTCGGGCGACCGTGGTTGCATTGGCCGCTGTGGGGAGTGGCCTCCATCTGGCGCAGCAAGGCGTTCATCTCCTCGACGCTGAGCGACCGCCCGGCGCGGACGGAGCCGTGACAGGCCATGGTGCCGCACACATGCTCCAGCCGTTCCTTCAACGACAGCGCATCGCCCAACTCCGCCAACTCCTCGGCGAGGTCGCGGACGAGGCTCTTCACGTCGCTCTGGCCCAGCAGCGCCGGCACCTCGCGCACCAGGACGCAGCCCGGGCCGAAACCCTCCACCGCAAGGCCCAGCTCGGCCAGTTCCGCGGCGCGGCCCAGCAGGCGGTTGGCGGACGGCTCGTCCAACTCCACCAGCTCCGGAATCAGCAGGGCCTGCCGCTTCACGCCGCCCTCCAGGAGGGCGGTCTTCATCCGTTCATAGACCAGCCGCTCATGGGCGGCGTGCTGGTCGACGATGACGATTCCCTCGGTGGTCTGGGCGACGATGTAGGTGTTGTGGACCTGCGCGCGGGCCGCGCCCAGCGGGTGGCTGTCCAGCGGCGGAGCAGCGGCGGCCTGTGCCGAGTAGTCCGGCGGGCGCGCGGCGGGCGCGGCCTGCCAGCCGGCGAGGCGGCCCTGCAAGGGAGGGAGCGGCGCCTGATGGGGTGCCTGGAAGGCGGTCGCCCGGTCGGCCAGCCCGCGCGGAACGACGGAGCCGTAGCTGCCGCCCCAGGACTGCGCCGGCTGGTGCCCCGGGCTGCGGTAGGGCAGAGGGGAAGGCGACAGGATGGCTCCATCCGCGTCCACCTCGCTGTTCTCCGGGCGCAGCGCCCCCAGAGTCGCCAGACCCACGGTGGTCGAGGCGCGGTGCCCGGCCTCGGCCAGCGCGTGCTTGAGCGCGCCGACGATCAGCCCGCGCACCAGCCCCTGGTCGCGGAACCGCACCTCCGCCTTGGCGGGATGGACGTTCACGTCCACCTCCTGCGGGTCGAGGTCGAGGAACAGCGCCAGCATGGGGTGGCGGTCGCGCGGCAGGAAATCGGCGTAGGCCGCCCGCACCGCGCCGACCATCAGCTTGTCCCGCACCGGGCGGCCGTTGACGAACAGATGCTGGTGGCGGGCCGTGGGGCGGTGCAGGGTGGGCAGGCCGATCCAGCCGGCGAGCGTCACCCCCTCGCGCGCCGCCTGCACCGGCACGGCGTTGTCCTGGAAATCGCGGCCCATCAAGGCGCCCAGCCGGGTCAGCCGGGCGTCGAGCAGGTCGCCCTGCGCCGCCGACAGGCGCAGCGTCGAGCGGTTGTCGCCGTCCAGAGTGAAGGCCACGCCGGGATGGGCCATGGCCAGCCGTTCGATGCAGTCGCCGATGTGGTCGAACTCGGTCCGGGCGGCCTTCAGGAACTTCAGGCGGGCGGGCACGGCGGCGAACAGGTCGCGCACCTCGACGCGGGTGCCCTGGGCCAGCGCGGCGGGCTGCGGCGCGCCCTTCAGGCCGGCGTCCACGGTCAGCGCCCAGGCGCTGTCGGCGCCGCGCGGGCGGCTGGTCAGGGTCAGGCGGCTGACCGCCCCGATGGAGGGCAGCGCCTCCCCGCGGAAGCCCAGCGAGCGGATGTCGAGCAGGTCGTCGGACGGCAGCTTTGAGGTGGCGTGCCGCTCCACGGCGAGCGCCAACTCGTCCGGCCCCATGCCGCAGCCGTCGTCGGTGATGGTGATGAGCGACTTGCCGCCATCACGCACCACCACGTCGATGCGGGTGGCCCCGGCGTCGATGGCGTTCTCCACCAGTTCCTTGACGGCGGCGGCGGGCCGCTCGATCACCTCGCCGGCGGCGATGCGGTTGACGAGCGTGTCGGGCAACATGCGGATCGGCATCCGCCAAATATAGTAGGCTCACGCGCGGAATGCCACCATGAGCGGGGGCGTGCGCGGCGACCGGATGCGGCGATCCTCAGGCTCCGGCGAACAGCCCCTTCAGCCCCTTCAGCAGGCCGGCGGCCATGTCGGTGGCGGTGTCGTCCATGCCGACCGAGCGGACCGAGGCGAGGACGCGGGCGTTCGGCCCCTCGCCACCGTCGGTGACCGCCCACAGGCTGGCGCCCTGGTCGGGCCGGGTGTCGGTGAGGCGTCCCAGCGTTCCCCCCTTTATGGCGCCGAGCAGCGGGCCGCTGTGGTCGCTTCCATCCTTCAGCGCGATCATGCGCAGCGGATTGTCGGTCTTGGCGGACCGGCCGGCGAGGCCGAGCCGGTCGAAGACGACCTGCAATTCCTTGCCGCTGTTGGGCATGCCGACGCCGATCACGCCGGCCCCGGCGTCGGCATCCTCCGCGAACAGGTCCTTCACCCCGGGGGCGCGCAGTGCGTCCGGCAGTTCGGGTTTGCTGAGGCCATTCTTCGCCGCCAGCTTGTCCAGCAGGCCATGCGCAGCGCCACCCAGGACAATGGGCTGGTCCTCGGGCAGGTTGAGCGTCTGGCGCAGCATGCCCATCGCCTCCCGCATGTAGTCGGCCTGCTTAAGGTCGTAATCGCGGCGGGCGAGCACGGCGTCCATGCCCGCCGCGACCGGGTCCCTCTCCGCCGCGTCGCTGGCCTTTGGCACCGCGAAGGAGATGACCCCGGCCTTCATGGCCCGGACCGCGTCGGGAGACAGGCTGACCGTGTCCACCGTGCCGTTGCGGCCGATCGTGGGCGGGGCGGTTCCCGACGTGGCAGCATCGGGGCCCTTTGCCGGAGCCGGCTTGGCGCTGGCGCCGAAAGCGGCGGGCGTGCTGCTGGTGACATCGGTGATGGACATGCGCTTCCCCCGCCTTTCGATGGTGCGGCCTTCGGGTTGCATCCCGAGGTGGTGAGCGATGATGCCGGGGGCGGGGTCGGTTGTCCATGCGGCGGAAGCGACCGGTCGGATGGCGCGTGTCCGGCCCGCTTCTTTTCTTGGGGTAATAAACTGAAGGACGAAGCGTCAATGGGGTCCGTGAAAATATATATCATCAAGCAGCCTTGATTTCCGCTTCCTTTTCTCTGAGCAAATTACAAGAATGCAAATGCGTGTGTATTGATGAGATGTTTGAATAATATTTTGATCTGAGGAAATGTGCTGCTCCATCCGATTTCTTGTGGGAGCAGCCCATGTCCGATACCCCCATCACCTACGCCGCGCCAGTTGATATTCCGGTGGTCCGCCAGCCCTTCAACCTGCAGGGCTACAGCAACTCCCTCAACGTCACCATCGGCACGCCGAGCGGCCTGCTGCACGAGGTGCAGGTCGACACCGGTTCGACCGGCATCGTCATCCCCGCAACGTTGCTGATGGTCGACGGCGACACGTCGAAGGGGCTGGCCGCCGGCGTTGTGTCGCTCGGGCCGGCACAGATCACCTATCACCCGTCGGGGAACACGCTGGCCGGTTGCCTCTATCTCGTGCCCAGCCTGGCGCTTGGCGCGTCGCTGGACGAGTCGAAGCAGGTCGTTTCCGTCTGCGAGGCCGGGCCGCTGGTGGTCTTCGGTGCGCAATATGCCGGCAACACCGGCACGCCCGGCGTCCAGAACCCGGTCGATCCGGGCATGGGCATGATGGGTGTCGGCTTCGGCCGCCCGGCGCTGAGCTACACCGCGAACGCCGGTCAATCCGATCAGGTGGTCTACACGCTGAGCAACCCGTTCCTCTCGGCGTCGGTGGACGGCCAGCCGCTCTACCCGTCCTATCTGCTGTCCTCGGCGGGGAGCGGGGCGAGCGGCTGCATAGCGCTGGGCGTCACGACCGCCGAGTTCACGGCCGCCCCCTTCAACGGCCAGACCGTCGCGCTGACCTCGGCCAAGCCGCCGGTCACGCCGAACGTCACCAACGGCTGCAACTGCGCCCCGGCGTCGGGAACCTCCTGGCCGGCGGCGCCGACCCAGCCCTATTGGCTGACCGGCCCGGCGACCATTACCATCGGCACGATCAACGACGCGCAGCCGCTGAGCGCCACGCTGCTGCTCGACAGCGGGGTCACCGGCGCGATGATGAGCGTTCCGCAGGTGAAGAACTGGGTGGCCAATCTCGGCGGGGCGGAGATCACCATTGCGGTACCGAACGGGTCCAGCCCCGACGCGGAGCCGGTGATGACCTACAGCTTCGCCATTTCGAGCGCAGCCCCGGTCAAGGGCATCTTCGCCATAAACACCGCGCTGTCCACCGCGGCGGCCCCGGCGTCGCTGGAGCCGGTCGTGCCGGACGCCGACATCGCCTTCGTCAACACGGGTATCAACCTGCTGCAGGCCTACAATTACTTCTTCGACGCGCAGCTGGGCCAGTTCGGCTTCGCCACCGCCGCGCCGGTCACGCTGCCGTAAGCGGCGGACGTTCTTGCGTATGGACCGTCCCGCCGTCCCGTACCGCCATGGCGGGGCGGGAAGGGCGGGGTGGTTCCAGGCACGGGGCGATCACGCCGGGCCGGTCTTGTCGGCGGGGTGGCCGTCCTCCTGGGTTTCCGGTTCGCTGGGGGTGGCGGGGCAGCTGGCGCGGGACGGGCCGGTGACGACGTCGAAATCGAAATCGGACATGATATGACCTCCGGTTGGTAAGGGAGGCCGCCGTGACCGTCAGGAGGATTTTGCGTGCACCGCGTGCTGGAAACACAAAAGCCGCCTCGGGTCGGGCGGCTTTGGGTGCATCGTGGGTGTGCGATACCTATGCCGCCGGTGTGTACCAGCGGTACCAAAATCGCCCCAGGAGGGCGGGAGAGGTGAGGCGCACGGGGTTCATGGCCTGCACCCTACGCCCGATCGCCGCGCCGCACAAGGGCTTCCTGCGGGAGCGCCCCGCTGCGCTGACTCAGCCGCCGTTCCGCCGCATGATCTCGGCCCTATCCGACGCCTGTTGCTGCACCATGTCCGCCACGTTGTCCTCGGCCATGCCGCGGGCGGCGTCCGTGAGGCTGGACAAGGAGACCCCGGCCTCCTTCAGCTTGTTGCTTGCCGCTTCCTCTTCACCGTTGCGGATGAAAAAAGGATCGCCCAACTTCATGTAATAGGGCGAGAAGAGCCGGGTCTGGCGTAAATGGGCGGTCGCCCGGCTGTTGCCGTGGGGTTCCGCGCTGGGTTGATCGGCGCCCGCGCCGGGCTCCACTCCGGAAAGGGCGCGCAGGATCTCGCCGTAGTCGGCGGAGCCACCCTGGCCGTTCTTGTCCAATTCTCCCAGCCGCGCAACCAGTTCCTTGCGCCGGGCCAGCGTGTCGTCCGTCGCCTTCAGCATCTCATCCGCGGTGACGGTGGCGGCGCGGGCGAAGAGGCCGCGATTCTGGGATTCGAACATCCGGCCTCCGTTCATGAAGGCCGTGGACCGAGCCATTTTCAGGCTGCCCATCAGCGCGTTGTTCACGTCGTCGCCAGTGATTTTACCGCTGTCCACGAGGCCGCTGAGCAGGGTGCGCTCGTTCTGCTTCAGCTTGTTGAACAAATCCAGCGAAGGCCCCTTCAGGCTTGCCGCCAGGGGGCTCAGGGACAGCGTGTCCTTGGCGCTCGTGGTGGTGGCGGTCGTTGCCGCCCCAGGAGGGTTGCTTGCGGCGCCTTGGGCCGCCGACGTGGTCTTCGTCGCGGCGGCGGCCGGGGTGCCGGCCAAAGGAGATAAAGCGTCCATCGGATCATCCCTCACGGTTGAGCAATTCCGCGGCGATGATTTTATGGTTGTTTTTCCCCTTTGGCAATAAAACCGAAAGGCGACCTTCCTCCGCTCAGCGGTGCTTGCGGTACCAGCCGATCAGCCCGTTGGTCGAGCTGTCGTGCCCCAGCGCGGCGGTCGGGCCGGTCTGGAGTTCGGGCAGGATCTTGCCGGCCAACTGCTTGCCCAACTCCACCCCCCACTGATCGAAGCTGTTGATGGCCCACACGATGCCCTGGACGAACACCTTGTGCTCGTAGAGCGCGATCAGGGCGCCCAGCGTGCGCGGGTCCAGCTTTTTGAACAGGATGCTGTTGGACGGCTTGTTGCCCTCGAACACGCGGTGGGGGACCAGCGGCTCGACGGCCTCGGCCGGCTTGCCGGACTTGGCCATCTCGGCGCGCACCTCGTCGGCGGTCTTGCCGCGCATCAGGGCCTCCGGCTGGGCGAAGAAGTTCGACAGCAGGATGCGGTGATGATCGCCGATGGGGTTGTGGGTTTCGGCCGGGGCCAGGAAGTCGGCGGGCACCAGCTCCGTCCCCTGGTGGATCAGCTGGTAGAAGGCGTGCTGGCCGTTGGTGCCCGGCTCACCGAAGACCACCGGGCCGGTGGCGTAATCCACCCGCGCGCCCTGCCTGTCCACCGTCTTGCCGTTGCTCTCCATGTCCAACTGCTGGAGATAGGCGGGGAAGCGGTGCAGATACTGGTCGTAGGGCAGCACGGCGTGCGACTTGGCGCCCCAGAAATTGACGTACCAGACGCCGAGCATCGCCATCAGCACCGGCATGTTGCGCTCCAGCGGCGCGGTGCGGAAATGCTCGTCCATCTCGTGGGCACCGGCCAGCAACTCATAGAAGCGGTCCATGCCGATGCCGAGCGCGATGGACAGCCCGATCGCCGACCACAGCGAATAGCGCCCGCCGACCCAGTCCCAGAAGCCGAACATGTTGGCCGGGTCGATGCCGAACTTGCGCACCTCCGCCTCGTTGGTGGAGACGGCGACGAAATGCCTGGCGACATGGGCGGGGTCGCCGGCGCTCTCCAGAAACCAGCGCCGCGCGGTGTGGGCGTTGGTCAGCGTCTCCTGGGTGGTGAAGGTCTTGGACGCGATGACGAACAGCGTCGTCTCCGGGTCCAGCCATTCCAGCGTCTCGCTGATGTGGGTGCCATCCACGTTGGAGACGAAATGCACGCCGATCTGCGGGTGCAGATAGGGGGTCAGCGCCTCAGTCACCATCACCGGGCCGAGGTCGGACCCGCCGATGCCGATGTTGACGATGTCGGTGATCGGGTGGCCGGTGTAGCCGGTCCAGGCGCCGTCACGGACCTGCCGGACGAAGCGCTCCATGCGGTGCAGGACGGCGTTCACCTCCGGCATCACGTCCTGGCCGTCCACCATGACCGGGCGGTTGGAGCGGTTGCGCAGCGCGGTGTGCAGGACGGCGCGGTCCTCGGTGATGTTGATCCGCTCCCCGGCGAACATGCGGTCGCGCCAGCCCTCCACGTCCTGCTGGCGGGCGAGGTCGACCAGAAGGGTGCGAGTCTCCTCGGTGATGCGATTCTTCGAATAATCGAACAGCAGGCCGCAGGCTTCCAGGGAGAAGCGGTTGAAGCGGTCGGCGTCGGCGGCGAACAGGTCGCGCATATGGAGGGTCGAAATGTCCTGGCGATGACGGGCCAGGGCTTCCCAGGCGGGCGAACGGGTGAGCGCTGACATCGGGATTTTGCCTCCTTCTCGCGTGCGCGGAGCCTAGCACCGATCGGTGCGCGCCGGGTACGCGCCAAAGCGGCGCATCCAACGTGCACAAAGGACTAGGTTGAGCGGACTATGCGGGGCGGTGGATGAAACCGGCAACCGCCGCCCTGTGTTCTTTTCGGGACAGGAGGTGACCATGAGCGATCCCAGCAAACCCGAACAGAATCCGCCGGTTCCAGCGGACGAGGAACGCCGCGAGGACGAGCGGCCCGATCAGGTGGGGATCATCCCCGGCAAGGTGCCGGGCCGCCCCATCGACCCCGGCGATCCGCGCTTTCCGGGGAGCCAGCCGGACTTAGCGTGAGGGGGGGTAGTCGCGTTGGGCCCCCACCCAACCCTCCCCCGCTTCGCAGGGGAGGGCTTTTCTCCTCCCCCTGCCAAGCGGGGGGAGGTCGGGAGGGGGGCTCGTCGAAACAACGTTCCTCAGCTCCCCCCGTCGATCGTCCGCGTCGCGGTCACGCCCTCCGGACGGCCGACCAGCACGGTCAGCAGCCGGTTGGGGTCGAGCAGCCGCTTGGCGACGCGCTGCACGTCGGCCTGGGTGACGCCGTTGATGAAGGCGTCGCGGCGGTCGAGATAGTCGATGCCCAACTCGTCGCGCTTGACCTGAAGCAGGATGCCTGCGATCGCCTGGGTGCTGCTGAGCTGCAGCGGGAAGCTGCCGGTGAGGTACGTCTTGGCGTCGGCCAGTTCCTCCTCCGTCACGCCCTCGTCGGCCATGCGCTTCCATTCCTGGCGCATGATGTCCAGCGCCTGACCGGCCTTGGCGTTCACCGTGTTGCCGCCGGCCATCACCAGCGCGGAATGCTCCATCGGGATCAGGTAGCTGTAGACGCCGTAACTGAGGCCGCGCTTTTCCCGAACCTCCTCCATCAGGCGGGAGCCGAAGCCGCCGCCGCCCAGGACGTAGTTCATCACGGTCGCCGCGTACCAGTCGGGGTCGGCGCGCTTGAGCCCGGTCTGGCCCATCAGCATGACGGTTTGCGCGGTCGGGCGGGTGGCGACCAGCGTTTCGCCCAGCCCCTTCGGCTCGATGTCGGGGATGGCGGCGTTCGCGGAGGTGGCCGGCAGGCCGCCGAACACATGGTCGAGCGCGCGGCCCAGATCCTCCGGGCTGATGTCGCCCGCCGCGGCGACGACCAGCCGGTCGCGGCCGAAGCCGTCCTTCACGAAGCCGCGCAGGTCGTCCGGGGTGATCGTCGGCAGCGATTCCAGCGTGCCGCGGATCTCGTCGCCGTAGGGGTGGCCGGGGTAGGCGGTGGAATAGAACAGCCGCCGTCCGACGTAGTTGGGATCGGCCTGATCGCGGCGCAGGCTGGACAGCACGGCGGCGCGCATGCGCTCCACCGCCTCCGCGTCGAAGCGCGGCTCGGCCAGCGACAGGCGGGTCAGCTCGAACGCCTCGTCGCGGCGGTCGCTCAGCGTGCGCAGGCTGCCGCCGAAGCCGTCGCGTCCGGCGTCGTAGCCCAGCGCGATGGCGTTGTCCTGAAGCCGCGCGGCGAAGGCCTGGCTGTCATAGGGGCCGGCGCCCTCGTCCAGCGTGCGGGCGGCGAGGTTGGCGAGGCCCTCCTTGCCCTTGGGGTCGGACGCCCCGGCCCCTTCGAAGGCCCATTCCAGGGCGATGATGGGGACCTTGTGGTCCTCAACCAGCCACGCCTCGATCCCGCCGGGGCTGACCACCCGCTTGATCTCGATGGCGGCTGCCGGAGTGGTGATGGCGAAGGCGAAAAGGAAAAGACAGGCGCCGAAGACGCGCTTGGACATGAGGCGCTTGGATAGGACGATCATCTCAGCTTCCCTTGTCCTGGAGCGGCAGCAGAAGGCCGGTGACGTGGTTGGTCTGGCCCAGAACGGCGCGGGCGGCGGCGTTGACCTGATCGGCGGTCACCGCGTCGATGCGCACCGGCCAGTTCTCCACGTCGTCGATGCTCTGGCCGGTGGCGATGGCGGCGCCCAGCGTCTGGGCCGGGCCGGTCAGGCTGTCGCGGGCGTAGGCGGCCTCGGCCAGCATGCGCTTCTTGGCAGTGGTCACCTCCTCCTCCGTCACGCCCTTCTCGACGAGCGTCCGGATGTCGGCCTCCAGTGCCGCTTCCAGCTTCTCCATGGTCACGCCGGGGGCCGGCGAGGCGCCCGCCGCCAGCGAGGTCATGTCCCAGGACGACGGGCTGTAGCCCAGCCAGGCCGAGGTGGCGATGCGCTGGTCGACGACGAGGCTGCGGTAGAGGCGGGAGGTCGGGCCGCCGCTCATGATCTCCGACAGTACCTGGAGCGGGTAGGCGTAGCCCTCCTTGTCGGTGCGGTAGGAGGGGGCGAGCCAGTTGCGGCGGATCGAGGGCTGGCGCACCTCGTCGTCGCGCAGGATGACGCGGCGGGCGGCGCTGATCGGCGGTTCCTGGACACGGACGCGCTCGGGCACCGGGCGGGTGGGGATGCCGCCGTAGTATTTCTCGGCGAGCGGCTTCAACTCCTCCGCCGTCACGTCGCCGGACACCACCAAGACGGCGTTGTTGGGCGCGTACCAGCTCTTGTAGAAGGACTCCGCCTCCTCCCGCGTCAGGGTGGCCATCTCCTGCGGCCAGCCAATGATCGGCGTGCCGTAGGGGTGGTGGACGTAGAGGGTGGCGTTGACCTGCTCGCCGATGCGGTCGGCGGGCTCGTTCTCGATGCGCTGGCGGCGCTCCTCGATGATGACGTCGCGCTCCGGATAGACGAGCTGATCGGTGAGGCGGAGGTTCGACATGCGGTCGGCCTCCATCTTCATCACCAGCTCCAGCCGGTCGCGCGCCACGTTCTGGAAATAGGCCGTGTAGTCCCAGGAGGTGAAGGCGTTGTCGCGCCCCCCGTTCTTGGCGACGATGCGCGAGAAGGCGCCGGGCGGAACCTCCTCCGTCCCCTTGAACATCAGATGCTCCAGGAAATGGGCGATGCCCGACACGCCGCGCGGCTCGTCCGCCGCGCCCACCTTGTACCAGACCATGTGGGTGACCACCGGCACGCGCTGGTTGGTCACCAGCACGACCTGCATGCCGTTGGACAGGGTGAAGGTCTCCGGGAAGAAGACGCCCTTCTCGGCGGCGAAGGCCGGGGTGGCGGCGGGGACGGCGCCGGCCAGGGCGAAGGCCAGGACGCCGGCGGCGGCGAGCCGGCGCCAGGGCCGTTTCCAGGGTGGGGAGCGGTGGGGCCGTTGGGGAGCATGGGCCTCTCGTTGGGAGCAAAGGGGACGGGAATGCAAAAGGGGGCGTCCCCGTCTGGGAACGCCCCCTAGATACTGGTGCGGCGAAGCGCCCGGAACAATGCCCCGAGTTGGGGTCCTGAACCGGGGCTCTGGACGCGGCTTAGAACAGCCCTTCCAGCGGCGCCCGGCGCTTGCGTTCGATGGTCGGGACGGTGCCGTCGTTCAGCGCCTTGCCGGTGGCCTGGGCCTCGCGCAGACGCTGGTTCTCCTTCTTCGGATCGACGACCTCGTAGGGCTGCTCCTGCGTCTGCCAGAACAGCAGGGAGTCGATCCAGCTCTTGTCGGCGACGACGAGCTGGGTCGTTTCCTGATCGACCTTGTTCCGGATGCCCGGCTCGATGCCGCCCTTGGCGCCGGCCTGGGCGATCAGCGCCGACTCGCCCGCCGTGTGTCCGGCGGTGGCAGTGGCGGCGGCGCGCGAGGAGCCGCCGAAGACCGAGGCGGCGGCCACCGCGGCCGACGTGGCGTCTTGCGGGCGCGCCGCGCCGGGGCGCGGCTCCGGCAGGCGGGCGAGGCTCGGCGGCATGGTCAGCGGCGCGCGGGACACGACCGTGAACTCGTCCGGGCTCGTGCGGTCGAGGCCGATGGAGCGGCGGACGTCGGTGCATCCGGTGAGCGCCAGCGCGACGAGCGCCAAGCCCAGCAGCGGGCCCCGCCCCAGGGAACGGGTGGAGCGCCGCGCGATGGAGGAGGCGAAGGAAAGCATGGTCACGTTCGAGTCCCGTCGTCTAGTCGTCAGGCCGCTTGTCGTCGGGCCGCGTCCCTTATAGCGGCTCCGTCGCGTGAACTATTACGACTTTTCGCGGCCGGCGAACAGCCCATCCAGCACGAGAAGCGCCACGCCGACGCTGATTCCGCTGTCTGCCACGTTGAAGGCCCAGAAATGCCACCCCCCGATGTGGAAATCGAGGAAATCGGCGACGGCCCCGTAGAGGAAGCGGTCGATCACATTGCCGATGGCCCCGCCGATGACCATTCCCAACGCCAGCGCGAGGTAGCGCCGGTCGGCCTGCCGCAGCCACAGCAGCAGCGCCACCACGATGGCGAAGGCCACCGCGGCCAGCACATAGGGCATCCAGGCGTGGGAGCTGCCGAAGGTGCCGAAGCTGACCCCGGTGTTCCAGGCCAGCACGAGGTTGAAGAAGGGCGTGACCTCGATGACCCGTGGATAGGGCTGCATGACCACGTCGAGGATCCACCATTTGGTGAGCTGGTCGAGGACCACCACCAGCGCGGCGACGGACAGGCCGAAGACCGTGTAGCCGCGGCTGCCGGACGTGGAGAGGCTGCTCATGGGGTGCTCCGAGGGAATGGTGGGGTGGGGTGGTCGCGCCGGGCCCCCCTCCCGACCTCCCCCCGCTGCGCAGGGGGAGGAGACGAAGCCCTCCCCTGCGCAGCGGGGGAGGGTTGGGTGGGGGCCCGACTCAACCACCAAGCCCAATCAGAACGCCGGTTCCGCGTCCACGGCTTCGGCGCAACGGAGGCACAGCGTCGGGTGTGCGGCGTTCGTGCCGACCTCCGGAAGGATCTTCCAGCAGCGCTCGCACTTGCCCCCTTCGGCGAGTCCGGGCACCACCGCGATGCCGGCCACGTCGGGCAGGACGAACGCCCCCTCGGGGGCCGTGCCCTCCGCCACCGTGATCTGCGAGGTGATGCAGATCTCGGCGAAGTCCACGCCGTCGAGCAATGCCTTGGTCGCCGCGTCCACGAAGACGGTCGGGTTGGCCTGCAGGGACGAACCGATCTTCTTGTTGGCCCGCTCCAGCTCCAGCGCTCCGGTGACGGTGCGGCGGACGGTGCGGATGGACTCCCACTTGGCGGCGAGATCGTCGTCGCGCCACTCCGCCGGGATGGCCGGGAAGACGCGCAGATGGACGCTCTCCTCGTTCCAGCCCTCGGTGCCGGTCAGGCCCTCGGGACGGGCGAGCCACGCCTCTTCCGCGGTGAAGCAGAGGATCGGGGCCAGCCACGCGGTCAGGGTGGAGAGCAGATGCTCCATCACCGTGCGGACCGAGCGGCGGCGGACCGAGCCCGGCGCGTCGCAGTAGAGGCTGTCCTTGCGGACGTCGAAGTAGAAGGCCGACAGCTCCACGGCGCAGAAATTGTGGATCGCCACCGACAGGTCATGGAAGTCGTAGGCTTCGATCTTGGCGCGGACCAGGGCGTCCAGTTCCGACAGGCGGTGCAGGACCCAGCGCTCCAGCTCCGGCATCTCGGCGACGGCGATGCGCTCCGCCGGGGTGTAGTCGGCCAGCGCGCCGAGGATGTAGCGCAGCGTGTTGCGCAGGCGGCGGTAGTGGTCGGCCTGGTACTTGATGATCTCCGGACCGATGCGCTGATCCTCGGTGTAGTCGGTGCTGACCACCCAGAGGCGCAGGATGTCGGCGCCGTATTTGTCGCAGACCTCCTGCGGGGCGACCACGTTGCCCAGCGACTTGGACATCTTGCGGCCCTGCTCGTCGAGCGTGAAGCCGTGCGTCAGCACCGCGTCGTAGGGCGCCCGGCCACGCGTGCCGCAGCTTTCCAGCAGAGAGGAGTGGAACCAGCCGCGGTGCTGGTCGGAACCTTCAAGGTACAGCGAGGCCGGCCACTTCAGCTCCGGCCGCTGCTCCAGCACGAAGGCGTGGGTCGAGCCGGACTCGAACCACACGTCCACGATGTCCTTGACCTGCTCGTAATCGTCGGCGCGGTAGGCGTTGCCGAGGAAGTCCTGCGCCGGGCGGGCGAACCACGCGTCGGAGCCTTCCTTCTCGAAGATGTCGGCGATGCGGTTGAACACCTCGGCGTCGCGCAGGATCGCGCCGTTGTCCTTGCGGACGAACAGGGCGATCGGCACGCCCCAGGCGCGCTGGCGGCTGATGCACCAGTCCGGGCGCTGCTCGATCATCGCGCGGATGCGGTTCTCTCCCTGGGCCGGGAACCACGTCGTGTCGGCGATCGCCTGCAGCGCCGTCTTGCGCAGGTCGTTCGTCTCCATGGAGATGAACCACTGCGGCGTGGTGCGGAAGATCAGCGGGGCCTTCGACCGCCAGGAATGCGGGTAGCTGTGCTTGATCCGGCCCTTGGCGAGCAGAGCCCCGACCTCCTGGAAGGCCTTCAGCACGGCGCCGTTGGCCTCGCCCGGCTTGCCTTCGGCGGTGTAGACGCGCAGGCCGGCGAACAGCGGGACGTGGTCGTAGTAGCGCCCATCCTCGCCGACCGTCTGCGGCACCTCGATGCCGTTGGCCTGACCGAGATGGAAGTCGTCTTCGCCGTGGCCCGGCGCGATGTGGACGAAGCCGGTGCCGGCGTCGGTCGTCACGAAGTCGCCGGCCAGCAGCGGCACCTTGAAGTCGTAGCCGCTGCGGGTCAGCGGGTGGTGGCAGTAGCCGCCGGCCAGACGCGAGCCGGGGAAGCGGTGCAGCAGCCGCGCGTCCGTGATCTTGGTTTCCTTGAAGACGCTCTCGGCCAGCGCGGTGGCGACGACCAGCCGCTCGCCGACCTCGGCGAGGCTGCCCTCCTCGACCGCCAGCACCTTGTAGGTCGCGTATTCGATCTCGTCGCCGAAGGCGATGGCGCGGTTGCCCGGCAGGGTCCAGGGGGTGGTCGTCCAGATGACGATGTTGGCGTCGTCGACCTCCGGCGCCGGCGAGCCCCAGATGGCGAAGCGCGCGAAGACGGTGGTCGAGGTGTGGTCGTGGTATTCGATCTCCGCCTCGGCCAGCGCGGTCTTCTCCACCACCGACCACATGACCGGCTTGGCGCCCTTGTAGAGGCCGCCGTTCATGGCGAACTTGTGGATCTCGCGGACGATCTGCGCCTCGGCGGGCAGCGTCATGGTCAGGTACGGGTCGGCCCAGTTGCCCTCGACGCCCAGGCGGCGGAACTCGCCGGCCTGGATGTCCACCCATTTCTGGGCGAACTGGCGGCACTCGGCGCGGAACTGGTTGAGCGGAACCTCGTCCTTGTCCTTGCCCTCGGCGCGGTACTTCTCCTCGATCTTCCACTCGATGGGCAGGCCGTGGCAGTCCCAGCCGGGGACGTAGTTGGAGTCGAAGCCCTGCATCTGGCGCGAGCGGACGATGACGTCCTTCAGCACCTTGTTGACGGCGTGGCCGATGTGGATGTTGCCGTTGGCATAGGGCGGGCCGTCGTGCAGGACGAACTTCTCACGGCCCTTCGCCGTCTCGCGCAGCCGCTGGAAGAGGCCCATGTCCTCCCAGCGCTTCAGCAGCTCCGGCTCCTTGGTGGGCAGGCCGCCGCGCATGGGGAAGTCGGTGCGGGGCAGGAAGACGGTGGACTTGTAGTCGCGGGTCATGTCGGGGATATCCTGAACCTGAAGCAGAACCGTCGGGCGGCAGCGGTCAGGCCCCCGACGCACGCACAAACGAGGCGGTCCCGGCCCCCCTCAGGAGGCCGGGTTGGTAATTCGCGCCATACGCGCCATGACCCACGCCGGATGCAGCATCGCGCGGGATATTAGCGGTGTGGGCGGTGCGGTCAAGGCGCGGCGCCTCCGGGTGCGTCAGTCGAAGCTGGCCTTGCCGCCGTGGGCGGCCGACCAGGTGACCGGGTCGTTCAGGAACTTCTCGACCTCCGACAGGGTGTTCTCGTCGAAGTATTGGTTCTCGCGGGCGACCTTCAACACGTCCCACCAGGTGCACAGCTCGTGCAGGCGGACGCCGATGCGGTCCATGTTGGTCTTCGACTGCGGGAAGATGCCGTAATGGAAGATCACGAAGCTGTCGGTCACGGTGGCGCCGCCGTTGCGCAGCGCCGTGACGAAGTTCTCCTTGCTCTTGCCGTCGGTGGCGAGGTCCTCGACCAGGATGACCCGCTGCCCCTCGGTCAGCACACCCTCGATCTGGGCGTTGCGCCCGAAGCCCTTCGGCTTCTTGCGGACATACTGCATGGGCAGTTCCAGCCGCTCGGCGATCCAGGCGGCGAAGGGGATGCCCGCCGTCTCGCCGCCGGCCACCGCGTCGATGCTCTCGTAGCCGATCTCGCGCTCGATGGTCTGGACGGCGAAGTCCATCAGAGCCTTGCGGGCGCGCGGGAAGGACACGATGCGCCGACAGTCGGTGTAGACCGGGCTCGCCCAGCCGGAGGTGAAGATGAAGGGCGTCTCGGCGTTGAAATGCAGCGCCTTGATTTCCAGCAGGATCTTCGCGGCGGTGGCGGCAATTGTGGCCCGGTCGGGCAAAGCGGCGGTGGTCATGGCCTAACGGCTCCCAGGGAGGCTCAAACTGCCCCGTGTGTAGCCCCCCAGCGTGCGAATCGCAATGGGGCGGGCTTGCCCTGCGCCGTCACTTTCCCGGCAGGGCCAGCGCGATGCAGCGGGTCAGCACCGGGTTGCCGGTCATCTCGCGGTAGGCCTGGACGATGGCGGGCTCGGCGGCCTTGCATTGTTCCATCGTTTGGAACTCGATGGTGGTCGGGCCGCCCTGGTTCAGGATGAACAGCAGCAGGATCACGCGGTCCATCGCTCAACCCTCCGTCCGTGGTTCCTTGGCCAGAACGGCGCGGGCGGCGGCGGCGTCCTGGACGATTTGGTCCTTCAGCTCGGTGAAGCTGGCGAACTTGCGCTCCGGCCGCAGGAACTCGATGAGCTGGACGCGCAGGTGCTGGCCGTAGAGGTCGCCGTCGAAGTCGAGGATGTGGGTCTCCAGCCGCTCCACCGTTCCGCCCACGGTCGGGCGGCGGCCCAGGTTGGCGACGCCGTTGCGCCACACCGTGCCCGACCCCTGGTCCACCCCGGTGCGCACCGCGTAGACGCCGAAGGCGGGGCGGAGATAGTCGGCCAACTCGACGTTGGCGGTGGGAAAGCCGATGGTGCGGCCCTTGTGGTCGCCATGCTCCACGCGCCCCTCGATCTCCCAGGGGGAGCCGAGCAGCCGGGCGGCCTCGCGCGGGTTGCCAGCGACCAGCGCGTCGCGCACGCGGGTGGAGGAATAGACGCCATCCGCGTCGTCGGCCACCGGCCCGACCTCGGTCACGCCGAAGCCGTGGGCCGCGCCGGCCTGCCGCAGCAGGGCGGGGTCGCCGCCGCGGCCATGGCCGAACAGGAAGTCGTAGCCGCAGACGACGTGCCGCACGCCCAGCCCGGCCACCAGATCCTCCTGGATGAAGGCGTCGGCGGTCTTGTGCAGGAAGCTCTCGTCGAAATGGCAGACGAACAGCAGGTCGACCCCCAGCGCCTCGATGTAGCGGGCCTTGACGCGGAAGGGCGACAGGCGGAAGGGGGCGTCGTCCGGGCGGAAGACCGAGCGGGGGTGCGGCTCGAAGGTCATCACCGCCGAGGGCGCGCCGAGATCGCGGGCGATCCGCTGGGCGGTGGCGATCACCACCTGATGGCCGCGGTGCACCCCGTCGAAGTTGCCCAGGGCGACGACGGCCCCGCGGGCGTCCTCCGGCAGGTCGGCGGTGTGTCGGAACAATCGCATGCGTCACGCCCTGATGGTCTGCGGGCCGCGCACGGCCCCCGGAAACGATGGCGGCCCGCCGGGGCGGGCCATGCCATGGGCGTCTTATATAGACCGGAGCCGGCGCGTGGTCTACGCACCGGCGACCGGCAGGTCATTTCGATCGTTAAAGGCTTGCCCTTATTGAAGGCTTGCCTGCGGGATCAGCCGCGCGACGGGACCATCAGCAGGGCCTCGCCCTCGATCACCACCGTCTCGCCGACGGTGCAGACCGTGCGGACGACGGCGCGGCGCTTCTCCGGGATGATCTCGGTGACGGTGGCGCGGGCGGTCACCGTGTCGCCGGCGCGGACCGGCGCCTTGAAGCGGACGGTCTGGCTCATGTAGATGGCGCCCGGACCCGGCAGCTTGGTGCCGAGAACGGCGGAGATGAAGCTGACGCTCAGCATGCCGTGGGCGATGCGGCCCTGGAACATGGTGCCGCTGGCGTATTCCTGGTTCAGGTGGACCGGGTTGGTGTCGCCGGAGATGCCGGCGAACAGCACGATGTCCGCCTCGGTAACCGTCTTCGCGAAGGACGCCGTCATGCCGACGGTCAAATCCTCGATGCAGTGGCCCTCGTTGTCCTTCAGGACTTGGCGAACATCATCCATACCGCGGTTCCTTTTCATCAAGCACCGGCAGAGCGGTGCGACAACACGTATGGTGCAATGCGATATATGCACTGCAACCACGTGATGGCAACACGACTCGCCTGAAAAAGTGAAAAAACCGCTAACCTCTTTCGAAAGAGGGGGCAGTCGAGGCGTCCTGCCTATTTCCCACCTATTTCCTGGGTCTCGGCGATTTCAGTTCCGTGACAGTAAAAGTGCGGACCGGCCCCAGTTAATATGCACACTGACAATTCGGCCTGCTGCACCGCGGAATGCGCGGCGACTCGGGGGCGGATGGCTTGACTTCGCGCCGCCGCAGCCAACCGTCACCTCTCATCCCCCGAACCGCGATGGAATCCGAGCCATGCCCCACCGCTTCGCGCTGGTCACCGGCGGCACCTCCGGCATCGGCGCCGGCTTCGCCCGCGCCCTGTCCGCCGACACCGGCCTGTTGCTGGCCGCCCGCAACGCCGAGGCCCTCAACACCGCCAAGACGGAGCTGGAGGCCGCCGGGCGCCGGGTGGAGGTGCTGGCCACCGACTTGACCACCGACGCGGGGCGGAACGCGCTGATCCAGAAAGCGGAGACGTTGGAGATCGACCTGCTCATCAACAACGCCGGGTCCGGAGCCTTCGGGCCGGTGCTCCACAACAGCCCGGAGGCGGAGCGGACGACGGTGGAACTGAACGTGGTGGCCACCACCGTGCTGACCCGCGCGCTGCTGCCCGGCATGATCGAGCGGGCGGCCCGCGATGGCCGGCGGGCCGGGCTGATCCTGCTGTCGAGCACGGCGGCCTTCCAGCCGATCCCGTTCCTCGGGACCTACTGCGCCAGCAAGAGCTTCGTCCTGGCCTATGGCGAGGCGCTGGCGACGGAGTTGAAGCGCAAGCCGGTGGATGTGCTGGTCCTGTGCCCCGGCGCCACCCGCACCGCCTTCGGCCAGCGGGCCGGCTTCGCCCTGAACGCCCTGCCAGGGGCCGCCGATCCGCTGGACGTGGCGCGGGAGGGGTTGCAGGCGCTGGGGCGCCGCACGGTGCATGTGCACGGCTTCGGCACCCGCAACATGCTGCGCCCCTTCCTGTGGTCGCGCCATGCGGCGTCGGACGGGCTGGGCGCGCTGCTGGCCGCCTTCGACCGGGGGCAGCGCGCCGGCAGGTCCGCCCGTCCGTCGCGCGGAGGGGCTTAGCGGTCGGACCCCGACCCGCTCTGCTGATCGGTGCGGGACGAACCGGCCCCGGACGACCCGGACAGAGCGGCGCCGTTGCCCTTCTTCTGGGAGCCCGGCTGCTCCGCCACCTGGGTCTGGTCGGCCTTCTCGGCCTTGGCCTCGACCTTTTCCTTCACGGCCTCGGTCGGCTGTTCGGACGGCTTGGCCTCGACGCGCACGGGGGCCACGCCGTCCTCGATCATGTCGAGCTGTTTGGCGGCCTTCTTCGACAGGTCGATGACCCGCCCGTCCACATAGGGGCCACGGTCGTTGACGATGACGTCGACGCTCTTGCCGTTGTCCTGGTTGGTCACGGTGACCTTGCTGCCCAGCGGCAACTCACGCGAGGCGGCGGTCGGCTTGTTCTGGTCGAAGCGCTCGCCGCTGGCCGTCTTCCGGCCGTGGAACGAGCCGCCATAGAAGGACGCCTCGCCCTCATGGACGATCACCGGCTCGCCCTCGTCCGTGCGCTCCACGGCGATCGGCGGCACCGACGCGTCCTTGGCGCTTTGCGATTTGGATGAGGGCTGGGCCTGGGCGGCCATGGGGGACAGAGGCAAGGACAGGGACAAGGCGCAGAGCGCCATGGACAGTATACGCGCCATGTGCATTCGAATGTACCTCCCATTGGACCTGGACAACATCCGTGGGAGGACGGGGGTTCCACTGGGTCGCCGCCTCCGTGCCCTGGGCTGGACCGACCCGGCCCGATGATGCTTCAATCGTTCGGCGAACAATGGAGAGCGCAGGAATGGCCGTGAGCGTGGCGGATCTGGGTGTGGGGCCACGGTTCGGCTGGGTGACGATGGGGGATGGGACCCGGCTGCGCACCGCCCATTGGACGGCCACCAAAGCCCCGCCGCGCGGCACCGCGCTGCTGCTGACCGGTCGGGCGGAGTTCATCGAGAAGTACACCGAGACGGCGGGTGCGATGCTCGCCCGCGGCTTCGAGGTCTTCACCTTCGACTGGCGCAACCAGGGGCTGTCCGACCGCCCCCTGCCCAACCCCCAGATTCATCACCTGGACAGCTTCGACACGCTGGCCGGCGATCTCGACGAGGTGGTGGAGCGGCTGGTGAGGCCGCGGCAGCACGGGCCGCTGCTGCTGCTTGCCCACAGCATGGGCGGGCTGGTCGCCCTGATGGCCCTGCTGCGAAACCCGGCCCTGTGCGACGCCGCGGTGCTGACGGCGCCGATGTTCGACATCTTCACCGGCCCGGTGCCGCGCCGCATGGCGGTCTGGCTGGCCGAACGCCTGTGCGCCCGCGGGCGGGCCGCCGAATACGCCTTCGGCCAGCACGATTACGACCCGGTGGAGGGGCTGTTCACCCCGGTCAACCCGATCACCTCCGACCCCCGCCGCTACGCCACTTACCACGACGCCTTCCGCGACCGGCCCGAGTTGCGGGTGGGCGGGGTCAGCTTCGGCTGGGTGCGGGCGGCCCTGCGCGCCTCCGACCACATCCGCTTCACCGCCCCGCTGGAGCGGGTGACGACCCCCATCCTGCTGCTGAGCGCCCCGGCCGACGCCGTCGTCCGCGCGGAGTCGCACCGGCTGGCCGCCGCCCGGCTGGGCAACGCCGTGCTGAAGGAGCATTCCGACGCCAAGCACGAGCTGCTGATGGAGCGCGACGACATCCGCGACCGGGTGTGGGCGGACGTCGACGCCTTCCTGGCCGCCCTACATATGTAAGCCGGGCATCCGTAGGCCGGGCTGTGCTAGGTCCTTGGCGCGGGCGCCCGCGCGCCCACATGAGGGACGCTTTGCGCCTGCATCTATGTTCAAGGGTCTGCCTTCCATGTCCGATTTCTGGAAAGAGTCCGGCTTCCATCTGCTGACGCGCGACGCCGACGGCTGGCTGGCGGTCACACCGGACTTCCTGCGCGCCTATCTGATGCGGCCGGAGATGCGCCCGCCCGAGGACGCCTGCGAGACCGAGCACACGCTGTTCGCCGGGCTGTTGGAGGATCCCGTCCGCCCCGTCCCGCCGGGCATGGTGGAGGCGCTGGCCGACGCGGACGCGCGGGAGAACTGGGCGGTCTGGCTGGGCTTCCGCGACCGGCTGCTCGCCGCCGGCACGATCGAGGGCTGCTACCTCCGCCTGTTCCGCGAGGGTGCGCGGGGCGTGCCGGGGCTGTTCATCGACCAGATGGCCCATGTGATCCTGCGCAACATTCTGGACGGCACGCCGTCGGGCCTGCGCGCGCGCGCGGGCGAGCTGTTCTTCCGGCCCCAGACCGTGTCGGTGGACGATGGGCGCGTCCGGCTGGCCGACAGCGAGACGGTGGAGATGCTGGCCGCGACCGGCGGCTTCGGCAGCCTGGGCCGGCTGGTGGTGGAGGCCGGAACCGCCCCGCGCTCCGTCGATCTCGACATCCTCGACGAGACCAACCACCCTCGCTATTGGGAGCGCGACTCGCGGCACGACACCGTGCTGGACGTGACCTTCGCCGCGGCCGGTCTCGACGCGCTGTGCCGCGTTCTGGAGGGCTGGGTGAAGCATTTCCTGGGGGTGGCGGTGTCGATCCATCCCGTGCAGCGGATCAGCGACGAGCGCTGGGTCTGGCATGTCGGGCTGGACGGGGAGGCCACGGCGATCCTCAACGACCTCTACAACGGGGCCGAGGTGGGGGAGGAGCGGCTGGCCCGCATCCTGTCGCTGTTCCGGCTGGAGTTCGCCGACCCCGCGGCGATGCGCGCCGACATCGCCGGGCGGCCCGTCTATTTGGCCCTGGCGATGACCGCCGACCGCAAGCTGCGCCTGAAGCCGCAGAACCTGCTGGTCAATCTGCCTCTGGCGAAGATGAACTGACCGGCCATCCTATAACCATACTGTTAGTGTGACCATCTGCCGCCCCGGCGGCGGGTGGGCGGCGGCTTATAAGGATGTTTCCTGAAGGGGGAAACGTCATGCAATTAAACACAACGCAGCCGAAGACGATGAAGCCGAACCTTGCTGATCCGCGCTGGCAGACGATGGCGTGGCAGGACGGCTTCGGAGTCGGGAACGCGGTGATCGACGCCGACCACAAGCGCCTGTTCGAGCTGTTCAACGAATTCGTCACCGCGGTGAACGAGTTCCGCGCCGACAGCGAGATCCAGGACGTGCTGAGGGAGCTGCTCGACTACACCGACACGCATTTCGACCGGGAAGAGACGCTGATGCGCGAGCACGGCTATCCCGACTACACCGCCCACAAGGCGCTGCACGACAGCTTCGTCCGCCAACTTCACGACGTGAACAGCGCGCTGGACGCGGGTGGGGAGAAAGGCGCCTTCGTGCTGGGCTTCCTCGCCAAATGGCTGTCTGGCCACATCCTGGGCGTGGACACCAAGCTGGGCGCCTACCTGCGCGATCGCGGGGTGGAGGCGTAAATGGCAAAGCCCCTCTCCCAAGGCGGGAGAGGGGCTTTGTCACCGGATGGTTACTGCTTGTTCGACTCGCCGCTGTGTTTGGGGCCGCGGTTCAGCGAAGTCATGCTGTCGCTGTACTGGAACTCCGGCATGTCGCGCACGCTCGCCTGGGTGACGTCGCGCAGCGTGATCGGGCCGTTGCCCGGCAGCACGTCAGCCAGCGCGATGTCCGCGGCGATCTCCTTGCCGCCGATGCCGAGGAAGCCGCCGCTCTGGATCACCAGAAGCTGCGCGTTGCCGTCCGGGCCGAGGATCACGTCGGACACCTTGCCGACCTTTTCGCCATCGGCGCCGATCACCGTGCGGCTCATCAAATGCTCGACGCTGGCGCCACCCGTGGCGTTGCTTGTGGCGCCGCTTGCGGGGCCGGCCGGGCGGGCGCTCTGCCCCTGGTCCATGATGACCGAATTCGGGGCCTGGGAACTCGGGGCCTGGGTGGAGCCGCCGGTGCCGGTCTGGGCCGCGGCGGCGCCGGTCATCAGCGCCAGGGCGGACAGGGTCGCGATCACCGTCTTGTGCATGGAAGCTCTCCTCGTTGCACGAAACCGCCCCATCCAACCGGAGGGAGCGGGAAAGGTCACGCAAGGTCGCCTGTGACATCCTGCGGCTGACATCGTGGGGCGACTCGGGGCACCGTCCGGGGGCCTCGCCACGGGGCCGGTCCAGCGGGCAAAAGTGGGGTGGCGGGGGTGTGGGACCGAGAAGGGCGTACCGCCGATTCGCCCCCCGTGACTCCTGCGGTCGGAGGGGGTCGGCGACCCCGCGAAAGTGACGGATTCCTTACAGGAATCGGGCGCCGGAGGCTTTCGGTGCAGGACTAGATGTGGGGGTGGGCGGATTTTTTTCGGGAACCGCCGACGGCTTGGTCCGTTGACCTGACGCGCCATATCTAGGAGGTGGCCCCGCGTCAAGCACACAATATCTTGGGTCGGGTCTTGCTTGACCCAAAGCTTGAGGCTAGGATGCGCACCAACATACAGGGTGTTGCGTTCGTCAGCCAGCGCGAGCTGCGCCGCACGGAGCGCGACACCTTTGTTCGCCAGCCAGAGGGAGCACGAGTCACATGCGGGTCCAGCGTCGTTTCACGAAAGAGGGTCAGGATGCTTACGCCGCTCTCGGCTTCCGCCGCACGACGAGCGAGATCCGCAACCCTGACGGCTCTGTGGTCTTCCAGCAGACGGACATCGAGGTTCCCGAGAATTACAGCCAGGTCGCCAGCGACATCCTGGCCCAGAAGTACTTCCGCAAGGCCGGCGTTCCGGTCGCCCTGAAGGCGGTCGAGGAGAACACCGTCCCGTCCTGGCTGTGGCGCAAGACCGCCGATGAATCGGCTCTGGCGGCGCTGCCGAAGGAGAAGCGCTACTCCGGCGAGAAGTCGGCCAAGCAGGTCTTCGACCGTCTGGCCGGCACCTGGACCTACTGGGGCTGGAAGGGCGGCTATTTCGACACTGAGGCCGACGCCCGCGCCTTCTTCGACGAGATGCGCTTCATGCTGGCCGCCCAGATGGCGGCCCCGAACAGCCCGCAGTGGTTCAACACCGGCCTGCACTGGGCCTACGGCATCGACGGCCCGAGCCAGGGCCACTTCTACGTCGATTTCAAGACCGGCCTGCTGACCTCGTCCGCCTCGGCCTACGAGCACCCGCAGCCGCACGCCTGCTTCATCCAGTCCGTCGCCGACGATCTGGTGAACGAGGGCGGCATCATGGACCTGTGGGTCCGCGAGGCGCGCCTGTTCAAGTACGGCTCGGGCACCGGCTCCAACTTCTCCCGCCTGCGCGGCGAGGGTGAGAAGCTGGCCGGCGGCGGTAAGTCGTCGGGCCTGATGAGCTTCCTGAAGATCGGCGACCGCGCGGCGGGCGCCATCAAGTCGGGCGGCACCACCCGCCGTGCGGCCAAGATGGTCACGGTGGACATGGACCACCCGGATATCGAGGCCTACATCGACTGGAAGGTGACCGAGGAGCAGAAGGTCGCCGCCCTCGTTACCGGCTCCAAGATCTGCCAGCAGCACCTGACCACGATCATGGCCGCCGCTCAGGATAGCCAGGACCCGAAGGTCAACAAGGAGCTGAAGAAGGCCATCGTCGCCGCCCGCAAGGCGCAGGTGCCGGAGAACTACGTCCAGCGCGTGATCCAGTTCGCCGGCCAGGGCTTCACCAGCATCGAGTTCAAGACCTACAACACCGATTGGGACTCGGACGCCTACCTGACGGTGGCCGGCCAGAATTCCAACAACTCGGTGCGCATCTCCGACGACTTCATCCAGGCCGTCCTGAACGACGACGAGTGGAAGCTGATCCGCCGCACCGACGGCACGGTCCATCGCACGATCCGCGCCCGCGACCTGTGGGACAAGGTCGGCTACGCCGCCTGGGCCTGTGCCGATCCGGGCGTGCAGTTCGACACCACGATCAACGACTGGCACACCTGCCCGGCCTCGGGGCGCATCAACGCCTCGAACCCGTGCTCGGAGTACATGTTCCTCGACGACACGGCCTGCAACCTCGCCTCGCTGAACCTGATGTCGTTCCGTCTGAAGGACGGGTCCTTCGACGTCGAGGCGTTCGAGCACGCCTGCCGCCTGTGGACCATGGTGCTGGAAATCTCCGTGCTGATGGCGCAGTTCCCGTCCAAGGAGATCGCCCAGCTGTCCTACGAGTTCCGCACGCTGGGCCTGGGCTTCGCCAACCTCGGCGGCCTGCTGATGTCCTCCGGCCTGCCTTACGACTCGGCGGAAGGCCGCGCCTACTGCGCCGCCATCTCGGCGGTGATGACCGGCGTCGCCTACGCCACCTCCGCCGAGATGGCGCAGGAGCTGGGCGCCTTCCCGGCCTATGAGCAGAACCGCGACCACATGCTGCGGGTCATCCGCAACCACCGCCGCGCTGCCTGCGGCGAGATGGAGGGTTACGAGGGCCTGTCGGTCAAGCCGGTGCCCTTCGTCGCCGACGAGTGCCCGGAGCAGGAACTGGCGATGGCCGCCGTCCGCGCCTGGGACATGGCGCTGGAACTGGGCGAGCAGCACGGCTTCCGCAACGCCCAGGCCACGGTGGTCGCCCCGACCGGCACCATTGGTCTGGTCATGGATTGCGACACCACGGGCATCGAGCCGGACTTCGCGCTGGTGAAGTTCAAGAAGCTGGCCGGCGGCGGCTACTTCAAGATCGTCAACCGTCTGGTGCCGGAGGCCCTGCGCACGCTGGGCTACACCGCCGACGAGATCGCCGCGATCGAGCGCTACGCGGTCGGCCACGGCACGCTGAAGGGCGCGCCGGGCGTCAACCACGAGACCCTGGCCGCCAAGGGCTTCCCGGCCGAGGTGCTGGAGAAGCTGGAGGGCAACCTCGCCACCGCCTTCGACATCAAGTTCGCCTTCAACCGCTGGACGGTCGGCGCCGACGTCATCGTCGACACGCTGGGCATCCCCGCCGAGCAGATGGACGCGCCGGGCTTCGACCTGCTGACCGCTCTCGGCTTCACCAAGGCCGAGCTTGAGGCGGCGAACACCTTCTGCTGCGGCGCCATGACGCTGGAAGGCGCGCCCTTCCTGAAGGACGAGCATCTGCCGGTGTTCGACTGCGCCAACCCCTGCGGCCGCATCGGCAAGCGCTTCCTGTCCTGGGAATCGCACATCACCATGATGGCCGCCTCGCAGCCCTTCATCTCCGGCGCCATCTCCAAGACCATCAACATGCCGAACACGGCGACGGTCGAGGAGTGCAAGGATGCCTACCTGCTGTCCTGGCGCCTGGGCATCAAGGCCAACGCGCTGTACCGCGACGGCTCCAAGCTGAGCCAGCCGCTCTCCGCCGCCCTGCTGGACGACGAGGAGGACGCGGTCGAGGAGATCGTCGAGGCGGCGAACGCCACCCGCACTCAGATGGTGTCCGAGCGCATCGTCGAGAAGGTCGTGGAGCGCATCATCGAGCGCAAGCGCACCGAGCGCGAGCGCCTGCCGCACCGCCGCAAGGGCTACACCCAGAAGGCGACCGTCGGCGGCCACAAGATCTACCTGCGCACCGGCGAGTATGAGGACGGCCGCATCGGCGAGATCTTCATCGACATGCACAAGGAGGGCGCCGCCTTCCGCTCGCTGATGAACAACTTCGCCATCGCGGTGTCGATCGGCCTGCAGTACGGCGTGCCGCTGGAAGAGTTCGTGGAGGCCTTCACCTTCACCCGCTTTGAGCCGTCGGGCATGGTGACCGGCAACGACACCATCAAGATGGCGACCTCGGTCATCGACTACATCTTCCGCGAGATCGCCATCTCCTACCTGGGCCGCACCGATCTGGCGCACGCCACGCCGGAGGATCTGGTGCCCTTCACGGTCGGCAGCGGCGACAAGCAGGGCGACCTGCCGGAGACCGGCGCGGTCCAACCGTCGGACATCGTCCGCAAGGTCGCGTCCACCGGCTATGTCCGCAACAACCTGCGCGTCCTGAACGGCGGGCAGACCCAGCGGGTCTCCGCGGCGGCGGCCCTGGCCGCCACCGGCACCGCGGCCCAGGCCACGGCGTCCGCCGCCCACGCGGCGGTGGCCTCCAGCCCGGCGGTCGGCGCCGCGGTGGTCCATGCCGGCGGCACGGCCCCGGTCGGCGGCACCACCGGTACGGCTTACGGCGGCAGCAACAGCGACCAGCGCTACGACCGCATCCGCGAGGCCCGCGCCCGCGGCTACGAGGGGGATCAGTGCGGGGAGTGCGGCAACATGACGCTTGTCCGCAACGGCACCTGCCTGAAGTGCGACACCTGCGGCTCCACCACGGGCTGCAGCTGAGGCCAGCCGGTTCCATCCCCGGCATGGCGTGGAAAAGGGGAGGTCCTCGGACCTCCCCTTTTTTCATGCGGCCTTTTTATGCGGGCTCCGGTGAGAGCGCCCCGGCGGGATCAGACCGGCCGGCGGGGTCAGACCGGGATGTTGGGGAAGACGCGGCCGGACAGCTGGGCGTCGGCCAGCTCCGCCGGGACGGCGTCGCGCTCCTTCAGCCAGCGGGCGAACTGGCGGTCGGCGGAGTTGATGTGCAGCATCAGCCATTGCGGCAGGAAGGTCGCCAGATACTCGGCGATGTTCTCCTCCGGCACGTTGCCGGTGGTGAAGGCGTGCAGCTGCTCCCAGGCCAGGGAATGCTGGACCAGATGGTCGGCCAGGAAAGGATAGCCGGCCTCCTCCATCACCTTCTGCTCACTCGCGAAGTGAATCTCCGTATAGACCACCGCATCGGCCAGCGTGCGATAGACCTCCTCGCGGGAGCGGCCTTCGGCGACGGCGACATGGAACGCCTGGACCAGTTCGATCCAATGCTTGTGCTGCTCGTCGATGTCCTCGACGCCCAACGCAAGATCGTCGCTCCAGACGAGATCCTGGAAATTCTCGGCGGGCATGTCCATGATCGGGGTGACTCGGCTTAAGGTGGTGGAAGCCTGGGCATCATAAACACGGTCGTATGTGCATCAATGGTCTGAATTGAGATAAATTGTCGCGGCTTCGGTGACGGCCGCGGCGCAGGCTGGAAGGGTGTGTCCTTGCCGGACGCCGGGCGCGGGTCAATATGCGGGCCTGTGACGACACAGCCGACGGGATGCGCCATGCGACGTGCCATGAATCGCCGCCTTCGCCTTTTGCCACTGCTCGCCGCGCTGGTGCTGCCGCCGCTCCATGTCGCGGGCGCTCAGGACGCGGCGCCCCAGAACACTCCGCCCCAGAACACTCCGGCCCGGAACGAACAGAACCAGGGCGCCCCGAAGCCGGCGGACCGGGCCGGCGGGTTCGACGCCCAGCGCAGCGAGACCAGGCACCAGCTGCCCTTGCCGTCCGGGCCGCTCGCCTACACGGCGGTGGCGGAGTTCCTGCCGCTGCGCGACGGCCCGCGTGAAGAGGCGGCGGCCCGTGTGTTCACCGTCTCCTATACGCTGGATGGGGGCGCGCCGGACGGGGCGCCGCGCGGCCGGCGGCCGGTCGCCTTCGTGTTCAACGGCGGGCCGGGGGCCTCCTCGGCCTATCTGCATCTGGGAGCCTTAGGGCCGAAGGTGGTCGGCTTCAACGACGACGGGTCGCTGGCCCGCCCACCGGCCCCGCTGCTCGACAACCCGGACAGCTGGCTGGCCTTCACCGATCTGGTCTTCGTCGATCCGGTCGGCACGGGCTACAGCCGGGGCATCCAGCGCGACGGCGGGCGCGACGGCGGGAAGGACGGCGGCGGGCGGCGGGACGAGGACCCCGGCAAGCGCTTCTGGTCGGTCGATGCCGACAGCCGGGCCATGGCCGAGATCGTCCGTCTCTGGCTGACCCGCAACGGGCGCTGGGAGTCGCCGAAATTCCTGGTGGGGGAAAGCTATGGCGGGTTCCGCATCGCCAAGATGGCCAACCGGCTGATCGACGACACGGGCATCGCGGTCAACGGGCTGATCATGGTGTCGCCGGTGGTGGACTTCGCCACCATCCGCGGCGGCGGCGGGCTTCTGGTTCCGGCGCTGCGGCTGCCCTCCTACGCTGCCTCCGCTGCCGCCAACGGTCTGGCGTCCGGCACCCCGGAGCAGGCGGCCGAGGCGGCGGAGCGCTACGCCTTCACCGGCTACCTCACCGGGCTGGCCGGGCTGGACTACCGCCGGCCCGGTGCGGCGCGGGACTTCTTCGCCGAGGTGGCGCGGACCACCGGCCTGCCCGAGGAGCTGGTGACCCGCTTCCGCGGCGAGATCCCCACCGACATCTTCGCCCGCGAACTGCTGCGTGGGCGCGGGCGGGTCGCCAGCGTCTATGACGGCACCTTCACCGCCGCGGATCCCGACCCGTCGGCGGCGCGCCTTCCCTTCGATCCCTTCCTGAAGGGTACGGTGCCGACCTACACCACCGCCTTCGCCGCCTACGCCCACGAGTGGCTGGGCGTGCGGACGGAGGTGCCGTTCGACCTGCTCAGCGACCGGGTGAACCGGGGCTGGGAATGGCCGCGCTCCGGCCAGCCCAGCGCGGTGGACGACCTCCAGGCCGCCCTGACCTTGCAGCCCGCGTTGCGGGTGCTGATCGCCCATGGGAGGACCGACCTGATCACCCCCTACATGGCGTCGCGCTGGGTGGCGTCGCGCCTGGAACTGCCGGACGGTCAGGCCGACCGGGTTGCCGTGACGGTCTATGAGGGGGGGCACATGATGTACACCCGCGCGCCGGAGCGGGCGAAGCTGGCCGCCGATGCGCGGGCCCTGATCGAGGCCGCCCTGCGGTAGGGCGGCCTTTGATGCGGCCTTTGATAAGGAAGCCTTCGGTAGGGCGGATGGGTGGCCAAAAGGAAACAGGCGCCCCGGTTGGGGCGCCTGCTGCGCAATGCCTTGCCTCGGCCTGTGGTCGCCGGCTGGACCTTGCCGGTTAGAACAGACGCAGGATCGACTGCTGCGACTGGTTGGCCAGCGAGAGGGCGATGGTGCCGAGCTGCTGACGGGTCTGCAGCATCAGCAGGCTGGCGCCTTCCTCGTTCTGGTCGGCCAGCGTCAGCTTGTTGGCGCCTTCGACCAGCACGTCGCTGAACTCCTTGGTGAAGGTTTCGCGGGTCGTGATGATGTTCAGGTTGGTCGACAGCGTCTGCGAGGCCGACCGCAGGGTCTGCTTCGCGTAGTCGATGCTGGCGACCGCCTTGTCGATGTCGGCGCGGTCGGTCCAGTCGTTCTGCGCGTAGTCCAGACGCAGGCCCTGGCCGCTGGTGCCCAGGTTCTGCGACTTCACCGTGATCGCGTTGGTGTTGCGCTCGTTGAGCTGCACCGTCAGATCGTTGGAGGTGTTGGCGTCGGTCACCTGCACCGAGACCAGATTGGCCGCGGAGTTGGCCGCCGCCGCCTGCTTGATGCTCTTCTGATCGACGTTGAAGCGCACCGTGCCGGTGTCGAACGCGAAGGCGTTCTCGCCGTCCGACAGCTTGCCCTCGCCGCGCTTGGACATGCCGTCGCGGGTCACCGTGGCGCCGCTCAGGTTGCTGACCTGGATCTGGATGTCGACCTTCTTCTCGATCGTCGAGATGCCGTTGCCGGCGTTGGCGGCCTGCTCCAGCAGCTTGCGGTCGACCGTGAAGGACACGATGGTGCCCGACGCGAAGCTCTCGGAGATGCGCTTGGTCAGGGCGTTCTCGGCGGTGGCCTTGACCGTCATCTCGCGGGCGGAGTTGGTCGTCGTCGCGCCGGACAGCGTGATCGTGCCGGCCGAGTTGACCGTGACGGTCTGGACGTCCTTGCCGCTGAGGCGGCCGTTGGCGCCCAGCGCGTTGTTGATCGACGCCTTGAGCTGGTTGGCGATGTTGTTGCGCGCGGTCTGGCCGATCGCCACGTCGCCGGCGGTGGCGGTGTAGGTGAAGGTCTGGTCTTCGACGGTGATGGTGAAGCTGTCGCCGGCTTCGATCGTGCCGCCCAGCGTCACATTGGTAAGCTGCGCGGTACCCGTCGAGGCCGTCCTCGTCGTGTTGGCAGCCATCGTCTGGCTGTTGTCGAAGTAGGTGATCGTGCGCGACTCGTTGCCGTCCGTGATGATGAACGACCGCTCGCGGCCCGAGGCGCCGCGGACCTCGATCTGCACGTCGGAGAAGCTGCCGAGCGAGGTGGTCATCGTGCCGGACAGCTTCAGGCCGACCAGGCCGTGGGCCATTTCGGCGCTGTTGATCTCGCCGGCCGCGCCCTCGATGGAGCCGTCGCCCTTCACGCGCACCGTGTAGGTGTCGGTCGACACCACGTTGGTGATGCGGGCGTTCTCGATGCCCTGGATGGTGTTGACGGCGCGGCGCGACTCGCTGGTGGAGTCCAGCCGCAGGCCGTTGCCCGCCAGCAGATTCTTGCCGGCATAGCCGCTGTCGCCGGCCAGCTTGTCGATCTGCTCCTTCAGCGCGTTGAACTGCGAGGCCAGCGTCTTGCGGGAGGCGACGGAGCCGGCGTCGGTGCCCAGAGCGGAATAGGCGGCGGTGGTCAGGCCGCGCGCCTGCTCGATCATGCTTTCGATCGCGGTCACGCCCTTGTCGGCGGCCTTGATGGTGCTGATCGACTGACCCATGGCGTCCTTCAACGACGACAGGTCACCGGCGCGCTGGGTCAGGCTCTTCGCTGCGAAGAACGAAGTCGGGCCGTCGAGCGCCGAGTTGATCTTGTTGCCGGTCGAGAGGATGTTCTGCTTGACACCGATCTTGTCGTTCACGCTCTGCAGTTGCAGCAGATTCGTGCGCATTGACGCGGTGAGAGTGACGTCGTTGATGGCCATGGTTCCAAGTCTCCTTCTGAGGCTCGCCCCGCGGCTGGTGCTTGAAACCGAAGCGAGGCAACGTGCATTTGCGCGATCCTCCCCTATCAAGTCCCGTGCCAGTTTCCGGAAATCCGGATAACATGCTGTTCTGAAATGGCATTTGTGGAGCGTGCGCGACGATCCGGCTTTGGTGGGCTGGGCGGCTCTTCCTAGGACGGCGGAAAGTTTTGCCGGGCAGAAAGGGTGTTGCGCCCCGGACTCCAGGACAAAACTTCCCAGTTGGGGGGCGGGCGGACCGTGTGCGAAGGGTGCCGGTAAGCCCTTGGTGACGGCGGCGGAGGGGGCTATCGTCGGGGTGTCGCGCCCGTCGGGGCGCCACCCATCGCGGCGTTCTCGGCGCCCGCAACGAAGACGGAGGGATGAAGCATGGCCGGACGCATCGAAGCGCGGCTGAAGGAATTGGGGATCGAGCTGCCGCAGGCGGCGGCCCCGGTGGCGGCCTATGTGCCCTACACCCAGTCGGGCAACACGCTCTACGTGTCGGGGCAGGTCACCGTGTGGAACGGCGAGCGCCGCTTCATCGGCAAGCTGGGGCAGGAGTTCACGGTGGAGCAGGGCCAGCAGGCGGCGCGGCTGTGCGCCCTGAACATCATCGCCCAGGCGAAGGCGGCCTGCGGCGGCGATCTCGACCGGGTGGCGCGCGTGCTGCGGCTGGGCGGCTTCGTCAACGGCACCCCGGACTTCCACGACCAGCCGCTGGTCATCAACGGTGCGTCGGAACTGATGATGCAGGTGTTCGGCGACGCCGGGAAGCACGCCCGCGCCGCGGTCGGCGCCCCGTCGCTGCCCGGCAACGTGGCGGTCGAGGTGGACGCCATCCTCGAACTGGCCTGATCCGGGCTCCGCATCGGGAGAGGGGAGGGCCTCTTGCCGCGGCGCGGCAAAGCGCCCACCTCCCTCGGCGTACCCGTGAAGGAGAGAGCATGCCCGACGGCAAGGACACCGGCCCCGACGCCGGGGAGGCCATCACCGTCAAGGTCCTGACCGGCATCGGTCTGGCGGATCCCGAGGAATGGGACGCCTGCGCCGGGCCGGACAACCCTTTCCTCAGCCACGCCTTCCTGCTGGCGCTGGAGGAGTCGGGGTCGGCCATCGGCCGCACCGGCTGGCAGCCCAGCCACCTCGCCGCCCTCGACGGGGCCGGGCGGATCATGGGCGCGGTGCCGCTCTATCTGAAGAACCATTCCTACGGCGAGTATGTCTTCGATCACGCCTGGGCGCACGCCTACGAGCGGGCGGGCGGGCAGTATTACCCGAAGCTGCAGTGCGCCGTGCCCTTCACCCCGGTGCCGGGGCCGCGCCTTCTGGTCCGGCCCGGCGCCTCGACCCTGGGGATGGAGGCGGTCGCCGGTGCCCTGATCCAGGGGATGGAGGAGGTGGCGCGGCGCTACGGCGTCTCCTCCGTCCACGTCACCTTTCCGGAGGAGGGCGACTGGCGCCGCCTCGGCGAGGCCGGCTGGCTGCTCCGCGAAGGCGTGCAGTATCATTGGGAGAACCGCGGCTACGCCAGCTTCGACGATTTCCTGGGCACCTTGAACAGCCGCAAGCGCAAGGCCATCCGCAAGGAGCGGCGCGAGGTGGCGGAGAGCAGCGTCCGGCTGCACAGCCTGACCGGCGCCGACCTGAAGCCGGAGCATTGGGACGCCTTCCACCGCTTCTATCTGGAGACCGCCGACCGCAAATGGGGCGGCGGCTATCTGAACCGCGCCTTCTTCCGGCTTCTGGGCGAGACCATGGCCGACCGGGTCATGCTGGTGATGTGCGAGGACAACGGGGAGTGGGTGGCCGGCGCCCTGAACCTGATCGGGGCCGACGCCCTCTATGGCCGCAACTGGGGCTCCGACGGCAGCTACCGTTTCCTGCATTTCGAGGCGTGCTATTACCGCGCGCTGGACTTCGCCATCGAGCGCGGCCTCGGCCGGGTTGAGGCCGGTGCCCAGGGGGAGCACAAGATCCAGCGCGGCTATCTGCCGGTGCCGACCTACAGCGCCCACTGGGTGGCCGATCCCGGCTTTCGCCGCGCCATCGCCGATTACCTGCGCCGCGAGCGGCCCGGCGTTGCGGCGGAGCGCGAGGCGCTGATGGAGCTGTCACCCTACCGCCAGGATGGCCTACCGGAGCAATAGGGCCGGAGCAATAGGGCCGGATCAGTAGGGAACGCGATCGGGCCGGGCAGCCCATTCGTCGAAGACGGCGCGCGCCTCGTCGGCCAGCAAACGCTGCATGGGGATCGCCCGCTGCTCCAGCGGCAGGGCGATTTCCGTGTAGAGGAAGGCGTCGTCGAAACCGATGGACGCCGCGTCGTCGCGCCCGTTGGCGTAGACGATGCGTTCGATCCGCGCCCAGTAGATCGCCGACAGGCACATCGGGCAGGGCTCGCAGCTCGTATAGACGGTCGCCCCGGCGAGGCTGAAGCTGCCGAGGTCGCGGCAGGCGTTGCGGATCGCGACGACCTCGGCGTGCGCCGTCGGGTCGTTGGTGGAGGTCACGCAGTTCCATCCCTCGCCGATGATCCGGCCGTCCCGCGCGATGACCGCGCCGAAGGGGCCGCCGGCGTTGCCCTGCATGTGTGTGCGGCTGAGCGCGATGGCGCGGCGCAGGCACTCCGTGTCGAAACTCGTCATGCTTTCCCTCTCCCAACCCTAACCGCGTTGTCGTTCAATGGCTTAAAGACTGCTCCATGGCCCCGGTCCGGCATGCGTCCGCGGCATTGCAGGGGTGGCGGACGATTGGGGATTTCTCCTTTACTGCCCATGCGCAATGCGTAGTGTGGACGGGATCAGCCGACCGACGGACTTGCCCGATGACCGACCGCGCCATGGAGTTCCTGAAGCAGGTGCGGGACCATCTATTCTATCTCAAACTGAGGCCGGGCGGTGTGCGCCTTCAGGCGAAGGGCGTCGATCTGTCGAGGCTCCGGCTGAAGGGTTTCAATCTGCAAACGGCCATCCTCACCCAGGGCAACTTTTCCGATGCCCAGCTCGAGGAGGTCAGCTTCGCCATGTCCGATCTGTTCGGGGCGAATTTCAGCCGGGCGAAGCTGGTGGGCTCCTCCTTCGCGCGGGCGGACCTGCGCGGAACGAACTTCCTGAAGGCCGACCTGACCCGCACCGACTTCGAAGGGGCCGATCTGCGCCCCGGCCAGATCATGGTTCACCGCGCCGGGCGCGAGGACGAGGAGGAGCGGCGGCCCGCCAACCTGACGGACGCGCGGATGGACGGCGTCAACTTCAAGGGCGCCGACCTCAGCCACGCCGAACTGGCCAACGCCTCGACGGCGGGCGGCGACTTCAGCAACGCCAACCTGTTCGCCGCCAATCTGGCCGGGGCCGACCTGACCGAGGCGAACTTCAGCGGGGCCAAGATGAAGCGCGCCGTGCTGAACGGCGCCAACCTGACCCGCGCCATCCTGCGCAACGCCGACCTGCGCGAGGCGACCCTGCGCAACGTCGACCTGACCGTGGCGGACACGCAGGGCGCCAACCTGAGCGGTGCCGTCTATATGAGGAACGCCGACGCCCTGCCGGCGCCGGTGCGCAGCGTGCTGGACGCCCACATCCTGTGGATCAACAGCGGCGGCGGGGCCGGGCTGCGGGCGGACTTCACCGGGATGGACCTGCGCGGGCAGGACCTCACCGCCTGCGACCTGTCGGGCGGGGTGTTCCGCGACGCCAACCTGGACGAGGCCCGGCTGTCCAACGCCTCGCTCTCGCTGGCCGATTTCGGCGGGGCCAGCCTGCGCCGGGCGCGGCTGGACCAAGCGGTGCTGACCGGGGCGAACCTGAGCGGGGCCGACCTGACCGGGGCGGACCTCCACGGTGGTGACCTCGGCATGGTGGAGTTGCGCAACCCGGACGGCACCCCGACCGGGCGGAGCTGGCCGACCAACCTGACGAACGCCACGCTGGCCGCCGCCGACCTGCGCGGCGCCCGGCTGACCGGGGCCAAGCTGGCCGGCGCCAGTTTCGAGATGGCCAACCTCGCCTCCGCCGACCTGCGCGGCTGCGACGACGCGGCGGCGAACCTGTCGAAGGCCAGCCTGATGGGCGCCCGCCGCGGCCCGCTGGACGCGCGGCCGCCGCGCGACGGCGGCGGCCCCCTCATCGCCCTGTAGGCCTCATGTCCAGGCGGCGAGCACCGCGGCCGCGGTGGACTCGCGCAAGGGGGCTCGCTCGGGCGGAGTTCCGCCATTGACGCGCAGCCCCATCAGGGTCTCCACCAGCGGCTCCGGTCCCGGCGTGACGCGGATCTGGCCGCGGGCGGCGATGTGCGGGTGGTCCGGCATCTCCGTCAGAGTCGGCAGCGCCTCGAAGCAGCAGTCCACGGGGTCGAGCAGCGCCTTCCAGTCGGCGAGGCAGCGGCTGGCGAACAAGGCGTCCAGTTCCGCGATCAGGGCGGCCTGGGGCAGCGGGTCGGCTTGCCGGGCGATCCAGTCGGGACGTCCCACCGCCTCGCAGAAGCCTTGCCAGAACTTGGCCTCCAGCGCCGACAGGGTGGCGAAACGGCCGTCGGCGGTGCGGTAGATGCGGTAGCAGGCGGCCCCGCCCGACAGCAGCGCCTCGCCGCGGGCCGGGACCTCGCCGCGGGCGTCAGCGGTCAGGTTGAAGCCCTGCCAGCCCAGCACCGTCTCCATGATCGACAGGTCGAGGAAGCAGCCTTCGCCGCTGCGCTGGCGCCCGAACAGGGCGGCGACCACCGCCAGCGCCGCCTGCTGGGCCGAGGCGAAGTCGGCGACCGGCGGGTGGCTGATCGAGGGGCGGTCCGGCGTGCCCGAGGAGTCCAGCCCGCCGCCGACCGCCATATAGTTCAGGTCGTGGCCGGCCCGCCGGGCGTAGGGACCGCTGCTGCCCCATCCGGACAGGCTGGCGTGGACCAGCCGCGGATTCAGCGCGCGCAGCCGGGCGTGGCCGACCCCCAGCTTGTCCAGCACGCCCGGGCGGTAGCTTTCCACCAGGGCGTCGGCCCCGGCGATCAATCTTTCGAAGGCGCCTCGGTCGCCATCGTCCTTCAGGTTCAGGCGGATGACCGTCTTGCCGGCGTTGAGCAGCTTGTAGGCGGCGGTGGTGCCGTCGGCGTCGGTGGGACCCATCTGGCGCAGCGGGTCGCCGCTCGGCGGCTCCACCTTCACCACCTCGGCGCCGAGGTCGGCCAGCATCTGGGCGGCGTACGGACCCGGCAGATACTGGCCGAGGTCGATGACGCGCAGTCCGCTCAGGAAAGGAAGGGGCATGGTGCGTTTCCTCATTCTTCGTTTCGGCGTGCTTCGTTTTGGGGGGCCGCCTGGAAGGAGTGTCCGTGATGCGGCGTCGGGAATGCAACCGTCCGCCCTTCACAGTCGTGCCGCCTCCGCCGTCCGTATCAGACCAACGGCGAGGAGGAACACATGTCCACGGGCAAGGCTCCCAAATACAAGGTCTACAAGGATCACCGCAACGAATGGCGCTGGACCTTCCACGCCGCCAACGGCGAGGCCATCGCCGTCAGCAGCGAGGGCTACACGGCCGAGCGCGACTGCCTGCACGGCATCGCTCTGATGAAGGGTTCCAACGACGCGGTCGTCCTGGTCGAGGAATGATGGTTCAAAGAGCCGGCCGACCGGACAAAAAGAAAGGGGGCCTTGCGGCCCCCTTTTTCACGTTGCGTGCGACGCGGCGTCATTCCGCCAGTTCGTGCACGACCTCGTCCTCGTCCTCGTCGCCGGAGCGCCGCTTGCGCGAGCCCTCGGTGTACTCGAAGGCGGGCTTGTCGTCCTTCACGGTGACCTTGACCAGACCGCCCTTGGCGAGCTTGCCGAACAGCAGCTCCTCCGCCAGCGGCTTCTTCAGATGCTCCTGGATCACGCGGCCCAGCGGACGCGCGCCGTAGAGCGGATCGTAGCCCTTCTTGCCCAGCCACTCGCGAGCCTGATCGTCGAGTTCGATCGTGACGCCGCGGTCCTCGAGCTGCGCTTCCATCTGCATGATGAACTTGTCCACGACGCGGTTGATGACCTCCTGGGTCAGCGGCGCGAAGGGGATGATCGCATCCAGACGGTTGCGGAACTCCGGCGTGAACAGCTTCTCCACCGCTTCCATGTCCTCGCCGACCCGGCGCTCGCGCTCGAAGCCGATGGCCGGCTTGGCCATGTCCGCGGCGCCCGCGTTGGAGGTCATGATGAGGATGACGTTGCGGAAGTCCACCGTCTTGCCGTTGTGGTCGGTCAGCTTGCCGTGATCCATGATCTGCAACAGGATGTTGAACAGATCCGGATGGGCCTTCTCGATCTCGTCGAGCAGCAGCACGCAATGCGGATGCTGGTCGATGGCGTCGGTCAGCAGGCCGCCCTGGTCGAACCCGACATAGCCCGGAGGGGCGCCGATCAGGCGGGAGACGGTGTGCCGCTCCATATACTCCGACATGTCGAAGCGGGTCAGCTCGATGCCCAGCGTCAGGGAGAGCTGGCGGGCCACCTCGGTCTTGCCGACGCCGGTCGGGCCGGTGAACAGATAGTTGCCGATCGGCTTCTCCGGTTCGCGCAGGCCGGCGCGGGCCAGCTTGATGGCGGAGACCAGCGCGTCGATGGCCTTGTTCTGGCCGAAGACCATGGTCTTCAGGTCGCGCTCCAGGTTGAGGAGCGTCTCCTTGTCGTCGCGGCTGACCGACTTCGGTGGGATGCGGGCGATCTTGGCGACCACCGCCTCCACGTCCTTGACGGAGATCTTCTTCTTCCGCTTGTTCTCCGGCAGCAGCATCTGCGCGGCGCCGACCTCGTCGATGATGTCGATGGCCTTGTCCGGCAGCTTGCGGTCGCCGATGTACTTCGCGGACAGCTCCACCGCCGAACGGATCGCGTCGTTGGTGTAGCTCACCCGGTGGTGCTTCTCGTAGTAGGTCTTGATCCCCTGGAGGATCTTGATCGCATCCTCGACCGTCGGCTCGTTGACGTCGATCTTCTGGAAGCGCCGGACGAGCGCCCGGTCCTTCTCGAAATAGTTCCGGTATTCCTTGTAGGTCGTCGAACCGATGCAACGCAGCGAGCCGGAGGCGAGGGCCGGCTTCAGCAGGTTCGAGGCGTCCATCGCACCGCCCGAGGTCGCACCGGCGCCGATGACCGTGTGGATCTCGTCGATGAAGAGGACGGCACCTTCCGTGGCCTCCAGTTCGGAGACGACGGCCTTGAGGCGCTCTTCGAAGTCGCCGCGGTACCGCGTACCGGCGAGCAGGGAGCCCATGTCGAGCGCGAAGATGGTGGCGCCCTTCAGCACCTCCGGAACCTCGCCATGGACGATGCGGCGGGCCAGCCCCTCGGCGATGGCGGTCTTGCCGACACCGGGGTCACCGACATACAGCGGGTTGTTCTTCGACCGCCGGCACAGGATCTGGATGGTCCGTTCGACCTCCTGCTCCCGTCCGATCAGCGGATCGATCTTCCCGCTGGCCGCCTTCTTGTTCAGGTTGACGCAATAAGCCTCTAGGGCTTCGCTGCCTTTCTTCACGACCTTCTCCGCCGCCGCGTCCTCGTCGGCTCCGGTAACGCGCTTCGCTTCCGAGCGGCCCGGGGCCTTCGCGATTCCGTGAGAGATGTAGTTCACCGCGTCGAAACGGGTCATCTCCTGCTCCTGCAGGAAATAGACCGCGTGGCTTTCGCGTTCAGAGAACAGGGCGACGAGCACATTTGCTCCCGTCACCTCTTCACGCCCCGACGACTGGACGTGGATGGCCGCGCGTTGCAGCACCCGCTGGAAGCCAGCCGTCGGCTTAGCATCATCGGGCCTGTTCGTGATCAGGTTCGCAAGCTCGTTGTCGAGGTAATCCGAGAGTTCGGCGCGCAGTCGGTCCAGATCGACCCCACAAGCGCGCAAGACGGCCATGGCATCGGCATCCTCGGTCAATGCGAGCAGCAAGTGTTCGAGCGTCGCGTATTCGTGCCTGCGCTCGTTCGCATGGGCCAGGGCTCGGTGCAGCGTCTGTTCCAAGTTACGCGACAGCATCTGTGGCCTTAATCCTTTTCTAGCGTACATTGCAGCGGGTGCTGGTGCTGGCGCGCAAAGTCCATCACCTGCGTGACTTTCGTCTCCGCCACCTCGTAGGTGAACACGCCGCACAAGCCCACACCCCGCCGGTGCACATGCAGCATGATCCGCGTAGCCTCCTCGCGCGACTTGGCAAAGAAGCGCTCCAAGACATGAACGACGAATTCCATAGGTGTGTAGTCGTCGTTCAACATCAAGACCTTATACATCGAGGGCTTTTTAGTCTTAGGCTTGGTTTTGATAACCACGCCCGTGGTAGTGCCCTCGTCGCCGTGCTTGTCGTTTTCGGCCATGGTCTCAACAGGTCAACATCGCGATGTACGTCGCATGAATGATATGAGAACTCCGGGCGCGGTGGGAAGGGGCCGTTTTCGGTGAGTCCCCATTTGGGAGAGGCCCATTCGGAACAAGACCTGCCCGGCTACCCCGGAATTGGTGGAAGGCATTTGATTTTGCGGCAGAACTGCCGCACCGGCGTGCCAAAAATGGCACGGCCCGCACCCTGTAGATGTCCCTCGCGCCCAAAAGAAACAAGCCCGGCGGTCTGCACCGCCGGGCTTTCCCGGAACTTCACAATGCCGTGAGGCGGCAGGATTTAAAGCGGTACCGCCTTGCGCCGTCCGCACCCCCGGACGATAGCGTCCCGGGGGCGGCGGAGGTGGGAGCCGCCCCGGCCCTGCGGCCGGGTCTGTGGAATTGCTGGCTCCGGGACATTTTGTCTCAGGCTGACGTCTGGGACCGGCCTGGATCAGGCGGCCTTCGCCGCGACCGGCTTGGACAGCGTCTCGACCGTGACCTGGAGGCGGTCGTTGATCGGCGCGAAGGCGTCCTTGGCGGTCTTCAGCGACAGCTCCTGCAGCTTGGCGCTCTCCTTGACGAAGGTCTCGAAGCTCGCCTTGGCGAAGCTGCTCTGCAGCTCGACCAGCTCCTGGACGGTCTTGACGGCCAGCAGGGCCTTGCCGGTGGCGGCGCTCTTCTCCAGCGAGGACTGGGTGAAGGAGGCGACCTGCTTGCCGGCTTCCTCGGCGCCCTTGGCGACGATGGTGCCCGACTTCACGACGGCGTCGACGTTGCCCTTGGTCAGGGCGGTCAGCTCGTCGAAGCCCTTCAGGATCTGGGCCGAGGCCTTCTCGAACTGCTCCTGCTGGGCCTTGACCAGGCCGTCGACGTTCTGCTTGGCGGCGGAGACGGCGTCTTCGAAGGTCTTGGTGGCGGCGGCGAACTTGTCGGTCATGGAACGGCTCCTCGAATTTCATCGGGTTGACCCGCGCCGGACCCACCGATTGGCGACCGCGCGGATGATCCGACCAGCGACCCCGTGGCTTCGGGCGTCGGGTCGATGCTGCAATGCAGCATGACTAAACTTAGGGCAGGTTCCGGCGCCTGTCAACGGGATTTTGTGCGGTGCACAAAAACTTTTGCGCGTCCTGGCCGGTCCCTTCACGCACGAAGCCCGGCCGTCGGGGGACGGCCGGGCTTCGTGGTTTCGGCGTGCCGCCGTCTCAGGCCGCGATCGGCTTGGACAGGGTGCTGACGGTGACCGACACGCGGTCCTTCAGCGGGGTCAGGGCCGCCGTGGCGACGCGGGTGCCGATGCCCTGGAGGCGGGAGGACTCCGCGACGAAGGCGTCGAAGCTGGCCTTCACATACTCGCTCTGGAGATCGACGACCTCCTTCAGCGACTTGGCGGTCAGCAGGGCCTTGCCGGTGGTGACCGACTTGTCGAAGGACGCCTGGGCGTAGGCGGTCACCTCGCGGGTCAGCTCCTCCGCACCCTGGGTGGCGATGCTGCCGCTCTGGATCAGCGCTTCCACGTTGGCCTTGTTCAGGGCCTGAAGCTCGGCGGAGATCTTCAGAAGCTGGGAGGACAGCTTCTCGACCTGCTCCTTGGTGGCGGACGCGGTCTGCTCGAACGTCTTCGCGGCCTGCTCCTGGCCGGCCTTGACGAAGCCCTCGACCTGCTCCTTGGCCTGGGCGGCGGCGCTCTCGAACGCCTGGGTGGGGGCGGGGGCCGGCTTGGCCTTCGTCACGGTCGTCATGCCTTGCGTTCCTTCCTTCGTCGAAGCCCGGCGCGCATCAACCCGGACCGGCGGACCGTCCGCCTGCGGGGCGCAGACCGGCTGCGTTGGGGAGACCCGGACGGCTCCGGGCCCGAAAATGCTGCAGTGCAGCAATGGCTAAACTATGGGCATTTTCCGGTGGAGTCAACAAAGAATCTTGTGCGCCGCACAATATATCAGTTGAGCCCGGTCCCTTTGCTTGGTCGGTACGGCGAAAGCTCCACCGTTCCGCCTCATGGGAAAACCGATCCACTTCGGTTCGACTGGGCGGAGCCTTTACGAAAGCTTTACCGCCAATCCTGCCCAATCATACTCTGCCCGCCGAAGGGACGCGCTTCGGCCAAAGGTCAGACCAACCGCGGCGGAACGTCGCAGCTTTCAGTTCGGGAACGTTCTTTCATGACCTATTGCCTCGGCATCAAGACCCGCGACGGCCTGATCGGCCTGTCCGACGGGCGCATCACCAGCGGTTCGCAGCTGTCGTCCGCGCGCAAGGTGACCATGGTGGGCAGCGGCGGCGACCGCTTCTTCATCCTGAATTCCGGCCTGCGCAGCGTGCGCGACAAGACGCTGGCCTACCTGCGCCGCGACATGTCCCGCCGCCGCGGCGAGACCTACCCGACCATGCTGGACGCGCTGTCGGCCTTCACGGCCTGCCTGCGCCAAGTGGCGGCGGAGGACAAGGAGGCGCTGGAGGCGTCCAAGCTGGCCTTCAACCTGCACGCCATCATCGGCGGCCAACTTGCCGAGGACCGCGAGCCCTACATGTTCCTGGTCTATCCGGAGGGCAACTGGATCGAGGTGGACGAGCGCACCCCCTACCTGTCGATCGGCGCCACCGCCTACGGCAAGCCGATCCTCGACCGCGCGCTGTCCTACAGCACGGACATGCGGACGGCGCTGAAGATCGCCTACCTGTCCTTCGACAGCACGCGCTTCTCATCCAACGACGTCGGCTTCCCCATCGACATGGTGACCTTCAACGCCGAGGAGCGGCTGTGGCGCCAGTCGAACTTCGATTACGACGATCTGGTCGAGCAGCGCCTGTGGTGGAACCGGAACATCACCGAGTTGGCCCGCCGCATGCCGGACGGCCCGTGGGTGGACACGCTGCTGGCTGCGGGCGCGCGGGCGGATGTCGCTGAGGAAGAGGTGGTCTAGGTTCCTGCCCCCTCCCTAACCCTCCCCCGTTTCGCAGGGGAGGGGACTGCCGCCGCTCCGCATAGTCTCCCTCCCCTGCAAAGCGGGGGAGGGCCGGGGTGGGGGCAAGCGCCTTGCCCCCCTACTTCCCGGCGAACAGCCAGTTGCCGAAGGGCGCCGTCGGTCCGACCAGCCCGTCGCGGCCCACCTGGACCTCGAACACCACGCCGGCGCTGTCCACCTGGCCGCCGGTCGGCAGGGTGCGCGGCGCGTCCTGCGGGCGCGGCAGGACGGGATAGGGCACGCCGGTCCCCTGAACGCTGCCATCCAGCTCCTTCAGCGGCCCGTCGAAACGGATGTCGGCGAAACGGTCGGAGGGGTAGGGGTAGGCGTTGAAGAACCAGCTTCCCCGCCGGCAGCCGTTGATCAGCCAGTAGACACCGTTCGACGGCAGGCGAACTCCGCTCGGCGCCGGCTCGAAGGCGCCGCTCTCGTAGAGGCGCAGGACGAACAGGGCGAACTGGCGCGGCGACAGCTGGGCCTTGGCGACCGGACCGCGGCCGACCGCCGCCGGGTCGTCCAGGTCGATCCGTGCGAGGTCGGTGGCCTCCAGCACGCGCGCCTCAACCATCGCGCCGCCGGTGCCGCGGTCGCCGACGATGTCGTAGGTCCGCACATGCTTCTGATAATCGGCGTTGAAGACCAGCCGGTAGCGGTCGCTCTCGCCCTTGGTGCAGGCGGCGCGCAGGTCGTCGCCGTTGAGGTAGCTGACCCAGGTGAGCTTGCGCGCCACCGGATTGTCGGTCGGCCCGACCGAGGCGCAGCCGGCGAGGAGCCCTGCCGCCGCCAGTCCCGCGACCTTGGCAATCCTGCCTCTTCGTCCGTCCCGGACGGCAGCGCGCGGATTCGTCGGGCGTCGCTTGGGCGGGCGTGTCATGAGGTGCCTCGCGTCCGGTATGGATGGGGTGGGGTGGTCCCGCCCTTCCGGGAAGATGGATCGGCGGCCGCGCTCCTTCAACGCGGCTCGCCCGCCGCGGGTCCCCACCTTATCCAATTTCGTCACAGCGTCGCCGAAGAAATCGAAGCGGCAAATTAACGAATTGTCGCTAGACACTGATTTGCATGGAATTTACCATTGCGCCAAACAGCAAGTATTAGCCTTTGGCGGGGGCATCATGAACGTAACGGGCCAGACCGTTCGAAGCCTGCTTTTGGCGTTCGCTTGGCGCGGGCGCGAAACGGAGGGGGAACAGGCCACAGAACGTTTGGCGAATGGACGTTCGACTCTGGGAAGTGCCTTCAGCATTACCCCTTTCGTTCGAGCCTTGCGCGGCCGGGGGTTGTGCGGCGCCCTGGCGGTGCTGGCGGTGACCGTCCTGGCGCCGCTGCCGGCGCTGGCCGCGAAATACGCGGCGATCGTCGTGGACGCGCGGACGGGTGAGGTGCTGCACGAGGAGAACGCCGACACCCTCACCTATCCGGCGTCGTTGACCAAGATGATGACGCTCTACCTGACCTTCGACGCGTTGGATTCAGGGCGGCTGCGGCTGGACCAGGCGCTGCCGGTGTCGGCCTGGGCGGAGGCGCAGTCCCCGACCAAGCTCGGGCTGCGCGCCGGCAAGACGCTGCGGGTGGAGCAGGCGATCCTCGGGCTGGTCACCAAGTCGGCCAACGACGCCTCGGTCGTGCTGGCGGAGGCGCTGGGCGGCAGCGAGGCGAAATTCGCCGAGATGATGACCCGCAAGGCCCGCGAACTGGGGATGCGCAACACCGTGTTCCGCAACTCCAACGGCCTCCCGAACATGGAGCAGCTGACCACGGCGCGCGACTTCTCCATTCTGTCGCGGGCGATGCTGTCCGACCACTCCCGCTATTATCCCTATTTCAGCCGGCGCGCCTTCGTCTATGGCGGGCGCAGCCTGAACAACCACAACCGGCTGATGTCGCGCTACGAGGGCATGGACGGCATCAAGACCGGCTACACCGTGGCCAGCGGCTTCAACCTCGCGGCGTCGGCGGTGCGCGACGGGCGCCGGCTGGTCGCCGTGGTGCTGGGCGGCAAGTCCGCGGCCTCGCGCGACGCCCGCATGGAAGCGATCCTGGACAAGGCGTTCGACAAGCCGAGCCGCGGTTCGGAGGCTCCGGTCGTCGCCCGCGCCGGGGACGAGGACGCGCCGCGCGTCACCGCCAAGGGCAAGCCGCCGGCCAAGGCGGAGACCATCGCGCAGCTCGCCTCCACCGTCTCCACTCCCGCCGCGGTCCGTCCGCCGGCCCGCGCCCGTGACGAAGACGCCGATTCGCCGAAGGCGGACGGGTCGAAATGGGGAGTCCAGGTCGGCGCCTTCTCCACGCGGGAGGCGAGCAACCGGGCATTGACCCAGGCGACCAAGCAGGCGCCCTTCCTGCTGCGCGCCGCCAAGCCGGCGGTGATGCCGGTGAAGGCGAACGGCTCCACCGTCTACCGCGCCCGCATGGTCGGGCTGGACGAGCGCACGGCCCGCAAGGTCTGCTCGGAACTGACCCGCAACGGCCACCGCTGCGTCCCGGTGTCTCCGAACGAGAAGCTGTAAGCCGGCTCTTTTCCGCCCGTTCTTTTCCGCCACACGAAAAAAGGCGCAGCCGCGGGGCTGCGCCTTTTTTCGTGCCCGCGGGGCGGGGGCCGGTCAGGCACCCGGCTCGTTGGCGTTCGGGAAGAACAGCGAGTTGCCGTTGATCTTGTAATCCGCGATGGCCTGCTGGCCCTCGGCGGAGACCAGCCAATCGACGAAGGCCTGCCCGTCGGCGGCCTTGACGTGGCTGAACTTGGCCGGGTTCACCAGCATGACGCCATACTGGTTGAACAGGCGCTTGTCGCCCTCCACCAGGATGTCGAGGTCGCCGCGGTTCTTGAAGCTGAGCCAGGTGGCGCGGTCGGTCATGGCGTAGCCGCTCACCGCGGCGGCGGTGTTCAGCGTGGCGCCCATGCCCTGGCCGATGGCGCGGTACCAGCCGTCGCCCGTCGTGGGATCGACGCCGGCGGTCTTCCACAGCGCCTGCTCCGACTTGTGCGTGCCGCTGTCGTCGCCGCGCGACACGAAGGGGGCCTTGGCGGCGGCGATGCTCTTCAGCGCGGCGGACACGTCCTTGCTGCCGCCGACCTTGGCCGGGTCGGCCTTCGGCCCGACGATCACGAAGTCGTTGTACATGACCGGCTTGCGCTCGGTGCTGAAGCCCTCGGCGACGAACTTGTCCTCCGACGGCTTGTGATGGACGAACAGCACGTCGGCGTCGCCGCGCTTGGCGATGTCGATGGCCTGGCCGGTGCCCTTGGCGACCACGCGGACCTCGATCCCGGTCTTCTCCGTGAACTTCGGCAGGATCGACTTGAACAGCCCCGAATCCTCGGTCGAGGTGGTGGAGGCCACGGTGATGAAGCGGTCGGCGGCGGTGGACGGCTGAACGGAGCCGAGCAGCAGAGCCGCCGCGGCGGCGCATCCCAGCACGAAAGAACGGCGCAGCATCGGACTATCCCTCTCCAGGTTCTCGCCCGCCTTGGTTGCGGGCTCTGGCGGCGACTATGGGAAAGTTCGAATGGCTTTGCAAATTTTCCAGAATCGCGGAGGCGGCCGTGACTCAGGCCCGGCGCGTCTCCCGCACCATGGCGGCGGCGAGGTTCACCGACAGCGACAGAGTCATCAGGATGACGCCGAGGCCGAGCGCCAGCGGCAGGTCGCCCTTGCTGGTCTCCAGCGCGATGGAGGTGGTCATGACGCGGGTCACCCGGTCGATGTTGCCGCCGACGATCATCACCGCCCCGACCTCGGCCGAGGCCCGGCCGAAGCCGGCCAGCACGATGGTCAGCAGGCTCCAGCGCGCTTCCGACAGCAAGGTGAGCAGGGTGGTCAGCGGCCCGGCCCCCATCACCCTCAGCAGGTCGCCATACTCCATCAGCAGATCCTCGACGATCTGGCGGGTCAGGGCAGCGACGATGGGCACGATCAACACGGTCTGGGCCACGATCATCGCGGTCGGGGTGAACAGCAGCCCCAGCACCCCCAGCGGGCCGGAGCGGGAGAGGATCAGGTAAACGATCAGCCCCACCACCACCGGTGGCAGCCCCATCGCCGTGTTCAGGAACAGGGTCACCGCGCGCCGCCCCGGAAAGCGGAAGGCGGCTACGGCGGCGCCCAGCGGCAGGCCGATCAGGGCCGACAGCAGGACGGCGGTCAGGCTGACGCGCAGCGACAGGCCGACGATCCCCACCAGACCGGGGTCGAAATCGGCGATCAGGTGGAAGGCGGTGACGAAGGCCAGACCGAACTCATGCATAAGGGTACTCGTGCATACCAGGTGCTCGCGCGTCAAATCGGGGCCGCATCGCTTCCGTCTTGCGGGAGCCGATCATCCGCCGCTTGCCCCGGCGCGCAATCTTCCCCACTCTTCCGGTCATGGACCTCTCGGAATTCACCATAAGGCCGGACCCGGCGAATCCCAAGCTGACGGAGCGCGTTTCCGGGCTGGATCAGGACGGGCGCCCGGTGGAGGCGTCGGTCACCGTGGAACGGCCGCTGACGCTGTACCTGAACGGGCAGGAGATCGTCACCATGATGACGATCGCCGACTACCCCGACTATCTGGCGGTGGGCTATCTGCTCAACCAGAACATGCTGAAGCGCGACGACCGGATCACCGGCATCGACTACGACGAGGAGATCGACACCGTCGTCGTCCGCACCGAGCGCGTCACGAATTACGAGCAGAAGCTCAAGAAGAAGACGCTGACCTCCGGTTGCGCCCAGGGCACCGCCTTCGGCGATGTGATGGAGACCTTCGAGTCGGTGCGGCTGAACCCCGACGCGCGGCTGAAGACCTCCTGGATCTACGCCCTGTCGAAGAAGATCAACCTGACCCCCAGCCTGTATCTGGAGGCCGGCGCCATCCACGGCTGCGTGCTCTGCCAGGACGACCGTCCCCTCGTCTACATGGAGGACGTCGGGCGGCACAACGCGGTGGACAAGGTGGCGGGCTACATGCACCTGCACGGCGTGCCGGCGCACGACAAGATCTTCTACACGACCGGGCGCCTGACCTCGGAGATGGTCATCAAGACGGTGCAGATGGGCATCCCGATCCTGATCTCCCGCTCCGGCTTCACCGCCTGGGGGGTGGAGCTGGGACGGCAGGCCAACCTGACCATGGTCGGGCGGGCCAAGGGCAAGCGCTTCCTCGCCCTGGCCGGCACCGACCGGCTGGACTTCGACGCCGACCCGGCCGCGGTCGGGGACGAGGGCGGACGCCACCAGCGCAAGGGGAGCCGCGATGACGAGTGATGGCATTGCCGGCGTGCTGCTGGCCGGCGGCCTGTCACGGCGCATGGGCGGCGGCGACAAGAGCCTGCGCACGCTGGGCGGGCGCAGCATCCTGGAGCGCATCGTCGCCACGGTGCGCCCGCAGGTCGGGCCGCTGGTGCTGAACGCCAACGGCGACCCGGCGCGCTTCGCCGCCTTCGGCCTGCCGGTGGCGGCGGACGTGGTGGAGGGCTTCGCTGGGCCGCTGGCCGGGGTGCTGACCGGGATGGAGTGGGCGCGGGCCAACGCGCCGGACTGCCGCTGGCTGGCCAGCTTTGCCACCGACGCGCCCTTCATTCCCGACGATCTGGTCGCGCGTCTGGCCGCGGCGGTGGAGCGCGAGGGCGCCGACCTCGCCTGCGCCCGGTCCGACAGGCAGGAGCATCCGGTCTTCGGGCTGTGGCGGGTGGATCTCGCCGACGACCTCCGCCGCGCCATGGTGGAGGAGGACATGCGCAAGGTGGACGCCTGGACCGCCCGGTACCGTCTCGCGGTTGCCGACTTCGCCTCCGATCCGGTAGACCCCTTCTTCAACACCAACCGCCCCGACGATCTGGCGGAGGCGGAACGGCTGATGGCGGCGGGACTGGTCCGATGAGCGAAGCGCTGAACAGAACCGAGACGATGGCCTTGGGCATCGTGCTGGAGCGCCGCAAGGGCACCAGCGCCTGGGCGGACTGGGCGTGGCGTCCGGTTTCGGTGATTCCCGGCGCCCCGCCGGTCGACGGTTCCTGGCGCCTGCTGCGCGAGGGGGAGGGCTGGGCGCATTTCCACGCCGCGACCCTGCCGCTGGAGCTGTTCCGCAGCGACACCGAAGGCTACAAGCTGAACCTGTCGCAGGAGCCGCCGCGCCTCTGGGTCGTGCTGCGCCCGGACGAGACGGGCGAGCCGGGGGGTGTCGTGCCCTTCGTCGTCACCGCCTCCGCCCACGAATGCGAGGCTTATCAGGTGAGCGGCGTGGAGATGGTGGAGACGGTGCCGATGCCGCCGGAGGTCACGGCCCTGGTCCGCGACTTCACCGAGCAGCACCATGTGGATGTCCCCTTCGTGAAGCGCGAGCGCAAGCGGCACTTCCCGAAGCAGGGGTGATGAATTCTTGATGGGGCGCCAGTCTCGTGCCCCCCTCCCGGCCTCCCCCCGCTTCGCAGGGGGAGGAGAAAAAGCCCTCCCCTGCGCAGCGGGGGAGGGTTGGGTGGGGGCAAGGTCTGACGATCCCCGAGACACACCGACATGACCGACGAATCCTTCCTCTCCCGCTGGTCCCGCCTGAAGCGGCAGCCCGTCGCCCCCTCCCCGGAGCCGGCCCTGGAGCCAGCACAGCCGCCGCCGGCCGAGGAGCCGCCTGCGCAACTCCCGGTGGAAGTGGCGGCCGAGCCAGCCGAGACCGCGCCGGAAGCCGCGCCGGAACCCGACGACCCGCTGAAGGACCTTCCCCCCGTGGAAGAACTGACGCTGGAGTCCGACTTCACGCCCTTCCTGCGGGCGGAAGTCCCGGACGACCTGCACCGGCAGGCGCTGCGCAAGCTGTGGACCTCCGACCCGGTCTTCGCCAACGACGACGGGCTGAAGGACTACGCCGACGACTACGCCAGCCTGTTCACCGGGTCCTCGCCGGTGAAGACGCTCTACCGCGTCGGCAAGGGCTTCCTCGACGCCGCGGAAGAGGCGGCCGAGAAGGCGGAACAGGCGACCGGCGAGATGGGCGACGCCGATGAGGGCGCAAAAGAAATAGTGGCGCTTCCCGAAGGTTCGGAGCCTGAGCAGGTCCCCTCTGCTTCGCAGGAACCCGATATCGATATGATAAAAAGAGCATAGCGCCAGTCCAGCCCAGGTCGCGGTAAGCACACTTCTGAGTCAACCTTTGTTGACAAACACCGCGAATCTGCCCTTTAATAGCCCGATCCTGAACGTTAAGCCCCTGATATGGCGAGGCTTTTCGCAGGTGCAATATGTGGTTGTCGGTCCAGGGCGTCTCGGGCGCCGGCCCATGACGCCGTGAGCCTGCAACGGGCGAGCCAATGCGCCGCCGTTGTCGCGACGGGTGGGGCCGGGTGCCGGAGTTTTGCCGATCTGGTCCTTTCGTCGTGTCGGGAGGGATGAACGCCGTGTCCGTGACCGGTGAACACGATCCGTCGGCCCTGCCGCCGGAAGAGATGCAGCGGGCGCAGCTCTATGCGCTGCTGGCGCATCTGCTTGCCCGCCCGCCCGGCGGGGAGTTCCTGGCCGCCCTGGCGGCGCTGGACGGCGACGCCAGCCCCCTCGGGCAGGCGCTGCGCGGTCTGGCCGAGGCCGCCCGCGGCACGGACGCCGCCGCGGTGGAGGAGGAGTTCAATATCCTCTTCATCGGCGTCGGCGGCGGCATCCTGTCCCCCTACGGCTCTTACTATCTCACGGGTTTCCTTCACGAAAAGCCGCTGGCCGAGCTGCGCGGCGACATGGCGCTGCTGGGTATCGCCCGCGCCGACGATGTGAAGGAACCCGAAGACCACATCGCCGCCCTGGCCGAGATGATGGCGGGTCTGATCACCGGGGCCTTCGACGCCCCGGCCGATCTGGAGGCGCAGCGCCGCTTCTTCGACCGCCACATCGGCTCCTGGGCCGGCCGGTTCTTCACCGATCTGGAATCCACGCCGTCCGCCGCCTTCTACCGCACGGTGGGCACGCTGGGTCACCGCTATCTGGAGGTCGAGGGCAAGGCCTTCGACATGGCGGCGTGATCGGGCGGCGTGACGGGGCGGCCCGACCGCACACCGGCACCGCCGCCGAACGGACAGCAAAACAACGAGACCGGTCCACGACAAGACCGGTCCGGAAACGCTCAAAACAAGGCCCGGAAACCGGGTGGCACATCGGTCTTCAGTCTCGGGGAAGCCGCGAAGAATAGGGTGAAGCTATGACGGACAAGAAGGAAAAGACCACGCTGGCGCGGCGCGACCTGTTCCGCGCGGCTGGATTGGGCGTCGGCGCGCTTGGCGCCGCCGCCGTGGGCGCCGTGGCGGGTGCGGGGGCGGTGCAGGCCGCCGAGCCCGCTCCCGCCCAGGGCTACCGCGAGACCGACCATGTCCGGACGGTCTACGAACTGAGCCGCTTCTAAGAAGGACCGCCGCACATGCTGACAAAGAAGAAGGCGGCTGCTTCCGGCGGCCGTTCGCTCGCGAAGATGGTTTCCGGCTTGACTGGTAACACCGTCGACCGTCGTTCGTTCCTCCGCACCTCGGGCATCGCCGCCGGTGGCGCCGCCATCGCCGCCACCATGCCTTTCGGCATGGTGAAGAAGGCCGAGGCGGTGACCGCCACCCCCGCCGCGGGGGCGCCGGTCAAGCTGGTCAAGAACGTCTGCACCCACTGCTCGGTCGGCTGCACGGTCACCGCCGAGGTCCAGAACGGCGTGTGGATCGGCCAGGAGCCGAGCTTCGACAGCCCGATCAACCTGGGCGCCCATTGCGCCAAGGGTGCCGCGGTGCGCGAGCACGCCCACGGTGACCGCCGCCTGCGCTACCCGATGAAGATGGTGGACGGCAAGTGGACCCGGATCTCCTGGGACCAGGCCATCCAGGAGGTCGGCGACAAGCTGCTGGCGATCCGCGAGAAGTCCGGCCCGGATTCGGTCTTCTGGCTCGGCTCGGCCAAGCACAGCAACGAGCAGGCCTATCTGATCCGCAAGTTCGCCGCCTTCTGGGGCACGAACAACGTCGACCATCAGGCCCGCATCTGCCATTCCACCACCGTCGCCGGCGTGGCGAACGTGTGGGGCTACGGCGCCATGACGAACTCGTACAACGACATCCAGAAGTCGCGCGCGATGTTCTTCATCGGCTCCAACGCCGCGGAGGCCCACCCGGTCTCCATGCTCCACATCCTGAAGGGCAAGGAGCAGAACAACGCCCCGCTGATCGTCGCCGATCCGCGCTTCACCCGCACCGCGGCCAAGGCCGACGAGTACATCCGCTTCCGCCCCGGCACCGACGTCGGCCTGATCTGGGGCATCCTCTGGCACATCTTCGAGAATGGCTGGGAGGACAAGGAGTACATCGCCAAGCGCGTCTACGGCATGGACGAGATCCGCGCCGAGGTCGCCAAGTGGACTCCGGAAGAGGTCGAGAAGGTCACCGGCGTTCCGGGCTCGCAGCTGAAGCGCGTCGCCCGCACGCTGGCCTCCAACCGTCCGGGCACGCTCGTCTGGTGCATGGGCGGCACGCAGCACCACATCGGCAACAACAACACCCGCGCCTACTGCGTGCTCCAGCTGGCGCTGGGCAACGTCGGCGTGACGGGCGGCGGCACCAACATCTTCCGCGGCCACGACAACGTGCAGGGCGCCACCGACTTCGGCGTCACCTCGGACTCGCTGCCCGGCTACTACGGTCTGGCGGAAGGCGCGTGGCGCCACTGGGCGCGCGTCTGGGACGTCTCCTATGACGAGGTCCTGGCCCGCTTCAAGGACAAGAAGCTGATGGAGGCCACCGGCATCCCGGTGTCCCGCTGGTTCGACGGCGTCCTGGAAGCCAAGGAGAACATGGACCAGCCCGAGAGCATCAAGGGCATGGTCTTCTGGGGTCACGCGCCGAACAGCCAGGTCCGCCTTCCGGACATGAAGAAGGCGATGGAGAAGCTGGAACTGCTCGTCGTCGTCGATCCGTTCCCGACGATGACCGCCGTCCTGTCCGACCGCAAGGACAACTTCTACCTGCTGCCCGCCGCCACCCAGTTCGAGACCGTCGGGTCGCGCACCGCGTCCAACCGCTCGGTCCAGTGGTGCGACAAGATCATGGAGCCGCTCTTCGAGGCGAAGACGGACCATGAGATCATGTACCTGTTCGCCAAGAAGTTCGGCTTCGCCGAGCCGATGTTCAAGAACATCAAGCTCCACGGCAACGAGCCGGACATCGAGGACACGACGCGGGAGTGGAACCGCGGCATGTGGTCGGTCGGCTACACCGGCCAGTCGCCGGAGCGGCTGAAGCTGCACATGCAGCATCAGGCGACCTTCGACAAGACCACGCTGCGCGCCAACGGCGGCCCGTGCGACGGCGACTATTACGGCCTGCCGTGGCCCTGCTGGGGCACGCCGGAGATGAAGCATCCGGGCACCGCCAATCTCTACGACACCTCCCTGCCGGTCGCCGAGGGCGGCGGCGCCTTCCGTGCGCGCTTCGGCGTGGAGCGCAACGGCGTGACGCTGCTGGCCGAGGGCTCCTACCCGGTCGGGTCGGAGATCAAGGACGGCTATCCGGAAGTCACCTACGCCATGCTGGAGAAGCTGGGCTGGGCCGGCGACTTCACCGAGGCCGAAATGGCGGTGATCCGCAAGATCGGCGGCGAGAAGATCGGCGCGGTGTCCTGGACCACCGACCTGTCGGGCGGCATCCAGCGCGTGGCGATCAAGCACGGCCTGAACCCGCCGGGCAACGCCAAGGCCCGTTGCGTCGCCTGGAACTTCCCGGACCCGGTGCCGGTGCACCGCGAGCCGCTCTACACGCCGCGCCGCGATCTGGTCGCCAGCTACCCGACCTACAAGGACACCAAGTCCTGGCGTCTGCCGACGCTCTACAAGTCCATCCAGGACCGCGACGTGTCGAAGGAGTACCCGATCATCCTCACCTCCGGCCGTCTGGTCGAGTATGAGGGCGGCGGCGACGAGACCCGGTCGAACCCCTGGCTGGCCGAGCTGCAGCAGGACATGTTCGTCGAGATCAACCCGTTCGATGCCAACAACGCCGGCATCAAGGACGGCCAGATGGTCTGGGTCGAGGGTGCGGAGCAGGGCAAGGTGAAGGTCAAGGCCATGCTGACCGAGCGTGTCGGCCGTGGCGTCGCCTTCATGCCCTTCCACTTCGGCGGCCATTACCAGGGCCAGGATCTGCGCGCCAAGTACCCGCAGGGCGCCGACCCGATCGTGCTGGGCGAGGCGGCGAACACCGCCACGACCTACGGCTACGACTCGGTCACGCAGATGCAGGAAACCAAGACCACCCTCTGCCGGATCTCGGCGGCCTGAGACGCTAGGAGTTCATCACCATGGCCCGCATGAAATTCCTCTGCGACGCGGACCGCTGCATCGAATGCAACGCCTGCGTCACCGCCTGCAAGAACGAGCACGAGGTGCCCTGGGGCATCAACCGCCGCCGCGTCGTCACCATCAACGACGGCAAGCCGGGTGAGCGGTCGATCTCGGTCGCCTGCATGCATTGCTCCGACGCGCCCTGCAAGGCCGTCTGCCCGGTCGACTGCTTCTACCAGACCGAGCAGGGCGTGGTCCTGCACAACAAGGACCTGTGCATCGGCTGCGGCTACTGCTTCTACGCCTGCCCGTTCGGCGCCCCGCAGTACCCGCAGGCCGGAAACTTCGGCACCCGCGGCAAGATGGACAAGTGCACCTTCTGCGCCGGCGGCCCGGAGGCCGACAACACGGATGCGGAGTACAAGAAGTACGGCCGCAACCGTCTGGCCGAAGGCAAGCTGCCGCTCTGTGCCGAGATGTGCTCGACCAAGGCCCTGCTGGCCGGCGACGGCGACAAGGTGTCGGACATCTACCGCGAGCGCGTGGTCGCCCGCGGCTTCGGGTCCGGCGCCTGGGGCTGGGGCACCGCCTATCAGATGAAGGCGGGGTCGTGACCGTGATCCGCCGCACCGTCTGTGCGATGGCGCTTCTCCTCGTCACCCCGCTTCTGGCGGGGTGCAACGAGGAGGAGCAGGCGCGCCCGATCCATATGGAGAAGGGCGTCTACCGCGGCGCCGCGGACAGTCCTCTGTCCGCGGATCAGGTCCAGGCGCTCCAGCAGCGCTCGGCCGGCCAGCGTTTCTGATTGGCGCGGTTCTCAAGGGAAGGGCTGACGCAATGACGTCGAATCATTCCAAGGGCGGGGTCGGCAGGACGCTGCACATCGTCCTGCTGGGCGTCGCCATGCTGGCGCTGACGCTGGTCATGGCCAACGTCTCGGCCGCGTCGGCGGCGGAGGCGTTCCCGCCGGTCGCCAGCCAGCCGGCGGACGGCACCTCCAAGACCGACATGTGGCGCGGGATCCGCTCCGGCGAGCAGGGCTACGTCTCCATTCCCAACAAGAGCGCCGGGGTGCTGGTGCAGTCGGAAGGGGAGCTGTGGCGCTCGGTCCGCAACGGCCCGCTGTCCACCTATGGCGGCTGGGCGCTGGGCGGCATGATCGGGCTGCTCGTCCTGTTCTTCCTGGTGCGCGGGCGCATCCGGATCGACGGCCAGAAGACCGGCCGGACCATCCAGCGCTTCAACGCCTTCGAACGGGGCGTGCACTGGCTGACCGCCGGCAGCTTCGTCATCCTGGCCTTCACCGGGCTGAACGTGCTGTACGGGCGCTACACCGTCCTGCCGCTGCTGGGGCCGGAGGCGTTCGCCACGATGACCCAGTACGGCAAGTTCGCCCACAACTACCTGGGTTTCGCCTTCATGCTGGGCATCGTCCTCATCTTCGTGATGTGGGTGAAGCACAACATCCCGGAGCGCAACGACATCACCTGGGCGTTGAAGGCCGGCGGCCTGTTCAGCAAGGGCGTGCATCCGGCGGCGAAGAAGTTCAACGCCGGCCAGAAGGTGATCTTCTGGGCGACGGTGCTGGGCGGCGCGGCGCTGGGCTTCACGGGCGTGCAACTCCTGTGGCCCTTCTCCTTCGCCTCGATGGCCGACATGCAGCTCTACCAGCTGATCCACGCCGCGGTGGCGGTGGTGCTGACCGCGGTCATCATCGCGCACATCTACATCGGCTCGGTCGGCATGGAAGGCGCCTTCGACGCCATGGGCACGGGCGACGTCGAACTCCAGTGGGCGCGCGAGCACCATTCGCTGTGGGTTCAGGAGGTGACGGGCGAGACTCCCGGCCGTCATGGGGGCCATCACCACGGCCGTCACCGCGCGCCCGCCGAGTGAGGATCCCATTCATGCGTTCTTTCCTGATCAGCCTGCTGCTGGCCGGGGCGCTCGCCGCTCCGGCCGCCGCACAAACCTCCGTCCCGGCCTCTCCGGCGGCCAAGCCGGCGGACGAGGTGAAGCGGATCGTCGAGCAGACCTACAACGTGCAGGTCCTGCGCGTGACCGAGGCGGCGCTGGAGGATGGCACCGCCGTCTACAAGGTCGCCGCCATGATGCCGGGGACCGCCGGCAACGCCGCCTTCATGGTCAACACCCTGACCGTCGATGCGGCGACCGGCCTCGCGCTTCCGCCCTTCCGCCACCATGCGGCGGGCTACAGCCTGCCCCAGGGCGGCAGCTACGAGCCGAACCGGACCTCCAACAACCCCGCGGTCGCCCGCGGGCACACCTGGCGCTGAAATAGCCGGGCGCTAAGAACGTCCGGTGCTGATACCTGTTACCCCTGACCGGCGGCTGAGAGGCCGCCGGTCTTTTCCTTTTCGGGAGGCGGTTCGGGCATGGGAAGAGGGCGTTATCCGGGGAATCCGCCGTGCCGGACCCGTCGCCGGCTGCTCGCGCTGGCCGCGGCCGCGCCAGTCCTCACCGCCCCTCTGCTGTCCCGTGCCGCCGACCTGATCGGCCATGGCGCCATGGTCAACGCCGTCGCCGTGTCGCCCGACGGAACCCGCGTCCTGACCGGAAGCTGGGACTATTCGGCCATCCTCTGGGACCTCGCCTCCGGCTCCCAGATCGCCTCCTTTCACGAGCACGCCGCCGGCGTCACCGCCGTGGCCTTCCTGCCGGACGGCAAACGCGCCCTGACCGGCAGCCGGGATGCCGCCATCCTCCTCTGGGATATGGAGAGCGGCCGGTCGCTGCGCCGTTTCGAAGGCCACACCGGCACCGTGGCGGGTTTGGCGGTGGCGCCGGACGGCCGCCGCTTCGCCTCCGCGGGCTGGGACTTTGCCATCCGCGTCTGGGACCCGGAGAGCGGCGCCGCGCTGCGGGTGCTGGAGGGGCATGGCGCCAACGTGAACGCCGTGGCTTACACCCCGGACGGCGGGCGGCTGGTCTCCGCCGGCTACGACTTCCAGATCCGTCTCTGGGACGCGGCGACCGGTCAGGAGAAGACCGTTCTGGAAGGGCATGAGGGCAGCGTCAACGGTCTGGCCCTGTCCCCCGACGGGCGACTGGCCGCCACGGCGTCGAGCGACGAGACGGTGCGGCTGTGGGACCTGGAGGCCGGCGCGCTCCTGCGCACGCTCTACGGGCATACGGGCTTCGTCACCTCCGTCGCCGTCGCACCCGATGGCAGGACCCTCCTGTCCGGCGGGGGCGGCGACCGGCGTGTCCGGCTGTGGGATGCCGCCACCGGGCGACAACTCGCCTCCTTCCGTGGCCATGAGAAGCCGGTCCTGGCGGTCGTCTTCACCCCGGACGGGCAGGGCGCCCTGTCCGCCGGCTACGACGCGGTGGTTCGCCATTGGGACCTGATGAGCAAGGCCGACGCCGAGCGTCCATGATCCCCTCTCCCGTCCCGGGAGAGGGTGGCCCGAAGGGCCGGGTGAGGGTAAAATCAAGAATCCAGACGCAGATCCTCGGCTGTACCCTCACCCTCCCGCCGCGTTGCGGCGGGTCCCTCCCTCTCCCGGGGCGGGAGAGGGGTACGGGAGGCGCGCACTGTTTCACAAGCGAGACCACCGCCCATGACCAGCCTGTCCCACCCGGCGCAGCGCCGCGCCATCATCGACACCTGCCTCGCCATGAACGGGGCGGGCATCAACCAGGGCTCGTCGGGCAACCTGTCGGTTCGGGTGGAGGGCGGCTTCCTGATCACGCCCAGCAGCCTGCCTTATGACGAGACGGCGCCCGAGGACATCGTGGAGATGGGCTTCGACGGGACCTATGTCGGCCGGCGGCGGCCCTCGTCGGAATGGCGCTTCCACCGCGACATCCTGAAGGCGCGGCCCGACGTGGACGTGGTGCTGCACACCCATTCGACCTTCGCCACGGCGCTGGCCGTTCATGGCCGGGGCATCCCCAGCTTCCATTACATGGTGGCGCTGGCCGGCGGCGATTCGATCCGCTGCGCGCCCTACGCCACCTTCGGTTCGCAGGAGCTGTCCGACCACGCCGTGGCGGCGCTGGAGGGGCGGCTGGCCTGCCTGCTGGCCAATCACGGCATGATCGTGCTGGGCAAGACGCCGAAGGGCGCGCTGGCGCTGGCGGTGGAGGTGGAGACGCTGGCCCGCCAGTATCTCCATGCCCATCTGCTCGGCGAGCCGGTTATCCTGCCGCCCGAGGAGATCGCGCGAGTCGCCGAGAAGATGCGCCGCATGAAGTATGGCCTGCCGCCCGACGAGGGTGCAGCGCTGGAGGACACCGCCCGCCCGCGCGAGGCCTGACGGCCGACGGCTCCAGGGCTCAGGAGGCCAGCTGGGCGACGGGGCGCAAGGGGGCGACGGTGACCAGCGGACGCTTGGCCGCACCAGCGGTGCCGACCTGGAGCGGGCGTTCCTCCGCCGGGGGCTGGTAGTAGGCGGGCAGGGCCACCGTGACGCGGGTGCCCTGACCGGGCTCGCTCGCCACCTCGATGTCGCCGCCGAGCATGGCGGCGTAATGGCCGACCAGGGTCAGGCCGAGCCCGGCACCGCGGCGCTTGGCGCCGCCGCCGCCGCCCTGGACGAAAGGCTGGAACAGCCGGGCGGTCTGGCTGGTGGCGAAGCCGCTGCCGCTGTCGGTCACGGTGAAGCGCAGCCAAGGCTCGCCATCACGCTCGACCCGCTCGGCGGCCAGCCGGACGGCGCCGCTCTGGGTGAACTTGCAAGCGTTGTCGAGCAGGTTCAGAAGCGCCTGCCGGACCTTGCCGAAATCCGAATACATCTGGCCGAGCGCCGCGGCCTCCGCCTGGAGCGTCACCTCGTTGCCGTTGAGGTCGGCGGCGGGCAGCGTGCGCTCCCGCGCCTCGATCAGCAGCCGGTGCACGTCGAAATCCTGCAGCACGACGTCCATGTTGCCGGCCTCGATCCGGGCGTAGTCGAGGATCGCATCGACCAGGGTCAGCATCTGCTCGCCGGTCCACTGGATCTGCTCGATGTCGGTCGCCAGTTCCCCGGCGCCCAGCCGGTGCAGCTCGCCCATCAGCGACTGGCTGGAGGCGACGATCTCGTTGAGCGGGGCGTGAAGCTCCTGCCCGATGTTGACCAGGAAATGGGTCTTCGCCTCGTTGGCGGCGTCGGCGCGCTCCTTGTCGCGCAGCAGCTGGCCGTGCCGGTCGGCGGCCTCCTGGCGCTGGCGCTCCATCTCCGCGGTGTTGTCGCGCAGGACGCGGACGGCGCGGGCCATGGCGGCCACCTCGTCCGCCCCCTCGTCCGGCGGCAGGGCGATGTCGGTCCGTCCGGCGGCGAGCGAGGTCACGGCGGCGGCCATGCCGGCGACCGGACGGGCGACCCGGCGGTTGACGAACCAGACCATCGCCAGACCGGCCAGCGTCACCCCCAGCGCCGCCCACAGGGCGATGCGCACCGTGCGCCAGGACTGGTCGGCCAGACCGCCGCGCAGCTCGGCCGCCACGGCATCGTTGCGCTGGCGGATTTCCGCCGCGCGGGTGGCGACGACGGCGGCGTTGGGCGTCAGCCGCTCGGCGCGCAGCCCGTCCTCGTCGACCAGGGAGGCCTCGATGCTGTCCAGCACCCCATCGATGCCGGCCAGAGCCGCCTCCACCTCGTCGATGGTCTGCCGGGTGCCGGGGACCCAGAGATAGCGGTTCATCTCTGCCAGCTTGGCGCGGGCGTTGCCCAATTCGGCGCGCATGCGCAGCGAGTCGCGGTCGTCGCGCCGCGCCACGTAGCGGCCGAGATGGTCCTGCATCATCAGGATGGCGACGGTCGCGTCGCCGGCCAGCGCCGCCGAATCGACGCCGCCCGCGTCCTTCAGCCGGCCCAGCCCGGCGCGGATCTGGGAGATCTGGGGTTCCAACACCGACTCGGTCAGCCGAGCGCGCTCGCCGCGCAGGGCGACCAGCGCCTCGAAGCCGCTCCAGTAGGCGTCCAGCGCCTTGCGCGCGTCTTCGACCGATCGGTGATCTGCACCGTCCTGCACCATCCCGGCCAGGGCGGTCAGCCGTTCCAGCAGGCCGTCGCGGCGCAGCCCGGCGTCGAGCAGGCTCTGCTGGTCGCCCTCGGCCAGATGATCGCGGACCGAGACCTCCAGGTCGCGCAGCCCGATGTCCAGGTCGGCGGCGGTCTGGGAGGCGTCGGCGTAGCCGGAGAAAGTGCCGACTTCGCGGCTGACCCCGTAGAGCGAGGCCACGCCGATCAGCGCCAGCAGAAGGACCAGAGCCAGGACCACGCCGAAGCCCAGCCCGACGCGCGCGGCGAGCGTCAGCTCGTCCAGGCGGCGCAGAAGGCCGAGCCCCGGAAGGGAGCGCGCGGGGCGGGCCGGGGCACCGAGGGGGGAGGGGGCGTCGCCGGACCGGGGCAGGGTTCCGTTCCGCTTCACGCCACGTCCCGTACGCGCTGTCGTTCGTAAGCCACGAGATCCGGCCGAAGGTTGCGGGCGGGAAAAGCCCGACGTTGTCAGAAACCCCTCCGTGTGCACGGACGGGTGGCGCGGATTGTAGCTTGGCGAGGCAACGGCGCAAACAGACAAGTGCGTAAGGTTCAGCCCCCTTTAAACATCTTCCCTTTGAACATCTCTGGCGTCGTCTCAGATCGTGCCGTGGAAGGCGTAGGCTTGCATGCCGATGCTGCCATGCTCGAACCCGGTGTGAAGCCGCTCCGTCCGCACCGCGCTTCCGGCGGCGCCGAAGGCCACGGGCAGGGGCAGGAAATGCTCGTCGGTGGGATGCGCCGCCTTGGCCTGCGGGCAGAGGGTCTTCCAGCCGGCCAGCGACGCCTCGTCGCCCGCCGTCAGCACCCCGTCGAGCCAGCCGGCGAAGTCCTCCGCCCAACCGGCCACGTCGCGCTCGCCGAAGCGGAAGTCGCCGAGATTGTGGACGGCGCCGCCGCTGCCCAGGATCAGCACGCCCTCTTTCCGCAGGGGCGCCAGGGCGCGGCCCAGCGCGATGTGTTCGGCGGCGGTGGCACTTGGCTGGACGGAGAGCTGGGCGACCGGGATGTCGGCCTCCGGATACATCAGCATCAGCGGCACCCAGGCGCCGTGGTCGAGCCCCTGGCCGGGGTCCACCGTGGCGCCGGTCAGCGCCCGCACACGGTCGGCCAGCGCCGGGGCACCGGGGGCGGCGTAGCGCATCGCGTAGAGGGCGCGGGGGAAGCCGTAGAAGTCGTGGATGGTGTCCGGCTGCGTGGCGCCGCTGATCGCCGGGGTCTGGGTCGTCCAATGCGCCGACACCGCGATCACCGCGCTCGGGCGGCCCAGCCGCGTGCCCAGACCGGCCAGGAAATGGCGGCCCGGCGAATCCTCGATGATGAGGGTGGGCGCGCCGTGCGAGACGAAGACGCTGGGGAAGGCGGAAGAGGGCAGGGCGGTGGCCGGCTGGGTCGTGGTCATGGAATGGGCTCCGGGTTGCCGGACCATTCCACCAAAGAAAAACCCCGGCGCCTAGGCCGGGGTTTTTCGAAAGACCGTTGCCGGTGGAGCAACGATCTCAGTGCAGGTGCTTCGGCAGCTCGGCGATCGACTGGTCGATCAGCTTGTCCGCCTGGGCCGGCTGGATGCCGGTTTCCAGGATGCGGCGGCTGGCGTCCATGGCGATATCGACGGTCAGGTTGCGGACTTCGGCCAGCGCCCCGGCTTCCGCCTGGGCGATGCGGTCCATGGCCTGGGCCTCGCGGCGCTTCAGCGAGGCTTCGAGGTCGGCGCCGGCCTGCGAGCGGAGGCGGTCGGCCTCCTCGCGGGCGTGGGCGATGATGGCCTCGGCCTCCTTCAGCGCGTCGCGCTGACGGCGCTGGTAGTTGGCGAGCAGCGCCTGGGCGTCTTCACGCAGGCGCTGGGCCTCGTCCAGCTCCGCCCGGATCTTCTCGGCGCGGGCGTCGAGAAGGCCGGTGATCGCGCCAGCCGCCTTCTTCCACACCAGGGCGGCGAAGATGATGAAGGCGATGGCGACCCACATTTCAGGCGTGTTCATGACCGGCGCTCCTCGATCACGGCGGCGACCGCCGCATCGGCCTGGGCCGCGTCGACGTTCAGCCCGGCCAAGCGGCCGGCGACGTCACGGGCGATGTCGGCGGAGATGGAGCGGACGTTGGCGATCGCCTGCTCCTTGGCCGCGGCGATGTTCGCTTCGGCGCTGCGCAGACGCTCGGCGTTCTCGGCGTTCAACTGGGCCTGACGGGCGTGGTTGTTCGCGTCGATCTCGGCGGCCACCTGGGCGATCACGGCCTGGGCTTCGGAACGGGCCCCGGCGAGGGACTGGTCGACCTGGGCCATGGCGGCCTCGGCCTCTTCCTTGAGCGAAGCGGCCTTGCTCAGGTCGCGCGAAATGCGCTCCTGGCGCTCCTCCAGAACCTCGGCCACGCGCGGCAGCGCTTTCTTGGACAGGAGGTAGTAGAGGGTGATGAAGGTCAGCGCCAGCCAGAAGATCTGGGTGGGGAAGGTGGCGGGATTGAGCTGCGGCAGGCCGCCGGCGGCATGTTCGCCGCCATGGGCGGCTTCCGGCGCGTGCTCCGCCGTCGCCGCCAGGACGTTACCGGCAAGCACGGTCAGAGTGGCGAGCGAGGCGCCCGCAGCACCCGACCAGCGGACCAGCCGTCGCTTGGCCAACAGGTTCGGCATGGATCGGTCCCCCTAGGCAAGAATGCGGCGCCGAAACTTCGAGAGCCCGGCGCCGCGTCAGAGCGAAATATGACGTTCGCTCGGGCCTTAGGCGAACAGGATCAGGAAGGCGATCAGCAGGGCGAACAGCGCGACGGCTTCCGTCAGCGCGAAGCCCAGAATGCCGATCGGGAAGACCTTCGGCTGGACGGCCGGGTTGCGGGCGATCGAACCGATCAGGGTCGAGAAGATGTTGCCGATACCCAGGCCGACGCCGGCGAGGGCGATAACGGCCAGACCGGCACCGACGTACTTGGCGGCTTCAGCTTCCATGGTACTCATTCCTCTAGGTAAGGGTGAACTGTGGTGAAAACGGTGAAGGGATAATCCGGGTCGGCGCTGGTGCTCAGTGCAGTTCCAGAGCGTCGCGGATGTACAGGCAGGTCAGGATCGAGAAGACGTAGGCTTGCAGGAACGCGACCAGGAACTCGAAGCCGGTCAGCGCGATGTTGATGGCCAGCGGGACGAGGCCGGCGAGGAAGCCGACGGCGCCCAGACCGCTGATCATCATAACCGTGAAACCCGCGAACACCTTCAGCATGGTGTGACCGGCCATCATGTTGGCGAACAGTCGGATCGACAGGCTGACAGGACGCATCAGGTAGGAGATCACCTCGATCGGGATGAGGATCGGGGCGAGCAGCACCGGCGCGCCGTGCGGCATGAAGAAGCTGAAGAAATGCAGGCCGTGCTTCATCAGGGCCAGGACGGTCACGAACACGAACACCGTCGCCGCCAGCGTGAAGGTCACGATGATGTGGCTGGTGAAGGTGAAGGTGAACGGGATCATGCCGACGAGGTTGCCGAACAGCACGAACATGAAGATCGCGAAGACGAACGGGAAGTACGGGCGGGCGTCGTGCCCGGCGTTGTCCCGAACCATGTTCGCGACGAATTCGTAGAAGATCTCGGCCAGGGACTGCAGGCGGCCCGGAACCAGGGCGCGGCCAGACATGCCGAAGACGAGCAGCGCGTAGATCAGCGCGACCGCCACGACCATGAAGAAGGCCGAGTTCGTGAAGGACACGTCATACCCGGCGATCACGATCTGGAGGATCGGGTTGATCTGGAACTGGTGCAGCGGATCCAAGGTCGTCCTCGCTCAGTGTGCGTCGCCGTTGGGGCGCTCGTTGTCATCCTCACGGGCCCGGCGGTAGCCGGGGGCTAATCCGAGCCCGGTGATGGCCCGGTAGACATTCAGAATTCCGGCCGCCGCGCCGAGGAAGAACATGACGATCAATCCCCAGGGCGCCGTTCCGAGCCAGCGGTCGAGCAGAAGCCCGCCACCGACGCCAACGATCATGGCAGCGACCAGCTCGGTCCCGATTCGAAAGGCGATGCCGAGAGGACTCTGCGGCAGCCGGTGATATTTCCCCGGACCGCTCTGCGATTCCTTCCCTTCACGCGCCTTCTTCAGTCGGGCGTCAAGCTCTGCCAGAGACGGCGGGGGCTTTTCGTCGCTCATGTCGCTTCGTTGTCCCCGTTGTCTCGCAGCCACGCGAAAGCGGCGAGACCATACGGACAGGGCACAACCCTGTCAAGTCGCAAAACCCTTAATACAAGTGCTTGAAAACCCAACAAAACCGCGCCGAAACCTTGGTATTACCGGGTCAAAGGGCGCGGCTCCGCTCATGTTTTCCGTCAGCCGGCAATGCGGGTGCCCAGATCCTGGGCCACGCGGTCGGCGGTGGTGCCCGCCGGATAGACCCCCAGGAAGCGTCCGTCAGGGCCCATCAGGTAAAGGAAACTGGAGTGATCCATCAAGTAATCCTCCGGTTTTCCGCCCTCCTGCGGCGCCTTGGCATAATAGACCCGGTAGGCCTTGGCCGCCGCCTTGACCTGCTCCGGCGTGCCGGTCAGCCCGACCAGATTGGGGTGGAACAGCCCGACATAGTCCTTCAGATGCGCCACCGTGTCGCGCTCCGGGTCGACCGAGATGAACATCGGCTGGACCTTGTCCGCCTGCACGCCCAGCAGATCCATGGCGCGGGCCATCGTGCCCAGCTCCGTCGGGCAGACGTCGGGGCAATAGGTGTAGCCGAAGTAGATCAGCAGATACTTGCCGCGATAGTCGGCGTCGGTGACCGTCCTCCCGTCCTGGTCGGTCAGGGTGAAGGGGCCGCCGATGGGCACGCTGCTCTGCACCGTGCTGGAGGCGTTGTCGACCTGCCACCAGGCGATGCCGGCGGCGATCACGAGCCCCACGACGGAGGCGGCGGCGATACGGATGAGTCGGGCTTTCATGACCGACTGGAATGGGGCGGCGCACGGTCCAGGTCAAGAGGACAATCTGCCCAAGGAGCAAGCGCCGCGCGCTCACCAGAGGCGGCGCGCGGCCCAGCGGAGCGCCACCGCCGCGGGGGCTGACGCCAGCGCAATCAGAGCGAGCGCGGTGCCGGTCAACGTACCAGTGGCGGCATAAACCACCCCGGCGGCGATGCCGCTTGGCAACAGAGCAAGGAGCAGCCAAGCCAGGCGGGGCTTCCAGACAACGAAGTCGACCGTGGCCTTGGCCAGCAGCTGGGCAACGATCTCCACAAGAGCATCGGCTAACATCTCATCTCCATTGCAAACCCCGCCTTGTTTCCCGTTCCTCACGCGGCCTTGCGCGCCGGCTCTCCCGAATGGGCGAGATGGTTGCCGATGCGCTTGTCGAAGCGCTGGATGTGGCCGGTCAGCCAATCGCGGAACAGCGCCAGCAGGTCGTCGCCGACCCGCGCCTCCCCGGCTGCGAAGCGCTGCTTCAACTCGGCCACGCGCTTGCGCAGGGCGTCGTGCTGCGCCTTGTGCTGCACGAACTCGGGATAGCCCGAGCGCTGCATCACCCGCTCCTCCTCCTCGAAATGCAGAACCGTATAGGCGACGAGCTGGTCGATGGCCGCCCCGATGGCCTGCGGCACTTCGCCACCCCGGATGCGCCGGGCCGCCCGGTTGATCAGCGCGACCAGGATCATGTGGTCGTTGTCGATGTCCTCCTGCCCGACGGCCAGCGTGTCGTTCCAGGGCATGAAGACCTCCTCGCCGGCTGGGGCGAAGAGGGTGGCCAGCTCCGCGCTGTTGATCGCCTCCACATTGACCAGGAAGGCGTCCACCAGGGCGCGCAAGGACCCGGCCTGCTGCGCCAGGCTCTCCGCGGCGTCGAGCAGGCTGTTGGCGGCCTTCTCCGTCTCCAGGGCGGAGGCCGAAACCTCGTCGATGCTGGTGGAGACCTGCCGCGTGCCCTGCGCCGCCTCCCCGGCGCTGCGGGCGATTTCGCCGGTCGCCGCACCCTGCTGCTGGACCGCGGCGGCGATGGAGGTCCCGATCTCGTCGCTGCGGGCGATGATCCCGGCGATCTCGCGGATGGCGGTGACGGCACCGTGGGACGCCTGCTGCACCTCGCTGATCTGGGCGGCGATCTCCTCCGTCGCCTTGGCGGTCTGGCCGGCGAGGTTCTTCACCTCGCCCGCCACCACGGCGAAGCCCTTGCCCATCTCGCCGGCCCGCGCCGCCTCGATGGTGGCGTTCAGCGCCAGCAGATTGGTCTGGCTGGCGATGCTGGTGATGAGGTCGGCGACCTCGTTGATCTTCTGCGCGGCATGGCCCAGCCCGTCGATGCGGTCGCTGGCTTGGCGGGAGGCGGTCACCGCCTCCATCGAGATGTGCGAGGAGGTGGCGACCTGGGTGCCGATCTCCGCGATGGCGCTGCTCAACTCCTCGGCGGCGGCGGCGACGGTCTGCACGTTCACCGACGCCTGCTGCGACGCCCCGGCGACCGAGGCCGCCTCGCGCATGTTGCGATCGGCGGTGTCGGACAGCGAGCGCGCCGTGTTCTCCAGCGCCTGCACCGCCTGCCCGACCGTGCCGACCATGGCGCTGACCGTGGCGTCGAACCGCTCGGTCAGCCGTTCCAAGGCGCGGGCGCGCTGCCCGGTCACGCGGTGCTCCACCTGCTGGCGCTCCCAATGGCGCTGCAGGTCGATCTGGTTGCTGCGGAAGATGTCCAGTGTGCGGGCCATGACGCCGATCTCGTCGCCGCGCTGCGTGCCGGACACCGTTACCGCCGTGTCGCCGCCGGCCAGCGTCTGCATCACCCCGGTCATGGCGTGCAGCGGGCGGACGATGGCCCGGCTGACCAGCAGGGCGATGCCCGTCGCCACCAGGGCGATCAGCAGCCCCAGCCCGCCGAGGAACAGGGCGGCCTCGCGGAAGGCGGCGGCCACGTCGTCCACATAGATGCCCGACCCGATCAGCCAGCCCCAGGGCTCGAACCCGCGCACGTAGGAGATCTTCGGCACCGGTTCCGCCTGGCCCGGCTTCGGCCACAGGTAGTCGACGAAGCCGCCATCCGCCGCGACGCCGACGCGGGTCATCTCGACGAACAGCAGCTTGCCGTTCGGATCGGCGGTGCGCGACTGGTCCTGCCCGTCCATCTCCGGGCGGATGGGGTGCATGATCATGCGTTGCGCACGGTCGATGACGAAGAAATATTCCGAACCGGCGTAGCGCAGCCGGCGCAGCGCGTCCTTGGCCGCCGCCTGGGCGGCGTCGCGGGTCAGCGCGCCCTTGCGCTCCATCTCCTCGTAATGGGCGACGAGGCTGTGCGCGACCTCCACCACGCTGCGGGTCTTGTCCTGGCGGTCCTTCATCATCTCGGCGCGCAGGCCGAACAGGCTGACGGCGGCGATCAGGGCGAGGCCGACAGCCGCGACGCCCAGGATGACGGAGATCTTACCCTTGATGCTGATGCGCTCGAACACCTGACGTTCCTCCGGAATCTTCCTTATGTCCGGCACACCGGCGCCGGTTCCGGGCGGTGCGACGACCGTCCGGAAATTCTGCTAAATTTTTTGTTACTTTTGCTCCGCGCATCTGATCGTCGTCAAGGCGGATCAACCCAGGGTGAGAAAACGTCGCGGGCCGCCGTCCAAAAGTTTGGAAGAGAAAGATCGTGGTGCCGTGAAAAAGAAAGGGGAGGCCCGAAGGCCTCCCGCAGTTGCGAACCGGTGGGGTGGTTGCGCGTCGATGCCCTTCGTTTGCCGGTAGCGTCAGAGCACGGTCAACATGCTGGCGACCAGGGGGTGGCGGACGATGTCGGTGTCGCTCAGCCGGACGACGGAAATGCCCTCCACCGCCTCCAGCCGGCGCGCGATGTCGGCCAGACCCGACAGGTTGTCCAGCAGGTCCGTCTGGTCGGGGTCGCCGGTCAGGACCATGGTGGAGTGCCAGCCCAGGCGGGTCAGCAGCATCTTGATCTGGGCGTAGGTGCAGTTCTGCGCCTCGTCGATCACCACGAAGGCGTTGTTCAGGGTGCGCCCGCGCATGAAGCCGACGGGCGCGATCTCGATGGTGCCGTCGGCCATCAGGGCGCGCAGGCGCTTGGCGCCCAGCCGCTCGCTCAGCGCGTCGTAGAGCGGGCGCAGGAAGGGGGCCATCTTCTCGTGCATGTCGCCCGGCAGATAGCCGATGCTCTCGCCCGCCTCGATGGCCGGGCGGGACAGCACGATGCGGTCGACCTTGCCCTCCTCCAGCGCCTCCACCGCGGAGGAGATCGCCAAGTAGGTCTTGCCGGTGCCGGCGGGGCCGAGCGCCACAACGAGGTTATGGTCCTTGATCGCCTCCATCAGCCTCTTCTGGTTGGGGCTCTGGGGCTTGACCTTGCGGAGATAGCTCTGGTCGCGGCGGTCGTCGCCGCCCACGGGGTCCCAGCCGGCGGCGGGGAACAGTGGGTGGACCGTCGACTCGGACGCTGAAACGGCGCTGCCTTTGGTCTGGCGTTTGGCCATATCGCTCTCCTAACGTCACGTTGGTGGGCGGCGGCTCCGGGCACAAAAAAACCTCCCGCAAGGGGGAGGTCGTCAATGCTGCTGTGCAACAGGATGGCCGGAGTCTGGCTTGCCGGTGCGAGGCGTGCGTCCCGTCGGCTGCGCCCGTCATGGGGTGCCGGCGACATTCGGACGCTTGGGAACGAAGCAGGGTGCAAGCGGAACCTCTTCGTCAGAATAGGAACCTCACATCACAAACATAGGGCGCGCGGCGACGAAGGTCAGGCGGAATTGCGGGCATCGCAAAAGATTCACACAAGATGTTGTGGATGAGTCGCAGGTGGGAGCGCAGCGGCGACGGACTACCGCCAGAGGCGGAGGGAACCCGCCGCCGCCGCGACAGGAAGGTGTGTTGAAGGCTTGAAAACCATCTTTGCGGGCGCTGTGGGGAGGGAAAGATGCCGCAGCGCGAAAAGGGCATATGCCTGCAAAACCCTTTGCCCGGCGAATCCAGTTCCATTACCATACTTTGTAGTGAGACCTTCCGCTGACGCAACACATGGACCTCCAGCCCGGACGGGGACCCCCTGTTCCGGCCCAAGGCGCGTGTGTCCGGTGGTTGTCACTCCATCGGCGCCGGGAAAGGCTTGAACGGATGGGGTCCGCGCCGCTAGAACCCGGGTGGTTGACCCTTCCGCCCTGGTGCCTGGCCGATGGCCCCAGACATGCGGACGACACGGATTCGGCAGGAACACAAGCAGGATGGCAGCGGTGAGCAGCGCCAGGCAGGGTGCCGATCGGGACGGTCCGTTCCAGTTGCGGGGCAATTCCTTCACCATGATGGTGCTGAAGGTGAATGATCCGGCGTCGCCGGACTTCTTCACCCAGCTCGCCGTCAAGGTGCGGCAGGCGCCCAACTTCTTCCGCAACGCCCCCGTCGTCCTCGATTTCGAGGAGCTGACGGAAGACACCCCGCGCTTCGACATCGCCGCCCTGGTGACCAACCTGCGCGCGCTGTACCTGCTGCCGGTCGGCTTCCGGGGCGGGCCGCGCGCGGTCCATGAGGGGGCGCTCGCCGCCGGGCTGACGCCGATGCCCGCCGGCCGCGCCGCCAAGCTGGAGTCCGCCGCACCCCCCGCCGACCCGCAGGCCGGCGCCGCCCCGATTCCCGCCCCGCCGCCCGAGCCGATCTACCGGCCGGCGCTGCTGGTGACCGAGCCGGTGCGCTCCGGCCAGCAGATCTACGCCGAGAAGACGGATCTGGTCATCACCGCCCCGGTCTCCCCCGGCGCGGAGGTGGTGGCCGACGGCAACATCCATGTCTACGGCGCGCTGCGCGGCCGGGCGCTGGCCGGCGTGTCCGGCGACACCAACGCGCGCATCTTCTGCCACAGCCTGGAGGCCGAGGTCGTCTCGGTGGCCGGGCTGTACCGCGTCAGCGAGGATTTCGGGAACGACGTGCTGAAGAAGCCGGTGCAGATTTTCCTGCGCGACGGCTATCTTCACATGGAGCCCCAATGATGACGCTTTTGAGCGCTTTCTGTCGAACGGCCCTCTGTGCGAGGACGGTGTCACGCAAAGCGTGCCCGGCACAGGCCCTGATCTGCGTAACCCGGTAACCGGACCTTGGCGGCAACATTTAGGAACGTGGGAGAAGCTCCGTTGGGCAAGATCATCGTCATGACTTCCGGCAAGGGCGGCGTCGGCAAGACGACCTCCTCCGCCGCTTTCGCGACCGGACTCGCCTTGCGCGGCTTCAAGACGGTCGTCATCGATTTCGACGTCGGGCTGCGCAACCTCGACCTCATCATGGGCTGCGAGCGGCGCGTGGTGTTCGACTTCATCAACGTCATCAACGGTGAAGCGAAGCTGAGCCAGGCGCTGATCAAGGACAAGCGCATCGACAACCTGTCGATCCTGCCGACCTCGCAGACCCGCGACAAGGACGCCCTGACCCGCGAAGGCGTGGAGAAGGTTCTGAACGAACTCTCCAAGGACTTCGACTACATCGTCTGCGACAGCCCGGCGGGCATCGAGCGGGGCGCGCTGATGGCGCTGTACTTCGCCGACCACGCGGTGATCGTGACCAACCCGGAAGTCTCCTCGGTCCGCGACAGCGACCGCATCCTCGGCGTGCTGGCCTCGCGCTCGCGCCGGGCGGAGCAGGGGCTGGAGCCGGTGACCCAGCAGCTTCTCCTCACCCGCTACGACCCGGAGCGGGTGGAGCGCGGCGAGATGCTGAAGGTCGACGATGTGCTGGAGATCCTGGCGATCCCGCTGCTCGGCGTGATCCCGGAAAGCCAGGCTGTGCTGCGCGCCTCCAACGTCGGCATGCCGGTCATCCTCGACGAGGCGTCCAACGCCGGCCAGGCCTATCTGGATTCGGTCTCCCGCTTCCTGGGCGAGGATGTCGAGCACCGCTTCGTCACCCCGCAGAAAAAGGGCCTGTTCAGCCGCCTCCTCCGGAGGTCCGCATGAGCATCTTCAGCTTCTTCCGCTCCGCACCCCGCGCGTCGGCGGTCCAGGCCAAGGAACGCCTCCAGATCGTCATGGCGCACGAGCGCGCCGGGCGGACCGGGCCGGACTATCTGCCGATGCTCCAGCAGGAGCTGCTGGCGGTCATCGCCAAGTACATCGACATCGACCAGAACAAGGTCGAGGTGAAGCTGGACCGCGGCGGCGACTGTTCGACGCTGGAGCTGAACATCGAGCTGCCGGCCCGCGAGGCGGCCGCCAAGGCTCTGAAGGAAAGCGCCAAGCTGGCGGTGGCCGGGAACCGTCCGGCGGCCAAGGACGGCGACGAGTCCGATGCGGTCAAGATGGCCGCGGGCGGCGCCCTGACCAACGGCGGCGTCAAGAAGCGTCGCTGAGGGTCCTTGCGCTCCGTGAACCGATCCCGCCGCAGCCGGCCCGCTGCGGCGGGATTTTTCATGCCCTTCGGGACGCTTCCCGCGCGGTCATAGGCCGCAGTTCCCTGGCGGGCTGGACTTCCGTGCGGGTTTACCTCAGCCGTTCGAAGAGGTATCAACGGATTAGAGCCCGTCAGGGACCGGCCTTCGCGGGCCAAACCCTCCCCGGGCCGTGTCGCGGCAGTGAGGGAGTGGCGGCCGATGTTCTTCGAATGCTCGCGGCTGATCGACGGCAACCAGCCGCGCCTGTCCAACGGCATCACCGTGACCGACGTCGACGGTGACGGGGCATTCGAACTGGTGGTCACGGGCTACGCCACCAACAACCTCATCCTCAAATGGGACGGCTCCCGGCTGGTGGACATCGCCGGGCCGCTGCTGGCCGACCCCTCGGGCTGCGCGGTGGCCATCGCCGCCGCCGACGTGGACGGCGACGGGCGGGAGGAGCTGTATGTCCTGAACTCCGACCGGGCGAGCGGGCCGAAGGAGATGGGCGACCGGCTGTTCGCCTGCTTCGGCAAGCACTGGCTCGACCTGCTGGCCCAGCCGGAGAACGCCGGCATGGCGAACCGCGTCGCCGGACGGTCGGTGATCGCCATGGACCGGCACGGCCATGGCCGCTACGGATTTGTCGTGGCGGCAGACGGCGGTCCCTTCCGCCTGTTCGAGCTGAGCCGGCGCGGGCGGCTGGAGGACGCGGCGGAGGATGCGGGCATCGACCTGATCGGCGCCGGGCGCGGGCTGCTCGCCCTGCCGTTCCTGTCCGATCGCGTCGACCTGTTCGCCTGCAACGAGGGTGGCCCGAACTTCCTGTTCCGCAACCTGGGCGACGGCACTTACGAAGAGATCGCCGAGGAGCGGGGGGTCGCCGATTCGCGATTCGCCGGGCGGGCGGTGACCGCGGTGGACGGGCCGGGCTATGGCGGGTTCGGGCTGCTGGTCGGCGCCTGGGAGGGGCCGCAGCGCCTGTTCGTCCAGCGCTCCGGCGGCGGCTTCGTGGACGAGGCCGACCCCGAGATGTCCTTTCCGGGCCGGGTGTCCAGCGTGATCGCCGCCGATTTCGACAACGACGGCTATGAAGAGCTGTTCTTCAACCTGCACGGCGAGCCCAACCGCCTGTTCGGCTGGCGCGACGACCGTTGGCAGGCCATCGAAATCGGTGACGCGCTGGAGCCCAAGGGGCTGGGGACCGGGGCGGCGGTGGCCGACATCGACGGCGACGGACGGCTGGAACTGCTGATCGCCCATGGCAACGGGGTGGGCGGCGGGCATGGCGGCGGATCGCCGCAGCCCCTGTCGCTCTACCGCACGGCGGCGAACCACAACGGGTGGCTGCGCGTGCTGCCGCTGACCCCCTACGGCGCGCCGGCGCGCGGCGCCGTGGTCACCTGCATCGCCAACGGGCGGCGGCAGGTGCGGTCCGTCTGCGCCGGGTCGGGCTATCTCTGCCAGATGGAGCCGGTGGCCCATTTCGGGCTGGGCAGCGCCCGCGGGGTGGAGCGGCTGGAGGTGCGCTGGCCGGACGGCATGACGGCCATCGTCGAGAACCCGCCCATCGGCCGGCTGCTGACCGTTCCCTATCCGCCGGAGTGAGGCCGCCGGAGTGAGACGCGGCACAATATTGCGTCCGGTCAACGGTTGAGCGATGTCGGGGGTTGAGCGATGTCGGGCGGACGGTTGAGCTGAATCATATTTCCGTCCGGCAACAAATTTAATCTTTTGTATAACCTGCATGGTCTTTATTTTGCGGCGTCCGCCAGTGCCCGACGGGAACGCGCGGATGGGGAGATGTACGCCCTGTAACCGACCGCGAACCAATAAGGGGGCGCCGGGCTCTCGGCCCGCGACCGCAGGCACATGGCACACAGCGACGTTCTCAGTCCCGGCCCCCGCGACCGGACGCTGACCGGGGTCGAGCGGTTCTTCGACGCCGACGAGGTCATCGTTTCCAAGACCGACCTGAAGGGCCGGATCACCTACGCCAACCGCGTGTTCCAGCGCGTCGCCGGCTACAGCGAGGCGGAGCTGATGGGCGCTCCGCACTCCATCGTCCGCCATCCGGACATGCCGCGCTGCGTGTTCAAGCTGCTGTGGGACACGCTGGGGGCGGGGCAGGAGATCTTCGCCTACGTCGTGAACCGGGCGCGCAACGGCGACCATTACTGGGTCTTCGCCCACGTCACCCCCAGCTACGACGTCAACGGTCGGCTCGTCGGCTACCACTCGTCGCGCCGGGTGCCGGACCGCGGCGCCATCGACAAGGTGGTGCCGCTCTACCGCACGCTTCTGGACATCGAAAACCGCCACGAAGACCGCAAGCAGGGCATGAACGAGGCCTTCGCCACCGTTGTCGGGCTGCTGACGGAGAAGGGGATCGGGTATGACGAATTCGTCTTCTCTCTCTAAGGCGTTCGCGCTCGGGGCGGTCGCCGCGCTGCTCGTCGCAGCGCTGTTGGTGACCGATGCGCTGGACGTCGGCGGCGCGCCGCTGCGCATCGGGATCGGCGGCGCCGCGCTGGCCGCGCTGGTCGGCGTCATGCTGTGCATGGTGCGCGCCCGCGCCGCGGTGGGGCAGGCGGTGGCCGTCTGTCAGGCGGTGTCGCGCGGCGACTTCGAGGCGCGGGTTGTCAATGTGCGGGAAAAGGGCGACCTCGGCGAGCTGATGCACGCTCTGAACGACTCGATCGACCGCACCGACGCCTTCATCCGCGAGGCCACCGCCTCGATGAGCTACGTGTCGGCCAACAAGTATTTCCGGCGGATCGTGCTGAAGGGCATGCAGGGCAACTTCCTGCACGCGTCGCGCACGATCAACACCGCCACCGACGCCATCGCCGTCAAGGTGAAGGGCTTCGCCGGGGTGACCGACCGTTTCGAGACCCAGATCCGCGCGGTCTGCGAACAGGTGTCCGGGACCGCCCACCAACTGGAGATGTCGGCCCGCACCATGGAGACCGACGCCCAGACCGCCACCGGCAAGGCCTCCTCGGTCGCCGCCGCCGCGTCGCAGACCGGCTCCTCGGTCGGCAGCGTCGCCGTGGCGACGGAGGAACTGTCGGCGTCGATCCGGGAGATCGCCCGGCAGGTGGAGGAGGTCGCCAAGGTCGCCGCCAACGCGGCGGGCGAGGCCGAGCGCTCCAACGCCCTGATCGCCGACCTGTCGGGGGCCGCCAAGACGGTGGGCGAGGTGGTTACCCTGATCAACGACATCGCCAGCCAGACCAATCTGCTGGCCTTGAACGCCACCATCGAGGCCGCCCGTGCGGGTGAGGCGGGCAAGGGCTTCGCCGTGGTGGCGCAGGAGGTCAAGCGGCTGGCCGACCAGACCGCCAAGGCCACCGGCGACATCGCCGGGCAGATCGCCGGCATCCAGTCCTCCACCGACGTGGCGGTCGCCTCCATCGTCGGCATCGGCCACACCATCCAGGACATCAACCAGATCGCCGGCGGCATCGCCGCGGGCATCGGGCAGCAGGGCTCGGCGATCCGCTCGATCGTCAGCAACATGGATCAGGCCGCCGCCGGCACCCGCGCCGTCACCGAGGACATCCAGGACGTCACCACCGCCGCCGAACGCACCAGCGGCACCGCCCACGAGGTCTTCGCCGCGTCGGAGCGGATGAGCGTCCAGGCCGACCGCCTGACCCGCGAGGTGCAGCTTTTCCTCGATGAGATGCACAAGGTCGCCTGACGCGATTTTGTGCAATCTCGGCTCTTTTGCCCGAAAAATTGCGCTTGCTCAAAAGCCGGGCATTGATTAGCGGGCCGTCATTTGCTTGTATGCTAAGCAGTGCCAGAGCGGCGGTGAGGGGTCCTGCGACCTTTTGTCTCATTTTTTAGGAGAAACCGTTGCTTTTGTTGCGGCGCACGCGATGCGCGGGGTGCGGCGCAGCGAAGACGGTGCCGGGTGTGATTGTTCGGACTCCAATATGACGCCGAATTCATCACAATTTCGAAACTGACATCTCAAGAACGTTGAAGTCGAACCCGGAGCGCCGCCCGCAAACACAGGCGTTCCGCGGCTTTGCGCGTCCCGATGGTTCCGAAAGGGCGTTTGGCACAGCGTTTGATGGTTAGACGTCTAAAAAGATATCCCACCCAAACTCACAGAGGTGTTCGGGATGAGTGTGGCCGGAAACGAACTGTTCGAGCTTTCCCGGGGCGTCCTCGATGTCGCCTCCCGGAAGGTGTCTTTGATCGAAGACATCACCCGCCGCACCAAGATGCTGGCGATGAACGCCCTGATCGAGGCGTCGCGGGCCGGCGACGCCGGGCGGGGCTTCGCGGTGGTGGCGAACGAAGTCTCCGAGATTTCCAAGCAGGTGAACACCATCACCAAGGAGCTGCGGTCGGAGATCGTCTCGCGCGTCGATCACCTGACCACCACCGGCAGCGCCATGGTGCAGGAGATGCACGGGCGGCGTCTGGCCGACCTGTCGCTGAACATGATCGAGATCATCGACCGGAACCTGTACGAGCGGTCCTGCGACGTGCGCTGGTGGGCGACCGACAGCGCGGTGGTGGACTGCGCCGCCGACCCGACGGAGGTGAACCGCCAGCACGCCTCGCACCGGCTGAGCGTCATCCTGGAATCCTACACCGTCTATCTCGACCTGTGGATCGCCGACCTGAAGGGGGAGGTGATCGCCACCGGCCGTCCCGGCCGCTACCCCGGCGCCCAGGGCGCCCGCGTGGGGGACGAGGGGTGGTTCCGCCAGGCGCTGGCCACGCGCAACGGCGGCGAGTTCACGGTGGGCGACGTGGCGCGCAACGGCCGTCTGGAGGACCGGGTGGTCGCCACCTACGCCACCGCGATCCGGCGCGGCGGCGAGGCGGACGGCGAGCCGATCGGCGTGCTGGGCATCTTCTTCGACTGGGAGCCGCAGGCCGCCGCGGTCGTCCAGGGTGTCCGGCTTGAGGAGGAGGAGCGTTCCCGTTCGCGCTGCCTTCTGCTCGACGCGCGGCACCGGGTGATCGCCTCGTCCGACGGGCGTGGCATCCTCAGCGAGACCGTCCAGCTCCGCCGCAGCGGCGAGAGCATGGGCCATTACGCCGACGGGGCCGGGCGCACCTACGGCTACGCGCTGACGCCGGGCTACGAGACCTACAAGGGGCTGGGCTGGTACGGGGTGATCGTGCAGGACCCGGACCCGCGCCAGCAGCAGACACCGGTCACCACAGGCGTGAACGGGCGTGCGGGAATGAACGGGGCCGGGCTCCACGGGTAAGGCTGGCATTCGCACCCTGCTCTGGTCATCGCGGCGGGTTTGCTTACACTTCGGGTCCGCCGCGTTGCTGGAGAGTTTCATGTCGTCCACCGCCCGCCGTCTTTACGTCCGCCGCGATACCTTCCCCATCGCGGGGACCTTCCGCATATCGCGCGGCGCCAAGACCGAGGCCGAGGTCGTGGTCGCCGAGGTGGTCGAATCCTGCAAGCGGGGGCGTGGGGAGTGCGTGCCCTACGCCCGCTACGGGGAGTCGCTGCACGAGACGGTCAAGACGCTGGAGTCCCTGGCCGGGGTGGTGGCGGACGGGCTGGACCGCGAGCGGCTGCGCGCCCTTCTGCCGCCGGGGGCCGCGCGCAACGCGCTGGACTGCGCGCTGTGGGACCTGGAGGCCAAACAGGCGGGCAAACCGGCGTGGCGGCTCGCCGGCTTGCCCGACGCGCCGAAGAAGCTGACCACCTGCTACACGCTGAGCGTCGACGAACCCGCGGCGATGGCCGCCTCCGCCAAGGCGCGGGCGGCGGACCATCCGCTGCTGAAGATGAAGCTGACCGGGGAGGGCGACCTCGACCGCGTGCGCGCGGTGCGCGAGGCCGCCCCGACCACCCGCCTGATCGTCGACGCCAACGAGGCCTGGACTCTGGAGATGCTCCGCCGCTTCGCCCCGGTGCTCGCCGATCTCGGGGTGGAGCTGATCGAGCAGCCGCTGCCCGCCGGCGAGGACGAGGCGCTGCGCGGCATCGACTGCCCGGTGCCGCTGGGCGCCGACGAATCCTGCCACGGGCTGGACTCGCTCGACCGGCTGAAGGGCATCTACCGGGTGGTGAACATCAAGCTGGACAAGACCGGCGGCCTGACCGAGGCGCTGCTGCTGAAGCAGGCGGCGCAGGAGTCCGGCTTCGACATCATGGTCGGCTGCATGGTCGCCACCTCGCTCGCCATGGCGCCGGCCGTCCTGCTGGCCCAGGGCGCGCGCTACGTCGACCTCGACGGGCCGCTGCTGCTGGCCGAGGACCGCACGCCGGCCCTGCATTACGACGGCGGCACCCTGTTCCCGCCCGCCCCCGAACTCTGGGGATGAGCGTCCCGGCCGGCAACCTGCTGGCGGGCCTGTCGTCCGGTACACTGCCGGACGAGATTTTCACGACATTGACGGAAGCGGCGGCATCGTCTGGCACGGTGCGCATCGAGCGCATCCTGTCCACCGGTCAGGCGTCCCCCAACGGCTTCTGGTACGATCAGGACTGGGACGAGTTCGTGCTGGTCGTCCAGGGCGCGGCCCGGCTGCAGCTTGAAGGCGAGGCGGAGCGCGCGCTCGGACCCGGCGACTGGGTGATGATCCCCGCCCGGCGGCGGCACCGCGTCGCCTGGACCGATCCGACCGCCCCGACCGTCTGGTTGGCGGTGCACATCGGCGAGAAACAACCACCGGAAACACCGGGGCAGGGGGAGAACGCATGACCATCGACATCGCGCGCGCCCGCGCGGAGACGCCGGGGACCCGGCACGTCGTCCACTTCAACAACGCCGGGGCCGCCCTGCCGCCGCAGCCGGTGCTGGACGCCGTGACCGCGCATCTGGCGCTGGAGGCCACAATCGGCGGCTACGAGGCGGCCGAGCGCGCCGCCGACCGGCTGGAGGGCGTCTATGACTCCGTGGCCCGCCTGCTCGCCTGCTCGCGGGAGGAGGTGGCCCTGGCGGAGAACGCGACCGTGGCCTGGGGCATGGCCTTCAACGCGCTGGCCGTCCTGCCGGGGGAGGGCTTCCGGCCCGGCGACCGCATCCTGACGGCGCGCGCCGAATACGCCGCCAACCTGATTCCCTTCCTGCAGGCCTCCCGGCGCACCGGCGTGGTGGTCGAGGTGATCCCCAGCGACGAGACCGGCCAGGCCTCCGTCGCGGCGCTGGAGGCGATGATCGGGGAGCCGGGGAAGGGTCCGGTCAAGCTGATCGCCATCACCCACATTCCGACCAACGGCGGGTTGGTCAACCCGGCGGCTGCCATCGGGCGCGTCGCCCGGCGGCATGGCATTCCTTATCTGCTCGACGCCTGCCAGACGGTGGGCCAGATGCCGGTGGACGTCGAGGAGCTGGGCTGCGACTTCCTGTCGGCGACCGGGCGCAAGTTCCTGCGCGCGCCGCGGGGCACCGGCTTTCTCTATGTCCGCAAGGACTGGCTCGACCGCATCGAGCCGCACACGCTCGACCACAGCGGCGGCGCGCTGGTAGGGCCGGACCGCTACACCATGCGCCCCGACGCCCGCCGCTTCGAGCTGTGGGAGAGCAACATTGCGGCCCGGCTCGGGCTGGGGGTGGCGGTGGAGTATGCGCTGTCCTGGGGGCTGGAGGCGATCCGCGACCGCGCCTTCGCGCTGGCCGACAGGCTGCGGCACGGTCTGGGCGCGCTTCCCGGCGTGACGGTGCGCGATCTCGGGGCGGAGCGCTGCGCCATCGTCACCTTCACGGTGGACGGCCATGAGCCGCGGTCCATCAAATCCGCTCTGCGCGGCCAGGGGATCAACCTGTCGGTGTCCTCAGCGCCCTCGACCCCGCTCGACATGGAGGCCCGTGGGCTGACCGAGGTCGTCCGCGCCTCCCCACATTACTACAACGACGAGGCGGAGGTGGAGCGGCTGCTGACGGCGGTGAAAGCGCTGTAGGCGCTACAGCACCGACTCCACGACCTCCGCCACCCCGTCCGCGTAACGGTCCCAGGTCAACCCGGCCAGGAAGGCGGCGCCCGTCCGCCCGATGGTCGCGGCGTGGGCGCGGTCGGCCCACAGGCCTTCCAGCGCCGCGACGATCTCCTCCACGTCGCTCTCGCCCCAGCCCTCCGTGCCGAAGGAGGCCTGGACGGTGCCCTGCCGGGTCAGCGGGACGCAGCGGTCCGCCCCGATCAGGTCGAGATGCCCGGTGTTGGCCGACAGGATGGCGGGCACGCCGCAGGCCATGCATTCCATGGCGACGAGGTTGGTCCCGCCCTCGCCGCGGTTGGGGAACAGGCCGACGTCGACCTCGCGCAGGATGCGGGCCATGTCGGCGTTGGGGACGGGCCCGAGGTCCATCACCTGATCGGGCGGCACGCCGTTGGCGACCGCCCAGCCCGCGCCGTCGAACTGCCCGTTGTCATGGAAGGGCACCGGAGCCACGGCGGGGTTGGCCTCCAGCGAGCGGGCGCTTTCCGGCCAGGGGTTGTGCCAAGCGGTCAGCAGCAGCGCCTCGGGATGGCGCTCGGCGAAGGCGCGGAAGCCGAGCAGGGCGAGGTCCTGCCCCTTGCGGAACTCCGGCTTGCCGCCGGAGAAGACGACGAAGCGGTCCTTGAACCAGCCGACCTTGGGCGCCGGGTGGAAGTGGGTGGGATCGACGCCCTGCAGCACCGTCTGCACCCGCCCGATCCCGGCGCCGGTCAGCACCCGCTCGACGAAGCTGGACCCGGCGACGATGGCCGCGCATTGCTCCGCCCGCGCCAAGCCTTCCGCATTGATGCCGCTGTCCTCCAGATAGCAGACGCCGACGGTGGGCTGGCCCTTCACCGTCACCCCCTCCACCGACCGGCTGCCGACGAGGTTGTTGCCGAGCCCGCGCAGCACCGGCACCGACACCCCGATCTCCTGCCCCGCATGAGGCGCGATCTGCCGGCACAGCGCTTCGGACTCGCGGACGAAGCCGCTCATGCGCCGCCATTCCAGCGGAGACAGCGCGATGTCCTCCAGCCGCAGCGGCAGCGAGCAGACCGGCACCAGCCGACCGCTGCGCGTCCAGCTCAGCGCCAGCTGCAGCCCGTTGACGCCCCATCCGCTGTAGCTGGACAGGCCCCATTGGATGATGGCGGGCAGGGCGGTGGGCATGGTTCGTCCTTCGGGCTGATTTTCCCTCGCCCCTCTGGGGAGAGGGTGGCCCGGAGGGCCGGGTGAAGGGTATGCGCTTGTGCCGGACGTACCGCCACGCGCAATCCCCTCAACCCTAACCCTCTCCCCGGAGGGGACAGGGGAAAAAGTTGAGGGGAACGGAAGAAATCAGCCGCGGCGCGCGGTGGGGGAGACGTCGCCCATGGACTCCGACACCGGGGCGTAGGGCTCGTCCATCAGCCCCTCGACCTTGGCGGCCATGATGAAGTCGTTCTCGTGCAGGCCCCTGATCTTGTGCGTCCAGAAGGTGACGGTGCAATGGCCCCAGCCGTAGAGGATCTCGGCGTGGTGGCCTTCCGCCTCGCACAGATCGCCGACGCGCATGGCGAAATGCTGCGCCTCGCGGAAGTTGGAGAATCGGTAATCGCGCTCCAGCCGGTCGGGGTCCGGCCTGATCGACCAGCCGGGGACCTGCACCAGATAGTTCTCGGCCATGGCGCGGTCCATCGGCGGGATGCCACCGCGGCAGGGTTCACAGGTCTTTCCAGCCAGCTCTTGGTGTGTCGCCATATCGCGTCCTCCTGTGTTGTTGGTTTCGAACCCTCGTTTCGAACAATGCTGGGGCCGAAGCCTCGCGGCGGCAAGCCTCACAACCAGCCATGGACGCGCGCATGACGGACCTGCCCTTCGCCGATTACCAGCAGCCCACGAAGACCGCCGCCGGGCCGCGCCTCGCCATCGTCGGAGAGGCGCCGGGGGCGGAGGAGGCCCGGCGGGGCGCTCCCTTCGTCGGGCGCAGCGGGCAGCTCCTCGACGAGACGCTGAAGGCGGCGGGGGTGGAGCGGGCGGAATGCCTCGTCGCCAACGTCTTCCGTTACCAGCCGCCGGGCAACAAGGTCGGGCATTTCTTCGCCTCGCGCACCCGCGCCAGGAAGGAAGGGCGGGCGCTCGACGAGCGCTGGGGGCCGTTCGGCACCTCCGACTGGGTGCTGGCGGAGTTTTCCGGCGAGATCGAGCATCTGCAGCGGACTCTGGAGGGCTTCGCCCCCCGCGTCATCGTCGCGCTGGGCCGCACGCCGCTGTGGGCGTTGACCGGGCTGAACGGGATCATGCAGTTGCGCGGCACGGTCCAGCCCTGCCGCCTCGTGCCGGGGGCCGAGGTGGTGGCGACCTTCCACCCCAGCTACATCCTGCGCGGCCAACTCGCCGAACAGCCGACCTTCCTGGCCGACCTGAAACTGGCCGTCTCGCGGTTGACGGCGTAAGCGCCGTTACGCCCGCTCCGCGGCCTCGGCCAGACCGAGGAAGGCGGGAAGCTCGTGGGTGATGACGTAGGTCGGGATGGGGGCCAGGAAATCGCGCATCCGGCCCTTCTCCATGAAACGCTTGCGGAAGCGGGAGTGGGTGAACAGGGTGCCCAGTTTCGGCACGATGCCGCCCGCGATGTAGATGCCGCCGCGCGCACCCAGCGTCAAAGCGAGGTTGCCCGCCACGGTGCCGAGCATCGCGCAGAACATCTCCACCGCCTCCACGCAATGGGGATTGGTGTTGGCGGTCGCCGCATCCGACACCTGGGCCGGGGTGAAGGGTTCCGGCTCCTGGTGGTCGAGGACGCACAGCGCCTGATAGAGGTTAACCAGCCCCGGCCCGGACAGCACCCGCTCCGCCGACACATGCTCGAAGCTCTTGCGGAGCTGGGCCAGGACGGCGCTCTCGCGGTCGCTGACCGGCGCCATGGTGACGTGGCCACCCTCCGCGGCCAGCGCGGTCCAGCCCTCGGCGCCGGGCACCAGCCCCGACACGCCCAGCCCGCTGCCCGGCCCGACCACGCCGACGACGCGGCCCGGCACCGGCGCTCCCTCGCCCACCTGACGGACGTCGGCGGCGGTGAGGCGGGGCACCGACAGGGCGACGGCGGTGAAGTCGTTGATGACGGCCAGCCGCTCCAGCCCCAGCTTGCCGCGCACCTCGGCCGTGGAGAAGGACCAGCCGCGGTTGGTCATCAGCACCGCGTCGCCGGTCACCGGGCCGGCGATCGCGAAGGCGCCGCGGCTGGGCCGGGCGTCATGGGCCACGCCGCCCAGATAGGCGAGCGCCGCCGCCTCCAGCGACGGGAAGTCGGCGCAGCGCAGCACGCGCGACCCGTGGATGCCCGTGCCGTCGATCAGGCCGAAGCGGGCGTTGGTGGCGCCGATGTCGGCGACCAGGGTGACGGGGCCGGAAACGGTGGCGCGGTCATTGGTGGTGTGGTCTGCGGTCATGCAATCAGTTTCACCCGTACGGTGCGCGCGTCAAGGCATCGACGTAGCTTTCCCGCCACCAGCCGATGTCGTGGCTGCGCAGGGTGCGCATCATCGCGGCGTGGCGCTCCTTGCGCTCGGGCAGCGACATGGTCAGGGCGCGCTGGAGGGCGTCGGCCACCGCCTCGATGTCGAAGGGATTGACGATCAGCGCCGAATCGAGTTCCCGCGCGGCCCCGGCGAAGGTGGACAGCACCAGAACGCCGGGGTCGTCGGCGTCCTGGCAGGCGACATACTCCTTGGCGACGAGATTCATGCCGTCGCGCAGCGGGGTGACCAGCCCGACATGGGCGGTGCGGTAGAAGCCGGCCAGCACGCGCCGTCCGAAGCTCTTGTTCAGGTAGCGGATCGGCACCCAGTCGAATTCGGCGAAGCGCCCGTTGATGCGCCCGGACAGTTCCGACAACTCGCGCTTGATGGCGATGTACTCGGGCACGTCCTCCCGGCTCGGCGGCGCCACCTGGAGGAAGGAAACGCGGTTGCAATGCTCCGGATAGGCCGCCAGAAGCTGTTCGAAGGCCTGGAAGCGCTGTGGCAGGCCCTTCGAATAGTCCAGCCGGTCCACCCCGATGATCAGCCGCCGCCCGACAAGGCTCTCCTTCAGCCGCTCGGTGTGGCGGGAGCGCACGGCGGTCTCGGCGATGCCCACCAGATTTTCGGTGTCGATGCTGATGGGGAAGGCGCGGGCCAGCAGCGTGCGCCCGAAAGCATGGATCAGCATGCCGCCCTCGGGGCCGCGATCCTCCACCTCGCCGTTCAGCTCCTGCCGGATGTAGTCGGCGAAGCTGCGCAGGTCGACCTGGGTGTGGAAGCCGACGAGGTCGTAGGCGCACAGCTCCCGGATCAGCTCCCGGTGGTTGGGTAAGGCCACCAGGATCTCCGGCGCCGGGAAAGGCGTATGCAGGAAGAAGCCCATGCGCTGGGTGCAGCCGCGCTGGCGCAGTTCCTCGCCGAAGGGGATCAGGTGATAGTCGTGGACCCACACCATGTCGTCGGGCCGCAGCAGCGGGACGAGTTTCTCCGCGAAGTAGCCGTTGACCCGCTTGTAGCCTTCGCGCGTGCGGCGGCTGACCTCGATCAGGCCGACGCGGTAGTGGAACAGCGGCCACAGGGTCTGGTTGGCGAAGCCGTTGTAATATTCCTCGAAGTCGCGGCGGCTGAGGTCCAGCGTCGCGTAGGTCAGGCGCCCGACGTCGGTGCGCCGGGGTTCGCTCTGCGACTCCTCCTCGACCACCGTGCCGCTCCAGCCGAACCAGATGCCTCCGGTCTTCTTCAGCGCGGCCAGCACGGCCACGGCGAGGCCCCCGGCGGCCTGTTTGCCTTCGTCGATGGGGGCGACGCGGTTGGATACGACGACCAGTCTGCTCACGTGGGTGGTTCTCCGGTGCCGGACGGCCGCTTGAAAAGGCGGCCGAATCGCGTGTGGCGGGGCAGACCCCGGGACGCGCAGGGACAAAACGACCGTGTCGGGGGTTGGTTCCCTATCGGTCGAATGGGTTATGCCGAAGGACCGGGGTGGGTTGGCGGGCGCGCCGCCAGCCCCAGATTGTGCGGGAGCAGGGCCGGGATTCTGTGTGCAATGCAGCATGAGCGGCTGTTTGCGCCGCGCTGCAGCTTTGTCTTAACTTTGGTTAAGCCATTGAATGACATGAAAAAACATTTTCCCTCTTGATCCCCGGGCGGGGTTTCATCATATTGTGCAGTGCGGCATCGATCGCGTCTGCGATGCGGGCGGTGCCGTAACGCACTTCTTGGGCGTTTCCTCCCTAGACTCGGGCCGGGGCCTTTGCCCCGGCCTTTTTTTGTGCGCGGCCCGGCGCGACGGGTCGTTCAACGCGGGGCAAGGGGGGCGGGCGGCAGGTGGGCGATGTTGTCCACCATCTCATGCATGTGCCGGGTCAGGACGGTCAGGAAGGGCAGGCGCGACAGCGTGGCCTCGTCCATGTAGAGATCGCGGCTGATTTCGATCTGAAGCACATGGATCCCCTGGCGCGGGCGTCCGTAATGGCGTGTGGTGTAGCCGCCGGCGTAGGGCGCGTTGCGGCTGACCGTGTAGCCAAGGCCGCGCAGGAAGCGCTCCGCCGTCTCGGTGACCGCGGGGGCGCAGGAATTGCCGAAACAGTCCCCCAGCACGATGTCGCTGCGCCGGTTGTCGCGATCGCCCAGCCCGGGGGAGGGCATGGAATGGCAGTCGATCAGCACCGCGTGGCCGAAGCGGGCGCGCGTGTCTTCAACGAGGCGGCGCAGTGCGTTGTGGTAGGGGGTGTAGCACTGCTCCACCCGCCGCACCGCTTCGGAGAAGCGCAGCTTGCCGCGGTAGATGTCCTCGCCGTTGGCGACCACCCGCGCGATGGTGCCCAGCCCCGCGGCCACGCGCGGCGAACGTGTGTTCACATAGGGCGGCAGGGGGTCGGCGAACATCTCCGGGTCCAACTCGTAGGCTTCGCGGTTGACGTCCAGGAAGGCGCGGGGGAACAGCGCGCGGATCAGCGGTATGCCCAGCGTTGGGGCGCCCGCGAATATCTCGTCGACGAAGCAGTCTTCCGATTTGCGCAACGCGCGCGGGTCGAGCCGCGCCGCCGCCAGGAACTCGGCCGGATAGCGGTTGCCGCTGTGCGGCGAGGCCAGCACCAGCGGCTTGGTCTGTTCGTCCGGGGCCAGAAGTTCGAAGGCCGGCTCCGGTGTGGCGGCGTCGACGGAAGCATCCATGGCACTGTGATGTAGTGGACCTGGACGGCTCTGTCACGCACCGTCCCGCTCACGCCCCAACAGATGTGAGGCGCCTGCCGTCCCGTCGGCGGGAAAAAAGGCGGCGTTCGTCGTCGGGTCGCAAAAAAGTGAAATCCAGGCTTGCCAGACCTCCGGGATGATGGTACACCCCACGCCCACGCCGGACGGGACGCAAGACGGATGCCGAACCCCGAACCGACCGGCGACACGGATGGGCGCGTAGCTCAGCGGGAGAGCACTACGTTGACATCGTAGGGGTCACAGGTTCAATCCCTGTCGCGCCCACCATCCTCGAAGGCCGGAACCCTAACGGGTTTCCGGCCTTCGCCATATCCGGGCCTTGCCGTTCCACCGGACGACCGGCCCCCGCCCTCCTGGGCAGGGGCCTTGCGCGTCACGCCGCGCTGCGGTCCGGTGCCAGCCCGCGCGCCAGAGTCGCCAGATCACGCTCCAGCGCCGGCTGGTCGGCCTCCGGAAGGCTGAACTTCACGTGCAGCTGTCCCGGCTCGCAGGACTTCACCGTGAAGGGCACGGGGCGGGACAGGCCGTGAGCCCGCAGGGTGCCGGTGGTGCCCACCGTCATGATGGGCCTGTCCAGGATCATCGCGCCGCCGGACGACAGGTTGGCGATCCGCGCCGCTTTGCCCGTGCCGACACCGGCGCAGTCAATGGTGCAGGGCAGGTTGACCCGCAGGCGCGGCTTATGGCGGCGGTCGACGTCGCTGGTTGCGGTGCGCACCACCCGCACCAGGACGCTTTGCAGGTCGTCGATGCTCCGCGCCACGTCGCCGGCGACGGCGCGCATGCCGCCGGCTCGCTCACCGGTCTGGTTGGCCTCCTCCGACACCAGCGCGATCCGGCTGGACACCTCCTGGGCGGCGTGGCTGGTCTCGTTGACGGTGCGGGCGATCTCCCGGGTGGCGGCGTCCTGCTCCTCGACCGCCGCGGCGATGGAGGAGGAGATGTCGGACACTTGGTCGATGCTCGCGGCGACCTCGCTCACCCGGTCCACGGCCTGCTTGGTGACCGACTGGACGTCGGTGATCAGCGCGGCGATCTCCTCGGTGGAGCGGGCGGTCTGGCTGGCCAGGTTCTTGACCTCCTGCGCCACCACGGCGAAGCCCTTGCCGGCCTCGCCGGCGCGCGCCGCCTCGATGGTGGCGTTCAGCGCCAGCAGGTTGGTCTGGCTGGCGATGTCGCCGATCAGCCGGGCGACGGCGCCGATCCGCTCCACCGCCGTCGACAGATGCCCGATGATCGCGCTGGCGGAGCCGGCCTTGTCCACCGCGTTCCCCGTCACCGACACCGACGCGGCCACCTGCCGGCCGATTTCCTGGATGGAGGCCGACAGTTCGTTGGCGGCCGCGGCGACCGTCTGGGCGTTGGCCAGCGCCTGGCTTGCCGCGGCGGAGACGGTCTGGGAGTTGTCGCTGACCATCCCGGCGGAGGCGGCCATCGCCTCGGCGTTGCTGGCCATCTGCCCGGCGTGCCGGGCGACTTGCTCAACGGCGGCGCGGGTCTCGCGCTCCACCGTGTCGGCCATGGCGGCCAGCGCCTGGCGCCGCTCCTCCTCGCCGGCCTCGCGGGCGCGCTCCTGTTCGGCGCGCAGACGCTCGTTCTCCAGGCCGGCTTCGCGGAAGACGCGCACGGCATCGGCCATCTGTCCGATCTCGTCGCGGCGCCCGTCGAATCCAACCTCCGCCCTCAGGTTGCCGGCGGCCATGCCGGCCATGGTCAGCCGCATCCGGTCGATCGGGCCGATCACCGCCCGGCGCAGGAAGAGGATGGAGGCGACGATCAGGAACAGCGCCACCGCGGTGGCGGCGATCAGCACGGTTTCCAGCGTGGCGGTGGCGGCCTCGATGTCGGTCACCGCGGCATCGAGGCCTCCCAGACGCTCCTCGCGGACCTGCTCCATGGTGGAGAGGAGCCGCTCCATCTCCTTGTCCATGCTCTCGGCGACCGCGTCGAACTGTCCCATCATGGCGTTCCCCGCCGACGGGCCGCCCTCGACGTAGGTCTGGGACATGCGCCGGCCCAGCTCGTAGAAGGGTGGAAAGGCGTCGCGGGTGGCGGCGATGCTCCGCACCATGTCCGTCAGCTCCAGTTCCCGGGCGATGGCGTGAGCGTTCTCGGCATGCTGGGCGAAGGCCTTCGCGAACTCCTCGGCCTTGGCGGGCCCGTCATCCAGATCGTCCAGCCCGCGGGTCGCCGACACGTCCGTCAACCATTGCTGAACCTGCGCCACATCGTAACGGATGTTGGCGATCATCTCGGCATGAGGTGTTGGTTCTCGGCAATTGGACGCTCGGCGGATGATGTTCGTTCGGAAAAATCTTGTTTGGAGTCGTCACTTTTTTTATTTGCTATTCAATGATCGGTATTTCCCGTCGCTGATGCCTCATTTCATGTCTCGCTCCCGGCCATTTCGTTGCTGGCGCGCAAAGAAAAAGGCCCTTCCCCGCGAACGGGGAAGGGCCTGTGATGCGTGCCGGGTGGCGCGTCGACTCAGCCGGCGGCTTTCGCCTTGGCTTCGATGCGGCGGCGGTGCAGCACCGGCTCGGTGTAGCCGTTCGGCTGCTCGCGGCCCTTGAAGACGAGGTCGCAGGCGGCCTGGAAGGCGACGCTGCCGTCGAAGTCGGCGGCCATCGGGCGGTAGAGCGGATCGCCGGCGTTCTGCTTGTCCACCACGGCGGCCATGCGCTTCATCGTCTCCATGACCTGCGCCTCGGTGGTGATGCCGTGGAGCAGCCAGTTGGCGATGTGCTGGCTGGAGATGCGCAGGGTGGCGCGGTCTTCCATCAGCCCGACATTGTTGATGTCCGGCACCTTGGAGCAGCCGACGCCCTGGTCGATCCAGCGCACGACATAGCCGAGGATGCCCTGGGCGTTGTTGTCCAGCTCCTGCTGGATCTCCTCCTCCGACCAGTTGGGGCGGTCGGCCAGCGGGATGGTCAGGATGGCGTCCAGGCTGGCGCGCTCGCGGCGGGCCAGCTCCTCCTGGCGGGCGGCGACGTTGACCTGATGGTAATGCAGGGCGTGCAGCGTGGCCGCGGTGGGCGAGGGCACCCAGGCGGTGTTGGCGCCGGCCTGCGGGTGGACGATCTTGGCGGCCAGCATGTCGGCCATGCGGTCGGGCATCGCCCACATGCCCTTGCCGATCTGGGCGTGGCCCTTCAGCCCGCAGAGCAGGCCGGTGTCCACGTTCCAGTCTTCATAGGCCTTGATCCAGGCGGACGACTTCATGTCGTTCTTGCGGATCATCGGGCCGGCTTCCATGGCGGTGTGCATCTCGTCGCCGGTGCGGTCGAGGAAGCCGGTGTTGATGAACACCACGCGCGCCGCCGCGGCCCGGATGCACTCCTTGAGGTTCACCGTGGTGCGGCGCTCCTCGTCCATGATGCCCATCTTCAGCGTGTTGCGCGCGATGCCCAGCGCGTCCTCGACGCGGGCGAACAGCTCGTCCGCGAAGGCGACCTCCTCCGGCCCGTGCATCTTCGGCTTCACGATGTAGACGGAGCCGGCGCGGCTGTTGAGGCGGGCGCCCTTCACGTCGTGCAGCGCGATCAGCGAGGTGATCATGCCGTCGAGGATGCCTTCCGGCGCCTCGCTGCCGTCCTTCAGCAGGACCGCGCTGTTGGTCATCAGATGACCGACGTTGCGGATCAGCATCAGGCTGCGGCCCGGCAGGGTGATCGTCTCGCCGTTGCGGCTGGTGTAGCTGCGGTCGGGGTTCAGCCGGCGCTCCACCGTGCCGCTGCCCTTGGGGAAGCTGGCGGTCAGGCTGCCGGTCATCAGGCCCAGCCAGTTGCGGTAGGCCAGCACCTTGTCCTCGGCATCCACGGCGGCGACGGAATCCTCGCAGTCCTGGATGGTGGTCAGGGCGGATTCGAGCACGAGGTCGGCGACGCCCGCCGCGTCGGTCTTGCCGATGGGGTGGCTGCGGTCGATGCGGATTTCCATGTGCAGGCCGTTGTCGGCCAGCAGGATGGCGGTCGGGGCCGACGGCGCGCCGTTGTAGCCGACCAGACGCTCCGGCTCGGCCAGACCCGTGCTGCGGCCGTCCTTCAGCGCGACGACGAGGCGGCCGTTGTCCACCGTGTAGCCGGCGGCGTCGGCGTGCGACCCGTCGGACAGCGGCGCGGCGCGGTCGAGCACGTCGCGGGCGAAGGCGATGACCTTCTCGCCGCGCTTCGGGTTGTAGCCGGCGGTGCGCTCCGCCCCGTCCGTGTCGGGGATGGCGTCGGTGCCGTAGAGCGCGTCGTACAGGCTGCCCCAGCGGGCGTTGGCGGCGTTCAGCGCGTAGCGGGCGTTCATCACCGGCACGACGAGCTGCGGGCCGGCGGTCGTGGAGATCTCCGGGTCGACGTTCTCGGTCGTCACGGCGAAGTCCGGGCCTTCCGGCAGGAGATAGCCGATCTCCTTGAGGAATTCGGTGTGGGCGGCGCGGTCCAGCGGCTGGCCGCGGCGGCTGCGGTACCACTCGTCGATCTGGGCCTGCAGCGCGTCCCGCTTGGCCAGCAGCGCGCGGTTGCGCGGGGCCAGATCGTGGAGGATCGCGTCAAGGCCCGACCAGAATTGCTCCGGCGTCACGCCGGTGCCCGGCAGGGCTTCGTTCTCGATGAAGCGGTGAAGCTCCGTGGCAACTTGCAAGCCGCCAACCTGAATGCGTTCCGTCACCATTGCTGCTCTTTCCTTCCGAAGTCGTAGACACCGCGGTTTTTCGGTTTGTCGTTCTTTGGCTGACGTTTTTTCACCGCAAGCCCGCTCCGGCACGGTCCGTTCGGTCCGGTGTCCGGCGCGGGGTTCGCGCGACAAGGTACACATTCGCGGCGTCGCGGTCTTCCCCCGAATTGCCGCGCTGCGGCGGTTGCGCGGGGAACTCCCCCAAAGGCCTGCCAGCACCTATGTTGGGTGGCATGAGCATATCCGGCCATGCACCCCCGGCGGCGGGCACGCCCGCGCGGGAGCCGCTGTCGGGGCTGGTGGAGCGGGTGACCTTCCACAGCCCGGAGACGGGATTCTGCGTGCTGCGGCTGAAGGTGCGCGGGCAGCGCGACCTCGTCACGCTGGTCGGCCACGCCGCCACCATCGGCGCGGGGGAGTTCGTGCAGGCCAGCGGCGTCTGGGTGAACGACCGCAACCACGGACTCCAGTTCAAGGCCGACTTCCTGCGCGCCACCCCGCCGACCACGGTGGAGGGCATCGAGAAGTATCTCGGCTCCGGCCTGATCCGCGGCATCGGGCCGGTCTACGCCAAGAAGATGGTCAAGGCCTTCGGCGAGGCGGTGTTCGACGTGATCGAGCAGGAGCCGGACCGGCTGCGGCAGGTCACCGGCATCGGGCCGAAGCGGGCGCAGCGCATCATCGCCGGCTGGGCCGACCAAAAGGTGATCCGCGAGATCATGATCTTCCTGCACAGCCACGGGGTCGGCACCTCGCGGGCGGTGCGCATCTTCAAGACCTACGGGCCGGACGCCATCCGGCTGATCACCGAGAACCCCTACCGGCTGGCCCGCGACATCCGCGGCATCGGCTTCAAGACGGCGGACGCGGTGGCCGCAAGGCTGGGCATCGAGAAGACCGCGATGATCCGGGCGCGGGCCGGCATCGGCTATGCCCTGGCCGAGGCGACCGACCAGGGCCATTGCGGCGTGCCGGTGGCCGAGCTGATCCCGCTGGCCGTGAAGCTGCTGGAGATTGACGCCTCCATCCTGGAGACCGCGGCGGAACTGGAGCGGCAGGACGGCGCGGTGGTCGCCGACAGCCTGGGCGGGGAGCCCTGCCTGTTCCTGGCCAGCCTCTACCGGGCGGAGCAGGCCATTGCCGAGCGGCTGCGTCGGCTGGCTGGCGGTCCCGTGCCCTGGCCGGAGATCGACGCGGAGAAGGCTATTCCCTGGGTCGAGGCGAAAGCCGGGATCACGCTGGCCGAAGGTCAGCGGGAGGCGCTGCGCCAAGCGGCGACGTCGAAGCTGCTGGTCATCACCGGCGGCCCGGGGGTCGGCAAGACGACGCTGGTGAACAGCATCCTGACCATGCTGAAGGCCAAGGGCGTGTCGATCGCGCTGGCCGCCCCCACCGGCCGTGCCGCCAAGCGGCTGAGCGAGAGCACCGGCCTGGAGGCGCGGACCATCCACCGCCTGCTGGAGACCGATCCGCAGGCCGGCGGCTTCAAGCGCGACGAGACCAACCCGCTGGACTGCGACCTGCTGGTGGTGGACGAGACCAGCATGGTCGACGTGCCGCTGATGAACGCGCTGCTGCGCGCCGTCCCGGGGCGGGCGGCGCTGCTGCTGGTCGGCGACGTGGACCAGCTGCCCTCGGTCGGGCCGGGGCAGGTGCTGGGCGACGTGATCGGCTCCGGCGCGGTGCCGGTGGTCCGGCTGACCGAGATCTTCCGGCAGGCGGCGACCAGCCGCATCATCGTCAACGCCCACCGCATCAACGCCGGCCAGATGCCGGAGATACCGAAGACAGGGGAGGACAGCGACTTCTACTTCGTCGAGGCGGCGACTCCGGAGGCCGGTGTGGCGAAGCTGATCGAGATGGTGCGCGACCGCATTCCCCGCCGATTCGGCGCCGACCCGGTGCGCGACGTGCAGATCCTCTGTCCGATGAACCGCGGGGGCCTGGGCGCGCGCTCGCTGAACATCGAATTGCAGAGGGTGCTGAACCCGCCGGGCGAGTCCCGAGTCGAGCGATTCGGCTGGACCTTCGGTCCCGGCGACAAGGTCATGCAGGTCGAGAACAACTATGACAAGGAGGTCTACAACGGCGACCTCGGCATCGTATCCGCCGTCGACGCCGAAGAAGGTGTGCTGACCGCCACCTTCGACGGCCGCCCGGTGACCTATGACTTCGGAGAATTGGACGAGGTCGTCCTGGCCTATGCGACGACGATTCACAAGAGCCAAGGCTCCGAATACCCGGTGGTCGTCATTCCGGTGGTGACCCAGCATTACACGATGCTCCACCGCAACCTGATTTATACCGGCGTGACGCGAGGCAAGCGCCTGGTGGTCATGCTCGGCCAGCGCCGCGCGCTCGCCATGGCGGTGCGTGGAACGCCGGGGCGGCGGCGCTGGACGAAACTGGGGGAATGGCTGGCGCCTCTATGACCCTTGGCGGAGGACAACCATGTCGGGATTTTGTCACAGACGTATGCGCGCGCCGTTTGCGGTGCCTGCCCCGGTATGCGGCCCGTCCTCTTACGAAACGTGTGGAAGATGTCCTAACCTGTTCAATTGACGAAAGAAACTCCTCCCCTCCCAGGGCCGGGGCGGGGGAAGACGCCCGGAGGCCGCCGTGGGCAGCACCGGACGTCTTCGGGACCGGCACCCCTTCCGAACGGGCGGATTTCCCCCTGGCCGAATGTCGCAGGAAAGGGCGTCTGGCCTTTGGCGTGCTTGACGGATGGCTCGTACCCTGTGACAAAGATAATTCGGCATCCTCTATGAGCTTGAAGACACATGTTCGACCGCCCGCCCCGCCAGGGCTACCGCGCTCCCGAGATCACCAAGGCCAACGTCACCGCCACTGTGAAGTGGTTCAACCCCACCAAGGGGTTCGGCTTCGTGTCACCCGAGGACGGTTCGCCCGACGCCTTCCTGCACGTCTCCGCGGTTCAGGCCGCTGGCTATGACGCGCTCGACGAAGGCGCTACCATCGTTTGCGACCTCGCCCGCGGCCCCAAGGGTCCGCAGGTTGCTTCCATTCAATCCGTGGACACGTCCACCGCCTCGCGCTCGCCGGCCCGTCCGGCCCGCACGGGCGCCGGCGGCGGCTTTGGCGGCGGCGGTTATGACCGTGGCGGCTACGGCGGCGGCGGCGGCGGTTACGACCGCGGCGGCTGGGGCAACGACGCCGGCGGCGGCGAAGAGGTCGACGGCACCGTCAAGTGGTTCAACGCCGACAAGGGCTTCGGCTTCATCACGCCGAGCACCGGTGGCAAGGACGTGTTCGTCCATGTGAATGTTCTGCGTCGCTCCGGCATGCAGACGCTCCAGGAAGGCGATCAGGTGCGCGTGACCGTCCGCCAGGGCCAGAAGGGTCCGGAGGCCGGCAAGGTCGAGTACCGCTAAACCGTCTTCAGCCTCTCTGAAGATCGGCCGGGGCGCCTCCGCAAGGAGGCGCCCCGGTTCGTTTCCGGGCTTCCGATGCCAGCGCCAAAGGCATCCGCATCGTTGCGGCGAATCCCCATCTTGCCCAAACCTTGTGCATGCTGCGACAGTGCCCGGGCGGTTTGGACCCGGCGGGTCCTGGACCGTGGCGTGTCCGGGGGCTTGCTGGCGGCGCGGAACGATCATCGCCGGTGTGGCGGAAGGTCCTGCCGACCGGATGCCCGTACCGGGGCTGTGGGAGAGGGTGAAGAGGTGAGGAAGGCATGAGGAACGATCCGCCGGGCTTCCGGCCCCAGGACGCCGCGACGTTGCGGTCCAACGCGCTGTTCGGGCGCCTGCCCGACCGGTCGCTGGAACTTCTCGTCAGCACCGCGCAGGTGCGCACGGTGCCACGCGGCACCACCCTGTTCGTTCAGGACGAGGACGCCGACCGCTTCTTCGCGCTGCTGGACGGCTGGGTGAAGCTCTACCGCCTGACCCGCGACGGGGCGGAGGCGGTGGTGACCATCGTCGCCCCCGGCGAGACCTTCGCCGAGGCCGCCATGTTCGCCAGCGGCAAGTTCCCGGTCTGCGCGGAGGCGGTGGCCGACTCGCGCGTCATGACCCTGACGGCGGAGGGCTTCGCCCGCTGCCTGCGCGAGGACGAGCAGATCGCCTTCGCCATGCTGGGGTCGCTGTCGGTGCGGCTGCGCCATCTCGTCCAGCAGATCGAGCAGTTGCAGGTCCAGCCGACCGCCCAGCGCGTCGGCAGCTTCCTGCTGCGCTTCTGCCCGGAGGGGGGCGGCGCCACCAGCTTCGCGCTGCCCTTCGACAAGGCGCTGATCGCTCGGCGCCTCGGCATGCAGCCGGAAACCTTCTCCCGCGCCCTGGCGAAGCTGCGCGGCGTTGGGGTGGACACGCAGGGCGGGACGGTGTCCGTCGCCGACCTGGATGCGTTGCGCCGTTTCTGCAACGCCGATGCCGGGGGCGGTGACCACGGCGGCTAACGGGACAGGCGGGGCAGGGCGCAGTTTGGGGTTGTCATCGCCCGCGGCGCCTTGCCGATGAAGAGTTGTGGCGGGCCGCAGGGGCATGTTCACGCGCGGCGGCCCTGTGATATCCTCCCGCGACCGGAGGCTGTCGGCGGTGCGGAGGGAGTTCGATGAGCGACGAGTTTCTTTTCGCCGACGACGAGCCGGGTATCGAGGCCGACACGGCGAGGGAAACGGCGCCGGAGCCCGTCGATCCATGGATCATCCTGATCGTCGACGACGATCCCGCGATCCACGCGACCACCAAGATGGTCCTGCGCGGCTTCACCTTCGAAGGCCGCCCGGCGCAGTTCCTGTCCGCCGGCACCGCGGCCGAGGCGCGCAGCCTGCTGGAGCAGAACCCGGCCATCGCCGTGGTGCTTCTCGACGTCGTCATGGAATCGGACGACGCCGGCCTGCGGCTGGTGCGCATGATCCGCAGCGAGCTGAACAACCGGCGCGTGCGCATCATCCTGCGCACCGGCCAGCCGGGGCAGGCGCCGGAACGCGACGTCATCCTGAACTACGACATCAACGACTACAAATCGAAGACGGAGCTGACGGCGCAGAAGCTGTTCACCTCGGTCGTCGCCGCCCTGCGCGGCTATCAGGACATCACCGCCATCGAGGACCACCGCCAGGGGCTGGAGCGCATTCTGGACGCTTCCTCCGCCCTGCTCGACAAGCGGACCATGGCGGAGTTCGTCCGCGGGGCGGTGTCGAAGATCGCCGAGATCTGCCCGCCCTGCGACGGCATCGCCTTGTGCAGCCGCTGGACGGAGGAGGAAACCGGCGGTGCCGCGCGCGACCCGCTGGTGCTGGGGGCCGGCGGCATCCACGCGGCGGCGGAGGGCAAGCCGGTGCGCGCCGCCCTGCCGGCGGAGGCGGCGGAGGCGGTGACGCAGGCGCTGGCCGACGGGCGGAACCGGTATGAGCGGGAGCGCAGCCTGCTGGTCTTCCGCTCCACCTCGCGGCACCACGACACGGTGTTCCACATCAGCCACCGGCACCCCCTGACGGAGGACGAGCGGCGGCTGCTGGAGGTCTTCTGCTCCAAGGTCGCGGTCGGCTTCGACAACGTGCATCTGTACGAGGAACTGACCGCGCTGAACCGCAACCTGGAAAACCAGGTGGCCGACCGCACCCGAGAACTGGTGGCCGCGACCGAGGCGGCGGAGGCGGCAAGGGCGGAGGCGGAGGCGGCCAACCAGGCCAAGTCGCTGTTCCTGGCGACGATGAGCCACGAGATCCGCACCCCGATGAACGGCGTCCAGGGCATGCTGGAACTGCTGGAATACACGCCGCTGACTCCCGAGCAGCAGGAGTTGGTCTCCGTCGTGCGCGATTCGGCGGGGGCGCTGCTGACCATCATCAACGACATCCTGGACTTCTCGAAGATCGAGGCCGGACGGCTGGATCTGGAGCAGGCCCCGGTGTCGCTGTCCGCGGTTGTGGAGGGCGTGGCCGAGACGCGGGCCCCGGCGGCGCGGCAGAAGGACCTGACGCTGGTCACCTACGTCGATCCCGACCTGCCGCCGCTGGTCATGGGCGATTCGGTGCGCATCCGGCAGGTGCTGTTCAACATCGCCGGCAACGCCGTGAAGTTCACCCCCTCCGGCTCGGTGCGCATCCGCGCCGAACTGGCGCGCTTCGAGGAGGGGCGGGCGACCATCCGGATCACCGTGACCGACACCGGCATCGGCATCGCCCCGGAAGCGCAGGCCCAGTTGTTCCGCCCCTTCACCCAGGCGGAAGCCTCGACCACCCGGCGCTTCGGCGGCACCGGTCTGGGGCTGTCGATCTGCCGCCGTCTCGCCGAGCTGATGGGCGGCGAGGTCGGGGTGACGAGCGAGCCCGGCCGCGGCTCCACCTTCTGGTTCACCTTCACCGCCGATCTCGCCGCGGACGGCGACGCCGCGGGCGTCGCGGCTCCGCCACTGGCCGGGCTGTCGGTGCTGCTCCTGGCCGCCGACGCGGAGGAGCGGCGGTTCCTCGCCCGCTACCTGAACACCGACGGTGCCGTGCTGCTGGACGCGCCGGACGCGGCGGCGGGGATGCGGGCCCTGCCGCCCGGCACGCCCTGCGACGTCGTGCTCACCACCGCCGAGGCGGATGTGCGGGCGTTGGACGCCGCGGCGCCGGGGCTGGCGCGCGGGCGGGTGCTGCTGGGCGGGAGCGGCGCCCTGATCGACGCGGTCGGGCTGGCCCGTCCGGTGCGCCGCGGTCATCTGGTGCGCGCCGTGCTGGCCGCCGCGGGCCGCGGACCGGCGGTCGAGGCCGAGGCGGGGCATCCCGGCCCGGCCGGAGCTTTCCTGGCGGAAGATGGCGCGGCAACCCCGCCGCGCATCCTGGTGGCCGAGGACCATCCGACCAACCGGCAGGTCATCCAGCGGCAGCTCGCCCTGCTCGGCCATACCGTGGACATGGCGGAGGACGGCGTCCAGGCGCTGGCCCTGTGGCGCGACGGCGATTACGCGCTGCTGCTGACCGATTGCCAGATGCCGGAGATGGACGGCTTCGAGCTGACCCGCCTGATCCGCGCCGAGGAGGCGGCGAAAGGGCGCCCGCGCCTGCCCATCATCGCGGTCACCGCCAACGCCATGGCCGGGGAGGCCCAGCGCTGCCTGTCTGCGGGGATGGACGACGCCGTGTCGAAGCCGGTGGAGATCGGCCAGCTGCGCCGCCTGCTGGACCGCCACCTGCCGTCCCCGCCGGGACCCGAGCCGGTGCCGGCTCTCACCGCACCCGTTACGGCGCCGGATTCCGGCCCCGACGCGCCGCCCATCGATGTGGGCGTGCTGGCGACGCTGTTCGACGGGGATATGGAGTTCGTCGGGCAGTTGCTGCAGGAGTTTATCGTCTCCAACAGCGCCAGCCGCGACCGTCTGGTCGCCGCCCACGCGGCGGAGGATTGGGACAGCGTGCGTCAGGCCGCCCACAAGCTGGCGGGGTCCTCCCGCACGGTGGGCGCGCGCGATCTGGCCGCAGCGAGCGACGCCATTGAGCTGGCCTGCGTGGACCGGCGGCTGGACGGCATCGGCGGGCTGGTCGCCCGCGCCGACCATGAGCTTGGCCGTGCCGCCGCCTACATTCATGGGATGGCGCCGGCTTAAAGCGAACTCCCGCTCGCTTTAAGCCGGCGCCATCCCCATCAGTCGATCAGGCGGCCATCGGCCGCAGGGCGCGGTCACGGACCAGCGCGCTGAAGCGCTGTTCGAAGCCGGCCTTCGCCTCGTCCGGCAGCTCGAAACGGACGTGGCAGCTCTGGGCCTCGACCGTCACGACGGTGAAGGGCAGGGGCATGCCGAAGCCGTCGATGTGCAGCGTGCCGCGCGCGCCGTTCGTGGCGCCGTCCCACACCTGCAGCGCGGCGCCGCTGGAGGACAGGTTGTGCAGGCGGCAGATCCGGTTGCCGGCGGGGGTGTCGGCGCGGGCGGGCAGTTCCACCGCGTAGCGGGCCTCGCGGCGGCGGTCCACTTCGCTCATCGAGGTGCGGACGACACGGACCAGGATGCCGCGCAGCTCGTCGATGCTCCCCGAGACGTCGTCGGCGACGGTGCGCACGTCGGACGCGCGGTCGCCGGTGGCCTGCGCCTCGCTGGAGACCTCGGCGATGCGGCGGGAGACCTCGCGCGCGGCGTCGGCGGTCTGGTTGACGTTCCGGCTGATCTCCTGGGTCGCGGCGGCCTGTTCCTCCATCGCGGCGGCGATGGCGGCGGCAACCTGATCGACCTCGGTGATGCTGTCGGTGATGGTGGAGACGGCAGCCACGGCGCCGCCGGTCGCGGCCTGGATCTCGCCGATCTGGGTGGCGATGTCCTCGGTCGCCTGCGCGGTCTGGTTCGCCAGATTCTTCACCTCGCTGGCCACCACGGCGAAGCCCTTGCCGGCTTCCCCGGCCCGTGCCGCCTCGATGGTGGCGTTCAGCGCCAGAAGGTTGGTCTGGCTGGCGATCGTCTGAATGAGCTGGGCGACGTCACCGATCTTCTGCACGGCGTTGGACAGGGACTGGATGGTGCCGCGCGCCAGATCGCCCTTCTCCACGGCGATTCGGGTGATGCTGCTGGCCTGCGCCACCTGGGTGCCGATCTCGCGGATCGAGGCGGCCAGTTCCTCCGAGGCGGCGGCGACGGTCTGGGCGTTGCGCAGGGCCTGCTCCGCGGCGGCGGCCACCGACTGGCTGTTCGCCCCGACGGCGTCCGCCGACCGGGCCATGGCGGCGGCGTTGCCTTCCATCTGCCCGGTGCGCTCGGCCACCCGGTCCACGGCGTTGCGGGTTTCGCGCTCCACCGTCTGGGCCATGTTCTCCAGCGCGTCGCGCTTGGCGATCTCGGCCTGCTCGCGCTGGCGTTCCTGCTCCTGGCGCATGCGCTGGTTCTCCAGCCCGTTGGCCTTGAACACCTCCACCGCGCGGGCCATCGCTCCGATCTCGTCGTGCCCGCCGCTTCCCGGCACGGCTTCGGCATAGTCGCCACCGGCGATACGCCGCATCGCGGCGGTCAGGCGCCCCACCGGGCCGACGACGCGGCGGACCACCACCATCACGCCCAGCAGCACCATGGCGATGCCGACGGCCAGCAGCGTCCAGGCGGTCGTGCTGGCCATGTCGTGGGTCTTCTGGGCCGCCTCGTAATTCTCGCCGGCGACGCGCACCTGGAGGTCGATCAGCAGGCCGATGCGGTCGGTGACGGGGTCGATGGTCTGATACAGCTCCTTCCGGACGAAGCCGTCCAGCGCCCGGCCGTCCTTGTCCGACAGGATGCCGATCAGCCGCTCGATCAGGATATCGGCCTTGGCCATGTCCGGCTTGATCTGGTCGACGAGGGCCTGTTCCTCGGCGTTGAGCGGGTTGGCCAGATAGGCGGACCAGTGCGACCGGATATCCTCCTTCGCCTTGCGGGTCGACGCCAGGCTTTCGTCCCAGGTGAAGTTGCCGTTGCGGGCCTTGTGCGAGGCGTCGACGATGAAGACGGCGTAGGCGTCCGAGATGATCTTCAGGTTGCGCAGCGGCAGCACGCGTTCGTCATGAACCGACCGCAGGTCGGCGTTCGCCATGTTGAGCGCGCGCAGCCCGACGACGTCACTGACGGCGAGCAGAAGGCCGAGAAGATTCAGGACCACAAGAAGAAGGATTTTGATGGAGAGGCGCATTGCAAACTTCCCGCGGATTTCGACAGGCACCCGCTTTTTCCATCGTCGTGCGACGGGACGGGCTTCGGAGGCGACAGGCGTGGACGGAACGAAAAAATCGCCGTCCGCGGGATGGGCGCGAACGGCGATTCCTTGCTTCTGCTCTGCACAGCTGGCCGGGCGATCCGGGTCCTGTCCGAACAGCCGGTGGGTGTTTACGGGCGGTGCCCCGTGTCCAACCCCTCGGGCGTCAGTGGACCTTGACCTCGTTCCCATGATCGCGGCGGTAGATGTGCACATGGTAGGCGGCCATCGGATTGCCCCGGACATACTCCAGCAGACGGCGTTCCATGTCCGGCGTGGCGTTGCGGATCAGCATCTGCCAAGCCGGCTCCATCGTGGCGCGCTGGGTCTCGTTGTGCGGCAGCATGATGAAGCCTGCCCATTCTGGCCGGAAGTCGGCGAGATAGCTTTCGGCATAATGCCGCATCATGGATGCGTCGTTGACGTTGACCGACTTCATGTTCTCGAAGCAGACACGAAGCTGCATGTTCCGTCTCCCTCGTTCCGCGGGTCTCGATACAACGGATATGTGCAGCCTTCGTCCCTTCTGCACCCGTCGGGCGGGCTGAAAATTCGGATGGGAGCAACGAAGAAAACCCCTCCCCGCGGAGCGGGAAGGGGTTTCAGTCATGGCGGATAGGAGAGGGAGACGACCGGCAGGCCAGCGGCGAAGGCCGTAGGACCGCCGGTGCGTTCCTCAACCAAACTTATAACTGATGCCGTAGCCGCCCCGTGGGTAGTCCCACTGAATATTTTCCTTGTCCTGGCAGACCACGCGGCAGGTGCCGCATTCCAGGCAGCCGTCGGTGGCCAGCGTCACGCTGCCGGTCTCGTTCTTGCTGTAGCAGGCCGCCGGGCAGCAGACGGTGCAGGCCTGGGACTCGCAGGACTTGCAGACCGCGTCGTTGCGGATCTGGATGTGCGGCCGGCTCTCGTCCACGATGTAGCGGTTCTGGTACAGCTTCTCTTCGATCTTGACCACGATGCTCATCGCACGGCCCTCACCAGCTTGATTGCGTCGCCGACCAGACCCATGATCGAGCGCTTCTTGACGAAGGACTTCATGATCTCCTTCTCCTTCGTCCTCTTGTCGACGCTGTCCACGGTGAACCAGCTGTGGGCGGCGGCGGTCAGCGTGTCGGGATAGGCGCCGAAGAACTGCTTGTTCTCGTGCATGATGCCCGGCAGGTTCCGGTACTTCTTCAGGTCCTTCATGATGAAGCTGTCGTCCAGCTTCTTCTTGTAGGCGGCGAGGTTGGCGGCGTTGAAGGGCTTGCCGGCCTGCTTCAGCTCGATCACCGTCTCCGCGGCCATGCGGCCCGACGCCATGGCGAGGTTGGAGCCCTCGCGGTGGGCGGCGTTGTTGAAGTGGGCGGCGTCGCCGACCACCATCCAGCCGTCGCCGTAGAGCTGCGGAACCGCCTTGTAGCCGCCCTCCGGGATCATGTGGGCGGCGTATTCCTTCATCTCCGCCCCTTCGATCAGCGGCTTGATGACGGGGTGGTTCTTCAGGTCCTCCAGCATCTTGTAGGGCGGGATGGCGCCCTCCTTGAAGTCGGAGATCAGGCAGCCGATGCCGATCGTCAGCGATTCCTTGTTGGTGTAGAGGAACGCCGTGCCGACCATGCCCTTGGTCACCTTGCCCATGATCTCGATGACCACGCCCTCTTCGTCCTTCAGGCCGAAGCGCTGCTGGATCAGCTCGGGATCGATGAACAGGATTTCCTTGACGGCCAGCGCGACGTTCTGCGGTGCCAACTCCTGCTGGAAGCCGGTGCGGCGGGCGAGCAGGGCGTTCACGCCGTCGGCCATGATGACCACGTCGGCGTGGATCTCGCCGCCCTCGCGGTCGGTGCGCACGCCGATGACCTTGCCCGAGGCGTCGCGGATCAGCTCCGTCACCGTGGTCTCGCAGATCTGCAGGCCGCCGGCCTCGCGGATCTTCTCGGAGAACCACTTGTCGATGTTGGCGCGGATGATCGTGTAACGGTTCGGCTTGTCGCTGTTGAAAGCCTCCGACCGGTAGTTGGTGCCGATGTAGTTGTCGTCGCCGAGCAGCCAGACGCGCTGTTCGATGATGTGGCGCTCGGTCGGGCAATCCTCGCGGAAGTCCGGGATGATCTTCTCCAGCTCGGCGGCGTACATGATGCCGCCCTGGACGTTCTTGGCGCCGGGATACTCCCCGCGCTCGAGCTGAAGAACGTTGAGGCCCTGCTTGGCCAGCGTGTAGGCCGCCGCGTTGCCGGACGGGCCGGCACCGATGACGATGGCGTCGAACTTTTCGACCATGTCCTGTTGGCTCCTTATCGTCCGGTTGCTTAGCCGGCCAGCCGGTTGACCGACAGGCGCTTGCCGAAGGCGTCGGTCAGGGCCGGCAGGATGGTCAGCGCGTCGCCGACCAGCCCGAGATGGGCGAAGTCGAAGATCGGCGCGTTGGGGTCGGTGTTGATGGCCAGGATCAGGTCGGACTTCTCCATGCCGACCCGGTGCTGGATGGCGCCGGAGATGCCGGCGGCGATGTAGAGCTTCGGGCGCACCGTCTTGCCGGTCTGCCCGACCTGCCGGTCGAAGCCGGTCCAGCCGGCCTGGACCAGCGGACGGGTCACCCCGACCTCGCCGCCCAGGACCTTGGCGAGGTCGAAGACCAGCTTCAGGTTCTCCGGCTTGCCCAGCCCCTTGCCCGCCGCGACGATGATGTCGGCGAAGGCGAGCTGCGCTTCGGTCTGCTCGCGGTCGGCGATGAAGCTCAGCACCTTGGTGATGACGTCGGTCTCACGCAGGTTCGGGAACACCTCGACGACGCGGCCGGTGCGGCTGTCGTCGCGGTCGGGCATCGACATCACGCGCGGGCGCACCGTGGCCATCTGCGGGCGGTAGGCCAGCGTCTGGATGGTGCAGAGCAGCGTGCCGCCGAAGGTCGGGCGGGTGGCCGCCAGCGACCGGTTGTCCATGTAGATGTCCAGCTCGGTGCAGTCGGCGGTCAGGCCGGTGGCGAGCGTGGTGGCGATGGCGCCGGCGAGGTCGCGGCCCAGCGTGGTGGCGCCCAGCAGCACGATCTCCGGCTTGTAGGTGTTGACCACGTCGGTCATCACCCGCGTGTAGGGATCGGTGCGGTAGTCGGCCAGGACGGGGTCGGTCACCTTGTAGACGACGTCGGCGCCGTAGGTGAAGGCGTCGCCGCAGATGGCGTTCAGCTCCGGGCTGTCGGCGCCCAGGACCACGGCCCCCACCTCGACCCCCAGCTTGTCGGCGAGCTTGCGGGCCTCGCCCACCAGCTCCCACGACACGGAATGGACGGAGCCGCGCTCCTGCTCCACGATCACCCAGATGCCCTTGTATTCCTTCAGGTGCTCGGGCAGTTGGAACTTGCGTCCCTGCGGCTTGCTTGGTTCGCTCATCGGGATGTCTCCGGCGGAGGATTCGTCAGGAACGGCGCGTCACAGCCCCGCGGCGGCGCGGGCGAGCAGCTCGTCGGCGAGTTTCGGCTGGGCGCCGAAGATGGCGTCCACGGCGGCGGCGGCCTGGGCCTCCGCGGTGGGAGTCTCGGCCTCGACCATCGTCGCCTTCTGGGCGCGCGGCTTCGGCACGAAGACCTTCGACACGACGGTGGGCGAGCCCTTCAGCCCGACCTTCGTCTCCTCGGCGCCGGTGGTGTCCTTGTTCCAGGTCTTCAGGCCGTAACGGGCGGCGCGGAACATGTCGTCCATCTTGCCGAAGCGGATGGTGTTCGTGCCTTCCAGCATCGTGATCATGCAGGGCAGGGCGGTCTTCAGCACCTGCACGCCGCCTTCGGAGCGGCGGTGCACGACGATCTCCCTGGCGCCCTGGTCTATCGATTCGATCTTCGTGATGTAGGTGAGCTGCTGGAAACCCAGCCGCGTGGCGATGCCCGGACCGACCTGCGCGGTGTCGCCGTCCACCGTCTGCTTGCCGCAGAAGACCAGATCGACCTGTTCCTCCTCCGACAGCTTCTTGATGGCGGAGGTCAGGGCGTAGGAGGTTGCCAGCGTGTCCGATCCCGCGAACTTGCGGTCGGTCAGCAGCACCGCGTCGTCAGCACCCAGCGACAGCGCCTTGCGCAGCGAGGTTTCGGCCATCGGCGGCCCCATGGTCAGGACGGTGACGCGGGCGCCGACCTTGTCCTTGATCCGCAGCGCCTCCTCCAGCGAGAAGAGGTCGAAGGGGTTGATGATGGCCGGGACGCCCTGACGCATGATCGTGTTCGTCACGGGGTGGATGCGGATCTGGGCGCTGTCGGGCACCTGTTTGATACAGACAACGATGTGCATCCCGGTCTCCTTGACATTCCGCCGCCTGTCGCGCGGCGTGGCTATGGTCCTACCAGCAAGCGGCGTGCCAAACTTGTGCGGAGCGGTAAATCATTGTAATAAATGGATTTTATGGCTGTTGAGAGATTGTCGCAAAAACGACAAAGACCGGACGTGTCGGCTTCTCAACAGGGGGATTCCGTCGCGGCCCGACCCGATCCCGGACCTCGTCCGCCCTCTGTCGCCTACCGGACAAACCCGACAAGCGCCGCACAGGGCGCGGAGGACGGCCGGAAAGCGCAACGGCCCGCGGACGCTCGCCGGGAGGCGGGTTCGCGGGCCGTCTTGGAAACGAAGGATGGAACGGATCAGGTCGGCAGCAGGGAGTCCAGCGGCACGAAACGGTCGGCCATCCGCTTGGCCTCGTCCTGGTGGACCTTGAAGGTCTTCTCGGCGATGGCGTTGGACACCACGAAGTCCTGGTAGGCGCGCTGCAGATGGGCGCCGTAGCGGGCGGCCATGCCCTCGTCGTCCAGACCCTCCATGCCGGTGTCGGCGGACAGATAGTCGTGGAAGCGCTGCAGGATGTGCAGGCGGTTCACGTTCACCACGCGCTGCTCGTAGGTGACGCCGAGGAAGCGCAGGAAGTCCTCCGCGGTCTCCAGATCCTCCAGATCGTCCTTGAAGCTCATGGCGGGGTCCTTTCCGTTCAGATGACGTAATGATCGGCGCGCGCGCCGGTGTCGGGGGAATGGGTGTGGTGGTCGCGGTCGCCGCAGGCGTCCTGGTCGCACAGGTTGCCGCAGCTCCGGCAGACGATGCCGTCGAGCGGCAGATCGTCCAGCCGGATCGCGCTTAGCGGTGGGGCGGGGCGCGTGGCCTCCTCCGCCGCGTGGGCTTCCAGCCGGGCCTCGATGCGGTTGATGTGGTCGATCAGGCAGGCGATGGCCTTGCCGACCGGGTCGGGCATCAGATGGTGGTCGAGGTCGATGCCGTGGGCGGCCAGCCGGCGCTGGGTGTCCGGACGGACGATGCGGCCGGGGATGCCGACCACCGTCATGCCCTCCGGCACGTCCTTGGTCACCACGGAGTTGGCGCCGACGCGGCACTGGGCACCGACGGTGATCGGTCCCAGGATCTTGGCCCCGGACCCGACCAGCACGCCGTCACCCAGCGTCGGGTGCCGCTTGCCCTTGGTCCAAGAGGTGCCGCCGAGAGTCACGCCGTGGTAGAGCGTCACGTCGTCGCCGATCTCCGCCGTTTCGCCGATGACGACGCCGGCCCCGTGGTCGATGAAGAAGCGGCGGCCGATGGTGGCGCCGGGGTGGATGTCAATGTTGGTCAGGGCGCGGGCCAGATAGGACAGGAAACGCGCCGGCCAGCGCAGCCCCCGCCGCCAAGCGGCGTTGGACAGCCGGTGGCACACCAGCGCGTGGATGCCGGGGTAGCAGGTCAGCACGTCGAGGACATTGCGCGCCGCCGGGTCGCGGTCGAAGACGCAAGCGACGTCCTCGCGCAGCAGCCGCCACAGGCTGGTGTCCGTCATGGCGAGGTCCGGGTGGGCGTCGATCGCGGCCATGGGGTCCTCCGCATCACGAGGAGACGACGCTCCAGCGGGTGGCATCGTCGTGGAAGGCGCGCAGTTCCTCCGCCGTCGGGGCGCGCTTGGCGCGGGTGGCGAGCGCGCGGACCCGCGGGAGCACCGCCTGGGCGGTGGCGTCGTCGCAGGGGATGCCGAGCTGGCCGTAGGCCATCTTCACCCCGGCCGTGCCGGAATGCTTGCCCAGCACGATGCGGTGCTCACGCCCCACCTCGGCGGGGTCGAAATTCTGATAGGTGGCGCGGTCGCGCAGCAGCCCGTCGACGTGGATGCCGGCCTCGTGCGTGAAGACGGCGTCGCCGACGATCGACTTGTTGACCGCAACCGGCCGGTTGGACGCGCGCTCGACGAGGTCGGAGATCGCCCCCAGCGCGCGGGTGTCCACCCCGCAGTCCTGCCCGTAGAGAACCTTCAGCGACACCACCACCTCCTCCAGCGGGGCGTTGCCGGCGCGCTCGCCCAGCCCGTTGACGGTGGTGTTGACGTGGGTCGCCCCGCCCAGCACGGCGGCCAGCGAGTTGGCGTTGGCGAGGCCGAGGTCGTCGTGGGCGTGGATCTCGATCTCCAGGTCGGTGGCCCGGCGCAGCCGTTCGATGCAGGCGCGCGTCTGGAAGGGGTCGAGCACGCCCAGCGTGTCGGCGAAGCGGAAGCGGCGGGCGCCGGCCTCCTGCGCCACGGTCGCGGCGGCGATCAGGAAATCCATGTCGGCGCGCGAGGAATCCTCGCCGCCCAGGCTGACCTCCAGCCCGTGGTCGCGGGCCGTCTTGACCTTGCGTTCGATTTCCGCCAAGGCCCAGGCCCGGCTGCGCTTCAGCTTCTTGGTGATGTGGATGTCGGAGACGGGCATCGACAGGTTGACGGTGCCGACCTTGCAGTCCAACGCCGCCTTCAGGTCGGTGTCGTGCATGCGGCACCAGACCATCAGCCGGGCCTTCAGCCCCAGAGCGGCGACGGCGCGGATGCCTTCGCGCTCCTCCGGACCCATGGCGGGGATGCCGATCTCCAGTTCCGGCACGCCGGCCTCGTCGAGCGCGCGGGCGATGGCGATCTTCTCGTCGAGCGTGAAGGCGACCCCCGCCGTCTGCTCCCCGTCGCGCAGCGTCGTGTCGTTGATGATGGTGGAACCGGCCATCGGCATTCGGTCACATCCTCAATCTGAGCGTAATCAGTGGTGGGTCTTGCCCCCACCCTCCCCACTGCGTGGGTCCCCTCCCTCCCCCGCCCAGCGGGGGAGGGTTAGGGTGGGGCAACGGTGCCAGGGTGTTGTGTCGCAGACCGGGCCGGGGAACCGCGTCCCGGCGGGTGTCGTCGGGCGGGTTGCCGGGGCGCGGGCCCGGCCCGGCCTGCGATCTCGGTGTTACGAGTAAACCGGTGCGAACTCCTTCGGCGCGCCCGCCTGCGACCAGTAGGGCGACAGCGAGCGCAGCTTCGCGATGATGCCGGGGACCACAGCGATCACCCGGTCGATCTCCCCCTCGGTCGTCTCGCGCGACAGGGAGAAGCGGGTGGCGCCGTGGGCGGCCGTGTAGGGCACGCCCATCGCCCGCATCACGTGGCTCGGCTCCAGCGACCCGGAGGTGCAGGCCGACCCCGAGGAGGCGGCGATGCCAGCCTCGTTCAGCAGGAGGAGGATCGCCTCGCCCTCGATGTACTCGAAGGCGACGTTGCAGGTGTTGGGCAGGCGGTTGGCCGGGTTGCCGGTGACGAAGCAGTTCGGAACGGCGGCCAGGATGGCCTGCTCCAGCTTGTCGCGCAGCGCCTTCACCCGCGTGTTCTCGTCGGTCATGTGCATGAGCGCGAGCTGTGCGGCCGCCCCCAGCCCGACGATGCCCGGCGCGTTCTCCGTGCCGGCGCGGCGCGAGCGCTCCTGGTGGCCGCCGCGCAGCATCGGGCGGAAGCGCAGGCCGCGCTTGACGTAGAGCGCGCCGATGCCCTTGGGCGCGTGCAGCTTGTGGCCGGACAGCGACAGCATGTCCACCGCGCTGCTGGCGAGCGTCATCGGGATCTTGCCGACCGCCTGCACGGCGTCGGTGTGGAACACCGCGCTGGCGGCCTTGGCGAGCTGGGCCAGCTCCTCGATCGGGAAGATCGTCCCGGTCTCGTTGTTCGCCCACATGATCGAGACAATGGCGACGTCCGGCGACAGGGCCGCCTTGTAGGCGTCCAGGTCCAGGTTGCCCCGGTTGTCCACGCCGATGCGGTGGACGGTGTAGCCGCGCTTTTTCTCCAGATAGTCGCACAGCGCCAGGACGGCGGGATGCTCGACCACGCTGGTGACGATGCTCTTCTTCTTCGGGTAGGCCTCCAGCACCGACAGGATGGCGGTGTTGTCGCTCTCCGTGCCGCCGGAGGTGAAGACGATCTCGCTGTCATGGGCGGCGCCGAGCAGCGCCTGCACCTGCTTGCGCGCCCATTCGATCTTGCCGCCCACCGCGGCGCCGAAGCCGTGCATGGAGGAGGGGTTGCCGAACTGCTCGGTGAACAGCGGCAGCATCTCCGCCAGCACCTCCGGATCGACGCGGGTGGTGGCGTTGTTGTCCAGGTAGATTCCCTGTGCGGTCATGGCTCAGGCCCCCACCGGCAGAAGGGAGGCGGGTTTGACGCGGACGAACTCGCCCAGCGCCTCGACCAGCTTGGCCTGCACGCCCATCATGGTGCCGGCGGACTGCGAACAGCCGGAGCAGGCGCCGGTCAGCCGGACGTAGATGTCCTTGCCGTCGATGTCCACCAGCTCTACGTCGCCGCCGTCGCGCTGGATCTGCGGGCGCAGCTCCTCGATGGCGACCATGATCTTCTGCATGCGCTGCACGTTCGTGAGCTTCGCCGGGGCGGCCTCGGCCTTCGGGGCCAGCGGCTTGATGGCGTCCAGCCCGACCGTGCCGGGGGCGTGCGGCTTGGGCGGGGCCAGCGCGCCGGTCTTGGCGAGCACGGCCTCCAGCACCTCCTCGATCTTCTCGTGGCAGGTCTGGCAGGAACCGCCGGCCTTGGTGTAGTGGGTGACCTCCTCCAGCGTGGTCAGGCTGTTGACGGTCACCGCGCGCTCGATCATCGCCGCGTCGATGCCGAAGCACTTGCAGACCAGCTCGCCTTCCTCGTGGTCGTCGACCCACTCCTCGCCCTTGAAGTTGGCGATGGCGGCGCGGAGCGCCTCGGCGCCCATGACCGAACAGTGCATCTTCTCCGGCGGCAGGCCGCCCAGATACTCGGCGATGTCGCGGTTGGTGACGGCCAGCGCCTCGTCCACCGTCTTGCCGATAATCATCTCCGTCAGCGCCGACGAGGACGCGATGGCCGAGCCGCAGCCGAAGGTCTGGAACTTCGCGTCCTCGATGACCTGGCTGTCGGGGTTGACCTTCATCATCAGCTTCAGGGCGTCGCCGCAGGTGATCGACCCGACCTCGCCCACGGCGTTCGCCTCATCCAGCGCGCCGGCGTTCTTCGGGTTGAAGAAGTGTTCCTTGACCTTGTCGGTGTAGTTCCACATGACGCCTTGCCTTTCCCGCGTTACCGGGTGGGGGGAGTGTTCGGGGTTAGTGGGCGGTGCCGCAGCCGCCGGCCGCCGGCGCGGAGGAGCAGCTGCCCCCCGGACCTGCCGAGAAGGACTTGCCGCAGCCGCAGCTGCCCGTGGCGTTCGGGTTGTCGAACTTGAAGCCCGCGCCCTCGACCCCTTCGACGAAATCGACCACCACGCCGGTCAGGAAGGGCTGGCTGGTCGGATCGACGAAGATCGTCACCGGGCCGAAGGTCAGCACGGCGTCTTCGTCGCCCGCCGTGGCCTCCAACCCCATCTGGTACTTCATGCCGGCGCAGCCGCCGTCGGCCACCGCGATGCGCAGGCCGGCCGCGGCGCCGCCGGACTTCGCCAGCACGCGCTCCAGGGTGTTCACCGCCGCATCCGTCAGGGTCACCATGTCTGCCGCCTCCAAATGCTTCGTCGGGCATGCCGACCGTTCCTGGTCATAGGATCAGCAAGCGGCGTGCCAAATTCTAAGTCTTTGATTTTGATGAATTGTCAGGTCGGGCGGCTGACGCCTTCCCGACAATTGTCGGGTCGGGGGCATGTCGGCTTTGTGACATCCTGCGACGAAAGGACGCACAAATTAATTGTGGGCTTTTGCGAAACCGGCTTGCGGCCCATACAGGATTGTCGGACGGGCGCACGGTTTTGCGAAACAACGGAAGGGGACGGGTGATGGAGCGGCCGGTCGAATTGCGGATGTCCAACGGGCGGATGGCCTTCGGCGAGGTGCCCGAGCACATCGACGAGAAACTGCAGGAGGCGGTGAAGGCCCGCCCCGACGCCGCGGCCTGTGAGGCCCTGCTGTGGGAGGCCCACCGGATGGGGCCGCGGGTGCTGCCGGTGTTCTACGCGCTCTACAAATTCTACTTCAACCGCAAGCGCTTCGCAGACGCGGAGCGGGTGGCGACGATCGGGCTGGACGCGGCGGCGCGCGAGGGTGGCTATGCTGGCGACTGGCGGAGCCTGCGCGTGGACAGCGCGGATTGGGCGAAGGAGGGGCCGCCACGCTTCACCCTCTTCACCCTGAAGGCGCTGGCCTTCATCAGCCTGCGCAGCGGGCGGGTGGAGGAGGCGAGGGCGATCCTCGCCAAGCTGACGGACATCGATCCGCAGGACCGGGTCGGCTACGGCGTCATCGCCGCGCTGGCGAAAGGTCTGGGGGAGGAGTGACTTGGGAAGAGGGGTGATTGACGGTTTGGTTCCGTCAGTCACCCGACCCGAAGCACACGGCCTCCGCGCCGCAATCGCGGCAGACCGGGGCACCGCAGGGGATCAGCCCGTCCCGTGCGCAGAGGAAGCGGTAGAGAAAAGCCTTCCAACGGGTGCCGGTGGCGTTCAGCAGGGCCAGCGAGTCGAAATGGCGCTCCATCAGCGCCGCGAGATGGCTCGGGCCGGCCAGTCCGAGATCCCGCCACAGCTCGCCCTCGTCGAGCATGGCCCGCGCCACGATGGCGGCGAGCCAGTCCTCCTCCTCGATGCCCAGCGAGCGGTGGGCGAGCAGAAGGGCGGCGATGTCGTCCGCCTCACTCCGGAGAAGCGGCGGCAAGGGGGTGGGCGAGCTGTCGGGAACAGGCAGGCCGGCCGCGAAGGCGCCGGGGAAATAGCGGTCCAGCAACTGGCCGAGCGCCCGGTCGTCGAGACCCAGCGCGCCCGGACCCGCCGACCAGCGGCGGGACAGGATGCAGGCGAACAGATGCGCGTCGAAGACGTTGCAGCGTCCCTGGCGGTCGGTCAGCCAGCGGTACAGAAGCGTGGTGTCGCCCACCCCCGGCGGGGCGGCGTGCAGGATGCCCATGGCGTCCTCCTCCGGGGGCGGGCGGCCGTCAGGCCGCTTCAGACAGGTTCAGGTAAGGTTGGCGACCCTCAGGCCGCCTGGGGCAAGTGGGTGATGCAGTTCTTGGAACAGACCTTGCCGCAGCTTTCGCAGCCGATGCAATTGCCGGCGTTCTTGACGCTCATGACCTTCTTCTCGGCCTCGTCGTCGAAGGCGTCGACGATGTCGCCGTCCTCGGTGATGCCGATCAGCTCCAGCACGTCGCGGCCGCAGACCTTGAAGCAGCGGCCGCAGCCGATGCACATCTTCTGGTCGATGCTTTCCACGAATTTCGGCGTCCAGGCGGCGCCGCCGCGGGTGGTGCCGGTCACGAACTCAGCCATCGTCTGCTCCTCAATCGGGCTTGGTGTCGGGGTTTTTGGTAGGGATGTGGGCGGGTGCTGGTCTTGCCCCCACCCCGGCCCTCCCCCGCTATCGCAGGGGAGGGAGATGATCGCGAAGCGGCGGCAGTTCCCTCCCCTGCGTCAGCGGGGGAGGGTTAGGGTGGGGGCACGGCTTACCAATCAGTCCGCTCAGGCGGACGCCGTCTCCAGCGCCTTCAGCGCGGCGCGCTTCTCGGTCAGGGTCTTGTAGGCGTCGTAGGTTTCCTGGGCGACCTGGAGGATGGACTGCCAATTCTGCGGCAGCTCCTCCGACAGGTCGTGCAGGTCCATCTTCTTCTGGGTCGCGCGGGCGTTGAGCTTCTTGACCTCGTCCTTCAGGGCGTCGATGTCGAACATGGCGGAATCCTCACAGATCGGCGACGTCGGGATATTTGCGGATCAGCGCCACGGCCTCTTCCACGACTTTCGCGCCATCGGCGGCCAGCTTTTCCAGCGACGGGAAGCCGAAACGGTGGACGTCGCGCAGATGCTTCGACACCACGACCAGCCGGCCCGTGGTCAGCACCATGCGGCCGAAGCCCTCGTGGCTCATCTTCATGATGGGGGAGGCGATGTGGCCGGTCTGCTTCTCGACCGTGATGCCGACGGCCTTGTAGAACAGCTCCAGCCGCCACAGCGTGTCGGGGTCCGGGTCGCCCATGATCGGGATGGCGGCGCGGGCCTCCTTGTCGAGGATGAAGGGGGCGAGGATCGTCTCGTCGCTTTTGCCTTCCCAGGCGCCGTAGCTGTCTTCGGCGCGGAACAGCATGACCAGGGTCTTCAGAAAGGCCTCGGCGAGATCGCTCCCGGCGGCCACGGTGGTGTCGGTCATGCTCTCAATCCTCCTCGTCGAAGGCCAGCTCCTGCGGCTGGCCGGCGTTCAGGGCCTTGCGCAGCCAGGGCGGCGGGTTGCCGTTGATGGTTTCGACCAGACGGTCGAGCAGGGCGGTGATGGTCTCCGTGGCCTCCACCTTCACGGGGTGGATCTTCTTCGCCACCACGCGGGCGGCGGCGGAGGCGCCGATGGCCGACAGGTAGACGATGGCGCAGTCGGCCAGCGCGTCGAGCTTCGGAATCAGCTTGTCCTCGTTGCCGTCCTCGAACATCGAGCCGCCGAACTGGCAGGTCTCGACCATCGTGTAGCCGGCCTTGTCCACCTCGTAGACCACGATGTTCTTGGCCCACCCGAAATGCGCGTCGACGTGCTGCATGTCCTGGGTGCAGAAAGCGACCTTCATGGAACCTCCTTTGCGGGGCCGGCCCTCCTCGGCCTGGCCCACCACACTCAGCCGGCGCTGCATCCGCATGATCCGCTCCCGCAGTGCTGGCCGTGTTCATGCCCGTCCCCATGACGATGACCGTGAGCGTGGCCGTGCTCGTCGTGGTCCATCTCGCGGGACAGGAACAGGTTGCCGATCTCGAACAGAAGCTCGCGGGTGCCGCGGTAGCCGACATGGACCTTCAGCCCGGCGCCCAGCCGGTCGAACATCGGAAGACCCATGCGGTGCAGCGGCACGCCGATGCGCGCCGCCCCCTGCCGCCCGTGCGAGTTCGACACGATCAGGTCGGCGTCGCGGGCCAGCGTCTCCACGTCGGAATGGTCGCCGACCATGACGGTCGCGGCCTTCAGCTTCTCCAGCACGGCGGTCTGGGTGGGGGAGACGGCGGCGATCACCTCCGCCCCCATGTCCGCCAGGAAGCTGGTGACGGCGTAGAGCAGGTCCGGCTCCAGCGCCACGGCGATCCGCTTGCGGCTGTAGAAGAAATGCCCGTCCAGCATGCCGTCGACCAGCGTCTCGCGCTGGCGCCGCAGCTTCGCCGGCACCGGGCGGCCCGACAGCTCCGACAGGGTGCGGACGAGGCGGTCCGACGCCTCCAGCCCGGTCAGCCGGTCGAAGAAGACGCTGCGCACGTCGGTCTTCAGCTCCAGCGCGGCGGCGGCGACGCGCATGTGCTCGCCGATCACCAGCGTGAGTTCCGACGCGCCCATGGACGCGATCTGGTCCACCGTCACGCCGCCCAGCGAGGTCGCCGTGAAGTCGTCGGGCTGGCGGCCCGACATGGACAGCGACAGGTCGGGCAGGAAGATCGGCGACAGGCCGAAGCTCTCGATGATGTCGCGCAGTTCCTCCACGTCGCCCGGCGACAGGTGGCAGCCGGCCAGCACATTGATCTGGCCCTTCATCGTGGTTTCCGACGGCTGGACCACCTCCTCGACGATGCCGGTCACCGCGGCGGAGAAGCCGTCCTCGAAGCCGCCGGAGAAGTCCGGGGTGTTGGCGAAGACCAGCTTCAGGCCGGCCAGGGCGGGGTTGCGCTGGCGGAACAGCGAATACTGCCCGGACATGTCCTCGCCCTTGGTCTCGGTCACGCCGGTGGTGGCGACGCCGATCAGGGCGGGCGCGTTGCGCTCGTGGATGGTGCGGACGGCCTGTTCCAGATTCTCGTAGCCGCCGAGGATGGTGGAGACCTGATCCATCGCCGTGGTCTGGAGCGGGATAGCCTCGCGGAAATGACGGACCAGCAGGACCAGCCCGAAGGCGGTGCAGCCCTGGCTGCCGTGGAACAGCGGCATGCAGCGGTCCACGCCGAGGAAGGCGAGCGCCGCGCCCAGCGGCTGGCTCATCTTCAGCGGGTTGGTGGAGGCCGCCTTGGCGGAGTGGGGGAAGCGCTGGATGTTGCCCATGGCGGTTACGCTCCCACCGGCCGGGCGTCCGGCTTGGCATCCGGTTTCAAGTCCCAGGGGGCGGCCAGACGCACCTGCCGCCAGATCGGGTTGGACAGGGTCTTGTCGATTTCCTCACACAGGTTGACGATGCCGTCATAACCCGCGTAGGGGGTGTGGCGCTCCTGGTTCAGGTCGAGCCACGGCACCTTGGCCTTCAGCGCGATGAACTGCGACCGGCCGCCGGACATCATGATGTCGGCTTCGCTGTCGCGCAGCATCTTGTAGATGTCGCGGGGCTTCAGGTCGTCCCACTGGTGGAACTCCTCCCCCTTCATCTTCTTGATGCGCTCCTTGTCCTCCTTGGTGGACTTCTTGGTGGAGGTGCCGACGATGGTCAGCCCGGCGCCCTCCAGCGCGGTGACCATCGACCAGCTCTTCACGCCGCCGGTGAACAGCAGGACGCGCTTGCCGTCGAAGCGCGGCTTGTAGGGTTCCAGGCGCCGCCAGACGCGGCTTTCCTCACGGGCGATGACGCCCTCGGTGCGGTCGATGATCGCCTTGTCGGCGCCGCGCTCCACCAGCATGCGGGCCATGGTGCGCAGCGTGTCCGACATGTCCGACACGCCGTAGAAGGAGCCTTCGAAATAGGGGATGCCCCAGCGCTCCTGCATCTTGCGCCCGACATTCACCAGCGCCTGCGAGCAGACCACCATGGTCAGCCGCGCCCGGTGGGCCTGCGCCACCTCGTTGTAGCGCCCGTCGCCGGAGATGCAGGACAGGATGCGGATGCCGATCTCGTCGAGCAGCGGCTTCACCAGCCACAGTTCGCCGGCCAGATTGTATTCGCCGACGATGCAGATGTCGGTCGGGGTCGTGACCTCCGGCTCCACCGTGCCGATGACGTGATCGAGCAACGTCTCGCCGGCCAGCTTGTTGCCCAGGTTCTTCGATCCGACGAAGCCCGGCGCCATCACCGGGATCACCGGCTTGCCCAGCTTCTTCGCGGCGAATTTGCAGACCGCCTCGATGTCGTCGCCGATCATGGCGGGGACGCAGGTCTGATAGACGAAGACGGCCGGCGGATCGTACTGCTGCACGATCTCCTTGATCGCCTTGTAGAGCTTCTTCTCGCCGCCGTGGATGATGTCGAGTTCCGACATGTCCGTGGTGAAGCCGGTGCGGTAGAGCTGCGAGCCTGACGATTTGGTGCCGCGGTTGTCCCAGGAGTTGCCGAGGCAGGCGATCGGCCCGTGCACGAGGTGGGCGGCGTCGGCGATCGGCTGGAGGGCGATCATGGCGCCGTCATAGGCGCAGCCTCCGGCGGCGGCTCCCGGCTTCAGAGCCTTGGAGCAACCCTTCTTCCGCTCCTTCTCCGACTTGGCTTGGTTGGTGGAGCAACCCGGCTCGTTGAAGACGTCCTGGAGCTTTTCCTGGAGCATGACCTTCTCCCGCCATTGGCCGACATCGGCGCCTGTGGGTCAGTCATATGCAGGAGGTGTGCCAAGGAGTGATTTGTTTATATTCAATAAGTTAAGTCGATCGCCGTCGTGTGCGATACCCGACAATCGCGGACTTTGTCGGGTATCGCACAGCCCGGGGCGATGGCCGGCCGCGCATGGCGCGTGCCGTCAACGGGCCAGCACCTTGGCGGCTTCCTTGGTTTCCGAGACCGCCGACGCGATCTGGGTGATCGCGGAGTTGATGGCGCCGATATTGTGATCGACGGCGCTGACGGAGGCCGACGCGTTCTGCATGTTGGTGGACATGTCGCCGGTCACCGCGCTCTGCTCCTCCACCGCCCCGGCGGAGACGGTGACGAATTCCATCAGGTTGCTGGTGGCCTGACGGATGTTGCCCAGCGACGCGACGACGTCGGACGAGACGGCCTGCATGCCTTCGATCTCCTTGGAGATCTGGGCGGTCGCGTTGGCCGACTGGTTGGCGAGATTCTTGACCTCGTTGGCGACGACCGCGAAGCCGCGCCCGGCCTCGCCAGCCCGCGCCGCCTCGATGGTGGCGTTGAGCGCCAGCAGGTTGATCTGGCTGGCGATCGAGCTGATCAGATCGACGATGCCGCCCATCGCCTTGGCGACCTCCGTGAGGCGCGCCGCCGCCCGGTCAGCGTTCCCCGTCTCGTCCATCGCGGTGCTCGCCGCCTGACGGGAGCGGATCATGCTGTCGGCGATCTCGCGGGCCGACGCGGCGAGTTCCTCGGCGCTGGCGGCAACGGTCTGGACGGTGCCTTGCGTCGCGCCCGACCGCTGGGCGGCGTCCTCGGCCTGCCGGCCGGCGGCGGACAACGCGGCGTCGATCTCGGTGAAGTTGTTGTCGATCAGCGCCTTCAACTGGTCCAGCAGTTCGACCTGGCGGGTGATGTCGGTGGCGAACTTGACGATCTTGGACAGCCGGTTGCTGGTGTCGAACACCGGGTTGTAGGACGCCTGAATCCACACCACGCGGCCGCCCTTGCCGATCCGCTTGTACTGGGCGGCCTGGAAACGGCCCTGGCGCAGGCTCTCCCAGAAGGCCCGGTAATCCGCGCCGCCGTGCTCCGCCGGATCGACGAAGGTGCTGTGATGGCGCCCTTCGATCTCCGGCAGCGTGTAGCCGAGCAGGGACAGGAAATTCTCGTTGGCGGTTATGACGGTGCCATCGGGGGTGAATTCGATCACCGCCTGGGACTTCGAGATGGCCTCCGCCTTGCCGCGCAGATCGATGTGTTCGAGATGGCGCTCGGTGACGTCGGTGCAGACCTTCACCACCTTGTGGGTAACGCCCTGGCGGTTCTTGATCGGGTTGTAGGAGGCCTCGATCCAGACCTCGCGCCCGCCCTTGCCGATGCGCTTGTACAGGGAGGACTGGAACTCGCCGCGGCGCAGGCGCTCCCAGAAATCCCTGTAATCCAGGCTGTCGTGAAGATTCGGGTCGACGAATATCCGGTGATGCTTTCCTTTGATTTCCTCAAGGCTGTAGCCCATACATCGGAGGAATTGATCATTCGCCGACAATATGTTGCCAGATGTGTCAAAGGTGATCATGCCATTAGATTTGTCTAATGCGTTGGTTATTTCCGTCGCTTCCGTGTCTGCCGACCTTAGAAAGGTTTTAAAGGGCATGTTGATTGTCCTTATGGGGCAAAAAGGGAATGATGATTTGAGATTATCAGCAATTTATATAAAAAACAATTAATTGGTGTTCATGCAGTGTCGTAGAGTGCCATGTCGTTTCGGTGATGATTGTATTCGCTAAGATATGTCGTTTCGCAGATAGGTAATTGTACGCAATTTTTTGTTGATATTGTGGTCATTCTTCCGGTGGTAATGGCTCGCACTCCAGGGATTTAAATGATTGTCTGTTCAACCGCCAGGCATCGCAGAGGGGATTTGCAAAAGCGGACGAGACCGTCTCTCGTTTATCTCTTTCCATGGAAAGCTGTGAGAAGGGTGTGCCTGCAAAGGGTGCGGGCTGGTCGTGCCGGGGTGTTCCACCGAAAGTAATGCCTGTGCGGAACCACGCGTTGCGGTGGCAAGGGGCGCGGCTCCGCAGGGCCATCGTCAGGGGACGATCACATAATCGGGGTTGGCGATCGCGAAGACGGCGTCGCGGTCCGGCTGGGGCGGGTAGATCCACTTGGTGTTGATCTCGCGCTTCACCGCCTTGCCCTCGTCGCGGGTCAGCCGGACCTGCCGGTCCCAGCCCTCCGTGAAGAGCGCCCCCCACGGACCGAGGTCGAGGCAGGTCACGTATTTGGGCTGGCTGTAGGGGTGGGTGGGCAGGCCGACCAGCTCCGCCGCGGCGTTGTGGCCGGCGACGCGGCCCAAGCTGAGGGCGTGCTGGCAGGACATCGCGGCGACGTTGCCGAGGTCGTCGGTGGCGGCCCGCGCCACGTCCCCGGCGACGAAGATCCCGTCGCTGCCGACCGCCCGCAGGAACGGATCGGCCGGGACGCGCCCGAACCGGTCATGCCCGCCGCTGATCTGCGCGGCCAGAGGGTTGGCGCGGGCACCCGCCGTCCAGACGACGGTGGCGGCGGCGATGCGCTCGCCGGTGGAGGTGGTGACGCCCCCAGCGTCGATGGCGGCGACCGCCGTGCCGGCGACGATCTCCACGCCGCATTCGGCCAGCGCCTGCTCGATCACGGGTCGCGGCACAGGGCCGAGGTCCGGGCCGATGGCCGGCGCCTGTTCGACCACCACGACGCGGATCTTGGCGTCCGCGCCCAGGATGGCGCGCAGCCGGTCCGGCATCTCCGCCGCCGTCTCGATGCCGGAGAAGCCGCCGCCGGCCACCACCACGGTGTTGCGCGCCGCCGTTTCCGGCCGGGCGGCCAGGGCCTTCAGATGGGCGTCGAGGGCGTGCGCGCTGTCGAGTTGGTCGACGTTGAAGGCGTGCTCGGCGAGACCGGGAATGGGCGGGGTGAACAGGCGGCTGCCGGCGGCCAGGACGAAGCGGTCGTAGGGCAGGGTGAACTCGGCGCCGTCGGTGCCGGTGACGTCCACCGCGCGGCGGCCGGCGTGGATGGTCGTCACGACGCCGGAGACGTGGCGGACGCCCACGGCCTCGAACAGCGCGGCGAGGTCCGGCGCCATGCCTTCCAGAACCGCTTCGTAGAGGCGGGGGCGGATGTGGAGCTGCGGGGCCGGCGAGACGACGGTGATCGCGACGTCGCCGTCGCGGCCGGCCACCGCCACGGCGCGGGCGGCGGACAGGGCGGCCCACAATCCGGCGAAACCGGAACCGGCGATGACGATTCGTTGGGTCATGACTCTGTGTCCTTCTGAAAGCCGGACATGGGGGAGCGTTCTGGCGCGCGGGTGCGCGGCAGCCATCCCGTCCGTCCGGCGGAGGTCCGGGAAAAGCTCAGAGCATCGGGGGAGGCGTGGTGGTCGGGCCGGCTACGGCGGCCGACTATGGCGTTTGCCGTGTCCGTGATGCGGCGCGAGCGCTGAGGCGCGCGTCGATCCAGGTCTGGACGTCGCCTTGGAATTCCGGCGGGGTCTTGCGCCCGAAGGTCTCGCCGACGCTGGCCAGCGTCTCCTTGGCCAGCGTGTCGCGCATCGCCTTTTCGGCCTTCAGCATCACGGCGTGGATGGCGCAGACGCCGGAGGTCGCCCAATCCGGCGGCCTATCGTCGAAGACCGCGCAGCGGCCGCGGATCTCCTGGCACTCGAACAGCGGCTTCTCGCCCTCGATGGCGTCGACGATGACGAGAAAGCTGATGTCTTCCGGTGCCTTGGCGAGGCGGTAACCGCCGCGCACCCCTTCGCTGGCCGTGACGATCCCCGCCTTCTCCAGCTTCGGAAAGATCTTGGCGAGGAAAGAGGGGGAGATTCCCTGCAACTCCGCCAGATCCCGGCTGCTCAGCGGCGTGTCGCCGGCGGCGGCCAGCCAGAGCAGGCAGTGGATGCCGTATTCAACGCTTGCGGTGAGGTGTGCCATGGCGTGGCCCGTCCAACGGTCTCGACAACACAGACCGTATCAGTCCGCGTTCTCAAGCGCAAGACGGAAACACGGATGATGTTTATCCGCGTTTATGGGCGAGGCGGCAGGCCGGACATGGAAAAGCCGGAGCCCACCTTGCGGTGGGCTCCGGCTCTCCGGGGAAGCGGCCGGGCGGGGGGATGGAGGCCCCGCGCCGGCCGGGGGAGGTCAGCGCACCAGATCGAACGAGTAGTCGGTCTCGCCGACGATGTTCGTGTTGGCGTCCATATCCTCGAAGATCCGATCCAGGATGCGCACCAGCACGTTCAGAGCGCCCTGGTAGCCCCAGGTCGGGTAACGGTGATGATGGTGGCGGTCGAAGATCGGGTAGGTCAGGCGGATGAGCGGGATCTTGGTGTCGCGCTCCAGGTACTTGCCGTAGCTGTTGCCGATGATGTAGTCGACCTTGTCGGTGAACAGCAGCGAGCGCAGGTGCCAGAGGTCCTTGCCGCCGTAGGCCTTGCCGGACTTGCCGAACGGCGAGGCGTCGAGCACCTTCTGAACCTGCTTCTCCCACTTCTTCGAGCCGGAGGTGGACAGGATGTGCACCGGCTCGGCGCCCAGCTCCATCAGGAACTTCGACATGCCCAGGCAGAAGTCCGGGTCGCCGTACACGGCGAAGCGCTTGCCGTGCAGGTGGGTGTGGCTGTCGGCGATGGCGTCGACGAGACGACCACGCTCCAGCTTCAGCTCCGCCGGGACCGGCTTGCCGGACAGCTCGGCCAGCTTCAGCAGAAGCTCGTCGGTGCCGGTGACGCCCATCGGGTAGTTGTACTTGGCGACCTGCTGGCCCTTCTCCTTGATGAACTGCAGGGACTGCGGGGTGCAGTATTCCTGCATGGAGATGGTGGCCTTGGCGTGGACGGCCTCCTTCGTGGCCTCCAGCGGGGTGCCGCCGTCATACATGCGGTACTCGCCGTCGGCCGGGGTGTCGAAGTTGTCCGACACGTCCGACAGGATCGTCAGGTCGATGCCGAACAGGCCGGCGATGCGCTTCAGCTCGCGGTTGTTGCCGACCGCAAAGCCGTCGAAGCCCGGGATCAAGTTGATCTTCTCGTTCTTCGGGGTGTCGAAGTTCTCCGACGTGCCCCAGAAGTGGGTCAGAACGCCCTTGATCATGTTGTCGTAGCCAACGATGTGGCTGCCGACGAAGGCCGGGGTGTGGGCGAAGGGAACCGGGAAATCCGCCGGGACGCTTTCCTTGTTCTTCGCGTTGTTGATGAAGCCGGACAGATCGTCGCCGATGACTTCCGCCATGCAGGTGGTCAGCACCGCGATCATCTTCGGCTTGTACAGCGCGTAGGCGTTGGCCAGGCCGTCGATCATGTTGTTCAGGCCGCCGAACACCGCCGCGTCTTCCGTCATCGACGAGGAGACCGCGGAGTTTGGCTCCTTGAAGTGGCGGGTGAGGTGCGTGCGGTAGTAGGCGACGCAGCCCTGCGAACCATGGACGAAGGGCAGGGTGCCCTCGAAACCCTGGGCCGCGAACATCGCGCCGATCGGCTGGCAGGCCTTCGTCGGGTTGATGACGACCGCCTCACGGGCGAAGTTCTTTTCCTTGTACTCTTCCGTCTTGGTCCACGCGGAAACCCGGGCGACCTCTTCGTCGGAGTGGCCGTACTCGAACTCCGTCTTCTTGCGCTCGAACAGCTCCTTGTATTCGGGCTGACGGAAGAGCGTGAAGTGGTCGATGACCTTGTCGGCGCTCTGGGAAACGGGGTGGGACATGCTCATTACTCCTATCTTCCAGAGGCCGCTTTAGAACGGAGCCTTCATGATGCCCCAGACGGGGTTGTTGATGGCCAGATCCATGTCGCGGGCGAAGATCGCGAAGCCGTCGTAGCCGTGATACGGACCCGAGTAATCCCAGGAGTGCATCTGGCGGAAGGGCAGGCCCATCTTCTGGAAGACGTACTTTTCCTTGATGCCCGAGGCGACGAGGTCCGGACGCATCACTTCGACGAACTTCTCCAGTTCGAAGGCGGTGACGTCGTCGTAGATCAGCGTGCCTTCCTTCACGTAGTGCTGGGTGCGCTGATAGTCGTCGTTGTGGGCGAATTCGTAACCCGTGCCGACGATCTCCATGCCCAGGTCATGGTAGGCGTCGACCACGTGGCGCGGACGCAGGCCGCCGACGTAGATCATCACCTTCTTGCCTTCGAGCCGCGGCTTGAACTTGGCAATGACGGCGTCGACCATCGGCTGGTACTTTGCGATGACCTTCTCCGCGTTCTCCTTGATGGTGTCATCGAAGAGAGCGGCGATCTTGCGCAGGGACTCGGCGATCTGCGACGGGCCGAAGAAGTTGTACTCCATCCACGGAATACCGAACTTCTCTTCCATGTGGCGCGCGATGTAGTTCATCGAGCGGTAGCAGTGGATGAGGTTCACCTTCGCCTTTGGCGTGTTCTCCAGCTCGGCGAGCGTACCGTCGCCCGACCACTGGGCGATCACGCGCAGGCCGATCTCTTCCAGCAGGATGCGGCTGGCCCAGGCGTCGCCACCGATGTTGTAGTCACCGATGATGGTGACGTCGTACGGGGTGGAGACAAAGCCTTCCTTCGGCTCGGTCTTCTCGAAGATCCAGTCGCGGATGACGTCGTTGGCGATGTGGTGGCCCAGCGACTGGGAGACGCCGCGGAAGCCTTCGCAACGGACCGGAACGACCGGCTTGCCCAGCTCCTCGGACTTGGCGCGGGCGACCGCCTCGATGTCGTCGCCGATCAGGCCGATCGGGCACTCGGACTGGATGGAGATGCCGTTGACGAGCGGGAACAGCTCGTTGATCTCCTCGATCACCTTGTGCAGCTTCTTGTCGCCGCCGAAGACGATGTCCTTCTCCTGGAAGTCGGAGGTGAAGTGCATCGTGCCCCAGCTGTCCACGCCGGTGTCGCCGACATAGTAGTTGCGGCGGCCGGACCAGGAGTAGTAGCCGCAGCCGACCGGGCCGTGGGAGATGTGGATCATGTCCTTGATCGGACCCCACACCACGCCCTTGGAACCGGCGTAGGCGCAACCACGGATGGTCATCACACCGGGGATCGACTTGATGTTCGACTTGACGCCGCAGTCCTTCGCCTCGGCCTCCAGCACGTTCAGGTGCTTGGCGCGGCGCTTGCGCGACTTCTCGGGATACGCTTCGAGAACCTTGTCGACGAGACCCTTGACGTCGACGCCTTCGTTCACGGACAGGCTCATGGTGCCAGTCTCCTGCATGCTCTCATTGTCCGCGCCACTTCAGCGCGGGACCGAGCCCCCTCTCTCCCACCCCGCGCACAAAGGCGGGGTGGGCTGGGGAGGGGGCCAGTTCAGACCTGTGCCCCGTCAGGGACCCAGGTGTCAGGCCTTGGCGGCTTCCTTGGCCTGGAGCTCGGCGAGCTGCTGCTCCTCCGACTTCATGATGCCGAAGTCCATCAGCATCTCCTCCAGCTCTTCCATCGTGATCGGGGTCGGGATGGTGCCCTTGCCCTTGTTCGCGTGGACCTTGTTGGCGAGCTGGCGGTATTCCTGGGCCTGCTGGCTGTCCGGCGCGTACTCGATCACGGTCATGCGGCGCAGCTCGGCGTGCTGCACGATGTTGTCGCGCGGCACGAAGTGGATGAGCTGGGTGCCGAGGCGGGCGGCCAGGGCCGAGGCGAGGTCGATTTCCTTGTCGGTCTGGCGCTCGTTGCAGATCAGGCCGCCGAGGCGCACGCCGCCGCTGTGCGCGTACTTCAGAATGCCCTTGGCGATGTTGTTGGCGGCGTAGAGCGCCATCATCTCACCGGACATGACGATGTAGATTTCCTGGGCCTTGTTCTCGCGGATGGGCATGGCGAAACCGCCGCACACCACGTCGCCCAGCACGTCGTAGGAGACGTAGTCCACGTCGTCGTAGGCGCCGTTCTCTTCGAGGAAGTTGATCGAGGTGATCACGCCGCGGCCGGCGCAGCCGACCCCCGGCTCCGGACCGCCGGACTCGACGCACTTGATGCCCTTGTAGCCGATCTTGAGAACGTCCTCGAGTTCCAGATCCTCGACCGAGCCGGCTTCGGCGGCGAGGTGCAGCACGGTGTCCTGCGCCTTGGCGTGCAGGATCAGGCGGGTCGAGTCGGCCTTCGGATCGCAGCCGACGATCAGGATCTTCTGATCCAGCTCGACCAGCGCGGCCAGGGTGTTCTGGGAGGTGGTGGACTTTCCGATACCGCCCTTACCGTAGAACGCAATCTGGCGCAAAGACATGGGAGGTTACTCCTTTGCTTGGGTCTACAGGGTGTCTTCAATTCCGGGGCGGCCTGCCCAGCGGCCGCTTCGACCCCTTCTCTGCATCCCCCGTGCCAGTTCGCGGAAAATTTTTAAGCCTTTGAAAACGAACAAGAAATTAGATTACGGACGAGCGCGGTCCGCTTTGTCGGGCCTGTGACATACCCGACAAAGCCCGACATTTTGTCGGGTCTCTCGCAATGAAAAGGAAGGGATGGACGAATGTCGTCCGCCAGCGTCAGAAGACGGCGTCAGGCGGCGGCGTGGTTCAGCGCGTCGCGAGCGACCACGAGGCGCAGCGCCAGCGCCTCCAGCTCGTCGCCGTCCTGGCCCATGTCATAGAGAAGCTGGGCCAGCGACTGGCCGCGGGCGAGCAGGCGGCGCGCCTTGGCCGGGTCGGCGGGGCGGGCCAGCAGGATGCCGACGAGACGCTCCCCGGCGATGCCGGCCAGCGCGCGGCTGCGCTCGGCCAGACGGCGCTCCAGCGTGTCGAGCACCGCCGGCCGCCCGGCATGGTCGAGGTCGGTGCAGAACTGGTGCAGGGAGCGGAGCTGGCGCAGCAGCGCCTCGAACAGCAGCTCGTCAAGGTCGCCGCCGTTGGCGGCCTTTCCGACAAGATCGAACAGCGTGTCGGAAAGCCGCCACGCCGCCGACAGGCAATCGTTCATCGCCTTGCGGTCAGCGGGTTCGACGAAGGCGTTGGCCTCCTCGCGGTGCTCCTCCTGGTCGTCGAGGTTCCGCATCGCGACGACGAGCAGCCCGTCCACCGAGGCCAGCGTGGCGAGGCTGGCGTGCAGCGCCTTGATGCCGCGGTCGGCGCCGAAGCCGTCCATGGCCTCCGCCGCCCGGCGCAGAGCGTGGCGGGTGAGACGGCGCGACTGGTAGACGACGTCGCGCAGGGCGACGGTGGCGCCCAGCGTCTCCAGCATCAGCCGCCGCGCCTCGAAGCGCAGCAGGGCGTGGGCGAGGCTGTCCATGGCGCCGGCGGTGGCACCCCCCGCGACGCCGGCCGGATCGTCTTCCGCGGTTGCGACGGGCGCTTCGCCGCGGACCAGCCGGTCGGCGTCGGCGCGGGCGTCCGCCTCGATGGCCGACACCACCGACAGCACCGCGCCGCGCCCAGCGCCGCGCAGCAGGGCGACCAGGGCGCGCAGGGCGGTGGCCACCTCCAGCGCGCCGGGCAGCCCGTCCTCGGCGGTGCCCTTGTTGTGGACGACGCGGTCGATCAGATGGTCGCGCAGGCGGGGCAGCAGGACGTCCAGGATGATCGGCGCGGTGGGGCGCAGCAGCGCCTCCAGCAGGCGACCCTGCGGCTGGCCGAGCATGGCGGCCAGCGGGTTGACCGGCTTGGGCACCAGACGCGGGCGGTGGGGCTCCAGCAGGGCCAGCACCTCGTCGCCGCGCAGCGGGGTGATGGTGCCGCGCAGAAGCCGGGCGAGCGTCACGGCGTCGCGGGCCTCCCTGGCGCCGCGCAGCGGAACCGGCGGCCGTCCTGAACGCATCGGCATCTTTTCCGAGACGGCGGAAGGAAGAAGAACGCGCGGGGGCTGTACCGCCCGGTTGCGCGTCTCCTGTTCCTTACGCTTCATCGGCCACATGGCCTTGCCTCGTCTTGCGGTGCACTGAATCCTGTCCGAAGAACTATGGTGTCGTCTCGGCATCCGTTCAAACGGATATTTTTTAGATATTTGGAGTAAGCCAAAAGTTGTTTCGTGTATTTAGCCGAATTGTTTTCGAATTCGAAATGTATTGCGGGCTAGGCGGTATCGCCCTGCGATGACGCGGACCCTTGGCTGACGCGCCGGTTCGCGGTATCCATGAAAGAATTGTGGATTTGAGAGCGCGATGGCGGACGGTTCGGCGAGCGGTGGCTTGAGGGATGCGCGGGGGCGGCTGATCGATCCGGATTCGCCGCTGGCGTTGAAGGCGCATCGCACCAACCTGCTGAACGTGACGGCGGAAGCGCTGTGCGCGGAATCCTTCAACGACGAACCGCGGCGCCTGCGCATCGGCGGCACGCGCAGCGAACACGCCGTGCTGTTCGAGGCGCTCGACGAGAGCCCGAACAGCCTGATCGCCGCCGACATCTTCCAGCACTACATGGCCTTCACCTTCGGGCTGAACCCGGACTTTTCCGGCGCCGAGGGCGTGGACGGACGGCGGCGTTACCGCGCCAGCTACCTGCGCCTGCTGAAGGGGTGGCTGTTCGACAGCAACAACGCCGAGGGGGCTGTGCTGAAAGGCTGGGTGGAGAGCCGCTTCGGTCTGCTGCCCACCTATCACAAGGAACCGATCCTGCGCTTCGCCTCCGACGCGTGGCGGACCTACGGCGAGGAGAAGGTCGCCACCCGCTTCCACAACAACAACATCAACCTGCAGCTCGACCTGCTCTACGAGTATTGCCAGTGGTGGATGCGCCGCGGCTGGCCGGACGCGCCGATGCCGTCCCGCGCCAGCCACATCCGGCTCTACCGCGGCGTCAACGATTTCGAGGAACACCACATCGTCGCGCGCCCTGACAAGCGCACGGCGGTCCTGCGCCTCAACAACCTCAGCTCCTTTTCCATCGAGCGCGACATCGCCGGCCAGTTCGGGGACTACATCCTCGAAACCTGGGTGCCGCTCACCAAGGTGGTCTTCTTCCGCGACATCCTGCCCCGCTACCCCTTCAAGGGGGAGGGCGAGTATCTGGTCGTCGGCGGGGACTACAGGGTGGGGGTGTCGCTTCTCTGACAACCGATCACGGGACAGATCCGGCCCATGACTGACCATTCCATCCGCTCGCGCGCGCTGGGCGCCTATCTCGGGCTGGCCTGCGGCGACGCGCTGGGCGCCACCGTCGAGTTTCTGACAAAGGGCGAGATCGCCCATCAATACGGCGTGCACAAGCACATCAAGGGCGGCGGCTGGCTGAAGCTGCCCGCCGGGCAGGTGACCGACGACACCGAGATGTCGATCCATCTCGGCCGTGCCATCCTGGCCGCCCCGGAATGGGACGCCCGCCGCGCCGCGGAGGAGTTCGCCGTCTGGCTGAAGGGGGTTCCCGTCGATGTCGGGGACACGACACGGCGCGGCATCCGCCGTTTCATCATGCACGGCACACTGTCGGAGCCGGAGAGCGAGTATCACGCCGGCAACGGGGCGGCGATGCGCAACCTGCCGGTCGCCCTGGCGACGCTGGGCGACGACGACGCCTTCGAGCGCTGGACCGTGGAGCAGGCGCACATCACCCATTGCAACGCGATGTCCGACGCGGCGACCCTGACGCTCGGCCACATGGTCCGCCGTCTGGTGCTGGGCGGCAGCGTACGCGACGTGCGCGACGAATCGAACAAGCTCATCGCGCAGCACCGGCAATTCAAGTTCCAGCCCTACCGGGGTCTGGCCACCGCCTACATCGTCGATACGATGCAGACGGTCATGCATTATTATTTCCAGACCGATTCCGTGGAATCCTGCGTCGTCGAGACCGTCAACCAGGGCGGCGACGCCGACACCACCGGCGCCATCGCCGGCATGCTGGCCGGCGCGACCTACGGGGTGGAGACCATCCCGCCGCGCTGGCTGCGCAAGCTCGACCGCGACGTCTACAACGAAATCTGCGCCCAGGTGGACGGGCTGCTCGCCCGCTCCCCGGCGCTCAAGCAGGGGTGATTTCGACCATGGCCGACGTGATCTTCTTCGAAAAGCCCGGCTGCGCCGGCAACAACCGCCAGAAGGCCCTGCTGGCGGAGGCCGGGCACACCGTCCAGGCCCGCGACCTGCTGTCCGAGCCCTGGACGGCGGACCGCCTGCGCCCCTTCTTCGGCGACCGCCCGGTGGCCGAGTGGTTCAACCGAAGCGCCCCGGCGGTGAAGAGCGGGGAGGTCGATCCGGACGCTCTGGACGAGGCCGCCGCCCTGGCGCTGATGCTCAAGACTCCGCTGCTGATCCGCCGTCCGCTGATGCAGGTGGGCGACCGCCGCGACTGCGGCTTCGAGGCGGAGCGGGTGGACGCCTGGATCGGGCTGGCCGCCGGGGCGCCGGAGGGCAAGCTGGAAGGCTGCGCCCGCGCCGGGATGCCGCCCTGCCCACCACCCGCAAAGGGGTGACGGGACAACCCGGACTGTCGTAGGTTTGCCCCCGTCCTGTTTGAAACCCGACATTTCAGCGATGGGGGCCGATCCATGTGCGAACTCCTGGGCATGAGCGCCAACGTGCCCACGGACATCTGCTTCAGCTTTCGCGGCCTGATGCGCCGCGGCGGGCAGACCGGTCCGCACCGCGACGGCTGGGGAATCGCCTTCTACGAGGGGAAGGGCTGCCGCGCTTTCCACGACCCGGCGCCGAGCTGCGAGTCGGAGATCGCGCGGCTGGTCAGCAGCTATTCCATCAAGTCCTGCGTGGTGATCTCCCACATCCGCCGCGCCAACCGCGGCCGGGTATCCCTGGAGAACACCCATCCCTTCACGCGGGAGCTGTGGGGCCGCGTCTGGACCTTCGCCCACAACGGCCAGCTCAAGGGCATCAAGGACCGGACGCTGACCTTCTACGAGCCGGTCGGGACGACGGACAGCGAGCACGCCTTCTGCTGGCTGCTCGACCAGATCCGCATGCAGTATCCGGAGCCGCCCAAGAGCAGCGGCGCGCTGATGCGGCTGATCCGCGACCTCGCCACCGACCTCGGCACGCTGGGCGTCTTCAACATGCTGCTCAGCGACGGGCGGTACCTGTGGTGCCACTGCGCGACCAACCTCGCCTGGCTGACCCGCAAGGCCCCCTTCGGCCCGGCGACGCTGATCGACGAGGACATGAGCGTCGATTTCGCCAAGGAGACGACGCCCGACGACGTGGTGACGGTGGTCGCCACCCGCCCCCTGACCCGCGACGAGGATTGGACCGTCATGAAGGGGGGAGAGATGGTCGTGTTCAAGGGCGGCAATCGGGTGCGCTGACCGGGGATTGTTCTGATCCGCGCAACGAAGATTGGCGAAATCGGGGCTCAATCGATTGGCGTAAGCAGGCTTATGGTCACTTCCGAGACAAACCGAAGCGGTGACGGTGCCGGACCGGCGCCCCGCTTCCCGGACAGGAAGACGTGACCATGAAGATCCTTCGCATCGACTCCAGCCCGCTGGGCGACGCCTCCGTTTCGCGCCAGCTCACCGCCTCCATCGTCGCGGCGCTGCGCCAGGCGACGCCGGACGCCGAGGTGTCCGTGCGCGACCTGACCGTCGCCCCGCCGGACCACCTGACCGGTGAGCTGATGCAGGTCGTGAAGTTCCGCAACCTGGAGGGCCTGACCGCCCGCCAGCAGGAGGAGTTGGCCCTGACCGACGCGCTGGTCGACGAGTTCCTGGCCGCCGACGTCGTGGTGATCGGCGCCCCGATGTACAATTTCACGGTCCCGACCCAGCTCAAGGCCTGGATCGACCGCATCGCCCAGGCGGGTCGCACCTTCCGCTACACCGAGACCGGCCCGGTCGGTCTGGCCGGCGGCAAGAAGGTCTACATCGCCTCGACGCGCGGCGGCGTCTATTCGACCAACGCCGCGATGAGCGCGCTGGACCACCAGGAGGCCTTCCTGCGCACGGTGCTGGGCTTCCTGGGCGTTACCGACGTGACGGTGATCCGCGCCGAGGGCGTCGGCATGGGTCCGGACGCCCGCGCCAAGGCGCTGGCCGCCGCCCAGCAGGAGATCGACGCCCTGGCGACCCCGGTCGCGGCGTAAGGAACACCGCATTCCCTCTCCCCTCTGGGGAGAGGGTTAGGGTGAGGGGGGTGTGCGTGTCGTTACGTCCGGCACAAGCGCAACCCCCTCACCCGGCCCTTCGGGCCACCCTCTCCCCAGAGGGGAGAGGGGAGCTTCGCGATGCGCTCGCTTTAATTGGCCCCCATCGCCTCGCTGATCCGCCGGATGGCCTCGCCCAGAGGCAGATCGAGGCGGGTGATGTTCTGCAGCTCCAGGAAGCGCGCCTCGTTCTTCGACAGCTCGCCCTCGATCACCGCCCAGTGCTTGTCCGACGACCGCTTGGCGATCTGGCGGGCGAAGGTGCGCTGGATTTCCTGATCGAAGCGGCAGCCGAGATAGAGGAAGCTCCGGCCCGCCCGGCGTTCCTGCACGACGGCGGGAATCGGCGTCTGGATGTCGATCTCCGTCAGGATCTCGACAAAGTCGCTGTCGGAAATCAGGTAGTTCCCCGCCGGGGCGGCGCTGCCCGATGGCTTGTAGAGCAGGGTCTCCCAGCCCGGCGCCGCGGCGGCCTCGACCTCCGCTCCGCCCGGCGCGTAGTATTTCACCCATTCGCCGACGCCCTGCGGGTGGGACAGGCCCTGGATCTGGCCCCAGCTCCGCCCCGCATCGGCGGTCAGCAGGCTTTCCAGCGTGTTGTCGTACCAGACATCGACGATCATCGGCGGGGCGGGCAGGGTGGCCAGCCACGCGTGAACCGGTGTGGCCGGGACCTCGCGCTTGAAGATCTCGTTCAGGATGCCGTCCAGCGTCTTGCGGTGGCGCCGCGATTCGATGAACTGGGCGACGGCGGTCAGCTGGCTGCGGATGCGGCCCGGTGCGGCGACCTTGGCGTTCAGCCGCTGCGCCAGTTCCAGCGAGGTGCGCGGGATCGGGCAGTCGGCCTCCGGCAGCAGCGCGAAGGCGCCCGGCCCGAGATAGGGCACCACACCCCGCGCTTTCAGCGCCGCGGCGATGTCCGCGATGATGGTGTCGGTGTCCGTGCTGTCGATGACGGCGGTGTCGGTCATGCTAACCCCGTTCGGCTGGCGTTTGCCCCCTCCCTGACCCTCCCCCGCTGGGCGGGGGAAAAGCGCTGGGAAGGGGTCGCGTTTCACAAATAGATCGCCGCGCCCGCCCCCGTGTTGACGGTGGCGTCCTTCAGCGTGTCCACGATGAACTGCACTTCGTCGGCGGTGACCTTGTGGTGCAGCGGCAGGGCCAGAACGCGGTCCACCGTCTTCTGGCAGACCGGGCAGTCGGCCCGGCTGGCGCCGCGCTCCTGGTAATATTGCTGGGTGTAGAGCGCCTGCCCGTAGTCTGACGCCTCGACGTCGTGGGTCGCCAAGTCCTCCAGCACCGCCTTGCGCCCCGACGCGGTGAAGCGGGTGCCGAGGTGGACGGCGTAGACCATCGGATGGACGTCGTCGGCGCCCGGCCCCTTGTAGGGCGGCTTGATGCCCTCGAAGGAGGCCATGGCCGCCTCGTAGTGGCCGACCACCTCCCGGCGCTTCGCCAGGATTTCCGGCAGGCGCTTCAACTGGACGAGGCCCAGCGCGGCGGTGATGTTGCTCATGCCCGCCTGGAAGGGAATGGTGCGGGTGATGACCACCGTGTTGCGGTGCTCCATCTCGCGGCGGCGCAGGTAGCGGAGCTGGTGGGCGAGATTGCGGTCGTCGGTGACGATCATCCCGCCTTCGCCGGTCACCAGCACGCCGGGTTCGGAAAAGTCGAAGACCGCGCAGTCGCCGAAACTGCCGACCAGCTTCCCCTTGTAGGACGAGCCGATGGCCTCGGTCGAATCCTCGATCAGGATCAGCCCCTTGTCGGTGGCGAGCGTGCGCAGCTCGTCCCAGTGGGCGGGGTGGCCGTTGACGTTGCCGGCCAGGATGGCCTTGGTCCGCGGCGTGATCCTGGCCTCGGCCTTCGCCGGGTTGATGGTGTGCTGCCAATAGTCGATGTCGACGAAGACCGGCTCCGCGCCGGCCAGCGCGATGGCGTGTTGCACCTGATGCCAGCCGAAGGGGGAGCAGAGAACCTCGTCCCCCGGCCCGATGCCGTAGGCCTTGAGCACCATCAGCGTGGCGATGGTGCCGCTGGACACCGCGACCGCGTGGGCGCGGCCGAGCCAGGCGGCGAAGGCCTGCTCGAACCCCTCCGTCATCCGCCCGTCGCCGAGGCTGCCGGAGGTGAGGATGCGGCTGATGACCGCCACCTCCGCTTCCGAAATGTCCGGGTCGATCAGCGGGATGTAGTCGCCAAGCTCCGCGTCGTCTTCGGCTGAGTTGTCCGGGGGCATCGTCATTCCGCGATCCTTATTCAGTCGTCCTCGTCCCGTTGCGCGATCACCACGCCGGTCGCCGTCTCCGGCTTGTTGGTGATGAGCCAGCAATGGTTGGTGCCGTCCACGAGGTAGAGGTTGAAGCCGGGCTCCTCCCGGAAGGCGTCCTCCGCCATCACCGCGGCGTGCGCCCCGGTGACGTTGGACAGGTCCGGGTGCGCCTCGCGAACGGCGCGGACCACGGCGTCGAGCCGGGTGCCGTTCGCGAAGAGGCCGCCGGCCAGGGCGGCGATGGCGTCGATCCGTTCCGGGGACAGGGCCATGGCCGTCACTCCGCGCCGCGCTTCTTGGCTTCGACGGTGATGGGCAGGCGGGTGTCCGCCGGCATCTCCGGCAGGTCGAGCGTCCAGCCGTTGGCGACCTTGACCCAGCCGCCCCACAGGCCCGGCTTCTCCATCTCGGTGATGGGCTCCTCCAGGTCCTTTTTGGCGACGTAGATCGTGTATTGCTCACCGGCCTTGCGCACCATCACCTTCATGTCACTCTCCAGTCGTCGTGTTTTGGGCTGTCGTTTGGTCAGGCCGCGATCCGCGCGTAGAGCGCGGGAAACTCGTTGAGGACCGATTCCACCTCCTCCGCCGTGCTGTAGCGGCTGAGGGAGAAGCGCAGGCTCGCCGCGGCCTCCGCCGGGGTCAGGCCCATGGCGGTCAGGACGTGGCTCGGCTCGTTGCCGCCGGACGCGCAGGCCGCCCCCATGGAGACGGCGATGCCGGCGCGGTCGAGCCGCATCAGCAGCTCCTCCGCGTCCAGCGGGCGGCCTTGCGGGTCGGCGAAGCGGATGTTGCTGGTGTTGGACAGGCGGGCCGCCCCCTCGCCGTTGACCCGGCTGCCCGGCCAGGCGGCGAGCACGCCGCGCTCCAGCCGGTCGCGCAGGATCGCCATGCCGCCGGCCTCCGCCACGCTGGCGGCGGCGCGGTTGGCGGCGGCGCCGAAGCCGACGATGGCCGGCACATTCTCCGTCCCGCCGCGGCGGTGGCGCTCCTGATGGCCGTGGATCAGCGGGGCGAAGGGCACGCCCTTGCGGATGAAGAGGGCGCCGATGCCCTTTGGCCCGTGCATCTTGTGGGCGGACAGGGTCAGCAGGTCGGCGTTCACCGCGTCCACCCGGATGGGCAGCCGCCCGGCGGCCTGCACCGCGTCGGTGTGGAACAGGGCGCCGCGCGCCTGGGCGATGTCGGCGGCGGCGCCGACCGGCTGGATCGCCCCGGTCTCGTTGTTCGCCCATAGGACGGAGACCAGAGCCGTCTCCGCCGTCACCGCGTCGCGCAGGTCGGCGAGCGCGATGGTGCCGGTGCCGTCCACCGGCAGGACGGTGACCCGCCAGCCCTGCCGTTCCAGATCATTCGCCAGCATCAGCGTCGAGGGATGCTCGATCGCCGTGGTGACGAGGTGGCGGCGCTCCGGACGCTCCGCCGCGACGGCGCGCAGCGTGCCGAGCAGGGCCGTGTGGTTGGCCTCGGTCGCGCTGGCGGTGAAGAGGATGTCCGCCGCCTTCGCGCCAACCAACGCCGCCACCCGGCCACGCGCCTCGCCCACCGCCCGCTTGGCGGCCATGCCGGCGGCGTGCGGGCTGGAGGGGTTGCCGAACTCCCCGGACAGGTGCGGCAGCATCGCCTCCCGCACCTCGGGGGCCAGCGGGGTCGTCGCGTTGTTGTCGAGATAGATCATGGGTCCATCGTCGGCTGTGGCACGGAGGGGGCGGTCAGTCCATCACGCCGGGGACGCCGCGGCGGCGGCCGTCGGCGGGCGTGATCTCCTCCTCCAGGCAGCCGACGACGACGCCGGCCGGGAACTCCACCAGATAGACGGGGATCTGCGTGCCCTCGGCGTGGCCGATGCGCACGATGGTGCCGGGCGTGCCCTTGGGGGCCAGCAGCGCGCCATCCTCGGCGTTGGGGTGGCTGCCGTCGTTGTGGAGGTCCACCGCGGCGGTGACCATCAGGCCCCAGTCGTAGAGCGGCTCGCGGGGTGGGATGAAGCCGGGCTTCTTCGCTTCGGTGACGGCGTCGCTCATCGCGTGCTCCTCAGGCGGGAAGGTCATTGCGGGTCGTTGCAGCGGGCGTCGACCAGTTCGAGTTCCTTGGCGCGCATGCCGACGATGATGCGCTTCTCGTAAAAGTCGATGCCGTATATGTAATACATCTGCAGATAGGTGCCGATCGACTTCACATAGCCGATGTCCCCGGTGCGGATCAGGAAGTCACCCATCGGGCGTCCGGGATAGGTGCCGTCGTTGCGCACGTCGCGAAGGGCGCGGACCTTCTGGCCCTCCTCGAAGGCGGGGCGGTCTTCCAGTTCGATCGTCTCGTTCGGATCGCGGGCGCGCTCGCGCATTCGGTGCTCCTTGTTCCGGTCAGTCGGGGGTCCGGGTGCGTCAGTCGGGGATCAGGTCGCCGGTGGCGGGCAGTCCGGCGCGGCGCTTCTGCGCCACGGTGCGGACATCGTCCACCGGGTCCTCGGTCAGCGGGGCGAGGTCTTCGGGCGGCAGGCGGCTGGCGACGACGAAGCGCACGCACCAGTCCGCATCGCCGGTCAGCGCGGACAGCTTTTCCGGCGGCAGGCGCCGGGCGACGACCATGCGCACGCGGGCGCTGTCGTCCCAGGCCATGCTCATCAGCCAGTCCAGCCCGATGCGGTTGGCGACCTCCAGCCGGATTTCCGGGTCCTCGTCGTGCATCATCGCCGGCAGCATGCCCTCGGGCACGCGGCGGGCGACGCGCAGGCGGACGGAGTAATCGGGGTCGCGCATCAGCGGCGAGAGGTCGGCGTCCTCCAGCCGGGAGGCGACGGCGATGCGCACCTCGCGGTCGGGGTCGCCGCGCATCTTCAGCAGCAGGCGGCGGGGCAGGCGGCGGGCGACGGCGGCGCGCACCGTCTCGTCGGGGTCGTCCATCAGCCGCGGCACGATGAAGATCGGCGCGAAGCGGGCGGCGTTGGCGCGGACTTCGAAATAGGGATGGTCGAGATGCTCGCCCGCCAGATCGCCGTTCCATTGGAAGAAACGCTGGATGCGCTTGGCGTAGCGGTCCTGCACGCAGGCGCGCAGCGGCTCGCAGCGCCCCTCGGCCAGACGGTCGCGGTAGGCGCAGCCGTCGCAGTCGACGGGGTTGCCCAGCCAGTCCAGCGCCTTGTCGATGTCGTCGCTCATGCGTCGTCCTCCGGGCCGGCTTCGTGTTGGCCGGCTTCATGACGGTCCGCGGCGGCGAGCAGGCGGGTGGTTCCGAAGCGGTCCTTCGGGTCCAGGTCCCGGACCTTGTTCAGGGCCTCGCGCCCTTCGGCCAGGCGGCCCAGGCGCAAATGCAGGTAGCCGACCGCGGTCAGGGCGAAGAGGAACAGGCGCGGAGCCGGCTCCAGGCCCGCGAAGTCCGCCCCCAATGACTTGGAAGAGTCCGGACCGACCATGCGCCAGTCGGTGTGGTTCAGGCCGATGGCCGCCATGGCGTGGCCGAGCATCCGCTCGCCGTAGAGCAAGGCGGTGTCCAGGTTCGCCTTGTAGAAGTGGAATTTGTAATGGCCGAGATCGACCAGCCGGTGCCCCGGCGCCAGCTCGGCGGCGCGGGCGAGGTAACGCTGCGCCGCCTCGGCGTCGGCGTGGCTGGCGGCGGCGAGATGCAGGAACCGCTCCGCCTCGGGCGGCAGGTCGCCGCCGTAGTAACGGCGGTTGAGCCAGCCTTCATCCACCTCGTCCAGCATGGCGGTGCGCTCCATGGGCACCCTCTCCCGTGATGGGACGGGAGAGGGGTTTCGGGCGATCAGGCCGGGACGCAGCAGTCGGCCGGGCAGACCGAGGCGCATTGCGGGCTGGAGAACTGGCCCTTGCACTCGGTGCACAGGTCCGCGTTGATGGCGTAGGCGCCCTTCTTGAAGCTGATGGCGTTGTTCGGGCACTCGGCCTCGCAGGCGCCGCAGGCGGTGCAGTCGGAAGCCTTGATCTTGTAAGCCATGACACTCTCCTTGCAGGTGGGGCGGCTGTTGCGGTGGGCCGCCGGGTAAATCCGTGGGTTCTGGTCGGTCTCTTGGGTATCAGGCGCGCAGGGCGGTGAAGGCGCCGGTGCGGATCACCGCGTCCTGGCCCTCGCGGGCGTTGATCGCACCTTGGCCGAGCCGCTCGGCATAGTCCTTGAAGTAGGTCAATGCCGACTCCTCGATGTATTCGAAGGCGAAGCGGTCAACCGGCTCGATGCCCGCGTCCTTGAGGCTCGTCGAGGGGCAGCCGCCGATCTTGGCGACGAAGACCGCGGTGCAGTCGTTGATCGCCGACAGCACGCCGCCGAGCGCGTCCTCGTCGCCCGAGCCGCCTTCGCAATACTGGTCGACGCGGCGGTGGCCGACGAACTTGGCGCCCTTCGGACCGACCTCGTAGATCTGGAATTCCTTGGCGTGGCCGAAATGCTCGTTGATGCGCTCGCCGCCCTTGGTGGCGACGGCGATCAGGATCGGCTGCACTTCGGTGCCGACCGTCTCGGCGACGTCGGCCTGTGCTGCGGCCTTGGCGGCGTGGCGCCCGGCGCGCTCGCCCTCCACATGCTCGCGGTAGGTGCGGGCGGCCTCCTGGTCGTACTCGACCTCGCCCATCGCCTCGATCTGGTCGATGGTGAATTCGGAACCGCGGTCCTCACCCAGCAGGCCGACCGCGTCGGCGCGGCACTGGCGGCAGTGGCGCATCAGCTTGGCCCCGCCCTCGCACTGGTCCTGCAGGACCTTCAACTCCTGCGCGGTCGGGCCGCGCTGGCCGGTCAGCCCGAAATGCGTGCCGTGCGCCGGGTCGGAGATCAGCGGCATGATGTTGTGCAGGAAGGCGCCGCGCGACTTCACGGCCTTGTTCACGTCCATCAGGTGCTCGTCGTTGATCCCCGGGATCATGACGGAGTTCACCTTCACCAGGATGCCGCGCGACGTCAGCATCTCCAGCCCGAGCATCTGCCGCTCGTGCAGGATCTTGGCGGCGTCCAGGCCGGTCCAGCGCTTGTGGTCGTGGAAGATCCAGGGGTAGATGTGCTGCCCGACCTCGGGATCGACCATGTTGATGGTGATCGTGACGTGGTCGATGTTGTAGTTCGCGATGGTGTCCACATGGTCGGGCAGGGCCAGACCGTTGGTGGACAGGCACAGCTTGAGGTCCGGCGCCTTCTTTGCCAGCATCTCGAAGGTCTTGAAGGTGTTCTTGCCGCCCGCCGCCAGGCTGTCGCCGGGGCCGGCGATGCCGATGACGGAGAGCTGCGGGATTTCCTTGGCCACCGCCATGATCTTGCGGAGCGCCTGATCGGGGGTCAGCTTCTCGGAGACCACGCCCGGCCGGCTCTCGTTCGAGCAGTCGTATTTGCGGTTGCAGTAGTTGCACTGGATGTTGCAGGCCGGCGCCACGGCGACGTGCATGCGGGCGAAGTAGTGATGCGCCTCCTCGGAGTAGCAGGGGTGGTTCTTCACCTTCTCCCACACCTCCGGCGCCATGTCGGCGGGGCCGTCCGACGACCCGCAGGAGGAGGACGCGCAGCCGGAGGCGGCGGCGGGCGGCGCCTCGGCGGCGGCTTTCAGCTCACCCACGCCCAGGATGCTGTCGAGCGAAATAACGTTGGCCATCGTCCACTCCCTTCCCAGCCGCGCCGTCGGCGCCCTTGGTCAGGTCGTTAAAAGCAAGTTCGGGGCCAACCGGGTGATTTGTGGATTTTCAGTGAGTTATGGGGATGCGTCGGGCGTGTGGGCCATGTCGGCAATCCGACAAAGGCGGACAAAGCCCAACAATGGCCGACAATGACGCCGCCTGTCGGGGACCCGACACGGGGGCTCAAAAAATAGCGGAGTGGGCGATGGCTCCCTCTCCCGCCCCGGGAGAGGGGGGCGCCCGAGGCGCCGGGTGAGGGTCGTGCGAGGATCAGCGGTTCAACCCTTGCCGGCACCCTCACCCTCCCGCCGCTGCCGCGGCGGGTCCCTCCCTCTCCCGGGGCGGGAGAGGGTTCAGCGGGCACTCCCGACCTGGAAGGTCAGGACATGGTCCTCGTCCGGCCGCAGCGGCTCTCCCCCGAACCCGATCAGCCCGCTGCCGGTCAGCTTCGTCGAATCGCGACGCAGCAGCAGGGAGGGGGAGTCGCCCGTGCGGATGAAGGTGCCGTTGGTCGAATGGTCGGTCAGCAGGAAGCCGCCGCGGCTGAAGTCGATCACCGCGTGCTGGCGCGAGGTGCGGCGCGACGGGATGCGCAGGCCGCAGCCCTCGTCACGCCCCACCGTGACGCGCGGCAGCAGCGGGGTCAGCGTCGCGTCGGCGCCGCGCCCGGACAGCCGCAGGGACGGCAGGCCGCGCCCGTTGCCGGGGATCGATGTGGTAAAGGCGACGGTGGCGTTGTCTTCGGCCTCCGGCGCGGCATCGTCGCCGCGGATCTGGTGGACGCGGACCGGGGCTGCCTTTCCCTTCACCGCGACGCTGTTCAGAAGGCGGGCCCGCGTCCGCAGCGGCGGGGAGAGGCGGTCAACCAGATCGTCGGTCGCCAGGATCTCGCCGGGGCGGGCGATGGATTCCAGCCGGGCGGCGACGTTGCAGGCGTCGCCGTAGAGGTCGCCGGGGCCGGCGATCACCGGGCCGAAATGCAGCCCGGCACGCAGGCGAAGCCCGAAATCCGCCTGCCGCTCCATCATGGCGAGCGCGGCGCGGGTGGCGCCGTCGCTCATGGGGAAGCAGGCCAGCAGCCCATCGCCCAGGCTTTTCACCACCGTGCCGCCGTTCTCCCCGACGATCCGGCGCAAGCCTTCCAGCGCCCGCTGGGTCAGCGCCGCCGCCTTGCGGTCGCCCGCCAGTTCGTAGAGCAGCGTGCTGTCGGCGATGTCCACGAAGAGGAGCGCGAGGGGCTTTTCCATCCCGTGCAAAGGCCCGAAGCTGGAGGTTGCGGGAAGCGGGGCACAGCGTAAAGCCGGTGTTCCACTGTCATATCACAACCGTTCGTAACGGTTACAGGGACCTTGGAACCCGCAGGCCGCACGGCTGACGTGCCGCAGCCGGATCGCCGATCAGCCCTCAAAGGTTATATTGCGCGTTTATTTCTTCTCTCATAAGATGTGGTTCGGAGAATTCGCCGCGGTTGGACGTGCATCGCCGCCGGCCGGCCTTTCAGGGAGGGGATCATGACGGTATCGGGTGTGACCTCGGCGGCTTCGTCGTTGCCGGTCCTGCCCCGATCCACCGAGGCGCCCGCATCGCCGGGGGCGACCGCCGCGAGCGGCGCTGCCGCGTCCGATCGCGTGGCGCTGAGCGGGTTGGGCGGGGCGCTTCGCGGCGACGGGCTGACCGCCTTCGGGGTCCTGTCGGACGCCCAGCGCCAGCAGTTGGCCGATCTCGTCGACAGCGGGAAGATCAGCGGCGAGACGGTCAACGACGCGCTCACGCAACGGTTGAAGCAGGCCCGCGTCAGCGCCATGGGCGCGACTCAGCGTATGTACAACAACGATCACGCTGATCTTTTCTTCGATGAGGCGACCAGCGTCGACGATCTGCGCGGTGCCCTGTCCCAGACGCTGGCCCGGCGGTCGTCGCTGATGGACAAGCTGACCGCGGCGATGAACGAGGATGAACGGGCGGCGGCGTCGACCGATCTGGCGGCGCGAACGATGAATCCGCTCCTGGCGAAGGACCGGATGGGAATGTCGCGCTACATCATGCCGGGCTTCTTCTCCATGGACTTTTCCGATTCCCGTCTGAATTCCACGAAGAAGCAGGGGGATGCCACCTACAGCCTGAAGGCGTTGGGCGTCGATCTCGACGCGATCGACAAGGCGCTGCGCAAGACCGGCGAAGAGGACGCCGCCGCCATCCTGTCGGAGCGGGCAGGCTTGCCGACCTCCCGAAAGGTGGCGGCCGATCAGGACTATTCGGTGGACGACGCCCTGGTCAAGCCCCTGACCGCGCCACCGGGCGCTTCGCCGCCGGATGCCCGCGACTACCCGAATCCCCTCGACTACGGCAGGAAGCTGCGCGAGTTTCTCCAGGCATCCGTCGCGAACATGCGCAAGGTCGGTGAACTGGGAGGGCACACGGTGTATCAGGTCGACCGTCCCCCCGACCCTATCCAGCGCTCCCGGGACCTCCCGACGCCTTCATCAGCGGGCGCCGCCATCGCTCAGGGAGAGCCGGTGGATCGCGCGTACATGATCGGTTTGGCCACCCGTTACTGATCGGCCTGCGGTTGTCCGGCCCTCAGAAGCGCTTGATCTCGATGTTGTACTTGCGCAGGGCATAGCTCACCTGACGGGTCGTCATGCCGAGCAGGCGGGCGGCCTTGGCCTGCACCCAGCCGGTGCGCTCCATCGCCCAGAGCAATCGGTCGCGCAGCGATCCCGACTCCGGCTCGTCCAGCGGCACCTCCGCGGCGGGCGGCGGAGCGGCGTTGGCAACCGATGCGGCCGGGGGAGCCGCGGCGGCGGGCGCGCTCGGTTCCGGCAGGGGCAGCGGGATCAGGGGGACCGGAACCACCGGCTGGGCGGCGCCGCAGACCGGCGACGGGCCGGCGGAACAGCCCGACGCGCAGGCCGGCCACGCGCCGCCGCCGGCACCCACCGGCTCCGGCACCGGGGCCGGCATCGCCGGCATCTTCGGCGCGTTGGCCGGCGCCGGAACGCCGGGGCGTCCGGGAGGAGCGCGGTTGACGGCCCCCGGCCCCATGGACGGGGCGAGCCCGCCGACCGACGCGCCCAGCGTGCGGTACTGGAACAGGACCGAGGAGTTGCAGAGGTTCAGGCTGCAGGACAGGGACTCGGTGCGGATGATGCCGTCGCGCGACTGGGTGGCCGCGCGCTCGATGCAGTTCTCCAGCTCGCGCACGTTGCCGGGCCAGGTGCAGCGGTTCAGCACCTCCAGCGCCTCGTCCTCCATGACGAGGGCCATACCGTTGTCCTTGGCGAACTTCGCCACGAAATGGCGGGCCAGCGGGCCGATGTCCTGGCGCCGTTCGCGCAGCGGCGGCAGATGGATCGTCACCACGTTGATGCGGAAATACAGGTCGGCGCGGAACTTGCCGTGGCCGACCGCCTCCTCCAGGTTCAGGTTGGTGGCGCAGATCAGCCGGACGTCGGTCTTGATGGTCTTGGACCCGCCGACCCGCTCGAACTCCTGCTCCTGCAGCACGCGCAGCAGCTTGGCCTGGAAGTTGGGCGAGATGTCGCCGATCTCGTCGAGGAACAGCGTGCCGCCCGACGCCAGTTCGAATCGGCCCTTGTGGTCCTTCTGCGCGCCGGTGAAGGCGCCCTTCTCATGGCCGAACAGCTCCGATTCCAGAAGCGATTCCGGTAGGGCGGCGCAGTTCACGCGGATGAAGGGGGCATCCTTGCGCGGCGACATGTTGTGGATGGCCCGCGCGATCAGCTCCTTGCCGGTGCCGCTCTCGCCGCGGATCAGCACGGTGGACTTGAAGGGCGCCACCCGGTGGACCTGGGCCATCACCTCCAGCATGTTGGGGCTGGTGCAGACCACGTCGTTGATCGGGGCGGCGATGGGCCGCAGCTCCTTCTGCATGCGGAAGGTTTCCCGCATCATGAAGCGGCGCTCCTCGGCCACGGTGCGGTGCAGCCGCACGGTCTGGCCGATCAGGTTGGCGACCATGGTCAGGAAGCGCACGTCGCTGCCGAAATGGCCCTGCGGCCCCTCGTCGGAAATGCGGTCGATGGTCAGCACGCCGACGACCACCCCCGCCGCTTTGATCGGCACGCCGACCAGCGAGGCCACCTGCTCATCCAGGTCCTCGCGCCCGCCGGTGCGGTTGAGGAACAGCGGCTCCTCCGCCAGATTCGGGACGACGGCGGGCATGCCGGTCTTCAGAATGCGGCCGGTGATGCCTTCCCCGTCGCGGAATTCGATCTGCGCCGCGGCCTCGTTCGACAGGCCGTTCGCGGCCACGAGACGCAGCACATTGTCCTCGCCGACCAGATAGACGCGCCCGCGGTGCATCTGCAGCTGGTAGGCCAGCGCGCGAAGCACCTCGCGCAGGGTCTGCTGGAGGTCGAGAGAGGAACCGAGGATCTTGCTGACCTCATAGATGGTCAGCAGTTCCAGGTTCGACGTGGACTGGCGCATTGCACCCGGCATGATCGACACCCCCTGCTCAACCGGGACTCCGGACGCCGCGCACCGGCGCGCTCGTCGAATTGATCCCGGCACGGCGCCTTGAACCGTTCCTCCCGGGGTGGGGTGTGCGCTCGTTGCGGATCGGCGCCTTTGACCACCGGTGCGCCCGCCGCGCGTGCTTCCGTGACAAGCCGTTCGCGCTGCGGACTGTCGAAAGTTTCGGAAACTCTCGGTCGAAAGGCAAGCCCTTTTGCATATCAGTTGCTGCGGCGCACAATGACTTATGGCTGCGGCAGAACGGCGCAACCCTTGAGAAAACTGGAATTTCTACTGTCAAACAGCTAATAACTGACTGGTCAGTAATATTTTCTCCACCCTGGAGGACGGCATGCCGGAGGATGATCCCGCCGTTCCGCGCTGGCGCCGCCGCAAGGAGGCGCGCCCCCGGGAGATCGTCGACGCGGCCCTGACCGTCTTCGGCGAGCGCGGTTTCGCGGCAACCCGGCTGGACGACGTCGCGGCGCGGGCCGGGGTCAGCAAAGGCACGCTCTACCTCTACTTCCCGAACAAGGAGGAGCTGTTCAAGGCGGTGGTCCGCGAGGCCATCCTGCCCAACCTGAACATGGCCGAGCGTCTGCTGGCCGGGGCGCAGGGGCCAAGCTTCGCCGTGTTGGAAACGCTGCTGACCCTCTTCGCGACGCGCATCCTGAAATCCCGCGCCGGCGCCATCCCCAAGCTGATCATCGCCGAGGCCGGCAATTTCCCCGACCTCGCCCGCTTCTATTACGACGAGGTGATCCGCCGTGCTTTCGCCCTGCTGGCGGCGGTGCTGGAGCGCGGCATGGCGCGCGGGGAGTTCCGCCCGGTGGACGTCGACTCGACCGTCCGGCTGATCGTCGCGCCGATGCTGATGAGCGCGCTGTGGCGCTCCTCCTTCGAAGCGCTGGAGGGCCGCCCGCCGGACGTCGCGGCTCTGCTGGCCGCCCATCTCGACGCGCTGCGCCGGACCCTCGCTCCGGAGGGAGGGCCGCCGTCATGAGCTGGATCGCCGAAACGCTGGCGGCGGCCCTGTCCGTCCTCGGGCTGGGCGGTGGGTACGCCGTGCCGCTGGCCCACGGCTATGCGGAGGGCGAGTATCTGCGCATCGCCGCTCCGGTGGCCGGGACGCTCGACACGCTGGCGGTGACGCGCGGCGGGCGGGTGGAGGCGGGCGCGCCCCTCTTCGCGCTCGACCGCACCAGCGCGCGGGCGGAGCGCGACCGGCTTGCCGCCGCGCTGGCGCAGGCGCGGGCGCAGCTGGCCGACCTGCGGACCGGCCGGCGCCCCGACGAGCTGGCGGTGGTCGCCGCCCAGCGCGCGCAGGCCGAGGCGGCGCTGCGCTATTCCGAAGCGGAGCTGGCGCGGCAGCAGACGCTGGTGGCGCGCAAGGTCAGCTCCGACGACCGGCTGGACGCCGCCCGCGCCAGCCGCGACGGCGACCGCGCGCGGCTGGAGGAGCTGACCGCGCAACTGGCCGTCTCCAACCTGCCGGCCCGCCCCGACCAGATCCGCGCGGCGGAGGACGCCGTCGCCCAGGCCGAGGCGGCCCTGGCCCAGGCGGACAGGCGCCTCGCCGAAATGGCTCCGCCGGCACCCGAGGCGGCGCTGGTCGAGGACACGCTGTTCAACCCCGGCGAATGGGTGCCGGCGGGCGCCCCGGTGGTCTCGCTGCTGCCGCCGGAGAAGCGGAAGCTGGTGGTCTTCGTCCCGGAGCCGCTGATGGCCCGCGTCCGTCCGGGGGACCGGGTGACCGTGCGTTGCGACGGCTGCCCGCCCGGCCTGACGGCGCGCGTGACCTATGTGGCGCCGCGGGTGGAATACACCCCGCCGGTGATCTACAGCGTCGGCAGCCGCGAGAAGCTGGTCTTCCGCGTGGAAGCGCGGCTGGAGGACGGGGCGGCGCTCAACCCCGGTCTTCCGGTGGACGTGGAACTGCCGCCATGACCGGAGACGCCGTCATCGACGTCCGCGGTCTGGTCAAGCGCTTCGGCGCCAAGACGGTGGTGGACGGCTTCTCCATCCGGGTGGCGCGCGGGCAAATCTATGGTTTCCTGGGGCCGAACGGGTCGGGCAAGACGACGACCATCCGCATGCTCTGCGGGCTGCTGACCCCCGACGCCGGGGAGGGGACCTGCCTCGGGCTCGACATCCGCCGCCAGAGCGCCGCCATCAAGCGGCAGGTCGGCTACATGACCCAGAAGTTCAGCTTCTGGGAGGATTTGAGCATCGCCGAGAATCTGGATTTCGTCGCCCGCATGTACGGGTTGCCGGACCGGCGGCAGAAGGTTGTCGCGGCGCTGGAGCGGCTGGGGCTGGGCAACCGGCGGGCGCAGTTGGCGGGCGAACTGTCCGGCGGCTGGAAGCAGCGTCTGGCGCTGGCTGCCTGCATCCTGCATGAGCCGAAGCTGCTGCTGCTCGACGAGCCCACCGCCGGCGTCGATCCCAAGGCGCGGCGGGAGTTCTGGGACGAGATCCACCGGCTGGCCGCCGAGGGTCTGACCGTGCTGGTCAGCACCCATTACATGGACGAGGCCGAACGCTGCCACGCCATCGCCTACCTCGCCTATGGCCGGCTGATGACCCAGGGCAGCGTGGAGGAGGTGATCGCCACCTCGGGTCTGGTCACCTACGAGGTCGGCGCGCGGGGGGCGGGCGGGGCGGACCTCGGGCACGTCGCGGCGTCGCTGCGCGACCGTCCGGGTGTCGAGATGGTCGCCGCCTTCGGCGCCCGGCTGCATGTCAGCGGCGGCGATGGTGCGGAACTGGAGGAGGCGTTGCGCCCCTGGGCCGCTGACTCGGGCCTGCTGGTGCGGCGGACGGAGCCCACGCTGGAGGATGTGTTCATCCATTTGATGAACCGAAGCACGGACAACTTCGCATGACCACGCCAGCGGAAGGACAAATGCCATGACGCACTTTTCCTTCGCGCGCTTCGTCGCGGTGATGGTGAAGGAGTTCATCCAGATGCGGCGCGACCGGCTGACCTTCGCCATGATGGTGGGAGTGCCGGTGCTCCAGCTCGTGCTGTTCGGCTTCGCCATCAACTCCGATCCCAAGAGCCTGCCGACCGCCGTCCACGCCGCCGACTCCAGCCCCTTCGCGCGCACGCTGGTGTCGGCCATGGCGAATTCCGGCTATTTCGACGTGACCCGCGCCGCCGGCAGCCCGGCGGAGCTGGACCGCCTGCTGGCGGAAGGGCGGGTGCAGTTCGCCGTCACCATTCCCGCCGGCTTCGCTCGCGACCTGCAGCGGGGCGAGCGCCCGGTGCTGTTGGTCGAGGCCGACGCGACCGACCCGGCGGCGACCAGCAACGCGCTGGCCGCCCTGTCCACCCTCGTGCGGCAGGCGCTGGACCCCGACCTGACCGGGCCGCTGGCTCCTCTGCGCTCCACGCCCGACCCGGTCGAGCTGCGGGTCCACCGCCGCTACAACCCGGAGGGCATCACCCAGTACAACGTGGTGCCCGGCCTGATGGGCGTGGTCCTGACCATGACCATGGTGATGATGACCGCCCTGGCCGTCACCCGCGAGCGGGAGCGCGGGACGATGGAGAACCTGCTGGCGATGCCGGTCCGCCCGTTCGAGGTGATGCTGGGCAAGATCGTGCCCTTCATCCTGGTCGGCTACATCCAGGTCGTCATCATCGTTCTGGCCGCCCGGCTGCTGTTCGGCGTGCCCCTCGTCGGCAGCCTTGCCCTGCTGTCCGCCGTGTTGGTGCTGTTCATCGCCGCCAATCTGGCGGTGGGGTTCACCTTCTCCACCGTGGCGAAGAACCAGCTCCAGGCGATGCAGATGTCCTTCTTCTTCTTTCTGCCGTCCATGCTGCTGTCCGGCTTCATGTTCCCCTTCCGCGGCATGCCCGGCTGGGCGCAGGCGGTGGGGGAGGTCCTGCCACTCACCCATTTCCTGCGCATCGTCCGCGGCATCCTCCTGAAAGGCAACGGCCCGGCGGAAATCGCGGGGGAGGTGGCGGCGCTGCTGCTCTTCCTGGCGGTGGTCACGATCGTCGCGCTGAAACGCTATCGGCAGACCTTGGACTGAGCAGTAAACGGAGGCCGGGTGCGGCCCTTCATCCTTGTCGGCAAGTCGAAACCGGTTGTGACATGAGCGTGAGCCTCACGTTTCGTTAAGAAACATTGGCTCTAATCTTTCCCGATTGGCGGTCCGTGGGGGAAGATGATGGGGCGCTTGGCGGTTGGCCCGACGATCGGGATTCTTGCGGCGGCCCTGATCGCCGCCGCTCTCGCCGGACCGGCCGAAGCCGGATCGCACAAGAAGAAGAAGCCCGCACCGCCGGCTCCCAATTCCATCGCCTGGAGCCAGGTGAGCGGTCCCGCCCTGGGGCCGGCCCAGTCCATCGGCGGCTACGCCGCGGGCTGCATCACGGGGGCGCAGGCGCTGCCGGGGGAGGGCACCGGCTATCAGGTGATCCGCATGTCCCGCCAACGCTATTACGGCCATCCGGAACTGATCGACTATCTGAAGGGCTTCGGGCGGAAGGTCGCGGCGGCCGGGCTGGGAACCGCGCTGATCGGCGACATGGGGCAGGCGCGCGGCGGCCCGATGAGCTTCGGCCACGCCAGCCACCAGATCGGGCTCGACGCCGACGTCTGGCTGCGGCTCGACCACCCGCCGATGGGCCGCAACGCGCGGGAAAGCCTGACTGAGATCAAATACGTCGATTACGGGCGTGTCCGCGTCACCGAGGACTGGTCGGAACGGCAGGCCCAGCTTGTCCGCATCGCCGCCAGCGACCCTCGGGTGACCCGCATCTTCGTCAACCCGGCGATCAAGCTCGCCATGTGCCGCCATTCCTGGCCGGACCGCGCCTTCCTGCGCAAGCTGCGGCCCTGGCACGGCCATGACGGGCACATGCACATCCGCCTGGGCTGCCCGGCGGGAAGCCCGCAGTGCGAGGACCAGCGCGACATTCCCGACGGCGACGGCTGCGGCGACGAGGTCGCGTCCTGGCTCGGCTCCGTCTACCCGGTGGTGGAGAGGCACAACGGCAAGCCGCAGCCGCGCTACGTCAGCATGCCGCCCGCCTGCACGCCGGTGCTGCGCGCGGCCGGGACGCGGGTCGCCGCCATGGACGATCCGCACGCGGAGAAGGCGTTACGGTAATGTGACGCAGGATTTTGCGCTTGCACGAACGGAGCGCCCGGATACTGTGAAAGTCGGAATGAATTCGTCCGGCGGTCCAGGCAACGGGGCAGGCGCGAAGGCGATGAGCGATAACAGCGGACACGATCACGCGGGCGCTCCCCGCATCACGCTCAAGACCCGCCTTCACGCCTGGTGGGAGGGGTACGACCTCTCCGGCCTGAAGGGCCGGGGCGGCGAGGAGGACGGCAAGCCGCAGGCCGGCACCGCTCCGGCCCAGCCCGCCGCCCGCGGCCATGGCCCCGGCGTGAACCGCTGGGGCAAGCCGCTGTGGAGCGCCAACCGGATCGAGGTGGCGGAGAAGCTGTGGGGCGAGGGCTTCAACACGCCGGGCGGCCACGACCACATCCCCTACTTGGTGAAGCCGCTCGGGCTGAATCCGGCGATGAGCGTGCTGGACCTGTCGGCCGGTCTGGGCGGCACCAGCCGCACCATGACGAGCAAGTATGGCTGCTGGGTGACCGGCCTGGAGGCGTCGGAGCTTCTGGCGAAGGAGGGGATGATCCGCTCCTTCAAGGAAGGGCTGGAGAAGAAGGCCCCGATCGAAACCTACGACCCGGAGAATTTCAGCTATCCCAAGCGCGTGGACGCCATCGTCTACAAGGAAGGGATGTTCTCCGTCCGCGGCAAGGACCAGCTGTTCGACGGGATGGAACTGGCGTTGAAGCCGCGTGGCCATCTGCTGATGACCGATTACGTGATCGAACCGGCCCTGGCCGGGGCCAAGGCCGTGCAGGTCTGGTGCGACAAGGAGCCGATGCAGCCGCATTTGTGGTCCAAGGACCAGATGGCCGCCGCCTTCGCCCAGCGGAACCTCGACCTGCGAATCGCCGAGGACATCACCGACACCCACCGCGGCCTGATCGTGAGCGCCATCCAGGGGCTGGTCGAGCATCTGGAACGCCATCATCTGGATCACGACACCAAGCTCGCCGTGATGGACGAGGTTGAGCTGTGGGTCCGCCGCGTGTCCGCCATCGAGGCGGGGATGCGGGTGTGTCGTTTCTACGCGCTGAAACCGGCAGAGTAGCGTCGAAACGGCCGCATCCTGCGGGAAACGCAACCACGACGGGGGCCGTTGACAGCGGGGGTGCGCCGCACTATGGTGCGCGCCTTCGATCGAGCCGCCGACCGACCAGGATGAAGAACTATGAAGATCGTTAACTCTCTCAAGTCGATGAAGACGCGCCACAAGGCCTGCCGCGTGATCCGCCGCAAGGGCCGCGTCTACGTCATCAACAAGCAGAACCCGCGCTTCAAGGCCCGCCAGGGCTGAGACCGGCGGCCGGGTCCGCCCGGCCGACGAGTGCTGTGTTGTTGAACGCGACGCCGCGCCGTTCCCTTGGGACGGCGCGGCGTCGCGTTTTGCGTGCCTGGCGTTTGTTTCGGTTGAAAGCGGCATCAATTCCGGACAGTTTCAGGTAGCCTGTGCGATCCGGAGTTGTTGGATGACCAAGAGTTTGAGTGCCAAAAGTTTAGTCACCAGAAGTTTGGATCTGGGTTGCGGTCCCAACCCGAAGAATCCCTTCTCTGCGAGCGAACTGTTCGGGCTCGACGTCGAGGACCACCCCGCACCGCACATCCGGACGGCGGATCTGGCCGTGGATGCGCTTCCCTTCGAGGACGGCCACTTCGATTATGTCACCGCCTTCGATGTGATCGAGCATGTTCCGCGAATCGTCTACGCGCCGCATCGCCGCTACAGCTTCATCGCGCTGATGGATGAGATCTACCGCGTCCTGAAGCCGGACGGGCTCTTCTACGCCCAGACCCCGGCCTATCCGCACGCCGAGGCGTTCCAGGACCCCACCCACGTCAACATCATCACCGAGAACACCTTCGCCCTCTACTTCGACGACCAGCACCGTTGGGCGGCCAATTACGGCTTTCGCGGGGCCTTCCGGGTCCTATCGCAGGAATGGCGCGGCTTCCACCTGCTGTCGACGCTTCAGAAGGCGCCCGCTCCGGCCTGACCGGGTGGCGGGCGTCAAAAGGGGGACTGGTGCCGGCGCGGCTTCGATGCTACCTCTGAAAAAGGAACGCCGCAGGAACAACCCCGGCGACCGAAAAGAGGGGAGGACGGCCGGCCATGCGGATGCCCGCGCCCGACGACGGCGTCATCGCGCGCCGCCGCGAGATCATCGCAGCGCTGCGGGCCATCGTGCCCGGCGAGGGGGTGATCGCCGACGAAAGCGAACTGCGCGCCTATGAATGCGACGGGCTGACCGCCTACCGCCAGCTTCCCATGGTCGTGGTGCTCCCCAGCACGGTGGAGCAGGTGAGCCGGGTGCTACGGACCTGCAAGGAGATGGGGGTGAAGGTGGTGCCGCGCGGCGCCGGCACCTCCCTGTCGGGCGGGGCGCTGCCGCTGGCCGACGGAGTGCTGCTGGGGATGGGCAAGTTCAACCGCATCCTCGACATCGACTTCGCCAACCGCTGCGTGGTGACCCAGCCTGGGGTGACCAACCTCGGCATCTCCACCGCGGTGGCGCATGAGGGCTTCTATTACGCGCCCGATCCCTCCAGCCAGATCGCCTGCACCATCGGCGGCAACATCGCGGAGAATTCCGGCGGGGTGCATTGCCTGAAATACGGGCTGACCACCAACAACGTGCTGGGGCTGGAGATGGTGCTGATGGACGGCACCGTCCTGCGGCTGGGTGGCAAGCACCTCGACGCCGGCGGCTACGACCTGATGGGCGTGGTCACCGGCTCCGAGGGGCTGCTGGGGGTGGTGACCGAGGTCACGGTGCGCATCCTGAAGAAGCCGGCCACCGCCCGCGCCGTGCTGATCGGCTTCCCGACCAGCGAGCAGGGCGGCGACTGCGTGGCGGCCATCATCGCCGCGGGCATCATCCCCGGCGGCATGGAGATGATGGACAAGCCGGCCATCCATGCGGCGGAGGATTTCGTCCACGCTGGCTATCCGCTGGACGTCGAGGCCCTGCTGATCGTCGAACTGGACGGCCCGGCGGCGGAGGTCGACCATCTGATCGACCAGGTGGCGGAGATCGCGCGGTCCAAGGGCTGCTGCTACTCCCGAGTCTCGACCTCGGAGGAGGAGCGGCTGTCCTTCTGGGCCGGGCGCAAGGCGGCCTTCCCGGCGGTGGGGCGAATCAGCCCCGATTACTACTGCATGGACGGCACCATCCCGCGCAAGGCGCTGCCGCTGGTGCTGCACCGCATGCAGGAGATGTCCGACCGCTACGCCCTGCGGGTCGCCAACGTCTTCCACGCCGGGGACGGCAACCTGCACCCGCTGATCCTCTACGACGCCAACAAGCCGGGCGAGCTGGAGCGGGCGGAGGCCTTCGGCAACGACATCCTGCGCCTGTGCGTGGAGGTCGGCGGCGTGCTGACCGGCGAGCATGGCGTGGGGGTGGAGAAGCGCGACCTGATGACCGACCAGTTCGACGAGGTCGATCTCGACCAGCAGCAGCGCATCAAATGCGCCTTCGACCCCGACGGGCTGCTGAACCCCGGCAAGGTCTTTCCCAAGCTGCACCGCTGCGCCGAGCTGGGCCGCGTGCACATCCACAAGGGGGAGCTGCGCTTTCCCGACATCCCCCGCTTCTGAGGCCATCCGCATGACCGTGACCACCGTCAAGCCCGACTCGGCGGCCCAGGCCGCCGATGCGGTGCGCTGGGCCTTATCGGAAGGGACGCCGCTGGACGTCGCCGGTTCGGGGTCCAAGCGCGGCCTCGGGCGCCCGATCCAGACCGCCTACACCCTCGACCTCTCCGGCCTGTCCGGAGTCGTCGCCTACGAGGCGGAAGAGCTGGTGCTGACCGCCAGGGCCGGCACGCCGATGGCCGAGATTCTGCCGATGCTGGCGGAGCGGCGGCAGCAGTTCGCCTTCGAGCCGCAGGACCTCGGGCCGCTGTTCGGCCGGCCGGAGGGGCAGGGGACGCTGGGCGGGGTGATATCCTGCGGGTTGGCCGGGCCGCGGCGCATCAGCGCCGGCTCCGCCCGCGACCACACGCTGGGCATCGAGGGGGTGAACGGGCGCGGCGACCTCTACAAGGGCGGCGGCAAGGTGGTGAAGAACGTCACCGGCTACGACGTGCCCAAGCTGATGGCCGGATCCTTCGGCACGCTGACCGTGCTGACGGAGCTGACGGTGAAGGTGCTGCCGGCGTCGGAGGACGTGCGGACGCTTCTGCTGGCCGGGCGCGAGGACGCCGGGGCCGTGGCGGCGCTGACCGCGGCGCTGCAGAGCCCCTACGACGTGTCCGGCGCCGCCCATCTGCCGGCCGCGGTGGCGGCGCGATCCCATGTGCGGGCGGTCGCCGCGGTGGGCGGGGCGGTCACGCTGGTGCGGGTGGAGGGCTTCGGCCCGTCCGTCATCGCCCGCGTCGCCGCGCTGAAGGAGGAGTTGGGCGCCGACGCCGTGCTGGACCGGGACGAGTCGCTGGCGGTGTGGAAGGAGGTTCGGGACGTGGCGTATTTTGGGCCCACTCCCTCCCCTGCGTCAGCGGGGGAGGGTTGGGGTGGGGGCGAGGACTCCCGCCACATCTGGAAAATCTCCGTCCAGCCTTCCGAAGGGCCGCGCGTGGCGGAGTCGATCCGTTGGGCGCTGGACGCGGAATTGTACTTCGACTGGGGCGGCGGGCTGATCTGGGCGGCGGTGGCGCCGACGCCCGATGCCGCCTCGGCGATCCGCGGCGCGCTGGGCACCGCCGGCCACGCGACTCTGGTGCGCGCGCCCGAGGACGTGCGGACCACGACGGAGGTGTTCCACCCGCTGCCCGATCCGGTGAAGGCGCTGAGCCGCCGGGTGAAGGAGAGCTTCGACCCCTGCGGCATCCTGAACCCCGGCCGCATGTACGCGGGAGTGTAAGGCATCCATGCAGACCAACTTCACGCTGACCCAGCTCGCCAACGCTGATTACCGGGACTCGGAAGCGATCCTGCGCAAGTGCGTCCATTGCGGCTTCTGCACCGCGACCTGTCCGACCTACGTCCTGCTGGGCGACGAGTTGGACAGCCCGCGCGGCCGCATCTACCAGATCAAGGACATGCTGGAAAAGGGCGGGCCGCCCACCGAGCATCAGGTGAAGCACGTCGACCGCTGCCTCTCCTGCCTGTCCTGCATGACGACCTGCCCGTCGGGCGTCAATTACATGCATCTGGTCGATCACGCCCGCGCCCATATCGAGGCGACCCACGCCCGCCCGCCCGCCGACCGCGCCATCCGCGACCTGCTGGCCCGCGTGCTGCCCAACCCGCGGCTGTTCCGGCTGGCCCTGATCGCCGCCTGGTTCGGAAAGCCCTTCGCCGGGCTGCTGCCGGGACGGCTGGGCGCGCTGCTGGCGCTGGCCCCGAAATCGGTGCCGGGGCCGAGCCACAGCGACCGTCCGGGCAGCCACCCGGCGGTCGGGCCGCGCCGCAAGCGCGCCGCCCTGTTGGTCGGCTGCGCCCAGCAGGTGCTGGCCCCGCAGATCAACGAGGCGACCATCCGCCTGCTGAACCGCCAGGGAGTGGAGGTGGTGGTGGCCAAGGGGGCCGACTGTTGCGGCGCCCTGACCCATCACATGGGCAAGACCGACCTCAGCGACGCCGCCGCGAAGAAGACCATCAACGCCTGGATCGCCGAGATGGACGGGGAGGGGCTGGACGCCATCATCGTCAACACGTCGGGCTGCGGCACCACGGTGAAGGACTACGCCTTCCAGTTCCGCGAGGACGCGGAATACGCGCCCAAGGCGCTGCGCGTGGCGGCCATCGCCCGCGACGTGACGGAGTTCCTGGCGGAGATCGGTCTGTCCGCTCCCGTGATCGAGACGGGGCAGGCCATCGCCTACCATTCCGCCTGTTCCATGCAGCATGGCCAGCGCATCAAGGACCCGCCGCGCCATCTGCTGCGCGGCGCCGGTTTCGAGGTGAAGGAGATCCCGGAGGCGCACATCTGCTGCGGTTCCGCCGGCACCTACAACATGCTTCAGCCGGAGATCGCCGTGCAGTTGCGCGACCGCAAGGTCCGCAACATCGAGAGCACGAAGGCCGCCGCCATCGCCGCCGGCAACCTTGGCTGCATCACCCAGATCGCCACCGGCACCGGGCTGCCCGTCGTTCACACGGTCGAGTTGCTGGATTGGGCGACCGGCGGCCCGAAGCCCGACGCCCTGCGGGACAGCCCGGCCTTCGCCGGTCCCGCCCAGGCGCCGGGTGCTGCGGTGCGCGCCGCGGAGTAGGTCGTCGGGAACCCTCTCCCGTCCCGGGAGAGGGAAGGGGCCCGCGCGAAGCGTGGGAAGGGTGAGGGTGCCGGCAACGGGCTGGCCATGATCCTTGAATGGACCCTCATCCGGCGCCTTCGGCGCCCCCCTCCCGGGGCGGGAGAGGGGGCTCCGTGCTGTGTGCCGGCCTCCAACACCGACCCCCTTGGACTTTTCGCGGCGTATGGCTAGGTTGGCGCCAACGGGACGATGAGGCGCTCAGTGGACAGCGGGTTCAAGGACGACAGCGACGGCGGGTACGGGATCGTGCGGCGGCTGTCGGCCTGGGGGGTGCACGCCTTCACGGGCAGCGGCGTGGTGCTGGGATTGCTGGCGCTGCTCGCCGCGGTCAACGGCGAGGCCAAGGCGTGCCTCGGCTGGCTGGGGCTGGCGCTGGTGGTCGACGGGGTGGACGGCACGCTGGCCCGCCGCGCCTCGGTGAAGGAGGTGCTGCCGGGCATCGACGGGTCGGCGCTGGACCTCGTGGTCGACTATCTGACCTACGTCGTCGTTCCGGCAGTCTTCCTGTACCGTTTCGGCCTGCTGCCCGACGGGCTGGGCGTGGCGCTGGCCGCCTTCATCATGATGACGTCGCTCTACTGCTTCTCGAACACCGGGATGAAGAGCGGCGACAACTACTTCGTCGGCTTTCCGGCGATCTGGAACGTGGTCGCGCTCTATCTGTGGCTTCTGGCGCTCGACCCGTGGGTCAACACCGCCGTGGTGCTGGTTCTCGGCCTGCTGACCTTCACGACGGTGAAGTTCCTGCATCCTTTCCGGGTGCGCCGCTGGATGCGCCTGAATCTTCTGGTCAGCGGCGCCTGGCTGGCCTCCAGCGCGGCGCTGGTGGTCCTGTATCCGGACCGTCCCGACGCCGTCTGGTACGTCTGGCTGGCCAGCAGCGCTTATTACGCCGCGATCTGCGCGTGGCGGACGCTGCGGGGGCCGGCCCAAGCGTAGGCCGAGTTAAGGCTTTTCAGGAGCGGTCTCCCGGTTGATGTCGTCCTTGGCGTCGCGGGCCTTCTGCTGGATGGCCGCGCCGGCGTCCTGCATCATGCGGCCGGCCTCGGCGCCGATGCCCTTGGCGGCCTCGCCCACGCGCTCCGCGGTCTGGTCCACCGCGCGTCCGATCTCCTGGCCGGTCTTTTCCGCCGACTGCTGGTCGTCGCAGGCGGCCAGCAGCGGCAGGGCCAGGAGGGGAAGGGCAAGGACGGCGGTGCGAATCCCGTTACGACGAGCCATGGGATGGTCTCCACAGTTGATCCATGGAGGCGTAACGGTTCGCGGGGGTGTTTGGTGCCCGCCCTCCATCAAAAGCGGTAGGAGGCGGTGATGGCGACCACCGGCCAGAAGCGGGCGGCGCGGATCGAATCCTCGACCTCGCGGCGCTGGTCTTCCAGGACGGCGGCGATGGCCGGCGTGGTCGCCGCGCCCGGCGCGCTCAGGCTGACCCGCGGCTTGCCCTGGAACAGCACGCCGAGATCGACGCCGACGCTGAAGTTGGGGCTGAACACCGTGCCGTTGTAGCCGATGCCGGCGTAGGGGGCGAAGCGGTCGAACTTGGCCTCGCCGTCGAGCTGGCCGGCCTGCTGCGGCGTGACCACCACCCCGCCGAAGCTGCGCGGGCCGGACAGGGTGCCCGTCAGGTCGGCCTTGTTGTAGTTGATCCGCGCGCCGCCGCTGATGCGGAAGCCGGTGCCGGCGACCGGATAGAGGTCCAGCACCGCGCCGAAGCTGCGCAGCTTCACATCCAGGTCGTAATCGACGCCGGAGATGCCGCGGTCGGTGCTGAAGGTGAACATGTTGCCGCCCAGGCGCAGCCCGAACATCGGATTCACCCGGTAACCGGCCTCCAGCCCAAGCCCCAGCGTGCTGGCCTGCGCGCCGACATGGAAAGGGGATTCGACCGGACCATCCATGGTCTGGGCGGTGGCGGCGGAGGCTCCGGCAGCAGCGAGGGCGAAGGCGAGAAGGGCGGCGGTGCGCATGCGGCGTTTCCCCTTGAGACGTCTCGATCGAACGGGGAACGCGGAGCAACCGCAAAGGTTGCGGCCGGCGTGGGGCGCCGGCCGCGTTTCAGCTAACTGTGGCCAAACCGCCACAGCGATGGGTCCTGAGCGTGCTCAGAACTGGTCCTCGCTCAGCGCCATGACCGTGCGGTGGGCGGTCAGGATCGGCAGCAGCAGGCCCGGCCCCTGGGCCAGGATCTGCTCGGCGTAGAAGCGGGCGGTGACCAGCTTGGCCTCCAGGAAGGGGGCGTTGGCGCCGGGCTGGCGCAGCCCTTCCAGCGCCTTGGCGGCGGAGCGGGCGAGCATCCAGCCGCCGGCCACCGTGCCCCACAGCTTCAGATAGTTCACCGCCCCCGCGGCGGCGGCGCGCAGGTCGCCGTCGGCCTGTGTCTTCACCACCCAGGCCACCGCCTGCTCCAGCGCGTCCAGACCGGCGGACAGGTTGGTGCGGATCGCCTCCATGTCGTCGCCGGGGATGCTCTCCAGCTCCGCCACCGTGGCGCGCATCTCCGCGATGAAGGTCCGGGCCGACTCGCCGCCGTCGCGGCCGGTCTTGCGGAAGGTCAGGTCGTTGGCGTGGATGCCGTTGGTGCCTTCGTAGATCGGGGTGATGCGGGCGTCGCGGTAATGCTGCGCGGCGCCGGTCTCCTCGATGAAGCCCATGCCGCCGTGGATCTGCACGCCGGTCGAGGCGACGTCGCAGCCGATGTCGGTGCTCCACGCCTTCACGATGGGGGTCAGGATGTCCACGCGGGCGGTGGCGGCGGCGCGCACCGTGGCGTCCTCGTGGTGGCGGGACACGTCGAGCTGGGTGCCGGCGTAGAGCGCCAGCGCGCGGGCGGCTTCCGTCTTGGCGCGCATGTCCAGCAGCATCCGGCGCACGTCGGGGTGGCGGATGATGGCGACGCCGGAGCCCTTCGGGTCGGCCAGATCCTTGCTCTGCACGCGGCCCTTGGCGTAGTCGCGGGCCTGCTGGTAGGCGCGCTCGGCGATCGCCACGCCTTGGATGCCGACGCCGAGGCGGGCGTTGTTCATCATGGTGAACATGTATTCGATGCCGCGGTTCTCCTGGCCGACCAGGAAGCCGACGGCTCCGCCATCGTCGCCGAAGGCCATCACGGCGGTGGGGCTGGCCATGATGCCCAGCTTGTGCTCCAGGCTGGCGCAGCGCAGGTCGTTGCGCGCGCCCGGCGTGCCGTCCGCGTTGGGCAGGAACTTCGGCACGATGAACAGGCTGATGCCCTTGATGCCCGGAGGCGCGTCGGGCAGGCGGGCCAGCACCAGATGGACGATGTTGTCCGTCAGGTCATGCTCGCCGTAGGTGATGAAGATCTTCTGGCCGGTGATGCGGTAGGTCCCGTCGTCGGCCCGCACCGCGCGGGTGCGCACGGCGGCGAGGTCGGAGCCGGCCTGCGGCTCCGTCAGGTTCATGGTGCCGTTCCACTCGCCGGCGATCATCTTCGGCAGGTAGAGCGCCTTCTGCTCCGCGCTGGCGTGCTCGGTCAGCAGATCGACGGCGCCCTGGGTCAGCAGGGGGCACAGGCCGAAGGACAGGTTGGCCGCCTGCCACATCTCGTTCACCGCGAAGGCCACGGTCCAGGGCAGGCCCTGCCCGCCATACTCCGGCTCAAAGGGCAGGCTGTTCCAGCCGCTCTCGGTGAACTGGCTGTAGGCGTCCTTCCAGCCGGTCGGCGTGCGGACCACGCCGTTCTCCAGCACCGAGCCTTCCTTGTCGCCGACCCGGTTCAGTGGGGCGAGAACGCCGGAGGCGAACTTGCCGGCCTCCTCCAGCACGGCGTCGACCAGATCGGGGGCCGCCGAATCGCAGTTCGGAAGCGCGGCGACCGTTTCGAGGCCGACCACCTCGTTCAGGACAAAGCGGAGGTCATCGACCGGAGCGGTGTAGGGAATCATGGATGGAGCGGCCTCCCGTGACCCGATTGTGCGTGCGTTTCTGCGTGCCCGATTGCGCGTGAACACGCCTTGGGCGGTTTACGTGCGCGTCACCATACCGTACCGAATGGTGCATGGCGAGCCTCACCGTCGGACAGGAATATTGGCATCTGGGTTGCGGCGCGAACAGCGCGGCTGCGACGCAGGAGGAGACGTCCGACTTGGCATCCCGGTTGCAAGAGTGGGGCAGCACCGCTCACAGGGGTTCCTCCCATGACCATCGCCGCCGCCCTTGCCCGTCAGGCCGAATCCGCCGTCCAGGCCGCGAAGACCAGCCGCGGGCCGGAGAATGTCGAGGCGGCGGTCCGCAACGCCAGCGCCAAGACCGGGGTCGATTTTTCCTACCTCATGGAAAAAGCTGCCGTGGAGAGCGGGTACCGGACGGACGTGAAGTCTTCCTCCTCCTCGGCGACCGGGCTCTACCAGTTCATCGACAGCACGTGGCTGGCGACGATGCGCGACCACGGGGCGGACCACGGCTACGCCAAATACGCCAACGCGATCCAGACGCGCGGCGACGGGCGCCCCTACGTCACCGATCCCGACCTGAAGCGCGAGATCCTGGACCTGCGCAAGGACCCCAACGCCTCGGCCCTGATGGCCGCGGAATACACCCGCGACAACAAGGAGTATCTGGAGGACACGGTCAAAGGGAAGGTCGGGTCCACCGAACTCTACATGGCGCATTTCCTCGGGGCGGGCGGGGCCTCGAAGTTCCTGAACGCCATGCAGGACAACCCGAACCGCGCCGCCAAGGAGCTGTTCCCCGACGCCGCCTCGGCCAACAAGGCGGTGTTCTTCGACAAGGACACCGGCCGGGCCAAGTCGCTGAAGGACATCTACGACCGCTTCGCGACGAAGTTCGCGGAGTCGCCCAACGCCGACTTCGCCCCGGCCCAGACCGCCATCGACCGGGTGCGCCGCCAGGACATGCCGGACGGCTTCACCACCCAGGTGCCCAGCATGCCGCAGAAGGCGCTGAACGGCACGCCGCTGTCGATCTACCATGTGCTGGCCCTGAACGCGCTGGAGACGCCGGACGAGGTGGACAGCATCTCCGGCAGGCCCGCGCGCGGCCGCCGCCCGGACGGCGAGGACAAGGACAACCGCCGCATGCGCGACCAGCCGGTCCGCACGGATCAGAACGAGCACACCGGGCTTGGCCTCGGGCTGGGCCTGTCCAAGGTGGTCGGGCAGGGGGCTGCGGCTGGGACTGCGGCTGGGACGACGGAAACAACCGCGACGGCGGCCTGATCGGCTGAGCGCCGGCCTAGACGTCCTTGAGACGATCGCGGGCTTCCGCTGCGATGGCCGCGAAGACCCGGCGGTCGCCGGGCAGCAGCGCGTCGGGGGTCAGCCGTCGGTGCGGCTCGAACCGCAACCCTGCCCGGTACGCCGCTGCGGCGCTTCCCCAGAAGGCCGGCGGCTGGTAGCGCAGGCCCGCCGCATGGCGCGGTTCGCGCAGCCGCACCTCCCGCAGCACGTTGGTCAGATCGAAATCGATCAGGAACGGCCGCCCGCCGGGGCCGGTCAGGCGAATCCAGGCGTGGAAGGGGAAGGCTTCCGCCTCCTGCCGCCGTTGCGCCGGATCGGGAGGACGAACGTCGGCGGGTGCCGCAGGGTAACCGAGCCAGCGCGCCCGGCCAGGAGCCTCGGACTTGCGGAACGCCACGCGGCCCAGTGCAACCTCGGCCCGGCCGTGGCCCAGGGCCTCCAGCAGCATCGCCCCGGCAAAGGCGTAATACTGGCAGCCGCCCAGCCGGTGGGTGTGGACCAGCTCGCGGTGAAGCGGATGGGCGGTCACGGCGTCATGCACCGCCCGCCGGATGCGCTCCCGCTCCGGAGGCAGGGCGCACGTGGTGGACGTGCCAGGCACCGGCGCCACCTCGGCCTCGCCCAGCATCAGGCGCATCCACGCCGACATCGCGAGAAGCATCGCCGCCTCCGTTCCGCGGTTACCGACCTGCACGACGACGAACAGGCCGGAACCGTGAAAGGTTGCCCGAGGCGGGCAGGGGACCTCTTTCGGATGGCGCCCCTTACGGCAGCATCTTGCCGGGGTTCAGCAGGCCCTTGGGATCGAGCGCCGCCTTCATGGCGCGCAGCAGATCGAACTCGACCGGGCTCTTGATGACCGGCATCTCGTCCTTCTTGAAGCGGCCGACGCCATGCTCGGCGGAGATCGAGCCGTCCAGGGCGAAGATGACCTCGTTCACGACGTGGCAGATCTCGTCCCAGCGGGCGAGGTAGGCGGCGGTGTCGGCGCCCTCCGGCTGGCTGAGGTTGAAGTGGATGTTGCCGTCGCCGACATGGCCGAAGGGGGTGGGGCGGATGCCGGGGCAGGCCGCGACCACGGCGGCCTCGGCGCGCTCGATGAACTCGGCGACGCGCGACACCGGGACCGACACGTCGTTCTTGATCGAGCCGCCCTCGAATTTCTGCGCCTCGACGATGGCCTCGCGGATGAACCAGAGCTGGTTGGCCTGGGTTTCCGACTGGGCGATAGTGGCGTCGGTGGCCAGTTCCGCCTCGAAGGCCTCTCCCAGCGCCGCCTCGACCGTCTCGCGGAAGGCGTCGGACTGGGTACCGGCGGTCAGCTCGGTCAGCACATACCAGGGCGACGGCTCCGACAGCGGGTCGATGGTGCCGGCGACGTGCTTGAGCGCGAATTCCAGGCAGCGGCGCGACATCAGTTCGAAGGCGGCCACGGCGTCGCCCGAGGCCTCGCGCAGCCGGGCCAGCAGCTCGATGGCGGCGGCGGGGCTGGGCACGGCGATGAAGGCCGTCTCCGCCTGGCGCGGGCGCGGGTAGAGCTTCAGCACCGCGGCGGTGACGATGCCCAGCGTGCCCTCCGCCCCGATGAACAGGTGCTTCAGGTCGTAACCGGTGTTGTTCTTGCGCAAGGACCGCAGGCCGTTCCAGACGCGACCGTCGGCCAGCACGACCTCAAGACCAAGCACGAGATCGCGCATGTTGCCGTAGCGCAGCACGTTGATGCCGCCGGCGTTGGTGGAGATCAGCCCGCCGATCTGGCAGGTGCCCTCCGCCCCCAGGCTCATCGGCAGCAGGCGGTCCTTGTCCTTCGCGGCCTCCTGCGCGGTCTTCAGCACGACGCCGGCCTCCACCGTCATGGTGTAGTTCAGCGTGTCGATGCCGCGGATTTTGTTCATCCGCGACAGGCTGATGACGATTTCGCGCCCTTCCTCGTAGGGGATGGAGCCGCCGACGAGGCTGGTGTTGCCACCCTGCGGGACGACCGGGATGCCGGCCTCCGCGCAGATCGTCACCACCGCCGCAACCTCCTCGGTGCTGGCCGGGCGGACCACCGCCGGGCTGTTGCCCTTGAAGCGCCCGCGCCATTCCGACAGGTAGGGGGCCATGTCCTCCGGCGCGGTGAGAAGGCCGTTCGGGCCGACGATGGCGCGGATCCGGTCGAGGGCGGCGGCGAGGCTGGCGGCGTCAGGGCTGGCGGCAGAGCTGGCGGAGGTCATGGGCGGACGGTCCGGGGGCTGGAGAGAGCATCACCCCCACCCCGACCCTCCCCGGCTGTCGCAGGGGAGGGTTGCTTTCTGTCCCTCCCCTGCGACAGCGAGGGAGGGAGGGACCCGCGAAGCGGGAGGGTGAGGGCTCGTTGCGAGACTCTTATCGCCTTGCCGTCCGTTTTTCCACTACGCCCGATCCATCACCCCCGCGGGGCGGCGGCCCGCCGCAGCCGGTCGTTGATGGCGACACCCAGCCCCTCGTCCGGGATCGGCATCACCGCGATGGCGCGGACCCCCTCCTGGTCGAGCGCGCGGAGATGGGCGAACAGGTTCGCCGCCGCCTCGTTCAGGTCGCCCTGGAGGCTCAGGTTCAGGCGGGCCTTGCCGCCGCGGATGAAGCGGTCGGGGCCGAAGGTCAGGAACGCCTCGTCCTCCTCGGCGCTTGTGGCGTTCAGCCGCACCGGGGCGTTGGGGGCGTAGTGGCTTTCCAGCTGGCCGGGCGACTTCGGGGCGTCCGGGTTGCCGGCGGAAAGCTGGATGGGGCCGATCAACCGCTCGATCTCCTCGCGCAGCACGGCGCCGGGGCGCAGCAGCACGGGCGTCTCGCCGGTCAGGTCGAGGACGGTGGACTCCACTCCGACCTGACACTTGCCGCCGGCCACCACCATGCTGACCCGGTCGCCCAGGCTCTCGATGACGTGGTGCGGGGCGGTCGGACTGACCGCGCCGGAGCGGTTGGCGCTGGGCGCGGCGATCGGCTTGCTGGCGGCCTTCAGCAGGGCCTGCGCCACCGGGTGGGCGGGCACGCGCACCGCCACGCTGTCCAGTCCGGCCGACACCAGCAGCGACAGCCCGGCCTCGGCCCGGCGGGGCAGGACCAGGGTCAGCGGGCCGGGCCAGAACTGGTGGGCCAGCTCCACCGCGCGCTCGTCGAGCACGGCGATGGCCTCAGCCGCCTCCAGGTCCGGCACATGGGCGATCAGCGGGTTGAACTGCGGGCGGCCCTTGGCGGCGAAGATCGCGGCCACGGCCCGGTCGTCGGTGGCGTCGCCGCCGAGGCCGTAGACGGTCTCGGTCGGGAAGGCGACCAGCTCGCCGCTGCGCAAAGCCTCGCCGGCGCGGGCGAGGCCGGCGGGCGTGGCGGGGATGATGTCGGGATGCTTGTCGGTCACGGGGCGATTTGTAAAGCGTGGGAGGATGAAGTCAATTCGCGCGGTTGCGCCGGATTTGTCCAAGCCTTATGACGGGTGTGCGCGATAAACAACCAAATGATGGGTGTGGGCATGACGGGCAAGGTCTTCACCGTGGCTCAGCAGAAGGGCGGGGCCGGAAAGACCACGCTGGTGGCGCACCTTGCCATTGCCTGGATGCAGCTCGGGCGCTCGGTCGCCACGGTGGACATCGACCCGCAGGGCAGCCTGACCCGCTGGCAGGCGGTGCGGGCGGAGGCCACGGGCGGGGAGCCCGGCTTCACCCATGTCCAGATCACCGGCTGGCGCACCCAGACCGAGGTGGAGAAGCTGGCCCGCGACCACGACATCGTGCTGATCGACAGCCCGCCCCACGCTCAGACGGAGGCGCGCATCGCCGTGCGCGCCGCCAGCCTCGTCATCGCCCCGGTGCAGCCCAGCCCGATGGACCTGTGGGCGGTGCAGCCGACGCTGGACCTCGCCGCGCAGGAGAAGCGCCGGCTGCTGCTGGTGCTGAACCGCGTGCCGCCGCGCGCCCGCATCGCCGACGAGCTGATCGCGCGGGTGCGCGAGCTTGTGAACCCGCCGGCCGTGGACATCGCGGAGTCGCAGATCGGCAACCGCACCGCCTACGCCGGGACCCTGCTGTCCGGCTTGTCGGTGACCGAGGCCGCGCGCAAGACCCAGGCGGCAGCGGAGATGCAGGCGCTGGCCGAGGAAATCCTGTCCCGCGCCGGATAAGTCCGGGGCGATTGCACGGAGGGGTCGCATGGACGGCACGATTCAGAGCGTTGATCTTGTCGAACATCTGGCGGCCAATCCGCATCGTGGCCGCCTTCTGCGCGGCAGCGATGACAGCCCGGTCGGCGCCGTCTTCAACCGCTGTGTTCTGAACAACCACCTCATGTTTCCGGTGACGCCGGATCTGCGTTGCTTTCGGCGGGATTTCGGCATCTTCCGGGATGCGGTCTACGGGATGGTGGGACAGGCGCCGTCCTCGGTTCTTCTCCAGGCTCTTGAACAGCCCGAGCCGCCCGGCAGATATCTGGGGATGGGCGGCAGCGACAACTATTACCATTGGTGTCTGGATTTCCTGCCGCGGCTGGTGTTCGGCATGCTCTCCCCGGACGGGGCGGAGCGGCGGGTCATCATGAACGGGCCGCCCAACCCGTGGCAGGCAGCCTCGTTGCGCCTCTTCATGGCCGGGTTGAGGCTGGACACGCTGGATCTGCATGTCAGCCGCAGCGACTGGAGCGCCTATTCCGATTGCCTCGTGCCGCTGCCGTTGCGATCTCAGGCAGTGGCGATCTGGAGCGTGGTCCTGAACCACGCCCGTGACGTCCTGCCGACGCCATCCGGTGCGAAGCGGTTGTTTGTCCTGCGGAGGAATACCACCAAGCGCTTCGCCGTGAATCAGGATGAGGTGGCAGAGGCGCTGGAGCCGCTGGGCTTCCTTGCCGTCGATCCGGGAAGCCTCACGTTCGAGGAGCAGGTCGCCTTGTTCAGCGGTGCGGAGCTGGTCGTCGGCTGCCACGGGGCGGCCTTGACCAACATTCTGTTCGCTCCGGCGGGCGCGACCCTGATCGAACTTCGTGGCCGCGTTCTGCAACCCTTCTTCGGAAATCTCGCCGCCCAGCGGGGGATGCGTTATCTCGATCTCGCCTGTCCGGAACGGCCCGACAGCCATCATGACATCATCGACCGGGACTACGTCGTTCCGCTCGACGTGCTGCGCGAATGCCTTGCCGGGGTCGGCGTCCGCTGAAGCGGCGGGGGATGATGTCTCCCCCCACCGCATCGCGAAACGACTACAGCGCCTGCAACGCCTTCAGCACCGCCGCCACATGGCCGGTGACCTTCACCTTGCGCCAGACGTTGCGGACGATGCCGTCCTTGTCGATCAGGAAGGTCGCGCGGTCCAGGCCCATGTACTTGCGGCCGTACATGCTCTTCTCGACCCAGACGCCGTAGGCTTCGGCGACGCCCGCCTCCTTGTCGGAGGCCAGCGTGAAGGGCAGCTCGTACTTCGCCTTGAACTTGTCGTGGCTGGCCACGCTGTCCTTGGACACGCCGATGATGACGGCGTCGAGCCCGCTGAAATCCGGAAGCTGGTCGCGGAAGCCGCAGGCCTCCGACGTGCAGCCGGAGGTGTCGTCCTTCGGGTAGAAGTACAGGATCACCGGCTTGCCCCGCAGGGCGGACAGCGTGACGCTGCCGCCGCCATCGGTCGGCATGGTGAAGTCCGGGGCCGGGGTGCCGACCTCGATCGGGGCGGCGTTGGTGGCTTCGCTGGCGTTGTTGGCTTCGCTCATGGGAGTTTGGCTTCTTCGTTGGTCTCTGGGGGAGGCAGCCTTGACGCCGGCTCCTCGACCAGCGCCACGAAATGGCGGTGGGCGCGGGCGGCGATGTCCCGGATTCTGCTGTCGAGCGCGGCGAAGTCAACCGCCGGCTCCTCGTCCGGGAAGGCGGCGCGCGAGAGGCCCTCCCGCAGGGTGGGCGAAACCTGCCGCGGATCGAGCACGCCGTCGGTGGTCAGGCGCAGGAAGCCCTGCACCCGCCGCCACAGCTTCAGCGTCGCCACCAGCTCCTCCGCCACCTCCGGCGCCAGCAGCCCGGCCGCAGCGGCGTTGAGCAGGGCGCGGCTGGTGGCGATGGACAGGATGTCCGGATGCGCGTGGCCGTGACGGAGCTGGAGATACTGGGCCGTGAACTCGATGTCGATCAGGCCGCCGCGGGCGTATTTGACGTTCCACGGGTTGGTGGTGCCGAACTCCTTGTCGATGCGGCGGCGCATGTCGGCGACGTCCCGCAGCACCTTGGCCGGGTCGCGCGGGCCGGTCAGCACACCGCGGATCGCCGACTCGACCTTATGACCCAGCGCCGGATCGCCGCCGCCGGAATCACTGCCGATGACGCGGGCGCGGGTCAGGGCCATGTGCTCCCACGTCCAGGCATCCTTGGCCTGATAGGCGGTGAAGGCGTCCAGCGCGGTGGCGAGCGGACCGGCGTTGCCCGACGGGCGCAGCCGCATGTCCACCTCGTACAGCCGCCCGTCGGCCATCGGGGCGGTGATGGCGTTGGTCAGGCGCTGCGTCAGCTTGATGTAATACTCGTTGGGGGCCAGCGGCTTGGCTCCGTCCGACTGGCGGGTGCCCGGCGGCACCTCGTAGACCACGATCAGGTCGATGTCGGAGGTGATGGTGAGCTGCCGGCTGCCTAGCTTGCCCATCGCCACCACCACCCAGGCGCCGCCGGGGATGCGGCCGTGGCGGGCGGCGAACTCCTCCTCCACGCGGGCGGCCAGCTCCGGCACCACCACGTCGGCCAGATCGGCGAGGAAGGGGCCGCAGCGGTCGCCGTCGGTGATGCCGCGCAGGATGTGCGCCCCGGCGCGGAAGCGCTGGTCGTTGGTCCAGCGCCGCGACAGGGTCAGCACATCCTCGAAGTTGTGCGCCCCGGCGATGAAGCGCTGGTACTCCGGCGTCAGCCCCGCCGCGTCGGGCAGCGGGTCGAAGAAGTCGGGCGACAGCACGGCGTCGAGCAGCGACGGGTTGCGCGACAACGTCTCGGCCAGCTGCGGCGCCGTGCCCATGATCTCCGCGACCAGGGCGAGCAGCCAGGGGTTGGCGATGAACAGCGAGAACAGCCCGACCCCCGCCGGAAGCCGCTCCAGGAAGCTGTCGAACTTAACCAGCGCGTCGTCCGGGGCGGGGGTCTTCGCCAGCTCGTTCAGCATGGCCGGCACCAGCTCGGTCAGCAGCTCCCGCGCGCGGCCCGAGCGGGTGGAGCGGTAGCGCCCGCGGTGCCAGGTGGAGACCACGGCGATGACCCGGCTGGGGTCGCGGTAGCCCATGCCGGCCAGCGTCTTCACCGTGCCGGGGTCGTCGTCGGTGCCGGTGAAGACGAGGTTGCCGGGGCCGGACAGCGACGGCGCCTCCTCGAACAGCTCGGCGTAGCGGTCCTCCACCCGGCCGAGCTGGGCCAGCAGGTCGGCGCGGAAATCCTCGACCCGCTCGTAGCCGAGGAAGGTCGCGAGATGGGCCACGCCCTCGTCGTCCGCCGGGATCTGGTGGGTCTGGCGGTCGTCGGTCATCTGGATGCGGTGCTCGACCCGGCGCAGGAAGCGGTAGGCCTCCTCCAGCTCCTCCACCGCCGCCTCCGGCACGCGTCCGACCGCGCACAGCGCCTTGTTGGCCAGCAATGTGGGGGCGATGCGCACCCGGATGTCGCGCCCGCCGAAGATCAGCTGCTGGGTCTGGGCGAAGAACTCGATCTCGCGGATTCCGCCCCGGCCGACCTTGATGTCGTGGCCGTTCACCGTCACTTCACGATGGCCCTTGTGGGCGTTGATCTGACGCTTGATGGAATGGATGTCCTGGATGGCCGCGAAGTCGAGGTGGCGCCGCCACACGAACGGTTCGAGGAAACGCAGGAAATGCGCCCCCGCTTCCGGATCGCCGGCGATGGGGCGGGCCTTGATCATGGCCGCGCGCTCCCAGTTCTGCCCGACGCTGCCGTAATAAATTTCGGCCGCCGAGACGGACACCGCGAGCGGCGTCGCACCGGGATCGGGGCGCAGCCGCAGATCTGTACGGAAGACGTAGCCGTCCTTGGTCCGTTCATCCATAATGCGGACAAGATCGCGCGCGATACGAATGAACGTGCGGGCGAGGTTGTCCGGCTGGGGCGTTTGAACGACGGCGTCGTCGTACAGGACGATCAGGTCGATATCGCTGGAATAGTTGAGTTCGCGCGCACCAAGTTTGCCCATGCCAAGCACGATCAGGCCCGACCCGACCCATGGCCGCTGCGGTTCCGGCAGCGTCAGCGTCCCCGCCTCCGCGGCGCGGCGCAGCAGGTGGTTTGCCGCCATCCGAACCGACGTCTCGGCGATGTCGGACAGCGCGCCGGTGACGGCCTCCAGCTCCCACGCGCCGGTGATGTCGGCCATCGCGATCAGCAGCGCCGCCCGCCGCTTGGCGATGCGCAGGGCGGTCATCAGCCGGTCGATGTTGCGCTCCTCCGCGCAGTCCGTCTCCAGCCGGCGCAGCAGCGCCGCGAAGGCGGCGTCGTACCCCTCGCTCACCATCTCGCGGACAAAGGGCAGCTCGCGCGTCAGGATCTGGCCGAGATACGGGCTGTTGCCGCACACCGCGTCGATCAGCGCCCGGCCCTCGGCCGAATCGGCGTACGCCTCGGCCCAGGCGCCCAAATCGTCGTCGCCGGTGCCGTCGGCGGCGGTCGCCGCCTCGGCGCGCCAGCGCTCCAGGCCGCGTCCGGCGAGGGCGGTGTCGAAAGGTTTCGGCAGCGTGGTGGTCATGGTCGCGGCTATCCCTGCACAAGAACTGAGCAGGAAGGTGCGCGGTCGCGAGGGTCCGGTCAACTGTGACAACGCGCGGGCACCGTCGCCGGGACACCGACCGTGATCCGGCGCACCGCGAAGCTTCTCGCCTGGACCACCGCGGGCGCGGTCGTCGTCGGCGGCGTTGCGGGTGGGCTGTTCGCTTGGCGGCTGGCCCAGGGGCCGATCGCGCTCGACCCGCTGACCCCCTATGTGGAGCGGGCGCTGAGCGACCCGCAGGGCCGCTACCGCGTCGATGTCGGCCAGCTCGTCCTGTCCTGGGTGGACGAGGAGGAGAGCGACGGGCTGACCCGGCTGGACCTGCGGGCCATCGACGTGCACGCGGTCAACGCCGAGGGAGACGAGCTTGCAGCGGTGCCGGAGCTGGGCGTCGGCTTTTCCGTGCGCGCGCTGTTCCAGGGCAAGCTGTCGCCGACCCGGCTCGACCTCGTGCGGCCGCGCCTCCAAGTGGTGCGCCGGGCCGATGGCAGCCTGGATTTCGACGTGCGCTCGCTTCCGTCTCCCGGCGAGCCGGAGAAGGACGAGCCGGGCGGCGGCCCCGATTTCGCGGGGGAGATCGTCTCCACCCTGATGCAGCCCCCGGACATCGCCCGCCCGCTGGGCCTGCTGCGGCGGTTGACCATCATCGGCGCCGACCTGACGGTGACGAACCGCATGCTGGGCCTGTCCTGGCATGCCAACCGCGCCGACATCGTGCTGACCCGCGACGGGACCGAGATCGTCGGCGGGGCGCAGCTGCTGCTCGACCTCGACGGGCGAACGGCGGCGGTGGAGGCGTCGGGCGTCCATCGCATGGCCGACGCGGAAACCGCGCTGTCCACCCGCTTCGACGGTCTGCAACCGGCGGCGCTGGCCAAGATCGGTCCGTTGCTGGAACCGCTCTCCGCGGTGACCGTGCCGCTAAGCGGGCGCATCGACGCCACCCTGGACTCGCGATTCGAGCCGGTGCGCTTCAGCTTCGATCTGCAGGGCGGTGCCGGGGAGGTCAGCCTGCCCGCGCTGCGGCCCGACCCCTACCGCGTCGACCGGGTGCGGCTGCGCGGCGGCCTGGACGTGCCGGGCCGGCGGGCCGAGCTGGAGCGGCTGGACCTCGCGTTCGACGGGATGGCGATGGCCGGGCGGGGCAACCTGCGGGAGCAGGGCGGACAGCGCAACGGCAGCCTGCGGCTCGACCTGACGGCGGGCGGCACGCGGGCCTCGCTCGACCTCGACGGCACGCAGGTTCCCGACAAGGGCGTGTCGGTCGCCGCGCGGCTCGACGGGCTGGTGCCCGCTGCGCTGGCCGGGCTCGCCCCGGCGCTGGCGCCGCTCGCCGCGGCGCAGCTTCCCCTGTCCGGCACGGCCGGCCTGGATCTGGACCCCGACGGGCAGCCGCGCAGCGGCCGGGCGGAGCTGAGGGCCGGCGCTGGCCGCGTCGTCCGGCCGGACCTGTTCCCGGAGCCGTTGCCCGTCGCCTCCGCCGCCCTGACGGTGGCCGGGGACCGCGCTTCCGGCCAGCTTGAGGTGGAGCGGCTGGCGGTCGATCTCGGCGGCCCGACCATCGAGGGGACCGCGAAGGCCACCATCGCCCAGTTCGGCACGCCGGACGCCCGCCTGTCGGTGGAGGCCGCCGTGACGGCCAAGCGGGTGCCGGCGGACGAACTGCCCCGGCTGTGGCCGCTCGGGGTGGGGAAGAACCCGCGGGAATGGGTGACCCAAAACCTTTCGCGCGGCGTCGTGCCGGAGGCGACGGCCACGGTCCGGGCCAGCGGGCCGCTGTCCGACCTCGCGGCGATCGACGTGACGCATTTCCAGGCTGGCATCCAGGCCGAGGACATGACGGTGGATTACTTCCACCCGCTGCCCAAGGTCGCCGGCGTGGCGGCGGAGGTGTCCACCGACGGCAAGACCTTCACCATCCACACCAAGGGCGGCCGCATCGACGACGTCCAGCTCGGCGAGGGCACGATCGTCATCGGCGGTCTGGACACCGGCAAAGAGACCATGGACATCCGCGTCCCGGTCCGCGGGCCGGTGCGCACCATCCTGACCGTTCTGGACAGCCCGCCGCTGGGCTATCCCAGGCGCCTCGACCTCGACCCCAAGCGCACCCAGGGGCAGGCGGACGCGCAGCTCCACTTCCAGTTCCCGCTGCTGGTCGACCTGAAGGTGGAGCAGCTGAACCTGGACGTCGCGGCGAAGCTGCGCGGCGTCGGGGTGGAGAAGGTGGCCGCCGGGCTGACCGCGACCGAGGGCGACCTGACGCTGGCGCTCGACATGAACGCCATGACGGTGAAGGGCAACACCAAACTGGACGGCATCCCCGTCACCATCGACTGGAAGGAGCAGTTCACCTCCACCGCCAAGGGGCCGCGCACCCGCATCGCCGTGAAGGGCGACGTGGACGCCCAGGACCTGCGCAGCCACGGCATTGATCTCGGCGAGCATGTCGCGGGGCCGCTGGGGGCGGACGTGCTGTTCACCGTGGACCAGCGCCGCCGCTTCGGCCTGACCGCCGGGCTGAACCTGGAAAAGACCCACCTGCGCATCGACGAGCTGGGCTGGGAGAAGAAGCCCGGTGTTCCCGGCACCGGCAAGCTGGCGCTGGAGTTCCAGAAGGACCGCGTGACCCGCATCACCGGCCTGTCGGTCGATGCCGGGGGGCTGCGCGCCCAGGCGGTCGTCGACCTCGCGCCGCAGACCATGGCCGTCACCAAGGTGGTGGTCAGCCAGATGTCCGTCGGCCAGACCGACCTGAAGGCCGACGTGACGGTGCATGACGGCGGCAAGAGCGGCTATTCCGGGACCATCACGGGCCAGAGCCTGGACGCCCGCGTCCTGGCCGGCAAGGCCGACCCGCCCGGCGGCAAGAAGCAGGGACCGGCCGACGAGAAGCCGCTGCCGCTCGATTTCGACCTGAAGCTGAACCGCGTCGTCTTCGGGGATGGCCGCCATCTGGCCGACGTGGCTGGGCGGATCAAGCGCGACCGCCTGTCCTGGACGGGGCTCGACGTGACGGCGCGGGCGGGGCGCGACGGTGCGGTGTCCCTGCGCTATCTCCCGGGCGCCCAAGGATTCTATGACGTGGTCATCTCGGCCAGCGACGCCGGCGCGACCTTCCGCGCGCTCGACATCAACGACCGGGTGCAGGGCGGCGCGCTGGCCATCACCGGCCGAACGGTCGAGCCGCGGGCTGACGCTGCCATCGAAGGCCGGATGGAGCTGACCGACTACGCTCTCGTCGACCCGCCGGTCCTGGCCCGTATCCTGAACTCCATCTCCCCCTCCGGCTTCGCCGAGCTGATGGGCGGTGGCAAGGGCATCCGGTTCGGGCGGGCGGTCAGCGACTACCGCAAGGACGGGCGCCTGCTGACGATCAAGGATCTGCGCACCTCAGGCTCCGCGCTCGGCCTCACCTTGGGAGGGGAAATCGACATCGAGACCGACACCGCCAACCTGCGCGGCACCATCGTGCCCATCTACGGACTGAACCGCTTGATCGGTCAGATTCCGCTGTTGGGCAACGCGCTGAGCGGCGGCGAGGGGCAGGGCATCTTCAGCGCCACCTGGCACGTCCGCGGCCCGCTGGCCGACCCGGACGTGACGGTGAACCCGCTCGCCATGCTGGCACCGGGCTTCCTGCGCAACCTGTTCTTCCTGGGCGAGGGGGGCGACGGCAAGGAAGCGCCGTCGCCGGGGACTTTCGAAAAATAGGAGGCAGGGTCGAGGGCGACACCATCCCCTCAGCCGGCCTTGGCCGGCCGAGGGCTTTGGGAAATGGATCAGGCGAGGGTGAAGGCAAGATAGCTTGCGTCACCGACCTGCCCGGGCATGGCGAGGACCGCGGCCGAGTATTTGGAGGAGATGGTCATGCTCATATCGATGCTGCCATTGGCATCCAGGTCGATGTGTGCCGTAGCCCCCTTGTATCCATCCGCACCGGCCATCTCAGCCCAGGTCAGCTTGGACGTCCCCTCCTTCCAGCCCCAGCAGGTGACCCATTCCCCTTTTTCAAGGTCCGTCACCGTGGACCAGGTGACGCCGTTGCCACGCCCGTCCACGAAGAAGGTGTCCATGCCCGAACCGCCGGTCAGGAAGTTGGAGCCGAGCCCCCCGTCCAGCACATCGTCGCCCTTGCCGCCGTCGATCGCGTCGTCACCGCCCAGGGTGTTGATGAAATCGGCGAGATCGGTGCCGTGCATGGCCTCGCTGACGTCGGCCCCGATGTGCATGTTCTGAAGCCAGGACACCGGTCCGGAGTAGGCCTGCATCTCGACTTCGCGGCTTGTTCCGCCGGAGGTGATGGCGAGGCGGCGTGTCGGCTCTATGTCGTCGTTGACGATCGTGCCGGTGGCGGTCGCGGTCGCGATGGGCGCGTATCGCAGGTTCGTCAGCGTAACCGCGAAGGTCTCGTTGCCCTCGCGGGTGGAATCGCCGGAAACGTTGATGGTGATGACCTTGCGGGTTTCGCCGGGTGCGAAACTGACCGTATCGGATGGCAGCGTGCCGCCGAAGTCGGCGGCATCCGCCGGATTCGCCCCGGTCCCGGTCACCGCATAGCTGGCGGTCGAATTGCCCTCGATGTTTCCGGCGCGGGTGACCTCGAAGGTGTAGGCGGTCGAGCCGCTGCTGCCTTCCGCCTTCGTCGCATCCAGCGCGGCGATGGAGAGCGTGGTGTCGTCGTTGCGGATGGTCCCGGTTGCCGTGGTGGTGCCGAGAGCGACGCCGTTCGGGTTGGACAGGGTGATCGTGTAGGTTTCGTCCGGCTCCACCGTGGTGTCGCCGGAAACCTCCACCATGAACATCCGCGACGTCTCCCAGCCCACGAGGGTGACGGTGCCGGACGGCAGCGTGCCGCCAAAGTCGGCGGCGTCCACCGGGTTCGCGCCGGTCCCGGTTAGCGCCCAGTCAACCGAAACGGGTTTTCCTGTGCTGGTTGATAGCTCTATGTAAAAGTAAATAAATTTTTTACCACTATCGCCTTCCGGAGAATCTCCATTGTAAGATTTTATTGACGCCAATGCATCATCATTGGCAATCGTCATCTTGATGGCGCCATTTGTCAAATAATCTGCCAGCGTGTCGCCAATCGGATCGTAAAATATAATGGTAAATTCTTCATTCGGTTCAATGATGTCGTCGTCACGAATTGGGATGTCGAGAGTCGCGCTTTGAAATGGGGCGAACTCAAGTGTGCCGCTTGGAAATGTTCCGCCAAAATCCTCGGCATCAGCCGGATTGAGGCCAGTGCCCTCGATCCTCCATTTTACGGAGGCAGGGGAGGATGTGTTTCCGTCGCGGCTGAGGATGAGGCGGGTATTGGTGGCCAGCGACTGCCCACCTCCCTCGTAGCCACTTTGTGTATAACTGACCCAAATCGCCATAACGCCCCCAATTCGAAGTTCTAAAAATAGAACATCAACAATTTGGAGTTGTCAATGATATGCAGGGTTCTTTTTTGGAGCGAGATGAATGCCGGTCCTCCATCCTGGATGTGGATGCGAAAGAGGCATCCATGATTCCAGCGGCGGCATCCGCCACGTGACGCTCCCGCTCCAGGAGGAGAGGAAGCGTCACGTGGCGTCGGCAGGGCTTCACACCGCCTTGACCAGCGCGTGACGCTTCTTGCCGGCGCTTAGCTTGATGACGCCGTCGGCGTTCAGGTCGGCGGCGGTGGCCTTGGCGGCCTCGTCGGGGATGGCGGCGTCGTTCAACTTGGCGCCGGCGCCCTTGATGAGGCGGCGCGCCTCGCCCTTCGACGCGGCCAGCCCGGCGGAGACCAGCAGGTCCACCAGCGCGACGCCGGCCTCAAGCTCGGCGCGCGGCACGTCGATGCTGGGCAGGCCTTCGGCGGCGGCGCCCTGCTCGAAGGTGCGGCGGGCGGTCTCGGCGGCCTCCAGGGCGGCCGCCTCGCCATGGGCGAGCTTGGTCACCTCGTGGGCGAGGATCTTCTTGGCCTCGTTGATGCCAGCGCCCTCCAGGGACTCCAGCCGCGCCACCTCGTCCAGCGGCAGCTCGGTGTAGAGGCGCAGGAAGCGGCCGACGTCGGCGTCCTCGGTGTTGCGCCAATACTGCCAGAAATCATAGGCGCTGAGCTTGTCGGCGGTCAGCCACACCGCGCCCGCGGCGGTCTTGCCCATCTTGGCGCCCGACGACGTGGTCAGCAGCGGGGTGGTCAGGCCGAACAGCTCCGCCCCGTCGGTGCGGCGGCCCAGCTCGACGCCGTTGATGATGTTGCCCCACTGGTCCGACCCGCCCATCTGGAGCATGCATTTCTCGCGACGGAACAGCTCCACGAAGTCGTAGGCCTGGAGAATCATGTAGTTGAATTCCAGGAAGGTCAGCGGCTGCTCGCGATCCAGCCGCAGCTTGACCGATTCGAAGGTCATCATGCGGTTGATCGTGAAGTGCCGCCCGATGTCGCGCAGCAGCGGGATGTACTTCAGCTCGTCCAGCCAGTCGGCGTTGTTGACCATCACCGCGTCGGTCGGCCCGTCGCCAAAGGACAGGTAGCGCCCGAAGATGCGCTTGATGCCCGCCATGTTGGCGTTGATGATCTCGTCGGTGAGGAGCTGGCGCGCCTCGTCCTTGCCCGACGGGTCGCCGATCTTGGTCGTGCCGCCGCCCATCAGGACGATCGGCTTGTGGCCGGTCTTCTGCAGCCAGCGCAGCATCATGATCGGCAGCAGGCTGCCCACATGCAGGCTGTCCGCCGTGCAGTCGAAACCGATGTAGGCGATGATCGGCCCCTTCGCCGCGCGCTCGTCGAGCCCGGCGAGGTCGGTGCACTGGTGGATGAAGCCGCGTTCCTGCAGCGTGCGGAGGAAATCCGATGTCAGCGTCGTCATGGCCGCGATCCGGCTGTCGTGGTAGGGTCCAGGGTCGCGTCTGTTAGCATGGAACGCGCGGCCCCACAATTCTCGGGGCTGAGTCGATAGGGGATTGAGGTCCGATGGAATGAGGCAGGACATGCAGACGGTCGTCGGGCTGATGAGCGGCACCTCCATGGACGGCATCGACGCGGCCCTGGTCCGCACCGACGGCGAAAGCCGGGTGGAGCCGCTGGCCTTCGTCACCATCCCCTACGAGGACGGCTTCCGCGCCGACCTGCGCTCCTGCCTCGGCGGCAAAGGGCCGGTGGACGCGGTGGAGCAGGCCCTGACCGACGCCCACGCCGACGCGGTGCGCCGCCTGCTGGCGGAGGCCGGGATGGAGGCGGCCGCGGTGGACCTGATCGGCTTCCACGGCCACACGATCTTTCACGACCCGGCGCAGCGCCGCACCTGGCAGATCGGCGACGGCGCGCGGCTGGCGCGGGCGACCGGCATCGCCGTGGTCGACGACTTCCGCACGGCGGACGTGGCGGCGGGCGGGCAGGGCGCCCCGCTGGTGCCGCTGTTCCACCGCGCGCTGGCCGACGCCCTGCCGCGCCCGCTGGCCGTGCTGAACATCGGCGGCGTCGCCAACGTCACCTGGATTGGCGAGGGCGCGGACGACGTGATCGCCTGCGACACCGGGCCGGGCAACGCGCTGGTGGATGACTGGGTGTTGTCCGGCCAGGGTGCCCGCTACGATTCCGGCGGTGCGCTGGCGGCGGCGGGCGTGGTGGACGGGAACGCTCTGGCGGCGCTGATCGCCCATCCCTACTTCGACCTTCCGGCGCCGAAGTCGCTGGACCGCGACGCCTTCGACCCGGCGCCCGTCCGCGGGCTGTCCGTGGCGGACGGAGCGGCGACGCTGACCGCCTTCACCGCCGCGTCGGTCGCGCGCATCGTCCCGCACCTGCCGGGCGCGCCGCTGCGCTGGCTGGTCTGCGGCGGCGGGCGGCACAACGCGACGCTGATGGGGATGCTGGCGGACCGGCTGGGAGTGCCGGTCGATCCGGTGGAGGCGGTGGGCTGGAACGGCGACGCGCTGGAGGCCGAAGCCTTCGCCTATCTGGCGGTGCGCAGCCGCAAGAGCCTGCCGCTCAGCCTGCCGGCCACGACCGGCGTGCCCCGGCCGATGACCGGCGGGCGCTTCCACCCGGTGTGACGCCGGAGGTTACGGGCGCGTCCGGCTGTTGTCGGTGCAGTTGTCGGCGTGCTTGCACCAGTTGCCGAAGGTGCTGGCGATCTGGGCGTTGCTGCAGCCGGACAGCAGGAGCGCCGCGAGGCCGGCGACGAAGGCAAAACGACGGAGCTTCATCGCGCTCACTCCGCCACGGCGGCGACCGGGTTGCCCATCGCACGGTCCAGATAGTCGTCCACCTGCACCGCCAGATCGTCGCTGCGGTTGGCGAAGAAATGGTTGGCGCCGGGCACGACGCGGTGGTCGATGCGGATGTCCTTCTGGTGCGACAGCTTGGTCACCAGCTTGTTCACCGCCGCCCCCGGAACCAGCTCGTCCTTGTCGCCGTGGATGATCAGGCCGGAGGAGGGGCAGGGCGCCAGGAAGGAGAAGTCGAACAGGTTGGCCGGCGGGGAGACGGACACGAAGCCGTCGATCTCCGGGCGGCGCATCAGAAGCTGCATGCCGATCCACGCCCCGAAGGAGACCCCGGCGATCCAGCAGACCGGGGCGTTGGGGTTGTGGGTCTGCAGCCAGTCCAGCGCCGCCGCCGCATCGGCCAGCTCGCCCTCGCCCTTGTCGTAGGTGCCCTGGCTGCGGCCGACCCCGCGGAAATTGAAGCGCAGGGCCGAGTAGCCGCGCTTCGTGAAGGACTGGAACAGGGTGAAGACCACCTTGTTGTTCATGGTCCCGTTGTGATGCGGGTGCGGATGCAGCAGCAAGGCCATCGGCGCGTTGGGGATCGTGCCGTGTGTGTAGCGCCCTTCCAGCCGTCCGGCCGGACCGTTGATCATCACTTCAGGCATGGGAACGGCGATCCTGACGCGAATATAAGGTGATCCGGACCACCGGCGGAGCGGTGAGCGGACGCCACGGCAAGCGGACGTGGTTGCCCATGGACAAGCATGGATTTTTCGCACACAATTCTTGACCGTTTTGCTTGGTCATCATATATGCGTCGATGCGTCCTTCCAGGGCAACCCGCGCGACCGGCGAGGCACGGGTCGAGGGCTCTTGCGAAAGATCACCTCTTCCGGCAAGAGGGCGGACTATACCACGGCGGGTGTTCCGGTGTTCAAGCATCTTCGCGAAGAGATCGACGGTATCATGGCCCGCGACCCGGCCGCGCGGTCACGGGCCGAGGTCGCGTTGTGCTATCCGGGCTTCCATGCCATCGTCCTGCACCGCGTCGCGCGCTATTGCTGGGATCGCCGCTGGCACCTGATGGCGCGCGCCGTCTCGCAGATCGCCCGCGCGCTGACCGGGATCGAGATCCATCCGGGGGCGACCATCGGGCGCCGCTTCTTCATCGACCACGGCATGGGCGTCGTCATCGGCGAGACCGCCGAGATCGGCGACGACGTGATGCTCTATCATGGGGTTACGCTGGGCGGCACCTCGCTGAACCAGGGCAAGCGCCATCCCACGCTGGAAAGCGGCGTGATCGTCGGCGCTGGGGCCAAGGTGCTGGGCGCCATCACCATCGGGCGCGGAGCCCGCGTCGGCGCCAACGCCGTCGTGGTGGCGGATGTGGCGCCGGGCATCGCGGTGGTCGGCATCCCGGCCAAGGCGGTGGTGACGCGCGACCGCGTCGAGACGCAGAAGTTCATGCCCTACGGCACGCCCTGTGGCGACATCCCCGATCCGGTGGCGCGCGCGCTGAACGGCCTGCTCGATCAGGTATCGACCCTGCGCCGGCGCGTCGAGGAACTGGAATCGGAGCGCGGGGACGCGCATAATTCATCCGTATACGAAACATCGGGCGTTCCCAACGGGAGCGCCCGGCCCGACAATGGGGTGCGCCAGCCGGTGTCCGTCGACGGCGGTCCGGCGGCGTCCTGTTGAACCAAACACAAACACGAGGCTTGGCGCCGATCCGCTGGACGGTCGGGCCGGGGTGAAGGAAGGGTAAGGAGGGTAAAATGAGACTCAGCACCAAGGGACGCTATGCCGTCATGGCCATGGTCGATCTTGCTGCCACCAGCCAGGGGAGCCCCGTCGCCCTTGCCGACATCGCCGACCGGCAGGAGATTTCGCTCTCCTATCTGGAGCAGCTGTTCGCCAAGCTGCGCAAGGGCGGTCTGGTCAAGAGCGTGCGCGGTCCCGGCGGCGGTTATCTGCTGGCCCATCCGGCGGACGCAACCCGCGTGTCCGACATCATCCTGGCGGTGGACGAGCCGATCCGCACGACGCGCTGCGCCAACGGCACGCCGCAGGGTTGCCGCACCAACCGCTCGCGCTGCCTGACCCACGACCTGTGGGAGGAGCTGGGCAACCAGATCCACATGTATCTCAGCTCGGTCACGGTGGCGGACGTGGTGGAGCGGCGGATCATCGGCACCAGCAGCCTGACCATCCGCGGCCCGCAGCCGGCGGACGAGGGCGCTGCGGTCGCGGCGGAGTAAGGGAGCGCCCTCCGGCCCTTCGTTCCGATGACCCGCGTCTATCTCGACCACAACGCCTCGGCGCCTCTGAAGCCGGCGGTGAAGACGGCGATGATCCAGGCCATGGATCTCGCCGGCAACCCGTCCTCGGTGCACGGCTTCGGCCGCACGGTCCGCCGCGCGGTGGAGGAGGCGCGCGCCCAGGTCGCCGCCCTGGCCGGGGTGCGGCCCGCCCAGGTCTTCTTCACCGGAAGCGGGACGGAAGCCAACAATCTGGCGCTGCGCGGCTTTCCCGGCCGGACGGTGGTCACCTCAGCGATCGAGCATGACTCGGTGCTGGAGGCGGTGCCCGGCGCCGCCCGCGTCCCGGTGGACCGCGACGGCGTCGCCGATATGGCCGCGCTCGACCGCCGGCTCGCCGACGCAGACGGTCCCGTGCTCGTTTCCCTGATGCTCGCCAACAACGAGACCGGCGTGATCCAGCCGGTGGCCGAGGCGGCGCGGCTCGCCCACGCGCGCGGCGCGCTGGTCCATTGCGACGCGGTGCAGGCCGCCGGGCGGCTGCCCCTCGACCTTGCGACGCTCGGCGCCGACCTGCTGACCCTGTCGGCTCACAAGATCGGCGGCCCCGCCGGCGTGGGCGCCCTGATCCTCGCCGACGGGCTGGAGCCGGAGGCGCTGATCCGCGGCGGCGGGCAGGAGAAGCGCCGCCGCGCCGGGACCGAGAATGTCGTCGGCATCGCCGGCTTCGGCGCCGCCGCCCGCCTCGCGCGGGAGGAGTTGCCCGACAGCGCCCGCCTGACCGCCCTGCGCGACGCGCTGGAGGCGTCGGCGCTCGCCGCCGTTCCGGCCGCGCGGGTGATGGGGGCCGGCGCGGCGCGGGTCGGCAACACCAGCAACCTGCTGCTGCCCGGCGTGGCGGGGGAGACGCAGGTGATGGCGCTGGACCTCGCCGGGGTGGCAGTCAGCGCCGGTTCGGCCTGCTCCAGCGGCAAGGTGAAGCCGTCCCACGTCCTGGCGGCCATGGGCGAGAGCGCCGGGGACGCCGCCTGCGCCATCCGGATCAGCCTGGGCTGGGACAGCGACGGCGCGGCGGTGGAGCGTTTCTCCGCCGCCTACGCCGCGATGGCGGCAAGGCTGGCCCGTGCCCCTGCGGCGTAATCGCCTCTCCATGACCTCCACCTCCCGCCGCGGGCCGTGTAAGGTTGCGCGGCGCCCCGCTTCTGGGTATCACCCGGCCGAAGGGACGGCGGCGACCCGCCGCCCTCACGGCCGACCTGTGCAGCGTTTCAACGGACGGCAAGCATGACGACATCCGATTCCGGCCCGCCGCGCTTTCCCAAGGGAGAGTCTCCCAAGGGCATCGCCGGGACCATCGACGGCGATCTGGAGCCGTGCTGGCTGTGCGGCCGTTCGGTCGCGGCGCGCGCGATGTTCTGCCATTCCTGCGGGGCGGTGCAGGCGCCGCGCCCGCTCGACCATTTCTCCCGGCTGGGTCTGGAGCGCCGCTTCGACATCGAGCCGGAGGCTTTGGCCCGCCAGCACGCCGGCTTCTCCCGCGCCATGGACCCGGAGCGCTTCGCGGCGCGCGGCGCGCGGCAGCAGGCCAACGCCCGCGCCCAGGCCGACGCGCTGGGCGAAGCCCATGAGACGCTGCGCGACCCGGTGCGCCGCGCCCGCTATCTGTTGGACCTGCTGGACGCTCCCGCCGCCGCGTTGACCGCGGAGGAGGACGAGGAGGTGACGGCGCTGGCGGACCGGCTGAATGGCGCCCCGGACGCCGCCGCGGTGGACCGGCTGGCCCAGGACATCGGGCAGCGCGTGGAAAGTTGCATCAAGTATCTTGCCATTGCCTTCCGCAACGGGCAGACCGACAACGCCGCGCGCATCCTTGCGCGGCTGGAGCGGTTGGAGGCGCTGGCGGCCGAATCCCGGACGCGGCGCTCCGGCCTTGCTCCGAAGACACTCTAACCATCGCCACTCGCACACCGACGCCTTTGTTCAGGAGAGCACCCCAATGCCCAAGATGACCTTCATCGAGCCGAACGGCACCCGCCACGAGGTGGACGCCCCGCTCGGCCTGTCCGTGCTCGAGGTCGCGCACAAGCACGGCCTGGACCTGGAAGGCGCCTGCGAGGGCTCGCTTGCCTGCTCGACCTGCCACGTCATCGTGGAGCCGGAGTGGTTCGACGTTCTGAACGAGGCCTCGGAGGACGAGGAGGACATGCTCGACCTCGCCTTCGGCCTGACCAAGACCTCGCGCCTGGGCTGCCAGATCATCATCAGCGAGGAACTGGACGGTCTGGCCGTGCGCCTTCCCGGCGGCACCAACAACGCCATGCGCTGACCTACCGCCGCGGCGCCTTGCGGGGCCGCCGCGGTCCGCACCCGCCACCGGGGAACCGGCGCGCCAGCCCGCTCGCGGGCGCGGCGCCCCCGGTTCTCCGGTGGTGAATTTTTTGGGAACCAGCCCATATAGGGCGCCATGATCTCCTACGCCAATTCCCTCGGCATCGCCAAGCGTCCCCAGGACACCCGCGTGGTCGTCGCCATGTCCGGCGGCGTCGATTCCTCCGTCACCGCCGCCGTCCTGCGGGAGGAGGGCTACGACGTGGTTGGCATCACGCTGCAGCTCTACGACCACGGCATCGCCCTGCAGAAGCCGGGCGCCTGCTGCGCCGGGCAGGACATCTACGACGCCCGTCAGGTGGCCGACCGCATCGGCATCCCGCATTATGTGCTGGATTACGAGGGCAAGTTCTCCCAGGACGTGATCGACGACTTCGCCGACACCTATCTGCGCGGCGAGACGCCGATCCCCTGCGTGCGCTGCAACCAGCGGGTCAAGTTCCGCGACCTGCTGAACACCGCCCGCGACCTCGGCGCCGACGCGCTGGCGACCGGCCATTACGTGCGCCGCGTCCAGGGGGCGGCGGGGGCGGAGCTGCACCGCGCCATCGATCCCGGCCGCGACCAGAGCTATTTCCTGTTCGCCACGACGCGCGAGCAGCTGGAGTTCCTGCGCTTCCCGCTGGGCGGCCTGACCAAGCCGGAGACCCGCGCCCTGGCCGAGCGCCACGGGCTGGAGGTGGCGGCCAAGCCGGACAGCCAGGACATCTGCTTCGTCCCCAACGGCTCCTACGCCGACGTGGTGGCCAAGCTGCGCCCCGGCTCGGTCGAGCCCGGTGACATCGTCCATGTCGACGGGCGCGTCCTGGGCCGCCACCGCGGCGTGGTCCATTACACGGTGGGCCAGCGCAAGGGGCTGGGCATTGGCGGCATCCGGGGCGAGGAGGAGCCGCTGTTCGTCGTCCGCCTGGAGCCCGGCCAGCGCCGCGTCGTCGTCGGCCCGCGCCGCGATCTGGCGCGCCGCGTGGTGACGATCCGCGAGGTCAACTGGCTCGGCCCCGCCCTGACCCCCGGCGAGGGGCTGGAGGTCGAGGTGAAGCTCCGCTCCGCCCAGCCGCCGGCCCCGGCGGTGTGGCGGCTGGGTGCGGACGGCACCGCGCAGGCCGAACTGCACGAGCCGCAATACGGCGTGGCGCCCGGCCAAGCCTGCGTCGTCTACCAAGGCGACCGGGTGCTGGGCGGCGGCTGGATCGCCGGAACGGAGGGCTGACGAAAACTTCGCAAAAAGTGAAATTTCAGCGTTGACACCCCGGCCCCCCTGGAATACATAAGCGGCCCCGGCACGAACCGCGGCGGACAACACCGACACGGACCGCGCCGGGAGATGATGGTAAGCACGATGGCAGCGTAGCTCAGTGGTAGAGCAGGGGAATCATAATCCCTTGGTCGGGGGTTCAAATCCCTCCGCTGCTACCATCTTAAACCCTTGATTTCCTTGCGGAGATCAAGGGTTTTTCATTTGTTCACGGTGCATAGAGCGCTTCATGCGCCTTCCGCCTAAGTGCGTGATTTTGCATGAATTCTGTAGGGGTGCCGAATCTCCGTGGCACCACGATGGCACCGCGGATTCCGAAAACGTTCTGACGGCGTTTGTGATGCTCTGGCGGGTCTCTGGAGTGGGCCGGCGCTTGCTTCGCTGGTTTCCGTTGGTGGAGTGATACGCGTCACCGTTCCGTCACCTATGATCAGTTGGCCCAGAAGCTTCAAGAGGTTGGGCTCAACGAAACGCCACCGGCCCGGCCTTTTTGCACCAACGTCCTCGGCATGGCCTCACAAGCCGCTGATCCATGCCCGCGCGAGTTGGTTGGCCAGCGACATCGGCCCGGGCATGCGTGGCTGCGACGACGATTCGGCATGGGCCAGCATGATTTCCACCTCGGCTCGGCTGAACCAGCGGACCTCCTCCAACTCGTTGCCGTCCGGCCGCGCTTCGGCGTCCGCTTCGGCCTCGGCGATGCAGCCGATGGTCAGCACGTGCGGGAACGGCCAGGGCTGCGAGAACAGGTACCGGACGGAAACGAGGTCAACCCCCGCCTCTTCGCGCGTTTCGCGCCGCGCCGCCTGCTCGATCGTCTCGCCGGCCTCGATGAATCCGGCGAAACCGGTGTAGAAGCCGGGTGGGAAACGCGGCTGACGGCCGAGCAGGCACTGGTCCTGCCGAACGACCAGCGTCATCACAACCGGATCCAGTCGGGGGAAATGCTCCGCCCGGCACCGCTCGTTGGCGCAGCGCCGCATGAAGCCGCCCTGGTCGGCAAGGGTCGGCGAGCCGCAAGCCGGGCAGAAGGGGGCCTTCCGGTGCCAGTTGAGCAGCGCGCCGCCCCGCGCCGCGAGCGCCGCCTCGGCGGGCGGCAGCGCCGTGCCGATGCGCCGCAGGTCCTCGAATCGCGTCCGGTTCGACACGAACGCCTGCGCGGCGCTGCCCGGCGCGGCGGCGGCGAAAGTCGTGCAGCCGCCCCGCGTGCTGAGCGGAATCAGCAGATCCTCATGGACGGGCAGGCCGTCCAGGTCGCCGGGGGCGAGCAGGTACAGGGCAACGCTCCCCTCCCCACTTCCTGGCCCATTTCCTGGCCCACTCCCCGGCCCGTTACCGACCATCACCAACGGTCCCGCTTCGGAGAACAGGACGATGCGGCTGGTCGGCGAACTCCGCGCTGCGGCCAGCCGTTCGGGCTGGGCTCGCAGGTCCGGGGCCTCGTCTCCGGGGAAACGTGCAAAGACGATGTTCCGATCCGGCATCGCGGTTGCCTCAAAGATTCTTGCGCGACATGCGGAAAGCCTGGACCTCGAAGGACTCCCACACGCCGTGGACGGCGAAGGGGTCACCGGAGACGAACGCCTCCACCGCCCCCCGGCTGTCGGCCTCGACCAGGATCAGGCTGCCCGCCGATCCCTCGCCATCGTCGCCGGTCAGGGGACCAGCCATGAGGATCGGCAGCGGCGACGCCGTGAGATACGCGGAGTGATCCTTGCCGAACTGGCTGCGGATCGCCGCCGCGCGGCCGCTGTCCTTGCACCATATGGCCCAAATCATGGCTGGTTCTCCTTGGTAAATGATCGACGCTTATGGATCAGAGTTGTTCGGACTTGGCGATCGGCGTTTCCGGCGCTGGATTGAGTACGCTCAAAAGCTTCCGCATGGCGCCAGATGATATCATCACGCCGATGATGACAACAATACCCGCACCGATCTGGGCGATGGTGACGGTCTGGCCGAGAACGAACGACAGAAGCACCGTGAAGACTGGAACGAGGTGGAAGAAGATTGCCGTATCGGCGACACCGATAGCTCGGATGCCGCGATTCCAGAAGATGTAGGCGAGCACCGAGCCGAACACCCCCATGAAGAGGATGGAAGCGTAGGCCTGCCACGGCAGGTCGACGATCTGGACGCCGGGTTCGGTGGTGCGCGCGACCGACCACAGGATGGCGGCACCGAAGATCGTGCTGGCCGCCGTGGTCATCAGGGGCGTGCTGTCCTTGACCAGACGCTTGCCGAGGATGCTGTAGAGCGCCATCGAGACGTTGCCGCCGATCACCAGCAGGTCGCCGATGTTGACGGAAGCCAGACGGTCGCCGGAGTCGACCAGGATCAGCGCCGCCACGCCGGTGAAGCTGATCAGGGTGCCGATCTTGTGGTTGGAGCTTATGGGTTCTCCGAGAAACAGGCCGGCGATGAGCGCCGTCACCAGTGGGTTGGTCGCCATGATCAGCGCGCCGTTGGTGGGCGATGTGTGTTCCATCCCGAAGAAGAAGAAGGCGTTGAACCCCACCACGCCGACGACGGCCATCGCGAGATAACCCAGCCAGTTGCGCTTCAGCCGCGCGACCCAGCCGCGTTCGATGGTCAGCATGAAAACGAGCATCAGGCTCGCCGCCACCAGGAAGCGCAGCCCGGCGGTGGTCATCGCCGGGATGTAGTCCACGGCGATCTTGGCGACGTTGAACGTGAGCCCCCAAAACAGGGCCGAGCATGTCAGTTCGAGATAGACAACCCCTTTGCTCATCATGTGTCTCCTGTTGGCGATGTTTTCGTAGTGGCCGGCGTCGCGGCGATCGGGCCGGCCGCGGCCCGCTCTAGGTCAAGAGCGGGTCCAGCACGTCCCATTGGCGTTCGGCCGCCAGCCTGATCATTTCCGGATCCCGCGACACGATGGTGGGATGCCCCACCTCGGAGAGCATCGGGATGTCCGAGTGGTGGTCGCCGTAGGCCCAGGAGTCGGCGCGGTCGGCGCCCTCGTCCTCCAGCAGCAGCCGGACGGCGGCGGCCTTGCCGGCACCGATCATCTGCTGGGGCAGGATGGCTCCGGTGTAGCGCCCGTTCTCCACCTTCAGGCGCGTCGCCAACACCTTGAAGACGTTCAGCTCTTCGGCGATGGGCTCGAGAAGCTCGGTGAAGGAGCCGGAGACGAGCACCACCCGGGTGTTCGCGGCCTGGTGCCGCCGGATCACCTCAAGTACCGCGGGGAAATAGATGTCCTGCCCGCTCTCGCGGAGTTCGCGGAACCAGTCCCGGACGAGCCGTTGGACCGCCGCCTGCGATCGGCCGGCGAACTCCCGGTAATAGGCCATGTTGATGAATTCGCGCGAGCGCCCGGCCCTCAGATACCCGTTCATCCGCGCCATGAACGCGCGGTGCCGCAGCGGACCGATCACGCCGGGCAAGGGGCCGGTGCGGTTGTAATAGTGATTCGCGAAAACGAACATCGACTTGAACCGGATGACCGTCTCGTCGACATCGAAGAAGGCGAAGCGCTTTCCGGAGGCGTCCAGGGCGGGCTTGTCCGCGACGATGGACGGAGTGCGCATGTCATTCGGCATGGCTGGGTCCATCGTCATGGTGTGGTGACGAATTCGGAGAAGCCGGGCGCCGGTAGCTTGAGCTGCGCGTGCACGTCCCCTCCGAGCCCGAACAGGCCGAGCGCGCCGCCATGGCTCATTTGATAGCTCATCCACAGCAGCACGACGTTGACGACGCGGTTCCGGTCCGGCGTGTCGGAGGCCGGGAAGGGATTGGGCAGCCGCGCCCAGAAGCTTCCTTCGCCGTGGCTGTTGGTGATCATCACGTTCGGGATGCCGAGCGGGCCGGGCCGGGTCGGCCCCAGCGGGTCGAAATCGCGTTCGCGCAGGCTCATGATCGTGTAGAGCGAATCGGCGATCAGACCGGAAAACTGCATTTCGAACCGCGCCGAACGGCCATCGGGGGCGACGCTCACCTCCAGGGCGCCCTTGGCGCGGACCCATTCGCCCAGCGTGATCGGATCGGTGCGCCGCAGCCCGTCCTCGTGCCGCAGGTCGGGAATCGGCGCCGCGTGCAGCGGATAGCTGGGCCGTGGCCGCATGTTGTGCCCGTTCGCCTGCTCGGGCGCGAACCGCATGGCGTAATTGTTGGTCGGAAGCGGGACGGGAAGCGTGCAGAGCACCATCCGCTGGTCCTGGTCGCTCAGGTTCCGCCAATCCAGGGCGCGCACGATCCGATAGGGCGCGTTCGTGCCGAAGGCCGGGACGGGACTGTCCGGCGACACGATCGCACCGCCCCACTCCGAGGCGGTGCCGTGCGCCCGGTGAACGTCGAGGGCGCCGTTGCCGACGGGTTCGCCGCCGTTCCGCTCGCTGCCGCGGTTGATCCGGCCGATGACGACGAAATCGCCATCCTCGTTCATGATCTCGCTCGGCGGGTAGGTTGGACCCTGGGTGGTCAGGGCAAGGTCGTAGGTTCGGGACTGGACCATGGCGCACCTCACGCGACGGCGGCGGCGACAGAGGCGGCGGCGACGGGCCGGACGGCGGACGGCACGGCCACGCGGATGGCGTGGCGGGCGGCCTGCGCCTCCTGGCGCTCGCTCACGCGGGCGTCAATGACGCGGTAGCGCGCGTCGATGGTGGTTGACGTCTGACCGTTCTGCAGGATGAGGATGCGCACCGCGTAGGTCGACTGCACCGGACCGCTGGCGGAGTCCAGCACCTCCAGCGTCATCGTCGCCGGGAGCGGGAAGACGAAGCGCGAGAAGGTCGTCTGCACGCTGTCGATGACGAAGCGCGACGGCTTGTCTGGCGGCGACAGGTAGCGCTCGGTCACCGCGGTCCACAACTGCCGCGCTGCCTCGATCAGGGCGAGGCCCTGGATGTGCTGCCCGGTCTGATGGTCCTCCATGACCTCGTTGCGGTCGTCGAGGAACAGCTCGGCTTCGAAGAGCTGCCGGGAGCGGGCGACCGGGACCGACACCATGATGTTCTTGGCGGCGCGCTTGTGGGTGAGCGCGCTCGTCGCGCGGGTCGGGATGTCCAGATCGGCGGCGGGCTGGCCTGGGCCGGGGGGCAGCAACGCGTTGAGTTCGTCGAGCGCTTCGGGAGCAAGCCCCTGTCCGATCACGATGGGATGGACCACGGCCGCGCCGTTGCGCAGCGCGCCGATGAATTCGGAGACGCCGGACACCTCGGAGTTCCGCGCGAACTCGGCGAAGCGGTCGCCAACAACGATCGACACCGTCTCAATCATCTTTGATTTCCTTGTAAGGCCCGCCCCTCGGCGGGCGGATCGGCCTCGAAGATCCGTCGGGCCACGGCGAGGGCGTTCAGGGCTGCGGGGAAGCCGGCGTAGGCGGCGATCTGGGTGAAGATCTCGATGATCTCCTCTCTGGTCAGGCCGGTCCGCAGCGCGCCGCGCAGGTGGATTTCCAGTTGCGGCTGCGCCGTTCCCAGGGCGGCCAACGCGGAGATCGTGACGATCTGGCGCGTCTTGAGGTCGAGCCCCGGCCGGGTGTAGATGTCCCCGAAGATGAACTCGACGAGATGGCGCGCGAAATCCGGCGCAAACTGGCCGAGTTGCTGGATCACCTGCTCGCCGGCCGGCCCGTTCAGTTCGGTCAGCCGGCGCATTCCCTGGTCGAACCGCGCCGTCACGCCGCCCTCCGGTCGAGTTCCTCGGCGACCTGCGGCCGTGCGTACAGGGTGCAGCGCAGGCCCGAGAGCCCTTGCGCGATGTAGCGGCTCCCCGCTTCGCGCAGGATCTCCTGGTACTGCTGGGTTCGGTAGACCTCGGCGTAGCGCGCCGGTTCGGCCGAGAAGCCGACGACGAACATGACGCCCGGCTCGGTGCTCAGCACCGATTGATAGGAGCGGAAGTCGTCGATCTCGCTGCGCTGGCGCACGGCCTCGTAAATCGTCCGCTCCCGCCACTGCCTGTACTCGGCATAGACGGGCGGCGGGACCTCGATGTGACGCATCTCGACCATCGGCGCGGCGGTGATGGCCTGCGGCGCTGCGATCACGTCCTCGACATGGCCGAGGATCTCGTGCCGCCATTCGCCCGTCAGCCAGGGCGCCACGCCGCGCTCGGCCTCGGTCCGCACCGCCAGTACGGCGGGAAGCTCGGCGAGGCTTGCGAATGCGGTGAGTTCCATCACCTCGTCGCCGGCGAGCGCGACGAAGGTGGCGTGCCCGCCCTCGCGGTCCCGTCGCGCCAACTGGGCCCCGACGGGGAACTTGGCCCCGGGCGCGACCGGGACCCTGGAATGAAGCAGATAGGTTGCTGAGCCCGTCACGATGGGCCTCCTGTTCTTGAGGATCGTTGTGCGGCGTGCGGCAGGACCGTCCGGCGGTCAGGCAAGCGCCGGCGCGGCGGCGACGGGCTGATAGGCCCGCACGAGATCGCCGACGCTCGCCACGTCGGCGATGCTCAGATCCTCGAGGAAGGGGTCCCGGCCGAACCGGCCCTCGAGCGCGATGAGCAGGCTGGCCATCATCAGCGAGTCGAGGTGGAGAGTCCGGGTCAGGTGGCAGTCGCTGCCGATCTCGACGCCCGCGAGGTCGGTACCGGTCAGCAGGAGCCTGATCTCCTCGACGATGGCGTTTTCGATTTCACGCGCGTTCAGCATGTGTAGCCTCCATCGACAATGATTGTTTGCCCCGTGACGAAGGATGAGCGGTCGGACGCGAGGAACATCGCGACGTCGGCGATCTCGCCGATCTCCGCCACCCGCTTCAGGGGCGTGCGTCGCGCGATCCGGTCCCGCCGCTCCGCCGTCAGCGCGGCGACGAGGTCCGTTTCGAAGAAGCCCGGAACGATCGAATTCACCCGGATGTTGAGGGGGCCGAGTTCGCGCGCCATGCTCCGCGTGAAGCCGTCGAGCCCGGCCTTGCTCGCCGTGTAGATCGAGACACCGGGATGACCGCGCACCGAATTGATGGACGACACGTTCACGATGGTGCCGCGGCGCTGCTGCATCATCGGCTTGACGCAGGCCTGGGACAGCGCGATCGGTCCGACGAGGTTCGCGGCGATCACGTCGGCGACGGTCGTCCCCCGGGTGGTCGCGAGCAGTCCCTCGGTAAGCAGCGCCGCGTTGTTGATGAGAAGGTCGATGCGCCCGAACCTGCGGACCACGGCCTTGGCGAAGCTGTGCAGGCTTTCCGGCAGACGGAGGTCCGCCTGCTGCCAGAAGAGCCGGCTCCCCGACCGCGCCTGGAGCGCTTCGATATCGGCGCCCGGCGTGCCCCGGCTGAAGGTCGCCACGCCCCAGCCCTCGTCCAGAAGCCGCTGGACCAGCACGAAGCCGAGCCCACGGCTGCCGCCGCTGACGACCGCCACCCGCTCCGCAGGGGACGGCGGGGGCGCGCTTCCGGTCGGCGGCGCGTCTTGGGAAAGGGACCGCCCGTTCATGAGGCCACACGGACCTTCTTGAAGCGGTCCGAATGCTGCTCGCGATCGGTGACGTCGATCAGGGCCGGAATCTTGAAGGGTTGCAGGCGGCCCCGGCAGTGTTCGCGGATGCGGGCCACCGTCTGCTGCGGCGGCTCGGGCCGGGCCACCCGGACGAGGGCCTGCACGACCATGCCCGTGACCGCGTTCGGCTTGCCGGAGACGGTCGCCTCGACGACGTTGTCGACCTCCAGGAGGACGCTCTCCACCTCGTTGGGATAGACCTTCTCGCCACCGACGTTGATCAGCTCGGACTTGCGCCCGAGGATACGGACATACTCGCCATCGACCTCGACGGCGTCCTGGGTGTTGAAGTATCCGTCCTCGTCGAAGGCGGCCGGCGCGTTGAGGTAGCCGAGCATCGCCATGTCGGATCGTATCCACAGGATGCCGTCGATGATCTTGTGGTCGAAACCGCTGGTCCCGAGTTTGACCCACAGCGAGTCGTTGCTGCGCGACGCCGTCGGCAGGATGCCGACCTCGGACAGTCCGTAGGTCTGCTTGAGACGAACCTGGGGCAGCGCGGCGTTGAGCTTGCGCAACGTCTGCATCGGCATCGGTTCGGTGCCGTAGGTGATCAGCCTCAGGGACGACAGGTCGTGCCGGGTCGCCTCGCCCGACATCAGGCACATGGTCAGGAAGGTCGGTGTCGTGGGCAGCGTGTCGACCTTGTGGGCCTCGATGGCCTTGAAGATCGCCCGGGGTGTGCGCTCCGCGACCGTCACGATGCAGCCGCCCTGGCTGAGCGTGTGCATCAGCGTGTTGATGCCGCCGATATGGTCGAGCGACAGGAAGGCGAGGGTGCGGCGGGGCCGGCGCTGCGTCGTGTCATACCGGCCGAGCAGCTTGGCGAAGTTCAGCACCGAGGCCTTGCTGCGTCCGGTCGTGCCCGAGCTGAACAGCACCAAGCCGGGAGCGCCCAGCCCGCGCAGGCGGCCGTAGAGGGCGTGCGTCGCGGCGCGACCCGTCCTCTCCACGGTCCACTCCCCGTTGCCGGCGGGGGCGACGCGGCACTCGGCCTCCGACACGTCGAGATACTCCTGGCGCTTCGCCGCCGGTCCGGGCGGCAGCGGCACCACGATGTTCCCGTTCGCGATCAGCGCCAGCAGAAGCGCGCAGTTCTCCGGGGAATAGGTGCCTTCGATGGCGACGACACCCCCCGGCGCGACGCTCCTCTCATCAAGAAGGCGCTCCATCGTGCCGATGTCCAGAGACAGCCCGCCGTAGGTGCAGACCTCTCCATGGAAGACCAGGCTCGGCTCTTCGCCAAATCTTGCAAAGTTGGAAATGATTTCTTTGTGCATGCGTCACCACCTCCTCACGCTCCGCAGCGAGGTAAGCGTGTGGACGGGCGGCAGTCCCGTATATTGCGTCGTATAGGAGGAAATATTCTAAAACGTCGGGCGACCGTATATTTCCCAATATTTTTCCATATGTATGAGCCTTGCCAGGGCCGGTCAGGCTATCAGGCGGACGGCACGATCCGTGTCCGCGGGGCACGTCCAGGCAATGGGGAAGACATGACTGATCTCAATGGAAAGGTGGCCCTTCTGACCGGGGCCGGCGGGGGCATCGGGGGCGCGCTGGCCGATGCGCTCTACGCGCAGGGGGCCTTTCTCATTCTGCATTCCGACGATGCCGCGGCGCTGGCTGCCCGCGTCCGCGACGCCGGATGGGACGAGGCCCGCTTCGAACTGAGCGGGCATGATGTCCGGGACTCGGCCGCGGTCGAGGGTGCGGTGGGGCGCGGCATCACGCGTTTCGGCCGCATCGATTTTCTGATCAACATCGCCGGCATCAACCGCTTCGGAGGCATTCTGACATGCACCGAGGAGGAGTGGGACGCCGTCGCCTCGACCAATGTGAAGGGCTATTTTCTGACGGCGCGGGCCATCGTTCCGCACATGAAGGAGGCGGGGAGCGGCGCGATCATCAACATGTCATCCGTCTGGGGAGTTCGCGGCAACCCGCGCATGATGGCCTATTCGGCCTCGAAACACGCGGTGGAGGGCTTCACCAAGTCCCTGCGGGAGGAGGTGGCTCCTTGGGGGATCAAGGTGTCGAGTCTGGTCGTCGGCATCGTCGACACCGCGTTCCGCGACGCGATGCGCGACCACGTCCGCTTCAGCGACGAGCAATGCCAACGGATGCTGACTCCCCAGGACGTGGTGGATTCCCTCCTCTACGTCCTGCGCAGCTCGCCGCGGGCGCTGCCGTCGAGCATCACCCTGGAAGCGTGGCTGATCCAGTGACCCAGGGGCCGCCGATGAGCGTCCCGAGATCCGTCGAGAGTGCGAGGCGACCCATGTTCATCAGACCACGGAAGACGAACATACACATTCATGTGCAGGGACCGCAGGATGGGCCGCCGGTGCTGCTCCTGCACTCTCTCGGTACCAACCATCACGTCTGGGATCCGCAGGCCGAGGTCCTTGCGCGGCGATTCCGCGTGATCCGCCCGGACATGCGGGGTCACGGCTTGAGCGAGGCCCCGCCCGGACCGTACGGGATGGAGGATCTGGCCGACGACGCCTTCGCCGTGCTGGACGCGCTCGGCGTCGGACGCTGCTTTGTCGGTGGTGTTTCCATCGGCGGCATGATCGCTCAAACGATGGCGCTGAAAGCGCCGCACCGCGTCGGCGGTCTCGTGCTGGTCGACACCTCGATGGCGACCGCGGTTCCGGCCATGTGGCGGGAACGGGCAGGGCAGGTGCGGGCAAGCAGCGTCGCTCCATTCGCCGACGCGATCACGGCGCGCTGGGTGACGCAGGGTTTTGCGGACAGTCCGGAGATGCAGGGCCTGCGCACGATGCTGCATCAAACAGCGGCAGAGGGTTTCGCCGGCTGTGCCGAGGCGCTTGCCACGGCCGATCTTTCGGCGCGCGTCGGCGACATCGCGGCCCCCTCCCTAGTCATCGTCGGCGACCAGGACCAGTCCACGCCGGTGGCCGCGGCCCAGGCCCTGTGCGCGGCCCTCAAGGGGACGCTCGTGGTTCTGCCGGACGCGGCGCACATTCCGAACCTCGAGCAGCCGGCCCGGTTGGCTGACACGATGCTGCGCTTCCTGAGCGCCCAGTCGTCCTAGCCCCACCTTGGCCTTTCGATTCGTTGCTGCGCGGGCTGGGCGCGGGGCGGGGAACGCTGACGGAGCGTTCCCCGTCTTTGGCACGGTGGCGTCTTCGATGCCCGGACGGCGCCAACCCGCCGCCTGACGGATCAGCCGTGCGCGCCAGGAATTTCCTGCGGAGCCCCGGCAATGCCCCGGCAGCGCCGAGGCACGGGGGCCGCTGGTGATGGCCTCGCGCAGCTGATTGTCCTCAGCCAACCCGGCGAAGAACCCTGTTGCGGCGGCAATGCCGCCGTTCAGGTTTGCGAGGGTTCGAGAATGAGAAACCCTTCAGTTTGGGATCGGTGAAGCGGCGATCGAAAGCCGGTGTGGCTTGAAAATCGCGACATATGTGTGAAACCGCCCCCGTAGGCTCTGGCGAGACCAACCTGAACGACCTCGTCCAGCATCCAAATCTGGGTTTCGATGTTGCGTTCGATCACCTCGACGCAGGCAACCATGTCGCGTTCCAGAAGCGCTTCGCTCAACCTGTGGCGATATTCTTCGATTTGAGCGGCTCCGACGCTGCTTTCCGAATATATGTCCCAAATGAATTTCATCCTGTCGCTTATGTTCCGGTAGATCCGCATGATTTCATGGTTTCCAACGGCGGCTATGATGTTTTCGCAAATCTTTAATTTGAATGGCGATCCGCTCTCCCCATTGCGGGACAGCTCGGGAGATATCAGGAGAGTCTCAACCTGATCACGGAGGTTGGTGCGCAACAGAATATGAATGGCTCCAATCGCAATGCTTCCACGCAATTGGAAGAGATCGCGCAGCTCTTCGATGTCGATATGCCTATTGTAAAATCCCCTGCCGCTCGAACGGGCCAGGTACCCTTCATTCAGCAACCGGTTCAGTGCCTCGCGAACCGGCGTCACGCTCACATTCAGTTTGTCGGCAACGTCCGCAATATGGATTTGGTGGCCTGGTGGTATCTCAAAACTAATGACGAGCTCTTTGAGCTGCTGGTAAACGCGATCGACGACTTTGGACGAATGTGTCATGGCATCATCTCCGCTGTCTCTTTATCCAAGCCTGGATTGCGTTCTGTAATCGAACGGGTAGATGGTCGATCCGCATGAGCAGACGCATAAACACCGTGCTGCTTGAAGAAAGGCGTAGAGTTAAAGTGCATCCATCGATGAACGTGGAGGATCGGCGCGGGGGTCTTTGAGCGCTTGGTAATCGGACGACCATCCGGGGCGAGGACCATTGGAGCGAACGACGCCACGTTCGTCCTGCATTCATGCCGGCAACCAGTGATGCGGTCGACGCATGAAGGCTTCCATCGAGCCCAGGCCATCTCACCTGCCGTGAGGTGAGAAGCAATGTTCGTCTGGTTCATCACCCTGGGGGCAAAGGGCCGCATCGCCGCGACCGGGATGCGACGGAGCGCGCGCGCAGTCGGATCCTTTGGCGGCTGACCCACGGGCATTCGGCTTCTTTCATGGCCAAGCTCCCCGGCCGTGGCTCTCCGGCCGGCCGGCGCTTCCCTCTGGTGCTCGATGGCGTCAGCTGCCACGTTTCCGCTCGCCTGGGCATGCCGGACGACCGGACCGTGGCGCCCCGACCCCGTTATACGCTGGGAGTGCCCGCCCAGCGTTGTCGTGCGCTCGCCAATGAACCCGAGCTCCTCAAGGCCGCCACTTTGTTCCGCTGTTGGGGACAGTTCGTATGGCATGTTGGCAATGGAAGCTTTCAGGCGCTGTCCGCATGACACCATACCATAGTATTACAAGCATGGCTTTCATGATGATCATATATGGATACAAGCCTGTCAATGGAGGATTTTTAAATATTGTTTCATGGTAGGATGCGTATTTATTTTTGTAGAGAACTATTTGCTGGGGCGTTGGTGCAAAAAGGCCGGACCAGTGGTGTTCGGGAGGCCAAGCGGTTATAAAGGCGGCCCGCTGAAGCCGAGCCTCCGATGCCGGACGAGGCCAATGAGCCCCGCCGCCGCAAGATCCCCAAGGCCCGCTATCGTGTGGAGAATTGGGTGGCCCACGATGCGGCGCTTCGCCGGCGCGGTGACTTGGCGGTGTGGGTGAGGCCGGAGGCGCCGCCGCCTGGACGCTGCCCGCTGCGGGCCGACGCGGCCGGCCGGCGCGCTGCTCCGATGTCACCATCGAGACCGGGCTGACGCTGCGTCTGGCGTTCGGTCGGCCATGGCGGCAGACCGAGGGTTTGCTGGGCCCGCTCATACGCCTGCTCGGCCTGGACCTGCCGGTTCCGGATCACACGACCTTCTCCCGGCGCAGCGCCATTCTGGAAGGTCGCGTCAGCGCCGGCCAGGACGGACGGACCGGTCTCCGTGGTGATCGTCTCCACGGGGCTGACGGTGTTCGGCAAAGGTGAGTGGCACCTGGAAAATCACGGCTCGTGCCGGTTTGCGCACATGGGGGTATTGCGGGTGGCGGCCCTCGAAGCATGGGCTTGGCGTTTACAACCGAGCAGCAACCACGACGCCGACGAGGGCAGCCATGGAACAGTACGTGGGGTTGGACATGCCGCAGGCCCAGGCTCCATCTGTGCAGTCGATGGAACTGGGAAGGTGCTCTGGCAGGGCAAGTGCCCCACCACGCCGGAGACGATCGCCACGACACTGCGTGAAGGCGGCGCACGGGGTGCTGTCCTGATGACCACGTGAACCGGCGCGGCGATCCCGCGCGCCCCCACGCTGCCGCGTAGGGTCCGCAACAACAACCCCGGCAATCTGCGCCACGGCGACGATTGGCTGGGCCTGTCCGCCATCCAGACCGACGCTGCGTTCCGCCAGTTCGACAGCCCGCTCTACGGACTGCGGGCGCTGATGCGGGTGCTGTTGAACTACCGGCGCAAGACGGACCCGCAGGGCCGGCGCATCGTCACCATCCAGCAGGCGATCAGCCGCTGGGCGCCGCCGTCCGAGAATGACACCGCCGCCTATGTGAACAGGGTGGCCCGCCGCCTGGGCTTCGATCCCGACGCGCCGCTGGATTGGGGCTATGCCGAGACGCTGACCGGCATGGCCCGCGCCATCGTCACCCATGAGAATGGCCGGGCGCCGCGGGACTTCCCGGCGGACTGGTACAGCCCCGAACACCATCACCGGGCCGCCATGATGGCCCTTGGCCTGACGGAGGTGTGACATGCTCCAGCTTCTTCCCCTGCTGATGCCGATCATCACCGAACTGGTGGAGCGCATCCCCGATCCACAGGCGCAAGCCAAGGCGGCGGCGGAGATGCAGGCCAAGGTCATCGACGTGCTGTCCGCGTCCGATTCGGCACAACTCCAGGTCAACGCCGCAGAGGCCGCCCACCCATCCCTGTTTGTTGCCGGCTGGCGCCCAGCGGTGGGGTGGCTGTGCGTGCTCGGGCTGGGGGTGCAGACGGTCGTGTACCCGCTGGCCGGCTGGGCGCTGACGGTCTACGCGCCGGGCACCAGCCTGCCGCAGATCGACACGGAAACGCTGCTCGGGCTGCTGGTGCCGATGCTGGGCATAGGCACCTTGCGGACCGTCGAGAAGCTGAAGGGGGCGGCGAGGTGATCCGCGGTTAACTGCCGGTGGCTTCGACGTGTGAGACTTTCGTCTCATGCGCTGAGAAGGCCCTTGATCTTGAACTCAGTGCCACGGTTTGCAACAACCTGTGCAAACCGTGGCCTGAAACCCCGCAAAAACACTCGTTTTTCGCCTGCTGCGACGGCAGCGATCCGGTCGACTGAATAAGCCTGGGCACTCACATTGCGAAAGCCCCCGTAAACTGTTTCGGCGGCGGTAAAAGGTGAGTAGTGTGCGGGTGATGCAACTCCCAGAATGCGTGGTGCCGCTGGTTCGATTCCATAGGAGAACGCAGGTAAACTGCCTCCCGAATAGACGGATGAGTCGTCCATCTGGGAAATGTCCGTCAAAACCTCTTTCGTCCGAAAGGCTGCGAAACAGGACAGCAGGCAGAGCCTTTCCGTATCGATATGGACCGCCTATAGCGCTACGTTTTTTTCGGCTGCCAGCGAACCGCCTTCGTCTCTTAAGCGATTTATCTATCCGCTCACAATAAATCAAAGTTGGAAGACCTGCTTTATAATCTATAAGCGGTACTACGTATTTCTTAGATGCCAAAATGGGTAAGCATACGGATGGCATATATTTATAAATAGCACCCACCCAAAAACACCGCTCGACAGATTGTAGATGAATGGAAATTATAGATATTACGCATCCGGAGAAAGTTGAGCTGAGTATTTTATAATGTCAAGAAAACTGTTGGGGGGTTTGAAATGGAATTCAGTAAATTGCTTGGATATGGCTTAAGCGGATTGGGGCTTTCGCTCGCTATATTGTCTTATCGCTTGCTATTGGCCGAGCAAAAAGTCGCGCGTCCCCGATCCAGCATAATCACCTCAATATACGTCTTCATGGTATTTTCAGTTGTACTCACATTAATTGGACTGTCATACGAATATATGAGGATTGGGATGCTATCCGGCGATAGTCGCGCTGAATCTCTCGCCGAAAATGTACCTGACCAGATGTGGTACGATGTGACCAAAGCTACAAGGAACAGACTGTTCAACGGGCAAACGCCAAAAGAGTACAGTAGAGGATTTTTAGAATTGTCGGAGTCGTCAGCAACTATCATTAGCTTACCTTCCGGATCATGTCGTAATTACATTGCCATGACGAAGCCTTCTAACAAAATTGACGTATCTGTTACTTCAATTTCTCCAACTGTTCAAAAAACAATAGGACGAGAGATGCACATTGTAACTGGGCGCATTTGTTCTGCAAAATCACCAGAAGAAACGGATGCTCAAATAGAAGTGACGATGGTGAAAGGAAGAGGCCCTTTCATTGTTGAGGCATATGACCCTGGAGATTAAGATAATGGAAATAGTTTCCGGATAGGGTTCTCGAGCTTATTGAAATCTCTGACGATGACGCGCTTGAGAAGTCCGGCCAAGCCCTTGGAATACGCCTGTGCCGCTCGGTGGTGGTGAGCGGATCTGGCGGGAGGGTTTAGAGCGCGCATCGAATCCCCGTTTCTATGGGTTCAAACCATTGATTTTGCTTGGCCTGGAAGAGGTTTTGATCTGCACTCTTAGAGCGCCTAACAGAACCATCTCTGGACGAAGCGCCAGCAGATGAGGCTGGCCGCGATATGGTGAAAGGCAGTGAAGATGTCGGCGCGCCGTTCGTAGCGGACGGCGATGCGGCGGAAGCGGGCAAACCAAGCGAGCGTACGCTCGACCACCCATCGATATCGGCCGAGACGCTCGCTGCTTTCGACGCCACGCCGGGCAATCCGCGGAATGATCGCTCGTTGGCGCAGCGCCCGCCGGCAGTGAGCGAAGTCGTAGCCCTTGTCGGCATGCAGCTTGGCCGGTCGCCGCCGGGGCCGGCCCGCACACTGGCGGATCGCCGGCACGGCATCGACCAGCGCCTCCAGCAGCTTGCTGTCGTGCCGGTTGGCTGGCGAGATCCTCAGGGCGAGCGGGATGCCGTTAGCATCGACGAGGATGTGGCGCTTGGAGCCCGGCTTGCCGCGATCCGTCGGGTTCGGGCCGGTCTCCTCACCCCCCTTTTTGCCGGGACGCTGGCGCTGTCCACCGCCGCACGATCCCAGTTGATGGCGTTGGCATAGCCGAGACGGTCGAGCAGCACACGATGCAGCCGTTCCCACACGCCAGCCCGATGCCACTCGTGCAGACGCCGCCAGCAGGTCATACCCGAGCCGCAGCCCATCTCCACCGGCAGAAGCTCCCAAGGAATACCCGTGCGCAGCACGAACAGGATGCCGGTCAGCGCAGCACGATCGCACAGCCGGGGCCGTCCGCCTTTCGGCTTGGGCGGCTCCGGCGGGATCAGAGGTTCGATGATCGCCCACAAGGCGTCGCAAACAAGAGGGGCTGCCATGCCCCTACCAACCGTTCCCAGCCGGTTTTGTTACGCACTCTTAACCCAACTGCCGTTCCATTTGGCGGGCGATCTGGCTGCCTTGAGCCGGGTCGTGCCCGAGGTGGCCGTAAGCCTATGGTCATCTGCAACGCCGCATGGCCTATCAGCTTCTGAATCCGCTTGGGCCGGAGCCCCATCTCAATCCACAGGCTGGCCGCCGCGTGACGGGGCTTGTGGAAACTGAAGTGCAGCTTCCCATCGTCCGTCACCAGTCCGGCTTCCACCATGAGTGGCTTCCACCAGCGGTTCCGGAGGATGGTGTGCGACTCGACGGTGCTGATCTTGGTGGGAGATACGAGGTGCCGCCCGCCCAAGCCAGAGCTTGGAGCAAAGCCCATGACGGCATCTAGGGCGTGGCCGAGCCACGCGCGTAGGGCTTTCGCCGCGTCTGAACCGAGAGAAAATCTGCTTTTGTTCCGCTCAGACGGGGAACTTGATTGTAGGACTGTAACGGTGGCAGCACTCCGCTGCTGCCATCAAGAAAGCCCGTCAAGTCTTCGACTTGGCGGGCTTTTTCTTTGATCAAAGCAGGACGCTGCGCTCCGCTTCAATCCTCCGTCAATGCATGGGCCATGGCGTCCTGCAACGGCGCCAGCACATAATCGATGGCCCGGCGCTGGCCGGTCGCGATCAGCACGTCGGCGGGCATGCCCGGATGCAGGGCCGCCGGGCCGATGCGCTCCAGCGCGCCGGGCAGAGGGCGGATGCGAGCCACGAAGTAGGGGGCGTGGGTCGTCGGGTCGGTCAGGCGGTCGGCGGAGACGTCCACGACGGTGGCGTCGATCGAGGGCGTGCGGCGGGGCTTGAAGGCGCTGAGGCGGACCTGCGCGGTCTGGCCGGCCTTCACCACGTCGATGTCCAGCGGGTCGATGCGCGCCTCGATGGTCGGCGGGCCGCTGTCCGGGACGATGTCCATCAGCGGCTCGCCCGGCTTCACCACCCCACCCACGGTGAAGACGGTCAGCCCGACCACGCGGCCCGGAACCGGGGCGCGGATCTCCGTGCGCTCCACCGCGTCGCGGGCGGCCTTCAGGCGGGCGGCGGTCTGGTCCAGGGCGTTCTGCGCCTCCTCCATCTCGGCGGCGATGTCGGACCGGCGGGCCGTCTCCTTGGCATGGAGCTGGGTGTCGGCGACCGTCACCGCTTGCTCGGCCAGCAGGGCGCGGGCGTGGGATTGATCGCGGGTGCCGGCCAGATCGGCCATGGCGCGCTTCAGCGACAAGACCCGCAGCTTGCGCTCCAGACCCTTGTTGAAGAGGTCGAGCACGCCGGCCAGTTCCTCCTCGATGTAGACGATCTGCTCGGCCGCCGCGCGCTCCTGGGCGCGGTGGGCGGTCACCTCGCGCTCGGCCTGGAGGCGCTGCTCGCGCAGAACGGCGATGTCGCCGTCGTGGCGGGTCCAGCGGGCGGCGAACAGCTGCTGCTGCACGGCCAGGGCGCGCCGGGCGGCGGGGGCCCCGTCCACCAGGTCTGTCGGGACGGAGAAGGCGCGCTGGTCGGCGTATTCGGCGCGCAGGCGGGCCATGCGGACCAGGGCGGCGGCCTGTTCGGTGGACAGCTCCTCCAGGGTGGCGCGGCTCTGCGTCCCCTCCAGGCGGAGCAGGGTCTGGCCGGCGGCCACCGTGTCGCCGTCGCGCACCGCCAGTTCGGCGACGATGCCGCCTTCCAGATGCTGGATGGTCTTGCGGTTGCCGTCCACCACCACCGTGCCCGGTGCGTGGGCGGCGCTGTCCAGCGGGGCCAGGAAGCCCCAGCCGAGCCCGGCGCCCAACGCCAGGGCGATCACCGCGCAGCCCGCCCGCACCGCTCCGCCGATGGAGGGCTCGGCGCGGCGCGGCTCCGCCGGAATGGCGCTTCGGCCCAGCAGCGTGTCGGTCGTCGTCATCGCGAAGTCTCCAATCAGAGGGTTGCAGCAGCCGGCTGCGGGGTGGCGGCGCCATTGGGGCTCCCCAGGCGCCGGACCATCTCGGCCCGCGTTGCGGTCTGGTCGATCAGGCCGTCGCGCAGCACGACGATGCGGTCCACCGCGTCGAGGACGCAGCGGCGGTGGGCGATCACCACCACCGCGGCCCCGCCGGCCTTGGCCTCGGCAATGGCGCGCAGCAGCGCCGCCTCGCCGGCTTGGTCCAAGTTCGCGTTGGGCTCGTCGAGAACGAGCAGGCGGGGATCGCCGTAGAGGGCGCGGGCCAGCGCGATGCGCTGCCTCTGCCCGCCGGAGAGCAGGGCGCCGCCCTCGCCGATCGCCGTCCGGTAGCCGTCGGGGAGGCGGCCGATCATCTCATGCACGCCGGCCCGCCGCGCCGCCGCGGTGACCAGCGCCGGGTCGGGCTCGCCCAGCCGGGCGATGGCGTCCTCCACCGTGTCGCCGAGCAGGCCGACGCCCTGCGGCAGATAGCCGACATGCCGGCCGCAGTCGTCGCGGTGCCAGCGCCACACATTGTGGCCGTCGAGGTAGACGCCGCCCTGGGTCGGCTCCAGCACGCCGACCAGCAGCCGGGCCAGCGTGGACTTGCCCGCCGCCGAGGGGCCGACGATGCCCACCGCCTCGCCCGGCTCCACCGAGAAGGAGAGGCCGCGCAGGGTCGGGCGGTCCGATCCCGGCGGGACGTAGGTCACGCGGTCCAGCAGCAGGGAGCCGCTGGGGCGGGGCAGGGGGACGCCCGGCGCGGGCATCGCATCCGCCGTGAACAGGCCGCGCAGGCGGCGCAGGCTCTCGCGGGCCGAGGACCAGTTGCGCCAGGAGTCGATCAACTGCTCGAAGGGCGCCAGCGCCCGGCCCATCAGGATGGAGGCGGCCAGCATGCTGCCCGGCGACACCTGCCGGTCCAGCACCAGCATCGTGCCGGCGGCGAGGATCGCCACCTGGGCGGTCATCCGGCAGACCTTGGCGAGCGAGGCGACGGTCTGCGCCCGTCCGGCGGTCCGGTTGACCAGCCGCAGATGGTCGTCCTCAACCGCCTGCCAGCGGCGGCGCAGATTGCCCATCATGCCCATGGCGGCGACGGCCTCCACGCCGTGCGACGCCGCCTCGACCTCGGCGCCGTGGCGGCACAGGGCGCGGTTGGCCTCCGCCGCACCCGGCATGGTCAGCATGCGGCCGAGCAGGCTCACCCCGACCAGACAGAGGATGCTGCCGCCGCAGACGAGGCCGTAGAGCGGGTGGATCAGCGTCAGGAACAGCAGGAAGACGAGGCTGAGCGCGGCGTCGAGCGGGGCTGTGAGGCTCGGCCCGGACAGGAACTGGCGCAGTTCGTTGAGATCGCGCAGCACCTGGGCCGGGCGGCTGGCGCCGCCGCGCAGCAGGCCGCCCATCGACGCCTCCAGCGCGTCCATGGTCAGGCTGCGCGCCGCCAGATGCCCCATGGCCTGGGTCAGTCGTCCGCGGATCGCCTCGACCAGCCCGAACACGGCGAAGCAGCCCAGCGCCAGCAGCGACAGGGCCACCAAAGTCTCCACGCTGCGGCTGCCCAGCACGCGGTCATAGACCTGCATCGTGTAGAGCGGCATCGCCAGTTGGATGAGGGCAAGAAAGACGCTGAATCCGCCCGCGGCGGCGAGGCCGGTGGCGATGCGCCGGCGGATCGCGCGCAGGGCCGGCGGGTGGGCGGATGGGCTGCGGCGGGATTCCCGTGCGGCCATGGGAAGGGCGCTCCTGTCGTCCGGAGAAGGGAAAGGGGCGCGCCGGGAAGGACGGCGCGCCCGGGACCTCGGTCAGGCGGATCAGTAGAAGGAGATGTCGCCCATCGGGTTGTCGCCCTTCACGATCAGATCGTGGAAGCCGGTGTCGTTGGCCGCGTTCCACGTGACGACGTAGTAGCCGTCCTTCTGCCAGATGCTGTATTGGCCGTCGGCGGGCGCGCTGGTCGAACCGGCGTAGCTGTAGCTGCCCTTCAGCCAGATCTGGTCCTCGTCCTTGAAGTCGGTGATGGTGTCGGCGTTGCCGGCGTAGATGTCGCCGCTGTCCTTCGTCTCGAAGAAGAACCAGTCCGCCCCGGCCCCGCCGGTCATCTGGTCCTTGCCCGTGCCGCCGTAGAGGTCGTCGAAGGTGTCGCCGCCGCTCAGCGTGTCGTTGCCGTCGCCGCCGTAGAGCTTGTCGTACCCGCTCTCGCCGTAGAGCTGGTCGTTGCCGCTGCCGCCATAGAGCGTGTCGGCGCCGTAATAGCCCATCAGCAGGTCGTTGCCCGACTCGCCGTAGAGCACGTCGTTGCCGTTCCAGCCGTCCAGCGTGTCGTTGCCGGACCAGCCGAGGATGGTGTCGTTGCCGTCATAACCCTGCACGTAGTCATTGCTGACGCCGTACTTGATCATGTCGAGATAGTCGGCGTTGTTCGTGCCATAGACGTTTGCCATGATGCGTTTCCTTCGGATCAGGGGATTGTGCCATGCAGGGGGAGGGATGTTCTTCGGCGTTCCTTTTGCCGGTTCGTTCCGAAGACCTCGCCCTTGCACAGCCATTCTTCCCGGATCGGGCATCCGGCACTGTTGTCCACTTCACAGTTTTGCACAGGAGAGAAAAAGCGCTGCGGTCAGCGCCGCCGGTGCAGGATCATCCCGCCATGGTGCAGCACCCCGTCGATGAAGTCGCCGTCGGCGGTGAAGCCGGTGTCGTCCCAATAATCGATGTGGTCGCCGGTGACTTGATAGCGGCCCTGGTACGCCTTCTCCCGGCTGCCCCGCGCCTCGACGTAGCGGTTGTTGGGGAGAAGTTCATGGCGGACGCGGCCGTCCTCGGTCACCCACAGGCCGGCATAGGGGTGATCCGCTTGGGGGTGATCCGCTTGCGCCACCCCAGGCCGGTCGGCGGTCTGGGCGAGCGCCTTGCGGTCGGGCAGGGCCTCGGCGCCGGAGGCGAGCAGGGCGGCGGTCAGGGTGGCGGTCCGGGCGAACGCGCGTTTCATGGCGTGCCTCCTTCCGACGGGCGGCGCTCGGCGAACAGTTCCGACAGGGTGCGTGCGGCGGAGATCGCGCGGGGGAAGCCCGCCGGGACCGTCACCATGTAGACGATCTCCTTCAACTCGTCCTCGGAGACGCCGGCGTTGAGCGCGTAGCCGGCGTGGATCTTCATGAAGGCCGTCTCGCCGATGGCGGCGAAGGCGGCGACCGCGGCCAGTTGGCGGGTCCGCGTGTCCAGCCCCGGCCGCGACCAGACGTCGCCCAGCGCGTAGGCCTCGGTGGCCTCCGCCAGGAAGGGGAACTCCTCGCGCATCCGCTCCAGGGTGGGGTGGGGCTGGCCGTTGTTCAGGTTGCGGATCACCTCGCCGCCGCGCTTGGCGCGCTCCTCCGTGGTCAGGGCGCTGGCCAGGGCGGCGGCTGGCATCGCCGGAACCGCGGCGAGCAGCCCCGTCGCGACGAGGGTGCGCAGGCGTGCGGGGGGACGGGTGAGGGTGTCGGTGCCGTGGGTCATGCTCACATCCTCCTCGATGAATGGCTCAATGGCTGGCCGTGGGACGGACCACGATCTCGTTGGTGTCCACGTCGTCCGGTTGCTCGATGGCGTGCAGGATGGCCCGCCCGATGGCGTCCGGCTTGATGGAGACGGCGCGGTAGCTCCGCATCAGCTCCTCGGCCTCCGGGTCGGTGATGGTGTGGGCCAGTTCCGATTCCACGACGCCGGGGCAGACGCAAGTGACGCGCAGCCGCTCGTTCTCCTGGCGCAGCCCGTCGGAAATGGCCCGCACCGCGTATTTTGTCGCGCAGTAGACGGCGGCGGTCGGCGACACGGCGAGGGCACCGATGGAGGCGATGTTGATGATCTGGCCGAAGCCCTGGCCGTTCATGACCGGCAGCACCGCGGCGATGCCGTAGAGGACGCCGCGGATGTTGACGTCGATCATGCGGTCCCATTCCTCGACCTTCAGCGAGGTCATGGGGGACAGCGGCATGACCCCGGCGTTGTTGACCAGCACGTCGATGCGCCCGAACCGCTCCTGCGCGAAGGCGGCGAAGGCGGCCATGTCCTCGCGGCTCGTCACGTCCAGCGCGCGGACCTCGGCGGTTCCGCCACCGGCCCGGATGTCGGCGGCCAGGGACTCCAGCCGGTCGGTCCGGCGGGCGCCGAGCACCAGCTTCGCCCCGGCGGCGCCGAGGACGCGGGCGGTGCCCTCGCCGATGCCGCTGGAGGCGCCGGTGATGAGGATTGTCTTGTCGGTGATCGCGGTCATGTCGTGCTCCCTTCCGTCGATCGTTGCGGTGACGGAGACAAGCTATGATCTGGCGGGCGATGGTTCGAGTTGCCAATCATGAACGGGCTGGTTAGCATATCTAACCAATGAGCGATCCCTTCGAAGGCATGGCGGCGTTTCTGGCGGTTGCCGAGACGCTCAATTTCCGCCGGGCGTCCGAGCGCCTGGGCGTCACCCGCTCCGCCGTCAGCCAGACGGTCCGCCGGCTGGAGGACCGCATCGGCGTGCCGCTTCTCCAGAGGACGACGCGCAGCGTCCGGCTGACCGACGCGGGCGCGCATCTGCTTGCCGCGACGCGCCCGGCGCTGGCGGAGATCGGCACGGCGCTGGAGGTCATCGCCTCGACGCACGGGGCGCCCGGTGGAACGCTGCGGCTCGCCGTTTCGTCCATCGCGGAAAGCATCCTGGAGGGCGAGGCGCTGGCCGGCTTCCTGGCCGCCTACCCGTCGGTCGGCGTCGACATCCTGGTGACCGACGAGGAGTTCGACATCGTCGCGGCGGGTTTCGACGCGGGCGTCCGGCTGGGCGAAGCGATTGAGCAGGACATGATCGCGGTGCCGGTCTCCACCCCGCAGCGGCAGCTGGTGGTGGCCTCACCGGCCTATCTGGCGGAGGCCGGCCGCCCATCCCATCCGCGCGACCTGCTCGCCCACCGCTGCATCGGCTGGCGTCCGGCACCGGACGTGGCGCCCTACCGCTGGGAGTTCACGGAGGAAGGCCGCGACTTCGACATCGCGGTGAGTCCTCGGGTCGCCACCAACGACATGGGGATGATGGTCCGGCTGGCCCTGGCCGGCGCCGGGCTCACCTGCGGCATGGAGGAAACGTTCCGGCCCCATCTGGAGCGTGGCGCGCTGGAGGCGGTCCTGGAGGAGTTCTGCCCGCCCTTCGCCGGCTTCCACCTCTACTATCCGAGCCGCCGGACTGTGCCGCCGCGGCTGCGCGCCCTCATCGACCATTTGCGGGCGCGGAACGGCGCGTCGACGAGGGCGTCACGTCAGGGGTAAGTCGAGGCGTTGCCGCGGCATCAGCGCGAACACGCCCCAACCCAGATGGTCCCGCGTGTGGGTGGCGTAGCGCACAGGTTCCGAGGTCAGCTTGGCTCGAACGTCCTTCGCGAAGTCATCGCCGGGATTGGCGTCCAGCCAGCGGCGCATGGTCAGCCATTTGGCGGCCTCGTAGCGGTCCCAGCCGTCCTGGTCGGCCAGAACCATCTCGACGACGTCGCAGCCAAGGCGGTCGAAGGACGCGAGAAGCTCAGGGAGCGTGAGGAAGTCGGCGATGGCGTTGGCGAGGCACCCCTTGGCAATCTCTTCCGTCGGCGGGAGCTGCCGCCAATAGGGCTCGCCGATGAGGATGATCCCTCCGGCGCGCAGGCTTTGGGCCAAAAGCTCGACCGTGCCGACGACACCACCGGCGATCCAGGTGGCGCCGACACAGGCGGCCACATCGACCTTCTCGTCGGAAACGTATCCGGCGGCATCGCCATGGATGAATGTGACACGATCGGCGACCCCGAGTTCGACGGCACGGAGCTTCGCGTGCTCGGTGAACAACCGGCTCATGTCGATGCCGGTGCCGGTGATGCCGTGATCGCGTGCCCAACTGCACAGCATCTCCCCCGAACCGCTGCCGAGGTCGAGCACCCGGGCTCCGGACTCCAACCGCAGCGCCGCGCCGAGCGTGGCGAGATTTTCCGGTGTGATCGGGTTGTGAATGCGGTGGGCGCTTTCACTGATGGTGAATATTCGAGGAATGTCCACTTTGGGAGACGTCCTTGAACGGATGCTGAGAGTGGGCGGACTCGCCTCGGCACGAAGGAGGGGGTCCGGCGAGCGAGAGTGGTGGAGCGATGGCTGCGCGGAATTGCAGGATAACCTGCGAGGCGCGTCTCAACAAGTTCTCACCAGGGTTGTGCCAATCTCCGCGCTTGAACGGCCCTGCGTTTCCGGAGACCGCTCCCACAGCTTGCGGCTCGCATCCCAACCCACGGCCGCCTGGAAACGGAAACGGCGGGTGGCGGAGCCCCAAGGCCCCGGTACCCGCCTTCTTTTTCTGGAATGCGCTCCGGTCCCGCCGCCTCAGCCGAACCAGCCGGCGACGTTTCCGGTCTGTCCGAGGATGGTGATGCGGTTGCCCCCGCCGACGTCGAGCGTGGTGTTGCCGCCCTCCACCCGCGCCGAGCGGATCACCGCGCCGAGGTCAATGCCGGCCTCGTAGAAGGCCAAGCGGTCGACCCCCACCTCGAAGTCCATCACCACCGACCCGCCCGAGCTGCGCCCGAAGGCGAAGACGTCCGCACCGGCGCCGCCCCACAGCGTGTCCGCGCCGCCGTCGGCGAACAGCACGTCGTTGCCAGCCCCGCCGTTCAGCAGGTCGTTGCCAGCCCCGCCGAACAGCGTGTCGTTGCCCTCCTCGCCGAACAGCGTGTCGTCGCCCTCGCCGCCGCTGGCCAGGTCGTCGCCCGCGCCGAGCCCGATCAGGTCGCGCCCCGCCCCGCCCAGCGCCACGTCGTTGCCCGCCCCGCCGCTGAGCGTGTCGTCGCCGTCGTCGCCGATCAGGAAGTCGTCGCCCGCCCCACCGAACAGCAGGTCGTTGCCCGCCCCGCCGGACAGCGTGTCGTCGCCCTCCTCGCCGGTCAGCGTGTCGTCGCCCGCCTCGCCGAACAGGATGTCCTGGCCCGTCCCGCCGAACAGCGCGTCGTTGCCGACCCCGCCGCCGATCAGGTCGTTGCCCTCGCCGCCGAACAGCCAGTCGTCGCCCTCGCCGCCCATCACCACGTCGTCGCCGTCGTCGCCGTACAGCGTGTCGTTGCCGCCGGCGCTGGCGATCGTGTCGTTGCCGCCGCCGCCGTGCAGGAGGTCGTCGCCGGCCCCCAGGTACATGTACTGCTCGTGGTCGTCGCCGTAGACGATCTGCTCGCCGTCGCCGCCGACCAGCGTGGCGTTGCCGACCACCGCCGCGAACTCGACGTTGTCGAGCTGGATGGTCACCGGACCCGCCGCCGCCGTGGTGTCGAGCACCACCGCGGTCGGCGCCGTGCTGGCGACGCCGGTGCCGCCCAGCGTGTTGCCGGTCACCCTGGTCTGCACCGCCTGGCCGGCGGCCACCCCCGGCGTGCTGAAGTCGATGGCGCGCACCAGGAGCTGGGCCTGGGCGGAGAGCACCGAGAGGAAGCCGTCGCCGCCGCCGGTCAGGTTGCCGCGCGAGGCGGTGCCGGCGTCGGTGCGCGCCTCGATGGCGGCGATCAGGCCGGTCAGCCCGCTCTGCGCCTCCGCGGCGGTCTGCCGCTCGGCGCTGCCCGAGGTGGTGACGGCCACGCCGGTGGAGACGCTGACCGTCAGGGTGGTGACGGTGGACACCGCACCGGTCTGGCGGTCGACCACCTGCTCGCGCACCACCGGCACGTCGGCGAGGTCGGCGTTGGCGGTGCTGGTGTCCTCGACGCGGTTGCTGTTGCTGGCCGCGATGGTCACGGTGGTGACGCGCTTGCCGTCGCCGCCGGTGGTGATCGAGCCGTTGACGGTGGCGCCGTCCACGGTGGCCGTCGGCGGCGGGGCGACCGGGGCGGGCTTCTCCACGGTGGCGGTGAGCTTCTGCGTCGTCGCGGTGAAGGGCGGCGCGGCGTTGCCCGCCGGGTCGGTCAGGCCGAGGGTCAGGGTGAGCGTGCCGTCGCCCAGGGCGGAGAGGTCCAGCCCGGTCACCCGCATGGTCGGGCCGCTCATCACGCCGCCGCCGGTGACCTGGCCGCCGCCGGCCGAGGTGATCGTCCAGGTGAAGCTGGTCCCGGCCTCGCCGCCGCTGATGGTGAAGGCGGCGCTGGACTGCTCGATGGCATCGATGCTGTCGTCCTCGAACAGCACGCTGGCCGTCGGCGGGGTGGTGTCGACGGTCAGGGACTGCGTGCCCGGCGCCGAGATGTTGCCGGCGGCATCCGTGGCGGTGGCCGAGACCGGGTTGGCGCCGTTCGGGTTGAGGCTGAGCGTGCCGGAGACCGGAGTGGCGGTGGCGAGGTTGAGGCTCCAGGCGCCGCCGTTCGTGGCGGTGGTGGTGTAGGTCGCCCCACCGACGGTGACGGTGACGGTGCTGCCGGCCTCGGCCGTGCCGGTGAGGGTGGGCGTCGTGCTGTTGGTCAGCGCCGTGGCAACGGTCGGGGCGTCGGGCAGCGTGGTGTCGATGACCAACGACTGGGTGCCCGGTGCCGAGACGTTGCCCGAGGCATCGGTGGCGGTGGCCGAGACGGCGTTCGTGCCGTTGGCGTTCAGGGTCAGCGACCCGGCGGTCGGCGTCGCCGTGGCGAGGTTGATGGACCAGTTTCCGCCGTTCGTGGCGGTGGTGGTGTAGGTCGCTCCACCCACCGTGACGGTCACCGTGCTGCCCACTTCCGCCGTGCCGGTGAGGGTTGGCGTCGTGCTGTTGCTCAGCGCCGTGGCGACGGTCGGGGCATCGGGCAGCGTGGTGTCGATGGTCAGCGACTGGCTGCCGGCCGAGGAGGTGTTGCCCGCGGCGTCGGTCGCCGTGGCCGAGACCGGGTTGGCGCCGTTCGGGTTGAGGCTGAGCATGCCGGTCACCGGAGTGGCGGTGGCGAGGTTGAGGCTCCAAGTCCCGTTGGTCGCGGTGGTGGTGTAGGTCGCCCCACCGATGGTGACGGTGACGGTGCTGCCGGCCTCGGCCGAGCCGGTGAGGGTCGGCGTCGTGCTGTTGCTCAGCGCGGGGCTGGTCACCGCCGGCGCGGTGGGCGCGGTGGTGTCGACGGTCAGCGACTGCGTGCCCGGCGCCGAGATGTTGCCAGCGGCATCCGTGGCGGTGGCCGAGACCGGGTTGGCGCCGTTGGCGTTGAGGCTGAGCGTGCCGGTGACCGGTGTGGCCGTGGCGAGGTTGAGGGTCCAGGCGCCGCCGTTCGTGGCGGTGGTGGTGTAGGTGGCGCCACCCACCGTGACGGTCACCGTGCTGCCGGCCTCCGCCGTGCCGGCGACGGTCGGCGTCGTGCTGTTGGTCAGCGCCGCGCTGGTCACCGAGGGCGCGCTCGGCGCCGTGGTGTCGATGGTCAGCGCTTGCGTGCCGGGGGCCGAGACGTTGCCCGCCGCGTCGGTTGCCGTGGCGGAGACCGGGTTGGCGCCGTTGGCGTTGAGGCTGAGCGAGCCGGAGGTCGGCGTCGCGGTGGCGAGGTTGATGGACCAGCTGCCGTTGGTCGCCGTGGTGGTGTAGGTGGCGCCGCCCACCGTGACGGTGACGGTGCTGCCCACTTCCGCCGTACCGGTGAGGGTTGGCGTGGTGCTGTTGCTCAATGCCGCACTGGTCACCGCCGGAGCGTTGGGCAGTGTGGTGTCGATGGTCAGCGACTGCGTGCCGGCCGAGGAGGTGTTACCCGCGGCGTCGGTGGCCGTTGCGGAGACCGGGTTGGCGCCGTTGGCGTCGAGGCTGAGCGAGCCGGCGGTCGGCGTCGCCGTGGCGAGGTTGAGGCTCCAGGCCCCGTTGGTCGCCGTCGTGGTGTAGGTGGCGCCGCCCACCGTGACGGTGACGGTGCTGCCGGTTTCCGCCGTGCCGGTGAGGGTGGGCGTCGTGCTGTTGGTCAGCGCCGTGGCGACGGTCGGAGCGGTCGGAGCGGTGGTGTCGATGGTCAGCGTTTGCGTACCGGGAGCCGAGGTGTTGCCCGCCGCGTCGGTGGCGGTGGCCGACACCGGGTTGGCGCCGTTGGCGTTCAGGATCAGGGGGCCGGCGGTCGGCGTCGCCGTTGCGAGGTTGATGGACCAGTTTCCATTGGTCGCCGTGGTGGTGTAGGTCGCCCCACCCACCGTGACGGTCACCGTGCTGCCGGCCTCCGCTGTGCCCGCAACGGTCGGGGTGGCGTTCTTGGTCAGCGCCGCGCTGGTCACCGCCGGAGCGTTGGGCGCGGTGGTGTCGATGGTCAGCGACTGCGTGCCCGGCGTGGAGACGTTGCCGGCCGCATCGGTCGCCGTCGCCGTGACGGGGTTGGCGCCGTTGGCATCGAGGCTCAGCGAGCCGGCGGTCGGTGTCGCGGTGGCGAGGTTGACGCTCCAGGTCCCGTTGGTCGCCGTGGTGGTGTAGGTCGCCCCACCAACGGTGACGGCGACGGTGCTGCCCGCTTCCGCCGAACCGGTGAGGATCGGGGTGGCGTTGTTGCTCAGCGCCGTCGTGACGGTCGGGGCGGTTGGCGCGGTGGTGTCGATGGTCAGCGACTGGGTGCCCGGCGTGGAGACGTTGCCCGCGGCATCGGTGGCGGTGGCCGAGACGGCGTTGGCGCCGTTGGCATCGAGGCTCAGCGAGCCGGCGGTCGGTGTCGCGGTGGCGAGGTTGACGCTCCAGGTCCCGTTGGTCGCCGTGGTGGTGTAGGTCGCCCCACCGACGGTGACGGCGACGGTGCTGCCCGCTTCCGCCGAACCGGTGAGGATCGGGGTGGCGTTGTTGCTCAGCGCCGTCGTGACGGTCGGGGCGGTTGGCGCGGTGGTGTCGATGGTCAGCGCTTGCGTGCCGGGGGCCGAGACATTGCCCGCGGCATCGGTGGCGGTGGCCGAGACGGCGTTGCTGCCGTTGGCGTTCAGGGTCAGGGAGCCGGCGGTCGGCGTCGCCGTGGCGAGGTTGACGCTCCAGGTCCCGTTGGTCGCCGTGGTGGTGTAGGTCGCCCCACCGACGGTGACGGTCACCGTGCTGCCGGCTTCCGCCGTGCCGGTGAGGATCGGGGTGGCGTTGTTGCTCAGGGTTGCGCTGGTCACCGCCGGAGCGTTGGGCGCGGTGGTGTCGATGGTCAGCGTCTGGGTGCCGGCGGACGACGTGTTGCCCGCCGCGTCGGTGGCCGTGGCCGTAACGGGGTTGGCGCCGTTGGCGTTCAGGCTCAGGGAGCCGGCAGTCGGCGTCGCGGTGGCGAGGTTGATCGACCAGTTGCCGTTGGTCGCCGTGGTGGTGTAGGTGGCGCCGCCCACCGTGACCGTCACCGTCGCCCCGGCTTCAGCCGTGCCGCTGAGGGTCGGGGTGGCGCTGTTGCTCAGCGCCGCGCTGGTCACCGCCGGAGCGTTGGGCGCCCCGCTGTCGATGGTCACCGTCAGCGTGCTGGAGGCCGGCGACGAGCCGGTGACGTCGGTCGACACGGCGGTCAGGGAATGAGCGCCGTCGCTCAGCGAGGCCGTTGTGATGGTCCACAGGCCGTTGGCGTCGGCCGTCACCGTTCCCAGCGCCGTCGCGCCCTCGTACAGCACCACCGTGGACAGCGCCTTGGCTTGGCCGGTGATCGCCGGGGCCGTGGCGTTGGTCAGCGTGTCCGTCGTGGAACCGCTGTTGGTGCCCGCGGTCAACGCGAGGTTGGTCGGCGGCTGCGGCAGGTTGCGGAACAGGATGATTTTGTTGCCGATGCTGTCGCCGCCCGCCAGCACGTCGAGATCGCCGTCCCCGTCGATGTCCACGATGCTCGGGACGGACTTGAAGGTGACATTCTCCAGCCCGAAGGGATTGGTGCCCTCCAGCGTGAAGCTGGGCGCCGTCGCCGATCCCACGTTCCGGTAGAACAGCATGTCGCCGGCAAAATTGCCGATCAGCGCGTCGAGGTCGCCGTCGCCGTCGACGTCCACGAAAGTCGGCTGGGCGTAGCTGCCGGCGTCACCCAGCCCGAAGGGATTGGTGCTCTCCAGGGCGAAGCTGGGAGCCGTCGCCGTGCCGATGTTCCGGAAGAACACTGTGTTGCCGTCGTAGTTGCCGATCAGCGCGTCGAGATCGCCGTCGCCGTCGATGTCCACGAAGGAGGGGGTGGTGGCCGTTCCGACACTGCCCAGTCCGAAGGGGTTGGTGCCGACCAGGGTGAAGCTGGGCGCCGTCGCGGTCCCGACGTTCCGGTAGACCACCGTGTTGCCGTTGAAGTCGCCGATCAGCGCGTCGAGCGTGCCGTTCCCGTCGATGTCCACGAAGATCGGGGAGGCGTTCATATCGAGCTGGCTCAACCCGAAGGGGTTGGTGCCCGCCAGGGTGAAGCCGGGCGCCGTCGCCGATCCATCGTTCCGGTAGAACAGGATGGTGCCGTCGCCCATGCCGATGAGCGCGTCGATGTCGCCGTCGCCGTCGATGTCGGCGAAGGTCGGGATCGACCAGGGGCCAGTGGTGTTGAGGCCGAAGGGATTGGTGCCCTCCAGGACGAAGTTGGGGTCCTTCGGCACCGTCACCCCATGACCGGTCAGCGCGCCCGCGGCGTTGCCCGCGGCGTCCGTGGTCTTTGTGCCGGAGCCCGGCGGGGTGTAGTCGACCGTGACGGTCTGATGGACGGAGGTCACGCCGGCGTCGAGCGTCAGGGTGACCGTCTTGCCGCTGGAGGCGACCGCGGTGACCGTCCGCGCTACGCCGCCCACCATCACCGTGAAGGCCCCGGTCGGAGCCTGGGCTCCGTTCAGCAGTTCCGAATAGGTCAGGGTCAGGGTCGTGCCGCTCAGCACCGCCGAGGTCAGCGTCGGCGGGGTGGTGTCCGGCGTGGTGTTGGTGACCGGCTGGGCGGTGAAGCTGGCGGCGTCGGTGCCGGTGGGGGACTGGACGGCGTTGGCGTCGTTGCCCGTGGTGGGATCGGTGTAGGCGACCGTGACCGTGTCCCTGTCCGAGACCGCCTGGGCGAGCGTCAGCGTGACCGTCTTGTCGGCGCTGTTCACGGCGACGTTGCTGACCGTGACCGTGGTGCCGCCGACCTTGACCTCGAAGGCGCCGGCCGCCGGCGGGTTGGCCGCGTCCAGCGCGCTGTCATAGGTGAGGACCAGCGTCGTGCCATCCACCGACGCGCTTTGCAGCATCGGAGCCGGCGGGGCGACCGTCACCATGACGGAGCCGGCCGAAATCGACGCGAACGGAGTCAGGCCGCTGGTGGAGGTGAAGATGCTGATGGGGAAGTGGCCGGACGTGTCCGCGCCGGAGGCCGTCACGTCGAAGGTCAGCGTTTGGGTCCCGAGCATGATGATGCCGGTCAGGGTGTTGTTCGCGAACCCGTCGAGTTGGAGATTCGCGATCGTCCAGCCGCTGGGGGCAGCCACATCGAAGTGGAGGGTGCTTCCCACCAGGGTCAGCGCCGTGCTGATGTTTACCGTAAAGGAAAGCCGGGTCGGGGTGCCGACGGTGAAGGTGGCGGTCGGGTTGTCCGGCGTGATGGTGATCGGCGAGAGGTTGCCCGGCTGCATCCCGAACGATGCGGTGGCGAGCTTGTTGACCTCGGTCGTGTTGTTCGCGGCACCGCTGTCGGTGATGGAGCGCAGGACGATCGGGCGTGTTTCGCTGAAACCGAAATTGGTCTGGCTGAGGCTGGAAGGCGTGGATGTCGTCGTCTTGTAGGCGATGCCGTCGATCAGCGTGCCCATCGCGCTGTTGCTCAGCGCCATGCCGCTGATCGCCACCGTTGCGACGCCGTTCACCAGTGTCACCGCGTAGTTGCCGCCGGTGAAGCTGCCCGAGTTTCCGTTGCTCAGCGCGATGTCGGTTCCGGCAATGGTCAGGAACTCGTTGCTGCCGGTGCCCGCAACATAGTGGACGGTCAGCACCATGCCGGTGAAGGTCTGCCCGCTGTCCACCGTCGAGGCGCCGACGGCATTGAACAGGTCGAAGGTCGGGTTGCCCATCACGAGCTGGGCGTAGCTGTCGACCGGCGTCAGCGTCAACGTCGGCGGGGTGCCGTTCGGGTCGAGCGTGTTGTTGGTGACCGACTGCGCGGCGAAGGTCGCGGCGTCGACGCCCGTGGTGCCCTGGACGGCGTTGGCGTCGTTGCCCGACGTCGGATCGGTGTAGGCGACCGTCACGGCATCGGTGGGGGAAACAGCCTGAGCCAGCGTCAGGGTAACGGTCTTGTTCGCACCGTCCACCACGACATTGCTGACGGTGGCCGGCGAGCCGCCGGCCATGACGGTGAAAGCGCCCGCCGTCGGCGGGTTGGCGGAGTCGAGCGCCATATCATAGGTCAGCACCAGCGACGCGCCGTTCACCGTCGCGTTCTGCAGGACCGGGGGCACCGCAGGACGCGGTCCCATGACCGTGGTTACAATGTACACCGAAGCGACGTCGAGGCCGTTGGTGGCCTGAATCACTCCGCTGCTGTTGTCGCCCGCCGGATCGACGTAGCGGAATTCGATGTAGTCGCCGGCCGTGAGAGTGCCGCTGACGGTCAGCGTCACGGTCTTGCCGGAAACAACGGCGGCGGTCACGTTGACCTTCGCCCCGTTGATCAGGACGGCGCCGGTGCCCCAGGACATGTCGCCGGGCGAAATCGCATCGAAGGTGGACAGGGCGGGCTGGCTGGCGCTGTCGAGGTTGCCGTCGAAGGTCACGGTGATGGTGGACTCGCCGACATAGGCGACGGTGTCCACGGATTCGGGGGCCGCCATCAGCACGCCCATGTAGCTCTCGATCCACAGCGTCTCGGTCCGCACGACGCCCCGCGTCCAGGCGAGATCCCAATCGCCACCCAGCTCCGCGGCGCCCGTCGGAGTCCGCGACGCCGCCATGCTCGCTCCGGTGAGGTTGGCCAGCGCGTCGAGGAACGCCTCGCCGTGACCGCTCGCCACGTTGCAGCCGTACAGCAGGATGTCGCCATCATCGGCAAGGCAGGCGCCAATGGCCGTCAGTTCCGCCTTGCGCTCCGCCAGCGCCGCCTGGTCGAGCCGTGCCGTGCCGAGTTGCAACCCGCCTTCGAAGCCATGGCACAGCACATGGAGAGCCCGGATGCCGTAACGCCCGGCCAGGGCCTGCGCCGTCACCGCCACGCCGTCGCGGCCCTCGCCGATCAGAACCGCTTCCATACCGGCGGGAAGACCCGCCTGAAGATCCCGCCAGCCAACAAGAGCGGTATCGATGACGGCAATTTCGGTTGCCGGGCGGGGGAAGCGACCAGAGGTGGTGATGCGCGATGTGGAGGCGACGGCGGACACTTCGGTCATGGCGGGCGTTTCCTGAATGGGATGCAATCGGGAACGCCCATTTTCTGAAAGAAATGAGTACCCCGTTTGATTTCACATGCCCACAAATGGATGCCCTGGTCAATACGGTCAAAGCATGAAAACAGCATTTGACACAGCGCGTTTTTGGTCAAGATTAAGGATTCAAGACTGTTTCAGTGTTTCAAATTGCAGCATGTTGCAATGTATGGCGTATTAATATGTTATTAATTATTGTCTTATCAGAGGTTCGTTCATGAGGTCTTCGCAATTTTATCGTACTATTCTATGTGTTGATGAACAAAGCACTAGCAAAAGTAGCGCAGTGGAAAATTGTGGCAGCAAGCACCGCGCCCTGTTTGCTGCTGATCGCATTTCGCCGAGGTCCGTCGGTGACAGGGCAGGCGGCCAATCTCCCACGGTCGGATTTCCGCCCTTCTGCGTACGGAGGCACCAAGCCGTTTGCAGCATTTACTGAGAGGGTTTGGGAAATCCTCTTAATGAATGGACACGTCCCAAGGGTCGTCTATTTCCGCGTCGGTCCTATGGTTACCGGCGGGAGCTGCGGGTCCGCACCCGCAGCTCCCGCCGGTCACGGGTCCATGACGTCGTCCAGCGTGGCGGCGAGGTCGCCGGGTTCCACCGGCTTGTGCAGCAGGCGGCAACCGATGGAGCGCGCCTCGCGCAGCCGTTCCGGCGCCGTGTCGCCGGTGATGATGACCACCGGAACATCCCAGCGGCTCCGCACGAGCTCGGCCACCGTGCGGCCGGTCTGGCCGCCGGGCAGGCGATGGTCGGCCAGCACCACATGGGGGCGGTGGCGCATCCGGGGCAGGCGGTCAGCCAACTCCTCCGCCGAGCCGACGGCCGTCACCTGGACGCCCCAGCGTTTCAGCAGCATGGTCATGGCATGGCGCACCCGCTCGTCGTCCTCCACCAGCAGCACCCGCCGGCCCTTCATCCGATCCGTTGGTGATGCCGTCGCCGCCGCGCTGGTGGCGGCGACGGCCATGGCGCGGGCGGCAGCGGTCAGGCGTCGGTCGGGTTTGGAGGGGAGGACGGCGCGCGGAACGGTCACCATGAAGACCGTACCCCGCCCGACCTGCGACCGCAGGTCCAGCGTCAGGCCGAGCAGCCGCGCCATGCGGGCCACCAGCGGCAGGCCGAGGCCGAAACCCTTGGCCGCGCTGCGCTCCGGGTTGTCGAGCTGGTGGAATTCTTCGAAGATGGCGGCCCGGGCGTCGGGGGGAATGCCCCGTCCGTCGTCCCACACCTGAAATTCCAGCGCATCGGGGCGACGTCGGCAGCCCAGAAGAACACGCCGCCCGTTTCCCCCGCCGTGACGGATGGCGTTGGACAGCAGATGGGTCAGTATCCGTTCCAGCAGCCGCGGGTCGGTCCGCACCGCCACGCCGCAGGGGTGGACGTGCAGGCTTGTCCCCTCGGTCCTTGCGCTCTCCCGGAATTCCTGGGCCAGACGGTGCATCAGCGCGTCGGGGCGGAATTCCGTGACGACGACGTCCACCGCGCCGGCCTCCAGCCGGGCGAGGTCCAGAAGGCCGCTCAGCATACCGCTCAGGCTGTCGATGGAGGCCTGGAGCAGATCCGCCGCCTCTCTGGCCGAGGGGTTGGAACCGACGGCGCCACGCAGGATGTGGGCATAGAGCGCCGCCGCCTGGATCGGCTGGCGCAGGTCGTGGCTGGCGGCGGTCAGGAAGCGCGCCTTGGCCCGGTTGGCGCGCTCCGCCGTCTCATGGGCACGGCGCAGTTCCTCCTCCCGAACGGCGCGGCGGTCCTCGGAGCGGTGAAGCCGGTCGCGGAGCCGCCCCATCTCGCGGCGCTGCTCGACCAGTTCGGCAGCCAGACGCGCGCTTTCCTCGACCAAGCGGCTGGCGTCGCGCTGGAGACGGTCCGCGGTCCGGACCCCTTCGGCAAGGTTGCGGTTCAGAGCTTCCAGGCTGTCCCGCAACGCCTTGCCGGTGGTTGATCCACCCCTGTCCGGTTCATCCGAGTCCGCATGTTTCGGCATATATGTCTCCACGATGGCCCCCGCTCACCGCCGCACAACAACTTCCGGCTATTGAATCCGCATGCTTCAGGTCACAACAGCGCAGAACAGGAATTGTTTTCGTGGGCATAACGATTCGCGCGCGTGCAAGGGTCCCGATCATCGCTTCAAGGCTGTCGGTTGCGGAGCAGCGACACGCTGTGCCCAAAAGGGCGGCAGATTGTCGCATACACGACATGCCCTGGTTGCGCGGGGAGCCCAGCCGGCGGCACCGGGACGGTCGCCGCGCTGTTGAATCCTGTGGCGCCGCTCCGGCGCCGGTAACGACGCCATAGGCTATTCAGGTGGAGTTTCAAAGCGATGCGGGAACCCGGCAAGGGGAAGGGGCGGCCCTGCGTCGTCGCCACCCTGCGCTGGCACGCCGATTGCTTTGTAAGCGAACGGATGCAGGTTTCCATCATATGGGATGTTCCTTGACCTTGTTCGCTTGGCGAACAATCTAACGTCCCTGGCGCCTGCGCGGCCCGTGGCTGGTGCATTTGGAGGCAGGTTTGATCAACCCTATGATTACGGCCACCGCCGGCTGGTCCGAGGCGGTGGAGGAGCGGGCGCAGCGCCTGCTCCGCTATCAGGTCGGGACCGAAGGGCCGGACGGTGTCCCGGTGACCGTTCAGACCATGTTCGAGCGCTGCGGCTTCACGCCGGTCGCCAGCGCCCGTTTCCTGATGTGCATCCCGCCGTTGACGGCGATGCACGAACTGACCAAGACCGTCACGCGCTTCCGCATCGACGGCGAGGCCTGTCCGGACCCGGCGGGGATGGCGAAGGCGGCCCTGTCCTTTGCCGGGCGCGCGGTGGCGGTGCATGAACTGCACCCGGAGCGCCGGTTCGTCGCCGGCGTCATTTCCTCCCTCCTGGGGTTGCAGGGGCCCAGCCGGCGGTAGGGCCGGGCGATCGCTGGAGTTGGCTTCGATTCATGCGGATAACCAAGGGCCGTGCGGTTTCGCGCGGCCCTTTGCCGTTCCATGCCGCCGGAAATCCGCCATTCTTTAAAAGTTGTAACCGTCCTTTGGTTGCTCGTTCAGCGGAGTCGCATTATCAGTGTTCGGCTGTACGACCATGGGCTGGGTCCACCGGTTCTTGGCCAGTTCTTTGACCAGCTCCCTGGCCAGTTCCCGGGCTCGGGCGAAGGAGGGTGCCGCGATGGACAGGAAGCCGGTCGATTACGGGCAGTACAGCATTCTGGTCATCGAAGATCAGCCCTTCGTGCGCCGGACCATCATGCAGATCCTCTCGCAGATCGGCTTCCGCTCGATCGCCGAGGCCGACAATGGGGAGACCGGCATGCGGGAGTGCATCCGCGCCACCCCGGACGTGATCGTCTGCGACATCGACATGAAGCCGGTGTCCGGCCTCCAGTTCCTGGCCGAGCTGCGGGCCAGCGCGGAGGTGCGGAACCGCCGCACGCCGGTGGTCTTCCTGACCAACCACACGGAATCCGAAATCGTGAAGAAGGCCATGTCCCTGGGCGTCAACGGCTTCGTCGTGAAGCCGCCGTCCTTCGGCGCCCTGAAGGAGCGGGTGGACCGCCTGCTGGCCGGCAAGTGAGGACGAGAATGGGGGAGGTGGTGCGGCGTGTGGTGCTGTGCGGTCTGGCGGCGCTGCCGCTGGCCGCCTGTTCGGGGGAGCCGGGTGAATCCGACATGCGCAAGCTGGTGGAAACCCACACCAAGCGGGCGCTGGACGGCCAGGGGCAGGGCGGCTTCCGCGGCTTCGAGGGCTTTCGCAAGCAGGGCTGCGTCGACACCAAATACCGGAACGGCGTCCCGAAGCCGGACGACAAGCAGTATGACTGCTATTACGCGGCGACCTTCGCGCCGCAGCCGGGCGCGACGGCGCTGACGGTGAACGGCAAGGGCCGCTTCACCCGCACCGAGAAAGGCCTGACCTTCGAGGATCTGGGAGCCCAGCCGCGCTGATGGGGCAAAAGTTCAACGCTGTCTGGAAAAGGAAACGGCCGGTCATGACCCTGTCATGAACCGGCCGCGTCAGATGGTGGAAGGGGCTGGATTTGAACCAGCGTACGCTTACGCGGGCAGATTTACAGTCTGCTGCCTTTAACCACTCGGCCACCCTTCCGCTGATGCTTGACGCGACCATCGGAGACCTGCCGTTCATCGGGCCTTGCTTGGCCTTCTGTCCGGCGGGTGGCGTTATCTAACGGGTAGCGGCGCTCCGGTCAAGCGGCTTTCTTCACTTCCGGCGCATCTTTGTCCGGGCAGCGTCTTCAGGCCCCCTCGCCGCGGGCCACGCGGGCCAGGGCGCTCAGTGGGTCACCGTCCTCCGCGCTGAAGCAGGCGCTGAAGTCGTCGCACACCTCGCAGTTGGGGGATTTGCAGAGCATCAGCCCCTCGCGCTCGCAGAGCTGGCGGTAGAAGAACTTCTTCCACTTCATGTCGCCGCTGTTCAGCGCGACCAGCGACGGGAAATGGCGGCGGAACATGGCGTTCAGCTCCCGCCGGTTGGCAAAGCCCATGTCCTGCCAGAGATGGTTCGGCCCCAGCGTGCGGCGGGCGACGATGGCGGCCAACCACTCCTCCTCGACCATCCCGGCGGCGCGGTGGTTGAGCAGGAAGGCCCGCAGGTCCTCCTCCTCGATGGCGTCCACACCGCTATAGTCGGGAAGGGTAGGGAGAAGATGGACGAAGCCCACCGCGTGCCGCCGGATCAGCTCGGCCAGCGCCTCGCGCGCCAGCCCCAGGGAGGCGGTGACACCGCCGGGATGCTGCGCGGCCAGCCCGACGATGCGGCTGAACAGCAGCCGGTCGAGGGCCGGGCCATCCGGGACGCCATCCAGGGCGTCGGCGGGCGGGTGGAGCGAGAAGACCGCGGGGTCGGCGATGTCGGCAATCATGGTCGGCGAACTCCCGCATCGGGGGGTTGTTCGGTCATGACCATGATGGTGGATCAAATTCCCGCAACTGCGAAGTGGTTTTTTGCAGATGCGTTGTCGAAGCCTGCCCGGCATCCGCCTCAGCCGTTCAGGACCTCGGCCGTGAAGCGCTCGAAAAAGCCGTCGATGACGCGGTCGGCCTTGGCCTTGACCAGCTTGACCGCCAGCCGCCCGACGGCCCCGCCCAGCGCCGCCGCGAGGGTGAAGGACAGGTGGGTGTGGCCGTCCACCTCCTCCAGCGTGATGCGGGCCTCGCCCTTGACCGCTCCGGCGAGGCCGCCTTTGCCCTCGGCGTAGAGGATGTAGAAGCGCGGCGCGTCCTCCGGCGCCACCCGGACGTTGCCGGCGAAGCGCGCGTTCAGCGGCCCGACCGTGGCGCGCACGCGCGCGGTGTATTCGGTGGGCGACAGCCGGTCCATCTCCTCCAGCACCGGGATGCAGCGTTGCAGCACGGCGGGATCGCAGAGCGCGGTGAAGACCCGCTCGCGCGCCGCCGGAATCCGGTACTGGCCGTTCAGTTCCATGGATCACCTGTTGTTGGTCGGGAATGCCAAGCGATTTGGTGTATGGATGACCCGCTTCCAAGACGCGCAATCGAGCACGGAGGGCGACAAACATGCGGCAGGCCGTCACAACGCTGACCACCCAAACCCGCGGCCAGGGTCTGGTCGAGGTGACCGAGCCGGTGGCCCGCTGGGTCGCCGTCCAGGGCATGGAGACCGGTCTGCTGACCGTCTTCTGCCGGCACACCTCGGCCTCGCTGGTGATTCAGGAGAACGCCGACCCGAGCGTGCGCGGCGACCTGGAGCGCTTCTTCAAGCGGCTGGTGCCGGAAGACCCGACGCTTTACGACCACATCCTGGAAGGGCCTGACGACATGCCGGCCCACATCCGCAGCGCGCTGACCACGGTGCAACTCTCCATCCCCGTGCTGGAGGGGCGGATGGCGCTGGGCACCTGGCAGGGGATCTACCTGTTCGAGCACCGCCGCCGGCCCCACGAGCGGACCCTGGCGCTGCATCTGCTGGGCGACTGAGGGCCAAGTCTCCGTGCGTCTACCCCAGCCAACCCGCGATGTAGGGTTCGAGCCACCAGAACAGGGCGACGGCGGCGACCAGCCAGACCCCGACCATCAGCGCGGCGGCGGCGTAGCTGACCGGCCGGGCGGCCAGCCGGGCGGCGGTGGCGCGGTGTTCCTCCAGCACCGCCGCCGGGATCAGACGGATGACCAGCAGGATGCCGAGCGGCACGATCAGCAGGTCGTCCAGATAGCCCAGGACCGGCACGAAGTCGGGGATCAGGTCGATGGGGCTGAGCGCGTAGGCCGCCACCGCGGCGGCGGCCACACGGGCGTACCACGGCGTCCGCGGGTCGCGCGCCGCCAGATAGAGCGCGATCACGTCACGCTTGATCCGCCGCGCCCAGCCCTTCGCCGCCGCCAGCATCGCGGCCTGTCAGCCCGCCGCCGGGACGGGAGCGGCGGATTGGCGCAGCCGTTCCAGCAGGGTCTTGGTGGCGAAGCCGTCCGGCACGGCGCCGATCGACTGCTGGAAGCGGCGCACGGCGTTGCGGGTGTTGGCGCCGACGATGCCGTCCGCCGTCCCCGGCTCCATGCCCAGCGAGGCCAGCCGCTCCTGAAGCTCGATCCGCTCGTCGCGGCTCAGCGCCGGTTCGTGGCGCGGCCAGCTTCCCTGCACGCCGGAGCGGCCGGCGAGACGATCGGACAGCAGCGCCACCGCCAGCGCGTAGCTGGTCGAGGGGTTGTACTTCATGATCGCCCGGAAATTTTCCCGGACCAGGAAGGCCGGACCCTGCGCCCCGGCGAGCATCAGGACGGCGGCCCGCTCCTCCTCGCCGCCGCTCAGCTCGCCGCCGGTGACCGGCCGCACGCCGAGGCGGCGCCATTCGGACACCGGCTTGGCGATGTTGTATTCGGCCTGCTCGTAGGGGAAACCGGCGGGCAGGGTGACCTCCTCGCCCCAGCGCTCCCCGGTGCGCCAGCCGTTGGCCTGCACGAACTTGGCGGTGGAGGCGAAGACGTCGGGCAGGCTGCCCCAGATGTCGCGCCGCCCGTCGCCGTCCTCGTCGGTGGCGTGCTTCAGGAAGATGGTCGGCATGAACTGGGTCTGGCCCATGGCGCCGGCCCAGGAGCCGCTCATCTTCTCCGGCGGGATGTCGCCGCTGTCGAGGATGCGCAGGGCGGCCAGCAGCTCCGTCCGGAAATAGTTGGCGCGGCGGCCCTCATAGGCCAGAGTGGTCAGCGCGTCGACGACGGAGAAGCCGCCGGTGAAATTGCCGAAATCGGTCTCCACGCCCCAGAAGGCCACCAGGATCTCCGCCGGGACGCCGGAGCGCTGGCTGATGCGGCGCAGCAGCGCGCCGTTGTCCTGGATGCGCTGGCGTCCGGCCTGGACGCGGCGGTCGTTGACCGCGCTGTCCAGATACTGCCAGGGCTGGCGGTTGAACTCCGGCTGGGAGGAATCCAGCTCGACCACCCGGTCCGACAGCTTCACGTTGGCGAAGGCGCGGTCGAAGGTCTGGGCGCGGATGCCCTGGCCGAGCGCCTCGGCGCGCAGGGCCTTCAGCCAGTCGGCGAAGCTGACGGCGGGCTGGGCCGGGGCCACGCTGGCCGGGGCGGCGGCGGACGCCTTCGCGGTTCCGGACGTGGTGGTGGCCGACACGGGCGGCGCGCCCGTCGTCTGGCAACCGGCCAGGATCGTGGTGGCGAGCAGGAGGCGGACGGGAAGGGACAGCAGGGGGCGCATGCGCTCTCGTGACCAACAGGGAAAAGCTGTGCCGGAGCCTAGGACGGACGGCCCGTTCACTCAACGGACAAGTTCAGGGGACACGGCCCGAATAACTGTTCAGGCAGCCTGGGCTTGGCCGTGAACAAAACTTGAACAAACGGGCGGAAATCCCCATATCCAGGGCATTCCGAAACCAGAAAAGAGACGTTCGCGGCCCGCCCCCCGGCGCGCCGCCGAGAGGGTTCGCCATGCCGTATTTTCCGACCATCGAACTCACCCCGCAGGTGTCCCTGCTGCTGGCGCGGGGGGCTCTGCGCCTCAATCCCGGCCAGTGGGTGCGGGGTCCGAAGGGGCATGGCCGCTACCTGCGCACCGACCCGCGGACCGGCACCACCTATGTGAGCTGGCTGCGCGCCGGCGACGACTGGGAAACCGCGTCGCAGCGCTTCAGCCGGGCCTGCCGGAAGGGCTTCATCGGGCGCTACCGCGGCGGCTACGAGGCGGAGAAGGCGCGCCGCGAGATGGCCCGCCTGATCGCCGACGCCGATCACGCTAGTGGCGCTCCGCTGCGGGACGAGCGGCAGCCGACGCTGTTCTAAGGCGGCAACCCACGCGCCCATGGAGAGCAGAGGCTTGGCCGAAGGGACCATCAACGCCATCCGCATCGGCTGCGCCGGCTGGAGCATCCCGAAACCCTCCGCCCCGGCCTTTCCGGCGGAGGGCACGCATCTGGAGCGCTACGCCCGCGTCTTCCCGATGGTGGAGGTCAACAGCCGCTTCTACCGCCCGCACAAGCCGGAGACCTGGGAGCGCTGGGCGGCCTCGGCGCCGCCGGATTTCCGCTTCGCGGTCAAGCTGCCGCGCGCCATCACGCACGAGCAGCGGCTGAAGGACTGCGCCGTCCCGCTGGCGGAGTACCTGCACGAGGTCGGGCATCTCGGCGACCGGCTGGGGCCGCTGCTGGTGCAATTGCCGCCGACGCTCCGCTTCGAGGCGGCGGTGGCCGGCCCCTTCTTCGCGGCCCTGCGCGAGGGCTTCGCCGGCCTCGTCGTCTGCGAGCCGCGCCACCCGAGCTGGTTCGCGGCGGAACCGGACCGGCTGCTGGTCGACCACGCCGTGGCCCGCGCCGCCGCCGACCCGGCCCCGGTGCCCGCGGCGGCGGAGCCGGCGGGCTGGGACGGCTTCCGCTACTGGCGCCTGCACGGCTCGCCGGTGATGTACCGCAGCGCCTACCCGCTGGACGTGCTGGACCGGCTGGCCCGGCGCTTCCGCGACGAGGCGCGGGAGCGGCCGGTCTGGTGCGTCTTCGACAACACCGCCGACTTCCACGCGGTCGACGACGCGCTGACGCTGATGAGCCGTTTGGGTGCCTCCACAGGTCAGAGAGACAAGCCCGGCGCCTGACCGCTATCGTTGCGCGAACGCAAGCGCAGCCGGGACGGTCGGGCATGGACGTCATTCTTCTGGTGCTGATCGGGGCCATCGTCGCCCACCGGTTCAACCGCCGGCTGACGGCGCAGGAGCGCGAGATCGCCCGGCTGCGGCAGGCGCTGGAGCGGGTGCAGGGGCCGGTGACGGTCGAGGCCGCGCCGGTCGAGGCTCCCGCCGCGGACACCGCCGTCATGGCGGAGGCTCCGCCGGAGCCGCCGCCGATCCAGCCGCCCCCGGAACCCTCTCCACCCCCGCTGTCCGTGTGGAGCCGGCTGGAGGACGCTCTGGCCGGGCGCTGGCTGATCTGGCTCGGCGGGGCCACGGTCGCTCTGGCGGCGGCCTTCTTCATCAAGATGTCGATCGAGCAGGGCTGGCTCGGCCCTGGTGTGCGCGTCGCGCTGGGCCTGCTGTCCGCCGCGGCGCTGATGATCGGCGGGGAATGGCTGCGGCAGCGCGGCGGAGGGGCGGAACCGGGTGGCCGCGATCCGGTGCCGCCGGCCCTGACCGCGGCGGGGCTGTTCACCGGCTTCGCCAGCGTCTATGGCGGCTATGTGCTCTACGACCTGTTCGCCCCGCCGGTGGCCTTCGCGCTGCTCGGCGGGCTGGCGGCGCTGGGGATGGCGCTGTCTCTGCTCCAGGGACCCTACATCGCGGCGCTGGGGCTGCTCGGCGGCTTCGCGACGCCGCTGCTGGTCTCGTCCATCGGGGGATCGGCCTGGGGGCTGTTCGCCTATCTGCTGGCCCTGTCGGGCGCCGGCATGACGGTGGTGCTGTGGCGCGGCTGGCGCTGGCTGGGGCTGGGCACGCTGGTCGGGGCGGCGGGCTGGGTGCCGGTCTGGTACGTCGGCGGCTGGAACCCCGGCGACGCCCTGCCGGTGGGGATCTACCTGCTGCTGACCGCCGGGCTGTTCCTGATGCCCGCCCTGCTGGCCGGGCCGGCGGAGCCGTTGCCGCGCACTACCCTGTTCGACATGCTGCGCTGGACGGGGCGCCCGCGCGCCGACCGTCTGGCCGTCGCGGCGGTGGCGGTGCTCGGGCTGCTGATGGCGATGCTCGTCACCGTGGACGGCCACCGCGACGGATCGCTGGTGATGCTCGCCCTGTTCGGGCTGCTCTGTGTCGCGGCGGGGCGGCGGATCGAGCGGATCGCCGGCGTCGCCTGGATCGGCGCGCTGGCGGTTCTGCTCGCCTTCGCCGGCTGGACGGTGCCGCGCTGGCCGCTGCCGCCGCCCGCCGTCACCGCCGACGGGCATCCCATCGTTCCATCGCCGGGTGCGGGGCTGCCGTTCCAGTCCGGACGGTTTCTGTGGGCGGTGGGCGGCTTCGCCCTGCTCTACGGGGTGTGCGGCTTCATCGCTCTGTGGCGGTCGTCGCGGGCGGCGCTGTGGTCGTCGCTGGCGGCCTGGATGCCGGTGGTGCTTCTGGCGCTCGCCTATTGGCGGCTGGACCCGCCGCAGTCCGACACGCTGTGGCCGGTGGCAAGCCTGGCGCTGGCCGCGCTGCTGGTCGCCGGAACCGGCCCGCTGGCCCGCCACCGCCACCAGCCGGGCGTCGGTCTCGGGCTGGCCGCCTTCGCTGCCGGGGCCGCCGGGGCGCTCAGCCTCGGCGCGGTCATGATGCTGCGCGAGGCGTGGCTGACCGTGGCGCTGGCCGCGCAGGTGCCGGTGCTGGCGTGGCTGGAGCGGCGGATGGGGCTGCGCTCGCTGCGCGCGGTGATCCTGCTGGTGGCGGGCGCCGTCCTGGTCCGGCTGGCGCTGAATCCGTCCGTGCTAGAGTATGGGGAGGACGGTCTTGGCTGGATCGTCTACGGCTATGGCCTGCCGGCGGCGGGCTTCTTCCTGGCCATCCATTGGCTGCGCTCCGCGCCGGATGGCAGGGGCGATGACGGCGTGGTCGCGTTGCTGGAGGCCGGCGGGCTGGCCTTCGTCACGCTGCTGCTGTCGCTTGGCATTCAGGCGCTGACCCGCGGCACGCTGGACGAGCCGCCCGACACGCTGCGCGAGGTGGCGTTGCACACGCTGGTCTGGCTGGCGCTGGCCCTGCTGCTGGCGACGGGGCGGCGCTGGCGGACGCGGCCGGTGGCGGTGTGGGGGCGGCGCATCCTGGCCGGGCTGGCGGCGCTTCAGGCGGTGGCGCTGCACCTCGTTGCCCTGAACCCGCTGTGGAGCGACGAGGCGGTGGGCGCGTGGCCGGTGGCGAACACGCTGCTGCTCGCCTATGGGCTTCCGGCCCTGCTCGGGCTGCTGTTCCTGTGGGTGGAGCCGCTGCCGGCCCGCCTGCGCCCGTGGGTCGCGCTGCTGCCGCTGGTTCTGCTCGGCACCAATCTGGCGTTGGAGATCCGCCACGCCTTCCAGGGACCGGTCCTCTCCGGCCCGGACCTGCCGGACGCCGAATGGTACGGCTACTCCGTCGGTTTCCTGGTGGCGGCGGTGCTGATGCTGGTGGCCGCCCTGCGGTACCGGCTGGGCTGGCTGCGCCACGCCGCGATGGCGCTGATCCTGGCGGTGGTCGCCAAGGTCTTCCTCAGCGACATGGCCGAGCTGGGCGGGCTGTACCGCGTCGCCTCCTTCCTCGGGCTGGGGCTGAGCCTGATCGGCGTCGGCTATCTCTACCGGCGCCTCCAGGGCACCGCGCCGCAGGGCGGGCAAACAATCGCCTGAGCGAACGGTCGGGTTGACAGCCGCCCCCCTCTCGCGCTCCGATGGTGGCAACGAACGCAGAAAATAACGATCGGGAGGACCACGCCCATGACCGACCGCCTGACCAACTCCATCGCCCATCCCATCCTGCCGAACGGTGACAGCGGCTTCACGGTGGAGGCCGCGTCGATGAAGTTCGGCCGCGGCATGCTGGCGGAGACGGGGAACGACGCCAAGGCCATGGGCATGCGCCGGGTGGCCCTGTTCACCGACCCCCATGTGGCCGGTATCACGCCCTTCGCGGCGGCGCTTGAGTCGCTGAAGGAAGCGGGATTGGACGTCGCCGTCTACGACCGCTGCGCGGTGGAGCCGACCAGCGCGTCCTTCCTGGAGGCGGCGGACTTCGCCCGCGACGGCCGGTTCGACGGCTACGTCTCGGTCGGCGGCGGGTCGGTGATCGACACGGCCAAGGCGGCCAACCTCTACGCCACCCACCCGGCGGACTTCCTCGCCTACGTCAACAAGCCGCTGGGCGAGGGGCGCCCGGTGCCCGGCCCGGTCAAACCGCACATCGCCTGCCCGACGACCTGCGGCACCGGCAGCGAGACGACGGGCGTCGCCATCTTCGACCATGTGGAGATGCGGGTGAAGACCGGGATCTCCTCCCGCTACCTGCGCCCGAATCTGGCGCTGGTCGACCCGGCGACCATCGACAGCCTGCCGCCGGGCGTCATCGCCTCCACCGGCTTCGACGTGCTGACCCACGCCATCGAGAGCCACACCGCGCGGTCCTACCGCTCCCGCCCGAAGCCCGACGCGGCCAACCCGCGCCCGCCCTACCAAGGCGCCAACCCCTGGTCGGACATCGGCAGCCTGCAGGCGATCCGGCTCGGCGGGCAGTATCTGGAGCGCGCCGTCAACGACCCGGCGGACGAGGAGGCGCGCGACGCCCTGATGTTCGCGGCGACGCTGGCCGGGCTGGCCTTCGGGAACGCGGGCGTGCACATCCCGCACGCCATGTCCTATTCCGTCGCCGGGATGAACCACCGCTTCACGGCGCGCGGCTACGAGAAGGCGAACCCGATGGTGCCTCATGGCATCTCGGTGGTGCTGAACGCGCCGGCGGCCTTCCGCTTCACCGGTTCCGCCGAGCCCGAGCGCCATCTCCGCGCTGCCGAGGCGCTGGGGGCGGAGGTGCGCGACGTGTCCCCCGCGGACGGCGGCGCCGTTCTGGCCGCCCGGCTGATCGCCATGATGCGCGCCACCCATCTGCCCAACGGCCTGTCGGCGCTCGGCTACGGCGCGGCGGACATTCCGGATCTGGTGCGGGGCGCGATGGCCCAGCAACGGCTGCTGACCATCGCGCCCCGTCCGGTGACGGAGGAGGACCTGCGCGGGCTCTACGCCGACGCCATGATCTATTGGTGACCCCCTGCCGGTGACCTTGGCGCCCGTGCTCGTCGAGGGTGCGTTGGTGTTGTAAGGCCCTTTGATGGTGGCGCCGGCGCCGCCGTCGTCGATTGAGGTGGTGCTGAGATAGACGGTGCCCGAGGTGGGGGCCGACACCGGGTTGCCGCCGTTGGTGACAGGAACGCTGACGGTGCCGGTGAAGGGAACAATGGTTCCGATGCCGCCCTGGGCGCCCGTGCCGGCAAAGCTGGCGCTGTGGTTGTGCGACTTCAGCGGCACCTGATCCTGGGTCAGCGTGACGCTCTGTTGGCCGAAGGCCTGGCCCAGATAGGCTCCCACCAGTCCGGGGGCGGACCCGGCGCCGATGACGGCGCGCCCGCGCAGGTCAGGGAGGGCGAACGTGGTCTTGCCGTCGCCGCCGAAGCGGTTGCCGAGCAGCGCGTACAGCGGCTGGTAATCTCTGATCTGCAAAGACCGGCCATCGGCCATGGCGTAGCCCTATGGGCACCAGTCGTACGGGACGGTGCACATCGCGGCGACATACTGGTAGGGCGCGCAGGCGGTCGCCGGCAGGCTGAAGAAAGCCATGCCGCCGGCCATCGCGGCGGCGATCCAGAGGGACATCCTGAACATGGTGTGTCCTTGGTTTCGGGATTGTATTGGGGGATATCGAAGGGTTTTTTTAAAGTGATCGGCGTTGTTTTGATTGTTGAGATAATTTCTCATAAGCGGGAATTTTGACTGAGGACTATTTCCCATTAAATTTTTTCACGAATCGACGGACAGGCGGAGACTTTGGCACCAGCAAAAGGGGCGTCGTGGTCCGCCCTGCGATGCTGGAAGAGGGCGCCCGTGGATTGGCGCCGCGCGATGAACGCCAAGGCGGCGGTAAAACCCGTCGTGGAGCGCTGGAGCAAGCGGCTGAGCCCGCCCCCTCCGCGCATTCGGAGGGGGCGGGCCCGCGGTCCGTTACGGACGGTTCGGGTACAGGCCGACGGTGGCGATGCAGACGGTCTGACCGATCGCCGGGGACTGGGTGGAGACCTTCTGGGTGGCGCCGGCCGACGCAGGCGCGACCGCCACGGTGCCGCCGGTGATGCCGGTGTTGGGAACCGTGATGCTGCCGCTGGCCGTGCCGGCGACCTTGGCGCCCGTGCCTGGGCCGGTGGTGTTGTACGGCCCCGTCAGCGAGACGCCGAGGCCGCCGTCGTTGATCGAGGCGTCGCCGAGATAGACGGTGCCTGAGGCCGGGGCCGACACCGGGGTGCCGCCGTTGGTGACGGGAACGCTGACGGTGCCGGTGAAGGGAACGGTGGTCGAGCCGCCCGAACCGCCGCCCGTGCCGGTGAAGGTGGCGGTGTGGGTGTGCGGCTGCAGCGGGACCTGCGCCGCCGACAGCAGAAGCTCCTGCTGGCCGACCTTGGCGCCGATGGCGATGTTCGCCAGCCCGGGGCCGGTGCCGGACCCGATGGCGGCGCGGCCGCGCAAGTCGGGGATGCCGAAGAGATCCGCGTTGTTGCCGCCGTAGCGATAGCCGATCAGGGCGAACAGCCCCTGGTTCTCGCGGACCGCGAGGGTCCGGCCGTCGGCCACCACATAGCCCTGCGGACACCAGTCGAACGAGTAGGTGCAGATGGTGCCGATGTAGGGCTCCACGTTGCAGGCGGCGGCGGGGGTGCTGAACAGGGCAAGGCCGCTGGTCATCGCAAAGGCGGCGGAAAGGAGAGTCTTGCGCATGGTGTGTCCTCGGCGTTGGGAAGGGGGGCGTTCGTGGCCGCGATCCGTTACGGACGGTTCGGGTACAGGCCGTTCGCCACGATGCAGACGGTCTGGCCGATCGCCGGGGACTGGGTGGAGACCTTCTGGGTGGCGCCGGCCGACGCAGGCGCGACCGCCACGGTGCCGCCGGTGATGCCGGTGTTGGGAACCGTGATGCTGCCGCTGGCCGTGCCGGCGACCTTGGCGCCCGTGCCCGGGCCGGTGGTGTTGTACGGCCCCGTCAGCGAGACGCCGAGGCCGCCGTCGTTGATCGAGGCGTCGCCGAGATAGACGGTGCCCGAGGCCGGGGCCGACACCGGGGTGCCGCCGTTGGTGACGGGAACGCTGACGGTGCCGGTGAAGGGAACGGTGGTCGAGCCGCCCGAACCGCCGCCCGTGCCGGTGAAGGTGGCGGTGTGGGTGTGCGGCTGCAGCGGGACCTGCGCCGCCGACAGCAGAAGCTCCTGCTGACCGACCTTGGCGCCGATGGCGATGTTCGCCAGTCCGGGGCCGGTGCCGGACCCGATGGCGGCGCGGCCGCGCAGGTCGGGGATGCCGAAGATGTCCGCGTTGTTGCCGCCGTAGCGGTAGCCCACCAGCGAGAACAGCGCCTGATATTCACGGACGGCCAGCGTCCGGCCATCGGCTGGAATGTAATTGCGGGGACACCAGTCGAACGCGAAGGTGCAGACGGTACCGATGTACGCCTCGTCGTTGCAGGCGGCCGCGGGGGTGCTGAACAGAGCCATCCCGCTTGCCATCGCAAGCGCGGCGGTGAAAAGAGCCTTGCGCATGATGTGTCCTTCGCGTTGGGATTGTTTTTTGAACTTTGACGTCTGGTTGTCACACAAGTGAATGATTTTCTTTTTTCACGAACTTATTATTCCATATCCCTCATGGGTGGTTAAACGACATTTTTATACAAATTCATTCATAGTTGGGTCCTTTCTGCAATCGACACGCAAAGCGTGCAGCGACGGTGGGGGAGCCGGCCTGCCGGCCGCGACGGCGGACCCTTGGGGCACCCCCTCCGCGCGGTTCCGGCGGCCGGAACACGATCGGACGGAGCACGTTGTTTCGGAAGGGCCATCGGGATGGAGGCTCGGGGGCGGAGGCATGGCGCCAACATCATGAAAATCATCATCTTCGGACAATCCATCAGCTCCTCCTGGGGCAACGGGCACGCCACCCTGTGGCGGGGACTGATCAAGGCGCTGGCGCGGCGGGGCAACCGCGTCGTCTTCCTGGAGCGCGACACGCCCGAACGGGCGGAGCACCGCGACCTGTGGGACCTCCCCGGCGGGGAGCTTCTGCTCTACGACCGCTGGGAGGATGTGGCGGCGGCGGCGCGGCGTCACGCCGACGAGGCGGACGTTGCGATGGTGACCTCCGGTTGTGCGGACGGTGCGGCGGCTTCCCACCTCGTGCTGGGGTCGAAGGCGCAGCGCACGGTCTATTACGACCTCGACACGCACATCACCCTGTCCCGCTCCGAAACGGGGGAGCGGCCGGCCTATCTGCCGCCGGAGGGGCTGGGCGGATTCGACACCGTGCTGAGCAGCACCGGCGGGCAGGCGCTGGAGGCGCTGAAGACGCAATTGGGCGCGCGGTTCGTCGCACCGCTCTACGCCTGGGTCGACCCGGACCTGCATCGTCCCGCTGAACCGGTGCGGCCTTATCTCGGCGACCTCTGCCACCTCGGCGCCTGGGTCGAGGACCGGCGTGCGGCGCTGGAGGCGCTGTTCTTCGAGCCGGCCCGGCGGCTGGGGCGCCGGCGGTTCATCCTGGCCGGCGGCGGCTACCCGGACGACGCCTCCTGGGGTGCCAACATCCAGCGCGTCCGGCATCTGCCCCCGGCGGAGCATGCGGCCTTCTTCTGCTCCTCCACCCTGACGCTGAACGTGACGCGCCAACCCCTGAAGGCGATGGGCTGGTGCCCGTCCGTCCGGCTCTTCGAGGCGGCGGCCTGCGGCGTTCCGGTGATCTCCGACGAATGGGAGGGGATCGGCGCGTTCTTCGAGCCGGGGCGCGACATTCTGGTCGCGCGGGAGACGGACGACGTGACCACGGCGCTGATGCTGCCGCGCGGCCATCTGGCCACGCTGGCCCAGCGCGCGCGGTCGCGCGTTCTGGAGGAACACACGGCGGAACGTCGCGTGCGGGAGTTGCGCTCCATCCTCGACATCAAGGGGGGCGGCGATGATTGATCCGATGTTCCCCGGTTGCCCGGCTCGCCTCTGTTGGAAGTAAGCCGCCCTGGGCGCTCTGGCCGTCCGGTCGGGTTCCCGGTTCCGAGGTCGGCAATCCGGTGCAGGACGGCTATCCCTTCCGCGAGTCGATCCACTTCCAATACCCCGGTTACCGGAAGCCCTTTTTCGTAGAAAACAAAGAGGGGGCTATCGCGGCAGGACTGTCCCGATTCCGGCTGTTCTCCGGGCCGCCAAGATGTCGGAGAGAAAGAAGGGCGTGCGTCAGACAATAAGTTCCAATGAATAACACCACAGGGACATGGGATGAACGAAGCGGTGAAGCGTAGGAACAGCCCGGCAGGAGAACGTCACCCGAGCGTCGGCGCCCTTTCAGGCCTTCCTTTCCTGGAGGCGCCGCGATGGCATTGACCATTCTCACCGTGGCGTCGCCCTTTGCCCCGATCGGCGCCGATCCGGAGAACGAAGGCACGGCGGAGCAGGTGTCCGGCGCCATCGACGCCGCCCTGGTGCGCGCCGGGCACCGTTCGGTCGTCATCGCGCCGGAGGATTCGGCGGTGGCCGGGACGCTGATCCCGCTGGCGCGCGTCCATGGCGGGGCGCATGGGCAGGCGCCGGACGAGCGGGCGCAGGCCGCCGTTCTGAGGCGCGTCGCCACCGTGGTCGCCGGGGCGGTGGAGGACCACGCACCCGACCTCGTCCACATCCATGTCCGGGACTTCGACGCCCTGCTGCCGCCGCAGGACGTGCCGGTCCTGGCGACGCTCTACGAGCCGCTGGATCGCTACCGGCGGGAGGCACTGACGTCGCGGCGGGCGAAACTGCACCTCCAGCCGGTGTCCGCCGCTCAGGTGCGGGGGGCCTCGCCGGAGCTGACCCTGTTGCCGCCGCTGGAGATCGGGGTGGCGGTGGACCGCCTGCACATCCGCGTGCCGAAGCGCCGCTTCGCCGTGTGCCTGGGCGACATCGAGCCGGAGATGGGCTTCCACATCGCGCTCGACGCGGCGCGGCAGATCGACATGCAGCTTCTTCTCTGCGGCGGCCTGTCCCGCGGCGCGGAGGAGCAGCGCTACCTCCAGGAGGAGATCCGGCCCCGGCTGGACCCCAAGCGCCGCTTCCTCGGGCGGATCGGCTTCGGGCGCAAGCGCTGGATGCTGGGGGCGGCGCGCTGCCTGCTGGCGCCCAGCCTGATGTCGGAGCCGACCCCCGTCGCGGCGCTGGAGGCGCTGGCCTGCGGCACCCCGGTGGTGGCCTTCCCGACCGGAGCCCTGGCCGACCTCGTTGAACCGGGGGTCACCGGCTTCCTGGTCAAGGACGCCGAGGAGATGGCCCGCGCCATCGAGGACTGCGAGGGACTGGACCCCGACGCCTGCCGCGCCGTCGCCCGCGCCCGCTACTCGCTGGACGGCATGACGGAACGCTATCTGGCGCGGTTCGAGGAACTGGTCGCGGGAGGGACGGCGGCAGCGGCGGGGGTGGCGTAGCGCCCCTTCCTTTACGGCTTGGCTCCATAGAGCTTGGCCATCGACAGCTGGTCGGCCAGCCGCCCGTCGATCAGGCTGTGGCGGCGGGCCACCGCCTCCTCCTGGAAGCCGTGCCTGGCGTAGAAGCGCCGGGCGCGGCCGTTGTGGCCGAACACCCAGAGCGACAGCCGGTGCAGCCGCCGTGCGCGCACCCAGAGGTCGGCCGCGGCGATCAGGCGTCCGCCGACGCCCATCGCCCAGAAGTCCCGGCGCACCGCCAGCCCCAGAGCGGCCTCGTGCGCGGTGCGGGCGTAGGCGCCGGTCCACAGCGACAGCGACCCGGCGATGGCCCCGTCCGCGATCGCCAGCAGAGTGGCCGTCCGGTCGCCGATCCTCTGTTCGGCGAGGAAACGCCGGGCCGCCGCGACGTCCGGCAGGGATTCGGCGGCGCTGCGCATCAGGAAGTGGGTTTCGCTCCGCACCGCGTGGTCGTAGGCGAGGTAGGCGGCGGCGTCCGCCGGCAGGGCGGGGCGGATCTCCAGCCGTCCGATCCGCGCCTGGGGCGGCGCCTCGACGGTCGGGTCGGAGGCCGGAGCGGGCCATTCCGGAACGCCGTCCGCCCCGATGATCTTGCCCATCAGCCGCTCGCTGCGCCACGCGCCGTTGACGCGCAGGACGTCGCGCATCAGCCCCTCGTCGAGGAAGCCGAGCCGTTCGTAAAGGGACAGGGCGCGGCTGTTGCTCTCGGCCACGGTGAGTTCCAGCCGGTGCGCGCCGGTCCGCCGCGCCCAGCTCTCCGCCGCGGCGAACAGCGCGGTGGCGACGCCGCGCCCGTTCCAGTCGCGCCGCACCCCGACCGCCAGGGTCACCGCGCCGCGGTTGCGGCGGAACCGCCCGCCATGGGCGCTGAGATAGCCGACAAGGTCCGCGGGATGATTGCCGGCGGCCTCGGCGACGAAGATGGTGGAGTTGCCGGACGCCTGGAAGGCGGCGAGGTCGCGCGCCCAGAAGGGCCGCTCGCCGGGCTCGCGCAGCAGGAAATCGCTTTCCGCGTCGATCCGCGCGACCAGGGCCAGCAGGGCGTGGCGCTCGCCGGGCCGGGCTTCGCGGATGGAAAAGCCGCCGATGGTCTGGCCGATGGTCTGGATGTCCCGCATGGCGCGCAGCCTAGGCCCGCCCAGGGGCGATGGCAAAGCGGTTGTTGCCGTATGGCCGGCGCGGCTATCGTCGCGCCATCGTGAGACCTGGAGTTGCCATGCCCACCGTGACCGTCCGTCCGGCCGTCGAGGCCGATTGCCCGACCATCCTCCGCTTCGTCCGGGAACTCGCCGAGTTCGAAAACGAACCCCACGCCGTGAAGGCGAGCGAGGCGGACTTCCGGCGCGACGGCTGGGGCGAGCGTCCGGTGTTCGAGGCGCTGATCGCCGAACTGGACGGGGAGCCCGTCGGCTTCGCGCTGTGCTTCCGCAACTATTCCACCTGGGAAGGGCGGGCCGGCCTGTTCGTGGAGGATCTCTACGTCACCCCGGACGCGCGGCGCTATGGCGTGGGCCGCAAGCTGCTGGCGACGGTGGCGAAACTGGCGGACGAGCGGGGCTGCCGCCGTGTCGACCTGAATGTGCTGCACTGGAACCCGGCGCGCGATTTCTATCTGCGCATCGGCTTCAAACAAATGGAGGAGTGGCTTCCCTACCGTCTCACCGGCGATGCGATCGCGGCACTGGCCGCGCAGGCGGATGAGGTGTGAGGGAACGAAAGCGCTGTTCTGTTCCGGTGGGCTGACGGTCGGGGCGTGTTCATGGCCCCGACCTCATCGCCACCACGCGGTACTTATGCCTTGGTCCTGCGGGACCCTCAGGCGGCCTTGGCCGGCATCGCGGCGTTCAGCAGGTCCAGGTAGCCGGACCGCTCCTCGCGCAGGGTGGACAGCAGGTCGGCGAGGCTTTCGCGGACGAAGGGGTCGTTCTGGCCGTCGATCCGGTTCAGCGCCAGCTGGATGAACTCATCGACCAGGGCGATGTGAACGCGAGAGGACGAGGTAATCTGTTCGGTGGTGGTGGCGATCAGCATTTTAAAACTCCGTTTTGTCTTGTGTGTTCGTGATGTCTCTATTTGGCCATGTCCCGGTTAACGACTTACTAACGGGGGCTCTGCGGGGCTGGTGTCTTGAGGGGTAATCCCGCGACCGACAAATATAGGGAGCTTTTACCCGTAAGGATTACCACTTTTCTTTAAACAGGCGGGCGATTTTCTGAGGCTGTGAGACTTTTCAAGGACTTCCGTCGAAGGTCGTAGCGACCGGACCGGCATAGGCGGGAGGGAGGCGGAGCCTTAACGGCGGCGTCCGCAAGCCTTAAGCCGCCACGGCGGGGCGTTAACAGGCCGTCCCGCCGGGCGGAGTACATCCTTTGCAGGGCCCGGTGCGCCGGGCGTAGCTCCTTACGCGGCGCGCGGCAGCCGGCCCGCGGCGCGGTCCATGCGGTCGGCGCGCTCCAAGGCCTGGGCGACCAGATCGTCGAACAGGTCGTTGACCAAGGCCGACAGGCGCAGCGGCGCGCCGCCAAGCTGCGGCCCTTCCATCAGCAGGGAGCCTTCCTCGCCGGGGCCGACCACACGCCAGCCCTTCGCCGTCATCTCGGCGACGCGGGTCTTGGCGATGAAGGCGCGGACATGGTCCATGGCGAAGTCGCTCATTCGAATCTCCCAGGGCTGGAGAGGGGCAGCGGGATGGGGGCGGGATGGGGGGCAGGATGGGGGTGATGGGGCCGGTGACGCAGAAACGGTAACGCAGGAAACGGAACGCAACAAGAACAAATTCGGCCGGACCCTTGCCCAAAGGGGATTCCGCGTTGATTCCCCTTGCCCGGCGGGCGATTCGGGAAAAAATTCGCTGACCGGAACGATGTTCGAACCGACGAGGACCTGACCATGACCGGCAAGACCGGGATGCGCACCGAGACCGACAGCTTCGGACCGATCGAGGTTGCCGCCGACCGTTACTGGGGCGCCCAGACGCAGCGCTCGCTGCGCAACTTCCGCATCGGCGGGGAGCGCATGCCGCCGGCGCTGGTGCGCGCGCTCGGCATCCAGAAGAAGGCGTCGGCGCTCGCCAACATGGCGTTGGAGGTGCTCGACCCCCGGCTGGGCCGCGCCATCGTCGAGGCGGCGGAGGAGGTGATCGACGGCACGCTGGCCGATCATTTCCCGTTGGTGGTCTGGCAAACCGGCTCCGGCACCCAGACCAACATGAACGCGAACGAGGTCATCTCCAACCGCGCCATCGAGGCGCTGGGTGGCGAGATGGGGTCGAAGAAGCCGGTCCACCCCAACGACCACGTCAACATGGGGCAGTCGTCCAACGACAGCTTCCCCACCGCCATGCACATCGCCGCGGCCGAGCAGATCCACCACGAACTCCTGCCGGCGCTGGAGCATCTGCACGCGGCGCTGGCGGCGAAGGCGGCGGAGTTCGCCGACATCGTGAAGATCGGGCGCACCCATCTCCAGGACGCCACGCCGCTGACCCTGGGGCAGGAGTTCTCCGGCTATGCCGCCCAGATCGCCTATGGGATCGAGCGGGTGAAGGCGTCGCTGCCGCAACTCTACCGGCTGGCCCAGGGCGGCACGGCGGTGGGCACCGGGCTGAACGCCAAGACCGGCTTCGCCGAAGCCTTCGCCGCGGAGGTGGCGTCGATCACCGGGCTGCCCTTCGTCACGGCCGAGAACAAGTTCGAGGCGCTGGCGACCCACGACGCGCTGGTGGACGCCCACGGCAGCCTGAACACGCTGGCGGTGTCGCTGATGAAGATCGCCAACGACATCCGTCTCCTCGGCTCCGGCCCGCGCTGCGGCATCGGGGAGATCGCTCTGCCGGAGAACGAGCCCGGTTCCTCCATCATGCCCGGCAAGGTCAACCCCACCCAGTCGGAGGCGATGACCATGGTCTGCGCCCAGGTGATGGGCAACCAGACCACCGTCAGCATCGCCGGCGCCACCGGGCATTTCGAGCTGAACGTCTTCAAGCCGGTGATCGCCTACAACGTCCTCCAGTCGATCCGGCTGCTGGCCGACGCCTGCAACAGCTTCACCGACAACGCGGTGGTCGGCATCGAGGCGAACCGCGAGCGGATCGGCCAGCTGCTGAACGAGAGCCTGATGCTGGTCACCGCGCTGAACCCGCACATCGGCTACGACAACGCGGCGAAGATCGCCAAGAAGGCCCACAAGGAGGGAACGACGCTGAAACAGGCCGGCGTGGCGCTGGGTCTGCTGACCGAGGAGCAGTTCGATCAGTGGGTCAAGCCGGAAACCATGGTGAAGCCCCGGTGACCGGGGCCACGCGCCGTCCATGAAGAAGCGCTCCGTCCTCATCGCCGGGCACCCGACCAGCGTCTCCCTGGAAGAGGAATTCTGGGAGGCGCTGAAGGGCCTTGCGCAGGCGCGGGGCATGTCGGTCAACGCGCTGATCGAGGAGATCGATTCGACCCGCAGCGGCAACCTGTCGAGCGCGATCCGGGTCCATGTGCTGAACGCGGTGCAGGGGCGGGGGTAGGGGCACCCGAAACCCTCGCCGGGGCGCCCCTGGACAGCCGGCGGGAGGACGGCTACACCCTTGCGCCGGACCGACCCCTTCCCCCCGTGCCAGAGTGTCCGCCCGTGACGCCCGACATCACCGTCCTCGACACCGTTGCCTTCCTGTGGTTCCTCGCCTGCTGGGCGGGCTTCACGCTGATCCAGGACCACATGCTGGGCGGGCGCATGGTCGTCAACCAGCATCTGAAGAAGGTGCGCCGCCACTGGATGGAGCGGATGCTGGAGCGCGACAACCGCATCATGGATTCACAGCTCGTCGGCCACACGATGCAGAGCTGCACCTTCTTCGCCAGCACGAACATGCTGGTGCTGGCCGGTCTGGTCGGCGCCTTCGGCGCGGTGGAGAACGCCCACAAGCTGGTCGGCACGCTGTCCTTCACGGTGCAGACCACGCGTGAGTTCTTCGAGCTGAAGATGCTGCTGCTCGTGGCGATCTTCACCTTCGGCTTCTTCAAATTCACTTGGGCGTTGCGCCAGTACAATTACTGCTGCGCCCTGATCGGCTCCGCCCCGTTGCCACCGGTCCCGGCGGAGGAGAAGACGGCGATGGCGGACAGCATCGCCGCCGCCATGACGCTGGCCGTCAAGGCGCTGAACGGCGGCATGCGCGCCTATTACTTCGCCATGGCGGCGCTGGCCTGGATGCTCGGCCCCTGGTTCTTCATGGTGTCCACCGCGGCGGTGATCGTCGTCCTGACCCGCCGGCAGGGCTTCTCCGCGACGGAGAAGGTCATCCGCGTACAGGCGGATGCGCTGGAGAAACGCAAACGGCCATGATGCACGTTTTTGGCGATAAATATGTTAAAATGTTCTAAATCTGCGACGTTATGGCCAATACGCTGCAGCGCAAATTAATGCTTTTGTCATAGCCGCCTGATGAACGCGTGCGGTGCAGCACGCCACGCTTGAGGGGGTTGGCCATGGACATCGACACGGCGGTATCGGTCTTGAATTCGCTGGACGAGGCGGAGCGGCTTCTCTCGGAAGTGCGGCTGCGTCCGGGGGCCTGCGGCGCCGCCAAGGAATTCATGGACCGCAACCGCGAGCTGCTCGATCAGGCGCGCCACTTCATCGACGCCGCGCACGAGCTGGCCTGACGCCGGCCCGACGCCGGACAGGGCCGGCCGCTTCCCGCCGCGCGTCAGCCCTTCCTGAGGACCTTGCCGCCCGTGCCGGCCATCTTCGCCCAATCCTTGGCGAAATAGGCGAAGTCGCGGGATGGGCGGCTGTAGAGATAGCCCTGCGCCAGCGGTACCCCCAGCTCCGTCAGAAGCTGCGCGTGCTCCGGCCCCTCCACCTGCTCCCCGATCAGCCCGAGGCCGAGCTGGCCGCACACGTCGACGATGGAGCGCAGCATCGCCATGTCGCGGCCGTTGTTCACGGCGCCGCGAACGAAATGCCCGTCGATCTTGGCGAAGTCGGCCTGGATGCCGTAGAGCGACTGGAAGGAGGTCGAACCGGCCCCGACGTCGTCCAGGCAGATGCGGAACCCGGCGGCGCGCAGCTTCTGCAGAACCTCGTTCAGCTTGGCGATGTCGGTGACGACGACGGTCTCCGTCACTTCGACCAGCAGCTTGCGGGCCAGCTCGCCGTAGGGCTCGGTCACCGCCAGGAACTGGCGCAGGAAGATCGGACTCATCAGCGTCTTGGCGGACAGGTTGATCGCCACGTCCGGCAGGGTCGGTTCCTTGCGGTGGGCGTGCATGGTGTCCAGCACCGACTGCGTCAGCAGAAGGTCGAAATCGTAGATCAGCCCGACATCTTCGGCGAAGGTGATGAAGTCCGCCGGGGACGGCATGCCCTCCACCCGCGTCAGCGCCTCGAGATGATGGACGGTCCGCGTTCCGATGTCGACGATGGGCTGGTAGACGACGAAGAAGTCGCGCTTCTCGATGGTCGCGCGCAGCCGGCCGATGCGGTCCACCGCGTCGGAGAGCATGCGCTTGGCGCCGTCCTCCAGGCTGGAGATGGTGAACTCGCCGCCCTGGGCCGACGCGAAGGCCTGCACCGTGTAGACCAGCGCGCGCGCCGCGTCGGCGGGGTCCAGCCGCTCGTCCGACACGTCCAGCGACCAGGTGCGGATGCCGCCGGGCAGCTCGCCGCCGACGCTCTGGATGATCTGGGTGATGTGGTCCTGCACCTCCTGCCCGTCGATGTCGGAGGCGTGGACGATGCCGTAGCGGTCGGTGGCCAGTTGCCCGGCGCTGTCGCCGTTGGCGGAGATCGCCCGCAGATAGGCCTCGATCCCCTGCATCACCTCGCTCGCCGCCCCTTCGGGCAGGGCGTCGACCATCGATTGCAGGCCGTCGATCAGCAGCAGGGTCAGGGCGTTGTCCAGCCCCTTCTCCCGCGCCTTGAGGATGCGGTCCTCCAGGATGTGGCTGAAGGCGTTGCCGTCGAGAAGCTGGCCGGCGGCGGCCAACGCCTCGTTCGTGTTGCGCGGGCCGGAGGCCAGCAGCACGGTCAGGAACAGCGAGCCGGGGCAGGAGTCGAGCCGGCAGCCGCCGAGCAGCGCCGGAAAGCGGTTGCCGTCGCAGCCCTGGAAGACCACGCGCGCCGGCTTGATGCGGCCCTTGTCCTGGATGCGCTTGAACAGGACGGTGACGTACTTGCGGTCGTTGGGCGCCACGACGTCGAGCAGGTTGCTGCCGACCAAGCCCGCCACGTCGCCTTCGGTCAGGCGGCAGCGCGCCCCCGCGCTGAACAGGATGGTGCCCCGCGCGTCGGTCTCGATCAGCAGATCCGCGGCGGCGAAGGCGAAGCCGACGAAGCGGTCGCGCTCGCGGTGCGACGGGCGTCGGACCTGCGTGCTGGTCTGCGGCACCGGGCGTCTGATCGAGTCATGCGCAAGCTGCATCGGCAATAGCCCGAAATTGAGAAAAAGTTTATCGAATTGCGTCATTCATTGAATGGAGACTAGCCGTGTTCCCGCTCTGAAAAAAGCGGCAAGATTTGCCCCGCCATTCCGAAGAAAAATTCGGAACCTAGAATTTTCAATGATTTAAAGAGAAATATGGTTTTGAGCCGCGCCGGATTATCGCACCCGCCGCGAGAAAAAAACGACGACGGGCCGTTTCTGAACAGGAAACGGCCCGCAGCGATGATCGAAAGCGGAGAATCGACCGGAAGGGTCAGGAGCGGGGATGGAGCCGGGTCACATGGCCCATCTTGCGGCCCGGACGGGACTCGGCCTTGCCGTAGAGGTGCAGGCGGGCGCCGGGCTCGGCCATCAGCGCCGGCCAGCGGTCCGCGTCGGCGCCGATCAGATTCTCCATCTCGGCGTCGGCCACCCGTTCCACCGAGCCGAGCGGCAGGCCGCAGACGGCGCGGACGAGCTGCTCGAACTGGCAGGAATGGCAGGCGTCCATGGTCCAGTGGCCGGAGTTGTGCGGGCGCGGCGCCATCTCGTTGACCAGCACGCCGCCGTCCGGAGTCACGAACATCTCCACCGCCAGCACGCCGACGAGGTCCAGCGCCTCGGCGATGCGGCGGGCGACCCGCTCGGCCTCCGCCGCCGTCTCCGCCGGAACGCGGGCCGGGGCGATGGTGGTGTCGAGGATACCGTCCTTGTGCCGGTTCTCCACGGCGGGGTAGGCGGCCATGCTGCCATCCAGCCCGCGGGCGACGATCACCGACACCTCGCAGGTGAAGGAGACGAAGCCCTCCACGATGCCAGCGTCGGAACCGATGGCCGCCCAGGCCTCCGCCGGGTCGCTGCCCGGTTCGATCCGCGCCTGCCCCTTGCCGTCATAGCCGAGGCGGGTGGATTTCAGGATGCAGCGCGGGCCGATCTCGGCCACGGCCTTCGCCACCTCGTCGGCGCTTCGGGCGGCGCGCCAGGGGGCGGTGCCGATGCCCAGCGCGTTGACGAAGGACTTCTCCTCCACCCGGTCCTGGGCGACCGACAGCACTTTGCCGCCGGGATGGACGGGGGTGAAGCGGCCGAGATGCTCGACCACGCCGACCGGGACGTTCTCCCACTCCAGCGTCACCACATCGACGGAGCGTGCGAAGGCCTCCAGCGCGTCGAGGTCGTCCCAGCCGGCGGAGGTGACGGCCGCCGCGACCTGGGCGCCGGGGCTGCTCTCCGATCCCGGCGCGTAGACGTGCGTCTTGTAGCCCAGACGGGCGGCGGCGAGCGCGGTCATGCGGCCGAGCTGCCCGTCGCCGAGCATGCCGATGGTCGAGCCGGGCGGAAGGATGCGGTGGGCCATGGTTCAGGCGGGCTCGTCGACGGGGGCTTCGGCGACGGCAGCGGTCTGGCGGGCGCGCCAAGTGTCCAGCGCTTCCGCGACCGCCGGGTCCATCAGGGCGATGACCGAACCGGCGAGCAATGCTGCGTTGATGGCGCCGGCCTTGCCGATGGCCAGCGTGCCCACTGGAACGCCGCCGGGCATCTGGACGATCGACAGCAGGCTGTCCATGCCCTTCAGCGCGTGGCTTTCCACCGGGACGCCAAAGACGGGCAGGGGGGTCATGGAGGCGGCCATGCCCGGCAGGTGGGCCGCGCCGCCGGCACCGGCGATGACCACCTTCAGGCCGCGCTCGCGGGCGGTGGTCGCGTACTCGACCAGACGCTGCGGGGTGCGGTGGGCGGAGACGATCCGGACCTCGTGCGGGACGCCGAGCGCGGTCAGCGTCTCGGCGGCGTGCTTCATGGTGGTCCAGTCCGACTGGCTGCCCATGATGATGCCGACCAGCGGCTTGCGGTCGGTGGTGGCGGCGATGGATGCGGACACGGCGCGCGCTTTCCTCTAGGTCCGGAAAGCGGCGCATTATAGAAAGCGCGCACACGGAGTCCAGCGCGACGCGATGCGCCGGGCCATGTTCTCCGCCGAAAAGCCGCGTCAGGCGATGATGTCGGGCAGCATACGGCTTTCCAGAACCATGATCTGGTCCTTGAGCGCGAGTTTGCGCTTCTTCAGACGTTGCATCTGAAGCTGGTCGAACGGCGCACGTTCGTGCAGTCGGGCGATCACGTCGTCGAGGTCGCGATGCTCGCTGCGAAGCGTGGCCAGTTTTTCCTTCAGCATCTCTTGTTCGTTCATACGCGCGGGGCCCGCTGGCTGAGCGGCGGGGACTATACCAGATTTCCGGCGCAACGGCAGTGCGAAACCACGCATTCTTCGCAGGGTTATAATCCGGTCGCCGGAATGTAATATACTCGGAGGACCAGAACCATTGCGGTGGAGCAACGTTCTGGTATGACTACCTTTCGCAGCGGTTCCAGACGACACGGGACAGTCATCCATGACAGCAGGCAAGCGCATCGGCATTCTCACCAGCGGCGGCGACTGCGCCGGGCTGAACGCGGTCATCCGCGCGGTGGTCCACCGGGCCGTCCTGACCTACGGCTGGCAGGTCCTGGGCATCAAGGAAGGCACCCAGGGGTTGCTGCAGCGTCCGGTGCAGTATCAGGTGCTCGACCTGCCGCAGGTCGACGGCAACATGATGCGCATGGGCGGCACCATCCTCGGCACGACCAACCGCGGCGACCCCTTCGCCTACCCGATGGCCGACGGCACCCAGAAGGACCGGTCGGACGAGATCATCGGCGGCTACCGTGAGCTGGGGCTGGACGCGCTGATCGGCATCGGCGGCGACGGCAGCTTCGCCATCCTGAAGAAGCTGGCCGACAAGGGCGGCTTCCAGATGGTCGGCATCCCCAAGACCATCGACAACGATCTCGGCCTGACCGAGGTGTCGGTCGGCTACGACACCGCCGTCGGCGTGGCGGTCGAGGCGCTCGACCGGCTCCAGCCGACCGCGGCCAGCCACGCCCGCGTCATGGTGCTGGAGGTGATGGGCCGCGACGCCGGCCACATCGCGCTGGCCGCGGGCATCGCCGGCGGCGCCGACGTGGTGCTGATCCCCGAGATCGCCTATTCCATCGAGAAGATCGCCCAGAAGATCAAGCAGGTGCGCTCGACCGGCCGCAACTTCGCGCTGGTCGTGGTGTCGGAGGCGGTGAAGACCGTGGACGGCACCGGCGTGCAGAAGCTGTTCCAGGGCGGCCAGAAGCGCTACGGCGGCATCGGCGACTACATCGGCGAGAAGATCGCCGAGGCGACGGGGGCGGAGACCCGCGTCACCGTTCTGGGCCACGTCCAGCGCGGCAGCATGCCCAGCCCGCGCGACCGTCTGGTCGCCTCGGCCTTCGGCGTGCACGCCGTGGACCTGATCGCCGAGGGCAAGTTCGACCGCATGGTCGCCTGGTCGGACCGCGGCGTCATCGACGTGCCGATCACCGAGGCCATCGCCAAGTACGCTTGCGTGGAACTGGACGGCGCCATGGTCAAGACCGCCCGCGGCCTGGGCATCAGCCTGGGCGACTGAGCGGAGGCCTGTGGGGAGGCCATATGGGGAGGCAGGCGCGGCGATGTCGGAAAACCCGCTCTGGGACTTCTCGCTCGCCGTCTACGGACGGCCCGGCGTGCCCGCCGCCTGCCTCGACCTTCAGGACCGGCTCGGCCAGGACGTGAACCTTCTGCTGTTCACCGCCTGGGCGGGCATGGCCTGCAACGCCGACCTGCCGGCGGAGGAGTTGGCGCGGATCGATTCCGCGGTCGCCCCCTGGCGGGACGAGGTGGTCCGGCCGCTGCGCGCCGTCCGCCGCCGGGCGAAGGGGGAGGACGACGCCCTCTACAAACGCCTGAAGGCGGCGGAGCTGGAGGCGGAGCGCGTTCAGCAGGACCGTCTCTTCGCCCTGTCCGGGCTCACCCCCACGCAGGGCGGCGGCGTCGCGCTGGCCGCGGCCAATCTTTACCGGCTGGTGCCGGAGGGGGATCCGGCGCTGATGGCTCTGCTGGCGGCGCTCGACACGCCGCCCGAGCCCTGACGGAACCGGTGCGATGACGACTCCCGCCATCCTCACCTCGCCCCGGCTGATCCTGCGTCCTTGGCGGGACGGGGATGGCGACGCCTTTCACGCGCTGTCACAGAATCCCGCGGTGATGGAGCATCTGCTGCCGCTTCCCGACCGGGAGGCCAGCGACGCGGTGATTCGGCGCATCGGCGAGCATTTCGACCGGCACGGCTTCGGCTTCTGGGCGGTGGAACGGCCCGGCCAAAGCCCCTTCATCGGCTTCGTCGGCCTGGCCCGTGTGACGTGGGAAGCGCCTTTCGCCCCCGCCGTAGAGGTGGGCTGGCGGCTCGACCCCGCCCATTGGGGGCAGGGGCTGGCGACCGAGGCCGCCGGGCTGGCGCTGGCCCACGGGTTCGGCGCGGTCGGGCTCGACGAGATCGTCGCCTTCACCGTGCCGGAGAACCGGCGGTCGCAGAGGGTCATGGAGCGGCTGGGGATGGAACGCGACGCGGCGGCCGACTTCGACCACCCCCGCGTTCCCGACGGTCACCGCCTGAAGCGGCATATCCTCTACCGGATCGGGCGCGACCGCTTCCAGGCGAGGATGAAGGCGGGAGTCAACGGACCAGGATGAGGCTGTTGCGGTCGCCGGTCTCGTCGGAGACCTGGAAGGGCTTGCCGACGTAGAAGGCCTGGCAGCGCTTGCCGCCGGACAGGCGGGTCAGCCCGGCCTCCCACTCCTGGCCGCGCGGGCCGAGGATGCGCAGTTTCAACTGGTCGAGCAGCGGGAATATCTGATAGCCCTCGAGGTCCAGCGGCTCCCCCTTCGCGGAGAAGGCCTCCTGGTTCAACGTGAGGGTCTTGCCGTTGAGGTCCAGCTTGACGTCCTGCGCCCACGGGCAGCCGCCACCGGCGGGCTTCTCGTTGGCGGCGGCGGGCGCCGCGGTCAGGATCGCCGGGACGAGGGCGCAGGTGAGGGCGAGGGCGCAGACGTTCAAGGTGCTTGTCATCGACGGAATGCTTTTCATAAGCGGGACGCGGTCCTCGCGCTGAATACCCCGGTATGCTCCAGGGCATGGTGTGCAGAATAAATTTTGCAAAAGTGAAATGCAACGCGGGGCTTCTCGTGGGTGGGTTGCGGTAACGGCAGGACTTGTGATCAATCCGTCGGCGGGCCTGTCCATTCCTTCGGCTTCCAGTACCCCTTCCACCATTGGGCACATCCCATGGCGACGATCATCGAGGCCCTTCTGGCCGCCATCGATCACCACCAGTCGGGCCGTCTGGCCGAGGCGGCGACGCTCTACGGGCGGATTCTGGAGGCCGATCCGGAGCAGCCCGACGCCGCGCAGTTCCTGGGCGTGCTCCACGCGCAGGCGGGCCGCCCGGCGGACGGGGTGCTCCTGCTGCGCCGGGCGCTGGCGCTGCGTCCCGACTCGGCGGGCGGGCACTCCAACTTGGCCGGCGCGCGTCAGACCATGGGCGACGCGGCGGGGGCGGAGGCCGGCTACGCCCGCGCCCTGCGGCTGGACCCGTTTCTCGCCGATGCCCACACCAGCCGGGCCGGTGCCCTGCGTGACCTGAACCGGGTGCCGGAGGCCGCCCGCTCGGCGCAGCGGGCGCTGGCGCTGCTCCCCGCCTCGGCGGACGCCCTGGTGAACCTCGCCGAAACGGCCTTGGCCGAAGGGAGGGTGATGGAGGCGGAGCGCGTGGCCCGCCGCGCCGCCGCGCTGGCGCCGGGATCGCCGGCGGCTCTGATGATGCTCGGCTCCGCCTGTGCGGCGCAGAAGCGCTGGGATGAGGCGGAGGCCGCCTACCGGGGGGCGCTGGACCTCGCCCGCGGCTATGGCGCGGCGTGGGGAAATCTCGGGTCGCTGCTGGCTGGGCAGGGCCGCTTCGACGAAGCGCTGGCGGCCTTCGCCACGGCGGAGGAATGCGGTTTTTCCGGCCCGTCCCTGTGGGCGGCGCGCGGCGGTGCGCTGCTCGCCATGGCCCGACCGGTGGAGGCCCTTGCCGACTTCGACCGGGTGTTGCAAGCCCGCCCCGGGGACGCCGGGATGCGCTGGAACCGCGGCTTCGCCCGGCTGCTGGCCGGGGATTGCGAGGGCGGCTGGCCGGAGTTCGACTGGCGCCGCCACGACACACGGGCCGAACCGCCTTGGCGCCGCTTCGCCCAGCCCACCTGGACCGGCGGCGACCTCGCCGGACGCACCATCCTGCTCTACGCCGAGCAGGGGTTGGGCGACACCCTTCAGTTCGTCCGCTACGTCCCGTTGGTGGCGGCGCGCGGCGCGCGGGTGATTCTGGAGGTGCAACGGCCCTTGGTGAGCGTCCTGTCGGGCCTGCCGGGGGTGGAGCGGCTGATCGCCCGCGGCGATCCGCTTCCGGATTTCGATCTGGAATGCCCGCTGATAAGCCTGCCGCGCGCCTTCGGCACCAAGCTGGACGATGTGCCCGCCGCCGTACCGTATCTGTGCCCCGACCCGCAACGCGCCGCCGCCTGGAGCAAGCGGCTGGCGGACGGGCAACTGACGGATGGGCTGCGGGTCGGGCTGGTCTGGGCGGGCAACCCGCGCTTTCCCGGCGATGCGCTGCGCTCGCCCCGGCTGGCCGGGCTGCGGCCGGTGCTGGACGTGCCGGGCGTGCGCTTCTTCGGGCTGCAGAAGGGGCCGGGGCGGGAGGATCTGGAACGGGTGCCGATGCCCTCGACCTTCACCGACCTCGGTCCGGACATCGCTGATTTCGTCGACACCGCGGCGATCATGGCCAACCTCGACCTTGTGATCTCCTCCTGCACCGGGCCGGCGCATCTGGCCGGGGCGCTGGGGGTGCCGGTCTGGGTGGTGCTGCCGCTGTCGCCCGACTGGCGCTGGCTGCTGGGGCGGGAGGACAGCCCCTGGTACCCCACCGCCCGCCTGTTCCGCCAGACGCGCGTTGGCGACTGGACGGAGGTGGCCGGGCGCGTCGCCGACGCGCTGCGCGCCGCAAGCCTTGCGAAGGCGGCGCTTAGGACTTCAGCGTGATCGTCGTCTGGGTCATCTCGTCGGCGGTGGACACCAGCTTGGAGGCGGCGGAGTAGGTGCGCTGCGCCTGGATCAGCGTGGTGAACTGCTCCTCGATCTTGACGTTGGAGCCCTCGACGCTGGCCGTGTTCAGCGACGCCCCGACGGTCTTCGGTGCGCTGGTGCCGGTCTCGTTGGTCAGGTTGCCGAAAGAGTTCAGGCGGATGGCGCCCGAATTGGCGCTGGTCCGGAACATGGTGCCGGACACGCTTTCCAGATCGGTCGGGTTGATGACCGTCGCATCGGGGATGCGGTAGATGTAGCGCTGCTTCCCGCCTTGGAAGTTCGCGGCGACGAAGCCGTCCGCGGTCAGCTCCGCCCCCTGATAGGTGCCGGCGCGGATGCCGTTGTTGCCCTGGACGATCCCCAGATCCATGCCGGCGATGGTGGTGATGGAGTTGGTCATCTTCCCGTAGGACCCGAGATCCAGCGTCGTTTGGGAGAAGTCTCCGCCGGGATTCAGGGTCAGGGTCACTGGGCTGCCGGTGGGGCCGCCGGTCAGCGTGCCGTTGCGGGCGAAGTTCAGCGTGCCGAGCGATTTCCAGGTGGTCGGATCGTTCACGTTGCCATTGCCAACCGGCTTGCCGTCGGCGCCGACGACCCCGGCGTTGAAGACCTGCCACGTCGAGGTGCCGTCCTCCGCCTGTCCGGTTTTCAGGAAGCGCAGGGCCATCGCCCCATCGGCGCCGTTCTTGTCCACCATGTTCAGAACGACGCCGGTGGTGTTCGCCGTGGTGATCTCACCGGCCACCGGGGCTTGGTCGTAGGGCAGGTTGAGGTTCAGCGACGCCTGGGTCGAGGCTTCGCGGTAATCCTGCAACCCGCTCAGCGAAACCGGAGTCATGCTGCTGAGGCTGCCGAAGGAGCCGGTGCCGCTGGCGGGGTCGAGCTTGAAGCCCATCAGCGCCTTGCCGGCGCCGTTCACCAGACGGCCTTCCTTGTCGGGGGAAAAATCGCCCGACCGCGTCAGGAAGACCGAATCGTCGCTTGTCTGGGCGGTGGTCGCGGTCGTGCCGGCCTGGGCAGCCAGATCCTGGACGATGAAGAAGCCGTTGCCGTTGATGGCCGCGTTGGTGGTGATGTCGGTCCGGGTGACGGTGCCGCCGCTGTGGTCCAACCGCTCGAAGGCGCGCACACCGTTGCCGGGGTCCTTGTTGCCGGTGCGGTCGCTCAGCACGAAGTCGGAGAACTGCGTCTCCGACGCCTTGAAGCCGGACGTGGAGGCGTTCGCGATGTTGTTCGAAATGGTGCCCAGGGCGCGGTTTTGCGCCGTCAGCCCGAGAACGCCATTGTTGAAGATCGTGGTGATGCCCATGGTCCGGCCGCCTCATTCCCATCGACGCACGTCCGTCGGAACGCGCCGCGCAAGGAATTGCAACCATCATGCCAAAAAGCGGTGAGCCGCTGAAACATCCCTCCCCCCGTGGTGGGCCCCGTGGTTGGGGAGGGATTTGCTCAGGCTGAGGGAAACTGGGGATGGGCAGAAATTTCCCGGCGGAAGCGGCTCATCACCGTGCGCTGGGCAGCTTTCGCCCAGCCGCCGGCGCCCTCGGTGGTCTCAATCGACCGGCTCGAACATCTTGGTCTGGGAGTTGATGGCCCACAGGTCGCCGCTGTCCAGGTCGAACCACCAGCCGTGCAACTCCAGCGTCCCGGCCTCGACCCGCTCGCGGACGAAGGGGAAGGTCATCAGGTTGTCCACCGAGGTGCGGACGGCGGCGCGCTCGATCACGTCGGGCTTCTGCTGAAGGCGCTCGAACTCGGCCTTGCGCCGTTCCTCGTCGGTGTCCCCCTGGGCGGGCGGGATGTAGGGATCGAGCGCCGCGCTGGCGATGGACACCCAGGGCGACACGAAATCGTTCTGGTCCGGTTCGCCCTTGCGCAGGCGGATCAGCCCCTGGATGCCGCCGCACAGGGCGTGGCCCAGCACGATGACGTGGCTGACCTGGAGCACCCGCACCGCGTATTCGATGGCCGCCGAGGTGCCGTGGTAGCTGCCGTCCGGCTGGTAGGGCGGGACGAGGTTGGCGACGTTGCGGACGACGAACATCTCGCCCGGCTCCGCCTGGGTGAGCAGCGCCGGATCGACGCGGCTGTCGGAGCAGCCGATCATCAGGATCTTGGGCTTCTGCCCCTCCTCGACGAGCTGGCGCATGCTGTCGGGCCGGCGCTCGTAATAGCGGGCGCGGAAGCCTTTCATCCCGGCGAGAAGCTGACGAATCGGAACGTCCTGGTCGCGGGTGTGTGGCATCGTTCTGATACCCCTCTTCGGTCGGGATTTAGCGGATGCGGTATAGCCCAGGCCGGGTCATGTTTCCAGAACCTCCGCAGGCGCCGGCTCGCCCCAGCGGCGGACGATGCCCGCGTCCAGCCCGAACAGGTCCAGCGCCCGCCCGACGGCGTGGTCCACCAGATCGTCGATGGTCTGCGGGCGGCTGTAGAAGGCGGGGACCGGCGGGGCGATCACCGCGCCCATCTCGGCCAGCTGGGTCATCGTGCGCAGGTGCCCCAGATGCAGCGGCGTCTCGCGCACCATCAGCACCAGCGGGCGGCGCTCCTTCAGCGTGACGTCGGCGGCGCGGGTCAGCAGGGTGGAGGTCACGCCCGTGGCGATCTCGCTCATCGTGCGGACGGAGCAGGGGGCGACGATCATGCCCATGGCGCGGAAGCTGCCGCTGGCGATGGCCGCGCCGATGTCGGCGGCGGCGTAGGACACGTCGGCGAGAGCGCGCAGCTCCGCCACCTTCATGTCCGTCTCATGGGCCAGGGTGACTTCGGCGGAGCGGCTGACGACGAGGTGCGATTCGACGCCGATCCGGCGCAGCACGGACAGCAGCCGGATGCCGAGGATCACGCCCGAGGCTCCGCTGATGCCGACGACAAGACGGGAGGGTGCAGTCATGGCGAAGAAGTAGCGCGCGGACCGGGTGGCGTCCAGAGCGCGGTCTTGTGGACCCCTTCACGGGCCCGGCGCCGGGGGCGGAGGGACGGGCCGCACCCGGCGCACAAAAGCAAAAAGCCCCCCTCCCGCCGGGGGAGAGGGGCCGGGAAGGCGGCGTCAGCGCGCCTCTTCCTGCTCCGAATAGGGCGACTCGTCGCCGTAGCCGTCCTCGCCGTCCTGGGCCTCGCGCTCCTCCTGCGACAGAGGGACGCCGCCGCGGCGAACCGCCAGGGCCAGGGCCTCCTCCAGCTCGCGCTGGGTGCACAGGCCGAGCAGCACCGGGTTGCGCGGCTTGATGTTCGGGGCGTTCCAGTGCGTGCGGTCGCGGACCGCCGCGATGGTCGGCTTGGTCGTGCCGATCAGGCGGCAAAGCTGGGCGTCCGACAGCTCCGGATGGTGCTTCAGCAGCCAAGCGATGGCGTCGGGCTTGTCGCCGCGCTTGGTGATCGGGGTGTAGCGCGGCCCCTTGGACCGAGCCGCCGGCAGCGGCAGGTCGGGGACCAGCAGCTTCAGGCGCAGATCCTGGTTGCGCTCGCAGCGTTCGATCTCGCCCTTGGTCAACTGACCGTTGGCCACCGGGTCCAGCCCGACCATGCCGACCGCCACCTCGCCATCGGCGATGGCCTGGACCTCCAGGGAATGCAGGCCGCAGAAGGCGGCGATCTGCTCGAAGGTCAAGGATGTGTTCTCGACCAGCCAGACGGCCGTCGCTTTCGGCATCAAGGGCAGTGCCATCGTCCCTCCTGACAACTCCAACCCGACCGCACCCGCTGGCGGGTGGCGCGATCGGCCATACTTTACCGGATGGTCCCGAGCTTCGCCCTCCATATAGGGCCGGAACCGGTCGATGTAAGCGTGCTCGGGCAGGCGGCCGGGAAAACCCGGACGCCGATCCCTCTGCTAACCGTCTTGGCGCGCTTTAGCAAGCCCACCCGGCTGTCCGGGAACAAGAATGAAGCGAAAAAATTGCTTGAAAGGGAATTCCCGGCTGTGAAACCGGGGAATTCCCTTCGCAATTTAATGGTTCGCGGGTGCAGCAGCGGTCGCGGCGGCGGTCAGCCGCCAACCGTCATGACGATCTTGCCGATGTGCGCGCTGGATTCCATCAGGGCGTGCGCCTCGGCCGCCTGCTCCAGCGTGAAGACCTTGTGGATCACCGGCTTGACCGTGCCGCCTTCCAGAAGCGGCCAGACCTTCTCGCGCAGGGCGGCGGCGATGCGGCCCTTCTCCTCGACCGAGCGGGCGCGCAGGGTGGAGCCGGTGAGGGTCAGGCGCTTGGTCATCACCGGGAACATGTTGATGGAGACCTTCGGCCCCTGAAGGAAGGCGATGGAGACGTGCCGCCCGTCGGGGGCCATGATGCCGATGTCGCGGGCGATGTAGTCGCCGCCGACCATGTCCAGCACCACGTCGACGCCGCGCCCGCCGGTCTCCTTCTGGATGACGGCGGCGAAATCCTCGGTCTTGTAGTCGATGGCGCGGTCGGCGCCCAGCTCCTCGCAGGCGCGACACTTCTCGGCGCTGCCGGCGGTGGTGAAGACCTTGGCCCCGAAGGCCTTGGCAAGCTGGATGGCCGTGGTGCCGATGCCGCTGGAACCGCCGTGGACCAGCAGAGTCTCGCCGGGCTTCAGCGCGCCGCGCTCGAACACGTTGGTCCAGACGGTGAAGAAGGTCTCCGGAACGGCGGCGGCCTCGACCATGCCGTAGCCCTTCGGAACGGGCAGGAGCTGCGGCGCCGGGACCACGCAGTACTGGGCATAGCCGCCGCCGGCGATCAGGGCGCAGACCGCGTCGTCGGCGGCCCACTCCGTAACGCCCTCGCCGATGGCGACGACGCGCCCGGCGATCTCCAGGCCGGGCAGGTCGGAGGCGCCCGGCGGTGGGTCGTAGCGGCCCTGGCGCTGCAGCATGTCCGGGCGGTTGACGCCCGCCGCCTCCACCGCCACCAGCACCTCGCCGGGGCCGGGCACCGGGGCGGGACGCTGCACGGTGCGCAGGACCTCCGGGCCACCGGGTTGCGAAATCTCAACGCAGGTCATGCTGTCCGGCAGGGCGATGCCCATGGTGTCTCCCCCATTCCTCGTTGACGCGGCGTCCACCGCTCCGGGTGGCCGGGCCGTTTGTGTCCGCAGGCGTCCAAAGTTAGAATTCCGCATCGGCGCTGACAAGCACGCCCCGCCAGCCTTTCCAACGGGCGGGAAGCGGACGGCGCGGGGCAGGGATGCGTGAAAGCGGGAGGAGAAGCCCTATGGACATCGACGATCTGGAACCGCGCAAGGCCAAGCCGGCGCTCAAGGACCTGACCACGCTGGGCGTGGCGGAGCTGAAGGACTACATCGCCGGGCTTGAGGCCGAGATCGCCCGCGCCCGCGCCGCCATCACCGCCAAGGAGGCGCAGAAGAACGCCGCGGAGGCCTTCTTCAAGAAGCCGTCCTGAGAAGGGGGAATGAAGACTTTCCCTCTCCCGCCCCGGGAGAGGGAAGGGGCCCGCGCACCGCGCGGGAAGGGTGAGGGTGCCGGCAACGGGCTGTCATATGATCCTGGCCTTACCCTCACCCGGCCCTTCGGGCCACCCTCTCCCGGGACGGGAGAGGGTGGCCCGTTGAATCTCAGTCCGCGCCGACCAGATCGCGGTAGCAGTGCCAGGAGGCGTGGCCGATCAGCGGCAGGGCCAGCGCCAGCCCGAGGAAGCCGGTGACCATCCCCGCCGCGGTGAACAGCACGATCAGGAAGGCCCAGCCGGCCATGGTCCGCAGATTCTCGCGAAGCACCGCGACGCTGGTCGCCATGGCGGTGAAGCTGTCGGTCTCGCGGTCGAGCAGCATCGGGATCGACACCACGCTGATGGCGAAGACCGCCGTGGCGATGACGCCACCGACGATGGTGCCGGTCAGCAGGAACGGGATCGTCTGGGCCGAGAAGAAGATGCGGTCGACGAGCTGGTCGAAAGCCGGCGGCTCGGTCGCGAAGAACAGCGCGAAGATCAGAAAGGCGATGCGGATCCAGGCCAGCATGGCCAGCATCAGGGCCAGCCCGATGCCGGCGATCTGCACGCCGTTGCGGCGGTAGGCCCCGGCGACCTTCATCAGAGTCGGCGTCTCCCCCCGTTCCAGCAGACGGCTGGTTTCGTAGAGGCCGACGGCGAACACCGGTCCCAGCAGCATGAAGCCCGCCGCCATCGGCAGGACCAGATACTGCATGTCCTGCATCGACAGCACCGCCACCAGCGCGAGGCTGGACAGGACCGCCAGCAGGCCGTAGGCGGCGCTGATCATGGGGCTGGCGCACATGTCGCGCCAGCCGGCGCTCAGCCACACCCAGGGGCGGTCGACGTCGACGCTGCGGATTCGTGGAAGATAGGGTGCCGGTTTGTGGAATTCGGAGGGCGCCTTGCGCCGGACCGGCCGATGGAATTGGGACGCACCGCGGTGAGACGACATGTCGACCATGATGATGGTCCTCCCCTTTGCCCATTGCGCCTCTCGTGAGGGGAAGTGTAGCAAAGCGGTCTGCCGCGTTCCAGATTGTCTTATGGACGAATTGTTTGAATACCTAATTGTCACAAAAGCGATACCAAAGCACGGGCTTGGCCGTCACTCGCCAACCTTTTCGCCGCCAACCTTTTCGCCATCGACCTTCTTGCCGTCGAGATCCGCCTTGCGGCGCTCGGCGTCCTGACGATCGCGCTGCTTCTCGGCCTTGGTGCGCCCGAAGCGGACCCGGTTCTCCTCAGCGGATTTTTCACGCTCTTCCTTCTGGCGCATCTTCCGGAAGCGGTTCAGGTTCACGACATCGGCCATGGGGCGCTTCTCCTGAGGGCGGGGCATATCGTCTTTTGGACAACTCGGCCGTTGGAATGCCCAAATTGCTTGTTTTCTTTTGGGACGATAGTTTAGCGGAACCCCGTGCCACCCGGAAGACCGGAGCGGGCGCCAGCGGTTCCCGCGGCTTGTGGCGGACATCTTGTGGCAGGAATACGGCGACTTAACAGCCGAACGGTGGGGAAGGCGGGGCAACCGGTGAAGAAACTCCTGATCGCGGCGCTGATTCTGTTGGGGCTGCTGGTGGCCGCGGTGCTGATCGTGCCGAGTGTGGTCGACTGGAACGCCTACAAATCCCAGATCGCGGAGCGGGTGTCCGCCGCCACGGGGCGCGAGGTGGAGCTGAGGGGCGACATCGGCCTGTCGCTGCTGCCGGCCCCGGCGCTGACGGTGCGCGACGCCCGCTTGGCCAACGCGCCCGGCGGGTCGGAGCAGGACATGGCCCGCCTGAAGGAGCTGGACGTCCGCGTGGCGCTCGGACCGCTGCTCAGCGGCCACATCCAGGTGCAGAGCATCCGCCTGATCGATCCCACCTTCCTGTTCGAAACGCTGCCCGACGGGCGCTTCAACTGGGACCTGTCCGGTGCCGGGCGTCCGGCCGACGGCGGTCGGGGCGGGTCCGGCGATGGGCTGGCCTCGGCGGTCAGCTTCGATCAGGTGACGGTGCAGAACGGCACCATCCAGTACCGCGACGCCCGCACCGGCCAGTCGGAGGTGATCGACCAGGTCGACGCGCGCATCGTCGCCGGCAGCTTCACCGGGCCGTTCCAGGGGCAGGGCAGCTTCCGGGCGCGTGGCGTGCCGCTGCGCGGGGAGATGTTCGTCAGCCGCCTGATCGACGGCGCTGCCGTCCAGGTCCGGGCGACGCTGTCGATGGCCGACACCGACGCCACGCTGCGCTTCGCCGGGATCGTGACCAACCCGCCGGGCAGCGGCGGGTCGCGCGCCCAGGGCGACCTGCGCGCCGAGGGCAGCGACCTGTCCCGCGTCCTGGCGCTGGTCCGCAGCGGCTCGGCGGCCGGCGAGGATAGGAAGGCGAACGCGCTGCTCGCCCAGTCCTTCGGCATCCGCACGGCGGTCGAGGCGTCTCCGACCGCGGCGAGCTTCACCAATCTGGAAGCGCAGCTCGGCGACACGCGCGCCACCGGCACGGCGACCCTGCACAGCGGCACGCCGGCGCGGGCGGAGCTGACCCTGGCCCTGAACCGCCTGGACCTCGACGCTTGGTTGGAGCGTGCACGGTCGGGCGGCGGCTCGGAGAGCGGCACCCCGCCCGCCGCCCGCAACGGAAACGCGGCCAAGGGCGCGCCATCCACTTCCCCGTCCGGCGGCGCTCCGTCCGGCGGCACGCCATCGGGTGGCGCAGGCCAGCCGGGCGGGTTCGCCCTTCCGGACGCGCTGGATGCCAAGCTCGACCTCGCGGTGGACGGCATCACCTACAACGGCGGCGTGATGCGCCAGGGGCGGGTGGAGGCCAGCCTGAGCGGCGGCACGCTGAACATCGACCGCGTCAGTGCCCTCCTGCCCGGCGGGTCCGACATCGTGGCGGCGGGTGAGCTGGCGGCGGCCAACGGCCAGCCGAACCTCAACCTTCGGATGGAGGCGAACGCCGACAACCTGCGCGCCCTGCTGGAATGGCTGCGGGTGGACGTCCGCGCCGTGCCGGCGGACCGCCTGCGCCGGGCGTCGATCGCCGCGCAGTTGCAGGGGCGGCCGGGGCGGTTGGACGTGAGCGGGCTGGATCTGCGGGTGGACGCCAGCCGCCTGACCGGTGCCGTCGCCTATGTGGACCGCGGGCGGCCCGCCTTCGGGGCGCGGCTCGACCTCGACCGGTTGAATCTCGACGCCTATCTGCCCGCGCCGGACAGCGCCCAGGCCGCCGCCAACGGGGCTGCCACCGCCCCGGCCCAAGCACGCAACGGGAACTCGACGGGAGGTTTGTCCGGGAGTTCGTCGACGACCCCGGTCCGGCTGCTGGCCGGCGTGGACGCCAATCTGGAATTGTCGGTCGGGCAGCTGACCGTGCGCAACACGCCGGTCCAGGGGCTGCGGCTCGACGCCACCGCCGCGGGCGGCGCCCTGTCGATCAAGGAGGCGACGGTGCAGGACGCCGCCGGGGTGAAGCTCCGTCTGGACGGGCAGATCGCCGGGCTGGAGCCGCTGCGCGGCGCCCATCTGACGCTGAACGCCGAGGCCGCCAGCCTGGAAGGGGTGGCGCGCGCCGTTCCCTGGCCGGAGGGCGCCCCCGCGCCGGAGCGGCTGGGCGCGGTGAAGGCGCAGGCCCGCCTGTCGGGCGACGCCGAGCGTCTGGCGGTCGAACTGGGGGCTGAGGCGGCCGAAGGCTCGCTGGAGGCGGGCGGCACGGTGCTGAACGTCGAGAAGAACCCGTCCGTCGATCTGAAGCTGCGCGCCAAGCATCCGGAGCTGGCCCGGCTGGCCGGTCTGTTCGCCGATAACCCGTCCTCCGGCGGCGCGGCGTCGGGCTCCTACGGTCCGATGGACCTCTACACGGAGCTGGCGGGGACTCGGAAGGCTTTCACCCTGGGCAACATCCAGGGGACGGTGGCCGGCGTCACCGTCAAAGGCAAGGCGAGCGCCGATCTGAACGGCAGCAAGCCGCGGGTGGAAGCCGAGCTGCAGACCGGCGACCTTGAGCTGGACCGGCTGGCGGCGCTTCCCGCCGCGGCGGCCCGCCCCGCCGCCGCGTCCTCCCCGGCGGCCGAGGCGTCGCCGGGCGCGCCCGCCGCCGCGACGGGGGATTTCAGCGGGCTGCGCCGCTTCGACGGGCGCTTCGTGCTGACTTCCTCCGCCCTCGTCAAGGGCGGCACGCGGATCGAGAATCCGACCCTGCGCGCCACCGTGACCAACGGCGTGCTGACGGTGGAGCGGTTCGACGGCACCCTGATGGGCGGGCAGCTCGGCGCCACGGGGCGGCTCGCCGCGCCGGGCAACCAGACGCCGACCGCCGAGGCCACCATCACGCTGTCCAAGGCCAAGCTGGCCGAGGCGGTGGGCGGCGGGCTGGGCGGCGGCGCGCTGGAGATCGCCGGGGGCGTGCTCGACGCCGAGGCCAACCTGACGACCAGCGGGGCCGGCGGCGACGCCATGCTCAAGGCGCTGGCCGGCCAGGGCCGGATCAGCGCCCGTGATGGTCTGCTGCGCGGCTTCGACCTTGGCGTTCTGCGCGACCGGCTGACCAAGCTGGAACGCCCGCAGGAGCTGCTGGGCGCGGTGATGGGTGGTCTTCAGGGCGGGGAGACCCGCTTCGCCCGGCTGGACGGCAGCTTTGCCATCGACAAGGGCGTGGCCCGCACCGAGGACACGCGGCTGACCTCCGACCTGGGCGAGGCGGTGGCGGCGGGGCAGGTCAACCTGCCGGCGCAGACCATCGACATGCGCGTCCGCCTGACCGTGCAGTCCGACCAGTCGCTGCCCCCGCTGACCGTCCGCATGACCGGCGCGCTCGACAAGCCCACCCGCTCCTTCGAGATGCAGGACGTGCAGGAGTATTTCGCCCGCCGCGCCGCCGAAGGGCTGCTGAACAGGGTGGTGCCGAAGGATCTGCCGATTCCCGGCGGCGGCAACGCTCCGAAGCCGGACGCGCTGTTGAAGGGGCTGATCGACGGGCTGCGGCGTTGAAAGTGAGGACGCACGTGCCTCATCGCGTCCAAGCCCCGTGACGCATTGCGTCCAAACCCCGTGACGCTTTGCGTCCAAGCCCGTTGAAGTTCCGTGGGGCGGGTCCCATAATGCGGCAGACAAGAAGCGGATTTTGAGTCGATGCAGGTGGACAATAAGATTCTGGACGATCTGGCCCGCGTCGCGGGCGGCGCGCTCGGCGCGCTGTCGTCCCTGCGCGAGGAAGCTGAGGCGCAGATGCGCCAGCAGTTCGAGCGCGTTCTGTCGCGGATGGACGTGGTGAGCCGCGAGGAGTACGAGGCTGTCCGCGCCATGGCCGCCAAGGCCCGCGAGGAGCAGGAGGCCATGGCCGAGCGGCTCGCCGCGCTGGAGGCCACGGTGGCCGGTCTGCAGGCCGGGCGCGACGCGAAGCCGGCGTCGGGCACCGCCGCTCCGGCGGTCGGCCCCATTGCTGGAGGGGGCACCGGGCCGGTCTGATACGGCCCTCCGCCAACGTCTGCGAACCTTCACGGATGCACCGCCGAAAACCAGTTGCGCCGGCCAGACCCTTTTGGCACGGTGCATTGAGTGGTATGCATCCGTCTGCCAGCCACAACATCTCGGGGCTTCCCCTTCTTGCGCGAAGGCGGATTGGTCCCGGGGCGGTTCCGTCCACCGCGCCTTTACAGGAGGACGCCGACATGTCGGCTGTTGCCGTCGACACCCCCTCTTCCGCGCACAATCCCCTGGACATCGTCGAGGAGATCGTCACCGCCAACGAATGGCCCTTCGAGCGGGCCGGCGAGGACGAGCTGATCGTCGAGATCGGCGGGCGCTGGTGCGATTACCGTCTCTATTTCGTCTGGCAGTCCGACGTCAGCGCGATGCAGTTCTCCTGCCAGTTCGACATGAAGGTTCCGGCGGCGCGTCGCTCCTCGGTCAACGATCTGCTGGCGGAGGTCAACGCGCGCATGTGGCTCGGCCATTTCGACGTCTGCGCCGAGGAGCACACCCCGATGTTCCGCCAGACCATGCTGCTGCGCGGCTCGCGCGGCGCGACGGTGGAGCAGCTTGAGGATCTCGTCGAGATCGCCCTCTCGGAGTGCGAGCGCTTCTACCCCGCCTTCCAGTTCGTGATCTGGGGCGGCAAGTCGGCGTCTGAGGCGGTGTCCGCCGCCATCCTCGACACCGCCGGGGAGGCGTGACCGTCATGGCGCAAGGGAAGGCGCAGGGTTGCACGTTGCTGCTGGCCGGCTGCGGCAAGATGGGTGGCGCGATGCTCGACGGCTGGCTGAAGGCCGGCATTGCGTCCAGCGTCGCCGTCATCGAACCGTCCGGCCTGCCGGAGTCCCTGCGGGGCAACCCCGCGGTCGTGTTGGCCAGCGGCGTGGACGCCTTGCCCGCCGGCTTCGCGCCGGACGTGGTGGTTCTTGCGGTGAAGCCGCAGGTGATGGACTCGGTCCTTCCGGCCTACCGGGCGCTGGTCCGCCCCGGCACGGTGTTCCTCTCCGTCGCCGCCGGCAAAACCATCGCCTCCTTCGAAGCGGCGCTGGGGGAGGGCGCGGCCATCGTCCGCTCCATGCCCAACACGCCCGCCGCCATCGGCCGCGGTATGACCGTCGCCGTCGGCAACCCGGTGGTGACTGAGGCGCAGAAGTCGCTGTGCGATTCGCTGCTGCGCGCGGTTGGCGACGTTGCCTGGGTGGAGGACGAGTCGCTCCTCGATCCGGTGACCGCCGTCTCGGGCAGCGGCCCCGCCTACGTCTTCCTGATGGTCGAGGCCATGGCGAAGGCCGGCGAGGCCGCCGGTTTGCCCGCCGAGCTTGCCATGCGTCTGGCGCGGGCCACCGTTGCGGGGGCGGGCGAACTGCTCCACCAGTCCCCGACCGCCGCCGCAGACCTGCGCAAGGCGGTGACCAGCCCCAATGGCACCACCCAGGCGGCGCTCGACGTGCTGATGGCCGGGGACGGCATGCAGCCGCTGTTCGACCGCGCCGTGGCTGCCGCCGCGAACCGTTCCCGCGAACTGGCGAAGTAAGGCGTCATGGCGGCCCTCAGCCCCTCCGCCCAACGGGTCCAGGACTTGCTGGACGGTTTCGGCCACGGCCACAGCGTGGTCGAGCATGAGGGCAGCACCCGCACGTCGGAGGATGCCGCGAACGCCGTCGGCTGCGCCGTGGCGCAGATCGCCAAGTCCCTGATCTTCCGTGCGAAAGAGAGCGGCCGGCCGGTGCTGGTGGTGGCCAGCGGGGCCAACCGGGTGGACGAGAAGGCGGTCGGCCGGCTGATCGGCGAGAAGATCGAGCGGGCCGATCCGGACTTCGCCCGCGAGGCCACCGGCTTCGCCATCGGCGGGATTCCGCCCATCGGACACGCCGTGTCGCCGCTGGTCCTGATCGACGCCGACCTGATGGGCCTCGACGCCATCTGGGCCGCTGCCGGGACCCCCAACGCGGTCTTCCGCCTGACCCCGGCGGAACTCGTCGCCATCACCGGCGGGCGGGTCGAAGCCATCCGCAAGGGCTGACCGTCCGACAACCGAGCCGGTCAACCGGGCAGGATGCCGCAGCGCGGCATGACCGCGCATCGCCGGGCCACCCCTCTTCCAAGCCTCTGGATTCTCTGGCAAGACTCTTCCCAACGAGTTCTTGAACAGAGACGCATCAGGGAGGCCCCCCGTGACTGACGCCCGGCACAACCCCTACGAGACCGACCTCGACCAGAACGCCGCCAACACGGTGCCGCTGTCGCCGCTCTCGTTCCTGCGCCGCACCGCCGCCGTCTATCCGCAGCGCATCGCCGTGATCCACGGCCCGGTCCGCCGCACCTGGGCGGAAACCTACGAGCGCTGCGTGCGGCTCGCCTCGGCGCTGGCGAAGCGCGGCATCGGGCTGGGCGACACGGTCGCGGTTATGGCCCCCAACACGCCGGAATCCTTCGAGGCGCATTTCGGCGTGCCGATGACCGGCGCGGTCCTCAACGCCCTGAACATCCGCCTGGACGCCGAGGCGCTGGCCTTCATCCTGGAGCATGGGGAGGCCAAGGTGCTGCTGACCGACCGGGAGTTCTCCGGCGTCATCTCCAAGGCCGTCCACATGCTGGAGCCGAAGCGCCGCCCCATCGTCATCGACATCGACGACCCGCAGGCCAAGGGCGGCGAACTGATCGGCGAGCAGACCTACGAGCAGTTCCTGGAGACCGGCGACCCGGCCTACGAGTGGCCGATGCCGGCCGACGAGTGGCAGGCCATCGCGCTGAACTACACCAGCGGCACCACCGGCAACCCCAAGGGCGTCGTCTACCACCACCGCGGCGCCTACCTGAACGCCATGGGCAACGTGCTGACCTGGGCGATGCCGCACCATCCCGTCTATCTGTGGACTCTGCCGATGTTCCACTGCAACGGCTGGTGCTTCCCCTGGACGGTCACCGCCATGGCCGGCACCAACGTCTGCGTCCGCACCATCACCGCCAAGGGCATCTACGACGCTCTGGCGGACCTTGGCGTCACCCACATGTGCGGCGCCCCCATCATCATGGGCCTGATCGTCAACGCGCCGGAGGACCAGAAGCGTGAGATCCCGCGCGGTGTGAAGATGATGACCGCGGGCGCCGCTCCGCCCGCCGCGGTGATCGAGAAGATCGAGCGGATGGGCTTCGACGTCACCCATGTCTACGGCCTGACCGAGGTGTACGGCCCGGTCACCATCTGCGCTTGGCACGAACACTGGAACGACCTGCCGCTGGAGGAGCGCGCGGCGCTGAAGGCGCGGCAGGGCGTGAACTACGCCACGCTGGAAGGGCTGATGGTCGCCGACCCCAACACGCTCCAGCCGACCCGCAAGGACGGCGTGACGATGGGTGAGATCTTCATGCGCGGCAACACCGTCATGAAGGGCTATCTGAAAAACCCGCGGGCCACGCAGGAGGCCTTCTCCGGCGGCTGGTTCCACACCGGCGACCTCGGCGTCTGGCATGCGGACGGCTACATCGAGCTGAAGGACCGCTCCAAGGACATCATCATCTCCGGCGGCGAGAACATCTCGACCATCGAGGTCGAATCGGTCCTCTACAAGCATCCGGACATCGTCGAGGCCGCCGTGGTCGCCCGCCCGGACGAGAAATGGGGCGAGACGCCTTGCGCCTTCGTCACCGTGAAGGAGGGCAAGCAGCTGACCGAGGCCGAGGTGATCGCCTATTGCCGGGAGCATCTGGCCCACTTCAAGTGCCCGCGCACCGTTGTCTTCACCGCCCTGCCGAAGACCTCCACCGGCAAGATCCAGAAATACGTGCTGCGCGATCAGGCCCGCGCGCTGAACGGAGCGAAGGTGTGACCGCTGTGACCGGGGGCTTCGGCCCCCTTCTGCCCGAGGAGCGGGCGGACGCCACGGCCCTGGTCCGCCAGGGTTTCGGCATTCCCCGTGAGTATTTCGACCGGTCGGTGGAGTTGTTCGGGCCGGGCGTGATGCGCGGCCTGCGCGCCGGACCGGAGGCGGGCCGCGCCGGACAACTCGTTGCCTGCGCCGCCGTCTGGCCGATGGAGCAGTGGTTCGGCGGGCGCCCGGTGCCGTCCTGCGGCGTGGCGGCGGTGGCCGTCGATCCGGCGGAGCGCGGGCGCGGCTACGGCACCGCGCTGATGCGCGGTCTGCTGGAGGAGGCGCGGGCCGGTGGGGCCGCGCTGTCGGTGCTCTACCCGGCGACCCTGCCGGTCTACACCCGCCTGGGCTTCGGGCGGGGCGGGGTATCCTTCGACTGGAGCGCCCCGCCGGCCGCCCTGTCCGCCGGACCGCCGCCGGAGGACGGGTGGATTCGCCGAACCGACGCGAGCGACGCCAGCGAGCTTGCGGCGCTACGCCGCAGCCTGCTCATCACCGCAAACGGTCTGGTGGAGCGCAATGAAGGCCTGTGGAGCTTCGCCCTTTGCCCGGATGGTGCTCCGTCCGATGTTTACACTTTTGGTGGTCCGCGAGGGGTGGAGGGATACGTGGCGGTGGCGCCACCGTCGGATAGAAAGCTGTTGGTTGCGGATCTGTGCCTGCTCAGCCCGCGTGCGGTGCGGCTGGCGCAGGGTTTCCTGGCTGGCTACAGGGCGCAGGTCGACCGCGTCTCCTGGCGCGGCGGACCCGACGACCCGTTGGTCCTGATGGCGCCTGACAGCGGTCCGCGTGCCGACGCGCGGGACGAATGGCTGTTGCGCATTCTCGACCTTCGGCGCGCTTTGGAAGCTCGCGGCTATCCACCTGGGGTTGCCGGCGAGTTGACGCTGGACGTATCCGATGCGGTGATTCCGGAGAATTCCGGCACTTTCCGGTTGCGCCTGTCCGATGGGAAGGGCGTCGTGGACCGGCTTCCGGAGAAGACGGGCGGCGGTGGAAAAGCGGCCGGAGCGGGGCTTTCGCTGTCCATCGCAGCCCTTGCCGCCCTCTACAGTGGCCACAAAGGCCCGCAAATTCTCCGCCAGGTTGGTCTTCTGCGTGGTGGCGAAGACGCGATGGCGCTCGCAGCGCGGTTTTTCTCGGGACCGGCGCCGTGGATGCCGGACCGGTTCTGAAGCGGTGTTACCAGTCGCGTTTATCAAACCAGAAATTAACCCTTTCTGATGTATCCCTTAGCGACAAAGGCATGACGACGGCCACAGCATAAGGCCGTACGATCCGGGGGAGCCCGATTTCATGACGATTGGAACGCGGATTGCGCTCGGTTTTGCGGCGGTCCTTCTGATGACGGTCGCGGTGGCGTTCGTTGGCTGGAACAGCTTGCGCACCTACGCCGGACGTGTCGATCTGGCGGCCCACACCGCCGAACTGGACGCCCGGTTGAAAACCGTGCGGATCGAGGAAGCCCGCTTCGTCACCGAGCGCGACTCCAAGGCCGCCGACAATGTGCCCGGCATGCTGGACCGGCTGCGCGACGAAGCGCAGGGCACGCGGTCCGCGCTTGAGGACGCCGGCAGCATCCGGCTGGTCGACGAGATCCTGGCGGGCATCGCCGGCTATCGCAGCGCCTTCGCCAACTTCGTCGCCCAGGACGCGGAGGCCCGCGCCCGCACCCAGAGCATGGAGACGCGCGCCCAGGCCCTGCGGGAGATCGCGGAGAAGATCGGCAAGCAGCAGTCCGACCGCTACGACCAGAACATGGTCAGCCTGAAGGACGCGGAGCACGCCGTGCGGCAGAGCCGCGACACCTCCGACCGCGCCGACCGGCTGATCGAGATGGTGCTGGAGGCGCGCCGCCTGCAGTCGGACTTCGCGCACACCCGCAATCCGGCGACGATGGCCGCCGCCGGGGAGGCCATCGCGGCGCTGCTGGCCAACGCCGAGGCCATCGAGAAGGATCTCGTCGGCACCAATGACGAGGAGTTGGCCCAGCGGATCGTCACCATCGCCGGCGCCTACCGCATGGTGTTCGATCAGGCCCGCGCCGAAGGCGCCGGCGAACCGGCCAGCGGCCGCATCCAGGCGCTGGATCGCCATGCCCTTGAGATTCAGAATCTCGCCCACGAGATGCAGGAGAACCAGGCGATGGTCTCCAGCGCGCTCCAGGAGGCCGCGAACTTCGCCCAGAGCGAGGTGAACGAGGCCGTCCAGCTGCGCGGCATCGCCATGCGCCTGATCCAGGGCGCGCAGTCCGCGATGCTGGGGCAGCGCGATTTCATCCTGATGAACGGGGAGGATGCCCGCGCCCGGGTGCATGGCGCGGTCAAGGAGACGCTGGGGCTCGCCACCCAGGCCGGGGCCGTGCTCGTCGATTCGGAAGGCCGCGCGCTGATCGCCGCCATCACCGATGCCGCCCAGGCCTTCGATCGGGAGTTCGCCGCCCTCGTCACCACCAGCGAGAACCAGCGCACCGCCTCCAAGACCATGGCCAAGGCCGCGGGCGACGTCAGCGAGCAGGTGGCCCGTCTCGTCTCCATCCAGCGCGACGACCGCGAGAACGGGCGCAACGGGGCGGAGCTGATCATCATCATCGGCGCCGCCGTGGCTCTGGCGCTCGGCATGGTCATGGCCTGGATCATCGACCGCGCCATCACCCACCCGATGCACGCCATGACCAAGGCGATGGGCCGGCTGGCCGAGGGCGACCTGACGGTGGACATCCCCGGCGGCGACCGCAAGGACGAGCTGCGCGCCATGGCCGACGCTCTCAGCGTCTTCAAGGAGAACGCCCTGGAGATGCAGCGCATGGAGGGCGAGCGGGAGGAAATGCGCCGGCAGATCGACGCCGACCGCCGCCGCACCATGAACGAGTTTGCCAACGGCTTCGAACAGGCGGTGTCGGGCGTCGTCCTGTCGCTGACCGAGTCCGCCGGCAATCTGGGCCGCGACGCGCAGGAGATGTCGTCGGACGCTGCCCTGACCACCGCCAAGTCGAGCGCGGTCGCCGCGGCGTCGGAGCAGGCGTCGAGCAACGTGCAGACCGTCGCCGCGGCGGCGGAGGAGCTGTCCTCCTCCATCGCCGAGATTTCCCGCCAGCTCAACAGCAGCTCCCAGGTGGCGGTGGGGGCCGCGGCCAAGGCGACGGAGACGAACGGCATCGTCGAAGGTCTGGCCGAGGCGGCGCAGCGCATCGGGCAGGTGGTGGACCTGATCGGCGAGATCGCCGAGCAGACCAATCTGCTGGCCCTGAACGCGACCATCGAGGCGGCGCGGGCCGGGGAGGCCGGAAAGGGTTTTGCCGTGGTGGCGACGGAGGTCAAGAACCTCGCCGGCCAGACCGCCAAGGCGACCGAGGAGATCTCCAGCCAGGTGGCGCAGATGCAGGCGGCGACGGGCGGGGCGGTGGGCGCCATCCGCACCATCTCCGACGCGGTCGGCACCATCAGCAGCACGGTGACCGAGATCGCCCGCGCCATGGAGCAGCAGGGGCTCGCCACCCGCGAGATCGCCCAGAACGTCAATCAGGCCGCCGAAGGCACGCAGGAGGTGATGCACCACATCGCCGAGGTGACCAACGCCGCCACCAAGACCGGCGGCGCCGCCGACGCGGTGCTGAGCGCCAGCCGCACTCTGGCCCGCCAGGCCGAGCATCTGCGCTCCGAGGTGCAGGGCTTCCTCAACAAGGTGCGGACCGCCTGAGCCGTCTGGCGGGGGTTGCCCTTCATCGTGGGACCGCGGGCCGGGGCCGAAAAATCCCCCGGCCCGTTCCCGTTGCTTTCGCACGGGGCATCTGTTAAGCCGCGCCGTGCCTCACGGACGCGAGAACTCATGGCTTTCCCCTTGTCACAGCGCGACTCCGCCCGGGGAATACCCGACGCGATTCTGGCGGGTCTGGCCGGCGTGGCGGTGGCGGCGCTCGGCCCATTGGCCGCCATGGCGCCGCGCGGTTTGCCGGTCTGGGCCATCCTGATCGCGCTGGTCGGGCTGGCCGGCTTGGCCCGCCGCGGCGCCCTGGGACGGCTGCAGCGGGCGATGCCCGGCACGGCGGTGGTTCTCGCCTTCCTGGTCCTGGCCTCCCTTTCGATCCTGTGGAGCCCATCGCCGCGCGCCGGCCTGACGGTGGTGGAGATCGGCTACATCGGCCTCGGCGCGCTGGCCGGCGGGGCGTGGTTGTCCTCCCTGCCGGGGGTGGAGGCGCGGCGGCTGACCGGACTGTTCCTGGTGGGCGTGTTCGCCGGCGTCCTGCTGTTCGCCGTGGAGGCCGCGCTGGATTTCCCGCTGCACCGCTGGTGGAACCATGTGCCCGCGGGCGTCGAGATCGCCGAGACCAACGTGCCCAAGCGCACGGCGGTTCTGCTCTGCCTGCTGGTCTGGCCGGCGGCGATGGCGCTCGACCGGGCCGGACGGCGGGGGCTGGCCGTCGCGCTTCCCGCGGTCTTCGCGGCGGCCTGCCTGCTGCTGACCAGCCGGTCGGCCATGTTGGGCATCGCCGTCGGTGGGGTGGCCTTCGCGCTGGCCGTTTGGTCGCCGCGGCTCGTCCGCGGAGCGCTGGCGGCGGTGCTGGGGGTGGCCTTCGCCTTCGTGCTGCCGCTGGTGCTGCTGTTCGACCGCGTGCTGAATCTGGACGGAGCCGACTGGCTGTTCCGGTCGGCGCAGCACCGGGTGGAGATCTGGGGCATGGCCGCCAGCCGGGCGCTGGAGACGCCCGTCTTCGGACAAGGCATCGACGCTTCCCGCGCGCTTGACCCGGAGGGCGCGGTGTCGCGCTTCGGCACGCTCACCGACAGCCTGCTGCCGCTTCATCCCCACAATGCCTTCCTGCAGGTCTGGCTGGAGCTTGGCGGCGTCGGCGCTGCGCTGGCTCTGGCGGCGTCGCTGCTCCTGCTGTTCGGCACGGAACGGATGGAGCGGCGGCTGCAACCCTTCGCGCTGGCCCTGTTCGCGTCCGGCCTCGCCATGGCGAGCACGGCCTACGGGATCTGGCAGGCGTGGTGGATGGGCGGGATGCTGGCCGCCGGCCTGATGCTCCGGCTGGCCGCGCGCACCCCGGCGGGGGGCGAATGACGGGGGCGCATGGCAACGGACCCCGCCGCGTCCTGGTCATCAAGCTGGGCGCCTTCGGCGATTTCTTCCTCGCCCAGACCGCCTTTTCCGCCATCCGCCGGCATCATGACGGCGGCCATCTGGCGTTGCTGACCCTGCCGTCCCTGGCCCCGCTCGCCCGCCTCAGCGGCCTGTTCGACGAGGTGCTGGAGGACCCGCGCGGCCGCTCCCTCGGCGCCTATCGGCGGGTCCGCCGGCTGCTGCGCTCCGGCCGCTTCGACCGGGTCTACGACCTTCAGGGGCAACCGCGCACCGACCGCTACTTCTGGCTGCTCGCCCCCGGTCCCTGGCCGGAATGGTCGGGGACGGCGTGGGGCGCCTCGCACCGCGACCAGTATCCGGGGCGCCGCAAGGTGCCGGTGATCGAGCGCTACACCCGGCAGTTGGCGCCTTTCGGCATCGTGCCCGACGCGGTGCCGGACTTGTCCTGGCTCGACGCCGACACCGGCGGGTTCGGCATCGCCGTACCCTACGCCCTGTTGATTCCCGGTTCCTCCCCCGGGCGGCCCGACAAGCGCTGGCCGGTGGAGCGCTACGGCGAACTGGCGCGCGCTCTGGCCGCGCGCGGCATCACCCCGGTCGTGCTGGGCACGGCCATCGAGGCGGACCTCGCGCGGGCCATCACCGCCGTCTGTCCGCAGGCGGTGGACCTGACCAGCCGCACCAGCGTGCCGGAGATCGCCGGGTTGGCCCGCCGGGCCTGGGCAACGGTGGGCAACGACACCGGCCCCACCCATCTGGTCGCCGCCGTCGGGTGCCCGACGCTGGGTCTCTATTGCGACGCCTCCGTCCCGATCCAGGCCAACGGGCCGCGCATGGTCGTGCACCATCGGCCGTCCTTCGCCGACATGAACGTTGGGGGTGTGCTGGCGGCGATGGACGCTCTTCCGCCGAGCCGGTAGAGTGCCGCCGATCGTTTTGCAGGAGTCATGAAGGATTTGAGCAGCCAGGACGCCAGCGCAATGCCCGCCGAAGCGGTCACCCTGCCCGCCGGAAAGCCGGGCGGGCGTTTGATGCTGCTCGCCAAGCTGGCGGTGACTCTGGCGGTTCTCGGCGTGCTGGGCGTCAACGCCGACTGGCCGGCCCTGCTGGCGCGCGTCACCGGAGCGGACCCCGTCTGGCTGGCGGCCGGCTTCATGGCGAAGCTGCTCGCCGTGGTCTGCGCCGGGGAACGCTGGCGCGACGCCCTGCGCGCCGCGGGCGAACGGGTCTCGCACGCGCTGGCGATGCGGCTGATGTTCACCGGCTTGTTCTTCGGGCAGGTGCTGCCGGGGGCGCTGGGCGGCGACGTGGTGCGCGGCTGGCTGACCTACCGGGGCGGGGCGTCCTCCACCGCCGTGGTGCTGGCCCTGGTGCTGGACCGGCTGCTGGCCCTGGTCGGCTGCGTCCTGCTCCTGTTCCTCGGACTGCCGCACCTCGTGGCGACGGCCCCGCCCTCGGTCGCCTGGGCCGGACCGGTGGCGGTGGTGCTGCTCGCCCTTGGCATGGTCGTGGGGCTCCAGGCGGACCGTCTTCCGCTGCCGGGTGTTCTGCTGCGCCCGCCAGTGCGGGCGATGCAGGCGCAAGTCGCGCGATTGCGCGGCGCCTTGCTCAGCCGCGCGGCGCTGGCTGGGCTGCTGCACAGCGCGGCGGTCCATGCCTGCACCGTCTTCGCAGTGATCGCCTACGCCCACGCGCTGGGCATTCCCGTGCGGGTCCTGGACGCGCTGGCCGTGGTGCCGATGACCATCTTCGCGGCGGCCCTGCCCATCTCGCTGAACGGCTGGGGTGTGCGGGAAGGCGCCTTCGTCGCCGGCTTCGCACTCTACGGGCTCGGCGCCACCGACGCGCTGGCCCTGTCGTTGATGATCGGGCTGTCGGTCACCCTGTCGTCGCTTCCCGGCGGCCTGCTCTGGCTCAGCCTGAAGGGTCCGAAGGGGGTTGGGCGGCCCTGAGCCGGGCCAGCGCCCAGCCGGCGGTGTCGCGCACCACCTCGCTCGGGTCTTCCAGAAGGCGTTCGGCCGCCCGTTCGGCTAGCGCGGCGTGGCGGGCGTCGCCGCTGTTGCCCAGAGCCACCAGCACGTTGCGCACGAAGCGGTCGCGGCCGATCCGCTTGATCGGCGAGCCGCTGAACACCTGCCGGAATCCCGCGTCGTCCAACTGCGCCAGATCGGCCAGCCGCGGCGCGGTCAGCTCCGCCCGCGGCAGGAAGGCCGCCTCGCGCGAGCGCCGGGCGAACTTGTTCCACGGGCAGACCGCCAGACAATCGTCGCAGCCGTAGATGCGGTTGCCCATCAGTGGGCGCAGCTCCTCCGGGATCGGTCCCTTGTGCTCGATGGTCAGGTAGGAGATGCAGCGCCGCGCGTCGAGCTGGTTGGGGGCCGGGAAGGCGGCGGTCGGGCAGGCGTCCAGGCAGCGCCGGCACTGGCCGCAGCGGTCGACCGCCGGCGGGTCGGGCGGCAGCTCCAGCGTCGTGTAGACCTCGCCCAGGAACAGCCAGGAGCCGTGGGTGCGCGACACGAGGTTGGTGTGCTTGCCCTGCCAGCCCAGCCCGGCCTTCTCGGCCAGCGGCTTCTCCATCACCGGGGCGGTGTCCACGAAGACCTTCAGCTCGGCCTTGAAACGGTGGGCGATCCATTGGCCCAGCGTTTTCAGGCGCCCCTTGATGAGGTCGTGGTAGTCGCGGTTCCTCGCATAGACCGACACGATGCCGCGGTCGGGATGCGCCAGCAGGGCGCGCGGGTCCTCCGCCGGGGCGTAGCTGGTGCCGAGCGCGATGACGGTGCGGGCCTCCGGCCACAGCGCCTGGGGATGGACGCGGCGGTCGGCCTTGTCCTCCATCCAGCCCATGTCGCCGTGCCGGCCCTGGCTCAGGAATTCGGCCAGCCGCGCCTTGGCCTCCTCGCCCAACTCCGCCCGCGCGAAGCCGACCGCGTCGAAGCCCAGCGACAGGGCGCGGTCGCGGATGGCTTCGCGGGTGGAGGTGATGGGGTCGGGCATGGTGACGGTTTGAAGTGTTAGCCCTCTCCCCTCCGGGGAGAGGGTGGCCCGGAGGGCCGGTGAGGGGGATGCGCATGGCGTGAGGTTCGGCACAAGCGCAACCCCCTCACCCTAACCCTCTCCCCGGAGGGGAGAGGGGACTTTCAGAGATGGAATCCCGGATCAGCCGCGGCCGCGGTAGGTCTGGACGTCCTGCGACGGAATCCACACGCCCTTCGGCGGCTCGCCGGTGGCGTAGAACACGTCGATGGGAATGCCGCCGCGGGGGTACCAGTAGCCGCCGATGCGCAGCCACACCGGCTTCAGCTCGTCCACCAGACGTTTGCCGATGCCGACGGTGCAGGCCTCGTGGAAGGCGCCGTGGTTGCGGAAGCTGGTCAGGAACAGCTTGAGCGACTTCGACTCCACCAGCCACTCACCCGGCACATAGTCGATGACCAGATGGGCGAAGTCCGGCTGGCCGGTGATCGGGCAGAGCGAGGTGAACTCCGGCGCGGTGAAGCGCACGACGTAGTTTTCACCGGGGTTCGGGTTCGGCACGCGCTCCAGCACCGCCTCTTCCGGCGTCTTCGGCTGGACGGTGGCGCCGCCGAGCTGCGTCAGGCCAGAATAGATAGTCTCAGACATCGGCGGATTCCTTTTTCGCGCTTTTCGCCGGCTTGGCCGGCTTCACCTTCAGGTGGGCCAGCGGGTCTTCGGTGGCCGGAATGTCGCCCTCGTTCAGGCGGGCCTCCAGCGCGCCCGCGACCTCGTCGAAGCGGCCGTCCTCGATGGCTTGCCGAAGCTCGGCCATCAGGTCCTGATAGTAATGCAGGTTGTGCCAGGTCAACAGCATCGGCCCCAGCATCTCGCCCGCCTTGAACAGGTGATGCAGATAGGCGCGGCTGTGGTTCCGGCACGCCGGGCAGCCGCACTCCTCGTCGAGCGGGCGCTCGTCGTGGGCGTGGCGGGCGTTGCGGATGTTGATGGTGCCGCGCCGCACGAAGGCCTGACCGGTGCGGCCCGAGCGGGTGGGCATCACGCAGTCGAACATGTCGACGCCGCGCCGCACCGCGCCGATCAGGTCGCTGGGGCGGCCGACGCCCATCAGGTAGCGCGGACGGTCCCTGACCATCAGCGGCTCGGTGAAATCGAGCACGGTGAACATCGTCTCCTGGCCCTCGCCGACGGCCAGGCCGCCGATGGCGTAGCCGTCGAAGCCGATGTCCGACAGAGCCGCCACGCTCTCGGCCCGCAGGTCCGCGTAGACGCCGCCCTGCACGATGCCGAACAGGCCGTAGCCGGGCCGCTCGACGAAGGCGTCCTTGCTGCGCTTGGCCCAGCGCATCGACAGGCGCATGGACGAAGCCGCCTGCGCCTCCGTCGCCGGGAAGGGGGTGCACTCGTCCAGGCACATGGTGATGTTGCTGTCCAGCAGGTGCTGGATCTGGATCGAGCGTTCCGGCGTCAGGTGATGCTTGCTGCCGTCGAGGTGGGATTTGAAGGTCACCCCCTCCTCGGTCATGGTGCGCAGGTCCGACAGGGACATGACCTGGAAGCCGCCGCTGTCCGTCAGGATCGGCTTGTCCCAGTTCATGAAGCGGTGCAGGCCGCCCAACTGCCCGACGCGCTCCGCCGTGGGGCGCAGCATCAGGTGATAGGTGTTGCCCAGCAGGATTTCCGCGCCGGTGGACTTCACCGCGTCGCTGGTCATCGCCTTGACGGTGGCGGCGGTGCCGACGGGCATGAAGGCCGGCGTGTTGATGACGCCGTGCGCGGTGGAGACCCGCCCGCGCCGGGCGCGCCCGTCGGTCTTCAGAAGCTCGAACCCGATGCCGGTCATCACACCCTCCGGAGCAGCGACGCGTCGCCGTAGCTGAAGAAACGATAGTTCTGGCCGATGGCGTGCGCGTAGGCCGCCTTCATCGTGTCCATGCCCGCGAAGGCGCAGACCAGCATGAACAGGGTGGAGCGGGGCAGGTGGAAGTTGGTCACCAAAAGGTCCACGATCTTGAAGCGGTAGCCGGGGGTGATGAAGATGTCGGTGTCGCCGCTGAAGGCCCGGATGCTGCGGTCGTCGAGCCCCGCCGTCTCCAGGATGCGCAGCGCCGTGGTGCCGACAGAGACGATCCGCCCGCCCGCGGCGCGCGTGGCGTTGATGGCCTCGGCGGTTTCCGCGGAGATTTCGCCCCACTCGCTGTGCATGCGGTGCTCGGCGATGTCGTCCACCTTGACCGGCAGGAAGGTGCCGGCCCCGACATGCAGCGTCACTGGCACGCGGCGGATGCCGCGCGCGTCGAGCGCCGCCAGAAGCTCCGGCGTGAAGTGCAGCCCGGCGGTGGGGGCGGCGACGGCGCCCTCGCGTGCGGCGAAGACGGTCTGGTAGTCCGCCGCGTCCTGCTCGTCCGCCTCGCGCCGGATGTAGGGGGGCAGGGGCATCCGGCCGTGGCGGTGCAGCGCCTCCATCAGCTCCGGCCCGCCCTTGGAGAAGCGCAGGCGCACCTCCATCCCGTCCTTGGCGACGACCTCGGCCGCGAAGTCGTCGGCGATGGCGATCACGTCGCCGGGCTTCAGCCGCTTGCCGGGGCGGGCGAAGGTCGCCCACTCCCGCTCGCCCTCGCGTTTGTGGAGCGTGATCTCCACCCGCACCTCGCCGCGCCGGCCATCGAGGCGGGCGGGGATGACGCGGGTGTCGTTGACGACCATCAGGTCGCCCGGCTCCAGCAGGGCGGGCAGGTCGCGCACGGTGCGGTCGTGCAGACGCTCCGCCACGTCGAGCAGACGGGCGGCGTCACGCGGCTTGGCCGGATGCTCGGCGATGCGGTCCGGCGGAAGGTCGAAGTCGAAATCGGCGGTCTTCATGGGAGCCGCTCGTATAGACCAAAGCGGTGGGACGGGGGAAGCATTACGAGTCGGCGGCTATTCGGGCAAAGGGAGGGACTGGGCGGTCAGGGCGGCGGTCTGGCGGGCGTGCAGGACGTCCACGTCGAAGCCCTGGATCATCTCCTGGAACAGCCGGTACCAGTTCACCTCGGCCTGGAGATGCAGGAAGACGGAGCCCAGCCCGATGGCCGCGCGGTCCATGAAGACGAACTCCCGCGGCACCTCCACCCCGCCGACCCGGCGCAGCTCGGCGTGGACCTTGGCGGCGGTCTCGCGGCCGTAGTGGCCGGAGTTCGTCTCCTCGATGCGGCGGCTGCGGTCGTCCATGATCGGGGCGTAGACGAAGCGCGCCCAGATGTTCAGCACGTCCACCAGCTCTTTGGTCGGGTTGCCGAAGCCCCAGGTGCGGTAGGCCTCCACCGCCTTGTCCTGGTTGCCGGTCTGCAGCGCGTCGTAGAGGTCGATCACCCCCTTCACGAAGCGGGCCGGGAAGACGCGGACGCAGCCGAAATCCAGCAGGTTAATGGAGCGGTCGGGCCGCACCGTGTAGTTCCCCAGATGCGGGTCGCCGTGGATGATCCCGTAGCCGTAGAAGGGCACGTACCAGGCCCGGAACATGTTCATCGCCAGCGCGTCGCGGGCGTCCGGATGGTCCTTGACGAAGTCGAGGATCTTGCGGCCCTCCACCCATTCCAGCGTCAGCAGGCGGCGGGTGGACAGGTCGGGCACCACTGCCGGCACATGGACGCCGGAAGTGTCGGCCAGCATGGCGCGGTAGAGGCGGGCGTGCTTGGCCTCGCGCTCGTAATCCAGCTCCTCGCGCAGCCGGGCACCGATCTCGGCCTGAATCTGCTTGGTGGAGATGGCGCTGTCGGTGCGCTCGAAGATGGCGAAGATCAGGCCGAGCTGGCGCAGGTCCGCCTCCACGGCGGAGGCCATGTCCGGGTATTGGAGCTTGCAGGCGAGGGTCTGCCCGTCCAGCCCGACGGCCCGGTGAACCTGCCCCAGCGAGGCCGCCGCCGCGGCGGTCTTTTCAAAGTGCAGGAAGCGCTTGTGCCAAGCGGGGCCCAGCTCGCTCGCCATGCGGCGCTTGACGAAGGGCCAGCCCATCGACGGCGCGTCGGCCTGGAGCTGCGACAGCTCCTGCACATACTCGCGGGGCAGGGCGTCGGGGATGGTGGACAGCAGTTGCGCCACCTTCATCAGCGGTCCCTTCAGCCCCCCCAGCGCGGCGCGCAATTCGGCGGCGTGGCGATCCCGCTCCAGGGGGATGCCCAGCACCCGTTCTCCGGCGAAACGGGCCGCAAGGCCCCCCACGGCGGTTCCGACTCGCGCATACCGCGCGATCCGGCCGCCAAGCCTGTTCTCATCCGTGTTCGGCATGCCGAATAGGTGGGTGCGGCGGGGCCGAAAGGCGAGTCCCAGGCTGGACGAAACCGGAACGCAACGGCGCCGTCACCCGCCCGGCGCGATGTTCTGGTTCACGCAGAAGAGGTTGTCGGGGTCGTATTTCGCCTTCAGCGCCCGCAGGCGTTCGTAGTTCGGCCCGTAGGCGGCCTGGACGCGCTGTTCGTCGTCGGTGACGAAGTTCACATAGACCCCGCCCGTGGCGTAGCGGGCGGTCCGGTCGGAGACGCCGCGCGCCCATTGGATGCAGGCGCTGTCCTCCGGCGAAGTGTTCCAGCGCGCGTGCACGTTCATGACGAAGAGGGCGTCGCGGTGCGGGTAGGCGGTGGCGTCCGCCGGCACGCGGTTGGCTGCCGCGCCAAGCAGACCGACGAAGATCTCGCACTGGTCGGAGGGCAGCCTCGCGGCCTCCTCGACCAGCAGGTCGATCAGCCCGTCCTCCAGCCCGGTGAAGTTCTGCGATTTCCAGTAGTTCCGCGCGCCCGGCACCAGAAGCGGGTCGAAGGCCGCCTGCCACGCCGCGTAGGGCATGAGGCCGATATGCTCGCCGACGGGCGTGCCCAGCGACAGCACCGGTTCCAGCGCCTTGCGGGCCGCCGCCTCGTCGTCGCCGGCGCAGATGACGGGCATGACCACCACCTCCTTGCCATGCACGTCCGGCGGCAGGAAGGGCAGGGGCGGCGCCTTGCGCAGCACCATCCAGGCGGTGGCCTCGTCCGGCAGGGCCGCCGTGGCGTCGCGGTAGCGGCGCATCAGGTCGCCGGCCCCGGCGAAGGGATGGACGACCAGCCCGGCGAACACCATCGGCCCCACGGGATGCAGGCGGAAGGTGAAGGAGGTGACGACGCCGAAGTTGCCGCCGCCGCCGCGGATGGCCCAGAAGAGGTCGGCGTTCTCGTCGGCGCTGGCGCGCAGGAACTTCCCGTCTGCGGTGACCACGTCGGCGGACAGCAGATTGTCCACCGTCAGCCCGTATTTGCGGGTCAGCCAGCCGAACCCGCCGCCCAGCGTCAGCCCGGCGATGCCGGTGGTCGAGTTGATGCCGACCGGCACGGCCAGCCCGAAAGCCTGGGTCTCCCGGTCCAGGTCGCCCAGCGTGGCGCCGGGGGCCACCCGCGCGGTCCGGCTGATGGGGTCGACATGGACGAAGCGCAGGGCGCCGAGGTCGATCAGCAGCCCCCCATCGCACAGGGAATTGCCGGCGATGTTGTGACCGCCGCCGCGCACGGAGACCAGCAGCCCGTTCTCCCGCGCGAAGCGCACCGCCTGCATGACGTCCGCGGCACCGGCGCAGCGGGCGATCAGGCCGGGCCGGCGGTCGATCATGGCGTTCCAGATCGTCCGGGCTTCGTCATAGCCCGGCGACTGCGGGGTCAGCAGCGGGCCGCGCAGACGGGCGGCAAGATCGTTGACGGCGTCCTCGGAAAGAGTCGCGTCCCGCCGGTCGGCGGTGCGAAGCGTGAAATCGCCCATCAAGCACCTCCCACGTCAAAGCAGCAATTTTCGCGAATATCCGGAGCGGATTGGCGCAACAAGGGTAAAGTTTCACCCCTGCACAGGCCATCCGGGAAAGGACTCCATCCGGTGTTCTTCCGGACGGAGCCACCCCTCAATTCGGTGTTCGCGCGGCTTCGACGGTGGAGGGTGGTGGATCAGCCGCCCTGGCTGCGGATCCAGGCGGCGGTGGCGCTGTCCATGGTGTTCTTGTGGTTGATGAACCACTCCGGCACGACCTCGGTCAGATAGCCGCGGACCAGCGCCTGATTGCCGGCGGCCATGCGCTTGGCGATGCCCTCCAGCTCCAGACGGACGCGGTTGTGCTCGTGGACGTGGATGGGCGTCGGCGGGAAGCCGTACTGGTGCATCAGCTCCTCCTCACGGGCCAGATGGTCGCGGAGGTGCTGGGCGAAGGCGGTGAAATGGGCGGGCAGGTCGGCGTCCGACGCCTTGGCGGCTTCGGCCAGAAGCTCGATGGTCTCCTTGTGGTCGGCGTCGATGATGGTGTTGCCGACTTCCAGGGACGGGCTCCAGGCGGGGATCGAGAGGGTGGGCATGGTGCTCTCCGAAGGGATCGTTGGAGGCACCATACCCATCCTGCAATTAGGGATTCTTGACGTCCGTCAAGAAAATCCGTTCAGGGCTGATTTTCCAGCTCGTCAACAAAGCCGCGGATGACGTTCAGCCCCTTCTGCCAGAAGGCCGGATCGCTGGCATCCAGACCGAAGGGGGCGAGAAGCTCCTGGTGGCGCAGCGTGCCGCCCGCCGACAGCATCGCCAGATACTTCTCCGCGAAGCCCGTCTCCGACTCCTGGTAGACCGCGTAGAGCGAGTTCACCAGGCAGTCGCCGAACGCGTAGGCGTAGACGTAGAAGGGCGAGTGGATGAAGTGCGGGATGTAGGACCAATAGTTCCGGTAGCCCTCGTCGAAGCGCAGCGCCGGGCCGAGGCTTTCGGTCTGCACCGCCATCCAGATCTCGCCCAGCCGCTCCGCCGTCAGTTCGCCCTCGCGGCGCTCGGTGTGGACGCGGCGCTCGAAGTCGAAGAAGGCGATCTGGCGGACCACCGTGTTCAGCATGTCCTCGACTTTGGAGGCCAGCATGATCTTGCGGCGCTTCGGGTCGGTCTCGCGGTCGAGCAGGGCGCGGAAGGTCAGCATCTCGCCGAACACCGACGCGGTCTCCGCCAGGGTCAGCGGCGTGTCGGACAGCAGGTGCCCCTGGCCGCCGGCCAGGATCTGGTGTACGCCGTGGCCCAGCTCATGCGCGAGCGTCATCACGTCGCGCGTCTTGCCCTGGTAGTTGACCAGCAGATAGGGGTGGACGCTGGGCACCGTGGGGTGGGCGAAGGCGCCCGGCGCCTTGCCGGGGCGCACCGGCGCGTCGATCCAGGCGTTGTCGAAGAAGCGCTTGCCGAGCGCCGCCAGATCCGGCGAGAAGCGGCCGTAGGCGCCCAGAACGAGATCGCGCGCCTCGTCCCAGCGGATGCTGCGGTCGGCGTCGTCGGGCAGCGGCGCGTTGCGGTCCCAGTAGTCCAGATGGTCCTGCCCGAACCACTTGGCCTTCATCGCGTAGTAGCGGTGGGACAGGGCCGGGTAGGCGTCCTTCACCGCCGCGGCCAGCGCGTCCACCACCTCGTCCTCGACGCGGTTGGACAGGTTGCGGGCCGATGTGGGCGCCTTGTAGTTGCGCCACTTGTCGTCGATCTCCTTGTCCTTGGCCAGCGTGTTGGTGACCAGGGCGAACAGGCGGATGTTGTCGCCCATCACCCGGCCGATCACCGCCCCGGCCTCCTTGCGGACCGCGGGGTTGCGGTCGGACAGGCGGTTCAGCGCCTCCGCGCAGGTCAGCTCCTTCCCGCCGATGGGGAAGCGCAAGCTGGCGATGGTCTCGTCGAACAGGCGGTTCCAGGCGGCGCGCCCGACCACATGCTTCTCGTGGAGCAGGCGTTCGACCTCGTCGGAAAGCTGGTGTTCGCGGAACAGGCGGACATCGCGCAGCCAGGGGGCGTAGCGGGCGAGGTCCTTCGACGCCTTCAGCTTGGCGTCCAGCACCTTGTCCTCCAGCCGGTTGATCTCCAGCGTGAAGAAGACGAGGTGGGTGGAGATGCCGTTCACCCGCTCCTGCGCCGACTGGTAGAACTTGGCGATGGTCGGGTCGGTCATGTTGCCGTTGTAGACCAGCCCGGCGTAGGACATCACCCGCGACAGCACCTCGTCGATGTGCTCGTACTCGCGGATGGCGGCGGCGAAGGCGTTGCCGTCCAGCCCGGCCAGCTTGGTCGCGTACTTTTCGTAGAAGTCCTTGGACGCGCGTTCCATCCGCTCCAGGTCGGCCTTCAGTTCCGCCGAATCCATGCCCGGATAGAGGTCCGTCAGGTCCCAGGAGGGCAGGGCGCCGAGGTCCGGGCCGTCTCCCGTGGAGGCCAGGGCGGTGTCGGGCATGGTGGTCTGGGGAGCGCCAAGGAAATCGCCAATCGGGTGCCGGGTGGCGCTGCAGGTCATCTGTCCCTCCGTTCTGGGCTTTGGCCATTCTGGGCTTTGGCCGTTCTGTGCTTGGAACGGGATATAAGCGCCGCGCGGGTTCGGGGGAAGGCTGTGCTGCGGCGCCCGCTCAGGGAGTCTGGCTTTCCTGCGCGCGGCGGATCGCCGCTTCCACGCATTGCAGGTGCAGCTTCTTGCGGGCGAGCTGGCGGGTCCGCCGCTCCTCGAGGTCGGTGGTGGGCATCGCCTCGATGGCGCAGCCGCGCCAGCCGTTGGCGTCGAGCGCGCGGGCGACCTCCGCATAACCGAAATAGCCTTTGTCCGGCTGCTCCCACGGCGCGCGGAAATCGGCGCGGCGCAGGACGAAGCGGTTGGACTGGCTGGACCCGCCGAGACTGGTCAGCCGGGCCACGATCAGCCGTTCGCCGTTCGGGTGGACGACGGTCAGGATCGGGCGGATGCCGAAGACGGGCGGGTCGCTGCTCATGGTGACATGCATAGCGTTCCGGCGCTGGTTAGGCCAGCAACAATGGCCAGCGATAACTGGATGCGATGCCGATATCCGCGCCAGTCGATTTTCGCTCGGATGATCATCCACTCTTAACGAAGAATAAGCCAAGATTGACTGCAAGATTGTAGAATAACATACCGCAGTATGATTGATCAAATTGGCGCGGAGATTGGCTGTCTGATAAGTCATCATTGCTTTATATGCTGCCTTGTCCGCAATCGTGACAGGCGGCATCATCGGTCCTTACGGAGAAACGGAGAGAGCATTATGGCGCTAGGAGCATGGCTGCGCGTGTCGCTGGCGGTGGCGATCATCGGGCTATCGACCCTTTTGTCGGGGCATGCCTCGGCGCTGTCACCGCGTCAGTATCGTTGGGACGAACTGCCGGGCGATGCCTTCAACGCCCAGGGCAGTGCGCTCAAGGCGAGCGTTTACGTATCCGTGGGCGCGCGGGTGCGGGGCAAGGCTCCGCTTCTGGTCCTTCTTCACGGCTGCGAGCAGGATGCGTCGTCTTTCTTCACGGATTCCGGATGGATGGACATAGCTGACCGCTACGGCCTTATCGTCCTGCTGCCGGAGCAGCAGCACAATGCCTTTGCCATGGTCGGAGGGGCCTCCCGCTATGGCAACCCGCTCGGCTGCTTCAATTTCGCCGACCGCCTGACCAGTTCGCTGAAGGGCGGTGTCCCACGGGAAGCGGGGGCTATCGTCTCCATGGTCGACGCGGTGCGCGCGGGCAAGGGGCTTGACCGCGACGGTCCCCGAATCGAGGACGGGCGTGTCTATGTCACCGGCCTGTCGGCGGGGGCGGGCATGGCGGCAACCCTGCTGGCCGACTTCCCGCAGGTCTTCGCGGGCGGGGCGCTCTTCGCTGGCGTTCCGGCACTGTGCGCCCAGAGCATGCAGTCGGCCGCGTCCCTCTGCGGCATCTCCGTGTCGCGCGGCTGCGCCGAGGTGAAGGCGCGCTCCGGCGGCTACGACAGCCGCGAATGGACGAAAGCGGTCCAGCGCGCCCAGCACCCTGCCGGGCGTCCGCGCGTGCTGATCGTCCAGGGGACGGCGGACTGCACCGTGGACCCGCAGAACGCCCTCTACCTGACCAACCAATGGACGGCCTTCCATGGTTTGAAGACCGACGCTCCGGTGGTCATCGGGCAGGAACCCTCCTGGCCGGAGCGCGCCGTGCGGCAAGGCTACGCCCCGGTGGGTGCCAACGCCCTGTGGGTGGAGACGGTGCTTCTGAAGGACGTCGGCCACGTCATGCCCATCGACACCGGCAACCCGCAGCGTCCCTGCGGGCGGGTGCGGGTGTCGGAGACGAAGACCTACATCGAGGATGTCGGCTTCTGCGGCGCCGCGCTGGCCGCCGGCTTCCTGCAACTGGAACAGTAACACCCGCCGGAAGGGCGGCGGGCGGGTCCGGCACTCACCAAAGTGGTGCGACAGCCCGCCGCACCTTCCGGAATGCCGTTTGCCAAACGATGCAGATCTGACGCAGATTGGGGCCGCTGCGTGAACGTTCATTGCGCGGCTGCGGAGAAACGCGAACCAAACAAAATATAAGGGACGCCCCCCATGAGCCAAAGCTCGGCCGATCGCTACAACCAGATCCACGCCCGTTCCCTGTCCGACCCCGACGGATTCTGGGGCGAGGCGGCGGAAGACATCACCTGGATCAAGCGCTGGGACAAGGTGCTGGACGACAGCAACGCTCCCTTCTACCGCTGGTTCACCGGCGGCGTCCTGAACACCTGCTACAACGCCGTCGACCGCCATGTGGAGGCCGGACGCGGCGCCCAGGCGGCGATCATCTACGACAGCCCGGTCACCAAGACCGTGCAGACCATCACCTACGCCGAGTTTCAGGATCAGGTCGCCCGCTTCGCCGGCGCGCTGCGCGCCCAGGGCGTGGAGAAGGGCGACCGCGTCATCCTCTACATGCCGATGATCCCGCAGTCACTGGTCGCCATGCTGGCCTGCGCGCGTCTCGGCGCGGTGCATTCGGTGGTGTTCGGCGGCTTCGCCCCGCACGAGCTGGCGACCCGCATCAACGACTCCCGGCCGAAGGCCATCGTCTCGGCCTCCTGCGGCATCGAGCCGAACCGCGTCGTCAAGTACAAGCCGATGCTCGATGCCGCCATCGAGCAGGCGGAGCACAAGCCGTCCAGCGTTATCGTCTTCCAGCGCCCGCAGGAAACCGCCACCCTGGTCGAAGGCCGCGACGTGGATTGGGCGGAGGCCGTCGCCAAGGCCGAACCGGCGGAATGCGTGCCGGTCGCCGCGACCGACCCGCTCTACATCCTCTACACCTCGGGCACCACGGGCCAGCCGAAGGGCGTGATCCGTGACAACGGCGGCCACGCCGTGGCGCTGAAGTGGACGATGAAGAACATCTACAACGTCGAGCCGGGCGAGGTGTACTGGGCGGCGTCGGACGTGGGCTGGGTCGTCGGCCACTCCTACATCGTCTACGGACCGCTGCTGCACGGCTGCACCACGGTGGTGTTCGAAGGCAAGCCGGTGGGCACGCCGGACGCCGGCACCTTCTGGCGGGTGATCGAGCAGCACAAGATCGGCACGCTGTTCACCGCCCCGACCGCCTTCCGAGCCATCAAGCGCGAGGACCCCAACGCCGAACTGCTGAAGAAGTACGACCTGTCGCACTTCCGCGCCCTGTTCCTGGCCGGCGAGCGGTCGGACCCCGACACGCTGCATTGGGCCGAGGACAATCTGAACGTTCCGGTCATCGATCACTGGTGGCAGACCGAAACCGGCTGGGCGATCTCCGGCAACCCGCTGGGCGTGCATCTCTTCCCGATCAAGTACGGCTCCGCCACCCGCCCGATGCCGGGCTGGGACGTGCAGATCCTGAACGCCGAGAACAAGGAAGTGCCGCGCGGCGACATCGGCGCCATCTGCGTGAAGCTGCCGCTGCCTCCGGGCACGCTGCCGACGCTGTGGAACGCCGACGACCGCTACAGGAAGTCGTACCTGTCCGATTATCCCGGCTACTACCAGACCGGTGACGCGGGCTTCATCGACGACGACGGCTACGTCTACATCATGGCCCGCACCGACGACATCATCAACGTCGCCGGCCACCGCCTGTCCACCGGCGGCATGGAGGAGGTTCTGGCCAGCCACAAGGACGTGGCGGAATGCGCGGTGATCGGCGTGGCCGACGACCTGAAGGGGCAGGTGCCGCTGGGCTTCCTCTGCCTGAAGGCCGGCGTGACCCGCCCGCACGAGGAGATCGTCAAGGAGGTGGTCCAACTGGTGCGCGAGCAGATCGGCCCGGTCGCCGACTTCAAGCGCGCCGTGGTGGTGGAACGCCTGCCGAAGACCCGCTCCGGCAAGATTCTGCGCGGCACCATGCAGAAGATCGCGGACAACCAGGACTACAAGACTCCGGCGACCATCGACGATCCGGGCATCCTGCCGGAAATCGCCGAAGCGCTGCAGTCGCTGGGCTACGCCAAGACGCATCAGGTCGGCTGACCGCTTCCGCCTGCAACCGGCGCGGCGTCCGAAACCCCTTCCCCGGCACTGTCCGGGGGAGGGGTTTTCTTTTTCCGCTAAGCCTTGTCCAGGGTGGACAGGGATTCGGCCAATTCGTCGAGCCGCGCCTGTTCCGCCTCCAACGCCGCCAGCGCATGGCGGGCCTCGGTCAATTCCAGATCAAGTTGATCGCGCCGCCGCCGGATCAGTTCCTCCAGCGGGGTCAGCTCCGTCGTGGCCAGCGCCTGGGCGATGGCGGCGTTGCTTCCGCCGCCCAGGGCCAGCCGGACCATGCGCGCGGTCGGCCGGATGCCCTGCGCCTCCAGGTGGCGGGCGGTGACCAGGATCTCGATGGTGTCGTGATGGCGTGCCATGGCTCCGCCCTTATGACGCAGTGCGCCCATTCTTGCCAAGCCGCGCGCCGGAGTCGCCGATTCATCCGCGCACGGTGGCAATTTGCCGCAAGTTTTTGCGGAAACGTTCTTTCTCTCGCTGGCCGGCGGCTCACGCTTGCCGTAAATCTATTTACCCTGTAGGTTAATAGACATAATAACACAGCGATTGCCGTTCAATCTGGCGCGCCAGTCTCTCGCTTCACCGATCCGCTTCCGCACCGCTGACGAACCAGGAGATACGATGAACACGCTGCAGCCCTCCAAAATCCGCTTGGCCAAGCGCCATTTCGCCGCCGCCTTCGGCGTCCTGCTGGCGACGACGATGTCCGGATCCGCCCTGGCCGCCGCCACGGACGGGCCGCTGGTCACCACCGACTGGCTGGAAAAGAACCTCGGCGACCCGAAGGTGAAGGTCATCGAGGTCAGCGTGAATCCCGGCGTCTACGAGCGCGGTCACATCCCCGGCAGCGTGAATTTCTCCTGGCACACCGACCTGAACGACACCGTCCGCCGCGACATCGTGGGCAAGGAGCAGTTCCAGGCCCTGCTCTCCAAGGCCGGGGTGGAGAAGGACAGCACGGTCGTCCTCTACGGCGACACCAACAACTGGTTCGCGGCCTGGGGCGCCTGGGTGTTCGACATCTACGGCGTTGACAATGTGAAGCTGCTGGACGGCGGCCGCAAGAAGTGGGAGGCGGAGAACCGCGCCCTGTCCAGCAAGCCGGCGGAAGTGAAGCCCAGCAACTACACCGTCTCCAAGGTGAACGCCGGCCTGCGCGCCCGCCTGACCGACGTGGTCGCCGTTGCCGACGGCAAGAGCGACGCCAAGCTGGTGGACATCCGCTCCCCCGACGAATACCAGGGCAAGATCTTCGCCCCGCAGGGCATCCAGGAGTTGTCGATCCGTGCAGGCCATATTCCGGGTGCGGCGAACGTTCCCTGGGGCAAGGCGGTGAACGAGGCCGACGGCACCTTCAAGTCGGTGGCGGAACTGAAGGCGCTCTACGCCTCGGTCGGCATCGACGGCTCCAAGCCGGTCATCACCTATTGCCGCATTGGCGAGCGGTCGAGCCACACCTGGTTCGCCCTGTCCAAGCTGCTGGGCTATCAGGTGAAGAACTACGACGGGTCCTGGACCGAATACGGCAACGCCGTGGGGGTCCCGGTGAACAACCCGGCCGGTACGGTCTGGGCGGCCAAGTGACGGGTGGCCATGGATGGATGGCCGACTGATACCCGTCGCATGACGATCCGGACCCGCAACGGGGAGCCCGCCTTGCGGGCTTCCCCGACGCTTCACGCAGCTCCCGCCCCGGCTTCCAGCGCCACCGCGCTGGCCGGGCGGGTTCTGCTTCCCCTGCTGCTGGCCGGCGCGGTCGTGGCGGCGGCCTACGCGCTGGCCGCGCAGCCCGGCGGCGGCCCGTCGCTGGCCTTCGCGCTGACGCTGGGGGCGGCGTTCGGTGCGCTTCTGCAACGGACGCGCTTCTGCTTCCTCTGCCACGCCCGCGACTTCATCGACCGCCGCGACCCGCGCGGCCTGCTGGCGATTCTGCTCGCCCTGGCGGTGGGGACGGTCGGCTATCACGTCGTCTTCGGAGCCTGGGTGCCCAACCCGGTCGCCCCACGCCTGCCGCCCGACGCCCACATCGGTCCGGTGAGCTGGGTTCTGGCGCTGGCCGGCCTGGCCTTCGGGCTGGGGATGGCGGTGTCGGGCTCCTGCTTCAGCGCCCATCTCTACCGGCTGGGCGAGGGCTCGCCGGTCTCCTCCTTCGCTCTGGTCGGGGCGGCGGGCGGCTTCCTGCTCGGCTTCCTCACCTGGAACGACCTCTACCTGTCCACGATCATCACGGCCCCGGTGGTCTGGCTGCCCCATCATCTGGGCTATGGCGGGTCGCTGGCGGCGCAGCTCCTCGCGCTTGGCGGCCTTGCGGCGCTGCTCTGGCGCTTCCGCGCGGCCTCCGCCTCCGAAGCGCCCGCCCGCGAGCCTCCGCACACCCTGCTGGACCTGCTGCGCTCCTGGTTCGACGGGCGTTGGCCCTATTGGATCGGCGGGCTGGGCGTCGGGCTGATCGGCTTCCTGGTGATCCTGCGGCTCAAGCCGCTGGGGGTCACCTCCGCCATCGGCAGCGCCGCCCGCCAATTGGGCAGCGAGGCCGGGCTCGTTCCCCTGCGGCTGGAGGGGCTGGACGGCTTCGCTGGCTGCGCCACCGTGCCGGGCGACAGCTGGCTGACGCCGAACGGGCTGCTGGTCGCCGGTCTGGTCGCCGGAGGCTTCGCCGCGTCGCTGGCCGCCGGCCAGTTCACCCCGCGCCGCCCGACGCTGAGGGACGCCGCACGCGGCCTCGGCGGTGGGCTTCTGCTCGGCTGGGGCAGCATGACCGGGCTGGGCTGCACGGTCGGCACGCTGCTGTCCGGCACCATGGCCGGCGCCCTGTCGGGCTGGGTGTTCGGCCTGACCGTCCTGGTTGGTGTGTGGGCCGGCCTGGCCCTGCCGCGGCGCATTGTTCGCAGATGACCGCAACCCCCCGCCTCGATTTTGCCGAATTTTTGCTGCACGGGCATCAAAGTCTGGAATAAACGATGAGCGGGGGGCGTTCATCCTGGCGTACCGGGTCCTGCATGGGGCTCGGCCCTGGGAGGGCGCGCCACCCGTTCCTACCTGTAAGGAGTGCCATGATCCGCCACCCGGCGGTCCGTGGAGCCTTTGAGGCAACAATCGGGTGCGCGGTTGAGCACGTTCGGGGTCGAGCTGGAAGTCCACATTGCGTCGCTGCGCCGCTATGCGCGCGCGTTGCTGCGCAACCGTTCGGATGCCGAGGATCTGGTACAGGAGGCGTTGACGCGTGCGGTGGCGCGCGCCGACACCTTCAAGGCGGGGACGAACCTGCGGGCGTGGCTTTTCACCATCCTGCACAACGTCCATGTCAATCAGGTCCGCTCCAAAGCGTCGCGGCCCGACGAGGTCGATGTGGACAGCGTCGAGTCGAAGCTGGTGACGCCGGCCCGGCAGGAGGAACGTGTGGAGTTGCGCGAGATGATGCGCGCGCTCGACGACTTGCCGGAGGAACAGCGCAAGGTGCTGCTCCTCGTCGCGCTGGAGGGCCTGAAATACGAGGAGGTCGCCGAGACGCTCGGCGTGCCGATCGGGACCGTCATGTCGCGCCTCTCGCGGGCGCGCGAGGCGGTCAGGGCGAAGCTGGCGAACGAGGGCTCCGTGGCCCTCAGGCGGGTGAAGTGATGAACGCGCATTGCGTAACGGACGACGAACTGCACGCCTATGTGGATGGGCAACTGGCTCCGGAACGCCGGCTCTTCGTGGAGCGATGGCTGGCCGACGACCCGGATGCCGCCCGTCGGGCGGAGGATTACCGCGCCCAGGCCGCGCTGCTGCACGAACTCTTCGACCCCGTGCTGCGCGAGCCGGCCAGCGGCCCGGTCGAGGAGCTGACGGGCAAGCTGCGCGGGCGCATGCCCGGCAACGACAACGCCGGCCCCTGGCACGCCCGCTCCTGGGTGCGCATGGCCGCGGCGGTGATGCTGATCATCGGCGGGGCCGGCGGCGGCTGGCTGGGTCGCGGCGCCGTCGACCAGTCGCCGGTCGTCCAGCAGCGCCAGACGCTCCAGACCTTCGCCGAGGAGGCCACCCAGGCCCACCGTTTCTACACCTCCGATGAGCGTTTCCAGGTCGAGCTTGGCGCCGACAACCAGGACGAGCTGAACAGCTGGCTGTCCAAGCGCGTCGGGCGCGATGTCTTCGGCCCGGACCTCGGCAAGGTCGGGCTGCGGCTGATCGGCGGCCGGTCGTTGCCCACCGAGTTGGGGGCCGGCGCCCAGTACATGTACGTGAACGAGGCGAACAAGCGCGTCACCCTGTTCGTCGGCGCCCCGCGCTCCGGCAACCCGGCCAAGTTCGGCTTCTCGCAGAACGGCGACGTGGCGACCATCTACTGGGTGGAGGGCCCGCTGGCCTACGCGCTGGCCGGCCGGATGTCCAAGGAGGACCTGCTGCGCGTCGCCGAGGCCGTCTACAACGACGTCAAGGCCGGCCCGCGCCGTCCCGAGCCGCAACAGCAGGACCAGCAGCCCCAACAGCAGCAGGACCAGCAGCCCCAGCAACAGCAGGATCAGCCGCCCGCCGGCGTCCAGCCGATCAGCGACACGCACAAGCCGAAGGATAGTTAAGGATAGTTGAGGCGGGGAGGCGAACTCCGTTGCGAGGGGCGCCGCCCCTCGCGCGCTTCTCCAGGATGATGAGACCGTTGGGGCGCTCACGTTGAGACAAGACCCCGCTTTTCGTTTCCCGGTTTACTCCCACCCCGCCGCCGCTCCACAATGCGCCGGTGGCGGTGTGGAACGTGGGGCATGCGGGACTGGTACTTCATCGGCGACAGCCACGTGCAAGCCTTCGAGATCGCCGCGACGATCCGTCTGCTCGATCGGCCGGCGCGCTGTCTGCTGGTTCCCGGAGCGACCTCGATCGGGCTGCGCAACCCGGAAAGCCAGACGCACGCGGTCACTCTCTTCAAGAACGCCTTGCTGCCCGCCGATCCGAACGCCATTCCGGTGATCCAACTCGGCGAGGTCGATTGCGGATTCGTCATCTGGTGGCGGGCGCAGAGGCACGGCGACTGCGTCGAGCGGCAATTGGAGGAGTCGGTGTCCGCCTGCGCCGCCTTCGTGGACGATCTGCTGGAGGGCGGCTATCCCACGCTGGTGCTGACCGGGGCGGTGCTGCCGACCATCCGCGACGGCGAGGCCCGCGGCAAGGTTGCGCGCGCCCGGCACGAGGTCACCGCCACGCTTCGCCAGCGCACCGAGCTTACCCACCGCTACAACGCCCGCCTGCGCGACGAGGCGGCGGCGCGCGGGCTGCCCTTCGTCGACATCACGCCGCGCATCACCGACCCGGAAAGCGGGCTGGTCGCCGAGGCGTTCCGTAGCCCGAACCCCGGCGACCACCACCTCCACCCCATCCGCGCCGCCGAGGTCTGGGCGGAGGCCCTGAACGCGCTGGACCTGCCGTCATGATGCGATCGTCAATCCAGGGGGCCGCGTGACCGAGGCGATGGAGTTTCTCCGCGCGGGCGCCGCCGCGCTTCAACGGGGCGACCGGGCGGGGGCGGAGCGCCGGGTCGTCCGCGCGCTGGCGCTGGTCCCCGGCCACGGGGAAGGCTGGAACATCCTGGGTGTGCTGGCCGTCTCCGCAGGCGATCCTGCGGGAGGCGAGGCGCGCTTCCGCCGAGCCTCCGCCTGCGCGCCGGAGAACCCCGCCTACGCGCGCAGCCAGGCGGAGTGCCTGAAGCGCCAGGGGCGGGCGGACCGGGCGGCGGCCCTGCTGGCCGGCGCCGTGCGCTGCGGCGTGCTGTCGCCCGATCTCGCCTGCGACCTTGGTGACCTGCGGCTGCACACGCGCGATATCGGCGCCGCGACGGTGCTGTACCGGCTCGCTCTGGTCCTGGCCCCCGGCCATGTCCGCAGCCAGAACAACATGGCGGAGGCCCTGGGCAAGGCGGAACGGCCGGACGCGGCGGCCGACGCCTTCGCCCGGCTGGCGGTGCTGCGTGGTACAGGGGCCGCCTGGGGGGCGGCGGGGGCGGCGCTGCTGGCGGCGTGGCGGCAGGACGAGGCGCGCGCGGCGCTGCGCCGGGCCGCAGCGCTCGACCCGTCCACGGCCGAGCACTGGGCCAACCTGGGCTTCGCCGGGCTGGGACGGCACGCGGTCGCCCTGGCCGAGGCGGCCTTCGACCGCGCCTTGCGCCTGTCACCGGGGATGGACACGGCGCGGGCGGGGCGGGGGACGCTGCGGATGCTCGCCGGGCGCCTGCGCGACGGAGCGGCGGATTACGAGGCCCGGCTGAGCCTGCCCACCTTCACGCCGCCGCGATTCTACAGCCGGCCTGTCTGGGACGGTCGGGTTCAGCCGGGCCGGACGCTGCTGATCCACGCCGACCGTGGTTATGGCGACGCCATCCAGTTCATCCGCTACGCCCCGCTGCTGCGGGCCCAGGGGATGCGTGTGGTCTTTCACGGGCCGGAGGGTTTGCTCGACCTGTTCCGCGCGTCGGAGCTGGTGGACGACCTGTCCGGCCTCGACGGACCGCCACCGGCCCACGACGTCCAAATCCCCATCATGAGCCTGATCCACCGGATGGGCACCGATCTGGACAGCGTGCCCGCCGCCGTTCCCTATCTGCGGGCGCCCGATACGGCGGTGCGTCGTTGGGCGGACCGGCTGGGCGGGTTGACCGGGGTGAAGGCCGGTCTGGTCTGGCACGGCTCGGTCGCCTTTCCCTATCACCACCAGCGCTCGCCGGGGCTGGAGGCGGTGCTGCCGCTGACCGGCGTCTCCGGCGTGACGACCGTCCTGCTCCAGGTCGCCAATGGCCGTGCGGATCTCGAGCGCCACACCCCGCTCGGCCCGTTCCTCGACCTGGGGACGCAGCTTCGCGATTTCGCGGACACCGCCGCGGCGATCCAGGCGCTGGACATCGTGATCAGCCCCTGCACCGCCGTGGCCCACCTCGCCGGAGCGCTGGGAAAGCCGGTGGCGGTGCTGCTCGACCAAGGGGCGGAGTGGCGCTGGATGTGCGGACGGGTGGATTCGCCCTGGTACCCGACGGCACGCCTCTACCGCCAAGCCGTGTTCGGCGACTGGACGGAGCCGGTGGAGCGGCTGCGCCGCGATCTGGCGGCATTGAAGGAACCCTTGCAGGATCGACCATGACGACACTGTGCGTGACCGGCGCCAACGCGCGCTATTTCATCACCACGCTGGCCTTCCTGGAGGGGCTGACGGGACGCTTTCCGCTGGAGCGGGTGCGCGTCTGCGATTTCGGCCTGACCGACGGGCAGCGCGATTACCTGCGCGCCGCCGGCCTGCTGCTCGACCGCCCGAAGATCCTGCCGGCGGACGCGCATCCCTACCTGTGCAAGGGGCACCTGTCGGACTATTGCGCAGGCGAGGCGTGGGACAGTCTGCTGTGGCTGGACGCCGACATGATGGTGGGAGCCCTCGACCTCGCCGTGGCCGAGCGGCTGGCGGATGACCTCCGGCGCTCCGGCAAGGCGCTCGCCACCACCGACACGGTCGACCGCATGACCTTCGGCGGCATGATGGACGAACTGCACAGCGGCGGCCATTACGTCACGCCGGCGGAACGCCTGTTGCGGGACCGCGGGATCGACCCGGACTCGCCGTACCTGATGTCGGCGCTGATGCTGTGGGTGTCGCGCGGGTTGCTGGCGGAATGGGCGGTGACCTGCCGGGGCGTGCCGCAGCACGCGCTGTGGGAACAGAATGTGCTGAACGCGCTGGTTCTGCCCCATCCCGCCTGCGTGGAGGTGCTCGATGCGCGCCTGTGGCAGGTCTACGACGCGCCTCTGGCCGATGTGACGATGCCGGACCCCCGGGACCGCCATGGCTTCGTGCTCGACGGGCATCCGGCGATGGTCGTCCACGCCACCTCCCGGAAGGGGCATCACCTGGACGCCGACCTCTCGTTGAACTTCGGGGAGCATGTGCTGAAGGGCTATCTGCGCACCTTCGCCAATCCGGCTCTTCAGCAGCAGCACCTGCGCCATCTTGCCGCCGCCGTCACCCGCAACCGCGCCGCCCTGGCGGAGATCGGCGTCCTGCAGCCGCGCTGAGGGTGCGGGAGGCAAGCCCCCCGCACCCGGTCGCTTCGGTCCCCAACCTTGCGGTCACTCCGCCGCCATCGGCTGCGGGGCGGCGGGCTGGCGGAAGCCGTCGAGCAGGGCGGCCTCCTTCGCCTTGGCCGCCTCGACGTTGCGGGCCTTCACCGGGCCGTAGCCGCGCATCTCCTGCGGCAGGCGGGCGATCTCCACCGCCGTGGCGTGGTTGTCGCGGGTCAGGCCGTGCAGGATTTCGCCCATGATCGCTTCGTACTCCGCGATCAGGCGGCGCTCCATGCGGCGCTCGGCCAGCCAGCCGAACGGGTCGAGCGGGCTGCCGCGCAGGCGCTTCCCCCTAGCGAGCAGGCGCAGGGCCTTCAGCATCCACGGGCCGAAGCGCTTCTTCTTCGGCTCGCCGCCGTCCTCGCCGGTCTCGCCCATCACCGGCGGGGCCATGTGGAAGACCAGCTTGTAGTCGCCCTCGAACATCCGCCCGACCTGCTCGACGAAGCCGGTGTCGGTGTAGAGCCGCGCCACCTCATACTCGTCCTTGTAGGCGAGCAGCTTGAAGTAGCCCTTGGCGACGGCCTCGGTCAGGGCGGTGGAGCCGGGGAGCCTCTGCCCCTCGACGCGCCGCGTCCAGTCGACCAGCGCGTGGTAGCGGCTGGCGTAGGCCGCGTCCTGATAATCGGTCAGGAAGGCGGTGCGGCGGGCGATGGCCTCGTCCAGGCTGGCCGACGGGCGGCGCTGGTCGAGGATGAACAGGTCGTGGCCATTGGCGTTGGCGGCGGCCTGCTCCTGCGGCGGGTTGGCGGCGGCCTCCACCGCGGCCAGATCGACGGCGGCGCGGCGGCCCCAGTTGAAGGCGTCGGTGTTCATCTTCACCGCCACGCCGTTCAGTTCGATGGCCTTGAGGATGGCTTCGGCGGTGATCGGGATCAGCCCCTTCTGCCACGCGTAGCCCATCAGGAAGGGGTTGGTGGCGATGCTGTCGCCCATCAGCGCGGTCGCCAGCTTGGTCGCGTCGAAGGCGTTCACCGCCCCCTCGCCGCAGGCCTTGCGGATGTCGGCCACCAGATCACGGACCGGCACGGTGAAGTCCGGCTTCTTCAGGAAGTCCACGGTGATGGTGTCGTGGGTGTTGATGACCGCGCGGGTGTGGCCGTGCGCCATCTTCGACAGGGCGTCGCCCGCCCCGGCGACGATCAGGTCGCAGCCCACCACCGCGTCGGCCCCGCCCGCCGCGATGCGGACGGAATGGATGTCCTCCGGCGTGGCGGCGATGCGGATGTGGCTGGTCACAGCACCACCCTTCTGGGCGAGGCCGGTCATGTCGAGCACGCCGACGCCCTTGCCCTCGATGTGGGCGGCCATGCCGAGCAGAGCGCCGATGGTCACCACGCCGGTACCGCCGACGCCGGTGACGTAGATGCCCCAGGGCCGGTCGAGCGCGGGGAGGGTGGGGGTGCGCAGGTCGGACGGGTCGGCCCCGGCCTTGGCGGCGGCCGGTTTCGGCTTGCGGAGCTGGCCGCCCTCCACCGTCACGAAGCTCGGGCAGAAACCCTTGGTGCAGGAATAGTCCTTGTTGCAGCTCGACTGGTCGATCTGGCGCTTGCGCCCGAACTCGGTCTCCAGCGGCACCACCGACACGCAGGAGGATTTGGCGGAACAGTCGCCGCAGCCCTCGCAGACCAGTTCGTTGATGATCACGCGCTTGGCCGGATCGACCAGCTTGCCGCGCTTGCGGCGGCGCCGCTTCTCGGTGGCGCAGGTCTGGTCGTAGATCAGGACGCTGACGCCGGACACCTCGCGCATCTCCTTCTGCACGCGCTCCAGGTCATCGCGGTGCTCGACGCTGGTGTATTGCGGCAGGCCGTCGCCGATGCCGTACTTCTCCGGCTCGTCGGAGACGACGACGATGCGGCCCACGCCCTCGGCGCGGAGCTGGTTGGCGAGCGACTGTACGGTCAGTGTGCCGTCCACCGGCTGGCCACCGGTCATCGCCACGGCGTCGTTGAACAGGATCTTGTAGGTGATGTTGGCCTTCGCCGCGATGGCCTGCCGGATCGCCAGGATGCCGGAGTGGTAGTAGGTGCCGTCGCCGAGGTTGGCGAAGATGTGCTTTTCCTCGGTGAAGGGCGCCTGACCGACCCAAGGCACGCCCTCGCCGCCCATCTGGGTGAAGGTGTCGGTCTTGCGGTCCAGCCACGTCGCCATGTAGTGGCAGCCGATGCCACCCAGCGCCCGGCTGCCCTCCGGCACATGGGTGGAGGTGTTGTGCGGGCAGCCGGAGCAGAAGGTCGGCTTCCGGATGACACGGGCCTGATGGGCCTTCTGCTTTTCCTGGGCGTCGAGGAAGGCGACGCGGCGCTTCAGGGTCTCGTTGTCGACGAAGCGCTCCAGCCGACGCCCGATGACCACGGCGATCTGCGCAGGCGACAGCTCGCCGGCGGAGGGGAGGATCCACTCGCCATGCTCGTCGAACTTGCCGACCACCTTCGGGCGGACGTCAGGATGCCAGTTGTAGAGCTGCTCCTTGAGCTGGTTCTCGATGACCGCGCGCTTCTCCTCGACCACGACGATCTCGTCGAGCCCCTCGGCGAAGTGGCGCACGCCGTCGCGCTCCAGCGGCCAGGGCATGCCGACCTTGTAGACGGTCAGGCCCCAGTCGGCGGCCATCTCCTCGGTAATGCCCAGCTCGTCGAAGGCCTGCCGGACGTCCAGATAGCTCTTGCCGGTGGTGACGATGCCGAAGCGCGGGCGCGGCGAGGCCATCATCACCTTGTCCAGCCGGTTGGCACGCGCGAACGCCAGGGCGGCGTACAGCTTGTGCTTCATCAGCCGGTATTCCTGCTCCAGCGGCGGGTCGGGCCAGCGGATGTTCAGGCCGCCTGGGGGCATCGGGAAGTCGGCGGGGACGATCGGGCTGACGCGGTGCGGGTCGATGGTCACCGACGCCGAGGTGTCCACCGTTTCGGCAATCGTCTTCATGGCGATCCAGCAGCCGGAATAGCGGCTCATCGCCCAGCCGATCAGGCCGTAATCCAGGATCTCCTGCACGCCCGACGGGTTCAGCACCGGGATCATCGCGTGCATGAAGGCGTGTTCGGACTGGTGCGGGAAGGTCGAGGACTTGGCGTTGTGGTCGTCGCCGGTCAGCACCAGCACGCCGCCGTTGCGCGAGGTGCCGGCGGCGTTGGCGTGCTTGAACACGTCGCCCGACCGGTCGACGCCCGGACCCTTGCCGTACCACATGGAATAGACGCCGTCGTACTTGGCGCCGGGGAACATGCCGACCTGCTGGCTGCCCCACACCGCGGTGGCGCCCAGCTCCTCGTTCACGCCGGGCTGGAAGCGGATGTGGTTCTTCTCCAGGAACTTGCGCGCGTTCCACAAATTCTGGTCGAAGCCGCCCAAGGGCGATCCGCGGTAACCCGAAATGAAACAGGCGGTGTTCAATCCGGCGGCAAGATCGCGCTGGCGCTGCATCATCGGAAGGCGCACCAGCGCCTGGGTTCCCGTCAGGTACACGCGCCCTTGTTCAAGCGCGTACTTGTCATCAAGGGTCACGGTTGCGAGAGCCATTGTTCCATCCCCTTTGTGGCGCCCTGAAAAGCGCTGTTCGGGGCGCGTTCGCCGCGCCGCTTCTTGTGTTTGTTCGACAAGCAAAAAGGTAACGAAGGCTGTCTTATTCGGCAACCGGCGCCGGGCCTCCTCCTGCAAAAAGCAAGGAACGGTCCGGCGCTCGCAGCGCTGTGAAACGGACGGGCGGGAATCGCCCTTCGGCGGGACATTCCCGCTCGCGTCCATGAGTGCGTCACCCTTGCCCCCACCCCGGCCCTCCCCCGCTGCGCAGGGGAGGGTGCCTTCTGCGAAACGGCGTCCGTACCCTCCCCTGCGTTAGCGGGGGAGGGTTAGGGTGGGGGCTCCTTACCCGATATGGGAAGTCTTCAGGCGGGCGGCAGGGGAGAATGATCAGGAGAATGACCGGCGGAATGACCCGCTTCGCTCCCGTGATCCGGAGCGCCGAAGGTGCCGTCCGGCCACAGGCTGGGGCCGTTGCCGTCGCGCAGGCTGAGGCTGCGCACCATGGCGCGCAGGGCGACGATCATCACCCGCAGGGCGGCGGAGGAGTCGGCCCCGCCGCCGATGCTGATGGTCCAGCGCAGGGCGTCCATATGGGCCTGCACCGCCTCCTGGAAGCTCTCCCCGTCATGGTCCACCCAGGTAATGCAAGTGGACAGCGACGCGACGATGGCGGTGGCCGCGGCGTTGCCGGAGGCGGCCAACTGCAGGTCGGACACCGCGTGGCGCAGCCGCGTGCCCAGCGCGTCGGGGCAGGCCAGCGCCCTCTCCATCCGGTCGAGCGCCAGCACCAGGCGGACCATCTTCGGGTCGGTCGAGCGCAGCGGACCCGTTCCCGCCGTGGACGGGCCGGACAGGCGGGGCGGCGGAGGCGGCAGGCGCAGCGGCGCAGGGGCGGAGGAGATCACCGGGCGGGCCGGCGCCGGGCGGGAATGCTGCGGCGTGTTGTTGTTCGTCGGCTTCGCCGTTGCCGCCTCGGCTTGGGAGCGGCCGCCCCGCCGCGGGTTGTTCAGCACGGTTTCGATCCGCCGGGCGATGGTGGCGGCGGAGGCCGGCTTGGCGAGCACGGTGTCCGCCCCGGCGTCCCAGGCGGCGCGCACGGTGGCGACGTCGGCGTTGGCGGTCAGCACGATGATCGGCAGATCGGGGCTGAGGCAGCTGGCCGAGCCGCGCACCCAGCGGACGAGCTGCCCGCCGCCCACCGGTTCCATCACCCAGTCGGTGACCATCAGGTCGTAGGGCTCCCGGCGCAGCAGCTCCATGGCCTCCTGCCCGTTGGCGGCGGGGGCGACCTGACCGACCCCCCAATGTTCCAGCATGTCCCGCAGCGCCCGCAGCAGCAGCGGGTTGTTCTCGACGACCAGGATCTTCAGATGGGTCGGGTAGCGGCGCGGCATGTCGGGTCCGAAGGTTCGGGAACGAAGCGTTACCGAATATCCGAACGCCGCCCTGGGATTTCAGGACGCGGAGACGTGTTAGCGCCAATCGGCGCGCGACCGGGGGAGCCTCTTCGCCTCATGGAGAGCGCCTGGTCTTCGGCTCCCCCGTCCGGGGACTTGGTCGAGGTCCGGGGTGCCTCTAGCGGACCAATGCCAGATCCTTCAGGACGGCCACCTCGTGGGCCTGCTCGTCCAGGCGGGCCTTCACGGCGTCACCGATGGAGATCACCCCGGCGAGATCGCCCGCCTCGTTGCAGACCGGCACATGGCGGTGGCGGCGCAGAGTCATCATCTGCATCAGGTCCTTGATCGTGTCCTCCGGCCGGCAGGTCTTGACCTGACGGGTCATCAGATCCTCCACCGGCATGTCGAGCGCGTCGGCGCCATGCATCGCCACGGCGCGGACGATGTCGCGCTCCGACAGGATGCCGGCCAGCCGGCCCCGGCGGTCGCACACCACCAGGGCGCCGATGCGCCGGTCGGTCAGCGTGCGGGCGGCGGTCCGGATGGATTCGGACGGCAGGATCGATGCGACATTGTGGCCTTTGCGGTTCAGAACCTCGGAAACGACGGTCATGTCCACCCTCCCTCTTTGGGGTTGGCGAATCGGCGGGATCCGATTCGGAATGAGCCTGGAGCGACCGGCGGTTCCGGCAAGGGCTTGGCGGTCCGGATTGGAAAATCGGTTTTGCCGCTTCGACGGGGCCGCTATGCATGAATGCATGGCAACCGTCGGGTGGCGGGGGAAAGGGAGCGCGCGCATGACCACCGAGCAGAAGGTTCTTCGCCTGTCCATCGCCGTCACGGTGCTGCTGGCGGGTGCCGGCATCCTGTTCGGCCTGCTGTCAGGCTCCTTCGCCATCGTCTTCGACGGCATCTATGCGCTGGTGGACGCCAGCATGACGATGGTGACGCTGCTGGTGTCCAACCTGATCGCCGCCTCGACCGCCGCCTTAAGCACTGGCGGCCCGCGCCGCGGCAAGCTGGCCGAGCGCTTCACCATGGGCTTCTGGCATCTCGAACCCATGGTCCTCGGGCTGAACGCCACCCTGCTGATTGGGGCGGCGATCTACGCGCTCATCAACGCCGTAGGCAGTCTGATGACCGGCGGGCGCGACCTCGCCTTCGACCACGCGATCGTCTACGCGGCGGTGACCGTTCTCGTGGCGGCCGGCATGGCGGTCTTCGCGACGCGGGCGAACCGGACGGTCCGCTCCGATTTCCTGGCGCTCGACGCGAAGGCCTGGATCATGTCGGCGGCGCTCACCGCGGCGCTGCTCGTCGCCTTCGTCTTCGGGTATCTGATCCAGGGCACCCGGCTTCAATGGATGTCGCCCTACATCGACCCGGCGGCGCTGGCCCTGGTCTGTCTGGTGGTCATTCCCATCCCGGTCGGCACGATGCGGCGGGCGCTGGCCGACATCCTGCTGGTCACGCCCGCCGACCTCAAGCGGCACGTCGACGCCGTCGCGTCGGACATCGTGCGGCGGCACGGCTTTTCCTCTTACCGCGCCTATGTCGCGCGGGTGGGGCGGGGACGGCAGATCGAGCTGTTCTTCATCGTCCCGAGCGGCTGGCCGCCGCGCACGCTGGAGGCGTGGGACAAAATCCGCGACGAGGTGGGTGCGGCGATCGGTGGCGAAGGCCCCGACCGCTGGCTCACCATCGTCTTCACCAGCGACCCGGAATGGGCGGAATGACGGCCTGTCCTATGGACGGGCCGGAGCGCGTCCATTAGCTTTCCGTGAGAAACGGAGCGCGTGGCGCGGGAGGGTGACGGGATGGCTGGCAATTGCTGTGGCGGTTCTTGCGGGAGTGGCGGGGGCGGCGGTCGTCCGTACGGCGGGCTGCCAAAGGGTGGGTGGCAGGCCGACTACCGCCGCACCCTGCGCATGGCGCTGGTCGTCAACGGGCTGATGGCCGCCGTCGCCCTGGCCGCGGGGCTGGAGACGCAGTCCATGGCCTTGCGGGCGAGCGCGCTGGATGCCCTGGCGGCCGCGCTGGCCCACGGCGTCGGCCTGTGGATCATGGGGCGGGGGCTGGAGGCCCGTGGCTGGGCCACGCTGGCGCGAGGGCTGGCGCTGACCGTCCTCGGGCTGGGGGTGGTGGCCGCGACGGCGTGGAGCGCCTACGCCGGCACGGTTCCCGACGCGCCGGTGATGAGCCTCGTCGCGCTTCTCGGCGTGGGAGCGAGCCTGTCGGTGGCAGTCCTGCTGTTCGCCGGACGGCGCGGCGGAGTGTCGCTGCGCGCGGTCTGGCTGTGCGCCCGCAACGGCGTGCTGACCAACGCCGCGGTGATGATGGCGGCGGCGGGCGCCTGGACGATGGGGCAGGGCTGGCCGGACCATCTGGTCGCCGCGGTCATCGCCGCCACGGTGCTGTCCGCCGCCGTCACGGCGCTGCGGCAGGCGGTGGCCGAACTGCGCGCGTGGCATGCCCCCGTTGACCCGACCGAGCTGGGCAAGGGGGCTTGACAGGGCCGCATCCCTGTGGCGAACTCGACGCCATGATTTTCGCTGCGCCCTCCCTGTCGTGTCGTTGGTGGTGGCCCGTCTAACCGGGCCGGCCAGCCGACGCGCGTGAGCGCACACACCATCGAAAGGCCGCCCGGAGCTTCCGGGCGGCCTTTTTCCTGACCAGGGAATCCAGGTGTCGAGCAAGGGAACTCCGGGTGTCCGTCCACCAACGGATCGACCATCGGAGACTCCGCCATGTACCCCGCCGACCTCCTCGCCTCGCCCAGCCTCCTCGAACCGCTGCGTTTCCAAACGCGCGGCGGCGTGGCCGTGACCCGCTGCGCCACGGCGCTCGACCCGCAGGGCGCCCTCGATCCGGTGATCGACGCGCTCGACCGTCGCCGCGGCCTGCTGCTCTCCAGCGGGGTAGAGGCGCCGGGCCGTTACCGCCGCCACGCGCTGGGCTTCACCGATCCGCCGCTGGCCGTCACGGCGCGCGGGCGGACGCTGCGCATCGACGCGCTGAACGCGCGGGGCCGGGTGTTGCTGCCGGCCGTTGCCGAGGCCCTGCGCGGCCTGGAGGCGCTGGCCGGGCTGGAGGAGGCGCCGTCGCGCGTCACCGCCCTGGTCCGCAAGCCCCAGCACCCCTTCCCGGAGGAGGAGCGCAGCCGCCAGCCCTCCCTCTTCTCGGTCCTGCGCGCGGTGCTGAACCTGTTCGCCGCCCCCGACGACCCGCTGCTCGGCCTCTACGGGGCCTTCGCCTACGACCTCGCCTTCCAGTTCGAGCCGATCCGCCTGCGGCTGGAGCGGCCGGACGACCAGCGCGATCTGGTGCTCTACCTGCCGGACCGGCTCGTCGTTTTGGACCCCGTCGCAGGACTCGCGCGGCTCGTCGAGTATGAGTTCGCCACGGCGGCGGGCAGCACCGAGGGGCTGGAGCGCGCCGGGCGCGACCACCCGTACCGCCCCGACACCAACGCCGAGGGCGGATGCGACCACGCGCCCGGCGCGTATCAGCGCGTCGTCGAGACCGCCAAGGCCGCCTTCCGCCGCGGCGACCTGTTCGAGGTGGTGCCCGGCCAGACCTTCGCCGAGCCCTGCGCCGACGCCCCCTCGGCGGTGTTCCGCCGGCTGCGCGCCGCCAACCCGGCGCCCTACGAGGCCTTCGTCAACCTCGGGCGGGGCGAGTTCCTCGTCGCCGCCAGCCCGGAAATGTATGTGCGGGTGGCGGGCGGTCGAATGGGCGGGCGGGTGGAGACCTGCCCGATCTCCGGCACCGTGGCGCGCGGGGCCGACGCGCTGGGCGACGCCGCGCAGGTCCTTCGCCTGCTGACCTCGGCCAAGGACGCGGCCGAACTGACCATGTGCACCGACGTCGACCGCAACGACAAGGCGCGGGTGTGCGAGCCTGGGTCCGTCCGGGTGATCGGGCGGCGGATGATCGAACTGTACTCCCGCCTGATCCACACGGTGGACCATGTCGAGGGGCGGCTGCGGCCCGGCCTGGACGCGCTGGACGCCTTCCTCACCCACACCTGGGCGGTGACGGTGACCGGGGCGCCCAAGCGCTGGGCCATGCAGTTCCTGGAGGACACGGAGCAGTCGCCGCGGCGCTGGTACGGCGGGGCCTTCGGCCGGCTGGGCTTCGACGGCGGGATGGACACCGGCCTGACCCTGCGCACCATCCGCATGGCCGAGGGCGTCGCCTACGTGCGGGCCGGGGCGACCCTGCTGTCCGACAGCGACCCGGACGCGGAGGACGCGGAGTGCCGCCTGAAGGCCGCCGCCTTCCGCGACGCCATCCGCGGGGTGACGGAAGGCGTGGCGTGCGCTCTTCCGGCGGCTCCCAACGGCGGGCGGGGCCGGCGGGTGCTGCTGGTGGATCACGACGACAGCTTCGTCCACACGCTGGCCGATTACCTGCGCCAGACCGGCGCGTCGGTGATGACGCTGCGTCACGGCCACGCGCGGGCGGCGCTGGCGGAGCGGAGGCCGGATCTGGTCGTGCTGTCCCCCGGTCCGGGGCGCCCGGCGGATTTCAACGTGGCCGGCACCATCGACGCGGCGCTGGCGCTCGGCCTGCCGGTGTTCGGCGTCTGCCTGGGCTTGCAGGGGATGGTGGAGCGGTTCGGCGGTGCGCTGGACGTGCTGCCGGAGCCGGTCCACGGCAAGGCGACGGAGGTCCGTGTGCTGGGCGGCGCGCTGTTCGCCGGCCTGCCGGAGCGGATGAGGGTTGGGCGCTACCACTCGCTGGTGGCGCGGCGCGACCGGCTGCCGGCGGACCTGACGGTGACCGCGGAGACCGCCGACGGTCTGGTGATGGCGGTCGAGCACCGGCGGCTTCCGCTCGCCGCCGTGCAGTTCCACCCCGAGTCGATCCTGTCGCTCGACGGTGGGGCCGGTCTCGCCCTGCTGGGCAACGTGATGGACCGGCTGGCCGCCGGCGCCCTGACGGACGCTGCGGCTTGATCGGGGCGGCGTAACGGGGAAGGAGCCGGGGGTGGTTACTCCACCATCCCCAGCGCTTCCTTGTAGAGTTCCAGGATGGCTTCCTGCTCCTGGCGGTCGGCCTTGTCCATTTTGCGCAGCCGGATGATCTGGCGGATGATCTTGGTGTCGAAACCGGTGCCCTTGGCCTCGGAGTAGACCTCCTTGATGTCCTCCTGCAGGCCGCGCTTCTCTTCTTCCAGGCGCTCGATGCGCTCCACGAAGGATTTCAGGCGATCCGCCGCAATGCCGCCGACGTCGGACATGATAAGGGTAACCTCAAATTGGGTGCTTCCGGGGAATCCGGCGCGGACGATATCGGCGGGCGCCGTCGATGGCAAGCGACTCCCGGCGTCATCGGCACGGATGCCACAGGGCGCGGCAAAGCGCGCAAGGTCTCGGCCGGGTGTGCCCGGATAGTGGGATACGCCCGTGGCGACGAGCGCCGTGTCGGAGGACGCCTGATGCGAAAGACCGATGGCGGGAGCGTGCGAAAGCGGCGACCTTGCACTTTCCGTTGCACGCGGGCGTGCCAACCCTCTCCGGGCTGTTGCGCCGCACCCATCACCGCTGGTAATACCATCGACGCTCAAGAGCTTCACAAAGTCACATAAATCCGGCATTGATGCCGACGGTCTAGGCCGATTGCACGCAAATCGGCCACTTGCGGCAGGGGAGATAAAGAACCATGAAAATCGCCATACCCAGGGAGCGGCGCGCGGGCGAGAATCGCGTCGCGGCGTCTCCGGAGACGGTCAAGAAACTCAAAGCCCTCAGCCTGGAAGTGGTCGTGGAGACCGGGGCCGGTCTGGGCTCGAACCTGCCGGACCGGGTGTATCAGGACGCCGGCGCGGAGATCGCGCCGGACGCCGCGTCGGCGCTGGCCGACGCCGACATCGTGCTGAAGGTGCAGCGCCCGCTGCTGGCCGGGGAGGGGGACCTCGACGAGCTGGCGCTGATCAAGCGCGGCGCGCTGCTGTTCGCCATCCTCAACCCCTACAACAGCCGCGACCACGTGGCGGCCTACGCCGCGGCCGGGGTGAACGCCTTCGCCATGGAGTTCATGCCGCGCATCACCCGCGCCCAGGTCATGGACGTGCTGTCCTCGCAGGCCAACCTCGCCGGCTACAAGGCGGTGATCGATGCGGCCAGCGAGTACGGCCGCGCCTACCCGATGATGATGACCGCGGCGGGCACGGTGCCGCCGGCCCGCGCCTTCATCATGGGTGTCGGCGTCGCCGGGCTGCAGGCCATCGCCACGGCCAAGCGGCTGGGCGCCATCGTCTCGGCGACCGACGTGCGTCCGGCGGTCAAGGAGCAGGTGCAGTCGCTGGGCGGCAGCTTCGTCGCGGTGGAGAACGACGAGTTCAAGCAGGCCGAGACGGCGGGCGGCTACGCCAAGGAGATGTCCGACGACTACAAGCGCCAGCAGGCGGCGCTGGTGGCCGAGCACATCAAGAAGCAGGACATCGTCATCACCACGGCGCTGATCCCCGGGCGCAAGGCGCCGATCCTGGTGACGCGCGAGCATGTCGCCTCGATGAAGCCGGGCTCGGTGCTGATCGATCTGGCGGTGGAGCAGGGCGGCAACGTCGAGGGCTCGGAGCTGGGCAAGGTCGTCACCACGGAGAACGGGGTGAAGATCGTCGGCCACGCCAACTACCCCAGCCGCATCGCCGAGAGCGCCTCGCTGCTCTACGCCAAGAACCTGCTCGCTCTGCTGCAGTCGCTGCACGACAAGGAGAAGGGCGTCACGCTCAACTGGGACGACGAGATCGTGAAGGCCATCGCGCTCACCCGCGATGGGCAGGTCGTTCATCCCGCCTTCGCCGGCCAGACGGTCTAAAGGCCGGACGGAATTAGGGAGAGACACATGGATCAGACTCAATTGTCCAACCGCGTCGCCGAGCTGAAGGCCCAGCTCGCCGCGGCCAGCCAGCAGATCGACGCGCTCGCCGCCCAGGCCGCCGCGCTCGGCCACGCCGCTCCCGTCGCGGACGCGGCGAGCCACGGCAACTTCTTCATCACCGGCCTGACGGTGTTCGTGCTGGCCTGCTTCGTCGGCTACTACGTGGTGTGGCGGGTGACGCCGGCGCTGCACTCGCCGCTGATGGCGGTGACCAACGCGGTGTCCTCGGTGATCATCGTCGGTGCCCTGATCGCCGCCGGCCCCGCGGGGTTCGGCTTCTCCAAGATCATGGGCTTCCTCGCGGTCATCCTGGCCAGCGTCAACATCTTCGGCGGCTTCCTGGTCACCCAGCGCATGCTGTCGATGTTCAAGAAGAAGGGCAAGTAACCATGGAAACCCTGTCCGCCCTTCTCTATCTGGTCGCTTCGGTCTGCTTCATCATGGCCCTGCGCGGCCTGTCCAGCCCGGAGACCTCCCGCCAGGGCAACTTCTTCGGCATGGCCGGCATGACCATCGCCGTGCTGACCACGCTGGCCCTGCCCATCGTCCAGTCCTACTGGATGATCGTGCTCGGCATCGCGATCGGCGGCGGCATCGGCTACGTCATCGCCAAGAAGATCGAGATGACCGCCCTGCCGCAGCTCGTCGCCGCCTTCCACTCGCTGGTCGGTCTGGCCGCGGTGTTCGTGGCGCTGTCGGCCTTCTATTCGCCCGAGGCCTACGGCATCGGCGTGCCCGGCGCCATCGCCAAGGGCTCGCTGGTCGAGATGGCGCTGGGCACCGCCATCGGCGCCATCACCTTCACCGGCTCGATCGTCGCGTTTGCCAAGCTGCAGGGCCTGGTCACCGGCAAGCCGCTGGTCTTCCCCTTCCAGCACCACCTCAACGCCGCCCTCGGTGTGCTGACCATCCTGCTCATCGTCTGGCTGGTGCAGAGCAACTCCGGCGTGGCGATGTGGATCATCGTTCTGGTTGCTCTGGCGCTCGGCTTCCTGCTGATCCTGCCGATCGGCGGCGCCGACATGCCGGTGGTCATCTCGATGCTGAACAGCTACTCGGGCTGGGCGGCGGCGGGCATCGGCTTCACGCTGCAGAACAACCTGCTGATCGTCACGGGCGCGCTGGTCGGCTCGTCGGGCGCGATCCTGTCCTACATCATGTGCAAGGGCATGAACCGCTCGATCTTCAACGTCATCCTGGGCGGCTTCGGCGGCGACAGCGGGGCGGCGTCGGCGGCGGCCGGCGGCGGTGAGCGCGGCACGGTCAAGGCCGGCTCGCCGGAGGACGCGGCCTACATCATGAAGAACGCCCAGTCGGTGATCATCGTCCCCGGCTATGGCATGGCGGTGGCCCAGGCCCAGCACGCGCTGCGCGAGATGGCCGACCTGCTGAAGAAGGAAGGCGTCGAGGTCAAGTACGCCATCCATCCGGTGGCGGGGCGCATGCCCGGGCACATGAACGTGCTGCTGGCCGAGGCCAACGTGCCCTACGACGAGGTGTTCGAGCTGGAGGACATCAACCGCGACTTCGGCACCGCGGACGTGGCCTTCGTGATCGGCGCCAACGACGTGACCAATCCGGCGGCCAAGACCGATCCGCAGTCGCCGATCTACGGCATGCCGATCCTCGACGTCGAGAAGGCCAAGACGGTGTTCTTCATCAAGCGCGGCATGGCCGCCGGCTACGCCGGCGTCGAGAACGAGCTGTTCTTCCGCCCCAACACCATGATGCTGTTCGGCGACGCCAAGAAGGTCACCGAAGAGGTCGTGAAGTCGATGGAGTAACCCGCGGCGTCACGGCCGTGGAGTAGGATGAACCCCCGGGGCCGGCTCGCCCCGGGGGTTTCTTTTTGCCATCACAAGAAACGGAGAGAGGACGCCATGCCCGCCTACATCATCGCCGACGTGAACGTGACGAATCCCGCGGCCTATGAAAACTACAAGAAGCTGACCCCGAACGCGGTCGCCCAAAATGGCGGGCGCTTCATCGCCCGCGGCGGGCAGGCGGAGGAGCTGGAAGGCGGCTGGCAGCCCAACCGCGTGGTCATCCTGGAATTCCCGGACTACGCCGCCGCCAAGGCCTTCTACGACAGCCCCGAGTACCGCGAAGCGCGCGAGGCCCGGAAGGACGCCGCCGACTTCCGCATGATCGTGGTGGACGGCGCCTGACGCTCCCCGGAACAAGAAAAAAAGCCGTGCGGAGCCGCACGGCTTTTTCTTTTGGGAAAGGGAAGGGGGTCTTACGCCTTCCTAACGCCGAAGCAATGCTCCGGACCGGGGAAGCTGCGGGCCTTCACCTCGGCGGCGTAGGTCGCGGCGGCTTCGCCGATGGCGGTGCCGAGCTGGGCGTAGCGCTTGACGAACTTGGGCTGGAACTCGCCGAACAGGCCGAACATGTCGTCGGACACCAGGACCTGCCCGTCACAGGCGGGGGACGCGCCGATGCCGATGGTCGGGATGGTCACATCATCGGTGATCTGGCGGGCCAGCGACTCCATCGTGCCCTCGATGACCAGGGAGAAGGCGCCGGCCTCGGCGATGGCGCGGGCATCGGCGCGGATGCGCTCCGCCGCTTCCGGATCGCGGCCCACCGCCTTGTAGCCGCCGAGCGCGTTGACCGACTGCGGCAGCAGCCCGACATGGCCCATCACCGGCACGCCGCGGGTGGTCAGATAGGCCACCGTCTCGGCCATCTCCAGCCCGCCTTCCACCTTCACCGCCTGGGCGCCGCTCTCCGCCATGACGCGGGCGGCGTTGCGGAAGGCCATCTGGGGGCTCTCCTGGTAGCTGCCGAAGGGCAGGTCGACGACCACGCAGGCGTGGCGCGACCCACGCACCACGGCCGCGCCGTGGGCGATCATCATGTCGAGCGTCACGGGAAGCGTGCTGTCGAAGCCGTAGACCACCATGCCCAGCGAGTCGCCGACCAGAAGCAGGTCGACGTGCGGGTCCAGCAGGCGGGCGACCGGAGTCGTGTAGGCGGTCAGGCAGACGATCGGCTCTCCGCCCTTGCGCGCGCGCAGCGCCGGCACGGAAACGCGCGGAGTGTCCTTGGATGCGCTCATTGGCGACCCTCCCCTTTGTATTTTCTTGGCAGATGTTTGTGCGGCGAAGCGGGCCGCAGATGCACCAAAACCGCCCACGCGCAGGCGCGGGGCGGCAGGTGCAAGACACAAGAGGGGCAAGCGCGCGAACGCGCTTGGATGCCCGGCGCGCCGAAGCGCGCCTGTCAATCCGGCGCGAAACGCGCCTGAGGATTAATAGCCCTCGCGCTCCATACGCTTGCGGAGCAGCTTGCGGGTGCGACGCACCGCCTCAGCCTTCTCACGCGCGCGCTTCTCCGAGGGCTTCTCGTAGTTCCGGCGCAGCTTCATTTCCCGGAAAATGCCCTCGCGCTGCATCTTCTTCTTCAGCGCGCGGAGGGCCTGATCGACGTTGTTGTCTCGGACCAGAACTTGCACGTTAACCGTCACCTTTATCAAGTGAGCCGAGTTGCCATGAAGCAACAAACAGGCATGCGACAGGCATGCGCTTTCGGGCGCACCCCTTGTGTGGACCTTTATGTAGCACGGACGGGGCCGCCTGTGAAGCGGAGTCTTCCAACCCTGCGTGTTCCGCTGCGACAATGCGTGGGCAAAACGGTTGCCCGGTGGCCCGTGGCGCCCAGATAATAGGGCATGGCCCTGTTGAAGATCGCCCGCATGGGGCACCCGGTGCTGCGCAAGGTCGCAGACCCTGTGCCCGACCCGACGGCCCCGGAGATCCGGCGGCTGGCTTCCGACATGATCGACACCATGCTGGACGCGCCCGGAGTCGGGCTGGCGGCCCCGCAGGTGCACGAATCGCTGCGCATGATCGTGTTCCGCGTTCCCGCCATGCGTTCCGGCGGCGAGTCGGTGGAGCCGACCGTCCTCATCAACCCGGTGATCGAGCCGCTGGACGATGGGGTGGAGCACGGGATGGAGGGCTGCCTGTCGATTCCCGAGCTGCGCGGCGTCGTTCCGCGATTCGCGCGCATCCGCTACCGCGGAGTCGGGCTGGACGGCGAACCCATCGAGCGCGAGGCGTCGGGTTTCCACGCCCGCGTCATCCAGCACGAGTGCGATCACCTGGACGGCGTGCTTTACATCGACCGGATGACCGATCTGCGCTATCTGGCCTTCACCGACGAGGCGCATCACGTGACCGAGGCGCTGGAACAGCAGGAGGGGAGAGACTGACATGGACGCTGCGCTGGATATGGACGCGGTGCGGGACGACATCCTGCTGTCCACGCTTCCCAACATCGTGTTCGACGGCTGGAGCCTCCAGGCGCTGCGCGACGGCGCCCAGATGGCCGGCTACGACACGGCGACCATGCACCGCGCCTTCCCCGGCGGCGTGCCGGAACTGGCCGAGCATTTCGGTGCCTGGACCGACCGCCGCATGCTGGCCGAATTGGACAAGCACCCGCTCGACGAGATGAGGGTGGGGGAGAAGATCGCGCTCGCCATCCGCACCCATTTCGAGGTGCTGGAACCGCACATGGAGGCCAAGCGCCGCTTGCTCGCCTATCTCGCCATGCCGCAGAATCTCGGCATGGGGCTGACCATGCTCTACCGCACGGTCGACGCCATGTGGTTCGCGGCGGGCGACACGGCCACCGACTTCAACCACTACACCAAGCGCGCCACGCTGGCCGCGGTGCTCAGCTCCGCGACCTTCTACTGGCTGGACGACCGGTCGGAGGGCCATGCCGAGACCTGGGCCTTCGTGGACCGCCGGCTCGGCGACGTGATGAGCATGGGCAAGGCGATGTCCGCCATGGGCCGCGCCGGCCGTCTGCTCAGCCATTTGCCGAGTCCGGCGCGCTTCGCCCGTCAGGTCCGCCAGCGTGCCGGCGCCGCTCCGGTGGACACCGCCTCCGCCCATATGGCCGAGAACATCTGACGACTCAGGCCCCGGCCTTCTTAAGGGCAGCTTTCTTGCGGGACGGTTTCCTGACGGCGGCGGTGCGGATCGCCGCCGCCAGGGCCGGACGGGCCCAGAGCAGAAGCTCGTCCGGGTCGTCCAGCGCCGAGTCGGGCGGGGGGAAGTAGGGCAGGACCGTCGGCTTGTCGTCGAAGGGTTTGAAGGGGCGCAGGCCCAGCGCCTCGTACTCCGGCCGGTTGCCGTCGTCGGTCTTGAAATACAGGATGTTGCGGGCGACCAGGGCGAAGACGACGCCGTCGCAATAGACCGCGTAACCGCCGAACATGCGGCGGGCGGTGATGGCCCCCAGCGGCGTCAGCGACTCGCACAGGAAACGGACGAGTTCGCTGACCGTGGCCATGCTCGGGAGCCTGTTGGTGAAAGCCTATTTTTTGCGGAAGGCGTCGAGCGCGACGACCTCGCCGCGCTTCGGCTCCTCGCCGGAACGGTCGGAGTCAGGCTTGCCGGATTCGGCCTTGCCGATGTCCGACTTGGCGAGCTTCGCGATAGACGGCTTCGCCCCGTCCTTGCCGTCCGCAGCCTTCTTCTCCGACGCCTCGCGCGCGGGGATGGTGGCGATCTCCGCCGATTCGGCGGGCTCCACGGGCTGGAACTGGAGGGCGAAATTCTCCGACGGATCGGCGAAGGTGGTGATGGCGGCGTAGGGGATCACCAGCCGCTCATGCACGTTGTTGAAGCTCAGCGTCACCTCGAAATGATCGTCCAGCGCCTCCAGCCCGTAGAACTGGTACTGGATGACGATGGTCATCTCGTTGGGATACTGGGACGACAGATATTCGGGGATGTCGACGCCCGGGTAACCCGTCCGGAAGGTCAGGTAGAAGTGATGATCGCCGGGGAGCCCGCGGTCCGTCACCTGGCGGAGCGCGTCACGGACGACACCGCGCAGGGCGGCCTCGACCATGCGGTCATAACGCAACTGCTCTCTCGGCATTCTTGGGCGGGTCCTTAACGCCAGACGGGTAAGTGTGGGCCTTCTGTTGCTAGGCGGCCCACGGCCCCACCCTCAGGTGCTACCCATCGGGGATTGATTTCGGTCAGTCACCGCCGTTAGGCGGCAACGGCGACCGGAGCAACGTTGTCGTTGGCAACTATTGCAATGGCCCGATAACGGCGGAACCATGCCGGGCGAAGACCATGCCTTTACCACGCGTGTCGATCCTATTTCGCCCCCAACGAACCCGCTCCCTACGGCAACGCCCGAGAGACCGGTGGTTTGTTTGGTGGAGGCGCCGGGTACCGCCCCCGGGTCCACAACGCTTATTCCGCAAGGCGTTTATCGCCATAGTCGGCTGCTGCCGACGGACCCAATATAGGCCCTTCGTCCGAAGATGGAAAGGGGGTGCGACGGATTCTGACCCGACGCCCTTGCGAAGGGGGTGACTGTCCGGGTTCGCGGACGTAGAGTGCCGCCCGAATTCAGTCCCCGGAGTACCCATGCCGATCACGCCCGAGCAGCGCGCCGAGATCGACCGCCTGCGCGCCGTCACCGCCACCACCCGCCGCGCCACCGTTCCGGCCCTGGAGGAAATCCTCTATGAGCCGCTGGAGGTCCTGGACCACGGCTTCGTGCGGGTCGTCGACTACATGGGCGACGATTCGGCCGTCGTCCAGGCGGCGCGCGTGTCCTACGGCAAGGGCACCAAGAAGGTCACCGAGGACGCCAGCCTCATCAAGTATCTGATGCGCCACCGCCACTCGACCCCTTTCGAGATGTGCGAGATCAAGTTCCACGTCAAGCTGCCGATCTTCGTCGCCCGCCAGTGGATTCGCCACCGTACGGCGAACGTGAACGAATACTCCGCGCGCTACTCCATCCTCGACCGCGAGTTCTACATCCCGACGCCCGAGAACCTGGGCGCCCAGGCCGTCGTCAACCGGCAGGGCCGCGGCGACGTCCTCCAGGGCGACGAGGCGGCGTCGGTGATGAAGCTGTTGCGCGACGATTCGGAGGCCGTCTACGCCCACTACGAGGAGATGCTGAACCAGCGCGAGGACGGCACCACCATCGAGGAGGGCCGCCAGGGACTGGCGCGCGAACTGGCGCGCATGAACCTGACGCTGAACTACTACACCCAGTGGTACTGGAAGGTCGATCTCCACAACCTTCTGCATTTCCTCAGCCTGCGCGCCGACCCGCACGCCCAGTACGAGATCCGCGTCTACGCGGAGGCCATGCTGGACGTGGTGAAGCGCTGGGTCCCCGCCGTGTTCGACGCCTTCAGCGAGTACCGGCTGGGCGGCACCCACATGTCGAAGACCGGACTGGAGGTCGTGAAGCGCCTGCTCTCCGGCGAGGCCGTGACCCAGGAGGCCAGCGGCCTGTCCAAGCGCGAATGGCGGGAGCTGATGGACCAGCTCGGCCGCGCCGAGTAACGCCCGTTCCAATCTTCGAAGGATCACCGCCATGACGCCGCCCCCGATGACTCCGCACGAGGCCGATGGACTTCACCGCCAGGGTCTCGTCGCGGCGCAGGCCGGGCGGTTCGACGAGGCGCTGGAGCTGATCGGGCGGGCCATCGCCGCCTATCCCTCGGTCCCCGTCTGGTGGGCCAACTATGGGCTGGTGATGGAAAGCCTGGGCGACGTCGCCGGGGCGGCCAACGCCTATGCCGGGGCGCTGAACCTCGATCCGTCGCTGGAGATGGCGATGGACGGGCTGCTCTCCATGGCGGAGGCGGTGCGCCGGGCCGGCGATTCGGCCCGCGCGGAGGCCTTCTTCCGCCGTGCCATCGCGCTGAACCCGAAGACGCTGGTGGCCGTTGCCAATCTGGGCGTGCTGCTGCGCGCCCAGGCGCGGCGGGCGGAGGCGGTGACGCTCTATGAGAGGGCCGGGCGGCTCGATCCGGCCAACTGGGCGCACCCCTACAACCTCGGCAACGCGCTGGCCGAAATGAACCGGCTGGGCGAGGCCGACGACGCCTATGGGGCGGCGCTCGCCCTGGCGCCGGGCCGGGCGGAGGTGCGGGCGAACCGCGCCACCCGCGTGCTCGCCATGCAGGGGCGGGCGGCGGAGGCCCTAGCGGAAATCGAAGCCGTGGTGGCGCAGCACGGCACCGTCGATTCGCTGCACGCCTCGCGCCTCTACCTGATGCAGTTCGTGCCGGGGTTGGCCATGCCGGCCATCGCCCAGGCCCACGCGGATTGGGGCGCCCGCTACCCCGACCGCCCGGCGCCCGCGGTGGCCGCTCCGGCCCCGAAGATCCGCATCGGCTATGTCTCGCCGGACTTCCGCGCACACCCCGTGGGCTTCTTCCTGGAGCCGGTGCTGGCGAACCACGACCGCTCGGCCTTCGAGGTCGTCTGCTATGCCAACACCGCCAACCCGGACTGGAAGACCGAGCGGCTGATGGCCCACGCCGACCACTGGGTCTGGACCACCGGCATGGACGACGCGGCTCTGGCCCAGCGCATCCAGGCGGACGGCATCCACATCCTGGTCGATCTGGCCGGCCAGACCTTCGGCAACCGCCTGCCGGTCTTCGCACGCCGCGCGGCGCCGGTGCAGGCGACCTGGGCGGGCTATGTCGGCACCACCGGCCTGCCGGCCATGGACTATCTGATTTCCGATTCGCGGCAGAGCCCGCCGGGATCGGACGGCTGGTGCATCGAGGGCGTCGTGCGCATGCCCGACGCCTACGTCCCCTGGGCGCCGCCCGAGGACGCGCCGGCCGTGGCTCCGCTGCCGCTGGTGACGCGCGGCCACACCACCTTCGGGTCTTTCAACGCGCTGCCCAAGCTGAACGCGGAAGTCGCGGCGCTGTGGGCGCGCGTGCTGGGCGCCGTCCCCGGTTCCCGCCTGCTGCTGCGCACGCCGGGGCTGGACGACGCCGGCACCGCCGCGCGCACGCTGGCCCTGTTCGAACGGGCCGGGCTGGACCCGGCGCGGGTCGATCTGCGGGGCGGGGCGCCGCACCGGGAGTTCCTGGCCGGCTATGGGGAGGTCGACGTGGCGCTCGACCCCTTTCCCTATTCCGGCGGTCTGACGACTTTGGAGGCGCTGTGGATGGGCGTGCCGGTGGTGACGCTGGACGGCGACCGCTTCTGCGCCCGCCATTCGGTGACGCACCTCGCCTCGGCGGGGTTGTCCGATCTGGTGGCCGACGGACCGGACGGCTACGTTGCCAAGGCGGCGGCGCTGGTGGCCGACCCGGCGGTGCTGGCGGCCCTGCGCGGCGGGCTGCGGGACCGGCTGGCGGCATCCCCGGCGCTGAACGGCGTGCGCTTCACCCGCGCGCTGGAGGCCGCCTTCGGCGTGATGTGGCAGCGCTTCCAGGCCGGGCAGGGGCGGGCGAGCTTCGCCCTCAGTTTCGACTGAAGAGGATCAGGCGCGCTCCGACCCCGGCGCGCCGGTGCTCCACAGCAGCCCCAGCACCACGCCCTTGCAGCGCGGCAGCAGCAGGCCGGTCAGCAACAGGGTCAGCAACGGCCAGATGGTGAGATGCACCCAGGTCGCCGGCTCGTAGCGCTGCTCGACCGACAGCACCGCCGGGATGATGATGTGGCCGACGATCAGGATGGTCATCCAGGGCGGGGCGTCGTCGGCGCGCAGATGGCCGAACGCCTCGCCGCAATGGGCGCAGTGGTCGACCGGCTTCAGGTAGTTCCGCAGCAGGCGCCCGCGTCCGCAGGCCGGGCATTGCCCCATCAGCCCGCGCAGCGCCGCCGTCGTCTTCGACCGCGCGCCGTCCTGAGTGCCGTCTTCCACCGTCCTGTCTTCCGCCGTCATGACCGTACCTCTGCGATCCGCTCCCCGAAGGGCCTCATATGGGGAGGGAGCGACCGATCGTCACGCCGTTCCGTCGCCCGCACCCCGGGGTTGCGCCGCGCGCAGGGCCTCCACGCGGCGGGCGATGTTCTCCAGCCGCATCTGAAGCTCATGGGCGCACAGCGCGTGCGCGGCGGCGCGGGCCTCCGCCTCGATGTCGGCGATGGCGGATTCGAGGGCTTGGAGTCGGGCGTGGAGTCGGGCGTCGTGCGGGTCTTCGCTCATCGGATTCCTGCTCCGGCAGTTGACGGACCGGCCCCTGGGCGTCTACGGGATGCACAAACCCCCTCCGGGAGCCTGGAGCCATGACGATCACCCGCCTGTTTCTCGCCGCCGCCACAGCGGCTGTCGCGCTGACCAGCGCCGCCGCCTTCGCCCAGACCAAGACCGTCGCGATCACCGCCATCGTCGAGCATCCGGCGCTGGACGCCACGCGCGACGGCGTGATCGAGGCGCTGAAGGCCGCGGGCTACACGCCGGGTGACACCCTGAAGGTCGAGTATCAGAGCGCCCAGGGCAACCCCGCGACCGCCGCGCAGATCGCGCGCCAGTTCGCCGGCGCCCGTCCGGACGTGATCGTTCCGATCTCCACCCCCTCCGCCCAGGCCGTCGTCGCCTCGACCCGCGAGATTCCGGTGGTCTTCACCGCGGTGACCGACCCGGTCGGCGCTCAGCTCGTCCGCAGCCTGGAGAAGCCGGGCGCCAACGTGACCGGCGTGTCGGACATGGCCCCGGTGGCCGAGCATGTCGCGCTGATTCGCGAGATCGTGCCGTCGGTCAAGCGTCTGGGCGTTCTCTACAACGCGGGCGAGCCGAACTCCGTCTCGCTGGTCAAGGCGCTGAAGGACGAGGCGCAGAAGGCCGGGCTGACCGTTGTCGAAGCGACCGCCACCAAGTCCGCCGACGCCCAGCCCGCCGCCCGCAGCCTCGTCGGCAAGGCGGACGCGATCTACGTGCCGCTGGACAACACGGTCGTCTCGGCGCTGGAGAGCGTCGTCGCGGTGGGTCAGCAGGCCAAGCTGCCGGTCTTCTCCGCCGACACCGACAGCGTGGCGCGCGGCACGGTGGCGTCCATCGGCTTCGACTACCGGCAGGTTGGCCGCCAGACCGGCGAGGCCGTGGTCCGCATCCTCAAGGGCGAGAAGCCGGGCGACGTTCCGGTGACCTTCGCCAAGGGCACCGACCTGTTCGTGAATCCGAAATCCGCGGCGGCGATGGGCGTGACCATCCCCGAGGCGGTGACCAAGCGCGCGACCAAGGTGGTCGGGCAGTAAGTTGTTTCGCAGTAAGTTGTTTCATTGAGGGGGAGTGGTTGCGGAGGGCCCCCCTCCCGACCTCCCCCCGCTTCGCAGGGGGAGGAGTTTAAGCCCTCCCCTGCGGAGCGGGGGAGGGTTTGGGTGGGGGCCCGCCTCGACACGCCCCAAGGACCGATCATGAGTGAAATCGCCTTCTTCGGGGCCGTCGAGATCGGGCTGGTGTACGCGCTGGTCGCCCTCGGCGTGTACCTGTCCTTCCGGGTGCTCGATTTTCCGGACCTGACGGTGGACGGCAGCTTCCCGCTGGGGGCGGCGGTCTGCGCCACGCTGCTGGTCGCCGGGGTCAACCCGTGGATCGCCAGCCTCGTCGCGGCGCTGGCCGGCTCGATGGCCGGGCTGGTCACGGCGACGCTGAACGTCCGCTTCAAGATCCTGCACCTGCTGGCCAGTATCCTGACCATGATCGCGCTGTTCTCGGTGAACCTGCGCGTGATGGGCCGCCCGAACGTGGCGCTGCTGATGCAGGACACGGTGCTGACGCCCTTCTACGGGCTGGGGCTGCCCGACCATGTGGTGCGGCCGCTCGTCGTGCTGGTCGTCGTCGTCGTGATTGTCCTGCTGCTGACCCGCTTCCTGAACAGCGAGTTCGGCCTCGCCATGCGGGCGACCGGCGTCAACGCCCGGATGGCCCGCGCGCAGGGGGTTCAGACGGACTTCCACATCTACGCCGGCATGGCCCTGTCGAACGGGCTGTGCGCCCTGGCCGGCGCGCTGTTCGCCCAGACCAACGGCTTCGCCGACGTGACCACCGGCATCGGCACCATCGTGGTCGGTCTGGCCGCGGTGATCGTCGGCGAGACGGTGCTGCCGGCCCGCGCGATGCTGTGGGCGCTGGTCGGCTGCGTCGTCGGCTCCATCCTCTACCGTCTGGCGGTCCAGCTTGCCCTGTCGGCGGACGCCATCGGGCTCCAGGCCTCCGACCTCAACCTCGTCACCGCCGTCCTGGTCGCGGTGGCGCTGATCCTGCCGCGGATGCGGCTGAAAGCCGCGTCGAAGAAGAGGGAGGCCGCCCGATGATCACGGTCAACGGCATCCACGTCACCTTCGGGCGCGGCACCCCGCTGGAAAAGCACGCCCTGCGCGGCGTCGACCTGACGATCCCGGAAGGGCAGTTCGTCACCGTTATCGGCTCCAACGGCGCCGGCAAGTCCACCTTCCTGGGCGCGCTGGCCGGCGACGTGATCGCCGAGGAGGGCCGCATCGCCATCGACGGCGTGGACGTCACCCGCTGGGCGACGCCGAAGCGCGCCTCGCTGGTCGCCCGCGTCTTCCAGGACCCGATGGTCGGAAGCTGCACCGCTCTGACCATCGAGGAGAACATGGCGCTGGCCGCCGCCCGCGGGCGCATCGCCGAGCTGGGGCTGGGGCTGGAGAACCGGCTGCACGACCGCATGGGCCTGCTGTCCGGCGGGCAGCGGCAGGCGGTCAGCTTGCTGATGGCGACGCTCGCCGGGTCGAAGATCCTGCTGCTCGACGAGCACACGGCGGCGCTTGACCCCGGAACGGCGGAGTTCGTGCTCGGCCTGACCCGCCGCATCGTCGAGGAGAACCGGCTGACCACGCTGATGGTCACCCACTCCATGCGGCAGGCGCTGGACTATGGCGACCGCACGGTGATGCTGCACGAGGGGCGGATCGTGCTCGACGTGTCGGGGGAGCAGCGCGCCGGGCTGGACGTGCCGCATCTGCTGGCCCTGTTCGCCAAGCAGCGCGGCGGCGAGGACATCACCGACGACAGCCTGCTGATCGGGTGAGGCCGGGGGAGGGGCGTCAGACGGTCTTGCGGTCCGGCTCCCCATCCGGTTCCTCGCGGTCGGCCTCGAACAGGGCCTGAAGCTCGGCGGCGGCCTGACGGGAGGTCTGGATCAGGCGGTTCTCGTCGTAGTGCACGGCGTGCTGCCGGATCAGCGTGCGCTCGTCGTGCTCGCGGAAGGTGTCCAGCGTGTGCCGGGTCTCCTCCGGCGGCAGGCCCAGCGATTCCAGCACGCCGCCGGTCAGCCGCAGGCTGGAATCGTAGGTCTCGCGCACGAAATGCGTGACCCCGCGGTCCATCAGGAAATGGGCGTGGCGGCGGTTGCGGGCGCGGGCGTGGATGACGAGGTGGGGGAAATGGCGCGTCGCCAGCTCGACCACGCGCAGCGACTGCTCCATGTCCTCCAGAGCCACCACCAGCACCTTGGCCTTGTCCGCTCCGGCGGCGCGCAGCAGGTCGAGCCGCGACGGGTCGCCGTAATAGACTTTGTTGCCGAATCGCCGCACGACGTCGACCTGCTCGGCGCTCTGCTCCAGCGCCGTGAAGGGGATGCCGCGCATCCGCAGCACGCGGCCGACGATCTGCCCGACCCGGCCGAAGCCGCAGATCAGCACCGGCGGCTCCCCGTCCGGCGCGATGGTGTCGTAGGGGCGGACGGGCTTCACGATCAGCCGCGGCGCCAGCCAGCGCTCTTCCGCCGCGAAGACGAAGGGGGTGGCGATCATCGACAGCGTGACCACCAGCATGGCCGTCGCCGCCTGCCCCCCGGTCATCGCCCCGACGCCGACGGCCAGCCCGAACAGCACGAAGCCGAACTCGCCGCCCTGGCTCAGCACGGTGGACAGCCGCGTCGAGCCGCCCGGACGCAGGCCGGACAGGCGGGCCAGCCCGAACAGCACTGCGGCCTTCAGCGCCATCAGCCCAAGCGCCAGCGACAGGTAGCGCACCGGCTCGGCCATCAGCGCCGCCACGTCGGCCCCCATGCCCACCGACACGAAGAACAGGCCGAGCAGCAGCCCCTCGAACGGCGCGATGTCGGCCTGCACCTCGTGCCGGTACTCCGAATCGGACAGCAGAACCCCGGCCATGAAGGCGCCGAGCGACATGGACAGCCCCGCCCAGGCGGCGAACAGGGCGGTGCCCAGCACGATCAGCAGGGCGGTGGCGGTGAAGATCTCCGGCGTCCGGGCGCCGTCCACGATGCGCAGCACCGGGCGCAGCAGATAGCGCCCGCCGGCCAGGATCACCGCGATCGCTCCGCCGGCCTTCAGCACGGCCAGCCACGCGGTTCCCGCGTCCGGCACCTCCCCGGCGCCGTGGCCGAGCAGGGGCAGCAGCGCCACCGCCGGGATGATGGCGAGGTCCTGGAACAGCAGGATCGAGAAGGCGCTGCGTCCGGCGTTGGTGGTCAGCAACTCCCGTTCCGCCAGCATGGGCAGCACCATGGCGGTGGAGGACAGCGAGAGGCCGAATCCGGTCACCGCGGCGGCGGCGGGGGTGAACCCCAGCAGGAAAATGGTGGCGGCGGCGATCACGACGGCGGTCACCGCGACCTGGGCGCCGCCGAGCCCCAGGACCGATCGTCGCATCACCCACAGGCGGGCGGGGCGCAACTCCAGCCCGATCAGGAACAGCAGCATGATGACGCCGAGTTCCGAGACGTGCCGGATCGCCTCGACGTCCGTCACCAGCCCGAGCCCGCCCGGCCCGATGGCCAGCCCCGCCGCGAGATAGCCGAGCGGCCCGCCGAAGCCGATCCTCTTGGCCACCGGCACCGCCAGGACCACGGCGGCCAGCAGCACCACCAACGTCACGAAGTCCGGCATCGGCCCCACCCCCTAAAGGCTTTTCCCCACCCTAACCCTCCCCCGCTAACGCAGGGGAGGGAACTTAGGCCCTCCCCTGCGTTAGCGGGGGAGGGAGGGGACCCACGAAGTGGGGAGGGTGGGGGCAAGCACGTCCCCTTACGACACCACGATCCGCGGCGCGGCCCGCGCCGGACCCTGCTCGCCGGCGATCTTCTCCCACACGCGCTTGGCAATCCCGCGGTACACCTTCGCGTGCTCCGACTCGGGCTGGGACACCACGATGGGCTGGCCCTGGTCGGAGGTCTCACGGATGTCGAGGTGCAGCGGGACCTCGCCGAGGAACTCCATGCCCAGGTCGGACGCCTCCTTGCGGGCGCCGCCGTGGCTGAAGATGTCCGTGCGGTGGCCGCAGTTGGGGCAGCAGAAGTAGCTCATGTTCTCGATGATGCCGAGGACGGGCACGTCCACGCGGCGGAACATGTTCAGCCCCTTGCGGGCGTCGAGCAGAGCGATGTCCTGCGGGGTCGAGACGATGATCGCCCCGGCCAGCGGCACCTGTTGCGCCATGGTGAGCTGGGCGTCGCCGGTGCCCGGCGGCATGTCCACCACCAGAACGTCGAGCGTGCCCCAGTTCACGTCGCGCAGCATCTGCTGGAGCGCGCTCATCACCATCGGGCCGCGCCAGATCATCGGCGTGTCCTCGGCCACCAGGAAGCCCATCGACATCACCTTGATGCCGTAGTTTTCCATCGGCTCCAGGATCTTGCCGTCGCGGCTGGTCGGTCGGCCGGAGATGCCCAGCATGCGCGGCATGGACGGGCCGTAGATGTCGGCGTCCAGAAGCCCGACCTTCAACCCGTTCGCCGCCATGGCGAGGGCGAGGTTGCTGGCCGTGGTGGACTTGCCGACTCCGCCCTTGCCCGACGCGACGGCGACGATGGCCTTCACGCCCGGCACCAGCGGCTTCTGCTCCGACGGCTGCCCATGGGAATGGCCGCCGTGGGAATGGCCATGGCCGCCATGGGAGTGCCCATGATCGTGCCCGTGGCCCTGCTGCGGGGCGGCACCCTGGCCGGCGGGGCGGTGCGCCGTCAGGACCGCGGTGACCGACAGAACGCCCGGCAGGGCCTCCACCGCTTTCTCGGCGGCGTGGCGCACCGGCTCGGCCTGGGCGCCGCGCTTGGGGTCCACTTCGATCGAAAAGGCGACGTGCCCGTCACGCACGACAAGGCCGGAAAGCATGCCGAGGCTGACGACGTCCTTGCCCCGTTCCGGATCGACAACCGTCCTCAGAGCTTCAAGGACTTGAGCTTCGCTGACCTGCGCCATGGTTGAAAACTCCGCTTCCTTCCCGATATTGGCGGATATCCGTCGGTGAAATCCTTCCCCGAATGGGATGGGCACTATAGGGCCGGCGGACAATAATGGTAAAGGGATCGGACGGTCTGGAAACGATTTGTTTTCCGGAATTTCCGTCCCAAGAATTGAGAGAGCGCGAAGGGGAACGAACGGAATGCCGTGGAGCAATCAGGGAGGGGGCGGCGGTGGCGGCCCCTGGGGTCCTCCGCCGGGTGGTGGCGGTCAGAATCCGTGGGGCCGTCCGCCGGGTGGCGGTGGAGGCGGCGGTGGCGGCGGCGGTGGAGGGCCGCAGCCGCCGGACCTGGAAGATCTGCTGCGCCGCGGCCAGGACCGCCTGAAGCGGGTGATGCCGGGCGGCGTCGGCAGCGGCCGGGGCATCGCGCTCGTCGTCGGCCTGCTGGCCGTGGTCTGGCTGGCCAGCGGCATCTACCGCGTCGAGGCGGACGAGCAGGGCGTCGTGCTGCGCTTCGGCCAGTGGGTGCGCACCGAGCAGCCTGGTCTGCGCTACCATCTGCCGTCGCCCATCGAAACGGTGCTGATGCCCAAGGTGACGCGCGTCAACCGCATCGAGGTCGGCTACCGCTCGGCCGGCGACGGGCGTCGCGGCGACCGTGACGTTCCCGACGAGTCGCTGATGCTGACCGGCGACGAGAACATCATCGACATCGACTTCACCGTCTTCTGGGTCATCAAGGACGCGGGCGAGTATCTGTTCAAGATCCGCGACCCCGAGGCCACCGTGAAGAAGGCGGCGGAAAGCGCGATGCGCGAGGTCATCGGCCGCACCGACCTGCAGCCGGCCCTGACCGAGGCCCGCCAGCAGATCGAAACCTCCACCCGCCAGCTCCTCCAGGCCATGCTGGACGACTATGAGGGCGGCATCGAGGTGACGCAGGTGCAGCTGCAGAAGGCCGACCCGCCGTCGCCCGTCATCGACGCCTTCAACGACGTGCAGCGCGCCCGCGCCGACCGCGAGCGCGCCCGCAACGAGGCCGAGGCTTACCGGAACGATGTTATCCCGCGCGCCCGAGGCGACGCGGAACGGCTGATCCAGGAAGCGTCCGCCTACCGCGAGCAGGTCGTGAACCTGGCCCAGGGTGACGCCGACCGCTTCCGCAAGGTGTTCGACGCCTACTCGACCGCCAAGGACGTGACCGCCAAGCGCATGTATCTGGAGACCATGGAAGAGATCCTGAGCGGCGCCAACAAGGTCATCATCGACGGCAACGCGCAGGGTGCCCAGGGCGTGGTTCCCTACCTGCCGCTCAACCAGCTTCAGCCTGCTCCGGCGCGGCCCGCCGGCCAGCAGCCGGCCCGTTGAGGAGGGATGCCATGAACCGCACTTTGTTGGTCGCCGGCATCGGCATCCTCGCCGCGGGCGTGCTCGCCTCGGCCTCGCTGTTCACGGTGAACGAGGCGCAGCAGGCGCTCGTCCTCCAGTTCGGCGAGCCGATGCGCGTCATCCGCGAACCCGGCCTGAAGGCCAAGGTTCCCTTCATCCAGGAAGTCCGCATCCTCGACCGCCGCGTGCTCGACCTCGACCCGCCGGTGGAGCAGGTCATCCTGGCCGACCAGAAGCGCCTGGACGTGGACGCCTTCGCGCGCTACCGCATCCTGGACCCGCTGCGCTTCTACCAGACCGCCGGCAACGAGGCGGTGGCCGAGACGCGGATGAACGCCATCGTGAACTCGGCGCTCCGCCGCGTTCTCGGCAGCGTGACGCTGCTCGCCATCCTGTCGGACGAGCGTCCGCGCGTGATGAACGACATCCGCGGGCAGGTGAACGACGAGGCGAAGCGCTTCGGCATCGAGATCGTCGATGTCCGCATCCGCCGCGCCGACCTGCCGGAGGAAACCAGCCAATCGATCTTCGCCCGCATGCGGTCGGAGCGTGAGCGCGAAGCCGCCGAGGCCCGCGCCCAGGGTCAGGAGCAGTCGCAGCAGATCCGCTCCCGCGCGGACCGCGAGCGCACCGTCATCCTGGCCGAGGCGCAGCGCGATTCGCAGATCCTGCGCGGTGAAGGCGACAACCAAGCGTTGAAGATGATCGCCGAGGCGACGTCGCAGGACCCGCAGTTCTACAGCTTCTACCGGACGCTCGAAGCCTACCGGAAGTCGCTGAACAAGGACGACACCACCATGGTGCTGTCCCCGACCGGCGAGTTCTTCCGCTACTTCGGCGACATCACCGGTGGCGGCAACGGCCAGCCGGCGCCGGCCTCGGGCAGCGGTGCCGTGCCGCAGCGGGCCCCGGCCCCGGCGACCGCCCAGCAGCAGTAAGACGTCGCGCTCGTCTCCCCCTCCCCCGTCCCGGGGGAGGGGGTGGGGTGGGGGCTCCCGTTCTCCCACCCCGATTTTGTCTTCCCGCCCAGACTTCCTTCTCGGAAATGCCGCCCGACCGATGACGGATTTTCTCACCGCGCTGGCCCTGGTCCTGGTGATCGAGGGCGTGCTCTACGCGCTGTTCCCGTCCGCGATGCGGCGTCTGATCGTCGAAGCGCTGACGATGCCGGAGAACCGGCTGCGCACCGTCGGGCTGGTGACGGCGATGGCCGGCGTCGGATTCGTCTGGCTTCTGCGCGGCGCCTGACACCCTTTTGCCGCGCGCGCGTCGCTGGACCGCGCCGCCATTTTCCGGCCATACTCCGACTTCTATACTCGCGCGTCCTCCGTGGCGGATGGGACCCGTGCGCCTTTGCTTGAAGCGGTGACGCGCGGGGATTACATCCGGCACACGGATCGGTGAAGCGCCCCCTCGGACCGCGATTCGCATGAAACCGCGGGCCGATTGGAACAGATGGCCGATTGGAACAAGAAGGTGCCGGATGTCCGGCAGGGAGAGCTGAGTTGAACCCGAACCACCCCATCCACCGCGCCGAATCCGGCCGCCGGCTGCGCGTCGTGCCGCTGATCGCCGCTCTCCTGTTGGGGCTGTCCGCCGCCGTCGGCACCCCCGCCATGGCCCAGTCGCGCCCGGCGCCGACCAGCTTCGCCGACCTGTCGGAAAAGCTGCTGCCCGCCGTGGTCAACATCTCCACCAGCCAGGCGGTGCCGCAGCGCCAGCAGGGCGCCCGTCCTGAGATGCCGCAGTTCCCGCCGGGCTCGCCGTTCGAGGAATTCTTCCGCGACTTCTTCGACCGTCAGCAGCAGGACCAGCCGCAGCAGCCGCGCAAGTCGACCTCGCTCGGCTCCGGCTTCATCATCGACGCCAAGAACGGCTACGTGGTCACCAACAACCACGTCATCCAGGACGCCGACGAGATCACCGTCATTCTGCAGGACGACACCAACATCAAGGCGGAGCTGATCGGCAAGGACCCGAAGACCGACGTCGCCCTGCTGAAGATCACCACCAGCCACCCGCTGGTCGCCGTGCCCTTCGGCGATTCGGACGCCATGCGCGTGGGCGACTGGGTGCTGGCCATCGGCAACCCGTTCGGCCTGGGCGGTTCGGTCACCGCCGGCATCATCTCGGCGCGCCAGCGCGACATCAACGCCGGCCCCTACGACGACTTCCTGCAGACCGACGCCTCGATCAACCGCGGCAACTCCGGCGGCCCGATGTTCAACCTGAACGGCGAGGTCATCGGCATCAACACGGCGATCTTTTCGCCGTCGGGCGGCTCGGTCGGCATCGGCTTCGCCATCCCGTCCAACCTCGCCAAGCAGGTGGTCGCGCAGCTCCGCGAGTACGGCAAGACCCGCCGCGGCTGGCTGGGCGTGCGCATCCAGGGCGTGACCCCGGAGATCGCCGAGAGCCTGGGCCTGCAGGGCCACAAGGGCGCACTGGTCGCCTCTATCACCCCGAACGGCCCGGCGGCCAAGGCCGGCATCCAGGCGGGCGACGTGGTGACCAAGTTCGACGGCAAGGAAATCAACGAGATGCGCCGCCTGCCGCGCGTCGTCGCCGAAACGCCGATCGACAAGGCCGTCCCGATCGAGGTGTGGCGCAAGGGCAAGTCGCAGCAGCTCCAGGTGAAGGTGGGCGAGCTTGAGGCCGCCGAGGAATCGGGTCTTCTCGCCGCCAATCCGGAGGAGCAGCGCCGCCAGCCGCAGCAGGCCCCGGCCCAGAAGCCGACCGAGACGCTGGGCCTGAAGCTGACCAACATCACGCCGGAGCTGCGCCAGCAGTTCGAGATCAAGCCCGAGCTGAAGGGCGTCGTGGTGACCGAGGTGGCCGGCAACTCCACCGCGTCGGAGAAGGGCATCCGCGCCGGCGACGTCATCATCGAGGTCGGCCAGGAGGAGGTCCGCAAGCCGGAGGACGTGACGTCCAAGATCCAGAAGGCCAAGGAGCAGGGCAAGAAGTCCATCCTGCTGCTGGTGGACCGTCACGGCGACCTGCGCTTCGTCGCCATCCCGCTCAGCCAGGGCTGATCCGGGGGGCTGTCCCCAAACGAAAAGGGCACCGGCGGGAGACCGCCGGTGCCCTTTCGCTTTGTGAGGTGCGTTGGTGGGTGGTCAGCCCTCCACGAACTCCCCGATCCTGTAGCCCTGGGCGAACAGCAGGGCGGTGAGGTCGCCATGGTCCACGCGGGCGCGGGCCTGGGCGGCCACCGTCGGTTTGGCGTGGAAGGCGACGCCCAGCCCGGCGGCCAGCAGCATCGGCAGGTCGTTGGCGCCGTCACCGACGGCCATCGTCTCGACGGTCGGGACGTGGCGCTCCCCGGCGTAGGCGAGCAGGGCCTCCAGCTTGCTGTCCTTGTCGAGGATCGGCTCGACCACCGCGCCGGTCATGACGCCGTCCACCACCTCCAGCACGTTGCCGCGGTCGTCGTCGAAGCCGACCCACTGGCGCACCCGCTCCGTGAAGCAGCGGAAGCCGCCGGAGACCAGCACGCAGGTCGCCCCGTTGGCGCGCATGGTGGAGACCAGCGTCCTGGCGCCGGGCATCAGGGTGGCGCGCTGCCACACCTCGTCGACGACGCTCTCGTTCAGGCCCTTGAGCAGGGCGACCCGCTCGCGCACCGCGCCCTTGAAGTCGATCTCGCCGTTCATGGCGCGGGCGGTGATCGCGGCGATGTGGTCCTTCAGCCCGACGTAATCGCCCAACTCGTCCAGCATCTCCTGCTCGATGATCGTCGATTCCATGTCGGCGACCAGCAGGCGCTTCTTCCGGCTGCCCGGCTTCTGGGCGATGACGTCCACGGCAAGGCCGCCCAACGCAAGATTGGCCAGCGCGTGGCGCACGGCGGCTTCGGCCTGCTCGGGCACCAGCCCTTCCTCGGCGATGTCGCAGGCGCGGTCCGGCGCCAGCCAGTCCGGCTTGGCGGTGTCGGCCCCCAGCGCGGTCAGGGACGCGCGGGCGGCCTGCACGGCCTGCTCGTCGAGAACGGCGGAGGCGGCGGCGATCAGCGTAACGACAGCGCTCATGGCGGGCGATCCTGGAAGAGCCGTGGGGGAAAGGGCGCGCGCGCTCCCTAGCACAGCCGGGAGTTTGCGCCAACCCACTCCGCCAAGCGTCGTAGACATTCCGCGCCGGGGACCCGGAAGCCTCCCGCCGCGTTTCGGCTCAAATCGCCGGAGGGCTCGTCCATGATCCAGCGGCCTGCCACCCTTCTTACCCCGCCCATTCTCGCACTCACCTTGTTCCTCCTGACCGGATGCGGCGCCGGGACCGATCTGGCGCAGCGCCCGCCGCCCGGCTATGTCGGCGACGTGGCGGCGCGCGTCTCGGCGGTGGATTGGGCGCAGGCCCGCCCCGTGACCGTGCAGTTGGACGAGTTCCGGTTCCAGCCCGACCGCCTGGCCTTCGAGCGGGGAACCCCGTACCGCCTGACGCTGGAGAACCGCGGGACCGTCGCGCACACCTTCACCTCCGAAGGCTTCTTCAAAGCCATCGCGGTACGGCGGGTCACCACCGCGCAAGGCGCCGTCGAGACGCCGGCCCTGGTGAATCTGGAAATCCCCGCCGGCCAAGCCGACGTGGTGGAGTTCGTTCCGGTCGAGGCCGGAACCTATGACTTGGCCTGCCACGAACCGCTGCACAGCAGCTTTGGCATGACCGGGACGATCACGGTTCGCTGAGGCCCCGCACCGGTCGCCGCACCGGTCGCCCTTGCCAAGCCGAGCCTTCCCCTGCCATACGCTGTAGCCGGAGGAACGTCAGGCAAGGCGACATGGCAGAGGACAGCCCGCGGAACCGGGATGTGCAGCACCGGCATGTGGTGGTGATCGGCGGTCCGACGGCCTCGGGCAAGTCGGGCATGGCGCTCGACATTGCCCTGGCGCGCAACGGCACGGTCATCAACGCCGACAGCATGCAGCTTTACGCCGACTTGGACGTGCTGACCGCCCGTCCGGGGGCGGAGGATCTGGCTCTGGCCCCGCACCGGCTCTACGGCGTGCTGCCGGCGGCGGAGCGCGGGTCCGCCGCGCGCTGGCGCGACATGGCGCTGGCCGAGATCGCCGCCGCTCACGCCGCCGGGCGGCTGCCCATCGTCGTCGGTGGCACCGGCCTCTACCTGCGCACGCTGATGGAGGGCTTGAGCGCCGTCCCCGCCGTCCCCGACGAGGTCCGCAAGGCCGCCCACGCCCGGCTCCAGGAGCTGGGGGGCGAGGCGTTCCGCGCGGAGCTGGTGGGCCGTGACCCGGCCTCGGCCAAGCTGAACCCCGGCGACACCACCCGCCTGACCCGCGCCTGGGAAGTGCTGGAGGCCACCGGCCATCCGTTGTCCCACTGGCAGACCCAGCGCGCCGAGGGCGCGCCGGAGGGGCTGCTGTTCTCTGTGCTGGTGATCGATCCGCCGCGCGACGCGCTCTACGCCAACTGCGACCGCCGCTTCCGGGTGATGATGGGGCAGGGGGCGCTGGAGGAGGTGCGGCGGCTCGACGCGCTCGGCCTCGATCCCGACCTGCCGGCGATGAAGGCGCTGGGCGTGCCGGAACTGCGCAACCATCTGCGCGGTGCGCTGACCCTCGACGAAGCCATTGCGCTGGCTCAGCAATCGACGCGCCGCTATGCGAAGCGGCAGGTCACATGGTTCCGCCACCAGCTCGCGGCGCGGCCTCCGGCCTCCGCGCTGCATGGCTGCCATACGATCAATTCGCTCTACACAAGACCACTTAGTGAAGCAATACTGACCTATCTTGAAACGACGTTGCGTCGTTGACCCTCAGGAGGATTGAAAGTGACGGTCGATTGGGGAAACGTGTTTGCCGGTCGCGTCGCCGGTATGGGAGCTTCGGAAATCCGGGAGCTGCTGAAGCTGCTCGAACGGCCGGAAATCATCTCCTTCGCCGGGGGCATCCCGGACCCCGATTTCTTCCCGACCGCGGCCATTGCCCGCGCCTATGAGAAGATCTTCCAGTCCAACAGCGGGGCCGGCGGCGCGCTTCAATACACCATCAGCGAGGGCTTCACGCCGCTGCGCGAGTGGATCTGCGCCTATCTGGGCCGCCGCGGCATCCAGGCCGGGCTGGACGAGGTGCTGGTGACCAGCGGATCGCAGCAGGCGCTGGAGTTCGTCGGCAAGCTGCTGATCGGGCCGGGCGAGAAGATCCTGGTGACCCGCCCCACCTATCTCGGCGCGCTCCAGGCCTTCTCGCCCTACGAGCCGCAGTATCTTTCCGTTCCCGGCGACGCCGAGGGGCCGGACCTCGCCGCGGTGGAGGCGGCGCTGGAGCAGAAGCCGAAGTTCTTCTACCTCGTCCCCGACTTCCAGAACCCCAACGGCACGACGATCTCGCTGGCCCGCCGCGAGGCGCTGCTCGACCTCTGCGCCAAGCACGGCGTGCCGATCGTCGAGGACGCCGCCTACACCGAGCTGCGCTATGAGGGCGAGCCGATCCCGTCCATGGTCGCGCTGGACGCCGCCCGCAACGGTGGCAAGATCACCAACGTGCTCTTCTGCGGCTCCTTCTCCAAGACGATGGTGCCGGCGCTGCGCGTGGGCTGGATCAACGGCCCGGCCGAGGTCATCAACCGGCTGGTCCTGATGAAGCAGGCCGGCGACCTGCACACCAGCACCATCAACCAGATCGTGCTGCACGACGTGGTGTCGCAGAACTTCGACAGCCACATCCGCCGCCTGCGCGCCGGCTACAAGGAGCGCCGCGACGCCATGCTGACCGCGCTGTCCGAGTTCGCCCCGGCCGGGGTGACCTGGACCAAGCCGGAAGGCGGCATGTTCGTCTGGATCGAGCTGCCGGAGGGCACCGACGGGGTGGACCTGCTGGCCCGTGCCATCAAGGACGCCAACGTCGCCTTCGTCCCCGGCTCGGCCTTCCACGCCGACCGCTCGGGCAAGAACACGTTGCGCCTCAGCTTCTCCAACAACAACCCGGAGCGCATCCGCGAAGGCATCCGCCGCCTCTGCGGCCTGCTTCAGACCGTCGCGGCTTAACTCCGCCAGCCCCCGCGCAACGGCCTGCCTCCGCACCCGCGGGGCAGGCCGTTCGCGTGTGCGGGCGGCTTTGCGGGGAGGGCGGTCTTTCCAGCTTGCGAAATATTTGGAAAAACTGCGGCAAAAAATCTTTTCGATCATTCGCAAAATGGGTTGACCAAAGACGGACGGATTGTCTAGTTTGCCGGTCCCGGCCTTCGCCTTTGGGGATAACCCCTTGTTTTCCCAGCAGGCCATCGCCGGGGTTTGAGAAGGAACAGGGCCGCCCGTGAAAAGAGGGGCCCCCATTGGAAGGTCGTGAGCTATGCCCGAACAGAAGCTGACCGGCGCGCAGATCGTCATCAAGGCCCTGAAGGATCAGGGCGTAGACATCATCTTCGGTTATCCGGGCGGCGCGGTACTTCCGATTTACGACGCCATCTTCCAGCAGAACGACATCAAGCACATCCTCGTCCGGCACGAGCAGGCCGCCGTGCACGCCGCGGAAGGCTACGCCCGCTCCACCGGCAAGGTGGGCTGCGTGCTGGTGACCTCCGGCCCCGGCGCCACCAACGCCGTGACGGGCCTGCTCGACGCGCTGTGCGACAGCATTCCGCTGGTCTGCCTGTCGGGGCAGGTGCCGACCCACCTGATCGGCAACGACGCCTTTCAGGAGGCTGACACCACCGGCATCACGCGCCCCTGCACCAAGCACAATTATCTGGTGAAGGACGTCAACCAGCTGGCCCGCACCATGCACGAGGCCTTCTACGTGGCGCGCAGCGGCCGTCCCGGCCCGGTGCTGGTCGACATCCCGAAGGACGTGCAGTTCGCCGACGGCACCTACATCCCGCCGACCGAGGTCAAGCACAAGACCTACCGCCCGCAGGTGAAGCCCGAGATCGCCCGGGTGGAGGAGGCCATCGAGCTGATCGCCACCGCCAAGCGCCCGATCTTCTACACCGGCGGCGGCGTGGTGAACGCCGGCCCGATCGCGGCGAAGCTGCTGACCCAGTTCGTGAAGATGACCGGCTTCCCGATCACCTCGACCCTGATGGGGCTGGGCGCCTTCCCGGCGTCGGACCCGCAGTGGCTGGGCATGCTGGGCATGCACGGCACGTACGAGGCGAACCTCGCCATGTACAACTGCGACGTGATGATCAACATCGGCGCCCGCTTCGACGACCGCGTGACCGGCAAGCTGTCGGAGTTCGCGCCGGGCTCGAAGAAGATCCACGTCGACATCGACCCCAGCTCGATCAACAAGAACGTCGCGGTGGACATCCCCATCGTCGGTGACGCCGGCGCCGTTCTGGAAGACATGATCCGCATCTGGAAGGCCCGCCAGAAGCGTGCCGACCAGACCGCCCTGAAGGAGTGGTGGGGTCAGGTCGAGGGCTGGCGCGCCCGCAACTGCCTGAACTACAACCGCACCGAGGCGGTCATCAAGCCGCAGTACGCGCTGGAGCGGCTGCGCGAGGCGCTGCGCGGCAAGAACCATTACGTGACGACCGAGGTCGGCCAGCACCAGATGTGGGCCGCCCAGTTCCTGCCCTTCGACGAGCCGAACCGCTGGATGACCTCCGGCGGCCTGGGCACCATGGGCTACGGCCTGCCGGCGGCCATCGGCGCGCAGCTCGCCCACCCCGACGCCATCGTGGTGGACGTGTCGGGCGAGGCGTCCTTCCTGATGAACATGCAGGAGATCGGCACGGCGGTGCAGTACCGCGCCCCGGTCAAGATCTTCATCCTGAACAACAAGTACATGGGCATGGTGCGCCAGTGGCAGGAGCTGCTGCACGGCTCCCGCTACTCCAACAGCTACTCCGAGGCGCTGCCCGACTTCGTGAAGCTGGCGGAAAGCTGGGGCTGCGTCGGCCTGCGCGCGACCACGGTGGCCGAGGTGGACGAGGTCATCGAGAAGATGCTGGCCGTCACCGACCGCCCCTGCATCATCGACATCGCCGTGGACCCGAAGGAGAACTGCTTCCCGATGATCCCCGGCGGCAAGGCCCACAACGAAATCCTGTTCGGTCCGGAGGACAGCCCGTCCGACGCCACGCCGGAAGACGGCATGGTGCTGGTCTGATCGCGGCGACCAAGACGAACGGTTGAAGGCCCTCTGGCGGAGTACGGATCGTGGAAGAGAAGATCGAGAAGCACACCATCGCCGTGCTGGTGGACAACGAGCCGGGCGTGCTGGCCCGCGTCATCGGCCTGTTTTCGGGCCGCGGCTACAACATTGAAAGCCTGACGGTGGCGGAGGTGAACAACGCCGACCACCTGTCGCGCATCACCCTGGTCACCTCCGGCACCCGCATGGTGGTGGAGCAGATCAAGGCCCAGCTCGACCGCCTCGTGCCGGTGCACAAGGTGCACGACCTGACGGACGAGGGGCCGTCGGTGGAGCGCGAACTGGCGCTGGTCAAGGTGGCCGGCACCGGAGAGCGCCGCATCGAGGCGCTGCGCCTGGCCGACATCTTCAAGGCGAAGGTCGTGGACGCCACCCTGACCTCCTTCGTGTTCGAACTGACCGGCACGACGGCGGAGGTCGATGACTTCGTCGGGCTGATGGCCCAGCTCGGCCTCGTCGAGGCCAGCCGGACCGGCGTCGTCGCCATGTCGAAGGGAGCCACCGGGTTCTGATCCCGGCCCGAAACGGCGGGCTATGACGCCACCCATGACAGGGAGGCGACCCAGCCCGCCGTCCTTTTGCAGGTCTGCCGAACAGTCTTGTGCTTGACGCGGCCCTTTCGCCGGTGGAGTAATTCCGCTGCGCAAAACTCGCACCACCAGATCGAAAAATCCAAGGAAGACCACCATGCGCGTCTATTATGATCGTGATGCCGACGTGAACCTGATCAAGGGGAAGAAGGTCGTCATCGTCGGCTACGGCAGCCAGGGCCACGCCCACGCCAACAACCTGCGTGACAGCGGTGTGAAGGACGTGCGCATCGCCCTCCGCCCGGGTTCGGCCACCATCAAGAAGGCTGAGGCCGCCGGCTTCACGGTCATGGCTCCGGGCGAGGCCGCCGCCTGGGCCGACGTGGTGATGATCCTCACCCCGGACGAGCTGCAGGCTGACCTGTACCGCGACGACCTCGCCAAGAACCTGAAGGAAGGCGCCGCCCTGGCCTTCGCGCACGGCCTGAACGTGCACTTCAACCTGATCGAGCCGCGCGCCGACCTCGACGTGTTCATGATCGCGCCGAAGGGCCCCGGCCACACCGTCCGCGGCGAATACCAGCGCGGCGGCGGCGTGCCCTGCCTCGTGGCCGTGCACCAGAACGCCTCGGGCAACGGGCTGGACATCGCCCTGTCCTACGCCTCGGCCATCGGTGGCGGCCGCGCCGGCATCATCGAGACGACCTTCAAGGAAGAGTGCGAGACCGACCTGTTCGGCGAGCAGGCCGTGCTCTGCGGCGGCCTGACCGAGCTGATCAAGGCCGGCTACGAGACGCTGACCGAGGCCGGCTACGCCCCGGAGATGGCCTATTTCGAGTGCCTGCACGAGGTGAAGCTGATCGTCGACCTCATGTATGAGGGCGGCATGGCCAACATGCGCTACTCGATCTCCAACACCGCCGAGTACGGCGACTACAAGACCGGCCCGCGCATCATCACCCCGGAGACCAAGGCCGAGATGAAGCGCGTTCTGGAGGACATCCAGACCGGCCGCTTCGTCCGCGACTGGATGCTGGAGTGCAAGGCCGGCCAGCCGTCCTTCAAGGCGACCCGCCGCCGCAACGCCGAGCATTCGATCGAGCAGGTCGGCGAGAAGCTGCGCGCCATGATGCCGTGGATCGCCGAGCGCCGTCTGGTCGACAAGTCCAAGAACTGATCGGTTCCTGGACTGGACATGGAAAAGCGCGCCGCGAGGCGCGCTTTTTCGTTTGTGGAGAGTTCCGCAGTGGTTTGCCCCCCTCCCAACCTCCCCCCGCTTCGCAAGGGGAGGAGAAAATTCCCTCCCCTGCGAAGCGGGGGAGGGTCAGGGTGGGGGCAAGCGCCGCAGCACGCTCACACATCCCCCCGCGAGCGGTCCGCCTTCGGACGCTCGTCGAGCAGCGGCCGGCCGGTGTGCACGAAATGCACCACCTCCGCGATGTTGGTCGCGTGGTCGCCGATGCGCTCCAGGCTCTTGGCGATGAACAGCAGGTGCATGTGGGCGGTGAACATCTCCGGCAGGCGGGCCGCCGACTGGTTGATGCTCTCGCACAGGCTGGTGTAGAGCGCGTCCACCTCGTCGTCGGTGCGCCAGACGCGCAGCGCCAGCTCGACGTCCCCGTCCACATAGGCGTCCACCGCCGTGGTCAGGCGTTGGCGCACGAGGCGGCCCAGATTGGGCAGGGTGCTCATCGCCGGGGACTCGGGAAACTCCGCCACGGCGACGGCGCGGCGGGCGGTGTTTGCGGCGTGGTCGCCCACCCGCTCCAGGTTGCCGGCGATCTTCAGGGCGGCGATCACCTCGCGCAGGTCGTCGGCCACCGGCTGGCGAAGCACCAGCATGCGCATGCAGTTCGCCTCGATCTCATGCTCGTAGCTGTCGAGGCGTGCGTCGGACTCGACGATGGCGCGGGCCTGCTCGGGGTTGCGCTGGGTCAGGCAGGTCAGCGCGCCGTCGAGCTGGGTTTCCGCGGCGCCCGCCATCTGCACGATGCTGGCCTTCAGCCGCTTCATGGCGTCTTCGAACGCGGTGACGATGTGCGGGGCGGGGTGCTTCATGGGACTGGCCTTATCGGTGCGGCGGACGGCCGGGAACGTTACCGTTTCGCAGCCCCGCAGGCCAGTGCTCTCGCCACAGGGCGACATGGCGGGCGCGGCATGGGAACGGTTGATTTCGCATGTGCGAAATGGCAAGAGTCCGGCGCTCCTACCCCTTATGACCATTCACGGACGCCGACCGTCATGATCGAACGCCGTTTCGAACAGATCATCTTCGCCAGCCGCTGGCTTCTCGCCCCCTTCTATCTCGGGCTCGTCGTGTCGCTGGTGCTCCTGCTGGCGAAGTTCACCCAGGAGATCTTCCACATCGTCCCGCATGTGCTGGAGATGCAGGAGAAGGACGTGCTGCTGGCCGTGCTGACCCTGATCGACCTGTCGCTGGCCGGCAACCTGCTGCTGATGGTGATCTTTTCGGGATACGAGAACTTCGTGTCGAAGATCGACGTGGCCGACCACAAGGACCGTCCGGACTGGATGGGCAAGGTCGACTTCGGCGGGCTGAAGCTGAAGCTGATCGCCTCCATCGTGGCGATCTCCGGAATCCACCTGCTGAAGAGCTTCATGAACATTGACAACACCAGCAAGGAGAACCTGATGTGGATGGTCATCGTCCACATGACCTTCGTGGTGTCGGGCGTGCTACTGGCCCTGATGGACCGGCTGGAGGGGAGCCATCACGGAGCGCACGGCAAGGCCGCGGCCGCGGCGAAATCCGACCATCATTGAGGCCGCCGGAATGGGGCGGCACCGAGGCGCCGGAGCGGTTTCAAACCCGACACAAAGCCGTTGCGGCGGGTTGGGAATCAGCCTAAGGATACCCCCGCCGCGAGCGGGGCGGTTTGGCCGGACGCCGGAGGTTTCCGCCTCCTGTTGACGGAAAATTAACCCTGACGCGGCAGTGTGGCGGGCACCGGAGGACGGCGTTCCGCCAGCACTTCGGGGACTGGACATTCCGCCGGGACCGGCCTTGCCTCAAGGACCGCCTCCCATCGACCAGAGCGCCGGACCGGCGCCGGCGACCGCCCCACGGGCGCCGGCAACAGGGCTCGGCAAGGCGTGCCGGTTGCACTCTCCGCTTGAGCGCGAAGGGGCATTCGTCTATGGAACCGTTGGCGGGCGTGGCCCTCCGCACCGGAGCGGGCACATCGCCGGCAAGGCCGTCTCAACCGCATTGAAGAGTTAGTCGGGTCCATGCTTTCCAAACTCCTCGGCGTGCTTTCCGCCGACATGGCGATCGATTTGGGGACGGCCAACACCCTGGTCTATGTCAAGGGCCGCGGCATCGTTCTGAACGAACCCTCGGTCGTGGCCATCGCCAACGTCCGCGGCAAGAAGCAGGTGCTGGCCGTCGGCGACGAGGCGAAGATGATGCTGGGCCGCACGCCCGGCAACATCCAGGCCATCCGCCCCCTCCGCGACGGCGTCATCGCCGACTTCGAAGTCGCCGAGGAGATGATCAAGCACTTCATCCGCAAGGTGCACAACCGGCGCAGCTTCGCCAGCCCGCAGGTCATCATCTGCGTGCCGTCGGGCTCCACCGCCGTCGAGCGCCGCGCGATCCAGGAATCGGCGGAGGCCGCCGGCGCCCGCCGCGTCTTCCTGATCGAGGAGCCGATGGCCGCCGCGATCGGCGCCGGGCTTCCGGTGACGGAGCCGACCGGTTCCATGGTCGTGGACATCGGCGGCGGCACCACCGAGGTGGCCGTGCTGTCGCTGGGCGGCATCGTCTATTCCCGCTCGGTCCGCGTGGGCGGCGACAAGATGGACGAGGCCATCATCGGCTACATCCGCCGCACCCACAATCTGCTGGTCGGCGAAGGCTCGGCGGAGCGGATCAAGAAGGAAATCGGCTCGGCCTGCCCGCCGGAAGACGGCGAGGGCCGGATCCTGGAGATCAAGGGCCGCGACCTGATGAACGGCGTGCCCAAGGAACTCATCATTTCCGAGCGGCAGATCGCCGAATCCCTGGCGGAGCCGGTGTCGGCCATCGTCGAGGCGGTGAAGGTCGCGCTGGAGCACACGGCACCGGAACTGGCCGCGGACATCGTGGACAAGGGCATCGTGCTGACCGGCGGCGGCGCCCTGCTGGGCAACCTGGACTTCGTCCTGCGCCACGCCACCGGCCTGCCGGTGTCGATCGCCGACGACCCGCTGTCCTGCGTCGCGCTGGGCACCGGGCGGGCGCTGGAGGAGATGAAGACGCTGCGAAACGTCTTGGTCAGCGCCTACTGATTGGTGTATTGCTCGGTTGGGTTCCCCCGGTGGTTCGTCCATTCGCCGGCGTAGCCGGGGGCGGATCGCGTACCTGGACGGGATGATCCTGTGAAGCCTCGCAATTCCGGTTCCGTCGTGCGCCTTGCCGCCCCGCTGCGGGCGCTCGCCCAGCGCTTCTCCTTCCTGTTGCTGGTGCTCGCCTCCGTCGCCCTGATGATGGTGGGCCGGATCGACGCGCTGTCGGTGGACAGCGCGCGCGCCCGGGTGACCGACGCCTTCGCCCCAATCCTCGACGCGATCTCCCGCCCCGCCGCCACCGCCGCCCATGTCGTGGAGTCGGTGGTCGAGGTGCAGAACGCCTTCGAGGAGAACCAGCGGCTGAAGGCGGAGAACGCGCGGCTGCTGCAGTGGAAGCAGGCGGCGCTGCGGCTGGAGGCGGAGAACATCAGCCTGCGCTCCCTTCTCAAGGCGACGCCGGAGCCGTCCTCCTCCTTCATCACGGCGCGGGTCATTGCCGCTCCCGGCAGCTCCTTCCTGCGCACGCTGGTGGTCACCGCCGGCCGCCGCGATGGGGTGCGCAAGGGGCAGGCGGCCATCGCCGGCAGCGGACTGGTCGGCCGGGTGATCGAGGTCGGGGAATGGTCGGCCCGCGTCCTCCTGCTGACCGACATCAACACCCGCATCCCCGTGGTTCTGGAGCGCTCGCGCCAGCGGGCGGTGATGGCGGGCGACAATTCCGACCAGACACGGCTGCTCTACCTGCCGCCGGAAGCGCCGGTGCAGGTGGGCGAGCGGGTGGTGACCTCCGGTCACGGCGGGCAGTTCCCGCCGGGCCTGCCGGTGGGCGTGGTGTCCTCGGCCGGTGAACGTGGCGTCCGGGTGCAGCCGAACGTCGACCTGTCGCGGGTGGAGCACCTGCAGCTGGTCGAGTTCACCCTGCCGGGAAGCGAGACGGAACCGTCGTCCGAGTCGAAATGACGCTGACCCTGTGGCAGCGGCTGGACAAGACGGGGCGGAATCTCGCTCCGTTCGCGGTGACGGTCATGCTGGCGCTGGCCGGGATGATCCCGGTCCCGCTGCCCGGCTATGCGTCGGTGGCGCCTTTCCTGACCGCCGTCGCCGTCTATTATTGGGCGATCCACCGGCCCGATCTGATGGGGCCGGGCACCGCCTTCCTGATCGGTTTGCTGCAGGACCTGCTGACCGGCGGACCGCTGGGGGTGAACGCTCTGGTGCTGGTGCTCGTCCATTGGGCGGTGTCCAGCCAGCGGCGCGTGCTGGTGTCCAGCACCTTCGCCCTGATGTGGTTCGGCTTCGGTCTGGTCATGATGGGCGTGGCCTGCATCCAGTGGCTGGCCTTTTCGGCGCTTCAGGCAACGGTGCTGCCGTTCCGGCCGGCGCTGTTCCAGGCGCTGCTGACCATGGCCTTCTTCCCGGCGATCGCCTGGATGCTGATCCGCGTCCACCGGGCGTTTCTGCAGGGGTGATCGGCGGGCGTGAGGGCAAGGATGATCTGGCAGGGGATGTGAGCCTTTGACTGCGATGGACCGCGACACCGACCGCTACCGCCTGCTGACCCGCCGCGCCGCCGTGCTGGGCGGGCTGAAGCTCGCCGGTCTGTCCGCTCTGGTCGGGCGGCTCTATTACCTGCAGGTGGTGGAATCCGCGCGCTTCACCATGCTGGCGGAGGAGAACCGCATCAGCCTGCGGCTGGTCGCCCCGTCGCGCGGCACCATCGTCGACCGGTTCGGCGCGCCGCTGGCGGTGAACCAGCAGAACTACCGCGTCGTCGTGGTGTCGGAGCGCACGCGCAACATCCAGGACACGCTCGACAAGATCTCCAAGATCGTCCCGCTGACCGACGGCGACCGCCGCCGCGTGATGCGCGAGCTGCACCGCAAGCGCCGCTTCGTGCCGGTCACCGTGCGCGAGAACCTGACCTGGGAACAGGTCGCCACCATCGAGATGAACACGCCGGACCTGCCCGGCGTCGCCATCGAGGTCGGCGAGATCCGCCATTACCCGGAGGCGGAGGCGACCGCCCACATCCTGGGCTATGTCGGCGCGGTGTCGGAGGCGGAGCTGAACGGCGACCCCGTGCTGTCGCTGCCCGGCTTCCGCATCGGCAAGGCCGGGATGGAGAAGTATCACGAGAAGGCGCTGCGCGGCACGGCGGGCACCAGCCAGCTCGAGGTCAACGCCGTCGGGCGCGTCATCCGCGAGCTGTCGCGCGACGAGGGACAGCCGGGCCGCGAGGTCCAGCTGACCATCGACATCGGGTTGCAGAAATTCGTGCAGCAGCGGCTGGCGCAGGAGGTCAGCGCCTCCTGCGTGGTGATGGACGTGCACACCGGCGGCATCTACGCCCTGTGCTCCCACCCCAGCTACGACCCCAACCAGTTCACCATGGGCATCAGCGCCGAGCTGTGGGAGGAGCTGCTGTCCAACCAGGCGACTCCGCTCAACAACAAGGCGGTGGCCGGGCAATACCCGCCGGGCTCGACCTTCAAGCCGGTGGTGGCCCTGGCGGCGCTGGAGTCCGGCTTGATCAGCCGCAACCACTCGGTGTTCTGCCCGGGCCACATGGACCTCGGCGACCACCGCTTCCATTGCTGGAAGAAGGGCGGGCACGGCACGGTGGACGTGGTGGGGGCGCTGCGCCATTCCTGCGACGTGTGGTTCTACGACGTGTCGCGGCGCATCGGCATCGACCGCATCGCCGAGATGGCCAACCGCTTCGACATGGGGCAGTTGACCGGGCTGGACCTGCCGCACGAGCGGCCGGGCCTGATCCCCTCCATTGACTGGAAGAAGGGCGCCCTGGGCAAGCCCTGGGCGCAGGGCGAGACGCTGATCGCGGCGATCGGGCAGGGCTATGTGCTGTCCACGCCGATGCAGCTCGTCGCCATGACGGCGCGGCTGGCCAACGGCGGCTTCGCGGTGAAGCCCCACCTGACCAAGCAGATCAAGGCGCTGTCGGGCGAGCAGACGAGCTGGCCGCCGATCGGGGTGAAGAAGGAGAACCTCGACCTCGTCCTGCGCGGCCTCTACGAGGTGACCAACGCGCCGAACGGCACCGCCTACAAGTCGCGCATCACCGAACCCGGCTATGAGATGGCCGGCAAGACCGGCTCCGCCCAGGTCCGCCGCATCACCATGGCGGAGCGCAGCACCGGCGTGAAGAAGAACGAGGACCTGCCCTGGCGGGAGCGCGACCACGCGTTGTTCATCTCCTACGCGCCGGTCAGTTCCCCGCGCTACGCCTGCGCGGTGTTCGTTGAGCATGGCGGCGGCGGGTCCACCGCGGCGGCGCCGATCGCGCGCGACATCCTGCTGGAATGCCAGAAGCGCGATCCGGGCCGCGCCGCCGTGGCGGAAAGCGCCCCGCCGCCCCCGCCGCCGGGCGGCACCCGGGGCTAGGGGCTTTGGAGACGCGCGGCCGATCAGGCCGCGCGCACTTCGGACAGGAACTGATCCACCTCGCGCTTCAGGCTCGATGCGCGTTCGGCCAGCTGGTCGGCCGCCTCCTTCACGCTGTGGGTGGCGGCGCTGGTTTCCGACTCCGCCTGCTGGATGCCGGCGACGTTGCTGGACACTTCCGCGGTGCCGTTGGCGGCCTGCTGGGCGTTGCGGCTGATCTCGCCGGTCGCCGCGCTCTGCTGCTCGACGGAGGCGGCCATCTCCGCGGTGGAGCGGTCGATGTCCTCGACCTGGGTGATGATGGCACGCATGGCGTCCACCGTCCGGCCGGAGGCGTTCTTCACCGCGGCGATCTGGTTGCCGATCTGCTCGGTCATCGCGTGGGTCTGGTTGGCGAGATTCTTCACTTCGCTCGCCACCACCGCGAAGCCCTTGCCGGCCTCCCCGGCGCGGGCGGCCTCGATGGTCGCGTTCAGCGCCAGCAGATTGGTCTGGGCGGCGACGGCGTTGATCGAGGCGACGATCTGGTCGACCTGCTCGATGGCGGCGGACAGGGAATCGAGCTGGGTCTGGGCCAGATTGGCCCCCTCCGCCGCGGCCTTGGAGCGGGCCGCGGCGCGGGTCACGCGCTCGGCCAGTTCGTGGATGGAGGCGGACATCTCCTCCGACGCCGAGGCGACGGTCTGCACGTTGGCGCTGGCCTCCTCCGACGCGCCGGCCACGGCGTTGCATTGGGCGCCGACCTCCTCGACCGCGGAGGCGAGCTGCGCCGCGGTGGCCTGAAGCTCCGTCGCAGCGCCGCCGACGTCGTTGACGATGACGCCCACCTGCGATTCGAAGCGGCCAGCCAGCGCGAGCATCGACGCGCGCTTCTCCGCCTGGGACCGGGCCTCCGCCTCCTTGGCCTCGCGCTCCATCGCGCGGCTGTGGAGCAGGTTGCGCTTGAACACGTCGGCGGTGGCCGCGATCGCGCCGACTTCATCCTTGCGGTCGGTGCCGTACACCTCGGTGTCCAGCTTGCCGTCGGCCAGCCCGCGCAGGCAGGCGACGATGGCGGTCACCGGGCGGACGATGCCGAACTGCGACATCAGCCAGCCCAGCAGCAGCCCGACGAGAATGCCGACCACGGCCGCCGCGATGAGCTGGACGGCCCGCCGCTCCGCCAGTTGGGAGGCGTCGTCGGACAGCCGTGCCGCCTTGTCGTCGGTGTAGGCGGTGTATTTGACGCTCAGATCCTGGAGCTTCCGCGCGGCGACGGCGCTGTTCTCGACCGAAGAGAGAATGTCCTGATGGAATCCGACGGCGCCCTTCGCGTTGATCTGACGGGCGACGGCCAGAGTCTGCTCCAATTGGGCCTTGTAGAGCGACAGCGCCGCTTCGAAGTCTGCCAGCAGGCGCTTCTGCTCGGGGTCGGCGGTTTCCTTGACCCTCGTGAGGTTCGTGGACAGCGTTTCGCGGCCCGTCGTGATGGAGGGCAGGACCACCGGCAGATCGGCCGGGTTGGCGGCAAGGCGGTATTCGTCGCGGAGCAGTTCGACCACCAAGCGATTCAGCCGCGCGCCGACCCTCATGTCATCGCCGGAAGCCTTGATCTCGTCGGTGGCGCGGCTCAGCGCGTCCAATCCGGAAACCGACGTCGCCGTGATGCCCGCGCAGATGGCTCCCAGCAAGATGATGATGGACAAGATTTTCGTGGATATCTTGAAGTTGCTTAGAAGCATGGCGGTTCTCTCTTTTTTGACATGGCGGATTGGATGCGCCATGGCAGGTATCGAACGGAGACCCTCGACTGCATACATGGGTGTGTAAGTCTCTTACCTATTTTATATCCAAACATTTATCATCTGAATGTGACATGCGGTTTTGCGCCGCGACATCGTTCAGGAACCGATGGCCCGCCGGCTTGTTTTTCGAAGGATTAAAATCTGGGTGGGCGGAAATGGCTGGCGGACTGACCAATTGGCTGGTCGATGTGATGCACACGATGAATTACGTGGGCATCTTCCTGCTGCTGGTCCTGGCGCGGGTCATCCCGCCGGTTCCCGCGGAATCGGTCATTCCATTGGCCGGCATCGCGGCGGCGCAGGGCGAGTACAATCTGCTCGGCGTCGCCCTGGCCGGTGGGTTGGGCTCGCTGGCCGGGCAACTGGTCTGGTTTCTGCCCAGCCGCCTGATGGGCCGCGACCGGCTGGAAGCCTTTTTAAAACGCTACGGCCACTGGCTGACGATCCACCCCAGGAAGGTCCGACGAAGCACGGAGTGGTTTGGAAAGCATGGCGGGATCGCCGTCTTCCTGACCCAGCCGGTGCCGGGGGTGCGGACGCTGATCTCGATCCCGGCGGGGGCCTGCCGGATGTCGATCCCGCTCTACTGCCTCTATTCCGGGGTCGGGTCGATCCTGTGGACCCTGCTGCTCGCCTGGACCGGCTACATGCTGTCCCGCTGGCCCTTCGCGCACAGTCTGGTGGGCTATTTCACGGTGGGGCTGCTGGTGGTCCTGGTCGGGCTTTACCTGTACCGGCTTATCAGCCATTTCCACGGCATCCGCCGCGCCCAGAAGTCGTCGCGTGGGCCGGACGGCGACCCGCCGGTGGCGGGGGCCCCGCTCAGCCCTTAAGAGATTACCCCATGGCCCAGCCGGCCATGCCGGTGAAGGCCATGCCGAGCGCCCAGAGGCCGAAGGCCGCCAGCGCCACCCCCGTGCAATGGTTCAGCCGGGTCAGTCCGCGGTCGGAGATGCGGTGGCGCACGGCGGCGACGCCCATGGACAGGGTGAACCACCACAGCGAGGCGCCGATGAAGACGCCGGCCACCAGCGTGGTGGCGTCCACCCGACCCAGATTTCCACCCAGACCGAAGCCGGCGAAGATGGCGATGAAGGCCATGATCGTCGCCGGATTGGTCAAGGTCAGCGACAGGCCGGTCATGAAGCCGCCGAGGAAGGACGGCGTGTCGGGCGCGCTGGCGGCCTCGCGCTCCTCGTCCTCCGGCTTCTGGCGGAAGGTGCGGATGGCGACGACGAGCAGGAAGATGCCGCCGACGAGCTGGAAGGCGATCTCGTGCCCCTGAAGAAAGTCCAGGGCGGCGGACACGCCGAAGGCGGCGATGGCGCCGTAGATGGTGTCGGCCACGGCGGCACCGAAGCCGGTGAAGAAGCCCATCAGCGGCCCGTGCTGGAGCGTGCGGCGGATGCAGAGCAGGCCGATGGGACCGACGGGGGCGGCGATGGCGATTCCAAGGACGATGCCCTGCAGCAGCACCACCAGACCATGCACGCCGATCACCTCGTCCAATCTGCGATTCCCTCCTCCGGGCCCCTCCTCCGGGCAATGGCGGGCGTGATAGCGGGCCACCGCCCTTCCGTCAACCGGCGTCGCGGGAGGAGGTCCCATACGGGCTGTGACCTGCGGCGGAATTCCCCACGCCATGTGCCCCCTGTCACGGGGCGGGAGGAGCGGCTATCCTGACCGCCACGACCCGGCAAGCGGGCGCACCGGAACGGGGAAGCGGAACGATGACGATGACGCGCATTCTGGCCATCCTGGCCCTGTCGCTGACGGCGGCGACCGTTCCCGCCGCGGGCCCGGCCCTGGCGGCGGACGAGTTCATGCCGGCGGTGGTGTTCGATCAGGGCGGCAAGTTCGACAAGTCCTTCAACGAGGCGGCCTACAACGGGGCGGAGCGCTTCAAGAAGGAGACCGGGATCGTCTACCGCGAGTTCGAGGTCACCAGCGAGAGCCAGCGCGAGCAGGCGCTGCGCAACATGGCGCGGCGCGGCGCCACCGTCATCACGGCGGTCGGCTTCTCCCAGTCCGCCGCCGTGGACAAGGTGTCGCGGGAGTATCCCAACACGAAATTCTGCCTGATCGACGACAAGCTCGACCTGCCGAACGTCCAGTCGGTGACCTTCAAGGAGCATGAGGGCTCCTTCCTCGTCGGCATGCTGGCGGCTTTGGCCTCGCAGAGCGGCAAGGTCGGCTTCATCGGGGGCATGGACATCCCGCTGATCCGCAACTTCCTGACCGGCTACGAGCAGGGCGTGAAGCATGTGAAGGCGGATGGCGAGGTCTTCACCAACATGACCGGCACCACCCCCGCCGCCTGGAACGACCCCACCCGCGGGGCGGAGCTGGCCAAGAGCCAGTTCGGGCGCGGCGCCGACGTGGTCTTCGCGGCGGCCGGGGCGACCGGGCTGGGCGTGCTCCAGGCCGCGGCGGACGCCGGCAAGCTGGGCGTCGGGGTGGACAGCAACCAGAACTGGATCCACCCGGGCAAGATCCTGACCTCGATGGTCAAGCGGGTGGACGTGACCGTCTACGACTGCATGAAGTCGGCCAAGGACGGCAGCTGGACGGCCGGGCACCGCGTCGTCGGGCTGAAGGAGGAGGGCGTCGGCTACGCGCTCGACGAGAACAACCGCAAGCTCGTCACGGCGGAGATGGAGAAGGCCGTCGAGGACGCCAAGCGCAAGATCATCGCGGGCGAGCTGGCGGTGAAGCCGTATCAGCCGTGAGCTGATTTTCTGCGTCGCCGAGCATTGCCCCCTCCCTAACCCTCCCCCGCTGACGCAGGGGAGGGGATTGAAACTCCCTCTCCTGCGTCAGCGGGGGAGGGAAGGGGCCCGCGGCGAAGCCGTGGGAAGGGTGGGGGCAAGGACCTTCCAATCATGAAAGTCCCCATGCCCCAACACCCTCCCGCCCTGGAAACCCGCGGCGTCAACAAGTGGTTCGGCGCCAACCACGCCAACCGCGACGTGTCGCTGGCCGTGCCGAAGGGCACCATCCACGGCGTGATCGGCGAGAACGGCGCCGGCAAGTCGACGATCATGAGCATCGTCTACGGCTATCTGCCCGCCGACGGCGGGACGATCCTGGTGGACGGCCGCCCGGTGGCGGTGCGGAGCCCGCGCGACGCCCTGGCCGCCGGGATCGGCATGGTCCATCAGCATTTCATGCTCGTCGATCCCTTCACGGTGCTGGAGAACGTGCTGCTGGGGGCGGAGGGCGGCGTCACCCTGGCCGCCGGGATGGCGCGGGCGCGGACGGAGTTGACCCGGCTCGCCCGCGACTACGGGCTGGAGGTCGACCTCGACCGCCCGGTCGGCGAGCTGCCGGTGGGGGCGCAGCAGCGGGTGGAAATCCTCAAGGCGCTCTACCGCGGCGCCGACATCCTGATCCTCGACGAACCGACGGGAGTCCTCACCCCGCAGGAGACCGACCATCTCTTCCGCATCCTCCGCGCGCTGCGCGAGCAGGGGAAGACGGTCGTCATCATCACCCACAAACTGCGCGAAATCATGGAGCTGACCGACAACGTGACGGTCATGCGCCGCGGGCAGGTGGTGGCGAATGTTGCCACCGCCCGCACCAGCCGCGAGGAACTGGCCGAGCTGATGGTTGGGCGCAAGGTGCTGCTGCGGGTGGAGAAGGTGCCGGCCACGCCCGGCCCGGCGGTGCTGGAGGTCTCCGGCCTGTGCGTGCGCGACGGCGCCGGGGTGGAGCGGGTGAAGGGCATCGGCCTGACCGTGCGCGCCGGGGAGATCGTCGGCATCGCCGGTGTCTCCGGCAACGGCCAGTCCGAGCTGCTGGAGGCGCTGGCCGGGATGCGCCCGCCAGCGGAGGGCTCCGTGCGCCTGCGCGGGGAAGAACTGACCGCCACGCCCGACCGCTTCACGGCGCGGGGGCTGCGCGCGCTCGGCGTCGGCCATGTGCCGGAGGACCGGCAGCGCGTCGGCCTCGTCACCGGCTTCGAGGCGCAGGAGTGCGCGATCCTCGGCCATCAGGGCGATCCGGCCTTCAACGGGCGGCTCCTGATGGACCGCCGCGCGCTGTTCGACCGCTGTGCGTCGGAGATGGACGCCTACGACGTGCGCCCGCGCGACCCGCGCCTGCCCGCCGCCAATTTCTCCGGCGGCAACCAGCAGAAGATCGTGCTGGCCCGCGAGATGGAGCGGAATCCCGACCTGCTGCTCGTCGGCCAGCCCACCCGCGGCGTGGACATCGGCGCCATCGAGTTCATTCACCGCCGTCTGGTGGCGCTGCGCGACCAGGGCAAGGCGATTCTGCTGGTGTCGGTGGAGCTGGACGAGATTCGCGCCCTGTCCGACCGCATCCTGGTCATGTTCGACGGCCGTCTGGTGGGCGAGGTCGCCCCGGGCGAGGCGGACGAGCGGCGTCTCGGCCTGATGATGGCCGGGGTGGCGGAGGCAGCGTAAGGTTGACCCCGAACGCTCCCGCTTGCGCTGGTCCCGTGCGCGGGGCACTTTCCAGTGGGCAGGGACGTTCGAGCCGTCCGGCTTGTGAACGGGCGTGACCAGGGATGGAGCCGGGATGGCGCAGGACGCGGCGCAGGGGGTGACGGGCCGGGGCTTCGGCCGGCCGGGCGAGGTGCCCGGCTGGGTCGGCTACGCTCTTCTGCCGCTGCTGAACCTGCTGGCCGCCCTCGTCCTGTCCGGGCTGGTCATCCTGGTGATCGGCGAGAATCCGCTGGACGTGCTGGCGCTGCTGGTGACCGAGGCGGTCGGCTATCCCGAGGCCATCGGCTACACCCTCTACTACACGACCAGCTACATCTTCACCGGGCTGGCGGTCGCCATCGCCTTCCATTGCGGGCTGTTCAACATCGGTGGGGAGGGGCAGGCCTATCTCGGCGGGCTGGGGGCCGGGCTCGTCGGGCTGGCGCTGACCGGCTGGCCTTGGCCGGTGGCGGCGCTGGGGGCGGTGGCCCTGTCGGCGCTGTTCGGGGCGGTGTGGGCGGCAATCCCCGGCTGGCTCCAGGCCAAGCGCGGCAGCCACATCGTCATCACGACGATCATGTTCAACTTCATCGCCGCCGCGATCATGACCTACCTGCTGGTCGACGTGCTGATCCGCCCCGGATCGCAGTCGCCGGAAACGCGGGAGTTCGATCCCGGCGTCTGGCTGCCGACCATGGACCGGGCGGTCGGCTGGATCGGCGTCGCCATCCCGGTCTCGCCTCTGAACCTGTCCTTCCTGTGGGCGCTGGCCTGCTGCGCGCTGTTTTACCTGTTCCTGTGGCGGACCCGCTGGGGCTACGAGATCCGCACGGTCGGGCGGAACGAGCGGGCGGCGGTCTACGCCGGCATCTCCCCGGCGCGGAACATCATCCTCGCCATGGCGATCTCCGGGGCGCTTGCCGGCTTCGTCGGCGTGAACGAGATCATGGGGGTGCAGCACCGCATTCTGCTGAACTTCACCGGCGGGGTGGGCTTCGTCGGCATCGCCGTGGCGCTGATGGGGCGCAACCATCCGGTGGGGATCATCCTGGCGGCGCTGCTGTTCGGCGTGCTGGCGCAGGGGGGCGGGCAGGTATCCTTCGAATACCCCACCGTGAACCGGGAGCTGGTGATGGTCATCCAGGGACTCGTCATCCTGTTCGCCGGGGCGCTGGAGAACCTGTTCAAGCCGCGGGTCGAGGCGCTGTTCCGCCGCCGCAGGGGAGGGGCGGCGCATGGATGACGCCCTGCTCGTCGTCCTGCTGCTGGCCGACGCCACCATCCGCGTGGCGACCCCGCTGGTGCTCGCCGCCTTCGCGGCGCTCTACAGCGAGCGGGCGGGGGTGGTGGACATCGGGCTGGAGGGCAAGATGCTGGCCGGAGCCTTCTTCGCCGCTGCCGTCGCCTCCTACACCGGCAGCCCCTGGCTGGGCCTGGGCGCCGCCGTTGCGGCCTCGGTGGCGCTGGCGCTGGTCCATGGCTTCGCCTGCATCACCCACAAGGGCAACCAGGTGGTGTCGGGCATGGCGATCAACATTTTGGTTGCCGGGTTGGCGCCGACCCTCGCCTACGCCTGGTTCCGCCAGGGTGGCCAGACCCCGCTGCTGCCGGGAGAGGCGCGCCTGCCCCAGATCCATTTGCCGGGGGTCGAGGCGCTGTCCGGGATTCCGGTCTTCGGTCCCGTCTACCGGGAACTGATCGACGACGCCAACGTGCTGATCTGGCTGACCGTTCTTCTGGTGGTGGCGACCCATTGGGTGTTCACCCGCTCGCGCTTCGGGCTGCGGCTGCGGGCGGTGGGGGAGAACCCCTCGGCGGTGGACACGGCGGGCCTGTCGGTCACGCGGCTGCGCTATCAGGCGGTGATCATCACCGGGGTGCTAACCGGCATTGCCGGCGCCTACCTGTCCACCGCGCACGGCGCCGGATTCGTGCGCGACATGACGGCGGGCAAGGGCTATCTGGCGCTGGCCGCGCTGATCTTCGGAAAGTGGCGGCCCTGGCCAACGCTGTTCGCCTGCCTGCTGTTCGCCTTCACCGACGCGGTGCAGGTGCGCCTGCAGGGCGTGCCGCTGCCGGTGGTGGGGGTGATCCCTGTGCAGTTCATCCAGATGCTGCCCTATGTGCTGACCGTGCTTCTGCTCGCCGGCTTCGTCGGCCGGGCGGTGGCGCCCAAGGCCAGCGGCGTCCCCTACGTGAAGGAGCGCTGATGAGCGACCCGCAGGATTCCCTGATCGCCGATTCCCTGATCGCGGCTGCCCGCGACGCGATGGCGCAGGCCTACGCGCCCTATTCCCATTTTTCGGTCGGTGCGGCCATTTTGGGCGAATCCGGGCGCATCCACGCCGGGGCGAATGTGGAGAACGCCGCCTATCCGCAGGGCCAATGCGCCGAGGCCTCGGCCATCGGGGCGATGATCCTTGCCGGGGACCGTAGCATCCGGGCGATCGCGGTGATGGGCGGCCAGAGCGGCGACGGCCGGCTGTGCACGCCCTGCGGCGGCTGCCGCCAGCGATTGCGCGAGTTCGCCAAACCCGACACGCCGATTCATGTCTGTGGACCGGAAGGGCTTCGGCAAACGTTTCGGTTGGACGAGTTGCTGCCGCATTCCTTCGGCCCCGACAATCTCGACTTCTGAGGGGAACTGACCGCCATGACCGCTGCACGCGCCGCCGCGGAAATCCTGCACCGGGTCCCCGGCTTCCGCCCGCGGGTGGGGATCGTGCTCGGCTCCGGCCTGGGCGGGGTCGCCGACCGGATCGAGGGGGCGACCGTCATGCCCTACGGCGACCTGCCCGGCTTCCCGCTGCCCAGCGTGGAGGGGCATATGGGCCGGCTGGTGCTGGGCCATCTCGGCGGCCAGCCCGTCGCCTGCATGCAGGGGCGCGTCCACGCATACGAGGGCAACGGCTTCGACGCGCTGAAGACGGCGGTCCGCGCGCTGAAGCTGGCCGGATGCGACACGCTGGTGCTGACCTGCGCCGCCGGCTCGCTGCGGGTGGAGGTCGGGCCGGGGCGGCTGATGGCGATTTCCGACCACATCAACATGCTGGGCGCCAACCCGCTGACCGGCCCCAACGAGGACAGCTTCGGCCCGCGCTTCCCCAGCATGACCGACGCCTGGGACCCCGCCTTGCGCGCGCTGATGCGGCGCCGGGCGCTGGAGCTGAACATCGATCTGGTCGAGGGCGTGTACGCCGCCTATCCCGGCCCCTCCTTCGAGACGCCGGCCGAGGTCCGGATGTTGAAGGTCCTGGGGGCGGACGCGGTCGGCATGTCCACGGTGCCCGAATGCATCGTCGCGCGGCATTGCGGCCTGCGGGTCGTGGGCTGCGCGGTCATCACCAACCTGGGGGTGGGACTCGGCGACGGGCCGGTGGACCATGACCAGACCCTGCGCGCCGCCTCGGCCGCCGCCTCCGACCTGGAGCGGCTGCTGACCGGCTTTCTCGACGGGCTGAACATAGACGAAGGACGCCGGTCATGAAACTTCCCGCCGATCTGCAACGGGCGCTCGACACCGCGGCCGCCGTCAAGGCCGACGCCAAGGGGGCCGGCCGCGCCGTCGGCCTGCTCGACCTGACCAGCCTGAACGACGACGACACCGACCAGACGGTGGAGGCGCTGTGCAAGCGCGCCGTCACCCCCGCCGGAAAGGTCGCCGCGGTGTGCGTCTGGCCGCGCTTCGTCAAGACCGCGCGCAAGGCGCTGAAGGGCAGCGGCGTGAAGATCGCCACCGTCGTCAACTTCCCCTCAGGGGAGGCCGACGCGGCGACGGTGGCGGCGGAAACCAAGGCGGCCATCAAGGACGGCGCGAACGAGATCGACGTGGTGCTTCCCTACCGCGCCTTCATTGACGGCGCCCGCACCCAGCCGATGAACGTGATCCGCGCCTGCCGCGAGGCCTGCGGGACCGATGTGACGATGAAGGTGATTCTGGAATCCGGCTGCTTCCCCGACCCGGAGCTGCTGGCCTGGGCCGCCCGCGACTCCATCGCCGCCGGGGCGGATTTCCTGAAGACCTCCACCGGCAAGGTGCAGCCGGCCGCGACGCTGGAGGCGGCGGCGCTGCTGTTGCATGTCATCCACGAGTCGGGCAAGCCGGTGGGCTTCAAGGCGGCGGGCGGCATCCGCGACGCCGATGGGGCGGCGGCCTTCCTCGCGCTCGCCACCGCGATCCAGGGAAAGGGCTGGGCCAAGCCGGACACCTTCCGCTTCGGCGCGTCGGCGCTGCTGGACTCGCTGCTCGCCACCGCCGGCCATGGCGGCAAGGGTGAGGGAAAGGGCGAGGGCAAGGACAAGGACGCCAAAGACGGCAAGGGTGACGGCAAGGGCGGTGGAGCGGTTGCCCAGCCGGCCACCGCCGGCTATTGATCCGCGCGACAGACTCGACCACGGAACGGACGCACGGATGCTTCCCCAAGAACTGATTCGCAAGAAGCGCGACGGCGCACGCCTGGACGCGGCGGAGATCGGCGCCTTCGTGCGCGGCATCACCGACGGCTCCGTCAGCGAAGGGCAGGCAGCGGCCTTCGCCATGACCGTCTTCTTCCGCGGCATGACGCTGGAGGAGCGGGTGGCCCTGACGCTGGCCATGCGGGATTCCGGGACGGTGATGCGCTGGGACCATCTCGACCTGCCGGGACCGGTGGTCGACAAGCATTCGACCGGCGGCGTCGGCGACAAGGTTAGCCTGATCCTCGCCCCGGCGTTGGCCGCCTGCGGCGGCTTCGTGCCGATGGTGTCGGGGCGCGGGCTGGGCCACACCGGCGGCACGCTCGACAAGTTCGAGAGCATCCCCGGCTACCGCGCCAAGCCCGACCGGGCGACGCTGGAGCGGGTGGTGAAGGAGGTCGGCTGCGCGGTGATCGGAGCCACCGACGACATCGCCCCCGCCGACCGCCGGCTCTACGCCATCCGTGACGTGACGGCGACGGTGGAGACCATCGACCTGCTGACCTCCTCGATCCTGTCGAAGAAGCTGGCGGCGGGGCTGGACGCGCTGGTGATGGACGTGAAGTTCGGCTCCGGCGCCTTCCTGCCCGACATCGCCAAGGCGCGGGAACTGGCTGACAGCCTCGTCACCGTGGCCGAGGGCGCCGGGCTGCCCACCGTCGCGCTGCTGACCGACATGAACGAGGTGCTGGGCCTGACCGCCGGCAACGCGTTGGAGATGCGGGAGTGCATCGACATCCTGCGCGGCGGCAAGCCCGACTCCCGGCTTTACGAGGTCACCGCGGCCCAGGCCGCCGAGCTGCTGGTGCTGGCCGGGCTGGTCCCCGACGCCGACGCCGGCCGCGCCCGCTTCGACCAGGCGATGGCGAGCGGGCAGGCCGCCGAGCGCTTCGCCCGCATGGTCCACGCGCTGGGCGGCCCGGCGGACCTGCTGGACGCGCCGGACCGCTATCTGGACGCCGCCCCCGTCGTCCAGCCGGTCTTCGCCGAGCGGGCGGGCGTGGTGGCAGCCATCGACGTGCGGGCGGTCGGCATCGCCGTGGTGGCCCTGGGCGGCGGGCGGACCAAGACGACCGATCCCATCGACTTCGCGGTCGGGCTGGCCGACGTCGCCGGGCTGGGCGCTTCGGTGGGGCCGGCGGAGCGCCCGCTCGCCGTCGTCCACGCCCGCAGCGCGGCGCAGGCGGAGGACGCGGCGGCGTTGCTCCGCCGCGCCTTCACCGTGGCCGACAGCGCTCCGCCGGCCGGGCCGCTGATCGCCGACCGCATCCGGCTGTAGGAGGCGGCTTCACGCGGCGCGGCGTCCGTCCTCGGCCTGCCGCGCCCGCACCGGCCCGACCAGAGCCTCCGCGGCAAGGCGGCCCGAGATGACGCAAGCCTCCACCCCCGGACCGGGGAAGACCCCGCCGCCGGCCAACAGCAGGCCGGGCACCGGCGACTTGGCGGGGAGCGCGGGGTCGGTGCCGTAGATCGCCCCGTCCGTCGTGAGCGTGTAGCGGGCGAAGGTGGCGGCGCTGGCCTCCTGCCGGTGCAGGATGTGGCGCTCAAGATCCGGGATCACGGTCGCGGCGGTGGCGATCATGGCTTCGCCCTCCCGCGTCTTCTGTTCGCGATAGTCGGGGGCGGAGCGGTCCCAGGTGCCGCCCGCGGGCTCCAGCCGCATCAGCGTCAGCGAGGCGCAGCCCGGCGGCGCCAGACTGGCGTCATGGGCCGAAGGCAGGGCCAGCGCGATCCCGTCATCTCTCAGGAAGGTCATGGCCGGCAGGTCGGGGCGGATGTCCAGCGCCAGTGTGACCAGGAAGGCGGAGGTCGAGGGGCGCAGTGCGCGATAATGCTCCGCGCAGCCGGCGGGCAGATGCTCCTCCCCCACCAGCTCCAGCAGGGTCCGCCGGGTGTCGGCGTTGGAAATCACCGCGGCGGCGGCGATGCGCTTGCCGTCCAGGGTCTCGACCCCGGCGGCCCGGCCGTCCTCGACCAGGATGCGGCGGACGGGGGTGCGCAGCCGGACCTCGCCGCCCTTGGCGCGGATCGCCTCGACCAGAGCGTCGGCGAGCCGCTGCGATCCGCCCTCCGGATAGGCGCCGCCGTCGAAGAAGTAGCCGAAGATCGGCGCCATCCGGGTGGCACCCAGCCGCTCCGGGCGGTCCGACAGGTAGCCGGTCAGGCTGGACAGCAGGGCGCGGGCCCCGGCGTCGGGCACGTAATGCTCCAGCATCTCCAGAAAGCCGCGGTCCTGCCAGCGGAAGGCCTGCGGGCACTCCAGCGGGTAGGCGCGCATCGCCGCGACGTCGCGCGGGATGTGGGGAAGGCCGGTCTCGGCGCAGCCGCGGTAGAGGTCGCGGTAGACGCCGCGCATCTCCTCCACAAAGGCGGCGGCCCCGGCGGCGCTGCCGGGATGCTCCCGCGCGATCAGGGCGGCCAGACCCGCGGCGTCGCCGGGCAACGGCTGAGGGACGCCGTTTCGGACGATGGCGCGGTGCACCGGCTGCCAGCACACGCGGTCCGCCACGCCGACCGTGCGCAGCAAATGCCCGACCGGGCCATCCGGATGGGTGCCGCTGACGTCGTGCACCCCGGCGTCGAAGGTGAAACGCCCCACCGTCCCGTCGCGCAGCCGCACTTTGCGGTCCCAGGAGGAGCAATAGCCACCTGGGCGGTCGTGCGCCTCCAGGACGGAGACGCGGACCCCGGCCTCCGCCAGAAGGGCCGCCGCGGTCAGCCCGCCGATGCCGGCGCCGACAACGACGACACCGTCCTTTTGTCCGAGGACGGCGGGCGCGGGCCAGGGGTAAGGCTCCCGTTCGGCCAGACGGCGGGCGACGGCCCGGTTGACCAGCCAGTCCGGCAAGTGGCGATTCCCCAGAATGCCGGCCAGCGTGGCGAGGGCGGAGGTGACGACGCCGACCTCCGTCGTGACGGCGAAGCCGGCAGCGCCGGCCAGGAAGACCACGCCCCACAGCGCGGTGACCGCCTTGTTGACGGCGACGAACTGCGGCAAGTGCCACAGGCCGGGCGGTGTCGTCTCACGGGCGTAGGGCAGGGTGAAGGGACGGCCGAGCGCGAGCGAGGCGAAGGCCATGCCGGCCAGGGCGAGATGAACGGTCATCCCCATACGCTCCAGCGGTCCGATGAGGAGCAACAGGGCGAAGAAGACGGCGGCGACCAGTTCCGGCGCCTTCGGCGATCGGGCACGCCAATCATGGGCGCAGAGCGTCAGGCTGAGCAGCAGCGCCGCCAGCACGGCCGCCGCATGGCCCGCCGGTTGCAGAGCGCCGAAAGCGATCCAGGGCGAGAAGCCGACGAGGATGCGGATCGATTGGGGTATCGGCTTTGACAGGAGCATGGTGGACCCTTGCGGTGGTGACGCCCGCCAGACTGTCCACCGCATCGGCCGGGGCCAGCGCCGATCCGCGAAAGGCCGGGGTCGCTTCGCCAAACGTCCGCCCGGCGATTCACGAAGCGTGAATCGCCGACGCACTCTCCAGGCGATGCGGCGCGGGCCAGACCTGCGGTTGCGGCATTGGGCAGCGTCCGGGCTGCTCATATACTGTGCAATCATGACCCAAGCCGCCGCTCTTCCCGCCGCTGCCGCCAGCGACGACACCCGCCGTGCCATCGGCTGCTTCGTGCTGGCCATCTTCCTGTTCGCGGGCATGGACACGCTCATCAAATACTTGAGCAGCGGCTATCCGGTGGCGCAGCTCATGTTCGCGCGGTCGTTGGTGGCGGTGGTGCTGGTCGGCGGCATTTCGGTGGCGCGCGGCGGCTGGGGTGGGATGCGCACGCGGCGCCCGGTCGCCCACGTCTTCCGTTCGCTGGCCGGGTTGCTGTCGATGGGCTGCTTCTTCTACGCCTTCAAGCATCTGCCGCTGGCCGAGGTCTATGTGCTGAGCTTCGCCGGGCCGCTGTTCATCACGGCGCTGTCGATGCCGCTGCTCGGCGAGCCGGTGGGCTGGCGGCGCTGGGCGGCGGTGCTGGTCGGCTTCGGCGGCGTGGTGGTGATGGCCCGCCCGGAGGCCGACGCACCGCTCCTGCCGATTGTCGTCGGCGTGGCTGCGGCCTTCTTCTATGCGCTGGCGATGATCGCGGTGCGTGGCCTGTCGCGGACGGAGAGCAACACCGCCATTGTCGTTTATCTGCTGCTGACCACCACGGTGGTGAGTGGCGTGGCGGCGATTCCCGACTGGGTGCAGCCGGGCGGGTTCGACCTCGGGCTGATGCTTCTGGTCGGCACGCTGGGCGGCGCGGCGCAGGTGCTGATGACCCAGGCCTTCCGCCTGGGCCGTGCCGCGGTGGTGGCGCCCTTCGAATACACGGGGATGATCTGGGCGACCTTGCTCGGCTTCCTGGTCTTCGGCGACGTGCCGACTCCCACGGTCCTGGCCGGTGCCGGGATCATCATCGCCAGCGGGCTCTACATCCTCTATCGGGAAACGCTGCGCCGCGGCGACTGACGGGTCAGGCGGCGGCGGGAAGCGTCAACCCGCCGTCGACGGCGTGCGGGGAGGCCGTCAGGGCGATGATCCGGCTGCGCTCCAGCACGCGCCGGATCCGCGGCGGGTGATTCTCGAAGGCGATAGCGCCGCCGCAGTCGAGCACCGCGTTGCGCAGCGCCAGCAGAATGCCGATGCCGCAGGAATCGAGGAACTCCACCCGTCCCAGATCGACGCGCAGGGTCAGCGCCCGTGCCTCCGCGACGCGGCGGAGCAGGGGCGTCAGGCCGGGCAGGGCGGCGTGGTCGATCCGCCCTGACAGGACGGCGCGCAACTCGCATCCGCCTTGCGCCGTGGCGAAGGGGTTGAGGGTGACGGTGCTGTGCGACGGGGTGGGCCGCATGCTTCGGGGCGACTTCCGGTTGGGGCGACGGTCCGGCGCGGGCCGGGGGCGGCGGAAGGAACCACGGGAAGCACGACTCTCCGGTGTCTGTTGCGTTGCGAAATTGTGAAAAGGCGCCGGGCCGCCGCTTGACAGCCGCGCGCCGGGCTCACACTGTGCACACGAACGGCTGGGGTGCCTGCCGCAAGGCGGGCTGAGACCACACCCATCGAACCTGATCTGGGTCATGCCAGCGAAGGGAGCCAAGCGTTCGAGGCTGTGCCGCCGCTACTTCCCTGGCCTCCTCGTCCTCGCGCGGTTCTTCGCCGGGCAGGAGGAGACACATCCATGCGGCGCTTCCTTTCCATCCTCTCGGCAACGGCCATTTCGGCGGTCTTTTCGGCGTCGCTCCTCCCGGGCGCGGCGCGGGCGGGCGAGGCGTCGGTCCCCGTGCTGGTGCCGCTGACCGGCTTCCTGTCGCTGGAGGGCACGAGCCAGCGCAACGGCGCGGTCCTGGCGCTGAAGGACGCGCCCGCGGGTGTGGCGGTGCGGTCGGAGGTGATCGACACCGGCACCTCTCCGGAGGCCGCGGTCACGGCGCTGGAGCGTGCGGCGGGCGGCAAGGTCACCGCGGTGGCGGCCAGCATGCTGGGCACGCAGATGCTGGCGATGCTGCCGCTGGCCCAGGACTACAAAATTCCGCTGGTCACCGTGTCGGGTACGGCAAGCATCACCGAGCAGGGCAACCCCTGGGTCTTCCGCTTCTTCCCCGGCGACGCGGTGACCAAGGAGGCCCATGCCCGCTACGTGGCGGAGGAATTGGGCAAGAAGCGCCCGGCGGTGATCTACCAGACGACGGCCTACGGGCAGAGCGGCAAGGCCCATCTGGAGCAGGCCTTCAAGAAGCTCGGCGTCGAGCCGGTGTTCGAGGAGGGCGTGGACCCCGCCGCCAAGGATCTGCTGCCCGTCCTGACCAAGGCGCTGGCCGCCAAGCCCGACGTGCTGGTGCTGCATCTGCATTCCGGCCCGACCGCCCTGTTCATCCGGCAGGCGGCGGCCAACGGGGTGGCGGTGCCGATCGTCGCCGGCTCCGCCATGCACCAGCCGAGCACGGCGGCGCTTCTGGAACCGGCCGAGCTGAAGGGCGTCTGCGCCGAGACGGCGGCCTCGCCGATCTCCGGCGGCAGCCCGGAGGTGGAGGCCTTCACCGCCGCCTACCGCGCCGCCTTCAACGCGGAGCCGGACGCCTTCGCGCTCGGCCAGTATGACGGCATCCGCATGGTGCTGGCGGCGGTGCAGGGCGGTGCGGACAACGCGGAAGCGGTGCGCAAGGCCCTGTCCGGCGGGACTCACCAGGGCCTCGCCATGACCTACAAATCGGACGGCAAGGGCAACATGGCGCATTCCGCGGTGATCGTCTGCTACGACGGCGCCTCGCGCGTGCCGGCGATCGCCAAGCGCTACGACAACCTGACCGGCGTGGTGACCGGCATGGTGAAGTGAGCAAGCCTTGATCACCCTGCAGCTTCTCGTCAACGGCCTCGCCCTGGGTGCGGCCTACGCGCTGGTCGCGCTCGGCTTCGTGCTGGTGCTGAACGCCACCGCGGCGGTGAATTTTGCGCAGGGCGATCTCGTGATGGCCGGCGGTCTGCTCGGCGTGGCGCTGGCGCCGCATCTGCCGGGGTATCTGCCGCTGCCCGGACTGCTTCTGCTGCCGGTGGTGCTGGTGCTGATGGCCGGGCTTGGGTTGCTGCTGGCGGCGGCGGCCTATCTTCCGCTGCGCCGCCGCCCGCCGGTGGCGGTCTTCATCAGCACGATCGCGGCGGGCATCATCCTGCAGAACGGCGCCTCCGTCCTGTTCGGACCGGAACCGCGGGCGGCCCCGCCGCTGCTGAGCGGGGGGACGTTGGACCTCGGCGGGCTGGTGGTGGCGGAGCAGTCGCTGGCGATCATCGCCGTCGCCGCTCTGCTGATCGCCGGGCAGCAATGGCTGTTCGGGCGGACCCAGCTCGGCCGCCGCCTGCGCGCCACGGCGCAGGACCCCGAGATGGCGCGGGCCTGTGGCGTGCCGGTGACGGCGATGATCCTGATCACCTTCGCGCTGGGCACCGCCTTCGCCGGGGCGGCGGGGCTGCTGCTCGCCAACCGCTACTTCGTCACGCCGACGGCGGGCGGCGATCTGATCCTCAAGGCCTACATCGCCGTGACCATCGGCGGCTGGGGCTCGGTCCCCGGAGCGGTGGCCGGCGCGCTGCTGATCGCGCTGTTCGAGGTGGGGGTGTCGTCGGTGCTGTCCTATCCGGTGGCGCTGGGGCTGCTCTACGCCACGCTGCTGGTCATCCTAGTCGCCCGTCCGCAGGGGCTGTTCGGGGAGGCGGCGCGGCGCCGTGCGTAAGGGCGTGCGCAAGTTGCGGGCGCTGGCCCCCACCCTGACCCTCCCCCGCTGGGCGGGGGAGGGAATGATGCTTGCGGTGCTGGTGGCGTACGCGCTGCTGTACGCGTCGCCTTACGGGCTGCGCGTGCTGACCGTGGCGGGGGTGTACGCGCTGGCCGCCATCGGCTTCCAGATCGTCTTCGGGCTGGGCGGGGCGCTGTCGCTGGCCCATGGCGCTTTCTTCGGAATCGGGGCCTACGCCACCGGCATCCTGGGCAGCCAGTGGGGGCTTGGCTTCGCGGCGACCTTCCCGGTCTCGCTGCTGGTGCCGCTGCTGCTGGCCCTGCTGGTCGGACTGCCGGTGCTGCGGCTGGAATCCCATTACTTCGCGCTGGCGACGCTGGGCATCGCGCAAGTCGTCCATCTGCTGGCGGTCAACAGCCCCGGCCTGACCGGTGGCGCCAACGGATTGCCGGGGGTGCCGGGCATCGTCCTGTTCGGCTGGGCGGTGCCGCGCGGTCTGCCGCTGGCGGCGGTGGTTTGGAGCTTCGTGGCGCTGGGCGGTTTGCTCGCCTGGAGATTGGCGCACGGGCGCTGGGGGCGGGCGCTGACGCTGGTGCGCGACGACCCGCTGGCCGCCGGCACGCTGGGTCTGGACGTCGGCGGGCTGCGCCTGGCCGCCTTCGCGCTGAGCGCCGTCTATGCCGGAGCGGCAGGCGCCTTGGCCGTGCACACCCAGCGCGTCGTCTCGCCGGAGGTGCTGGAGTTCCCCGTCATGGTCTCCGTCCTGACCATCGCCGTGGTCGGCGGGCGGGGGCGGGTGGCCGGGGCGATCCTGGGGGCGGTGCTGCTGCTCCACCTGCCGGAGTGGTTCCGTTTCCTGGAGCGCAGCTATCTGATCGTCTATGGGGTGGCCCTGCTCACCACCATCGTGCTGGCGCCGCACGGGCTGACCGGTTTGCTCGACCGGCTGTTCCCGGCCCGCCCGGTGCCCTTGCCGAAGCCCGAAGCTCCGCCGGAAATGGCCATTCCAGGTGGGCCTTTGCTGCGGGTGGAAGGGCTGACCAAGGGCTTCGGCGGGGTGCGGGCGGTGGATGGGGTGTCGCTGACGCTGGAAGCCGGGACCATCACCGGGCTGATCGGCCCCAACGGCTCCGGCAAGACGACGTTGGTCAATCTGATCTCCGGCCTTGAGACGCCGGACGGCGGGCGGGTGCTGATGGGCGGGACGGATCTCGCTGGAAAGCGGCCAGACCGCATCGCCCGCGCCGGGATCGCCCGCACCTTCCAGGCCGTCAGCCTGCCCGAGGGCGCCAGCGTTCTGGCCGCCGTGGCCGCGGCGCGGCTGGAGCGCGACGGCTCGATCGCCCAGGCCGAGGCGCACGCCCTGTGGGCGCTGGAGCGGCTGGGTGCTGCGGACCTCGCCGCCAAGCCCTGCGCCGGTCTGCCCGCGGCGCTGCGCCGCCGGGTGGAACTGGCCCGCGCGCTGGCCCGCCAGCCCGCCGTGCTGCTGCTCGACGAACCGGCGGCGGGGCTGACCGACGGGGAGAAGGCGGAACTGGCCAGTCACCTGCACGCCATCGCCGCCACAGGTACCGCGCTGCTGGTGGTGGAGCACGACATGGGCTTCCTGCTGCCGCTCGCCGGTCATGTGCTGTGCCTGGACCAGGGGCGCCCGCTCTACGCCGGCCCGCCGGAGGGGGTGCGCAGCGACCCCGCCGTGGTCGCCGCCTATCTGGGCGAGGGCGCGTGATGAACGAACCCCTGTTGCAGGTCGAGGGGCTGACCGCCGGCTACAGCGGGGCGGTGGCGGTGGACCGGCTGTCGCTGTCCGTGGCGGCGGGGGAGGCGGTGGCCCTGCTGGGCGCCAACGGGGCGGGCAAGTCGACGCTGCTCAAGGCCATCCTCGGCCTCGTCCCGGCGACGGGCGGCCGGGTCCGGCTGGCGGGCGAGGAGATCGGCGCCCTTGCCCCGGAGCAGCGGGTGCGCCGTGGCCTGGGCTATGTGCCGGAGGGCCGGCGCGTCTTCCCCGGCATGAGCGTGCGCGACAATCTGGAGGTGGCGAGCCGGCTGGGCCGGGCCGGGCGCGCCCGCGACCTGGAGCGCGTCTTCGCCCTGTTCCCGGCGCTGGAGGGCAAGGCGGAGGAACGGGCGTGGCGCCTGTCCGGAGGGCAGCAGCAGATGCTGGCGGTGGGCCGCGCGCTGATGGGCCGCCCGCGGGTCCTGCTGCTCGACGAGCCGTCGCTCGGCCTGTCACCCAAACTGGCCGGGGAGGTCTTCGCCGCCGTCCGCGCCATCGCCGCCGCCGGAACGGCGGTGCTGGTCGCCGAGCAGAGCGCCGCCCGCGCCCTGTCAGCCGCCGGGCGCGTCGTGCTGCTGCGCCTCGGTCGGTCGGTCCATGACGGGCCGGTGGAAAGCCTGCCCGCCGACGCGCTGCGGGACGCCTTTCTGGGAGGCTGATCCGCGCTCGCCGGGTGGCGCCGGACGCAATTCGGCATTGCGGCAACAGGCCGGGATCTTTGTCGTGACTTTCTCGTCTTGCGCTTGCCGATCCCGGATGGTGGGGCTAGCTTCCGGCGTCGCCCTGCCCGTAAGGATTACCTCTGCCATGCTGGACAAAGCCGTCGCTGCTGCACTCTCCTCCCTTCTTCTGCTGGGCGCCGCCGCCGCCCACGCCGATGGGGCGCAGGTGGCGGAACTGGTCCCCGTGAACCCGCCGACCATGTATTACCCGGCGCCGTCCTCCGGACCCGCGCCGGCGCCCCGCACCGTCGCTCCTTCGGCGCCGTCGGCTCCGGCCGCCGCCGATCCGACCGAGAAGACCGGACCGGCCGAGCTTGAGGACGGCTGGGAAGGCGGCCCGTCGCGCGACCGGGACGGCAAGTTCGCCTATTGCGCCATCGAGGGCCGCTTCGACACCGGCCATGTCCTGATGATCGCGCGCAACGTCAAGGGCGAGGTCAATCTCGGCATGGGCATCCCGGGCGCGGAGCTGCCGGGCAGCGAGCAGTGGAAGGTCAAGGTCGTGGTGGACGGCAAGTTGACGCGCGAGCGCCGCGCTCTGGCGCCCAAGCCGGACATGCTGGTCATCCCCAACGGCAAGGACGAGGAACTCTACACTGCCTTGATGAACGGCAAGGAGGTGGTGTTCTCCTCCGACGCTGACCGCATGGCCTTCGCGTTGAAGGGCACCAAGAAGGTGCTCACCGACCTGAAGACCTGCGTGGACAAGGCCGGCGCCGTCCCGCCCATCGACACCCGCACCAAGAAGGTCGCGACCCGCCCCGACGAGCTGCCGGAAGGGCTGGCCGACCTGCTGAAGGCGGCCGGCGTGCGCGACGTCAAGCGCGTGTCGCTGGAGAATGTGCCGAAGGGCGAGCGCCCCGCCGACATGGCCTGGCGCATCGGCCCGATCGTCGGCGGTATCCGCGAGCGGATGGTCGAGGAGGGCTCCAAGCTGGAGGACCTGTCGGCCGGCTACGTCGACGCGATGAAGAAGCGCTGCGAGGGCGGCACGCCGGCCGCGTCGCTGAGCGCCGTCGAGGACCTGCCCGGCCTGATGCTGCGCACCGGATCGGTCGATTGCGCGCTGAAGGAGGGCAAGATGCACGTCTCGCTGACCTTCTTCCTGTCGCCGGGCCGCCTGTTCACGATCCTGTTCCACGAGGCGCAGGAGGCCGACATCGGGCTGGCCGACAAGGTGCGCGACAATCTGGCGGAGGTGCTGCGGCGCCTCGCCGTCAACCCGCCGTCGGCCCAGCCTTCGGCTCAGGCGCCGACCTCTCCGGCGCCGGCCCAGACGGGCAAGCCCTAAGGGGGTAGGTCCGCGCCGCGCGGTTGACGGGGCGGAGGCAGGGCACACATTGACCGGCATGCCGGACGACATGACGGGAATCCGGGGCGTCGCAGGGGATGCGGCGGGCGCCCTGACCAGAGCACGAAACCCCGGCCGGCGGTTCCTCAGGGTGCTGACACGGCGGAGCCTGCGCGACAGCGTCCTGGGCGTGCTGATGCTCGCCGGGGCCATCGGCGCCGGGGTCGGGCTGGCCGTCGCCATGCTGCACGAGGCCGTGGTCTGGACGCAGTCCTTCGTCTTTTCGGTCGCCCATGGGCAGGATCTTGGTGAGGCCGCGCTGTCCGACCCCTGGCGGACCCTGCTGGTCCCGGCCGTTGGCGGCCTGCTGCTCGGCGTGATGGTGAAGCTGGTGCGGCGCTGGCGCTCCAACGACATCGTCGACCCGGTCGAGGCGAACGCGCTCTACGGCGGGAAGATGTCCCTGATCGACAGCCTGCGCCTGACCCTGGCGACCCTGCTGTCCAACGGCTCCGGCGCGTCGGTGGGGATGGAGGCGGCCTACACCCAGGCGGGGTCGGGCATCGCCTCGACGCTCGGGCAGAAGCTCCGTCTGCGGCGGGCGGACCTCCGCACGCTGGTCGGTTGCGGGGCCGCGGCGGCCATCTCCGCCGCCTATGGCGCGCCGCTGGCCGGCGCCTTCTACGCCTTCGAGCTGGTCATGGGCGGCTACACCATCGCCACGCTGGCCCCGATCGGGGCGGCCTCGGTCGCCGCGGTGGCGGTGGCCCACTGGCTGACCGACCCGTCCCCGGTCCTGTTCTTCGGCCGCCCGGTGGCGGTGGAGGGCTGGGACTATGTGGCCTGCGGGGTCCTCGGCTTCCTGGCGGGCTGGCTCAGCATCCTCGCCATGCAGGCGGTGACGGTGGCCGAGCGCGGCTTCCGCGCGCTGCCCATCCCCGTCTGGGCGCGCCCGGCGCTGGGCGGGCTCGCTCTGGGAGCATTGGCCCTGGTGGTGCCGCAGGTGCTGGGGGCCGGACCCGGCGCCGATCCGTCGCAGCTCGCCCGTGGGCTGGAGGCCATGGCGATCCTGCTGGTCGCCAAGATCGTCGCGTCGGCCCTGTCGCTCGGCTCGGGCTTCCGCGGCGGGCTGTTCAGCGCCTCGCTGCTTCTCGGCGGGCTGTTCGGCGGGCTGGCCTATGGGGTGGTCGAGTTGCTGGTGCCGGGGCTGGGGCTCGACCGGATGCTGCTGGTGCTGGCCGGCATGGGGGCGGTCGCCGCTGGCATCATCGGCGCGCCGGTCACCATGGTGCTTCTGGTGTTGGAGGCGACGCAGGATTTCTGGGCGGCGTCCGGCGTACTTATCGGCGTGGTGGTGTCGACCACCGTGGTCCGGCAGGCTTTCGGCTATTCCTTCGCGACGTGGCGCTTCCACCTGCGTGGCGTGCCGATCCGCGGCGCCTACGACGTCGGCTGGGTATCGGAGCTGACGGCGATGCGGCTGATGCGCGGCGACGTGAAGACGATCCTGACCACCCAGACCCTGGACACGCTGCGCCGCCTGCACCCGCTGGGCGCCGCCAAGACCGTCTTCGCGGTGGAGCCGGACGGGTCCTACGCCGGCATCATCGACATGGGCGCCGTGCACGACCCGTCGCTCGGCGACGAGGACGCGAAGACGCCGGTCGGCGAACTGGCCAAGCACGCCGATGACTTCCTGCGGCCGAGCGACGACGTGCGCAGCGTGCTCCAGCGCTTCTGCAGCGCCGAGGTGGAGGCCTTGCCGGTCGTGACGTCGCCCACCGACCGCCGGATCGTCGGCTACGTCACCGAGGCTTATGCCCTGCGCCGCTACAGCCAGGAGCTGGAGCGGCAGCGCGGCGAGGAGCTGGGCGAACGCAGCCTCTACGGGCGGGACTGACCGCTGTCCCTTGGGGCGGTGGTCAGTAGACCTCCGGCACCCAGTTCTGCTTCGACTTCTTCGGCCGCTTGTAGCCGTCGTCGCTCTGCCGCGGCGGCAGATCCAGCTCGACCGGGGCGATGTCCTGGTAGGGGATCTGCTGCAGCAAATGGTGGACGCAGTTCAGCCGCGCCTTCTTCTTGTCGTCGGCGTCGACGATGTACCAGGGCGTCAGCTTCTTGTCGGTGTGCTCCAGCATGGCGTCCTTGGCCTTGGAATACTCGACCCAGTGCTTGCGTGATTCGAGGTCCATCGGGCTGAGCTTCCAGCGCTTGATTGGATTGCGCATCCGCTCGGTGAAGCGCTTCTCCTGCTCCTCGTCGCTGACCGAGAACCAATACTTGATCAGGATGATGCCCGACTGGACCAGCATCTCCTCGAACAGGGGGCAGGCGCGCAGGAACTCCTGGTACTCCGCGTCGGTGCAGAAGCCCATGACATGCTCGACGCCGGCGCGGTTGTACCAGCTGCGGTCGAACAGGACGATTTCACCCTTGGCGGGAAGCTGCGCCACGTAGCGCTGGAAGTACCATTGCCCGCGCTCCTTCTCGGTCGGCGTGCCGAGCGCCACGATCCGGCAGACGCGGGGGTTGAGGCTCTCGGTGATGCGTTTGATGACGCCGCCCTTGCCGGCGGCGTCGCGCCCCTCGAACAGCACGCAGACCTTCAGGCCGTTGACCCGCACCCATTCCTGCAGCTTGATCAGCTCGAACTGCAGCCGGGCCAGTTCGTCGATGTACTTGACCTTCTTGCCGCCCTTCGCCGCCTTGCCGCCACCGAGGTCGCGCCAGTGGGATTCGATGGCCGCGACCTCCTTGGCGTCGCGCAGCACCTCGCCGCCGGTGGCCGGCACCCCGAGTCCGAGGTCCTTCAGCTTCAGCGCCTTGCGCTTCTTCCGCGGCTTGTCCTCCGCCCCGGCCTCGGCACCCGTCTTGACCTCGTCCATCGAACGCACCCTGCTTATTGTTTTACCCGCGAACCAACGCTAGGAGATGCCGGCGCGTCAGGCAACCGCCCGCACGCCCACCGCGACGAAGTGACCGAGGCTAAGGGCACCGGCGGTCAGTCCTTCTCCTTCGCGTCGAAGGTCAGATGGACGCCAAGCACCTCCGCGGCGATCCGGGCGACGGTCAGGTCGATGGGCGGCGGCGCGACGTTGACGCCGCGGCTCAGCGCCTCGGTCACGATCTCCATCACCTTCAGGCGGGCGTGCCATTTGGAGTTGGCGGGGACGACCTGCCAGGGTGCCGCCTCGGTCGAGGTCTTCTCGAACATCGCCTCGATGGCCTTGCTGTAGTCGTCCCAGCGGGCGCGGTTGCGCAAATCCTCCTCGGTCAGCTTCCAGCGCTTGTAGGGGTTGCTCAGCCGCTCGCGGAAGCGGTTGAGCTGCTCGTCCGGCGTGATGTGCATGAAGATCTTGATGATGCGGACCCCGTCGTCGGTCAGCATCTTTTCGAACTGGTTGATCTCGTCGTAGGCGCGCTTCCACTGCTCCTTCTCGGCGAAGCCCTCCACCCGCTCCACCAGCACGCGGCCGTACCAGGAGCGGTCGAAGATGGCGAAGGTGCCGGGGGCGGGCAGCTTGGTCCAGAAGCGGTAGAGGTAGTGCTTGCCCTGCTCGTCCGCCGCCGGGGCGCCGATCGGCCAGACGTGGAAGCCGCGGGGGTCGAGCGGCTCGGTCAGGCGGCGGATGCAGCCGCCCTTGCCGGCGGCGTCCCAGCCCTCGAACACCAGGATGGCCCGGCGCTTCTCGTGCCAATAGGTCTGCTGGATGTGCAGCAGGTCCTTCTGGAGTTTGGCGAGGCGGCGTTCGTAGTCGTCCTTGCTGCCGATGCCTTCCGCCGTCATATCGAGCTTGTCGAGACGGATCTTGCCGTTTCCGTTGCCCATGCACGCACCTTTCGAAATGTCTGGCCCAAGTGTTCTGGCCCAAGTGTCAGGTTTCGGAACCTTCGCGCTTCGCAGGGGTTGAGCGCGTGCGCCCCGCAGGGCGCGCGTTGCAACCTCGCGATGGTCCTTCCGGTGATGGTCCTTCGGCCGGTGACGGTCTTCTGGACGATCCACGGGAGGCGCCACGCTTGTCAACCAGCGGCGACCGGCTGGCGTGCCGCTGCCGACCAGGAGGAATTCCCCGATGGCCACCGCCGGACCGCGCATCTACAACCTGTTTCCCACGCTCGTCGGCCCGATGCGCGACTGGGCCGGGCATCTGCCCCGCATCCAGGGCATGGGCTTCGACTGGCTGTTCCTGAACCCGATCCATTATCCGGGCTTTTCCGGCAGCCTCTACGCCGTGAAGGACTACTACCGGCTGCACGACCGCATCCAGGGCGGCGCACCGGAGCATCCGGACGAGCTGCTGCGCGGCTTCATCGCCGAGGCGGGGCGGCACGGCCAGTCGGTGATGCTCGACCTCGTCATCAACCACACCGCCAAGGACGCGATCCTGGTCGGCGAGCATCCGGACTGGTACCGGCGCGACGCCAACGGCGACCTCTACAGCCCGCGCGCCGTCGACCCGGTGGACCCGTCGCGGGTGACCATCTGGGGCGACCTCGCCATGCTCGACTACGAGCGGGCGGAGGTCCGGGCGGGGCTGACCGACTATTGGACGCGGTACCTGCGCCATTACATCGGGCTCGGGGTGAAGGGCTTCCGCTGCGACGCCGCCTACCAGATCCCGGCGGAGGTGTGGAAGACGCTGATCGAGCGCTCCCGCGAGGTTGACCCGCAGGTCAAGTTCTTCGCCGAGACGCTGGGCTGCACGGTGGAACAGGTGCGCGACCTCTGCGGCGCGGGCTTCGACTTCCTGTTCAACAGCGCCAAATGGTGGGACTTCAAGTCCGACTGGCTGCTCGACCAGTACGACGAGTTCCGCTGGATCGCTCCGTCGATCGCCTTTCCGGAAAGCCACGACACCGACCGTCTGGCGGCGGAGGTCGGCAGCCAGGACACCGAGCGGCTGGCCGCCCAGTTGAAGATGCACTACCTGTTCGCCGCCTCCTTCTCGACCGGCGTAATGATGCCGGTGGGGTTCGAATACGGCTTCACGCGCAAGCTCGACGTGGTGAACACGACGCCGGACGATTGGGAGCAGCCGAAGCTGGACCTGACCGGCTTCATCGGCGCGGTCAACGCCATGAAGGCCGAGAGCCCGGCGCTGAACGTCGAAGGGCCGCAACGCCGCGTGACCTCGCCCCACAACCCGGTGATCGGGCTGATCCGCGAGACCAGCGGCTGGGCCAACGGGAGCGGGGAGGGGTGCTCCGTCCTGCTCATCAACCCCGACGAGAACCAGCCGCACGCCATCGACCCCGGCCCGCTGCTGGCCAGCACCGGCGGCGGCTTCGCCGACTTCGAGGACGTGACCCCGGAGGCGGCACCGCTGCCCTTCGAGCCGGGCCGCGACCTGCGCCTGCGCCCGCTGGAGATGCGCGTCTTCCGCGCCCGACCGGCGCAGAGCCGCCCCATCGAGCTGAACCATCTGGGCGAGCGCGGAGCGGAGCACGACTCCGCCACCCGCGCCTGGATGGACGAGCTGGCCTCCCGCCGCGTCACCATCGAGAACGTCTATCCCGAGCTTGACGGCGGGCGCTTCCCGGTCAAGCGGGTGGTCGGCGACGTGATGGAGGTGTGGGCCGACATCTACACCGACGGCACCTTCGTCCTGGGCGCCGCCGTGACCTACCGCCCGGTCGACGAGGAGGAATGGCGCGAGGTGCCCATGACCTTCGTCGACAACGACCGCTGGATGGGCAAGCTGCCGCTGACCCGCAACACGCGCTACCAGTACAGCATCCTGGCGTGGCGCGACGTGTGGGAGAGCTGGCGCGCCGACTTCAAGAAGAAGAACGACGCCGGGCTGGACGTCGGGCTGGAGCTGATCGAGGGCCGACGCTTCGTCGAGCACGCGGTCGGGCTGAATGAGGGGGAGGGCCGCGCCGCGCTGGAGCGGGTGGTCGAGCGGATGAACAGCCTCCAGGGAGCGGAGCTGACCGCCTACGCCCTGTCGGACGAACCGCGCCAAGCCATGGCGACGTATGGCGAGCGGCAGTATCTGTCCCGCTACGGCTGCGACCTGGAGGTCTATGTGGACCGCACCGCGGCCCGCTACTCCGCGTGGTTCGAGATCTTCCCGCGCTCGGCCTCGCCGGACCCGTCGCGGCCCGGCACCTTCGACGACGTGTCGACCATGCTGCCCTTCATCCGGGGCATGGGCTTCGACGTGCTGTATTTTCCGCCGATCCACCCGATCGGTCGCAGCTTCCGCAAGGGGCGCAACAACACGCTGAACCCCGGCCCGAACGATCCCGGCGTGCCCTACGCCATCGGTGCCTCGGAGGGCGGGCACGCCGACATCGACCCGATGATCGGCGATTTCGAGGGCTTCCGCCGGCTGGTCAAGGAGGCGCGGCGGCACGGCATCGAGATCGCGCTCGATTTCGCCGTCCAGTGCTCCCCCGACCATCCCTGGATCAAATCGCACCCGCAGTGGTTCTACTGGCGCCCCGACGGCACGATCCGCTACGCCGAGAACCCGCCGAAGAAGTACCAGGACATCGTCAACGTCAGCTTCTACCGCGAATCCTACCCGGACCTGTGGTACGCGCTGCGCGACGTGGTGCTGTTCTGGTGCGACGAGGGGGTGCGCATCTTCCGCGTCGACAACCCGCACACCAAGCCCTTCCCCTTCTGGGAATGGATGATCCGCGAGGTGCAGGACCGCTTCCCCGACGCGCTGTTCCTGGCTGAGGCCTTCACCCGGCCCAAGCTGATGCGGCGGCTGGCGAAGATCGGCTTCACCCAGTCCTACAGCTACTTCACGTGGCGCAACACCAAGGCGGAGCTGACCGAGTATCTGACGGAGCTGACCCAGGGCGAGTCCAAGGACTACATGCAGCCCAACTTCTTCGCCAACACGCCGGACATCCTGCCGCCGATCCTGGTCCATGGCGGGCGGCCCGCCCACATGATGCGTGCCGTGCTGGCCGGGACCTTGTCGGGTGTCTACGGCCTCTATGCCCCGTATTTCGTCTGCGAGGCCGACCCCTATCCGGGCAAGGAGGAGTACAACCACTCCGAAAAATACGAGATCCGGCACTGGGATTGGAACAAGCCCGGCAACATCGTCGATTACGTTACGCGGCTGAACAGGATCCGTGCGGAGAACCCGGCGCTTCATAAGTTCACGAACCTGAAGTTCTACAACGCCTATGACGACAACATCCTGCTCTACGGCAAGATGACGGAGAGCAAGGACAACGTGATCCTGATCGCGGTGAACCTCGACCCGCACAACGGCCATGGCGGCACCATCGAAGTTCCGTTGTGGGAACTGGGGCTGGACGACGGCGCGCATGTCCAGGTGGAGGATCTGTTCACCGGCCAGCGCTTCACCTGGATCGGCAAGTTCCAGCACGTCTGGCTGGACCCGCAGCAGAACCCGGCGGCGATCTGGCGCATCCGCCCGCCGGGGCGGTGAGAAGGGGGGAGCGTAGGGCCCCCACCCAAACCCTCCCCCGCTTTGCAGGGGAGGGCTTAACTCCTCCCCCTGCGCAGCGGGGGGAGGTCGGGAGGGGGGCTCGTAGCAACCACTCCCCACCCCACCACCCCACCGAAACGCTGGCATTCCCGCCCAGCCCAAGTTAGAACCGCGCCGGTCCGTGACGGTTCTTCCTGGCGGGGACGGGTGCAGTACCGACTCGATGACGAGGCGTCCCTGTGTTCGATCGACATCCTGGCTCAGGCGGTCGAGCGCATTTGCGTCAAAGGCGTGCTGGAACTGCGCATGCTGCGCAACGCGCTCCGCGAGGCCGCCACCAGCCCCACCCCCGACGCGGTCAAATTCGCCTTCGCCATGTTCTCGCGGGTCGACGGTGACTACCGCCGCCTGATCGCGCACGAGGCGCTGACCCTCGCGACCGAGCAAAGGGGCCGTTACGCCGCCCCCCGGCCGCGGACGGTGCGCCGCCCGCGGATGCTGTAGTCCGCTCAGGCCACCGCCAATTCGAAGTCCATGGCGGGCGTCGCCACCAGCGTTTCCACCGCCGGACGGGCGAACAGATAGCCCTGCATCAGCGTGATCCCCAGATCGCGCAGCGCCTTCGCCTCGCCGGGCGTTTCGATGCCCTCGGCCACCGGGGTGATGCCGAGGTCGCGGCACACGGTGAGGATGGCGCTGACGATGCTGCGGCGGGCGCGGTCGGTGTCGATGGAGCGGGTCAGTTCCATGTCCAGCTTGATGATGTCCGGCTGGAACTCGGCGAGCAGGTTCAGGCCGGAATAGCCCGATCCGAAATCGTCGATGGCGGTGTGGAAGCCCTGGCGCTTGTATTCGGTGAAGATCGACTTCAGATGGGCGCCGTCGACGACCCGCTCGTTCTCCGTCACCTCGAAGATGATGCGCTCCGGCGGGAAGCCGGTGCGCTTGGCGGCGGCGAGCGTGGCGCGGATGCAGGCTTCGGGCTGATAGACGGCGTTGGGCAGGAAGTTGATCGACAGCCGGGTGTCAGGCTGCTGGCCCATGCCGAGGCTGGCGGCCAGCTCGATGGCCTTGACCCGACAGGCCTGGTCGAAGGCGTAGCGGTTGGCCTCGGTCACCTGGCCCAGCACCCAGCCGGCCCCCTGGCCGTCGAGGCCGCGCACCAGCGCCTCGTGCGCCCACGGCCGTCCGCCGCCGCCGACATCGACGATCGGCTGGAAGGCCATGGTGAAGTCGAACCCCAATCCCTCGGTGCACTGCCCGCCGCACCCGCCGCCCTTGATCCGCTCCGCCGTCATGCCCGTTTCTTTCGTGGGGTGATTCTATGTTAATTCATTATAACACGTATATTGTCTCAAATTTATTCGATGCAAGCTGTGACATCGGGTCTGGAAATAGGGCCTATGACGTCGTTACTCCGTTCTTCATCATTCCGCAGCGGCTTTACTACGCGTCTGGATCGCGGTCCATACGGACAGCGGGGTCGCCGGCATGTCGATGTGCTCGATTCCATAGTCCGACAGCGCGTCCACCAGGGCATTGATGACCGCGGGCGGAGCCCCGATGGCTCCGGCCTCGCCGGCGCCCTTCATGCCCAGCGCGTTGGTGGTGCTGGGCACGCAGTTCAGCTTGATGCGGATGTCCGGCACGTCCACCGCGCGCGGCATCTGGTAGTCCATGAAGGAGCCGCTGAGCAGCTGGCCGCTGTCCGGGTCGAACACCACCCGCTCCTGGAGCGCCTGCCCGATGCCCTGGGCGACGCCGCCATGGACCTGTCCCATGACCAGCAAGGGGTTCACCACCGTGCCGAAATCGTCCACGACGGTGTAGCCGACGACCTCGACCACCCCGGTGTCGGGATCGACCTCGACCTCCGCGATATGGCAGCCGTTGGGGAAGGTGTTGGCCGGTGGGGTCCAACGGGCGACCTCGGTGAAGGCGATGGGACCTTGCGCGGCGGCTTTGGCGGCCACCTCCTTGAAGGAGACGCTGCGGTCGGTGCCGACGACGCTGAAACGGCCCTCGACGAACTCGACGTCCACTGCGGCGGTCTCCAGCAGGTCGGCGGCGACCTCGGTCGCCTTGGTCACCACGCGCGCGGCACCCTCGGCCAGCGCCGCCCCGCCCACCGGGACGGAGCGGGAACCGCCGGTGCCGGCTCCCCAGGACACGCGGTCGGTGTCGCCCTGGATCACCTCAACATCCTCCGGCGGGACGCCCAGCCGGTCGGCGATGATCTGCTTGTAGGCGGTCTCGTGGCCCTGGCCGTTGGTCTGGGTGCCGATCATCAGGATGATGCGCCCGTCGCCGTTGACCTGCACCGTCGCCTGCTCCGCGCCGCCGCCCGCGCAGGCCTCGATGTAAGTGGCGATCCCGGCCCCGCGCAGCTTCCCGCGCGCCTTCGCCGCCGCCTTGCGGGCGGGCAGGCCGGCGTGGTCGGACAGCTCCAGCCCGTCGCGCAGATTCTGCTCGAACTCGCCGGTGTCGTAGGTCTGGCCCATTGGCGTGGCGTAGGGCATGGCGGCGGGCGGGATGAAGTTGCGCCGCCGGATCTCCGCCGGGCCGAGGCCGGTGACGCGCCCGGCATGGTCGATCAGCCGCTCCAGCAGATAGGCCGCCTCCGGCCGGCCGGCGCCGCGGTAGGCGTCCACCGGCTGGGTGTTGGTGAAGACGCCCTTCACCCGCACATAGACCGCCGGGGTGGTGTAGGAGCCGACAAGCATCGCCGACCCGGCGTCGGTCGGGATGAAGGGGCCATAGTTCGACAGGTAGGCCCCCAGGTTGGCGACGGTGTCCACCCGCAGCCCGAGGAAGCGCCCGTCGCCGTCCAGCGCCAGCCGGGCGCGGCTGACATGGTCGCGCCCGTGGTCGTCGCTGAGGAAGCCCTCGGTCCGCTCCGCCGCCCATTTCACCGGCCGGTTCAGGCGGCGCGCGGCGAACAGGCAGACCATGTATTCCGGGTAGTTGAACAGCTTCATGCCGAAGCCGCCGCCGACGTCGGTGGTGATGACGCGGAATTTCTCCTCCGGCAGGCCGAAGAGCTGGGCGAACTGCTTGCGTAGCCCATGCACGCCCTGGCTGGTGACGTAAATGACCAGCCGCCCGGTCTCCGCCTCCACCGCGGCGAGGCAGGCACGGCCCTCCATCGGGTTGGCGACGACGCGGTTGTTGACGATCTCCAACTCCACCACGCGGGCGGCCTTGGCAATCGCCGACTCCACCGCCGCCTCCTCGCCCTGTTCCCAGTCGAAGCAGAGGTTGCCCGGCGCCTCGTCCCACACCTGCGGTCGGCCCGCCTCCAGCGCCTCGGCCGTGCCGGCGATGGCGGGCCGGTCGTCGTAATCGACCATCACCAGCTCCGCCGCGTCGCGGGCGGCGTCCAGCGTTTCGGCCACCACCACGGCGACCGGATCGCCGACGTGGCGCACGCGTCCCTTGGCCAGCGCCGGGCGGGGCGGGGCGACGTAGGGGGAGCCGTCGCGTTGGGTCAGCGCTGCGGCGCAGGGGATCGGCTGGACGCCGTCCGCCTCCAGGTCGGCGACGGTGAAGACGCCGAGCACCCCCGGCTGCGCCGCCGCCTCCGCCGCGTCGATGCCGCGGATGTCGGCGTGGGCGTGGGGGGAGCGCACGAAGACCGCGTGGGTCTGGCCGGGAAGCGACACGTCGTCGGTGTAGCGCCCGCCGCCGGTCAGCAGGCGCGCGTCTTCGGTGCGGGGGACCGGCTGGCCGATGCCGAACTTCATCATGGGGCGGGGCTTTCCTATCGCGTGGAGAGACACCCGGAGAAGATAGGCGGAGCCTTGGCCGGCGAAAACCCTCGGTTGGGCATAAGCCGGCGGTGGCGTGGGGGCGCCGGGCCACCTATTCTTAGGCCATGTGCGGACGCATGATACTCGCCACGCCGGCCGCGGAGGTTCAGCGGCTGTTCGGCTTCCCCGAACTGCCGAACCTCCAGCCCCGCTGGAACGTGGCCCCCACCCAGCCGGTGCCCGCCGTGCGGCGGGAGGAGGATGGGCGCCATCTGGTCAGCCTGCGCTGGGGCCTTGTGCCCTTCTGGGCGGACGAGCCGTCCATCGGGGCGCGGCTGATCAACGCGCGTGGGGAGACGCTGGCCGAGAAGCCGTCCTTCCGGGAGGCGTTCCGCAAGCGGCGCTGCCTGGTTCCCGTGGACGGATTCTATGAGTGGAAGGCGGAGGGCAAGCGCAAGCAGGGCTACGCCATCCGCCGCCGCGACCGCGCGCCCTTCGCCTTCGCCGGCCTGTGGGAGCGCTGGAACGGCCCGAAGGGCGGCCCGGCCCCTGCGGAGCCCCTGGAGACGCTGACCATCGTCACCACCACGGCGAACGCGGTGCTGAAGCCGCTGCACGAGCGCATGCCGGTGATCCTCGACGAGACGAATTGGGACCTGTGGCTGGACCCCGCCGCCCCGCTGCCGGTGCTGGAAGGGCTGCTGAAGCCGGCACCCGACGCGCTGCTGGAGGCCCACCCGGTGGGACCGCGCGTCAACAACGTGCGCAACGACGACGAGGCGTGCGCGGCTCCCTTGGACGATGCACCGCCCGATGACGCGCCGACCTTGTTCTGAGTGGCTCGCTCCTTTGGTGGCGCTTCTCGTCCTGTGTTCAACCGGAACGGCGTATGCCCAGGGAGGGACGACCAAAGGCAAGGTCGCCAACACCCCCAATGAAACGTTAAAAGGACAGGGTGTCGCCATGGAGGGCGATACCTTGTCCATCAAGGGCACGCCGGTTCGCCTGATGGGGATCGACGCCCCGGACGTCGGGCAGAAATGCCGGAACCGTTACGGGCATGAGCTGGACTGCTTCCGCATCGCCACCGCGGTGCTGGCCAGCCTGATCAAGGACCAGGAGGTGACCTGCACCATCGCCGAACGCGACCGCAATGGCCAGCAATTGGGCGAATGCCGGGTGCTCGGCGTCGATCTGGGGGCGGCCATGGTGGCGCGCGGCTGGGCCTTCGCCTACCGCAGCCTGTCGCCGGCCTACGCCTCCAGCGAGGCCTTCGCGCAGAGCCGCCGGCTGGGCCTGTGGGCGGGGCAGGTGGAGAAGCCCTGGCAGTGGCGGTCGCGCCAGCAGCGGGAGCAGGCGCGGTAGGCCCAGCGATGCGGCTCGGCCATGTGGCCTCTGCCAACGGGGGAAGGGGGACTCGGCCTTTTTTTCGGTTCGCCCTCCTTGGGGGGCGTGATAGTGTTTCAGAGTGTTAACAAGTTATGAATCAAGCCGACCGGCCAGCGCCCTTCGGTGCCGAAGGCCGGACGGACCCACCCACCGGCGCGGAAGAACGGGTCATGCGAGTCTACGCACGCCAGCTTTACGATCATCTCCCCTACCTGCGCCGCTACGCGCGCGCGCTGACTGGAGCGACCGAACGCGGTGACGATCTCGTGACGCGCTGCGTCGAGGTCGCCGTGATGGCCCCGTCCCGTTTCGGGCTGGAAGCCGGGGCGCGGGTACCGCTCTACGCCCTGCTGAATCTGCTGTTCGACGAGGACGGGGGCGGGCTGCCGACCCCGTCGCCGCACCCCATCGAACGGGCGCTGGCGTCCCTGCCGGAAGGCGAGCGGCGCATGTATCTGCTGATCACGCTGGAGGGGCTGACGGTTCCCGAAGCCGCCCAGGTGCTGCAGATCCCCGCGCCGGAGGGCCAGGACCGGCTGACCATCGCCCGCGACAAGGTGCGCAACGCGCTGACCCAGCGGGTGCTGGTGGTCGAGGACAACCCGATCCTGGCGATGGAGATCGGCTCGCTGGTCACAGACATGGGCCATGTCGTCTGCGGGACCGCCAACAACGAGCAGGAGGCCCTGGAACTGCTGGAGGCCGAGAAGCCGACGCTGGCCCTGCTCGACGTCCGGCTGGCCGATGGCGGCAGCGGGGTCGAGGTCGCCCGCCGGCTGCGCCAGAAGCGCGCCATGCGGACCATTTTTGTCACGGCCTTCGACGGCGACCTGGAGGAGGCGGACGCCCGCCATCTCGGCCAGATTGTCCGCAAGCCCTTCACCAACGAGGCGATCCAGGCGGCGATCTCGCGCGCGGTCTTCATGCCGAGCCCGGTGGCCCTGGCGTAACGACTGTGGTCCGGTGATCTGCGGTCCGGATGGAAAAGCGAAAGGGCGGCCCCGTCGGGCCGCCCTTTGCGTGTGCGGTGTGGTGTGCCGCTGTCTCAGACGGTGGTCCGGCGCCCGGCGATCATGCGGTAGATGGCCAGGATGATGATGGCGCCGACGATGGCGCCGATGAAGCCGGCCCCTTCGCCCGCCCGGTACCAGCCAACGGCCTCGCCCAGATAAGTGGCGACGAAGGCACCCGCGATGCCGAGCAGCGTGGTGATGATGAAGCCGCCCGGATCACGGCCCGGCATCAGGAACTTGGCGACGATGCCGGCCAGGAAGCCGATGATGATCGTCCACAGAATACCCATAACCTCTCTCCCTCCAGTATCGATGTCCTCGATCCCACGCAGCCATAACGCCCAGAACGGCGTTTGGTTCTGCCCGAAGGAGGACCCTCTTGCGGATAAACCCACCTGGAGCATGGCCGGGAGGGAGAGGGCAGGGCCGGAGATCAGCTCCGCAGGGCGCGCATGTTGGCGGCGTAGCGGTCCGGCCCGCCGGTGAAGGTGGCGGTTCCGGCGACCAGAACGTCGGCGCCCGCCTCGATGGCGATGCGGGCGGTCTCGCCGTTGATTCCGCCATCGACCTGGAGGTCGATGGGCTTGCCCAGCGCGTCGATGCGGCGGCGCAGCTCATGGATCTTGGGAAGCTGGTTGGCGATGAAGCTCTGCCCGCCGAAGCCCGGGTTGACCGTCATGACCAGAACCAGATCGAGGTCTTCCAGCAGATAATCGACGGCCTCCAGCGGGGTGGCCGGGTTCAGCGACAGGCCGGCCTTCTTGCCCAGCGACTTGATGAGCTGGATGGTGCGATGGACGTGCGCGCCGGCCTCCGCATGGACGGTGATGATGTCGGCGCCGGCGTCCGCGAAGGCGGCGATGTAGGGGTCCACCGGGGCGATCATCAGATGCACGTCGAAGGGCTTCGCCGTGTGCGGGCGCAGCGCCTTCACCACCGCCGGGCCGATGGTGATGTTGGGGACGAAATGGCCGTCCATCACGTCGATGTGGATGTAGTCGGCGCCCGCAGCATCGATGGCGCGCACTTCCTCGCCCAGCCGGGCGAAATCGGCGGAGAGGATGGACGGGGCGATCTTGACCGGGCGCATGGCGGAAATCCTTGGCGTGAGCGATGCGGGAAAGGGCGGTGGAAAATCCGCCTTCCCATACCACGGCTCCCCCGCCGCCCCAACCCCTCTCGCCGTTCCGTTCAGGGCCAAGCCGCTTGATGGTCCCTCTCCCGCCCCGGGAGAGGGAAGGGACCCACGCAAAGCGTGGGAAAGGTGAGGGTGCCGTCGAGAATCGGTGCCTTGATCCTTGTGCGGCCCTCACCCGGCGCTTTCAGCGCCATCCTCTCCTGGGGCGGGAGAGGGGGAATCAACGGCGATCGCTCCGCCGTTCCGGAAGAACCGTCAGGCCGGCTTGCAGCCGGGCTTCAGCCCGGGATCGCCGGAGAAGCTCCCATCGTCCGCCGGGTCGCTTCCCGTGCCGTACCCGGCGTTGAGCATCCCCTCCAGCGCCTCCAGCCGCGGGGTGGTGGCGGCGAAGGCGTCGCGCTCGACCGCGCGGTAATGCTCGATCACCCGTTCGCCGAAGGCGGTCAGCGCGGTTCCGCCGCCGTGCTTGCCGCCCACCGCGGCGGAAACCACCGGCTCGGCAAAGATGCGGTTGAGGTCGTCGACCAGCAGCCAGGCGCGGCGGTAGGACATGTCCAGGGTCCGCGCCGCGGCGGAGATGGAACCGGTCTCCCGGATCCGCTCCAGCAGCATGATCTTGCCCGGCCCGACCGAGCCGCCGGTGTCGAAGTCGATGCGGATGCGCAGGCGGGTCATGGCGCCGCCCAAGACGCACCGGTCTCGCCGGCCCGCTTCCGGCATCCGAGCCACTTCACCCCGGCCATTTCCGCTTCTCCGCTCCGCTCCCTTGGGACGGGAGACTGACCGTCCCCCGCCCAAAAGGCAAGGCGCGGATCAGAAGCCGGCCAGCACGATCTTGCCCTTGGCCCGCCCGCTTTCGAGCAGGGCGTGGGCGCGCGTCAGGTTGGCGGCGTTGATGGTGCCGAACGTCTCGGCCAGCGTCGTGCGGACGGTGCCGGCGTCGACGAGGCGCGACACCTCGCTGAGCAACGCGTGCTGGGCGTCGATGTCGGCGGTGCCGAACACGGGCCGGGTGAACATGAACTCCCAATGCAGCGACACGCTCTTGCGCTTCAGCACCATGACGTCCAGCCCCGCCGGATCGTCGATCAGCGCGACGCGGCCCTGCGGGGCGATCAGGGCGGCGATCTCCGGCAGGTGGGCGCCGGTGTCGTTGGTCGAGAAGACGAAGGCCGGGGCGCCGATGCCCAGCGTCTCCACCTGGGCGGCCAGCGGCTTGCGGTGGTCGATGACGTGATGGGCGCCCAGGTCCCGGCACCAAGCCTGCGTCTCCTTGCGGGACGCGGTGGCGATGACCGTCAGGTCGGTCAGCTGCCGGGCGAGTTGGATGGCGATGGAGCCGACGCCGCCGGCCCCGCCGACGATCAGGATGGCGTTCGCCGCCCCCGGCACCGGGCGCCGCACGTCCAGCCGGTCGAACATGGCTTCCCACGCGGTGATGCTGGTCAGGGGCAGTGCCGCGGCCTGGGCGAAGTCGAGGCTGGCCGGCTTCGGCCCGACGATGCGCTCGTCCACCAGATGGAACTCGGCGTTGGTGCCGTCGCGGTCGATGGCCCCGGCGTAGAAGACGGCGTCGCCCGGCTTGAACAGCGTGGCCTGCGGCCCGGCGGCGACCACGACACCGGCGGCGTCCCAGCCCAGCACCTTCATGGCGCCCGGTGCGGGCGGCATGTTGCGGCGGACCTTGGTGTCCACGGGATTGACCGAGACGGCCTTGATCTCGACCAGCAGGTCGCGGCCCTGGGGCTCGGGGCGGGGACGCTCGACGTCGATGAGGGCGTCGGGGGCGTCGATGGGCAGGGATTGGGTGAAGGCGACGGCGCGCATGGCCTGAAGTCCTTTGCTTGTTGTTGGGTGCTTGTTGCGGCGTGGTGTGCTCTGCCGACAGACTTGCGCCTTGCAGCACCGGGGCGCAAGAATGCACATGAAACGCACATAGTGTCGAAAAGGATACCGTCATGGCCCGCGTTCCCCACGCCAACCTGGACTGCTCGCCGGGCTGCCCGGTGGAGGGCGTGCTCGCCCTCATCGGCGGGAAGTGGAAGGGGCTGATCCTCTACCATCTGCTGGACGGCACGCTGCGCTTCAACGAGATCCGCCGCCGCGTGCCGAACGTCACCCAGCGCATGCTGACCACCCAGCTCCGCGAACTGGAGGCGGACGGGCTGCTGGTCCGCACCGTCTATGCGGAGGTGCCGCCGCGTGTCGAATACAGCCTGTCGCCGCGCGGGCGGAGTCTGGAGCCGATCATCCTGGCGCTGAAGGCCTGGGGCGAGGAGCATCTGCGCCCCGCCGCCGCCGCTTCTGCCACCGCTTCTGCTGTCATCGCCGCATGAGCGCCTTCGTTCCGCCGCCCCCGCAGCGTCCGTGGGGGCACCGCCTGTTCTTCCCCGCCGCCGCGCTCTATGGGGCGCTCAGCGTGCCGCTGTGGGTGGCCGGTTATTTCGGTTGGCTCGGCATCGGCTGGACCCCGGCGCTGCACGCCCACGAGATGCTGATGGGCTACGCGCTGGCGGTGGTCGGCGGCTTTCTGCTGACGCGACCGTCCGGGATGGCGCTGACCGTCGCCTTCGCCGCGTGGCTGGCCGGGCGGCTGGCGGTGCTGGCCGGGCTTCCGCCGGAGATCGCGGCACCGCTGGCGCTGGCCTATCCGGTGGCGCTGTTCGTGGTGGCCGGCGTGCCCTTCCTGCGCGCCGCCAAGAGCGGCCACAACAAGCTGTTCGGCCCGGTGATCGGCGCCTTCGCGCTGGCCGAGGCGCTGGTCTGGTGGGGCGGCGACGGCGGACGGACGGGCGCTTTGTTCGCGCTGCATCTCGTCGGCATCCTGATGCTGGTGATGGGCGGGCGAATCATCCCGTCGGCCACGGCGGGAGAAGTCCGCAGGCAGGGCGGGACGCTGGTCGAGCGGGTGCAGCCGCGCCTGGAATGGGCGGGTGTCGCCGGGGCGGTGCTGGCCGCCCTGACCGTGGCCGCCGGGGTGACGACCGGCCCGCTGGCCTGGATCGGGGCGGCGGGCGCCGCGCTGGCCGGGGTGACCGCCTGGGCACGTCTGGCGCGCTGGCGGACGGTCGCCGTGCTGAAGCGCCCGGACCTGTGGAGCCTGCATCTGGGTTACGGCTGGCTCGGGCTCGGTTGGCTGTTCCTGGGGGTGGAGCGGCTGGCTCCGCTGACCGGCGGGGCGGGCTGGCACGTCATCGGGGCGGGTGCGCTGGGCACGCTGGCCGCCTCCATGATGGTGCGCGCAACCCTGCAGCGGGAGGCTCTGCCGCCGGATTTCTCCCGGCCCGCCACCGCCGCCATCGCTCTGGTCGGGCTGTCCGCCGCGCTGCGCGTCGCCGCGGCCAGCACGGCGCCGGACCTGCTGATGCCTGCGGCGGCGCTGGCCTGGATGGCGGCGCATCTTCTGGTGTTGTGGGTGCTGTTGCGCGTGCCGAAGCGGATCAGGGCGTGACTTCGGCGCCCTGATTTTTGGCGCTCTGATCCTGGTCTTCGCGCAGCGCCATCGCTATGGTGCGCCGGGTGCAACTGAGATCGGCGCGTTCCATGGAAACCTTGCCGTTCGAGGCCGAGACCGCTGTCGTGATCTGCGCCGACCGTGGCGTGTTCGAGCTTCTGGTCGGGCTTCTGCTGTCGCTGCGCCCGCTGGACCGCCGGCGCTATCGGGTCTGCCTGATCGATGTCGGGCTGACCGCCGCGCAGCGCGATCATGTGGCGCCGCTCTGCGACCGCATCGCGCCGGTGCGGGACGATCTGGTGGTCTGGCCGCACCTGCAGCTCGTGGCGCAGCTCGACCGGCAGATCCCCTTCTGGAAGGCGATGCTCTGCCGCCCGTTCCTGCGCGACTACTTCCCCGGTTTCCAATGCTACCTGCATCTGGACGCCGACATCTGGGTTCAGAATTCCGCCGCGCTGGACGCCGCCGTCGCGGGCGTGCGCGGCGGGCACGCCGTGATCGTCCCCGAGGCCGATGCGGCCTATCCCTTCCTGGCGTCACACACCGCCAACGCCCAGTCCGTGGCGGAGCGCGCCAAGCTCATCACGCGCTTCTTCGGGGAGGAGGTCGCCGCGCTGGCCGGTTCGCTGCCCTATTACAATCTGGGCTTCTACGGGCTTCCCCACGACGCGCCCCATTGGGACCTGTTCCGGGACAGCCTGCGCGACGCGACGCGGACCACCTTCCACTTCCTGTGCGAGCAGATCGTCCTCAACATCGTGATGTTCCAAGTGAGGAACACGCTGCTGCTGCCGGCGACGGCCAACTGGATGTGCAGCATGGCCGTGCCGGTGCGCGGCGCGGACGGGCTGTGGCGCTCGCCCGTCTACCCCCACACGCCGATCGATCTGCTGCACCTGACCGGCACGGACAAGCTGGAGCGCTACCAGCCGCTGGGGCTGATCTACGACGGGGGGCGCTATCTGGAGGGCATCGCGCACTTGGCGGCTCCGCACGCCCAGGTCGGCTGACCGCCAAGCCTTGCGCAACGGCTTGACGGTTCCCGCCCCAACCCCCGACACTCCTGGGCAACGGCCTCCACCGAGGGCCATGAGAGGCGGGCAAACCCGCAAGGGGGGATCATGAGCGACGCGTTGGAACCGGTCCGCAGCGCGGGCGTCGTCGGGCTCGGCTCCATGGGCATGGGGGTGGCGCTGTCGCTGCTCCGTGCCGGCTTCCGGGTCGTCGGCTGCGACCTCGACGCCGCCAAATGCATGAGCCTCGTCACCCATGGCGGGGAGGCCGCGGGATCGCCCGCCGACGTCGGGCGCCGGGTGGACCGCGTCATCGTCCTGGTCGCCACGGCGGAGCAGGCTGAGGAGGTGCTGTTCGGCGCCGAGGGCGTGGCCGGCACTTTGCCGAAGGGCGGCGTGGTCGTCCTCTCCACCAGCGTCCCGCCGGATATGGCTGCTGCCATCGGCCGCCGCCTCGCCGAGCGGGACCTGCTGATGCTCGACGCGCCGGTCGGCGGCGGCCCGGTGCGGGCGGCGGAGGGGCGCATGGTGGTGATGGCCTCCGGCCCCGAGGACGCCTTCGCGCGGGCGGCCGATCTGATCGCCGCCGCGTCGGGCACGCTGCACCGCGTCGGCACCGAGCACGGGCAGGGCTCCGCCGTGAAGGCGGTGGAGCAGATGCTGACCGGCATCCACGCCGCCGCGGTGGCTGAGGCCACGGCCTTCGGAGTCCGCGCCGGGGTCGATCCGCAGCGGCTGGCCGAGATCCTCGCCGCCGGTCCCTTCCACATCCCGTCGCAACGGCCGCTGGGCATCGTCGGGGCGGACCTGGGCAACGTAATGGACGCCGCGCGGCGGCTGACCGTGCCGACTCCGCTGGCCGCCTCCGCCCTGCAACTCTTCACCATGGCCGCCGCGGTCGGGCTGGGGCGCGAGGGCGACGGCGCGCTCGCCCGGGTCTTCGACCGGCTGGCCGGCAATCCGCAGGAGGGCTGACGGATCATGTCATCGACACACAACTCCCTGGTTGTCACCGGGGGCAGCCGGGGCATCGGGGCGGCGGTCGCCCGCATGGCCGCGCAACGCGGCTACGCCGTCACTTTCTCCTACATTGGCAACGCGGCGGCGGCCGAGGCCACGCTGGCGGCGATCCGCGAGGCCGGCGGGCAGGCCCAGGCGGTGCGGGGCGACGTGGCGCATGAGGATGACATCCGCGCCCTGTTCGACGCGGCAGTGGACCGCTTCGGCCCCGTCGCCGGGCTGGTCAACAACGCCGGCATCATCGGCCCCTACGGACGGCTCGACGAGGCCGCGCCGGACGACCTGCGCCGTATGCTGGACATCAACGTGACCGGCGCGGTCTTGTGCGCGCGGGAGGCGGTGCGCCGCATGTCCACCCGCCACGGCGGGAAGGGGGGAAGCATCGTCAATGTCGGCTCCATCGCCGCCGTGCTGGGCTCGCCCAACGAGTATGTGGGCTACGCGGCCAGCAAGGGCGCGGTGGACAGCCTGACCGTCGGCCTCGCCCGCGAGGTGGCGAAGGAGGGCATCCGCGTGAACTGCGTGCGGCCCGGCCTGATCGACACCGACATCCAGATCATCCCCGGCATCGGCAACCGGCTCGACAACCCCGCCTTGATCCCGCCCGCCGGGCGCGCCGGGACGGCGGACGAGGTCGCCGAAACGGTGCTGTGGCTGCTGTCCGACGCCGCGTCCTACGTGACCGGCGCCCTTCTCAACGTCTCCGGAGGCCGCTGAGCCATGCCCGCGTCGAATTCCTTTGCCATCGGCCACCAGGACATCGTGGAGGCCGCGGCGCGGCTGGACGGCTTCGCCGTGCGCACGCCGCTGCTGGAGAACGCCCTGCTGAACGAGCGGGTCGGCGGGCGCGTCCTGCTGAAGCCGGAGGTCCTGCAGCGCAGCGGCTCCTTCAAGTTCCGCGGCGCCTTCAACCGGCTCTCCCAACTGACGCCGGAGGAGCGCCGGGGCGGGGTGGTCGCCTGGTCGTCGGGCAACCACGCCCAGGGCGTCGCCGCAGCAGCGGCGCTGCTCGGCATGCCCGCGGTCATCGTCATGCCCAGCGACGCGCCGGCCCTGAAGATCGCCAACACCCGCGGCTACGGCGCCGAGGTCGTGCTCTACGACCGCTGGACCGAAAGCCGCGAAGCCATCGCCACGGCCATTGCGGAGGAGCGGGGTGCGGCCACCGTGCCGCCCTACGACCACCCGCAGATCATGGCCGGGCAGGGCACGGTCGGGTTGGAGATCGCGGCGCAGGCGCAGGCCATCGGCGCGGTTCCCGACGACGTGATCGCGCCGTGCAGCGGCGGCGGGCTGATGTCCGGGGTCGCGACGGCGGTCCGCCACAGCTTCCCCGACGCCCGCCTGTGGGCGGCGGAGCCGGCGGGCTTCGACGACGTGGCGCGCTCGCTGGCCGCCGGGGAGCGGGTGGAGAACGCCGCCGGGCAACGCTCCATCTGCGACGCGCTGCTGACCCCGACGCCGGGCGCCCTGACCTTCCCGGTGATGAAGGACCTGCTGTCCGGCAGCCTCGCCGTCACCGACGCCGAGGTGAAGGCCGCCATGGCCTACGCCTTCACCGTGCTGAAGCTGGTGGTTGAGCCGGGCGGGGCGGTCGGGCTGGCCGCCGTGCTGACGGGCAAGCTGCCGGCGGCGGGCCGCACCGTCGCCGTGGTGCTGAGCGGCGGCAACGTCGACGCGGCGACCTTTACGGACGCTTTGGCGTTGTCGTCGTGACGGCGTTGCGCTCCAGCACGTAATAAACGGCGCCGGGGGCGAACTTCTTGCGGACCGAGTCGCGGTGGTAGGCGATGTTCCACCGCGTCAGCGCGCAGGCCGCCTCGTCCAGCCGCACCAGCAGCGGGTTGCCGTAGGGCAGGGAAACGCCCATCAGCGGCCCCAGCCGCTCGGTCAGCGGGAAGGAGCAGAAACGGCGCTGCCGCACCGTGAAGCCCAACCGGGCGAAACGCTCCTCCAGCCACGCCACGGGGAAGCCGCGCTCGTTGGCGGTCAGGCCGCGGCGGGGCTGGCGCCAGTCGCCCATTGTGCTGATCGGCTCGCGCAGGATGAACAGCCCGCCGGGGGCGGTGACGCGGGCGAATTCGGCCAGCAGGGCGCCGGCGTTTGGGATGTGGTGCAGCGTGTGCAAGCAGACGGTCAGGTCGTTCGCCCCGTCCGCGCAGTCGATGCGCCCGCCCAGCGTGGGACGGCGGTACTCGGCGGGGGTGCCGGCGATGTCGGTCCGCCAGAAACGCTCGATGGGTTCCACGGCGAGGAAGCGGTCCACCTGCCCGGCGATCGGCGCCACGTCGTCCCCCGCGGCGCAGCCGAAGGCCAGCGCCTGCCGGAAGCGCCGTCCGGCCAGGAAGCGGAAGGCGTGGCGGTGGTTCAGCGCGTGGTATTCGTAGCGGTAGCCGGGCCTCTCGGGCGCGGTCCGCGCAAACTCCTCCGCCGGGTCCCGCGCCTCGACACCGTACCAGCCGGCGATCCGGGCCGCGTCGAAGTCGTCGCCGTAGAGGGCGGCGCCGGAGAAATACCGATCTTCGAAGCTGGCGGTCTCGACGCTGGCGGTTTCAAAAGTGGCGGTCATGGGGCTGGCGCTCCGCTGGATGGACGGCGCGACGATAGCGCGCCGGTCCCGGCGGAAACATTCAGCTTGCCCGCCTAGGACGGAGGGGGAGTCCTATGGCGGAGCGCGATCGCGCGGCGTGAAGGAGGCGCCTCTGGTTGATAGGGAGTCATCCGAAAGGGTGGCGTTAGAGCCGGATGTCGCTCTGAAACAGGCCGAGGTCGAGATGCTCCATCGGGACGCGGCGGGCGCGGCGGCGGCCGAAGCGCTTCACGGCGTGGCGGGCGCGACCGAAGAGGGCGGCGTAGCTCTTCAACGTCTTGGGCATGTCCGTTCTTCCCAATCTGTGTAGGGGGTGAACGGATCACAGCTATGACGGGTCCATGTGACAAATTCTATCGCACCGCACACCGGCCCGAGGAACGCCGGGCGGCGCCACCTGTTCGAGAAGGAATACCCCCAAAAAACACGCATGCAGCATGCTGAGGAGGCGGCGATGAGCGGCGTTCTGAAGGCCGTCATTTTCGACGTGGACGGCACCCTGGTCGACTCGGTGGACCTGCACGCCCACGCCTGGGTGGAGGCGATCCGGCATTTCGGCTACCACGCGGAGTTCGACGCGGTGCGTTCCCAGATCGGCAAGGGCGGCGACCAACTGATGCCGGTCTTCGTGCCGGAGAAGGATCTGGACCGCATCGAGGACGAGCTGGACCATTTCCGGCACGAGCTGTTCGCCCGCAAATACATGCCGAAGGTCCGCGGCTTCCGCCGGGTGCGCGGCCTGTTCCAGCATCTCCACGCCGAGGGGCTGCGCATCGCGCTCGCCTCCTCCGCCAAGGGGGACGAGCTGGAGTGTTATAAGCGCGCGGCGGAGATCACGGACTTGGTGGATGTGGAGACCTCGTCCGACGACGCGGAGCGGTCGAAACCGCACCCGGACATCTTCGAGGCGGCGTTGGAGAGGCTTGGCCTGCCGGCGGAGGAGGCGGTGGTGGTCGGCGACAGCCCCTGGGATGCCAAGGCGGCGGGGCGGGCGGGCCTGACCGTGGTGGGGGTTCTGTGCGGCGGCTTTGCGGAGCAGGATCTGCGCAAGGCCGGCTGCGCGGAGATCTTCCGTGATCCGGAAGACCTCCAGCGCCGCTTCGCCACCAGCCTCATCGGGAAACGCAGCCCACGCGCGATGGGCCTTTTGCAGCCCGGTGGGTCTCAGCCGGGGCGGCCGTCGGCCCGCGGGGCAAGCAGGATAGGCGCGTAGACGTAGAGGTAGCAGGCGAAGGCCGCGATCCAGGCAGCGCCGGCCCCTTCCAGGGCGGTCCAGTAGAGGCCGCCCGGCAACTCGGGGGCCAGCACCCGCAGCAGGGCGGCGGCGGTCAGAAGGATGTAGGCGGCCACGGTCGGGCGGGTCACCACCAGCATCCGCCCGGTGTGGCCGAGCGAGGCCCGCGTCATCACCGCCACGATCATCGTGGCGAAGGCCCCCGCGGTCAGGGCATGGATCCAGGCGGAGCTTTCCACGCCCGCCCCCAGCAGATGCGCGGCCTTCAGCGTCAGCGCCGCCGGCACCCAGGCGTAGCCGAGATGCAGCACCCACAGGATCGGCTGGTCGAGCGTCTTCGCCGGCTGCCAACCGGCCAGCCGCAGGGTGTGGGCGAGCGCCGCGACGAGCGCCAGCAGACCGGCGACGGCGGTGCCCGGCAGGGCGAGGTCGGCGGGGATCATCAGCAGGGTCGAGACGAGCGTCACCTTCTCCACCCAGGGGCGGGAGACGACGGTGCCGTCCAGCCCGCGCAGCCGCAGGGCGTTGCGGGTGAAGGCCGGGACGATGCGCCCGCCGATCACCGCGATCATCATCAGCACGACGCCGATGGCCAGCGTCTCACCCAGCGCGGTGCCGCCGGACAGCACGCCCAGCCAGTCCAGATGGAACAGCAGGTTGGCGGCGGTCAGCAGGCCCAGCAGGGCGAGGAAGGCGGTGTTGCGGATCTTGCCCGCCGCCACCAGCGGCCCGGCCAGCGCCACGCCGAGCGCCGGCAGGAAGGCGAGGTCGAGGATGGCCGCAACCGGAAGCGGCACGCCGAGGACGGGCAGCAGCGCCACCCGCCCGGCCAGCCACAGCGCCGTCAGGCCGGCGAGCGGCAGGCCGGACAGCGCCTTGGTGCCCGTCCAACTCGGCACCGCGGTCAGCAGGAAACCGGCCACCGCGGCGACCACGAAGGCGAACAGCATCTCGTGCGCGTGCCAGGAGGCCGCCGGGACGGCGCCGTCCGGCCAGGACCCGGTCGCCAGCACGGCGATCCAGGCGGCCAGCAGGACGGGTGCGGCAAGGCCGGAGAGCAGGAAGAAGGGCCGGAACCCATAGGCGAAGATCAGGGGGACCGGCGAGCGGTCGGGCTGGTCGGCAACGGAACTGGTCATGGCGTTCCCCGCGCGTTTGAGGCATCGGTCATGCCGCCACACTGCGCCGGGGGCGGTCACCCTTCTTTGACCGCCGTCAAACAGAAACCCTCCAAACAAAAATCTGGCACGTTGGAGAAAAGCCGCGGTCAGACCGTGATGCCGTTCTCGGCCATCAGGCGCTTCAGCGCGTCGCGGGCGGGCGCGTCCAGAACGGGAAGGCCGTCGCGGGCGGTCAGCACGAAGGCGCCGGGATCGGCCAGGGTGCGCAGGGCGAAACCGCCCACGCGCGGCGGGCCGCTGCTCAGCGGCGCGTCCTCGTAGATCGGCGAGAAGGTGCAGCCCAGAAGCATGGCGCGGGCGATCAGCGCCTCGTCCGACGACCCGCCCGACGCCGGGCTGTTGATGCCGAACAGCAGCCGCTCGGCCTCGCCACTGGTGACGAGCCCGCGTTCCTGAAGGATGTCCACCATGGCGGAGGTGGTCATGACCGGGGCGGCGCGGCCCTTCCAGCAGAAGCGCCCGTCGTCCCACCCGATGTCCAGGGAGCGGTAGATCATGTGCGGATCGGCGCCGCCGGGCGACCCGGCGACGATGTAGTTGACCCGAAGCAACCCGTTCCACGCCCCGGCCGGAGCGACGATGCAGGAAACACCGCGCCGGGTCAGGCGCAGATAGGTGTCGTTGATGCCCGAAGGCTCGAAATCGAACAGCATGGCTGGCTCACCTTGATCGGGGACCCCGCTCCCCTCGAACGAAAAAGGTGAGCACGGGTTCCCGCAAGGCAACATGGCCATGCGTATGGTATTCCTCTCCGCACGCGCAAAAAGGGTATAGGCAAAAGCTCAGGACTTCGGGCGGAATGCCTTGCAGACCAATGGGTCAGTGTCGATGCGCGCCGCGCCGATCAGATCGAGGCAGTACGGAATTGCCGGAAAGACCGCCATCAGGCAATCGTGAATGGCGGAAGGCTTGCCCGGAAGGTTCACGATCAGGCTGCTGCCGCGGATTCCCGCGGTCTGGCGCGACAGGATGGCGGTCGGCACCACGGTCAGGCTGACCGACCGCATCAGCTCGCCGAAGCCGGGCATCATCTTTTCGCAGACCTGCTCCGTCGCCTCCGGCGTCACGTCGCGCGGGGCGGGGCCGGTGCCGCCGGTGGTGACGATCAGGTCGCAACGCTCCCGGTCGGCCAGCTCGATCAGGGTGGCGGCGATGCCCTCGCGGTCGTCGGGGATGACGCGGGCCACCGGCTCCCAGGGGGAGGCGACGATGCGCGTCAGCTCCTCCCGGATGGCCGGGCCGCCCTTGTCCTCGTAGATGCCCTGGCTGGCCCGGTCGGACACGGTGACGATGCCGATGCGGGCGGGCTTTGCGGAGGTCATGGGCGGCGGTCCTTATGGAATGTCCGGCAGGCTTACTTGCTGCCCGGCGCCAGGAACACGCTCTTGTAGCTGTCGCGGTCGCCGTTGTTGGTGTCGGTCAGCTGGAAGGTGACCGGGGTGGAGGCGTCCGGCACGGAGTCGCGCGGCACCGTGACGTAGACGCGGTAGGTGGCCACGCTGTCCGGCGAGGCGGAGATGTGGCTGACCGCGCTGCCGCTGTCCTCGTCGCGCTCTCCCACCACCTTCACCTCGGCACCGGCGATGCCGGCGGCGGCCAGCGTGTAGGAACGGTCCTGGCGGGTCTTGTTGGAGACCTTGAAGGTGTAGGCGTTGCGGATGGTGCCGTCCTGCAGCGTGACGAAGAGCGGGGCGCGGTCGCGCTGCACGGCGATGTCCAGCCGCGGGCGCAGCGCGTAGCTCCAGGCCATGGCGCCGGTGATCACCAGCATCAGCAGGCCGTAGACGATGGTGCGCGGGCGGATCAGCCGCCACTGGTAGGTCTTGCCCTGGGCGCGGGTGTCCTGGGCGGCCAGGCTGTCGAAGCGGATCAGGCCCTTCGGCAGCTCCTGCGACACCATGATGTTGTCGCAGGCGTCCGCGCACAGGCCGCAATTGATGCAATCCGCCTGCTCGCCGGTGCGGATGTCGACGCCGACCGGGCAGACCTGCACGCACTGGCCGCAATCGATGCAATCGCCGAAGCCCTTGGTCCGGCGCTCGTCCCAGCTCTGCGACTTGCGCTTCGGGCCGCGGGTGTCGCCGCGCAGCGTGTCGTAGGTGACGACGAGGCTGTGCTCGTCCAGCATGGCGGTCTGGATGCGCGGCCACGGGCACATGTAGTAGCACATCTGCTCGCGCGTCCAGCCGGCCATGACGTAGGTCATGCCCGCGAACAGGGCGAAGAAGCCCGCCGCCTCATAGGTCGCGTTGAAGGTCAGCAGATCGACGGCCAAGCGCGGCGCGTCGGTGAAGAAGGCGACGAAGCCGAAGCCGGTGATGACGGACAGCGCCAGCCAGCCGGCGTGCTTGCCGGTCTTGCGCAGGACCTTCTTCGCGCTCCACGGGGCCTTGTCCAGGCGGATGCGCTCCGCCCGGTCGCCTTCGAAGGCGCGCTCGATCCAGACGAACAGGTCGGTCCACACCGTCTGCGGGCAGGTGAAGCCGCACCACACGCGCCCGGCCAGCGCCGTCGCCAGGAACAGCCCCAGCGCCGCCACGATCAGGACGCCGGTGAGGTAGTAGATTTCCTGCGGCCAGATCTCGATCCAGAAGATGAAGAAGCGCGGCGTCGTCAGGTCGAACAGCACCGCCTGGGCCGGCGCGTCGGGGCCGCGTTCCCAGCGAATCCAGGGGGCGATGAAGAAGACCGCCAGAAGCACCCAGGTCAGGATGGTCTTCCAGCGCCGGTAGCGTCCGGAGACGGCCTTCGGGTGGATCTTCTTCTGGCTCTCGAAAAACTGGATTTTCGCCGGCGTGACAGCGCTTCCGTCTGGCATATCGTCTGCCTTGGCTCCGGATAGGGACGCAAGACCGGACAATAGCGGACAGGACCCGAGCGCTTCTTGATCGGGATCAAGACGAGAACGGATTTGAAAAATCCCTATGGATTATAAGGATTTTTCAGCGGCGCTGGTGACCGGCCGGGATTACCGGCTGTAATACGTCCATCGGCCGATTGGCTCAAGCTTCGTTTCGCAATGCGGAAACGTTTCCGTCCGCCGCCGCTGTGCCTTCGGACACCGCATCTTGTGGTGCGGGCCGGGATGGTGACGGACGGGTGACGATGTAGACGGCCACCGCCGCCATGCAGGTGCCGGCCAGGACGGGAACCAGCGGGCGGCTGGCGGTCAGCGCTACGATCGCCCAGCTCACGCTCATGCCGATCAGCGCCGCCGCCTTCGCCTTGCGGGGGATCGCTCCTTCGGACTGCCAGTCGCGCAGCAGCGGGCCGAAGCGCGGGTCGCGGTACAGCCGGTCGCGCAGGGCGGGGCTGCTCTTGGCGAAGGCCCCGGCGGCCAGCAGAAGGAACGGGGTGGTCGGCAGGAGCGGCAGCACGGTGCCCGCGATGCCCAGCCCGACCGCGGCGTATCCCAGCGCCAGCCACAGCCGGCGCCGCAGGGGGGAAGCGCAGACGGGTGCGTCCTCCGCAAGGGCGGTCTGGTCATCCATGGGGTGAATGTAGGACGCTCACACGGCCAGGACCAGCACCGCGTAGCGGGCCGCCTTGCCCGCGGTGACCAGCAGCAGGAAAATCCGGATGTCCACCCGCAGGATGCCGGCCACCAGCGTCAGCGGATCGCCGATGACCGGCATCCAGGCCAGCAGCAGCGACCACACCCCGAAGCGCTGGTACCAGCGGGTGGCCCGCGCCACCATGGACGCGGGGACCGGGAACCAGCGGCGATCCTGGAAATGCATCAGGTAGCGCCCGAGCGCCCAGTTGACCACCGACCCCAGCACGTTGCCCGCCGTGGCGAACAGCAGAAGCGCCAGATGGTCGTAGTTGCCTGTGGCGTGCATGCCGACCAGCAGGATTTCCGATTGGGCCGGAAAGATCGTCGCGGCCAGGAACGCGGTGAGGAACAGCCCGCCGTAGGCGGCAAACTCGGACATGCGGCGGTCGGTCCTTCCGGGCCGGGGGTGGCGGAGGCTAGAACATGGGTGCGCATACAGGAATGCGGGAGGCGCCATGGTGCAGCCGCGATAAACTGGTGTAGATTCATTTTGTATGAATTCGCAGCGGATGGACTCGGAACGCCCGACCGGTCTCATCCGGCGGGCGTCATTCTGGGGAATGAAGGGGAGTGTTCGCGGATGGCCGCTGCCGGCCTTGCCCGCTTCGATGCCGACGGGCGCCTGATCTGGGCCAACGCCGTGTTCCGGGCGTCGCTGGGCGGTCGTCCGGGGGATCGCCTCGACGCCCTTCTGGCGTCGCTTCCGTTGCGTGAGGACGCTGCCGCGGCGGCGGAGCGGTTGCGCGCCGGGGAGACGGTGGCGCTTGCGGTTCCGCCGGGTGAAGGACGCAGACTCCTGATTCCGGCGGAGGGCGAGGGCGGCGACTTGGTGCTGACCCTTGCCGGTGATGGCGGCGCCCTGCAGGAGGACACCGGCTTCTTCGGCCTGGAGGACCTTCTGGGCGACCGGGCCGGCGAGGCGGAGCGGGCGATCATGCAGGCCATTGCCGTTCCCCTGGTGGTGACCCGGCTGTCCGACGGCTTGGTGATGGCGGTCAACCAGCCCGCCGGCCGGCTGTTCGGGGTGCCGCCCGACGACGTGGTCGGGCGCAGCTTCGCCAAGGCCTACTACACCGAACCGGCGGAGCGGGAACGGCTCCTCGCCGCCCTGCGCGACGGGGCGGGCGGCGTGGATGGGTTCGAGACCCGGCTGTGCCGGCCCGACGGCAGCGATCTCTGGGCGATGGTCTCCGCCCGGCGGTTCCGGTTCCGGGGCGAGGACGCCATGCTCGCCTGCATCAGCGACATCTCCGCCCGCAAGCGCACCGAACAGGCGCTCGAAGCCCAGTGGGACCAGAGCCGGGCGGTCCTGAACGGGCTGGGCCAGGGGGTGATGGCCTTCGACCGGGGGCTTCGGCTGGTCGCCTGGAACGGGCGTGTCACGGAGTTGCTGGGGGTGGAGCCGGAATTCCTGAGCTATCACACGCCCTACGCCGCCATTGCCCGGCGGGTCGGGCAGGGGGTGGCCTTTGGGCCGGAGAGCGTGTGCCCCGACGCCCTGACCGGGTCCGGGACCGGCCCGTCCGCGGCCCTCGAGGTGCCGCTTCCCGCCCGCCCCGCCCCGGACGAGCGGTCCTGGGAGTGCACCCGTTCCGACGGTCACGTGCTGGAATGCCTGATCCGGCCTCTGCCCGACGGCGGATTCGTCGTCACCTACACCGACGTGACCGAGCGGCGGAACGCCGAGCGCGAGATCATCGCCAGCCGGGAGCTGTTCGAACTGGCGATCCGGGCGGCGCGCGAGGGGATCTGGCAATGGGACGTGCGCACGGGGGAGTTGTGGCTGTCGCCCTACTGGTGGGGAATGCTCGGCTACGGCGAGGATGAGATGGTCAACACCGCCGCCCGCTGGGCCGAGCTGATCCTGCCCGAGGATCGCGAGTTGTCGGCCCGGATGGCCCGCGACCTTATCAACGGCGCGATGGGCGAATGCCAGTTCATCCTGCGTTTCCGCCACAAGCGCGGCACCGTGGTTCATATGCTGAGCCGCGCCATCCGCGTTCTTGGTCCGGACGGCGAGCTGTTCCGCATCGTCGGTTCGCACACCGACGTGTCGGACCGCGTCCATGCGGAGGAGCGCGCCCACGCCGCGCGGGAGGAAGCCGAACGCGCGCTCCATGACCTGAAGGAGGCGCAGGCCCATCTGATCCAGTCCGAGAAGATGGCGGCGCTGGGGTCCCTGGTGGCGGGGTGGCGCATGAGATCAACACCCCCATCGGCATCGCCCTGACCGGCGCCTCGCTGATGGCGGAACGGACCCGGGTCATCCGGCGCGATTTCGAGGCGGGAACGCTGCGCCGGCCCGACTTCGCCGACTTCCTCGACATGGCGGGGGAGGCGGCGCACCTGATGCTGCTGAACATCGACCGCGCCGCCCAACTCATCCAGAGCTTCAAGCAGATCGCCGTCGATCAGGCGAGCGAGGAGCGCCGCGTCTTCGACCTTCGCGACTACATCGACGAGGTGCTGCGCAGCCTGGGCGTCCGCATCAAGCGGGCGGCCCACGGCGTGGAGGTGGATTGCCCGGCGGATCTGCTGATCGACGGCTACCCCGGCGCGCTCAGCCAAGTGCTGACCAACCTCGTGATGAACTCGATCATTCACGGCTACGCCCCGGGCCAGCACGGGACGCTGCGCGTGGCCGCGCGCGCGGTGGGGGGCGACGAGGTGGAACTGGTCTATGCCGACGACGGGCGCGGCATCCCGTCCGAACTCCATGGCAAGGTGTTCGAGCCCTTCTTCACCACCAGCCGCGGAACGGGCGGCAGCGGGCTGGGGCTGAACATCGTCTACAACATCGCCACCCGCCGGTTGAGGGGCCGCATCGCGCTCGACAGCGCGCCGGGCCGCGGCGCGGCCTTCACCCTGCGCTTTCCCCGCGTCGCGCCGGCAGAGCGTCCGCCGGCCTGACGGCTTTCCCCTTACTGCGCATCCACCCAGGCGATGCGCAGGATGTTGGTGTTGCCGGGGGTGCCGAAGGGCACGCCGGCGGTGATGACCAGCCGCTGCCCCTCCACCGCCAGCCCGTCCTCGTAGGCGCAGCGGGCGGCCTTCTGGACCATCTCGTTGAAGTCGGCCACGTCGGCGGAGTGCACGCTGTGCACCCCGTAGGCGAGCTGGAGCCGACGCGCCGTCTCCAGGCTTGAGGTCAGGCACATGATCGGCACCTCCGGCCGCTCGCGGGCGGCGCGCAGGGTGGTGGAGCCGCTGGTGGTGTAGGTGACGATGGCCGCGGCCTGGATTGTGTGGGCGACCTGCCGCGCCGCCGCGGTGACGGCGTCGGTGGAGGTCTGCTGGGGGTCGGGGTGCTGGGCGTCGGTGATGGTGCGGTAGAGCGGGTCCTGCTCTACCCGGCGGGCGATGCGGTCCATCATCGACACCGCCTCGATGGGGTAGGTGCCCGCCGCGGTCTCCGCCGACAGCATCACCGCGTCCGCCCCGTCATAGACCGCGGTCGCCACGTCCGACGCCTCGGCGCGGGTCGGCGCCGGGGCGCCGATCATCGACTCGAGCATCTGGGTGGCGACGATCACCGGCTTTCCGGCCTTGCGCGATTCGCGGATGATCCGCTTCTGGATGCTCGGCACGTCCTCCGCCGGCATCTCGACGCCCAGGTCGCCGCGAGCGACCATGACGCCGTCCGACAGCTCGACGATGCGTTCCAGGTGTTGGATGGCCTGCGGTTTTTCCATCTTCGACAGCAGGGCGGCCCGCCCGGCGACCAGCTTGCGCGCCTCGGCCACGTCCTCCGGCCGCTGCACGAAGGACAAGGCCACCCAGTCCACTCCCTGGTCGAGCGCGAAGGCCAGATCCTCGTGATCCTTCGGGGTCAGCGGCGTCAGCGGCAGGACGACGCCCGGAACGTTCACGCCCTTGCGGTCGGACAAGCGGCTGCCGGACAGCACGACGCAGTCGGCGTGGTCGGGGCTGCAGTCGACGACGCGCAGGCGGACCTTGCCGTCGTCCACCAGCAGCTCCGCCTCCGGCTCAAGCGCGGCGAAGATTTCCGGGTGGGGCAGGCCGACGCGGGTCGCGTCGCCCGGCTCGGTGGAGAGGTCGAGGCGGATGCGGTGCCCCGGTTCGACGGTGACCGGACCGTCGGCGAAGGTGCCCAGCCGCAGTTTCGGCCCCTGGAGGTCGGCCATCACCGCGATGGGGTGGTCGAGTTCCGCCTCCAGCGCGCGCAGCGTGGCGAGGCGCTTGCCGTGGTCCTCGTGCGTGCCGTGGCTGAAGTTCAGGCGGAAGACGTCCACGCCCGCCTCGAACAGCGCGCGGATCATCTCCGGCGTCGCGGTGGCCGGCCCCAGCGTGGCGACGATCTTGGTCAGGCGGAAGCGCCGGAAGGGGATGCCTTTGCGGGTCATGGGTCTGCCTTCTGATATGGGCCGTTCGGATTGTTCCGTTCGGGGCGGGCCGTTCATCTCAAGTTCTGCCGTCCGGCTTGTCAACCGCGGTCCGCCTCCCCACAATGGTCGGGCACCGGGAAAAGCACGGTAACGCCGCAGAACGGCCTTGACAGATTTCCGGCTTTTTCTATAGTCGCACCCTCCCGCGGCCCAACCGGCCCGGCGGGAGACATTGTGCGTCCCGTATCCGTGTTTTGCCGTCCGGCCTTCGGGCCCCGGCGTCCGGATCGGGGATCAATCGGTGTGTAGGCGGCCCATGAGGGCTGCCGTTGAGATATCGAGGAGAGCAGGCGTGGCGCGTATCGCTGGCGTCAACATCCCCGCGCAGAAGCGCGTGGAGATTGCGTTGACCTACATTCATGGCATCGGCCCCTTCAAGGCCAAGGAAATCTGCACGAAGCTGGAGATCCCGGCGGAGCGCCGTGTGAACCAGCTCACGGACGACGAGATCCTCAAGATCCGCGAGACCATCGACGCCGACTACCGCGTCGAAGGCGACCTGCGCCGTTCGGTCGCCATGAACATCAAGCGTCTGATGGACATGGCCTGCTACCGTGGCCTGCGTCACCGCAAGGGCCTGCCGGTCCGCGGCCAGCGCACCCACACGAACGCCCGCACCCGCAAGGGTCCGGCCAAGCCGATCGCCGGCAAGAAGAAGTAAGAGGACGCACGGACCATGGCCAAGCCCTCAGCCGCTTCGCAGCGTCTTCGTCGTCGCGAGCGCAAGAACATCACCGCCGGCGTCGCTCACGTGAACGCCTCCTTCAACAACACGATGATCACCATCACCGACGCGCAGGGCAACACCATCGCCTGGTCGTCGTCGGGCACGATGGGCTTCAAGGGTTCGCGCAAGTCGACCCCCTACGCCGCCCAGGTCGCCGCCGAGGACGCGGGCCGCAAGGCCCAGGAACACGGCATGAAGACCCTCGAGGTCGAGGTGAAGGGTCCGGGTTCGGGGCGTGAGTCGGCGCTGCGCGCTCTGCAGTCGATCGGCTTCCAGATCACCTCGATCCGCGACGTCACGCCGATCCCGCACAACGGCGTCCGTCCGCCGAAGAAGCGTCGCGTCTAAGAAGCATCGCTACTCCGCACCCGCGGGGACCCGCCGTTCCGGGACAGGCGCCGCAGCCATCGCGGCGCCATCGGATGGGAACGGCCGGTCTCCGCGGACGTGTGTCCACCCCGATGGCATGAGGTAATACCGTGGCTCTTCAGAAGAACTGGCAGGAACTGATCAAGCCGAACAAGCTGGACATCCAGCCCGGTGACGACGCCGACCGCACGGCGACCGTCGTGGCCGAGCCGCTGGAGCGTGGCTTCGGTCTGACGCTCGGCAACGCGCTGCGTCGCGTGCTGCTCTCCTCGCTGCAGGGTGCGGCCGTCACGGCGATCCACATCGATGGCGTGCTGCACGAGTTCTCGTCGATCCCCGGCGTGCGCGAGGACGTGACCGACATCGTCCTCAACATCAAGTCGATGGGTCTGCGTATGGGCGGTGACGGCCCGAAGCGCATGCGCCTGCGCGCCGAAGGCCCCGGCGAGGTGAAGGCCGGCATGATCGAGACCGGCGCGGACATCCAGGTGATGGACCCGGATCTCGTGATCTGCACGCTGGACAACGGCGCCCGCCTGAACATGGAACTGACGGTCGAGACCGGCAAGGGCTATGTCCCGGCCAGCCAGAACCGTCCGGAGGACGCCCCGATCGGCCTGATCCCGGTCGACGCGCTGTTCTCGCCGGTCCGCAAGATCTCCTACAAGGTCGACAACGCCCGCGTCGGGCAGGTCACCGACTATGACCGCCTGTCGATGGTCGTCGAGACCAACGGCGCCGTGAAGCCGGACGACGCGGTGGCTTTGGCCGCCCGCATCCTCCAGGACCAGCTGCAGCTGTTCATCAACTTCGAGGAGCCGACCCACGCGGTCGCCGAGGAGAAGCACGAGGAGGTTCCGTTCAACAAGAACCTGCTCCGCAAGGTGGACGAGCTGGAACTGTCGGTCCGTTCGGCCAACTGCCTCAAGAACGACAACATCGTCTACATCGGCGATCTGGTGCAGAAGACCGAGGCGGAGATGCTCCGCACGCCGAACTTCGGCCGCAAGTCGCTGAACGAGATCAAGGAAGTGCTGGCCCAGATGGGTCTGCACCTCGGTATGGAAATCCCGAACTGGCCGCCCGAGAACATCGAAGAGCTGGCCAAGCGTCTGGAAGAGCCGTACTAAGTCTCGCACACCTTATTGCCCCCTCCCTGACCCTCCCCGGCTTCGCAGGGGAGGGGATGATCTCCCTCCCTTGCCGAAGGCGGGGGAGGGCCGGGGAGGGGGCAAGTGTTCCCAGGGCCATCAACCGGCCCGCCCCGCGCCGTACCAGCCGAAAACTGGGCGGTCGGGTTCACCACCGGCTCCCCGAGGGGGGCCACGCCATGAAGGAGGACCGTCATGCGTCACGGCGTTTCCGGACGTAAGTTCAGCAAGACCACCAGCCACCGCAAGGCCATGTTCTCGAACATGGCGAATGCGCTGATCAAGCACGAGCAGATCAAGACGACCCTGCCGAAGGCTAAGGATCTGCGCCCGATCGTCGAGCGTCTGATCACGCTCGGCAAGAAGGGTGGCCTCGCCAACCGCCGTCTCGCCTTCGCGCAGCTGCGCGACGACGCGATGGTGACCAAGCTGTTCACCGTCCTGGCCGACCGTTACAAGGACCGCCAGGGTGGCTACAGCCGCGTCCTGAAGGCCGGCTTCCGCTACGGCGATGCCGCCGCCATGGGCGTGATCGAGCTGGTCGACCGTGACGTCGCCGCCAAGGGCCAGGATTCGGGCCCGGTGGAGATCAAGGAAGAGGTCGAGGCCGAGGGCTGAGCCCACGGTTGAGCTTTCGTGAAATCTTGTCGTCGCCGTTGCCCCCGGGCCGCGGACGACGATATAGGTGACCGACCGGCCCTCCCTTCGGGTTCATCCCCGGAGGGAGGGTTTCCGGTTTTCGGGTTCCGTCACTTCGGGAGGGCGCCGCGCGCGCGGTATGCTGAAACCTCTCTACAACCGGATTCTCAAGCTCTCCGCCCGCAAGGACGCCGTCTGGTGGATGTCCGCCGTCTCCTTCGCGGAAAGCTCCTTCTTCCCTCTGCCGCCCGACGTCATGCTGGTGCCGATGTGTCTGGCGGAGCCTAAGAAGCTCTGGCGCTACACCAACATCTGCGCACTGGCCTCGCTGATCGGCGGGCTGTTCGGCTACGCGGTCGGGTTCTACCTGTTCGAGAGCATCGGACGGCTGATCATCGACCTCTACAACGCGCAAGAGTCGTTCCAGCGCTTCCAGGACATGTTCGCCGAATTCGGCCCCTGGTTCCTGATCCTCAAGGGCATCACGCCCATACCCTACAAATTGCTGACGATCACCGCGGGGTTCGCACATCTCGACCTGACGGTGTTCATCCTGTGCTCGATCGTTGCGCGATTCTCGCGATTCTACATGATCGCGATCCTGCTGCACTTCTACGGGCCGCAGGTGCGCGACATCATCGAGAAGCGGCTGATGCTGGTGACGACCGTTCTGCTGGTCATCATCATCGGCGGATTGCTCAGCTTCAAATTCGTGTGAGCGGCGCGGGGCTCGGCCCCGCGCGTCACCCGCATCCACCAAGAATCAATCCGGCATCCCGCGGTCCTGGCGGTTGCGCTCCGACGGGGGCAGGGCGTTGCGCTCGCGGCGGTCGCGCATGACCATCACGCCGATGGCCAGCGCCATGCCGATGCCGGCCAGCAGGGGCAGCACGACCTCGCCGGCGCTGACGGTGGGCATGGCGAGCATGCGCACGACGAGCAGCAGCAGGCCGCCGATCAGCAGCGCCACGAAGACGGTGGTCGATGTCCGGCGGCGCGGCGACGGGCCGGGATTGTTGGGACTCATTTGAGGCATTCCCTTATCGCTTGCGTTCCCGGCATAGTGGGCGCCGAGCCCGCGGCATGGTCCAATGCGGGGGACCATCCGCCAACGTCCGGGGTCACGCAAGAACAATGGGAGTCAAAGCCGAGATGTTCCGTCCGAAACTCATTCTGGGGCCGGTGCTGGCCCTCGCCCTGGTTGCGCTCGCCGCCTGCGCGGACGCGCCGGGGCGTTCGTCCGGCGCCGCCGTGGGCGGTGCTCCGGCGGCCTCCACCGCGGCCCCCACAACGGCTCCCGCCGGGTCGCCGGCCGCCTCGCGCCCGGCCCGCGGGGTCGAAGACCCGTCGCTCCGCCTGGACGGCGGTGTCGGCAGCGACGATTCCTGCCGCGCCCAGTGCGAGCGCAGCAACAACTCCTGCATGGACTCGGTGGCCGCGCGCGCGCAGAGCGGGCTTGACCGTCCGGACCGCGGCGGCATCTTCTCGCCGACCGACAACTGCCAGCATTCGCTGCGCATGTGTTACCAGCGCTGCGGCGCGCCCACCAACCAGTGACCGGTCCGGTGCGATCGGTGGATCAGCGATGAGCAAACGCGGCGACTCCGGAGCCACCGGCGGCCTGTTCGAGGCGGGCGCCCCCCGCCCGCTGGCCGACCGGCTGCGCCCGCGCAGCCTGGGCGAGGTGGTCGGGCAGGAGCATCTGCTGAAGCCCGACGGCCCGCTGGGCCGCATGGTCGCCGCGCGCCGGCTGGCCTCCATGATCCTGTGGGGGCCGCCCGGCTGCGGCAAGACAACCATCGCGCGGCTGCTGGCCCTGTCCACCGACCTGCATTTCGAGCCGCTGTCGGCGGTGTTCTCCGGCGTGGCCGACCTGCGCAAGGTGTTCGACGCCGCCCGGGCGCGGCGCGCGGCCGGGCAGGGCACGCTGCTGTTCATCGACGAGATCCACCGATTCAACCGCTCCCAGCAGGACGGTTTCCTGCCCTATGTGGAGGACGGCACCGTCACGCTGGTCGGCGCCACCACCGAAAATCCGTCCTTCGAGCTGAACGCGGCGCTTCTGTCCCGCGCCCAGGTCTTCGTGCTGAACCGGCTGGACGACGCCGCGCTGGAAAAGCTGCTGTCGCGGGCCGAGGCGGAGATGGGCCGCCCGCTGCCGCTGACGCCGGACGCGCGGGCGGCGCTGAAGGCGATGGCCGACGGCGACGGGCGCTTCTGCCTGAACCTCTGCGAGGAGCTGTTCGCCCTGCCGGTGCCGGAGGACGGCGCGCTTCTCGACAACAACGCGCTCGCCACCGCCATCCAGCGCCGCGCCCCGCTCTACGACAAGGCGCAGGAGGGGCACTACAACCTCATCAGCGCGCTGCACAAGTCGCTGCGCGGGTCGGACACCGACGCGGCGCTCTACTGGTACGCCCGCATGCTGGAGGGTGGCGAGGACCCGCGCTACATCGCCCGCCGGCTGACGCGCTTCGCGGTGGAGGATATCGGCATGGCCGACCCCAACGCGCTCGCCCAGGCCACCGCCGCCTGGGAGGCCTACGAGCGGCTGGGCAGCCCGGAGGGGGAACTGGCCATCGCCCAGCTGGTCATCTATCTGGGGACGGCGCCGAAGTCGAACGCCGGCTACACCGCCTACAAGAGCGCGGTGCGCGCCGCCAAGGAAACCGGCAGCCTGATGCCGCCCAAGCACATCCTGAACGCCCCGACCAAGCTGATGAAGCAGATCGGTTACGGCAAGGGTTACGAGTACGACCACGACACGGCGGACGGCTTTTCCGGCCAGAACTACTTCCCGGAGGGCATGGCTCGGCGCGCCTTCTACCAGCCGGTGGAGCGTGGATTCGAGCGCGAGATCAAGAAGCGCCAGGACTACTGGGGGCGCCTGCGCGAGCGCAAGGCCGCGGACGGGGACGAGTAGCCGCGTTTCACGGCTTCGGGTAGGCGGTTCCCAGAATCCAGGCCGGCGCCTCCGGCGGACCGGAAACCTCGAACACATAGGTCACGGTTTCACTGGTGAAGGGCCGCGCGCGAACGCAGCGCCCCGCGCCGTCGGTCTCTTCGCACAGCATCGAGGGGACCTGAACGCCCAGCGTCTTGCCGTACTGGGTGCTGCCGATCTCGTCGCCACACAGCAGTTGTCCCGGATGACTGGTCAAGGCCTGCCATGCCACGTCCCAGGCCCGGCGGTCGGCGAACATCGGCGTGCCGACGCTCTGCCCGGCCTTGGGCGGTGGCACCGCGCCCAGAATGTGTCGCGCGAGACGCCCGCCCTCCGCCATGTTGCGTTCGGGATCGGCGGAAAGCCGGACGCTTTGGATTTCCAGGCAGGGAGCGCTCCATGCCGGGGCGATGGACAAGAGCAAACCGGCGATGAGCAGTCCGGCAATCCTGAGGGTGGGCATGGGGATACTCCGGTGCAATGATCCTGCGCTGACTGTCGGACGTTCCGCTTTCAGCATCGTGAAATTGGATTGGGGCGATCAGGAATGACGACGGGGGCCGCGCTGCCGGACTTGGGGCGCTTCATCGCCATCGACTGGTCGGGCGCCGCGGGCAAGCGCTACGCCGGCATCGCCGTGGCCGAATGCGGTGCGGAGGGGCCGCCCCGGGTCGTCGCTCCCACGGAGCGGCAATGGTCGCGCACCGCCGTGTTCGACTGGCTGCTGGACGGGCTGGAGCGCGGGCCGGCGTTGGTCGGGATCGACTGCGCCTTCTCGCTGCCCTTCGATGTGGCCGGGCGCTACTTCCCCGACCCCGACTTGGCGACGGCGTTCGACCTCTGGGACCTGGTGGAGGCGGTGGCCGGGGCGGAACCGGATTTCGCCGGGGGCGGCTTCGCGGCGCACCCGGGCTACGGCGCCGATTTCTGGCGCGCCGGGACGCAGCCGGACTGGTACCGCGATCCGCACCGGCGGACCGAGCGGGTGTGCCGCGCCGACGGCTACGGCAGCCCGCAGAGCCCTTACAAGCTGATCGGCGCCAAGCAGGTGGGGAAGGGCGGTCTGGCCGGAATGCGCATGCTGCGGGCGCTGAAGCGGGCGGCGCCGGACCGGGTGGCGGTCTGGCCCTTCGACGCGCCGGGTCCGGGCCGCACCGTCATCTGCGAGATCTACCCGCGCCTGTTCCTCATCCGCGCTGGCTTCGGGCTGCGCAAGATCCGCGACGGGGCGGCGACCGATGCCGCGCTGGCCGTCCTCGGCGCGCCGCCCGCCGGCTTGTCCGGAGTGGTGACCGACCATGACGCGGACGCCCTGGTCTCGGCGGCGGGGCTGCGCTGGCTGGCCGAGCGGCAGGCGGTGTGGAGTCCGCCGGCCATGGACGCGCGGGTGCGGCGGCAGGAGGGCTGGATCTTCGGCGTGGGCGACCGGAATCCAGAGGATGCTGCGCCCGGCACGTGACAAGCCGCCGCAATTCTGGCTCTAATCCGCGCGGGATGCCCGTCGTCCCATCCGTTCCGGAGGTTCCGTGATCGCATCACCGTCCACGCTCGCCGCGGTTGCCGTCGGTGGAGCCGTCGGGTCCATGGCGCGCTATCTTCTGATGACGGCGGTCGGCCATTGGCTGGGCACGCAGTTTCCCTACGGGACGCTGATCGTGAACGCCGTGGGCTGCTTCACCATGGGCGCGCTGGCGGAGCTGGCCGCGCTGGTGTGGTCGCCCTCGCCGGAGCTGCGGGCGCTGCTGATGGTCGGGGTGCTGGGGGGATTTACCACTTTCTCCTCCTTCACGCTCGACGTCGGGCTGCTGGTGGAGCGGAACGCCCTGCCGGCGGCGGCGGGTTACATCCTGGCCTCGATGGTGCTGACCATCGCGGGTTTCTTTGCCGGCCTCGCGGTCGTGCGTTCTCTTGTTTCGGTGCCCGTTTGATGAGTGAGAACAAGTCCCCCAGCGTGGAAACCCGGACCGTGACGTCCGACGAGGCCGACGTTCGCCTCGACCGCTGGTTCAAGCGCCATTTCCCCGACGTGGGGCACGGCTATCTGCAGAAGCTGCTGCGCACCGGCCAGATCCGCGTGGACGGCAAGCGGGCGGAAACCTCGACCCGGCTCGCCGCCGGCCAGTCCATCCGCATTCCGCCGCTGGCCGACTGGGCCAAGCCGGAGGGCGCCGCCGCGGCACCCGCGCCGAAGAAGCCGGCCATGTCGGACAAGGACATCGCGGCGCTCCAGGCGCTGGTTCTCTTCAAGGACGGCGACGTCATCGCGCTGAACAAGCCGGCGGGCCTCGCCGTGCAGGGCGGCACCAACACCACCAAGCATCTCGACGCCATGCTGGACGCCCTGCGCTTCGACGCGAAGGAGCGGCCGAAGCTGGTGCACCGGCTGGACAAGGACACCTCGGGCGTCCTGCTGCTGGCGCGCAACACCTTCGCGGCGTCCAAGCTGACGGAGCAGTTCCGCGGCCGCGACGTGCGCAAGATCTACTGGGCCGCCACGGTCGGCGTGCCGAAGCCCTACCAGGGCAAGATCGACCTCGCGCTGGCCAAGGAAGGCGGGCCGCAGGGCGAGCGGGTGGCTGGCGACGAGGACGACGGCAAGCGCGCCGTCACCTACTACACGGTGCTGGAAAACCTGGGCAAGCAGGCGGCTTTCGTCGCCATGTGGCCGCGCACGGGCCGCACCCACCAGCTCCGCGTCCACATGAACGCCATCGGCACGCCGATCCTGGGCGACGGCAAGTACGCCGGGCAGGGGGCCCATCTTCCGGGCGCAGAGATCCAGAAGAAGCTGCATCTGCACGCCCGCCGGCTGATCCTGCCGCACCCGCGCGGCGGCAACCGGATGATCGACGTGACGGCGCCGCTGCCCGACCACATGCTGACGACCTGGAAGTATCTGGGCTTCAGCGCCAGCCTGAAGGGCGACCCGTTCGAGGGGGTCGAGTAAGGCGGGGGGCTCACCCCGCCTCGCGGCCCTCCAGGAACACCGTGAGCTGCTCCGCCGCCTGTCCGACATGCTCGGTGACGAGCCGGCAGGCCGTGTCCGCATCGCCCACCCGGCAGGCCGCCAGCAGCGCGCGGTGCTCGTCCTGCGACCGCGGTAGATAGCCCAGCGCCGCGAACTGGAAGCGCAGGTAACGGTCGGCGGCCAGCAGATGCTGCTCCGTCAGCGCCAGCAGACGGGGCCGCCCGGCCCGCGCGTAGAGCGTCATGTGGAAGCGCCGGTTCAGCTCCCCCATGCGACCCGGATCGGCCTCCCCATCCATCTCCGCGATCAACTCTTCCGCCTGATCGAGGTCCGCCGCCGTCAGGCCGGGCAGCGACAGGCGCAGCGCCATCGGTTCCAGCGCCATGCGGATCGCCCCGATGTCGGCGCCGTCCGCCGCCGAGATTTCCGCGACGACCGCCCCGCGGTGCGGGTGGAACTCGGCCAGCGCCCGCGCCTCCAACTGGCGCAGCGCCTCGCGCACCGGCATGCGGCTGACCCCGAAGGTTTCCGCCAGCTCCTCCTGCCGCAAGGGCGTGCCCGGCGCGATGACCCCGGTCAGGATCGCCTCGCGCAGCGTCGCCTCCACGAACTCCGTGGTGGTGCGGTGGCGCGGCCGCGCACGCGCCACGAGGCGCGACAGCCCGTCGTTGACCGCCATGCGTGATCTCCCCTTGCCAGGATATTGGATCCAATCTATCACCTTCCCCATCGTCCTGCACCCCCGATGGAGGGTCCCAAGCCATGTCCTCTTCCGACACCGTCCCGGCGACGGACCTTTCGACGGGGCTTTCCCTGCGCGCGGTCGGCGCCGGCCTGCTGGCGGCCCTGGTCGGCTATGCCAGCTCGGTGGCGGTGGTGATCCATGGCCTGACCGCCGTGGGTGCCAGCACGGAGCAGGTGGTGTCGGGCCTCGTCCTGCTGGGCTTCGCCATGGGGCTGACGGCGATGGGGCTCAGCCTGCACCGGCGCAAGCCGATCAGCATCGCCTGGACGACGCCGGGCATGGCGCTGCTCGCCGCCACCGGCGCGGTGGAGGGCGGGTTCCCCGCCGCGGTGGGGGCCTTCATAGCGACCGGAGTCCTGATCATCCTGGCCGGGCTGTGGTCGCCGCTCGGCCGCTGGATCGCGGCGATTCCCAAGCCGCTGGCCAACGGCATGCTGGCGGGCATCCTGCTGAAGCTGTGCCTGGCCCCCTTCCTGGCGGTGTCGCAGGCGCCGGGAATGGCGCTGCTGGTGCTGGCGACCTGGGCGGTGGTGGGGCGGGTGGCGCGTCTCTACGCCGTGCCCGCCGCGGTGGCGGTGGCGCTGGGGGCGATGGCGCTGGACTCTTCCGGCGGTTTGGCCGGCGGGGCGGTGTTGTCCGGTGCGCTGTGGCCGGGCGTGACCTTCGTCCAGCCGGTGTTCACCTGGGAAGCGATGGTCGGCATCGCCCTGCCGTTGTTCGTCGTCACCATGGCGTCGCAGAACATTCCCGGCCTCGCCGTCCTGGCGACCTACAACTACGCGCCGCCGACCCGCCCGATCTTCCTGGCGACGGGGGCGGCCTCCGCCCTGACGGCGCTGGGCGGCGCGCCCACCATCAACCTCGCGGCGATCACCGCGGCGCTCTGCGCCAGCCCGGACGCCGACCCCAACCCGGCGCGGCGCTGGCAGGCCGCCTTCGTCGGCGGCATCGGCTACATCCTGTTCGCCGGGCTGGCCGGGGTGACGGCGGTGATGGTCACCCGCTCCCCGCCGATCCTGATCGAGGCGGTGGCCGGGCTGGCCCTGGTCGGCGCCTTCGGTGCCGCCCTGATGGGCGCCGTGCAGGTGGAGGCGAACCGGACAGCCGCGCTGGTCACCATGCTGGTCACCGCCTCCGGCCTGTCCGTCGCCGGGGTGGGCTCGGCCTTCTGGGGCCTGCTGCTGGGCGGGGCGGTCCATTTGCTCCATTGGCGCCCTTCGGTGTCGCAGCCGGCAAAGTGAGTTGCGCTTTCCCAATGCGAGCCGCATAAGTCCGGTACGACCCGCGTCCCGGAGGCGATGCCCGTGAGCAGCTCAGAGAATGCCCGTCCCCTGCGGCTGGCCCTGTTCGATTGCGACGGCACGCTGGTGGACAGCCAGTTCGCCATCATCGACGCCATGACCACCGCCTGGGCCGCCCACGGGCTGGGCGAGCCGGACCCGCTGGAGGTGCGCCGCATGGTCGGGCTGCCGCTGGTGCAGGCGGTGTCGCAACTGCTGCCGAACCTGGACACCGACCGCCATGTGGCCGTCGCGGAAAGCTACAAGGACGCCTTCGCGGCGCTGCGCCACCGCGGCGACCTGCACGAGCCGCTGTTTCCCGGCCTGCGCGACACGCTGGACGCGCTTGAGGCGGCGGGCGTTCTGCTCGGCGTGGCGACCGGCAAGTCGCGCCGTGGGCTGGACGCCGTGCTGGCCCATCACGGGCTGGCGCACCGTTTCGTCACACTCCAGACCAGCGACATCGGCCCCGGCAAGCCGCACCCCGACATGGTCTACCGCGCCCTGGCCGACACCGGGGTGGAGGCGGCGCGGACGGTTGTGATCGGCGACACCACCTACGACATTCAGATGGCCCGCAACGCGCGGGTCGCGTCGGTCGGCGTCTCCTGGGGCTATCACGCGGTGGCCGAGCTGGAGGGCGCCGGGGCCGACCGCATCGTCCACCGCGGGCGCGAGGTGGCCGGCGCCGTGCTGGACCTGTTGCACCGTTAAGAGAGCATTCGAAGGACCCTGATGAAGCGCTTCTACAAGACCGCCTCCGTCGACGAGGCCGCCGGCGGCGGCTTCGAGGTGCGCCTGGACAACCGCCCGATCCGCAGCCCGGCCAAGGCGCCGCTGGTCTTCGCGAGCTGGCCGCTGGCCCAGGCCGTCGCCGCCGAATGGGACGCGCAGCCCGAGGACATCGCCCCGGACAGCATGCCGCTGATGCAGCTCGCCAGCACGGCGGTGGACCTGATCGGCAAGGGTCGGGCCGCCATCGTCGACGGCGTGGCCGCCTATGCGGAGACGGACCTCCTCTGCTACCGCGCGGAGCATCCCCGGAACCTGGTGGAGCGGCAGGCGCAGCGCTGGCAGCCGCTGCTCGATTGGGCGACGCTGCGCTACGACGCGCCGCTGCACGTCAACGCCGGGCTGATGCCCAAGCCGCAGCCGCCCGAGGCGCTGCGCGCCCTGCGCAACGCGGTGGAGGCCTACGACGACTGGACGCTGTCGGCGCTCCAGACCGCGACCGGTTCCTGCGGCTCGCTGATCGTCGCGCTGGCGCTGGTCGAGGGACGGATCGACGCCGAGGAGGCATTCGAGGTGTCGCAGCTCGACGAGACCTTCCAGATCGAAGCTTGGGGCGAGGACCCGGAAGCGACCAAGCGCCGCGCCGCCCTGCGCGTGGACATCGCCGCCTGCCGCCGCTTCGTCGATCTGCTGCGGGCCTGATCATCGATCGGGTGGGGACGGAATAAAGCGCCGCGACGGGCGTCCTGTGTGTGAGGGCCGGGTCCAATCACCCGCCCCGTCACGACAGGGAGGTTCCGTCCATGCACCGCTTCACCCGTTTCACCGCCGCCGCGGCGACCGCGCTGGCGCTCGGCCTCGTGGCGCCGTCCGCCTTCGCACAGGGCGCCATGCCCGCCAAGACCGGCCAGTCGGCCGGCGGCCCCGTGCTGACCGACAGCAAGGGCATGACGCTCTACGTCTTCGACCGCGATTCGGGCGGCAAATCCGCCTGCAACGGGCAGTGCGCCACCAACTGGCCGCCGCTGATGGCTCCGGCGGGCGCCAAGGCGATGGGCGATTATTCCGTCGTCACCCGCGACGATGGCTCCATGCAGTGGGCCTACAAGGGCAAACCGCTCTACGGCTGGGCGAAGGACGGCAAGCCGGGCGACACCACCGGTGACGGCGTCAACAACGTCTGGCACGTCGCGCGTCCGTAAGCACGACTCCGAACAGGGAAAAGCCCCCGCGGCGCTTGGCCGCGGGGGCTTTTCATGACCGGACCGGCGATTACTGGCCGGTGCCCGACGGGGCGGCCGGCGGGGTGCCGGTGGCGCCGCCCGGGGCGGTCATGGTGCCGGAGGTGCCGGTGGAGGAGCGGCTCGCCGCGCCGTTCACCGTGTCGCCGGCCTTGTCCTTGTTGCGGTTCAGCGAGGTGGTGGTGTCGGAGTACTCGAACTCCGGCATCTCCTTCACCTGATCGCGGGTCATGCCCGAGAGCTGGACGCGCTCCTGCTGGGCGTCCCAGTTGGCGTTGCCGATGTCCACGGCGATCTGCTTCTCGCCGATGCCGAGGAAGCCGCCCGAGGAGATCACGATCTGGCGGGCCTGGCCGTTGCTGTCGAGAATGATGTCCTCGACCTCGCCGACCTTCTCGTTGTCGGAGCCGTAGACGTTCTTGCCCATCATGTTCTCGGCGCTGGCGAGCGTGCCGCCGGTCAGGCCCGAGGCACTGCCGGTCGTGGCGCTGCCGGTCGCGGCGCTGCCCGGGGCGCTGCCGCTTTTGTTCATCTCGGTCGCGGTCGGGGCGCCGGTGGTGGGGCTGCCGGTGGTCGGCGACGTGGTCTGCGCCATCGCCGTGCCGGTCATCAGCGCCAGGACGGACGCAGCCGCGATGATTTCCCTACGCATAACTCACTCCTCTCCGTGTTTCGGCGTGTCGTCGAGTGCCTTGGTTTGTCTCGGTAAGGCAGTTCGACAACAGGGCCTCGGCGGGAATGGTCACGCGGAAAATCGAAAAAATCTTTCGGCTAGTCCGTGCAAGTTTCGGGAATAAAAGTGACGAAGAACTCAAAAGCTTGCCCAGACTGGCTTTGCCGGCGTGACTGTGGCCTCTCCGGCTGTCAAGACCAATCCGTCTTGCCCCGCACGGGTGAGGTCTTCCAGCCGCAACAAAGCCAGGGCGGAGGAGCCGGAACCGCTGCGGATCTCGCCGACCTCCTTGCCCTCCAGCGTCACCGGCGTGCCGGGGGCAGGCAGCGGGCCGTCCAGCGTCACTGGGAACAGCTTCTTCTTGATCAGGGCGCGGTACTTGGTGCGGGCGGTCAACTCCTGCCCCATGTAGCAGCCCTTGTCCCAGGAGATGGCGTTGAGGTCGTCCAGATCGTTCTCCAGAGGCAGCGCCTTGTCAGGGGTGAGGTCGCGGCTGCCCTCCGGGACGCCGAGCGAAAGGCGCAGCCGGTCGTAGTCCTCCGCACCGCGCGGAACGAAGCCCGCCGCTTCCAGCGCCGCCGCGGCGCCCTCGCGCGGCAGGAAGGCACGGGCGCCCAGCGCCGGCAGGCGCGGGTCGGTGAAGGCGACGCCGCCCGCGAAGGGGATTGCGGCCCCGGCCTCCTCCGGCAAACCCAGCCGCGCAAGCGCGTCGCCGCCGAACAGGACGACGGCCAGCATGGCGTCGGCCCGATCCTCCAGCGTGATCTTGGAGCGCAGCTTGTACATTTTCAGGCGGCGCAGGAATTCCTCGCGCCGCTCCGTCTCGGGGTCGAGCAGAAGGGCGCCGTCCGATTCGGCGATGCGGAAGTCGTGCAGGAATTTGCCCTGCGGGGTCAGGAACAAGGCGTAGACAGCGCGGTCCGCGGCGACGCGGCGCACGTCGTTGGACACCAGCCCTTGCAGGAAGGCCGCCCGGTCCTCGCCCGCGACCGCGATGACGCCCCGATCCTCCAGGATCGCGTAGCCCGCCTGTTCCGCCGTCATGCCCTTGCTCCGATTGTCCCGTTCAAGTCCCCGATAGTTGGGCGAAGGGGGCAGGGGAGGCAAGGGTGGCGAGGTCTGTGCCCTTGCATGGCGCGTCCGCCTTTTCCGCGGACGCGCCACGGTGCAAGCCGTGGTCGATGGACCGTCAGACGGTCCTTCAGGCGGGCCGTCAGGCCGCCGGAGGTTCGATCCGCAAGACCTGCACCGACTTGGTGCGGCCGTCGAGCGTGCCGTAGGCGATGGACTGCCCCTCGGACAAGCCGAGCAGGGCGGCGCCCACCGGTGTCAGGATCGAGATGCCGTCCTGGCGCCGGGCCGCTTCGTCCGGTGTGATGAGTGTGGCGGTGTGCCGCGTGCCCCGGTCGTCCGCGAAGGTGACCCGGCTGCCGAGCCGGACGAAGGGCGTGCCGCCGCCGTCGGAGGAATCCGCGACATCGGCGCGGTCGACCTCGCGCTGGAGGAAGTCGATGACGCCGGCGGGCTGGCTGAGATGGGCGAGAAGGACGTCGAGACGCCCAAGGTCATGGGGGGTGATTCGGATCGGCGGCGGATCGCCGAGCATCGACTTGCGGTTCATTCCAAAAGCTCCATAAGCAAAGGCCGCCGGAAATGGCGGCCCTTTCCATAGCTGATGACGACGGCGGCCTCTTGTCAACCGTGCGGCGGCATGGCATCTGTCCGTGTGCGAAGCAACTGCTGATTTGTTGGGTCATCTGCCGCTTTGTTGGGCTGCCCGGGCAGCGGAAACGGGGCGAATGACCGCAGGCTGGGCAACCGCTTCCCCTGTTGACGGCGAACAGCCTTGACGGGCAAGACTCTCCGAAAGTGGCATGGCTTTGGCAATGCCCTGCCGACTTCACCCCTACCCGGTCCGTCTCCTTGGATTCCCCATCCGTGTCATCCCCACCGCACCGGCTCGAACTGCGCGGCATCACCAAGCGCTTTCCGGGCTGTCTGGCGAACGATCAGGTCGATCTCGTCCTCCGGCCGGGGGAGATCCACGCGCTGCTGGGCGAGAACGGCGCGGGCAAATCGACGCTGGTGAAGATCATCTACGGCGTGCTGCACGCCGACGCCGGCCGGATCCAATGGAACGGGCATGACACGCACATTCCCGACCCGGCGGGCGCCCGCCGGCTGGGCATCGGCATGGTGTTCCAGCATTTCTCCCTGTTCGACACGCTGACGGTCGCCGAGAACATTTCGCTCGGCCTCGACCAGCCCGGCCCGATAGACGCGCTGTCGGCGCGCATCGCCGAGGTGTCGGAGCGCTACGGCCTGTCGCTGGACCCGCGCCGCCACGTCCACAACCTGTCGGTCGGCGAGCGGCAGCGGGTGGAGATCGTGCGCTGCCTGCTCCAAGACCCCAAGCTGCTGATCATGGACGAGCCGACCTCGGTCCTGACGCCGCAGGAGGCGACCCGCCTGTTCGAGACGCTGCGCCGTCTGGCGGCGGAGGGCTGCACGATCCTCTACATCAGCCACAAGCTGGAGGAGATCCGCGCGCTCTGCGACACCGCCACGGTGCTGCGCGGCGGGCGCGTCGTTGGGAGTTGCGACCCGCGCAGGGAAACCGCGCGCAGCCTCGCCGAGATGATGATCGGCACCGAGCTGTCGACCCCGGAACGGCTGCCGCAGGGCGAGGCCGGGGCGGCGAAGCTGCAGGTGCGGCACCTCTCCACGACCTCCGACAACCCCTTCGCCACCAACCTGAAGGACGTGTCCTTCGAGGTGCGGGCCGGCGAGATCCTGGGCATCGCCGGCGTGGCCGGCAACGGCCAGGCGGAGCTGATGGCCGCGCTGAGCGGTGAGGCTCTGGTGCCGGACCCGGCATCGGTCGCCATCGAGGGACGGCCCGCCGGCCATCTCGGCCCGCGCGAGCGGCGCCTGCTCGGTCTCGCCTTCGTGCCGGAGGAGCGGCTGGGCCGCGGCGCCGTGCCGGAGCTGAGCCTGTCGGAGAACGCGCTGCTCTCCGGCTACGCCCGCGAGCCGCTGGTGCGCAGCGGGCTGGTCCATTTCGGGCGCGCACGCTCCTACGCCGAGCGGATCATCGGCGCCTTCAACGTGGTCACCCACGGCCACCGGGCGGAGGCGCGGTCGCTGTCGGGCGGCAACCTCCAGAAATTCATCATCGGCCGCGAGATCCTGCAGAAGCCGCGCCTGCTGGTGGTCGGCCAGCCGACCTGGGGCGTGGACGCGGGTGCCGCGGCGGCGATCCACCGGGCGTTGATCGACCTTGCGCGGGCGGGCGCCGCCGTTCTGGTGATCAGCCAGGACCTGGACGAGCTGTTCGTGCTGAGCGACCGCATCGCCGTGCTGTTCCACGGCCATTTGTCGGAGAGCCGCCCCACCCACCACACCAGCGTGGAGGAGATCGGCCTGCTGATGGGCGGCCTGTTCAACCACCCGCCCGACGAGGATGAGGTGGACCGTGCGGTGTGAACGCGACTTGCCCCCTCTCCCGTCCCGGGAGAGGGAAGGGGCCCGCGCCGCGCGCGGGAAGGGTGAGGGTCCGGCGTGGAGAAAGCGCCTGATCCTTGCGTCACCCTCACCCGGCCGCCTGCGGCGGCCACCCTCTCCCGGGGCGGGAGAGGGGACGACGTGCGTCGGAGCCTTTTCATGACCCTCCTCCGTCTCGAACCCCGCGGCGAGGCGTCGCGCGCGATGGTCTACGCGACGCCGCTGCTGGCGGTCGCGCTTACGCTCGCCAGCGGCTTCCTGCTGTTTTGGGCCATGGGCTTCGACCCGGTGAAGGCGCTGCACGCCTTCTTCATCGCGCCGCTGCTGTCGCTGCGCGGCCTTGGTGAGTTGGCGGTCAAGGCGACCCCGCTGGTGCTCTGTGCCATCGGGCTGGCCATCGGCTTCCGCGCCAACGTCTGGAACATCGGGGCCGAGGGGCAGCTCACGCTCGGCGCCATCACCGGCGGCGGTCTGGCGCTGGCCTTCTACGGCGAGGGCGGCTGGTGGCTGCTGCCGCTGATGATCGTCGCGGGCATGGCCGGCGGCGCCTTGTGGGCGGCGATCCCCGCCTTCCTGCGGGTGCGCTTCAACGCCAGCGAGATCCTGACCAGCCTGATGCTGAACTACGTGGCGCTGCATCTGCTGAACTACCTGATGCACGGCCCCTACCGCGACCCCGACGGCTTCGCCTTCCCGGAATCCCGCCTGTTCGAGGCCGACGCGGTGCTGCCGCTGCTGGTCGCCGGGACGCGCGTGCATCTGGGGTCGCTGTTTGCCCTGCTGGCGGTGGCGGCGGGCTGGTTCCTGATGGCGCGGACCTTCATCGGCTTCCAGATCAAGGTCATCGGCCTGACTCCGACGGCGGCGGGCTACGCCGGCTTCAACCAGAAGAAGATCATCTGGCTGACGCTGCTGCTGTCCGGCGCGCTGGCCGGTCTGGCCGGTCTGGGCGAGGTCGCCGGGCCGATCGGCCAGATGAACCCGACCATCTCCCCCGGCTACGGCTACACCGCCATCATCGTCGCCTTCCTGGGTCGGCTGCATCCGGTGGGCATCCTGCTGGCCGGCTTCCTGATGGCGCTGTCCTTCATCGGCGGCGAGGCGGCGCAGATCGCGCTCGGCCTGCCCAAGGCCATCACCGGCGTGTTCCAGGGCATGCTGCTGTTCTTCCTGCTGGCGACCGATGTGCTGATCCGCTACCGCGTGCGCTTCGGCGCGAAAGGCATTGTGGGGAGGGCCGCGGCATGAGCGCCGAACTGGCCCTGATCGGGCCGATCCTCGCGGCTATGCTGGCCGCCGCCACGCCGCTGCTGTTCGCCGCACTCGGCGAGCTGGTGGTGGAGAAGTCCGGCGTCCTGAACCTGGGTGTGGAAGGCATGATGCTGGTGGGCGCCGTCTGCGGCTTCGCCGTGGCGGTGCAGACCGGCAGCTCCACGCTGGGTTTCGTCGCGGGTGCGGCGGCCGGGGCGGGCATGGCGGCGCTGTTCGGCGTGCTGACCCTGCTCCTGCTCGCCAACCAGGTGGCGACCGGCCTCGCGCTGACGCTGTTCGGCGTCGGCCTGTCGGCGCTGATCGGGCAGGGCTTCGTCGGCATCCCCATCGCCGACGTGCCGGAGCTCTACATCCCCGGCCTGACCGATCTGCCGGTGATCGGCAAGGCCCTGTTCGGGCAGGACGCGCTGGTCTATCTGGCGCTGGCGGCGGTGCCGGCGGTGCACTGGTTCCTCTACGCCACGCGCAAGGGGCTGATCCTGCGCGCGGTCGGCGAGAACCACGCGGCGGCCCACGCGCTCGGCTACAAGGTCATCCGCATCCGCTTCCTCGCCGTGCTGTTCGGCGGCGCGATGAGCGGCATGGCCGGGGCCTTTCTGTCGCTCGACTACACGCCGATGTGGGCGGAGGGCATCTCCTCCGGGCGCGGCTGGATCGCCCTGGCGCTGGTGGTCTTCGCCACCTGGAAGCCGGGCCGTGTGCTGCTCGGCGCCTGGCTGTTCGGTGGGGTGACCATCGCGCAGCTCCACGTCCAGGGGCTGGGAATCGACATTCCGTCACAACTCTTGTCGATGCTGCCTTATCTGGCTACCGTCGTCGTCCTGGTGGTGATTTCACGCGATGTCGCCCGGATCCGGCTGAACGCGCCGGCCAGCCTCGGGAAGGTTTTCCATCCGGATGCCTGACGGGCCGACGCCCGACGGGCTCCGGGATGTTTGCAAGTCTTACGTTCGTGCTCAATCAATTGGATCAGGGAGCAAACACGTGAACAGAAGGACCATGGGCAAGGCCCTGATGGGTCTGGCCACCGGCGCCGCCATGCTGGCGCTGGGCGTCGGCGCGGCCGACGCGCAGGAGAAGATGAAGGTCGGCTTCGTCTATGTCGGTCCGATCAGCGACCACGGCTACAGCTACCAGCACGACCAGGGCCGTCTGGCCGTGGAGAAGGAGCTGGGCGACAAGGTCACCACCACCTTCGTCGAGAACGTGCCCGAGGGCGCCGACGCCGAGCGCGTGATCGAGCAACTGGCCTCCTCCGGCCACAAGCTGATCTTCACGACCTCCTTCGGCTTCATGAACCCGACGCTGAAGGTCGCGCAGCGCCATCCCGACGTGAAGTTCGAGCACGCCACCGGCTACAAGCGCTCGGCCAACGTCGCCACCTATTCCGCGCGTTTCTACGAGGCCCGCACGGTCATCGGCCAGATCGCCGGCAAGATGACCAAGTCGAACATCATCGGCTACATCGGCTCCTTCCCGATCCCCGAGGTGGTCAGCGGCATCAACGCCTTCACCATCGCCATGCGCGAGGTGAACCCGAAGGCCGAGGTGCGCGTCGTCTGGGTGAACAGCTGGTACGATCCCGGCAAGGAAGCCGAGGCCGCCAAGGCCCTGATCGACCAGGGCGCCGACGTGATCTCGCTGCACACCGACAGCCCGGCGGCCATCCAGGTCGCGCAGGAGCGCGGCCTGTGGGTGTTCGGCCAGTCGTCGGACATGACCCGCTTCGGTCCGAAGGCGCATCTGACCGCCATCGTCGACGACTGGCGCGAGTATTACGTGAACCGCGTCAAGGCGGCGCTCGACGGCTCCTGGAAGTCGCAGGACACCTGGGGCGGCTTCAAGGACCACATGCTGTTCCTGGCCCCCTACAACCCGGCGCTCCCGGCGGACGTCGTCGCGGCGGCCGAGAAGACCCGCACCGACATCATGGAAGGCAAGCGCCACTCCTTCCAGGGCCCGGTGAAGGACCAGTCCGGCAAGGTCGTGATCGCCGAGGGCAAGCAGGCCACCGACGAGCAGATCCTGAAGATGGACTGGTACGTCGAGGGCGTGCAGGGCAAGGTTCCGAAGTAAGCGGAGCCGGTCGCTAAAAAGGAAAAGGGGAGGCTTCGGCCTCCCTTTTTTGTTGCCCGCTTTTTGTGGGCCGCCGCTCAGCCCGGCTGGCGGCCCAGCGCGGCCCAGCCGGCGGGGGCGAGGCGCATCACCTCCGGTCCGCTGCCGGCGGGGTTGGGCTCCATCGTCACCAGTTCCCGGTTCTCGAACCAGACCCAGCGGGGAACCTCCGCCGCGGTGGGGACCCAGCCCCCGGCCATCTTTTCCAGCACCGCCAGATCGGCGGCGGCGATCGGGAATTTCGGCCTCGCCGGGGCGCGGCCGGGTGCGACGGGGGTGGGCGGGGGCGCCGTCGGGGCGTCCTGCCCGGCGCGGGCGTGTATCCAGGCCGTCTGGAAGGCGGTCAGGGCTTGGTTCAGCTCGCCACGCAACGGCTCGGACGGGCAGCGCAGGTAGCGGTCCAGCAGGGCGTGCAGGGTCTCGGCGGAGGGATGCGGGGTGTCGGGCATGGGGCGGTTCCGTGGTCGGCGTGGTCCGGCACCGCAGCCATAAACGCAAGGGGCAGGAGAAGACAAGGGGCAGGAAAAGAAAGGCTCCGCCGCTTCAGGGAGCGCGGCGGAGCCTGTCGAGGAGGCACAATCCCCTGTGCTGCCTGACTCCAAACACGCGGGCCGGGCCGCCGGTTCCACCTTCCCTTCCGGGGTGACCCGCAAGGCTGCGGTCCGAAAGCCGGGACGACGCGTTGACAGCCGCAGGACAGGCTCTCGCGTCGGAAAGGGAAGCGCATCGTGGGGAACGGATTTCAGAAGGCGTCGCGGGTCATGTATTTCCTGGCAACCGGCGTGTTGATGCTGTTCGCCCTGGTGTTCATCGGCGTGGCCGCCTATTCGGTGTTTCACAGCCTTCTGCTCCTCGACATCGAGGCGACGACGCACGGGCTGCTGGACGGTGTCGGCATGATCGTGCTGGCCATCGCCGTCTTCGAAATCGCCAAGTATCTCTATGAGGAGGAGTTGGAGCATGACCGCGAGTTGCGGCACGCCGACGAGGCCCGCCGCACCCTGACCAAGTTCCTGACCACCATCATCATCGCGGCCAGCCTGGAAGGGCTGGTGCTGGTGTTCGAGGCGCGCACCTCGCAGATGAGCGACATGGTGTACCCGGCCATCCTGCTGATGGTCATCGTCTTCATGGTGCTCGGGCTCGGGCTCTACCAGCTGATCAGCCGTCGGGCGGAGACCATCGACCCGAAGGAGGGGGATTCCTGACAGCCCCTCGCGTTCCAACATTGCTGGAAGGAGTTGTTGATCCCTCCCAGCCAGAGCGGAGCGCCCCCATGTTCGACCCCGCCCAGATCGGCCGCATCTCTCCCGTGGAGCAAGCCGACGCCCTGCGCACCCTGATCGCCGTCTTCGCCACCGCGGTGGTGCGGCCCGGCGAGAAGGCGCCGCGCAACGCCGTCAGCGCCGAGATCGTCGATATCCTCGACGAGGTGCCGGCGGAGCGGGTCGAGGCGGTGGCCCAGCTCTTCACCATGATGGCGCTGCGGCTGCGGCGGAAGGGGCGACCACGCCGCACCGCCTTCCGCCTGACCCTGGAGACGGCGCTGCTCGCCCGCTCCTACGTCGGGGAACCGGCGCCGCAGAACGAGACCAGCTACCTGTCGTCCGACCGGCCCGGCCTAGGGACGATCGACCACGCCTGCAACGAGATGCTGGAGCGCATGGCCGGCGTGCCGGATGAGGACCAGCGGGCGTGGCTGACCGCGCAGGTGATCGCCACCGGCCTGATCGACGCCGATCGCCGCCATCGGCTGGGCGGCCCCGACCGCGACCTGGGCGACATGGCGGTGGCGGAGTTCCTGCTGCGCACGGCGGCCCAGTATCTCGCCGCCACCGCCGTCCGCACCCCGCCGGGCGACAGCAAGGGGTGAGGCCAGCGGGGCGGGCTCATTGCAGGGCGATGATGGCGGCCATGGTCGCGTAGCGCTCGATCGACTGGGAGGAGGGCGAGCGCATCGCCTGCCGGGTGATGGCGAGCTGGTTCTCGTGCGAGACCGGCTGGCGCACCCCCAGATGGGCGACCACCTTGGCGAGCGGCACGACGTGGGCCGAGGACAGCTCCCAGTTCACGATGGCGCCGCCCGCCGGGCGCCCGGGCGTGACGGCGGATTGCGCAACCCGCAGGGTGATCGAGGAGGCCAGCGACTCCAGCCCGGTCATCGGAACGAAATACAGCGTGAAGCTCCGCGAGGTGGGGCGCCAGGGCTCCGCCGTCCGGCCGTCGGGGAAGGCGAGGCCGGTCTGTTCGTGGAACAGGCGCTGGAGAGCCGCAAGCGGGCTGGTGACGCTCTCGTAGCCGCCGCCGGGAACCGCCCATTGGCCCGCGGCGTCGATGACGCGCGGCTCCGCCGGGCTACGCCCCCACCAAGTGCTGACCTCGCGCCGCCGGACAATCAGGACCTTCGTCCCCTCCAGAAACGCCACATGGACATGGCGCATCGCCTCTTCCCCCGCATTCCGTTGGCTTCGCTGCCGGAGACGGGCGGGAGAGGCGGGGTGTGAACGGTCTAAGGGGAGGGGACCACGCGATTCCGCCCTTCGGCCTTCGCGCGATACAGCGCGGCGTCGGCCGTCCGGAGCGCGTCGTCGATGCCGCCGGGGGCGTCCGGCGCGACGGGCGCGACGCCGAAGCTGGCGGTCATGCGGAACGAATCGCCGTCCGGCCCCATCTCCTGCGAGGCAACGCGCTGGCGCAAGCGTTCCGCCACGACCGAGGCGTCCGCCAGCGCGGTGTTGGGAAGCAGAACCACGAACTCCTCCCCGCCGTAGCGTCCGATCAGGTCGCCGGGGCGCAAGGCGCCGTCCAGCGTCCGGACGAAACGTTGCAAGGCCTCGTCGCCCGCGGCGTGACCGCGGCTGTCGTTGATGCGCTTGAAATGGTCGATGTCGGCGATCAACAGGGACAGAGGCTGCCGCGCCCGCTGCGCCCGCCGAATCTCCTCACCCGCACGGTCCAGAAGGGCGCGCCGGTTGGCGACGCCGGTCAGCGGGTCCGTCTGCGCCTGCGCAACCAGCAGCCGGTGCATTTCGGTGATGCGGCCTCCCGCCTTCAGCCGCGCCTTGAGGTGGGCGCGGTTGACCGGCTTGTGGATGAAGTCGTCCGCCCCGGCGTCCAGCGCCTTCATCTCGTAGAAGGGTTCGTCGTGGGACGTCATCAGGATCAGGTAGCTGTAGGCGGTGCGCGGATCGGCCTTCAGAAGCCAGCACACCTCCAGCCCCGACAGCCGCGGCATCTCCCAATCGATGATGGCGATGTCGAAGGATTCGGCCTGGGCAAGGTTCAGCGCTTCCCGGCCGTCCCTGGCCAGGATCACATCATGGCCGTAAGACGCCACCTGCTCCGAAAGCATGGTGCGCATCAGGACCGTGTCGTCGGCGATGAGCACGCGCATGGCGGGAAACTGCCTCATACCTGTGTCTGCGGTCAATGAGTGGAAGACCGCCGCGGCATCATTTTCAGGCGTCCGTCCCTGCCGTCCTATCCCTTCACGGTAACGTTGCGCCTAAGGTCGTGGTCGCCCCGCTGCGGCCCTTGCGGCATAGTACGGGCCGAACGGGGCGCCCATGTCCGGGCGCGCAACGCGAGAGGGGACAGCATGGCCCGCTATACGGGCGTCTACGGATTTCCGGAATCGGCCGACGGCGCGCGGCGTCTCGCCGAGGCCCTGAACGTTCCCTGCCACATCGCCGAACTGCACCGCTTTCCCGATGGCGAAAGTCTTGTCCGCCTGCCCGAGGCCGTGGAGCGGGCCGTGGTCTACCGCTCGCTCGACCGGCCGAACGACAAGCTGGTGGAACTGACGCTGGCCGCCTCCGTCCTGCGCCGCCACGGCGCCACGGAGCTGTGCCTCGTCGCCCCCTACATGGCCTACATGCGTCAGGACGCGGTGTTCCGCCCCGGCGAGCCGGTGAGCCAAGCCGTCGTTGGGGATTGGCTGGGCCGGCTGTTCGACCGCTTCGTCTGCGTGGAGCCGCATCTGCACCGCACCCACACGCTGGACGAGGTGTTCGTCGGGCGCCCCTCCGTCTGCCTCAGCGGCGCCGGGGCCATCGCCGAGCGGCTGCGCCGTGACGGGACAGCACCCGACGCCGTGATCGTCGGCCCGGACGAGGAGGCCGCCCCGCTGGTCGAGGTGGTGGCCGGACCGCTCGGCCTCACCGCCTTGGTCGGACGGAAGGAGCGGCGCGGCGACCGCGACGTGACGGTGACTCTGCCCGCCGACGCGCCGCTGGCCGGACGGCCCGTGGTGATCGTCGACGATGTCATCAGCTCCGGCGAGACGATCTTCTCCTGCGCGCGGGCGGCACGGGCCGCGGGTGCGGCGTCGGTTCGGGTGTTTGGAGTCCACGCCCTGTTCGACGCCGCGGTGGCTGCCCGCTTCGCTGCGGAAGGGCTCGGCACGCCGCTGTCCTGCGACGGGGTTCCGCACCCCAGCAACGACCTGCCGCTCGCCCGGCTGATCGCCGACGCGCTGCTGGCGCCCTGTTGATGGCACCCTGTTGACGGCCCGGTAACTCTTCCTCAGGCAGGATGTGAGGGATAGGGCACAAGAAGGCGGAGTTTCGCCATGGCACTGTCCCTCACCTTCCACGGCGCCGTCGGCACGGTCACCGGTTCCTGCTTCCGCATCCAGACCGGCGATGGCGACCTGCTGATCGATTGCGGCCTGTTCCAGGGCACCAAGACGGTCAAGGAGCTGAACTACCGGCCCTTCCCCTTCAAGCCGTCCGCCGTGAAGGCGGTGCTGCTGAGCCACGCGCACATCGACCATTCCGGCCTGCTGCCGAAGCTGGTCCGCCAGGGCTTCAAGGGGCGGGTCCACACCACCGCCGGCACCGCCGACCTGCTGGCCTACATGCTGCCCGACAGCGGCTACATCCAGGAGACGGAAGTCGACCGCCTGAACCGCCGCAACCGTCAGCGCGGGCGCCCGGCGGTCGAGCCGATCTACACCCAGGCCGACGCCCAGGCGGCCATCCGCCACCTGCACGCGGTCGATTACGGGGAGTGGGTGAAGGTGCTGCCCGACATCCGTGCCCGCTTCTGGCAGGCCGGGCACATCCTCGGCTCGGCGTCGGTGGAGTTGGAGGTGACGCGCGGCGGGACGGCGGAGACGATCCTGTTCTCCGGCGACCTCGGGCCGGGCGGCAAGTCCTTCCACGCCGACGCCGAGGGACCGCCGCGGCCCGACTGGATGGTGCTGGAAACCACCTACGGCAACCGCGAGCGGGTCGAGGTGGGCGAGGCCGAGCGGCAGGCCCTGCTGCGCGACGAGGTGCGGGCGGCGCTCGCCGCGGGCGGCACCCTGCTCATCCCGGCCTTCGCGGTGGAGCGCACGCAGGAGCTTCTCTACGACCTGCACCGGCTGTTCGATCGCGGCGAGATCCCCTTGGTCGACGTGTTCCTCGACTCGCCGCTGGCCGACGCGGTCACCGGGGTGTTCCGCCGCCATCTGGCCGATCTCGGCACCGACGGCGATCCCTTCGCCCGGCCCAACCTGCACCGAGTGCGCTCCGTCGCGGAAAGCCAGAAGCTCAACGCGATCAAGGGCGGCGCCATCATCATGGCGGCAAGCGGCATGTGCGACGCCGGGCGCATCCGCCACCACCTGAAGAATCATCTGTGGCGCCCGGAGGCCACCGTCCTGCTGGTCGGCTACCAGGCGCCGGGCACGCTGGGACACCTGTTGCAGCAGGGAGCGGCGAACGTGCGCATCCATGGCGAGGAGATCGCCGTGCGCGCCCGCATCCGATCGCTGGACGTCTATTCCGGCCACGCCGACCGCAGCAGCCTGCTGGCCTGGGTGGCGGCGCGGCAGGGGGTGGGGCGCGGCCTGTTCCTGGTGCATGGCGAGGAAGAGGCCCGCGCTGGCCTGCGCGACGCGCTGGTCCGCCGCGGCTGGGACCCGGCGCTGATCCGCCTGCCCGAGTTGGACGAGGTGGCCGACCTGACCGCCGCCGTCCCGGCACAGGCGCCTGCCATGGCGCAGGGCGGTCCGCCGCGGCTGGAGCCGGAGGCGGTGACCGCCGGGCGGGACTGGCACAACCGCTACGCCGCCTTCCTGCTGGACCTGCACCGGGCGCTGGACGCGGCACCCGACGACGCGGCGCGGGAGGCGCTGCTCCGCGGGATGGGCGACCGCCTGCCGCAGGCAGAGGGGCCGCCGGCGGGATGAACGGCCTGCCCACGGTCGGGCGGCGCATGCTATAGATCGGTGATGGCGGATTTGTAACGGCTGCGAAACAAAAGGGTGGCGGGGCGATGGGGAAGGTGGCGAACATCGTGGTCCAGATGGCGCGGAAGCTGACCGACGACAACGCCCGGCTGGGCCGTGTTCGCAACGCCGGCAAGCCCAAGACCTTTCCCCATTTCCGGGAGATCCGGAATGCGTACCTGGACATCCAGGGGTTGGTCTTCTCCATCCAGGAGCGGTTGCAGGAGGCGGGGGACGAACTGCCGTCCAACTTTCCGCAATGGGTGATCCGGCAGAAGCTGACCGCCATCGCCCATTTCACCGACATCAGTTACGCCTTCGTCAGCGACCCGCCCTTGGCGCTGACCAGCTCGCTCGGTGCCTTCGACGTGCTTCAGGCGGAGCAGAAGGCCTTTTCGGAAACGCTGAACGCCTTCGACATGATGCTGATGGAAGCGGGCATCGACGACAAGACCGCCGACGAACTGGACGCGACCCGCACGAAGATCGAGCAGATCCTGGGCATGATCGAGACGCTTCTGGAGAACAGCCCCAAGGTTCTGCAGGAGTTTTGAGCGTTCTCGCACGCGAAGGGCGATTGCGGAAATATTTATACGCTTTTCGCACGGCCGCATTCTGGTTAAGGTCTACCGGCGCGCGTCGTTTCCTCCGGTGGGTTCCGGGAGGGCGGTGGGCGGCATGGGCGCCCTCGAAGGGCGCCGCAGCGGCGTGACAGGCAGCTTCGGTACGGCCATGCAGAGGTCTTCAAGCCCCGATCCGATCGACCTCGCGCCCAGCGGGTCCGCCGCGGATTCGGTGGCTGTTCCGAAACGTCTTCCCCTGCTGGCCTTGCTGGCCGCGCTTCTCCTGACCGCCCTGGCTTGGCACGACACCCGGCAGCGCGTCGCCGCGGACGCCGAAAGCCGCTTCGCCCTGCGGGTGGAGGAACTGCACCGCCGGTTCGAGAACCAGATCCAGGTCTATGTTCAGGTGACGCGCTCCGCCGCCGCCCTGTTCACCGCCTATCCGGAGGTGAAACGCACGGAATGGAACCGCTTCGTGGACGGGCTGCACCTCGCGGAGCGCTTCCCGGGCATCACCGCCGTCGCCTTCGCACGGGTCGCCGACCAATGGACGAGCCCGGAACTGGTGACGGAAGCCCGGATGGACGGGCTGCGAAACTTCCGCATCTGGCCGGAATCGACCGGTCCGGTCCGGCTCGTCACCCTCTACGCCGCTCCGGTCAACGAACGCACGCTGCGCACGCTCGGCTACGACCTGCTGTCGGAACCGGTCCGTCGCGCCGCCGCGGAGCAGGCGAGGGACAGCGGTGAGCCGGCGGTCACCCGCGCCGTCGCCCTGCGGCTCGACGAGGGGGAAGCCTCGCCGCCCGCCTTCATCGTGTTCCAGGCCGTTTACCGCGACGGGCTGAGCCCCGCCACGCAGGAGCGGCGGCGGGCCACCTTCGCCGGGCTGGTGATGACCCCGATCCATGTCGCTCCGCTGGCCGAGTCCGTGTTCGGACGGATGAACGACATCGCCGCGACGGTGTTCGAAGGGCGGCGGGAGTTTCCGCTCTACCGCAGCCGCCCGGAGCCGTCGGAGCAGCCGTTGCTGACGGCGAGCCGGGACGTCACACTTGGCAGCCGCGTCTGGTCGGTCCAGTACGAAAGCCGTCCGAGCTTCGAGGACGCCGTGGACAGCTGGAAGCCGACGCTGGTCCTGGCGACGGGGCTGTCGCTCAGCGTTCTGCTGTCCACCCTGCTGTGGGCGCTGGCCGCAACGCGCGACCGGGCGCTGGTGATCGCCCGGCGCATCACCACCTCGCTGCGCCGTCGCGAGACGGAACTGGATCTGCTGTTCAACCAAGCGCCGCTGGGCATCGCCCTCATCGGCCCGGACGCCAAGATCACTGACTGCAATCCGGCCTTCGCCCGTGCGGTCGGAGTGGGGCGCGACGGGCTGATCGGGATCGACACGAAGCTGCGCGCCCAGGATCCGGCGGTGATCGCCGCCATCGACGCCGCCATCGCCGGGGAGAGCGTGCGGCTGGAGGTCGACCGGCTGCTTCTGGCCGGAGGTCGGCACAGCCATTTCTCCCTTCACCTCCAGCCGGTGTCCACCCCCGGCGACCCGCCCTTCGTCATGGCCTTCGTGGAGGACATCGGCGACAAGCGGCGGGCCGAGCAGCACATTCACTATCTGGCCCATTACGATCCGCTGACCGGCCTGCCCAACCGGGTCCTGCTGTTCGACCGCATCGCCCAGGCCGCCCGTCAGGCGCGACGCGACGGCGGCAAGGTCGCCGTTCTGTTCATCGATCTGGACCATTTCAAGGTGATCAACGACAGCCTGGGCCACTCCTTCGGCGACGAGGTGCTGCGGTCGGTGGCTCGGCGGCTGCACGGCGGGATGCGGCCGACCGATACGGTGGGCCGGCTGGGCGGAGACGAGTTCCTGATCGTCGTGCCGGCCATCCAGAAGGCTGCGGAGGCCGCCGCGGTGGCGGAAAAGGTGCTGGCGCAGCTCGCCGCGCCCTTCGCCATCGGCGGGCGGAACTTCGTGGTGTCGCCCAGCATCGGCATCAGCCTGTTCCCCGACGACGCGGAGGACGCCGAAGGGCTGATCCGCTGCGCCGACATCGCGATGTACAACGCCAAGGACGCCGGGCGGAACGCCTACCGTTTCGTCACGCGCGAGATGGGTGCGCGGTCCCGCGAACGTCTGGATCTGGAAGCGGCGCTGCGCCGTGCCCTGCAGAATCGGGAGCTGTTCCTGGTCTACCAGCCGCAGTTGCGCATTTCCGACGACCTCGTGGTCGGGGTGGAGGCGCTGTTGCGCTGGCGCCACCCGGAAGCCGGGCTCATCATGCCGAACCGCTTCCTGCCCGTGGCCGAGGAGACCGGCCTGATCCAGCCCATCGGCGATTGGGTGCTGGACGAGGTGTGCGCCCAGATCGGCCGCTGGCGCGACCAGATCGGTCTGGCGGTGCCGGTCGCCGTGAACGTCTCCGCCCAGCAGTTCCGCGACGGCCAGCTTCCCGCCAAGGTGGCCGCCGCGCTCGACCGCAACGGCCTTCAAGGGTGGGAGCTGGAGATCGAGGTCACCGAGGGCACCCTGATCGACGACATTCCGTCGGCCATCGCGACGCTGCGCGCGCTGAAGCAGCGTGGGTGCCTGATCGCGCTGGACGATTTCGGCACCGGCTACTCCTCGCTCAACTACCTGCACCGCTTCCCGATCGACAAGCTGAAGATCGACCGGTCCTTCATCCACGATCTTGAGCAGGACGGGGCCGGCGATTCCATTCCGCGCGCCATCGTCGGGCTGGGCCGCAGCCTGGGCCTGTCGGTGGTCGCCGAGGGTGTGGAGACGGAGGCCCAGCTCCAGCTTCTGCGCAGCCTCAAATGCGAGAGTTTCCAGGGCTATCTGTTCAGCCGCCCGGTCCTGGCGGAGGAACTGGAACCGATCCTGGCGCTGCGTGCCGCCCGCGGCCACCACGCTTCGAAGGTGGAGCCGATGGCCAGGGCGCCGGTGTAGCGGCGGTCAGCGGGGAAAGGTCACCACGCCTTCTTCCGCGGCTTGCCAGGCAGGCTTCGCGTTGTGGCCGATGGTGGCCCGCTCCTCGTCCATCCGGTCGCGATGCCGCTGCATCGATCGGCGGTGGCGGTTCAGCCCGGCTGTACCGCCGTCGCCCGACCCGTCGTTGTCCCGCACCCAGCCGCGCGCCACCGCCGTTCCCGCCAGAATCCCGAAACCGGCGACCACCGCGGCGGTGATCCAGGGGTGCATCCGCGCCTCGGTGTAGAGGCTGGTTTCGCGCACGAAGCGGTGACGTCCGGCGCGCTCCCGCCCGTCGTCGCCGTGGCTGTGCAGGGCGTCGTTGCGTGGGCGGAGCGGCCCGCCGGAGCGGATGACGCGCGGCAGGGTCCGCTCCATGATCCGGTCGGTGAGCCGCGGCGCGAAGGTCTCCGCCAGCGCGAACAGCTTGGCGCCGCCGCCGACATAGAGATCGCGCATCGGGCGGCGGGTGCAATGCAGGATGGCCTTCGCCACGACCTCCGGCGCGTAGACCGGGGGCGGGTTGTTCGGCTCCGCGTCCAGCAGGTTCAGGGCATGGTCCTCGTACAGGCTGTCGACGGCCGCCGGCTTGATCAGGCTGACCGAGATGGGCGCGCCCTCCGCCTCCAGCTCCATGCGCAGCGCGTCGGTGAAGCCCTTCACGGCGTGCTTGGTGGCGACATAGGCGCCCTGGAGCGGGATGGCGCGGTCGGACAGCACGCTGCCGATGTTGATCAGAGCTCCGCCGTTCTGCCGCAGGTGGGGGATGGCCGCCAGCGAGCCGTTGACCACCCCCCAGTAGTTCGTCTCGAACAGGCGGCGGTGGTCGTCCGGAGCGGTGTCCAGGAGCTTGCCGATGATCGCCACGCCGGCGTTGTTCACCCAGCTGTCGATCCGGCCATAGCTGCGGACCGCCGCGTCGGCCACCCGCCGCAGGGCGTCGGCGTCGGCCACGTCGGCGACGCAGTGGATCGCGTCCCCGCCATCGGCGCGGATCTCCTCCGCCACTTGGGCGAGCGCATCGCGGTCGCGGGCGGCCAGGACGACCTTCGCGCCCTGGCGGGCGGCCATGCGGGCGGTGACCAGCCCGATGCCGCTCGACGCGCCGGTGATGACGATCACCTGCTCGTCAATGGGTTTGAGCCGCGGTTGCATGGGTGCCGTTCCTCCATCGTTCGATTGTCGGAAACCGTGCGTCATCCGTTGTGAACAGGCGGTCCGGCGGAGCGTTGCCGCCGGGTGGTGCGTCCGGGCCACTCCGAAAGGAGGGTTGGCGGGTCAGCGAAGCGGCACAGCTTTACCGGGACCTGTCAGGCGGGGAGGACACAGCGCCCATGCTCAAAACAGCCGCCAAAGCCGGCGGACTCGCCGACCGATTCCGCCGGGTGCGCGCCACCTCGGCGGAACTGGCCGTCGGGCTGTCGCCGGAGGATCAGGTGGTGCAGTCCATGCCGGACGCCAGCCCGGTCAAATGGCATCTGGCCCACACGACGTGGTTCTTCGAAACCTTTCTGCTGAGTCCGAATCTGCCGGGTTACCGGCCCTTCGATCCGGCCTTCGGCTATCTCTTCAACTCCTATTACGAGGCCGTCGGCGCCCGCCATCCGCGGCCCCGGCGCGGTCTGGTGACGCGGCCCGGCGTGGCCGAGGTGGCGGCCTACCGCGACCATGTCGACGCCGCCATGCTGACCCTGCTGGAGCGTGGCGACGCCGAGAGGCTGGCCCCGCTGGTGACGCTGGGCCTCGCCCACGAGGAGCAGCATCAGGAGCTGATCCTGATGGACCTGCTGCACCTGTTCTCCTGCAACCCGGTCGCGCCGGCCTACCGTCCGTACCGCCCCGCCTTGCGCGGCCCCGCCCATGAGGGGCGCTGGATTGCGGTGGACGGCGGGATCGTCGCCGTGGGTCATGACCGCGAGGGGGGCGGGGAGGGCTTCGCCTTCGACAACGAGGGACCGCGGCACGAGGTGCTTCTGCGTCCCTTCCGCCTGTTCTCCCGCGCGGTGACCAACGGGGAGTGGTTGGCCTTCGTCGAAGACGGCGGCTACCGCAACCCGGCGCTCTGGCTGTCCGACGGCTGGGCCACGGTCAACGCGGAGGGGTGGGAGGCGCCGGCTTACTGGCGGCGCGGCGAGGACAGCGGCTGGCGGGAGTTCACCCTGCTCGGCGAGCACCCGCTGGACGAGGATGCCCCGGTCTGCCACATCGGCTTCTACGAGGCCGACGCCTTCGCCCGCTGGGCCGGCAAGCGCCTGCCGACCGAGGCCGAGTGGGAAACCGCCGCCGGCACCGTGCTGGGCAGCGGGCTCTCCCCCACCGGCAACACGCTGGGGAGCGGACTGCTGCGTCCGGTGGCCGCCGCGAGGGGCGATGGCCTCGTCCAGATGTTCGGCGATGTCTGGGAATGGACGGCCAGCGCCTACAGCGGCTATCCGGGTTTCCGTCCCGCCGCCGGGGCGGTCGGCGAATACAACGGCAAGTTCATGGCCAATCAGTATGTGCTGCGCGGCGGATGCTGCGCGACGCCGGACGGCCATGTCCGCGCCACCTACCGGAATTTCTTCTATCCGCACCAACGCTGGATGTTCAGCGGCGTGCGCCTCGCGGAGGACGCCTGATGACCGCAATTTCCGCCGCCCGCGCCCATTCGGCGCAGGGGCCGGCGCAGGACGACCTGTTCCTGTCCGACGTGCTGGAGGGGCTGTCCCGCCCGGACAAGAGCCTGCCCTGCAAGTACTTCTACGACGCCGAGGGCTCGGCCCTGTTCGACGCCATCTGCACGCTCGACGAATATTACCCGACGCGGACCGAGACCGCGCTGCTGCACGACCGAGCCGACGAGATCGCCGCTCTGGCCGGGCGCGGCGCCACCCTGGTGGAGCTGGGCAGCGGGTCGAGCGTCAAAGTGCGCATCCTGCTCGACGCGCTGGACGACCCGGCCATGTATGTGCCGGTGGACATCAGCCGCGACCATCTGATCTCCGCCGCCGCCCGGCTGGCCGGCGATTACCCGGCGGTGACGGTGGTGCCGGTGGCCGCCGATTATGTGCGGGGCTTCGCGCTGCCGCGGGGCGTCGCGCCGGAACGGACGATGGCCTTCTTCCCCGGCAGCACCATCGGCAACTTCCGCCCCGCCGAGGCGATGGCCTTCCTGAACGGCCTGGGGCGGCGGCTCGGGTCCGGGGCGCGGCTGCTGATCGGGGTGGACCTGCGCAAGGACCCGGCGGTGCTGGAGGCCGCCTACGACGACGCGCGTGGGGTGACCGCCGCCTTCAACAAGAACCTGCTGGCCCGCATCAACCGCGAACTGGACGGCACCTTCGACCTGGACCGCTTCGCCCATGTCGCCCGCTACGACACCGCGCGCGGGCGGATCGAGATGCATCTGCGCAGCCTGGACGACCAGACCGTCCGCATCGCCGGCCATCCCATCCGTTTCGCCCGCGGCGAGACGATCCACACCGAGAACTCCTACAAATACTCGGTGCCCGGCTTCCGCCGCCTCGCCGCCCGCGCCGGCTGGCACACGGAGCGGAGTTGGACCGACGAACGGAGCCTGTTCAGCCTGCACTGGATGGTTCGGCATGGCTGACCCCGTTTGGCACCGGGAACACCATATCCGGGCCAGGGTTGAGTCCCGTCGAGACACCGCAACAACGGGACAGGACCCATGACCAGCATCTTCGACCGCATCAAGCAGGACCACGACACCATCCGCCGTCTGCTCGACGCGGCCGAGAAAGCGGACGGCGACGGGCGCGCCGCCTACGAGGACCTGCAGCGCGAGCTGTGGGCCCACGGCAAGATCGAGGAGGCCGTCTTCTACCAGTCGCTGTCCAAGGCCAAGAACACCAAGCAGGAAACCACCGAGGGCCTGAACGAGCACCACATCATCAACGGCTTCCTCGACGAGCTGAACGCCATGCCCGCCGACAGCACCGCCTGGAAGGCGAAGCTCCAGGTGCTGGGCGAGGTCACCCGCCACCACCTCGACGAGGAGGAGGAGGAGCTGTTCGAGGAGGCCAAGAAGGCGCTCGACGACAAGCGCGCCGAGGAACTCGGCAGCATCTACGGCGAGCGCAAGAAGCAGATGCTGGCTGCCCTGGCCCCGCTGCCCAAGAGCGCATAACACCGAGAGCAACGGCGTTCCGGTGAAACTCCGGTGAAACGATGGACCGCAGTCTCTTGCGCCGGGGCTTCCCGCCGTGACAGGCTGCGGTCTTCCGTTCCGCTGCACGAATCGTCGCCATGCCCCCGATCGCAAAGACCCCGATCGCCAAACCCGCCCCGAAATCCGCCGCCGGCTCGCTCGCCTCCTTCGCGCCCTGGGCGGGGGAGGGCGGTGTCCGCGTCTATCTGAGGCCGGTCGGGCTGCTGCCCATCGCCGCCTGGAGCGCCGGGGCGGCGGTGCCGCTGGCTGGCGGACGCTTTTCCTTCGCCACCGCCGAGCTGATCGTCCGGCAGGGGGCACGGATCGAGCGGGCCTTCGCGCCGCTGACCGAAATCATGGCCTGGGGGTGGGAGCGCGGCACCGCCGTGGCGCAGAGCCTGGACAAGCGGCTGGGCGCGCTGACCCGCGGACGGGCGCCGTTCGCCGGGCTGGACCTCGGGCGTCCGCGCATCATGGCCATTGTCAACGTGACGCCGGACAGCTTTTCCGATGGCGGCGACTTCTTCGACGCCGGGACCGCCATCGCCCATGGCGAGGCGATGCTGGAGGCCGGCGCCGACCTGCTGGACGTCGGCGGCGAATCCACCCGTCCCGGTTCCGCCCCCGTGTCGCCGGAGGAGGAGGAGGCCCGCGTCCTGCCGGTCGTCCGCCACTTCGCGGCCAAGGGTGCGGTGGTGTCGGTGGACACGCGGCACGCTCGGGTGATGCGCGCGGCGCTCGACGCCGGGGCGGCGCTGATCAACGACGTGGCCGGGCTGCGCGACCCCGGCGCGCTGCCTCTGGTGGCGGAGAAGGCGGCGCCCGTGGTCGTCATGCACATGCGGGGCGAACCCGGCACCATGCAGCAGAACCCGACCTATGAGGACGCGACGCTCGACGTGTTCGACTGGTTGGAGGAGCGGGTGGAGGCCTGCCTCGCCGCCGGGGTGGCGCTGGAGCGCATCGCCGTCGATCCCGGCATCGGCTTCGGCAAGACGGTGGAACACAATCTCGACATCCTGCGCCACACCGCCCTTTACCACGGGCTGGGCTGCGCCCTGCTGATCGGGCTGTCGCGCAAGACCCTGATCGGCAAGCTGTCGCGGAGCGAGCCGCCGAAGGAACGTCTGGCCGGATCGCTGACCGGGGGTTTGGAAACGCTGAACCAGGGCGCGCAGATCCTGCGTGTGCATGACGTTCCCCAAACGATCCAGGCGCGCGCCGTCTGGGAGGGGCTGCATCCTGCAAGGGTGCCGTGATTGCAGCGCGCGTGTAACCCTTTGGCGTGCGCGCGGAAGGGTTCTTGACCCTGCCCCCCAGGGCAAGCGATGACATTTTCACACATCCGCGATTGCGGTACAGTGACTGGGCCATTCCCGAGGGTTTTCATGACGCGACACCTGTTCGGCACCGACGGCATCCGCGGCACAGCCAACATCGATCCGATGACGGCGGAAACCGCCCTGCGCGTCGCGATGGCGTCCGCTTTGCAGTTCCGCCGGGGCGACCACCGGCACCGCGTGGTGATCGGCAAGGACACCCGCCTGTCCGGCTATCTGCTGGAGCCGGCGCTGACCGCGGGCTTCATCTCCATGGGCATGGACGTCGTGCTGCTCGGCCCGCTGCCGACGCCCGCCGTCGCCATGCTGACGCGCTCGCTTCGCGCCGACCTCGGCGTGATGATCTCCGCCTCGCACAACCCGTACCAGGACAACGGCATCAAGCTGTTCGGGCCGGACGGCTACAAGCTGTCGGACGCGGTGGAACTCGCCATCGAGACGCGCATGGGCCAGCCCTTTGCGCCGGACCTTGCCGGCTCCGCCGATCTCGGCCGCGCCTCCCGCCTGGAGGACTCGACGGGCCGCTACATCGAGTATGTGAAGAACACCTTCCCGCGCGGTCTGCGGCTGGATGGGCTGAGGATCGTCGTGGATTGCGCCAACGGCGCCGCCTACCGCGTCGCCCCGAAGGTGCTGTACGAGCTGGGGGCCGACGTGATCCCGGTCGGGGTCAACCCGGACGGTCTGAACATCAACAAGGATTGCGGCGCCACCGCCACCCGGACCCTGCAGGAGCAGGTGGTGGCCCATGGCGCCCATCTGGGCATCGCGCTGGACGGCGACGCCGACCGCCTGATCATGGTCGACGAGGCCGGGCGCGTCGTTGACGGCGACCAGGTGATGGCGCTGATCGCCTCCTCCTGGGCGCAGGCGCAGACGCTGAAGGGCGGCGGCGTGGTCGCCACGGTCATGTCCAACCTGGGCATGGAGCGGCACCTCCAAGGGCTGGGCATCGCACTGGTCCGCACGCCGGTCGGCGACCGCTATGTGGTGGAACATATGCGCGAGCACGGCTACAACGTCGGTGGGGAGCAGTCGGGGCACGTCGTGCTGTCCGACTATTCCACGACCGGCGACGGGCTGATCGCCGCACTCCAGGTCCTGGCGGTGCTGATCCAGTCCGGCGGCCGGGCGGCCAGCGAGGTCTGCCAGGTCTTCGCCCCGGTGCCGCAGAAGCTGACCAATGTCCGCTTCGCCGCCGGTTCGAAGCCGCTGGAGATCGCCTCCGTCCAGGCGGCGATCCGCGACGGCGAGGCGCGGCTGAACGGGTCGGGACGCATCCTGATCCGCAAGTCGGGGACCGAGCCGGTGATCCGCGTCATGGCGGAAGGCGACGACGAAGGACTGGTGCACGCGGTGGTGGCCGACATTGTCGGCGCCATCACGGACGCCGCCCGGCTGGAGACCGCCTCTTAAGGCCCACCCTCCAACCAGACGACCAGACGGAAGCAATCCCGATGCAGGCCCACCCGATCAACGGCCGTGTTCTCATCGTCGCCGGTTCCGATTCCGGCGGCGGTGCCGGCATCCAGGCGGACATCAAGGCGGTCAGCGCGCTGAACGCCTTCGCCATGACCGCCATCGCGGCGCTGACCGCGCAGAACACGACGGGGGTCTATGGCGTGCTGCCCGTTGATCCGGCCTTCGTCGCCCTGCAGATGAAGGTGGTGCTGGAGGATCTCGGGGCCGACAGCATCAAGATCGGCATGCTCGCCACCGCCGCCGTCATCGAGGCGGTGGCCGGCGAGTATGAGGCGCGGGCCATCAACGTTCCGTTGGTCGTCGATCCGGTGATGGTTTCGAAGAGCGGCCATTTCCTGCTGGAGCCCGACGCCGTGCAGACCCTGCGCAAGCGCCTGCTGCCCCATGCGGAGCTGGTCACCCCCAACCTGCCGGAGGCCGAGGCGTTGACCGACATCCCGGTGCGCAACCTGGACGACATGCGCCGCGCCGCCGAGATGATCCGCACCTTCGGGCCGAAGGCCGTCCTGCTGAAGGGCGGCCATCTGGAGGACGAGCGGCTGTGCGACCTGCTGCTCACCGAGGATGGTGAGGAAGTCTTCGAGGGGCGGCGCATCCACACCCCGCACACCCACGGCACCGGCTGCACCCTGGCCTCGGCCATCGCCGCCGGGGTCGCCCAGGGATTGAGCGTGCGCGATTCGGTGGCCCGCGCCCGCGCCTATGTGGACGAGGCCATCCGCTCCGCCCCCGGGTTCGGGCATGGCCACGGCCCGCTGAACCATCTGCACACGGTCCGGCCGTTCCCGTAAGGGCGCGGCCTTTCCGCTTCTCCTCAATCACACGATCGACAGCATCGCCGTCTGCGGATTCTCCAGCAGGTCGGCCAGCGTGCGCAGGCCGCGCGCCAGCTCGTCCCGGCTGTGCGGGTGGCAGAGACCCAGCCGCACGGCGTGAGGGGCGCTGGCCCGGCCCACGGCGAACACGTCGCCCCCGGTCACCTTCACGCCGCGGCGCATCGCCTCGGCGATGAAATCGTCGCGCCGCCAGGGCTCGGGCAGGACCAGCCAGAGATGCTGCGCCGACGCGTGCCCGCAGACGGCGCTGGCGGGCAGGATGGAGCGGGCGATCTGCTGGCGCGCGATGGCTTCCCCGCGCTGGGCTTCGGCGATTCGGTCGGCGCTGCCGTCGGTGATCCAGCGCGTCGCGACCTCCGGCGGCAGGGGCGGGGAGGAATATTGCAGGGCGCGGATGACCGCCTCGACCCGCGGCACCAGGGCCGGCGGAGCGACGACGTATCCGACGCGCAGGCCGGCGGACACGCTCTTGGACAGGCTGTTCACGTAGACGGTGACGTCCGGAGCGATGGCCTGGATGGGCTTCACGTCATGCACCAGGAAGCCGAACACGTCGTCCTCCACCAGCATCACCCCGTAGCGGCGGGCGATGGCCGCGATCTCCATGCGCCGGGCCTGCGGCATGACGGAGGCGGTGGGGTTGTGCAGGGTCGGCACCAGATACAGCGCCTTGGGCGCCAGACGGCGGCAGGCGCTGTCGAAACTGTCCGGGACCACGCCATGGTCGTCGATGGCGATGCCCTCCAGGTGGTAGCCCTCGACCGCGCTCAGCGTCTTCATGCCGTAGTTGGTCAGCCGCTCCGTCAGCACGACGTCGCCGGGACGCGCGACCGCGGCCAGCGCCACCGCCATGGCGTTCTGAGCGCCGGTGGTCAGCAGGACGGTGTCGGGCGAGGCCGCCGCCCGGTGCTGGCGGGTGAGCCATTGCGCCCCGGCGGCGCGGTGGGCGGGCAGGCCGGCGTGCGGCGCGTATTCGAGCAGCGCCCCGAGATTCGGCGACGCGCCGATGGCGGCCAGGGTGGCGCCCATCATCGGCACCGACATCGGGTGCTCCGGCGTCACGACCGTCATGTTGATGACCGAGGGTTCGGGCCGCGGCGTCCAGCTGAAGGGGTCGGAGGGGGGCATGTGCCGCTGCCCCTGCACGAAGGTGCCGCGCCCGACCTCGCCGCCGATCAACCCGCGCTTCTCCGCCTCCGTGTAGGCGCGCGTGATGGTGCCGACGGTGACGCCGAGGCGGTAGGCGAGGTCACGGTGGGTGGGCAGCCGTGTGCCCGGAGCGAGCCGGCCGCCGGCGATGTCATCGGACAGGGCATCGGCGATGGCGCGGTAACGGGGGCCTTGCCGGCCTTCCAGATCAGGAACCCAATTTGTCATAGGGACAATGATGACATTGTACCGATCCGTCAGCAAGTGTCACCGCATTGTCGCCATTGTGCGTGTCCGGCTGCGTTGCGCGTCCGGGAACCCGGATGGCCGGGCGGGCGTTGCAGTCAGGACCGCCCGGCGCCGCTTCGGCATCCCTTTCGCGCCGGGCATAGCCGGGAGAACACAGGCATGAGCGCCGAAAACGCCATCCGACACACCTACGACCGCTTCTTTGGGGGCGAACGGAATCTCGGGCCGCTGGAACGCGCCGTGTCCACCGGCCTCGGCCTCGTCATGGCGGCGGGCGGCGTGCGCCGCGGCGCCGACGTGCGGGGCGCCATCATGGGTCTGGCCGGCGCCGCCCTGGTGGCCCGCGGCATGAGCGGCCATTGCCCGCTGAAGGCCATGGTGGCGGACGAGGATCACGACCGCCTGTCCGGCCCGCGCTCGGAGCGCTACAGCCCCGGCGAAGGGCCGCTGGAGCGCACGCCGGCCCGCACCGGGTCCTATTCCTGACGCGCTCCTATTCCTGACGAAAGGGGACGGTCACGAGGACGAGGAAGCGGCGCGGCGCCGCCGCTTCCACTCCTTCCAACGCCGTTCGCCGCGCACCAGAGCGCGGTTGATCGGCGGGCGAAGGAACGGAACGTCGTAGGCGAGCAGCACGAGGCCGAGGGGCAGCATCCAGATGCCCAGCACGGGCAGGAAGCTGAACAGGCCGCCGAGAATCAGCAGCAGCCCGGCGGGGACGCGCACCCAGGTCGCCCGCGGCTCGCGGAGCCAAGCCAACATCCGCGCCATGGAGTCGGGAAGCTTCTCCTGGATGCGATCCACCCGCCGTTCGAGGCGTCTGTGGTGCTGGTCGCTCAACGCGGCACTCTCCATGTTGTTGATCCGGCTCTGATGGTTGTTGACGGGTGAAGCGGCGGCCCGGCTTCCCGGACCGGTCGCTCCCAAGCCGCCATATGGGAACAGCCAAGCGTGTTCCAAGCTCCCGTTCGTGTGGAACCACTGAGCGGGCGGGCATCTTGAAAGGCGCCGGCCACACGGCCAACTATTAGGGCAATCAGGGTCCGGGCCCCTCTGGCAGCCGAGTCGTCGGCCGCGATGTCGGACCTCTTCATCTGCTTTTGCGCCGACGGGCGTGACCGCATCTGGAGGGCCTTTTCGGTGGACAGCGCAGCCATAGCATCCCGCCGCCGCTCAAGCGCGGCCGATCCGCTGTCATGTGCCCCCCGCCGGTCCGAGGCTTGCCGGTTAGAGGCTTGAACGAGGGAGTTTTCGCAATGTTCGACCAGTATCCCAACCAGAGTCGGTGGGGCGCCGGCGCCGCGGGCGTGGACCGCGCGGCGTTCGACGAGGGCCTGCGCAAGCACATGCTGCGGGTCTACAACTTCATGATGCTCGGCCTGGGCGTGACGGGGCTTGTGGCGCTGTTCGTGGCGAGCACGCCGGCGCTGTACGTTCCGATCTTCACGACCCCGCTGAAGTGGGTGGTGATGCTGGCGCCGCTGGCCTTCATCATGGTGCTGTCCTTCCGCTTCCACGCGATGTCGACGACCGCGCTGCAGGGGCTGTTCTGGGCCTTCTGCGCGGTGATGGGCGTGTCGATGGCGTCGATCTTCCTGGTCTTCACCGGAGCCAGCGTGGCGCGGGTGTTCTTCATCACCGCGGCGATGTTCGCGGCGATGAGCCTGTGGGGCTACACCACCAAGGCCGACCTGTCGAAGATGGGTTCGTTCCTGATGATGGGCCTGATCGGCATCGTCATCGCCAGCCTCGTCAACATCTTCGTCGGCTCCAGCGCCCTGCAGTTCGCCGTCTCGGTGATCGGCGTGGTCATCTTCACCGGCCTGACCGCCTACGACACCCAGCGCATCAAGGAGGAGTACGCCGAGGGCCACGGGCATGAGGCCAACACCAAGCTCGCCGTCATGGGCGCCCTCTCGCTCTACCTCAACTTCATCAACCTCTTCCAGATGCTCCTCCAGCTCATGGGCAACCGCGAGTAGCGGGACCGCATCGGGCGCCAGTCAGGGTGCCACACCGGGCCGGCCGCTTTCCGCGGCCGGCCTTTTTCATGCCCGGACGGTGAGGTCGCCGGAGGGTGGGCTCATCCTAGGGGGGCACGGGTGGGTGTGGCCGTCGGGATACATCCGATATCGGAAATGTAATGGTGACAATAACGACATTGACCGGGACGATTGCGCGGACATAATCACCATTGTCTCGATTGTTCGGGGCCGAATGTTTTGATGAAGGAGGCACATTATGCGCACCACAGAAGCGACCCGCTCGTCCGGATCGTCCTCGTTCACGACCGTCTTCAAGGTCATCGCGCGCGCCTTCTCCGTCGGCATCCGCCCCGTCTGGTTCGTGATGGAGGCGGGCCTGAACGGCTACGAGCGGTGGCGGCAGCGGCAGGCGCTGATGCGGCTGGACGATCATCTGCTGAAGGACATCGGCGTGTCCCGCGCCGACGTGGACAGCGAAGTCAACAAGCCGTTCTGGCGGGGTTGATGGGATGAGCGCCGATGCGATCCTCTACGCCGTCGAGCCCGACCTGACCGCCGACGCCTTCATCGACGTGCTTCACCGCTCCGGGCTGGCCGAGCGCCGGCCCGTGGCGGACCGCCCGCGGGTGGAGGCGATGCTGCGCAACGCCGGCCTGATCGTCACCGCCCGCGACGCGGACGGGCAATTGGTCGGCGTCGCCCGGTCCGTCACCGATTTCGCCTTCTGCTGCTACCTGTCCGACCTTGCCGTCGACCGCGCCTGTCAGGGGCGCGGCATCGGCAAGGAGCTGATGCGCCGCACCCGCGCCGCGGTGGGGGAGGGCGTCACCTGCCTTCTCCTGTCCGCGCCCAAGGCGGTCACCTTCTACGAGGCGGCGGGGATGGAGCGGCACACCCAGGCGTTCCTGTTCACCGAGAAACCCTAAGGAGGCACCGTGCGCCTTCCCCTGTATCAGGTCGATGCCTTCGCGGACGCGGTGTTCGCGGGCAACCCGGCGGCGGTCGTGCCGCTGGAGGACTGGCTTCCCGACGCGACGCTTCAGGCCATCGCGGCGGAAAACAACTTGGCGGAAACCGCCTTCCTCGTCCGCCGCGGCGACGGTTACGATATCCGCTGGTTCACCCCGACGGTCGAGGTGGACCTGTGCGGCCACGCCACGCTGGCCTCGGCCTTCGTCATCGCGACGATGCTGGAGTGGGGCTGCCCGCGCATCGACTTCGCCACCCGGGAAGCCGGAACCCTCAGCGTCACCCGCAACGGCGACCTCTACACGCTGGATTTCCCCAGTCGCCCGCCGGAACCGCTGGCCGAACCGCCGGCGGGCCTGCTCGACGCGCTGGGCGGACCGCCGCCGACGGCGCTGCTGAAGGCGCGCGACCTCGTGGTCGTCTATGACGACGAGGCGACCGTGCGCGGTCTGACCCCCGACATGAGCGCCCTGGCCCGGCTGGAGGATTTCTACGCGGTCATCGTGACGGCGCCGGGCAGCGGCGGCGTTGACTTCGTCTCCCGCTTCTTCGCGCCGGCCCAGGGGATTCCCGAAGACCCGGTGACCGGCTCCGCCCATTGCACGCTGATCCCCTACTGGGCGCGGCGGCTGGGCAAGGAGCGGCTGAAGGCCCGGCAGGTCTCGGCCCGCGGCGGTTCCCTGTCCTGTGAACTGGCCGGCGACCGTGTGAAGATCGCCGGGAAAGCGGTTCTCTATATGGATGGCGCCATCTACATTTAGCGCCGTCCATACGAGGACCAATGGAACGGGAGGGCAGCGGGCATGGCGGGGCGTTACTTCGAGGATTTCCGCGTCGGTGACGTGATCGACACCGAAGGGGCGACGGTCACCGACAGCCAGATCATGGATTTCGCCCAGCGCTTCGACCCGCAACCCTTCCACATGGACGCGGTGGCCGCCGCGGAGGGGCCGTTCGGCGGGCTGATCGCCAGCGGCTTCCACACCCTGTCCCTGACCTTCCGGCTGTTCCGCGACACCGGGGCCATCACCGGCACCAGCCTGGGCGGTTCAGGCGGCGACGAGCTGCGCTGGCTGCGCCCGGTGCGGCCCGGCGACACGCTGCGCGTCCGGGTCGAGGTGGTGGAGGCCATCCCGTCCCGCCGCGGCGACCGCGGCACGGTCCGGCTGGCCTACACCACGCTGAACCAGCATGGCGAGGCGGTGATGACCATCACCCTGAACCACATCGTGGCGACCCGCAGCGTTCCGGCGGAATAGCAAACACGGACGGCCTGTCCCGTCGCGCGTCTTGATCCGCAGGCCCGGCCCCTGTATAGCCTCGCCCCTTCCATCACGGCGGGGGTTCCCATGACGGCTTGCGGCCTCGATTTCGGCACGTCCAACACGACGCTCGGCGTGCGGACGGCGTCCGCGGCTGCCGGCACGGGAGGGGGCGGTTACGGCCTGCTTGCCCTCGACGGCGCACGGACGACCCTGCCCAGCGCCGTCTTCTTCGATTTCGAAGCCGACGCGGTGACGGTGGGGCAGGCGGCCATCGACGCCTATGCGTCGGGCGTCGAGGGGCGCTTGATGCGCTCCATCAAGTCGATGCTGGGCACCGACCTGATTGATGCCGACACCGCGCTGCGCAAGGGCCGGATCACCTTCCGCGCGGTCATCGCCACCTTCCTGGCCGCGGTCAAGGAGCGGGCGGAGACCGCGCTCGGCGGCGAGCTGACCGACGTGGTGCTCGGGCGCCCGGTGCATTTCGTGGACGGCGACCCGGCGGGCGACGCCGCGGCGGAGGAGGTGCTGGGCGAGATTGCCCGCTCCGTCGGCTTCCGCGGCATTTCCTTCCAATATGAGCCCATCGCCGCCGCGCTCGACTACGAGCAGCAGGTGGAGCGGGAGGAACTGGCCCTGATCGCCGACATCGGCGGCGGCACGTCGGACTTCTCCATCGTCCGCATCGGGCCGGAGCGGCGCGGGCGGGCCGACCGCAGCGCCGACATCCTGGCCAACGACGGCATCCGTGTCGGCGGCACCGACTTCGACCGCGACCTGTCGTTGGCGACGGCCATGCCGCTGCTCGGCCACGGCAGCGCCATGAAGCGCCCCGGTCTGCTGGCCCCCAAGCATTTGTTCTTCGATTTGGCGACCTGGTCGAAGATCAACTTCCTCTACACCGCCAAGGCGATGGCCGATCTGGAGCGCCTGAAACGCGATTCCGCGACTCCGGACCGCATCGAGCGGCTGATCGGCGTGGTCGAGCACCGGCTGGGGCACGCGCTGGCCATGGCGGTGGAGCGCACCAAGATCGCCCTGTCGGACGGGCCGGAGGCCGGCCTGCTGCTGGATTGGGGCGGCGGCGGCATGACGCGCCCGGTGTCGGTGGACGAGCTGAACGAGGCGACGGCGATCCTGGCCGGCCGCATCGGCGGGCGGGTGCGCGCCTGTCTGGCCGAGGCCGGCACGCTGCCGGCGGACATCGACGCGGTGTTCCTGACCGGCGGCTCCACGCTGCTGCCGCAGGTGCGGGCGGCCATCCTGGCCGAGCTGCCCGGCGCCCGTGTGGTCGAGGGCAACATCTTCGGCTCGGTCGGCACCGGCCTGACCATCGAGGCGGCGCGGCGCTTCGGCGGGACCGCCTGAGGCGTTCTTCAAGTCCCGGACACGAAAAAGCCCACCGACGGTGTCGCCGGTGGGCTTTTTCGTACTCTGTTCCGCGGTTCGGTCCTCCGGTGGTGCCCGCCGCGCCGCGAGGGCTGGGCGGGCACCGGAAACCGGCGGACCGAAGTCCGATGGATCAGACCGAGTAGTACATCTTGTACTCGATCGGGTGCGGCATGGTCTCGAAGGCCAGCAGCTCCTCGGTGCGCAGGTCGATGTAGGACTCGATCATGTCCTTGGTGAACACGTCGCCCTTCTGCAGGAAGGCGCTGTCGGCCTTCAGGCTGTCCAGGGCCTCGCGCAGCGAGCCGCAAACCGTCGGAACCTTGGCCAGCTCTTCGGCCGGCAGGTCGTACAGGTTCTTGTCCATCGCCTCGCCCGGATGGATCTTGTTCTGGATGCCGTCCAGACCGGCCATCAGCAGGGCGGCGAAGGCCAGGTACGGGTTGGCCGACGGATCCGGGAAGCGGACCTCGACGCGCTTGCCCTTCGGCGAGGCGACGTACGGGATGCGGCAGGAGGCCGAACGGTTGCGGGCCGAGTAGGCCAGCAGAACCGGAGCCTCATAGCCCGGGACCAGACGCTTGTACGAGTTGGTCGTCGGGTTGGTGAAGGCGTTCAGCGCCTTGGCGTGCTTGATGATGCCGCCGATGTAGTACAGCGCCAGCTCCGACAGGTCGGCGTACTGGTTGCCGGCGAACAGCGGCTGGCCTTCCTTCCAGATCGACTGGTGCATGTGCATGCCCGAGCCGTTGTCGCCGAAGACGGGCTTCGGCATGAAGGTCGCGGTCTTGCCGTAGGCGTGGGCGACGTTGTGCACGACGTACTTGTAGTACTGCATGTTGTCGCCGGTGCGGACCAGCGTGTCGAACTTGATGCCCAGCTCATGCTGCGAAGCGGCCACCTCGTGGTGGTGCTTCTCGACCGGCACGCCCATCTCGGCGAGCACGCTCAGCATCTCGGCGCGCAGGTCCGAGCCGCTGTCGACCGGAGCGACCGGGAAGTAGCCGCCCTTGACGCCCGGGCGGTGGCCCAGGTTGCCGTCCTCATAGTCCTTGTCCGAGGTGTACGGGCCTTCCTCCGAGTCGAACTCGTAGGACACCTTGTTCATCTCGACCTTGAACTTGACGTCGTCGAAGACGAAGAACTCGGCTTCCGGGCCGAAGTAGGCGGTGTCGCCGATGCCGGCCGACGCCATGTACTTCTCGGCGGCCTTCGCGATGCCGCGCGGGCAGCGGGCGTAGGGCTGGCCGGTCGACGGCTCGTACACGTCGCAGAGGATGTTCAGCGTCGGCTGGGCCGAGAACGGGTCCATGACGGCGGTGGTCGGGTCGAGCTGGAGGATCATGTCCGACTCGTTGATCGCCTTCCAACCGGCGATCGAGGAGCCGTCGAACATGATGCCGTCCTCGAACACGTCCTCGTCGATGGTCGAGACGTGCTGAGCGGTGTGGTGCAGCTTGCCGCGCGGGTCGGTGAAGCGGAGGTCCACGTACTTGACGTCGTGTTCCTTGATCAGGTCGAAGACCTTGCTGATGTCGGACATATCTCTTTTTCCACGCTTAAGAGGTTTGGGTCCCGCTGCGTCAAACCGACCGAGGGGCGGGTGACGGCGCTCGCGGCGGACGTTATGTCATGCCTTTCCCAAGCACACAACGTGACAGCACAAAAAGTCGCGCCCGGATGGGCCTCCACGCACGGATCGTTCCGGTCGCGGTTGCGACGGTCTGCGTCGGCCCGATCGGTGTCGGCCGGCTTTGCGTCGGTTGTGGGCGGGGCTGGTTCATGTTGGCCGGTGGTCGGGTTTTCGGGACGCGATCAGATCGCGTCGCCTCCCTTCTCGCCGGTCCGGATGCGGACAACTTCTTCCACGGGGGTGACGAAGATCTTGCCGTCGCCGATGCGGCCGGTGTGGGCGGCCTGCTGGATCGCCTCGATCGCCCGCTCCACCAGGGAGTCCTCCATCACCACCTCGATCTTCACCTTCGGCAGGAAGTCGACCACATACTCCGCGCCGCGGTACAGCTCGGTGTGCCCCTTCTGACGGCCGAAGCCCTTGGCCTCGGTGACGGTGATGCCCTTGATGCCGACTTCGTGAAGGGCTTCCTTCACTTCGTCGAGTTTGAACGGCTTAATGATGGCTTCGATCTTCTTCATGGGTCTCTCGTGTACGAGGTGCCAACGCCGGCAGGCACCGTCCACGGCTCTGCCGACGGTCCGAAGTAAAGCACGTTGCGTGCCAATCGGAGGGGTTGCGATCCGGCTGCGTGGGATGCCGGGCCGCAGCGGGCCGATGCCACCGTGGGCGGCACGCGACTGCCAACGGATAGGGCGAAGTGAACAATATTTGTGCACAAGCTGCAAGCAATCCGCGCAGCCATACCCTTTCGGATGGGGTAGGGGCGGTGTTCGCCAAGCTTTTTCACATTGATGAACGCGGTGGAAAATAGAGCTTGACCCGCCCCGTCCCTTGGGGCAAATAGGCGACCCCGGTGGCGGTGGTAGCTCAGTTGGTAGAGCTCTCGGTTGTGGTCCGAGCGGTCGTGGGTTCGAGTCCCATCCATCGCCCCAGTCCCCCTTGACGGTGGATGCGCGTGCCTCGTGAGGAGTTCACGTCGGCGTTGCATCGATCGAAACGGCGGGTGGGGTGTTTGCGGACGGTTCATTCCGTCCCCCGGTGGCGGTGGTAGCTCAGTTGGTAGAGCTCTCGGTTGTGGTCCGAGCGGTCGTGGGTTCGAGTCCCATCCATCGCCCCAGTTCTTCCTTCCAATTCCTGTGCCAATCAGGCCATTCCTTTCATTCCTCCTGTGCTCGGCTATGCTGCGGCCGTCGCGGTGCTTATTGTGCCGGGTGACGGTGATGCGGGATTGCGGCGGGTGGAGGCGATGGACGAACTGCTTTCCGTGGCGGAGATGTACCGCGCCGACGCGCTGACCATGGCGGGCGGTGTGCCGGGGCCTGTGCTGATGGAGGCGGCGGGGGCCGCGGTGGTGCGCGCGGTCTGCGAGCGCTGGGCGCCGCACCCGACCGTCGTCCTGTGCGGGCCGGGCAACAATGGTGGCGACGGCTTCGTCATCGCGCGTCTTCTTCTTGAAGCGGGCTGGCCGGTGCGGCTGGCCTTGCTGGGGTCGCGCTCCGCGCTGCGCGGAGACGCGGCGGTGGCGGCCGGGCGCTGGACCGGGCCGGTGGAGGCCGCCGACCCCTGGCTGCTGGAAGGCAACCCTCTGGTCATCGACGCGCTGTTCGGGGCCGGGCTGGCCCGCCCGCTCGACGGCATGGCCAAGGACGTCGTCGAGGCGATGGCGGGGCGCACCGTCGTTGCCGTGGACGTGCCCAGCGGCCTGCACGGCGACAGCGGCCAGGTGATGGGGGTGGCCCCGCAGGCGGCGTTGACCGTCACCTTCTTCCGCCGCAAGCCCGGCCATCTGCTGCTGCCCGGCCGGGTTCTCTGCGGGGAGGTGGTGGTCGCCGACATCGGCATTCCCGACACGGTGCTGGACGCCATCGCGCCGCAAACCCTGGTGAACGGCCCCGACCTGTGGCGGCAGCGCTACCCCTGGCCGCGGCTCGACGCGCACAAATACGCGCGAGGGCACGCGGTGGTGCTTGGCGGGGCGCGGATGACCGGCGCGGCGCGGCTGTCGGCGCGGGGCGCTTTGCGCGCCGGGGCAGGGCTGGTCACGGTGGCCTGCCCACCCGACTCGATGCCGATCTACGCCGCCGGCTCGCCCAGCCTGATCGTGACCGATGTGGCGGACGGCGCGGCCTTCGAGGCTCTGCTGGTGGATCCGCGCAAGAACGCGGTGCTGCTGGGACCGGGAGCCGGAGTCGGGGCGGACACGCGGGGCCATGCGCTCGCCGCGCTGGGTGCTGGAAAGGCCTGCGTGCTGGACGCCGACGCGCTGACCAGCTTCGCCGAGTCGCCCGCCGACCTGCTCGACCGGTTGAACGGGCGCTGTCTGCTGACCCCGCACGAAGGCGAATTCGCCCGGGTCTTTCCGGATATCGCGGCGCAGGAGGGCGGCAAATTGACCCGCGCCCGTGCCGCGGCGGCGCGCTGTGGCGCGGTCGTCCTTTTGAAGGGTGCCGACACGGTGGTCGCGGCACCGGATGGGCGGGCCGTCATCAACGCCAACGCTCCGGCCGATCTGGCGACCGCCGGGTCGGGGGATGTGCTGGCGGGCATCGCGCTCGGGCTGATCGCCCAGGGGACGGACACGTTCGACGCCGCCTGCGCCGCGGTCTGGCTGCACGGCGAGGCGGCGAACGCCTTCGGGCCGGGCCTGATCGCCGAGGATTTGCCGGACGCGCTGCCGGGGGTGCTGAAGCGGCTCAAGGCGGGCGGGCGCTGACCCGGCGTCCCCAGGGCATACATACGCCTGGACAGGGGGCTTACCCTTAGGGCCGGGCTCAAGCTATGGCTTGCCGAGAGCGCGCCCGCACGCCAGACTCTACGGTATGAGCGAGACGCCCGAGATCAAATCCGCTGAGACCCGGTCCAGCCAGCCCGTCCCGACCCAGCCCCCCGCCATCGGGGTGGGCACGCCGCCGGGGCTGCTCGACCGCACCCTGGACACGCTGCGCGCGGGCTGGCGCGAGATCGCCGCCTCCGCCCGCGGGGTGGTCGGCGCCGCGCCGCGCGCCAATCTGCCCAAGGAGGACGCGGAGCGGCTGAAGGAACAGATCGAAGCCTGCCTGGAGGGCCGCGGCGGCGAGGTGTCGGCGCGGGCGCGGGCGGCGCAGCTCGGCCGCACCTATCTGGCGCTGGACGGGCAGGGGCGGCGCAATTTCCTGATGATGCTGGCGCGCGATTTCGACGTGGACCGCGCTGCCGTTGACCAAGCGATGGCGACCTTCCAGACGGCGGGCGACCCGGTGTCGCGCGGCCACGCCGAGCGCGCCCTGCGACGGGCGCTGGAGCCGCCGCGGCTGCGCCTGCTGACCCAGTTCAACGGCCTGCCGGAAGGGGTGAAGTTCCTGGTCGACCTGCGCGCCGAGCTGATGGAGATGGCGCGCGGCGAACCGCTGCTCCAGGCGCTGGAGGACGATCTCAAGAGCCTGCTGCGCAGCTGGTTCGATGTCGGCTTCCTGGAGATGCGCCGGATCACCTGGGACAGCCCGGCCTCGCTCCTGGAAAAGCTCATCAAGTACGAGGCGGTGCACGAGATCAGCGGTTGGCGGGACCTGAAGGACCGCCTCGACTCCGACCGCCGCTGCTTCGCCTTTTTCCACCCGCGCATGCCGAACGAGCCGCTGATCTTCGTCGAGGTCGCGCTGGTCCAGGGCATGTCGGACAACGTCCAGGCGCTGCTCGACCCCTCCGCCCCGGTCTGCGACCCGAAGAGCGCGGACAGCGCCATCTTCTATTCCATCTCCAACGCCCAGGTCGGGCTGGCGGGAATCAGCTTCGGCAACTTCCTCATCAAGCGGGTGGTGGACGGGCTGACCGCCGAGTTTCCCAACATCAAATGCTTCGCCACCCTGTCGCCGATTCCCAGCTTCCGCCGCTGGCTGGACCGGGAATTGGCCGAGCGCGGTGATTCTCTGCTCAGCCCGCCCGAGGCGGAACGCATCGCCGAAGCCATGGCCAGCCGTCCGGGCGCCAGCGAATCGGAGGCGGAAGGCGGCGCGGACGAGCGTCCCGTGCTGGCCGGAGCCCTGGCTCTGCCCTCTTGGCACGCCGACGACGAGCTTCAAAAGCAGTTGCGCGGCCCGTTGATGCGGCTGTGTGCGCATTACCTGACGACGGCGCGCGCGTCGGACCGCCGCAGCGAACGACCAGGTGCGGCGCCGGCTCGGGCGCTCGATCCGGTCGCGCATTTCCACCTCAGCAACGGCGCCCGCATGGAGCGGCTGAACTGGCTGGGCGATCGGTCGCCCAAGGGGTTGCGGCAGTCTTGCGGGATGATGATCAACTACCGCTACAAGCTGGGGGAAATCGACGCCAACCACGAAGCGTACCGGGGGGAGGGCAAGGTCAACGCCTCCTCCTCCATCCGGTCGCTGGGAAAGGGGGGCGGATGAGCCGGTTCGCCGCCCGCCGGGGCGCTGTCGTCGTCGCGTCAAGCGTCCCCCACCAATGGCGTGCGGAACGGCGCCCATTTTGCCTGTTTGCGGCGCGAACCCTGTGCTATAGAGCGGACTTCGCCGGCAGTCCGTCGGGTGTTCCGCACCCGTCGCGGGCTGTCTATGCCATTGCGGGCGTGGCGGAACTGGTAGACGCGCCGGATTTAGGTTCCGGTGACTTCGGTCGTGGGGGTTCGAGTCCCTTCGCCCGCACCATGGCAACAGCTTGGACCGCATGGGAACACACGGTTTCGGGCCGCCCGGACGGGCGCCGCCGGGCCGGACAACGAGATAGGCTTTCGTTCCGATGAACATCACCGAGACCAGCGCCGACGGCCTGAAGCGCGAGTACAAGGTCGTCATTTCCGCCCAGGATATCGAACAGAAGGTGCAGGGCCGGCTCGAAGAGCTGCGCCGGACGGTGCAGCTCCCCGGCTTCCGTCCGGGCAAGGTGCCGGTTGCCGTGATCAAGCAGCGCTACGGCGGCAGCGTGCTGGCCGAGGCTCTGGAGGATGCGATCGCCGACAGCTCGCGCCAGGCGCTGAACGAGCGCGGCCTGCGCATCGCCATGCAGCCGAAGATCAACGTCGAGAAGTACGAGGACGGCGGCGACCTGTCCTACACCATGGGCGTCGAGCTTCTGCCGGACATCGAGCCGGGCGATCTCAGCGGCCTGGAGCTTGAGAAGCCGGTCGCCACGGTCGAGGACTCGGCCGTCGACGAGGCGCTGACCCGTCTGGCCTCCGCCCATTCGGTGCAGGCCCCGGTCACCGAGGACCGCGCGGCCGAGAAGGGCGACATCGCCGTGATCGACTTCGCCGGTTCGGTCGATGGCGAGGCCCTGCCGGGCATGGACGGCAAGGACTACCCGCTGGAGCTGGGCGCCAACCAGTTCGTTCCGGGCTTCGAGGACCAGCTGATCGGCGCCAAGGCCGGCGAGCACCGCACGGTGAAGGTCACCTTCCCGGCCGACTACCCGCACGACCGCCTGAAGGGCGCGGACACCGTGTTCGAGGTGGACGTCAAGGAACTCCGCAAGAACGTCCCGGCCGAGGTCAACGACGACCTCGCCAAGGAGTTCGGCATGGAGAGCCTGGAGAAGCTGCGCGAGGCCGTCGGCGACCGCATCAAGGGCGAGTACGCCAACGTGTCGCGCCTGCGCGTCAAGCGCCAGCTCCTCGACAAGCTGGCCGAGGCGCACTCCTTCGAAGTCCCGCCGGGCATGGTGGACGTCGAGTTCGAGGGCATCTGGCAGCGCCTTCAGCAGGAGCTGAAGAACGGCACCGCCGGTGAGGACGCTGGCAAGCCGGAGGAGGAGCTGAAGACCGAGTACCGCGGCATCGCCGAGCGCCGCGTGCGCCTGGGCCTGCTGCTGTCGGAGATCGGCCGCCGCAACGACATCCAGGTGACTCAGGACGAGATCAACCGCGCCCTGATCGCGGAAGCCCGCCGCTTCCCCGGCCAGGAGCGTCAGGTGTTCGAGTTCTTCAAGCAGAACCGGGAAGCGCTGGAAAACCTCCGCGCCCCGATCTTCGAGGACAAGGTCGTCGACTACATCCTGGACCAGGCCAAGGTGAGCGAGAAGCCGGTGTCCGCCGAAGAGCTGATGAAGGACCCCGACGAGGAGGCCGAGGCGGCCTGATCGTCAGAAAGGTTGAGGGGCGGCCTACCGGTCGCCCCTTTCCATTCCTATATGTAGACTGCTCAGACGACTAACCGAGCTGCGGGAGCAGGGAAGACCACCATGTACGACTTCGAACCGAAGATGAATGCTCTGGTCCCGATGGTCATCGAGCAGACCAACCGGGGCGAACGAGCGTACGATATTTATTCGCGCCTGCTGAAGGAACGGATCATCTTCTTGATCGGTGGCGTGAACGACGCCGTCGCCAGCCTGATCTGCTCGCAGCTGCTGTTCCTGGAATCGGAAAACCCGAGCAAGGACATCGCGCTCTACATCAATTCGCCGGGCGGCTACGTCTCGGCCGGCCTCGCCATCTACGACACCATGCAGTACATCCGTCCGCAGGTGTCGACGGTGTGCATGGGGCAGGCGGCCTCGATGGGCTCGCTTCTGCTCGCCGCCGGTGCGCCGGGCAAGCGCTTCTCGCTGCCGAACAGCCGGATCATGATCCACCAGCCGTCGGGCGGTGCCCAGGGCCAGGCCTCGGACATCGAGATCCAGGCCCAGGAGATCCTGAAGCTGCGTTCGCGCCTCAACGACATCTATGTCAAGCACACCGGCCAGTCTCTCGACACCATCGAGGCGGCCATGGAGCGTGACAAGTTCATGTCGCCGGAGGAGGCCAAGGCCTTCGGGCTGATCGACGAGGTGGTGGAGAAGCGCCCCGGCTCGATCGGCGACGGCGGCGCCGCCTGATGGCGCGCGCGAACTAATGATTGATTGCGCCGGTTCCCTGTTGTTGAATGATGGGGAACCGGTCCGATGGATCGGGTTCGAAGGATGAGCGGATGCGTTAACCTTGTCACGGGCCATGCCCGGGACAACCTTTGAAAGGACCGGCGTCGGGGGACGCCGCAGGCGGTTGACAGGTTATACGGATCAGTCCCCCGCGAGATGACGGAGTACCGATGAGCAAGTCCAGCAGCGGCGATTCGAAGAACACGCTCTACTGCTCCTTTTGCGGCAAGAGCCAGCACGAGGTCCGCAAGCTGATTGCCGGTCCGACGGTGTTCATCTGCGATGAATGCGTCGAGCTGTGCATGGACATCATTCGCGAGGAGAACAAGACGACCCTCGTGAAGTCCCGCGACGGCGTGCCGACCCCGCGCGACATCCATGCGGTACTGGACGATTACGTGATCGGCCAGCATCACGCGAAACGGGTCCTTTCTGTTGCGGTGCACAATCACTACAAGCGGTTGGCGCACGGCACGAAGCACAACGACGTCGAACTGGCGAAGTCCAACATCCTGCTGGTCGGCCCCACGGGCTGCGGCAAGACGCTGCTCGCCCAGACGCTCGCCCGGATCATCGACGTTCCCTTCACGATGGCCGACGCCACGACTCTGACCGAGGCGGGCTATGTCGGTGAGGACGTCGAGAACATCATCCTCAAGCTGCTCCAGGCCGCCGACTACAACGTCGAGCGGGCGCAGCGCGGCATCGTCTACATCGACGAGGTCGACAAGATCAGCCGCAAGTCCGACAACCCCTCGATCACGCGCGACGTGTCGGGCGAGGGCGTGCAGCAGGCCCTGCTGAAGATCATGGAAGGCACCGTCGCCTCCGTGCCTCCGCAGGGCGGCCGCAAGCACCCGCAGCAGGAATTCCTGCAGGTCGACACCAGCAACATCCTGTTCATCTGCGGCGGTGCCTTCGCCGGGCTGGACAAGATCATCGCGCAGCGCGGCAAGGGCACGTCGATCGGCTTCGGCGCCGATGTGCGCGGCCCGGACGAGCGCTCGACCGGCGACATCCTGCGCGAGGTCGAGCCCGAGGATCTGCTGAAGTTCGGCCTGATTCCCGAGTTCATCGGCCGTCTGCCGGTGGTCGCCACGCTGGCCGATCTGGACGAGTCGGCTCTGGTCGAGATCCTCACCAAGCCGAAGAACGCCCTGGTCAAGCAGTACCAGCGCCTGTTCGAGATGGAGGATGTGCGTCTGGAGTTCTCCGACGACGCCCTGCGCACCATCTCCCACAAGGCGATTCAGCGTAAGACCGGCGCGCGCGGCCTGCGTTCGATCATGGAGTCGATCCTGCTCGACCCGATGTTCGATCTGCCGGGCCTGTCGGGGGTGGAAAGCATCCTCGTCAACAAGGAGGTGGTCGAGGGGCGCGCCAAGCCGCTTTACGTCCACGCCGAGCGCCGCGGGGAGCAGCAGGCACCGGGTGCCTGAGTTTGTCACGGCCGATCAGCATCGGATACGGGGAAGGGCGCCTTTGGGCGCCCTTTGTCGTTTCCGGCTTTTGCAGGCATCGAGGGCGCCATTCGGGCCTCGGAACGGCCCGGCCGGCATGTCGCACCGCCATACGGAATTGGGGTTCTGGCCCTTGAAGGGGGGCTATGGCTGTGCCACGTTAGAAAAAGTGCCGGTTTTCGATCCCTGTGCTCATCCCCCGAGGCGGGGGTCTTCCCAGGCCCATCCCGGGCTGACGGCGTCCCAATGAAAGAGGCCCAATCAATGTTCGAAATCCCTCGTGGTGCCCTCTATCCGGTCCTGCCGCTCCGCGACATCGTGGTTTTCCCCCACATGATCGTGCCTCTTTTCGTCGGCCGTGAGAAATCCGTGCGCGCCCTGGAAGACGTGATGAAGGACGACAAGCAGATCCTTCTCGTCACCCAGAAGAACGCCGCGCAGGACGATCCGACGCCGGCCGATATCTACAGCGTCGGCACCGTTGGGACCGTGTTGCAGCTGCTGAAGCTGCCCGACGGAACGGTGAAGGTGCTCGTGGAGGGCGGCCAGCGCGCGTCCATCACCAAGTTCGCCGAGAACGAGGATTTCTTCCAGGCCCACGCCGACCTCGTCGAGGAGAAGGTCGGGGAAAGCCAGGAGCTTGAGGCGCTGGGACGCGCGGTCGTCTCGCAGTTCGAGCAGTACATCAAGCTGAACAAGAAGATCCCGCCGGAGGTTCTGGTCTCGATCAACCAGATTGAGGAGCCGGGCAAGCTGGCGGACACCGTCGCCTCCCACCTCGCGCTGAAGATTCCGGAGAAGCAGCAGCTCCTGGAATGTGCCACGGTGTCGGAGCGGCTGGAGCGGGTTTACGCCTTCATGGAAGGCGAGATCGGCGTCCTGCAGGTGGAAAAGCGCATCCGCAACCGCGTCAAGCGGCAGATGGAGAAGACCCAGCGCGAGTACTACCTCAACGAACAGCTCAAGGCGATCCAGAAGGAACTCGGCGAGACCGAGGACGGCCGCGACGAGTCGGCCGAGCTGGAAGAGAAGATCAACAAGACCCGCTTCTCCAAGGAAGCCCGCGACAAAGCCCTGGCCGAGCTGAAGAAGCTGCGCTCGATGAGCCCGATGTCGGCCGAGGCGACGGTGGTGCGCAACTACCTGGACTGGATGCTGTCCATTCCGTGGAAGAAGCGTACCAAGGTGAAGAAGGACCTGAAGCTCGCGCAGAAGATCCTCGACGCCGATCATTACGGCCTGGAGAAGGTCAAGGAACGCATCCTCGAGTATCTCGCGGTCCAGAACCGCATGAACAAGGTGAAGGGGCCGATCCTCTGCCTCGTCGGGCCGCCCGGCGTCGGCAAGACCTCGCTCGGCAAGTCGATCGCCAAGTCCACGGGGCGCAACTTCGTGCGCATGTCGCTCGGCGGCGTGCGGGACGAGGCCGAGGTCCGCGGTCACCGGCGCACCTACATCGGCTCGATGCCCGGCAAGGTCATCCAGGGCATGAAGAAGGCGAAGTCGTCCAACCCGCTGTTCCTGCTGGACGAGATCGACAAGCTTGGCGCCGATTGGCGCGGCGACCCGTCGTCGGCCCTGCTGGAGGTCCTCGACCCCGAGCAGAACGGCACCTTCAACGACCATTACCTGGAGGTCGACTACGACCTGTCGGATGTGATGTTCGTCTGCACGGCCAACACGATGCGCATGCCGCAGCCGCTGCTGGACCGTATGGAGATCATCCGCGTCGCCGGCTACACCGAGGATGAGAAGGTCGAGATTTCCAAGCGCCACCTGATCGAGAAGCAGGTGGAGGCCAATGGCCTGAAGAAGGGCGAGTTCGCCATCTCCGACGACGCGCTGCGCGACCTGATCCGCTACTACACGCGGGAGGCCGGCGTCCGCAGCCTGGAGCGCGAGATCGCCAACCTCTGCCGCAAGGCCGTGAAGGAGATCCTGATGAAGGGCTCCGCCGGCGCCAAGGTCGCGGTCACCCGCCGGAACCTGGACAAGTACGCCGGTGTCCGCCGCTTCCACTTCGGCGAGGCGGAGCTTGAAGATCTGGTGGGCGTCACCACCGGTCTGGCCTGGACCGAAGTCGGCGGCGAGCTGCTATCGATCGAGGCGGTCAGCCTCCCCGGCAAGGGGCGTGTGACCACCACCGGCAAGCTGGGCGACGTCATGAAGGAGTCGGTCCAGGCGGCGGAGAGCTACGTCAAGTCGCGGGCCACCGCCTTCGGCATCAAGCCGACGCTCTTTGAGAAGCGGGACATCCACGTCCACGTGCCCGAGGGCGCCACCCCGAAGGACGGCCCGTCGGCGGGTGTGGCGATGATCACGTCGATCGTCTCGGTTCTGACCGGCATCGCGGTTCGCAAGGACGTGGCGATGACCGGCGAGATCACCCTGCGCGGCCGGGTGCTCCCGATCGGCGGCCTGAAGGAGAAGCTGCTGGCCGCACTGCGCGGTGGCCTCAAGCATGTGCTGATCCCGAAGGACAACGAGAAGGATCTCGCCGAGATTCCGGACAACGTGAAGCGCGGCCTTGAAATCATCCCGGTCAGCACCGTCGACGACGTCCTGAAGCACGCCCTGGTTCGGGAAGTCGAGCCCATCGAGTGGAAGGAACCGGAAGCGGTCGAGCCGGCGGTCGCCAAGCCGCAGACCGACGGCGGAGGCGAGGTGCTTCGTCACTGATCGAGTCCGGCGTTTAAAGCACCCTTAAAGCGCTACCATGCTTCGCATCGCCCGCCCGTCTGCAATTGACGGGCGGGCGATGTCGTGTTTATCGTTTGAACGCGTGAAGTCATTGGGTGGCTTTGCTTCCACTTTCTTTGCCGGATTGAAATGGGGGGAAGTAAGTGAACAAGAACGATCTGGTGGCGCACGTCGCCGATGCCGTGGGTTTGTCCAAAACCGACGCGACCAAGGCGGTCGACGCCGTTTTCGACGGCATCGCCGACTCGCTCAGGAACGGGGAGGAGGTTCGCTTGGTCGGTTTCGGCACCTTCGCGGTCTCCGAACGCGCGGCCAGCGAGGGCCGCAACCCGCGCACTGGCGAGAAGATCGCCATACCCGCGTCGAAACAGCCGAAGTTCAAGCCGGGCAAGACCTTGAAGGACGGGCTGAAGTGATGACGTCTTGAACGGATAGGGCATTCCGGGCATAGTGCGCGCCGGTCAGCACAAGCTGGCCGGCTTTGCGTTGTCTGGACGCCAATCCGGTCAACGACGCGGCGCGGGCGATTAGCTCAGCGGTAGAGCATCTCGTTTACACCGAGAGGGTCGGGGGTTCGAAACCCTCATCGCCCACCACCGCGCCCGATCCTTCCGGCATGTCTTTTTCAAAATCGTGATTGACAGGCCATGCGTCGGGCGGCTAGAAACCGCCCATCGGCGACGGGGCACAGCCTCGGAAACAGCGCTGCGATCCTATGACACGGACGCTTGTTTTGCGCGTTTCATCTTGCCGCGTTGCGCGGGTGTAGCTCAGTTGGTTAGAGCGCCGGCCTGTCACGCCGGAGGCCGCGGGTTCAAGTCCCGTCACTCGCGCCATTCTTCCCCTCTCCCTTCTCCTTTTTGCAATGAAAACGAAGCCTTCACGGCTTTACCGGCAGGCTCGTGATCCCTATATCCGAATAGCTCGACCCGCATATCCGATAAGCCGGATAGAGAGAAGGGTCATTTAAAAAGTTTGGTAATACCAAGGACATCCGCTCATTTCCGCAGAGTGGATTCGTTGGCCGAAAGCGATTCAAAGCGCTTTCCTTGATCACGCTCTCGTCATATATTCCGCCCCGTCTGATGGGCTAATCCAAGGCATTCCAGCCACGACACCGCGCGTCGGCCGATTACCGGCCGTACCGGCGATCGTGGCGTGGGCTTATGGGAGGACCGCGGTGACCAACCCGCTGATCATTGAGTACCTTCCGATCCTGGTGTTCCTGCTGATCGGTATCGCGCTGGCCGTGGTGATGGTTGGCGCGTCTTACGTCATCAGCCCGAAGAATCCGGATTCGGAGAAGCTCTCCCCCTACGAGTGCGGCTTCGAGCCGTTCGAGGATGCCCGCACGAAGTTCGACGTGCGGTTTTACCTGGTCTCCATCCTGTTCATCATCTTCGACCTCGAGGTCGCCTTCCTGTTTCCGTGGGCCGTGGCGCTCGGGGACATCGGCCTCTTCGGTTTCTGGTCGATGATCGTGTTCCTTGGGATTCTGACCATCGGCTTCATCTATGAGTGGAAGAAAGGAGCTCTGGAATGGGAGTAGAGGCTGCCAAGCTGGCGCCGATTCCGCCCGGACCGGAACAGGACGCCTATCTCCGCGCGGTCACCGAGGAGATCCAGGAAAAGGGTTTCATCACGGCGAAGTACGAGGATGTGCTCGCCTGGGCCCGCACCGGTTCCCTGTGGCCGATGACCTTCGGTCTGGCCTGCTGCGCGGTGGAGATGATCCACGCCTACATGAGCCGGTACGACCTGGACCGTTTCGGCGTCATTCCGCGCCCCAGCCCGCGCCAGTCCGACTGCATGATCGTGGCCGGCACGCTGACCAACAAGATGGCCCCCGCGCTGCGCAAGGTCTATGACCAGATGCCGGAACCGCGCTGGGTGATCTCGATGGGCTCCTGCGCCAACGGCGGCGGCTACTATCACTATTCCTACTCGGTGGTGCGCGGCTGCGACCGGATCGTTCCGGTCGATATTTACGTGCCGGGCTGTCCTCCGACCGCGGAAGCGCTGGTCTACGGCATTCTGCAACTCCAGAAGAAGATCCGGCGCGGCAACCGCATCGCTCGCTGAATAAGAAAAAGGCAGGTCCTGGCCATGTCCGAACAGGCGTTGAAGGAACTTGGGGACCATATCGCCGCGACGCTCGGCGATGACGTCCTGAAGGTCGAGCTGAAGCTTGGCGAGCTGATGGTGACCGTCCGCCGGCCCTCGCTCATCAAGTCGCTCACCTTCCTGCGTGACGATCCGACCTGCTCGTTCGAGCAGCTGCTCGACGTCACCGCTGTGGATTGGCCGGAGCGGGAGGAACGCTTCGAGGTCGTCTACATCCTTTTGAGCTACAAGCACAATCGGCGCCTCCGCGTGAAGGTCACCACCGACGAGGACACTCCCGTGGCCTCGGCCGTGCCGGTGTACAACGCGGCCGGCTGGTTCGAGCGTGAAACCTGGGACATGTTCGGGATCTTCTTCTCTGATCATCCGGACCTGCGCCGCATCCTGACCGACTACGGTTTCGAAGGTCACCCGTTGCGCAAAGACTTCCCGATGACGGGCTATGTCGAGTGCCGCTACGACGAGGACCAGAAGCGCGTCGTCTACGAACCCGTCCGCCTGACGCAGGATTTCCGCAGCTTCGACTTCCTGTCGCCCTGGGAAGGCATGACGAACGTGATGCTGCCCGGCGACGAGAAGGCCCAGGCCCCTGACACCGGGAGCAAGCCGTGACCATCGCCACGTCCGCACACCCCTCCGCCGGCCAGTCCGGCGGCAAGACCCAGATCAAGCCCTACACCATGAACTTCGGGCCGCAGCACCCTGCGGCCCACGGCGTGTTGCGTCTGGTGATGGAGCTGAACGGCGAGGTCGTCGAGCGCTGCGACCCGCACATCGGCCTGCTGCATCGCGGCACCGAGAAGCTGATCGAGTACAAGACCTATCTGCAGGCCGTTCCGTATTTCGACCGCCTGGACTACGTCAGCCCGATGTGCATGGAGCACGCCTATGTGCTCGGCATCGAGAACCTGCTGCAGATCAAGGCGCCGCTGCGCGCCCAGTACATCCGCGTTCTCTTCTCCGAGATCACGCGCATCCTGAACCACATCCTGTCGATCACCACCGGCGCGCTCGACGTCGGCGCGATCACGCCGGCGCTGTGGGGCTTCGAGGAACGCGAGATCCTCATGGAGTTCTACGAGCGTGTGTGCGGTGCGCGCCTGCATGCGAACTACTTCCGTCCCGGCGGCGTCGCCTGGGATCTGCCCGCTGGCCTGACCGACGACATCTGGGAGTTCACGGAGCGCTTCCCGAAGTTTGTTGACGACATTGACAATCTGCTGACGAACAATCGCATTTTCAAGCAGCGGACCGTCGACATCGGCGTCGTCACCAAGGAAGAGGCGTTCAACTGGGGCTTCACCGGCCCGATGCTGCGCGGCTCGGGCGTCGCCTGGGACCTGCGCAAGTCGCAGCCCTACGAAGTCTACGACCGCATGGACTTCGACGTGCCGGTCGGCCTGACCGGCGACTGCTGGGCGCGCTACCTCGTCCGCATGGAGGAGATGCGCCAGTCCAACCGCATGATCCGCCAGTGCCTGAAGGAGCTTCCCGAAGGCCCGGTGCGCGCGGAGGAGCGCAAGGTCTCCCCGCCGCCGCGCGGCGAGATGAAGCGGTCGATGGAAGCGCTGATCCATCACTTCAAGCTCTTCACCGAGGGCTTCCACGTCCCGGCGGGCGAAACCTACACCGCCATCGAGGCGCCGAAGGGCGAGTTCGGCGTGTATCTGGTGTCGGACGGCACGAACAAGCCGTACCGCTGCAAGATCCGCGCGCCGGGCTTCGCCCACCTGCAGGGCCTCGACTTCATGTCGAAGGGCCACATGCTGGCCGACGCGGTGGCCAACATCGCGTCCATGGACATCGTGTTCGGAGAAATTGACCGATGAGCGCCCCGGCTCACGACCCGGCCAAGGAGCCGGCCTCCTTCGCCTTCAATCCGGAAAATCTGGAACGGGCGAAGGCCATCATCGCGAAGTACCCGGCGGGCAAGCAGGCCAGCGCCTGCATGCCGCTGCTTGATCTGGCCCAGCGCCAGAGCGAGGGCTGGCTGCCGCGTGTCGCCATGGACGCCGTCGCCGACCTGCTCGGCATGCCGCGCATCCGCGTGTACGAGGTCGCGACCTTCTACACGATGTACAACAAGACCCCGGTCGGCAAGCACGTCATCCAGGTCTGCACGACTACGCCGTGCTGGCTGCGCGGGTCCGACGACATCGTGCACACCTGCGAGCGCAAGCTGGGCATCGGCGTCGGCGAGACCACCGCGGACGGCCAGTTCACGCTGCGCGAGGTCGAGTGCTCGGGCGCCTGCGTCAACGCGCCGGTGGTCCAGATCGGCGACGACTACTATGAAGACGTCAGCCCGGAACACATGGAAACGATCATCGACGCCCTCAAGGGCGGCGAGATCCCCAAGCACGGCTCGCAGATCGGCCGGCAGTCCTCCGAACCGGTGGGCGGCCCGACGACTCTGAAGGCCTTCACCACCACGGCCGATTGAGGGGGATGCGATGCTTCGCGACGAGGACCGCATTTTCACCAACCTGTACGGCTACCAGAGCTTCGGCCTGGACGCCGCCCGGAAGCGTGGTGACTGGGACAACACCAAGGCCCTGATCGCCCAGGGCAAGGAATGGATCATCGAGCAGGTCAAGGAATCCGGCCTGCGCGGGCGCGGCGGCGCCGGCTTCTCCACCGGCATGAAGTGGTCCTTCATGCCGAAGAACGTGACCGACAAGCCGGTCTACCTCGTCATCAACGCCGACGAGGGCGAGCCGGGCACCTGCAAGGACCGCGACATCCTGCGCCACGATCCGCACAAGCTGATCGAGGGCTGCCTGATCGCCGGTTTCGCCATCGGCGCGTCGGCCTGCTACATCTACATCCGCGGCGAGTTCTACAACGAGGGCTCCAACGTCCAGCGCGCCATCGACGAGGCGTACGAGGCGGGGCTGATCGGCAAGAACGCCTGCGGCACCGGCTACGACTACGACATCTACATCCACCGCGGCGCGGGCGCTTATATCTGCGGCGAGGAGACGGCGCTCATCGAGTCCATCGAGGGCAAGAAGGGCCAGCCGCGCAACAAGCCGCCGTTCCCCGCCCAAGCCGGTCTCTATTCCTGCCCGACCACGGTGAACAACGTCGAATCCATCGCGGTGGTTCCGACCATCCTGCGCCGCGGTGCGGCGTGGTTCGCCGGTCTCGGCCGTCCGAAGAACACCGGCACCAAGCTCTTCTGCATCTCCGGGCACGTCAACAAGCCGTGCAACGTGGAAGAGGAGATGGGCATCCCGCTGAAGGAGCTGATCGAGAAGCACGCCGGCGGCGTGCGCGGCGGGTGGGACAACCTGCTGGCGATCATCCCCGGCGGTTCGTCGGTGCCGCTGCTGCCGAAGTCGATCTGCGACACGGTCCTGATGGACTTCGACAGCCTGCGCGACGTGCGCTCGGGCCTGGGCACCGCGGCGGTGATCGTGATGGACAAGTCCACCGACGTGGTGAAGGCCATCGCCCGCCTGTCCCAGTTCTACGCCCATGAGAGCTGCGGCCAGTGCACGCCGTGCCGCGAGGGCACCGGCTGGATGAACCGCATCATGCAGCGCATGGTGACCGGCAACGCGCGCGTCGAGGAAATCGACATGCTGCTGGAGGTCACCAAGCAGATCGAGGGGCACACCATCTGCGCGCTCGGCGATGCCGCGGCCTGGCCGATCCAGGGCCTGTTCCGGCATTTCCGGCCGGAGGTCGAGCGCCGCATCCTCGACTACCGCAACGCCGCCAAGTCCTTGGCGGCCGAGTAAGGAGCCCGGTTTCCAATGCCGAAACTCACCATCGACGGGATCGAGATCGAAGTCGAGCCGGGCACCTCGATCCTGCAGGCCTGCGAACAGCTGGGCATCGAGATCCCGCGCTTCTGCTACCACGAGCGTCTGAGCGTGCCGGCGAACTGCCGCATGTGCCTCGTGGAGATGGAGCGCGCGCCGAAGCCGGTGGCCGCCTGCGCCATGCCCTGCGGCGACGGGATGGTCGTCAAGACCAACACCGAGCTCGTGCACAAGGCCCGCAAGGGCGTCATGGAATTCCTGCTGATCAACCACCCGCTGGACTGTCCGATCTGCGACCAGGGCGGCGAGTGCGATCTCCAGGACCAGGCGATGGCCTACGGTTTCGACCGTGGCCGCTACGGCGAGAACAAGCGCGCCGTCCAGGACAAGTACATGGGGCCGCTGATCCGGACCGAGATGACGCGCTGCATCCACTGCACGCGCTGCATCCGCTTCGTGAACGAGATCGCCGGCGTTCCCGACCTCGGCGCGGTGAACCGCGGCGAGCACATGGAGATCACCACCTTCGTCGAGAAGGCCATTGGGTCGGAACTGTCGGGCAACCTCGCCGACGTCTGTCCGGTGGGCGCTCTGCTGTCCAAGCCCTACGCCTTCACGGCCCGTCCGTGGGAGCTGCGCAAGACCGAGACGGTCGACGTGCTGGACGCTGTCGGCTCGAACATCCGCGTCGACACCCGCGGCCCCGAGGTGATGCGCGTCCTGCCGCGCGTCAACGAGGACGTCAACGAGGAGTGGATCGCGGACAAGACCCGCTTTGCCTATGACGGGCTGAAGCGCCAGCGTCTCGACCGCCCCTACGTTCGCAAGGACGGCAAGCTGCAGCCGGCGACCTGGGCCGAGGCCTTCCAGGCCATCGCCGCCAAGGTCAAGGGCGTCCCGGGCAACCGCATCGCCGCCATCGCCGGCGATCTGGCCGACACCGAATCCATGCTGGCGCTCAAGGAGCTGATGGCCGGCCTCGGCTCGGCCAACATCGACTGCCGCCAGGACGGCGCCCTGTTCGACACGTCGTCCCGCGCGGGCTACCTGTTCAACAGCGGCATCGCCGGGATCGAGCGGGCGGACGTCATCCTGCTGGTCGGCACCAACCCGCGTTGGGAAGCCACCATCGTCAACGCCCGCATCCGCAAGCGCTATCTGATGGGTGGCCTGAAGGTCGCGGTGATCGGCGAGGCCCGCGAGCTGACCTACCCGTACAGCCATCTCGGCACGGGCACCGACGCCCTGCAGCAGCTCGTCGACGGCACGCACGCCTTCGCCGATGCGCTGCGCGGCGCCAAGAACCCGATGGTCATCCTCGGCGCCGGCGCCTTCCGCCGCAAGGACGGCGCCGCCGTTCAGGCCGCGGTGCGCAAGCTGGCCGAGACCTTCAACGTGGTTCAGGACGGCTGGAACGGCTTCAACGTGCTGCACACGGCGGCGTCCCGCGTCGGCGGCCTCGACATCGGCTTCCTGCCGGGCGAGGGCGGTCGCGGCACCGTCGGCATCGTCGAGGGGGCAGGGAAGGGCGAGATCGACGTGGTGTACCTGCTGGGCGCCGACGAGATCGACACCGCGGCTCTGGGCAACGCCTTCGTGGTCTACCAGGGCCACCACGGCGACAAGGGCGCCCACCGCGCCGACGTCATCCTGCCGGGTGCCGCCTACACCGAGAAGAACGCCCTCTACGTCAACACCGAGGGCCGTCCGCAGCAGGCGCGTCTCGCCACCTTCCCGCCCGGCGAGGCGCGGGAGGACTGGAAGATCCTGCGCGCCCTGTCGGAACAGCTCGGCCACAAGCTGCCCTACGACAGCCTGACGCAGATCCGCCGCCGTCTGGCCGAGGTCAACCCGGTCTTCGCGGCGGTCGGCACGGTCACGCCGGCCCCCTGGGCGCCGTTCGGCGCGGAGGGCGCGCTCGACGCGGCCCCGCTCCAGTCGCCGGTCGCGAACTACTACATGACCGACCCGATCAGCCGCGCCTCGGTGACCATGGCTCGTTGCGCCGAGACGTTCGTGAAGCCCGCCGAGAGCGCTCAGGAGAGGACCGGTACCCATGGCTGAGTTCTGGAGCGGCTTCCTGCTGCCGCTGATCATCATCGTCCTCAAGATCCTGGCGATCGTCGTGCCGCTCCTGGTGGCCGTGGCCTTCATGACCTACGCCGAGCGTAAGATCATGGGCGCCATGCAGCTCCGCCAGGGTCCGAACATCGTCGGCCCGTTCGGGCTTCTGCAGCCGTTCGCGGACGGCCTGAAGCTGTTCGCGAAGGAGCAGATCCTGCCGGTCGGCGCGAACCGCTTCGTGTTCTATCTGGCGCCGATGCTGACCTTCTTCCTGGCGCTGGTCGCCTGGGCGGTCATTCCCTTCGACTACGGCATGGTGCTGGCCGACATCAACGTCGGCATCCTGTACCTGTTCGCGATCTCGTCGCTGGGCGTGTACGGCATCGTGATGGCCGGCTGGGCGTCGAACTCGCGCTACGCCTTCCTCGGCGCGCTGCGCTCGGCGGCGCAGATGGTGTCCTACGAGGTCTCGATGGGCCTCGTCATCATCTCCGTCCTGCTCTGCGTCGGCTCGCTGAACCTGACGAAGATCGTCGAGGCGCAGGAGACGATCTGGTTCGCCATCCCGCTGCTGCCGATGTTCGTCATCTTCTTCATCTCGGCGCTGGCGGAAACCAACCGGTCCCCCTTCGACCTGCCGGAAGGCGAGTCGGAACTGGTGGCCGGCTTCATGGTGGAATACAGCTCGGCCCCCTTCGCGCTCTTCTTCCTTGGCGAATACGCCAACATGATCCTGATGAGCGCGATGACCAGCATCCTGTTCCTGGGAGGCTGGCTGCCGCCGCTGCCGTTCGCGCCCTTCACCTGGATCCCCGGCCCGATCTGGTTCGCCCTGAAGATCGCCTTCTGCCTGTTCGTCTATGTGTGGGTCCGCGCGACCATGCCGCGCTACCGCTACGACCAGCTGATGCGTCTGGGGTGGAAGGTGTTCCTGCCGTTCTCGCTGCTGTGGGTCGTGCTGACGGCCGGCGTGCTGGTGACGTTCGGCTGGCTGCCGAAGTGACCGGCGCCTGAACGGACCATCGGATCGAGTTTCAAAGAGAATGCGCGGGCGTCACCCGGAACGGGGCGCCCGCTTGGAAGGAGACGAAGAGGCCATGGCGTTCCTCGATCGTGCGGCGCGCAGCCTGTTCCTGACCGAACTGTTGGGCGGCCTCGGGCTCACCCTGCGCTACATGTTCAAGCCCAAGGTGACCCTGAACTACCCGTTCGAAAAGGGCCCCATCAGCCCCCGCTTCCGCGGCGAGCACGTCCTGCGCCGGTATCCCGGCGGCGAGGAGCGCTGCATCGCCTGCAAGCTGTGCGAGGCGGTGTGTCCGGCCCTGGCCATCACCATCGAGGCCGAACCGCGTGAGGACGGCAGCCGCCGCACCACGCGCTACGACATCGACATGACGAAGTGTATCTACTGCGGCTATTGCCAGGAGGCTTGCCCGGTGGACGCCATCGTGATGGGTCCGAACTTCGAGTTCTCCACCGAGAACCGTGAAGAGCTTTTCTACAACAAGCAGAAGCTGCTGGCGAACGGCGACCGCTGGGAAGCGGAAATCGCCCAGAACCTCGCGGCCGAGGCGCCGTACCGGTAAGTCGTTGCAGTGCGGTAAGCGGAAACGGGGATAACGATGATTGTTCAAGGCATCGCCTTCTACGTCTTTGCCGCGCTGCTGGTGGCCTCCGGTGTGATGGTCATCTCGGCGCGGAATCCGGTTCATTCGGTCCTTTATCTGGTCCTGGCCTTTTTCCAGGCCGCCGGCCTGTGCGTGCTGCTCGGGGCCGAGTTCATCGCGATGATCCTGGTGATCGTCTATGTGGGCGCGGTCGCGGTGCTGTTCCTGTTCGTGGTGATGATGCTCGACATCAACTTCCGCGAGCTGCGGGCGGGCGCGCTCCAGTACCTGCCGATCGGCGGGCTGATCGGCCTCATCCTGCTGGCCGAACTGGCCGCCGTGCTCGGCGGCTGGATCATCGCGCCGGCCGCGGAGAAGGCCGCCTCAGCGCCGGTCGCGGCGATGGCCGGTGCGACCAACACCGAGCAGCTCGGCCAGCTGATCTACACTCACTACGTCTATCTGTTCCAGGCGTCGGGCCTCGTGCTGCTGATCGCCATGATCGGCGCCATCGTCCTGACCCTGCGTCAGCGTGAGGGTGTCCGGAAGCAGAACATCGGCTCCCAGCTCGCCCGTCGGCGCGAGGACGTGGTCGCCATCCGCAAGGTGCCGACCGGGGAGGGCGTGTGATCATGGAAATCGGTCTCGGGCATTATCTGACGGTCTCGGCCATCATCTTCACGCTCGGCGTCCTCGGCATCTTCCTCAACCGGAAGAACGTCATCATCATCCTGATGTCGATCGAGATGATGCTGCTCGCCGTGAACCTGAATCTGGTGTCGTTCTCGGTCTTCCTGAACGATCTGGTCGGGCAGGTCTTCTCCATGATCATCCTGACCGTCGCCGCCGCCGAGGCGGCCATCGGTCTCGCCATCCTGGTGGTGTACTTCCGCAACCGCGGCTCCATCCGGGTCGAAGACATCAATCTGATGAGGGGCTAAGGCAGCGCCATGGAAGTCCTTGTCGTATTCCTCCCGCTCCTGGCGTTCCTCGTCGCGGGTTCCATCGCCCTGTTCGGCGGGCCGAAGGCGGAGCCGGCGCACGCCGGCGGCCACGATCACCATGGGCATGACCACGGTCATGGCCACGACGCCCATGCGCACGACGCGCACGCTCACGACGAGCATCACGAGGACGGCCACGACGACCATCACGTCGTCGCCGGGCCGCCCACCGTGGGCGACCGCGCCGCGCAGTTCGTCACCACCGGTGCCGTCCTGCTCTCCGCGATCCTGTCCTGGGTGCTGTTCTTCGACGTCGCCGTCGGCGGGCATCCCCGCACCATCGAGCTGATGAGCTGGATGCGCAGCGGTGGCCTGGACGTGTCCTGGGCGCTGCGCGTCGACCAGCTCACCGCGGTCATGCTGGTGGTGGTCAACACCGTGTCGTCGATGGTGCATCTGTATTCCATCGGCTACATGGCCGAGGACCCGCAGAAGCCGCGCTTCATGGGCTATCTGTCGCTGTTCACCTTCGCCATGCTGATGCTGGTGACGGCCGACAACCTCGTGCAGCTCTTCTTCGGCTGGGAAGGCGTGGGTCTCGCCTCCTATCTGCTCATCAACTTCTGGTACGAGAAGCCCTCGGCCAACAACGCGGCGATCAAGGCCTTCCTGGTCAACCGCGTCGGCGACTTCGGCTTCGTGCTCGGCATCTTCGCGATCTTCGTGCTGACGGGCTCCGTCCAGTTCGACGCGATCTTCGCCAAGGCGCCGGAGCTGGCCGGCCAGACGCTGCATTTCCTCAGCTGGAACTTCGACGCGCTGACCGTCACCTGCCTGCTGCTGTTCATCGGCGCCATGGGCAAGTCGGCCCAGCTCGGCCTGCACACCTGGCTGCCGGACGCCATGGAGGGCCCGACCCCGGTGTCGGCGCTCATCCACGCGGCCACCATGGTGACCGCCGGCGTGTTCATGGTCTGCCGCCTGTCCCCGGTCTTCGAATACGCCCCGACGGCGCTGGAGATCGTGGCCGTGGTCGGCGCCTTGACGGCCTTCGTCGCGGCGACCATCGGGTTCACCCAGTTCGACATCAAGCGCGTCATCGCCTATTCGACCATGAGCCAGCTCGGCTACATGTTCTTCGCCGCGGGCGTCTCCGCCTACGGCGCCGCGATGTTCCACCTGTTCACGCACGCCTTCTTCAAGGCCCTGCTGTTCCTCGGCGCCGGCTCGGTGATCCACGCTCTGCACCATGAGCAGGACATGCGCAACATGGGCGGCGTCTGGCGGAAGATCCCCTTCACCTACGCGGTGATGTGGATCGGCAACCTCGCGCTCGCCGGTCTGCCCTTCTTCGCCGGCTACTATTCCAAGGACATGATCCTGGAGGCGGCCTTCGCCTCGGCCAGCCCGGTCGGCAAGTTCGCCTTCGCGCTCGGCATCGCCGCGGCCCTGCTGACCGCCTTCTACTCCTGGCGTCTGCTGTTCATGACCTTCCACGGCAAGCCGCGGATGGAGAAGTCGGTCTTCGACCACGCCCATGAATCGCCGATCGTCATGCTGATCCCGCTGGCGGTGCTGGCGGTGGGCGCGCTGTTCGCCGGCTTCGGCTTCCACGAGCTGTTCATCGGCCACAGCATGGAGCATTTCTGGGGCAAGACCATCCTGGTGCTGGCGGACAACAACAGCATCGAGGCGGCCCACCACCACACCCCGGGCTGGGTCAAGCTGGCTCCGCTGGTCGTCGGCCTGATCGGCATCGCGCTCGCCTACATCATGTACATGGCGATCCCGGGCCTGCCGGAGAAGGTCGCCACCACGTTCCGTGGCGTGCACCAGTTCCTGTACAACAAGTGGTACTTCGACGAGCTGTACGACCGTCTGTTCGTGCGCACGGCCAAGTATCTGGGCTACGGCCTGTGGAAATCCGGCGACGGCGCCGTGATCGACGGTGTCGGTCCGGACGGGATCGCCGCCGCCACCCGCGACGTCGCGGCGCGCGCCAGCCGCCTCCAGTCCGGCTACGTCTATCACTACGCCTTTGCGATGGTGATCGGTGTGGTGCTGCTGGTGGCTTGGCTCTCGGTGTTCGGTTGAGCGGTTTGAAGGGGAACAAGAACAATGGCTAGCTGGCCGCTCCTGTCGTTCACGACCTTCCTGCCGCTGGCCGGTGTGGCGCTGATCCTGCTCTTCTGCAGGGGCAACACGCCGGATGTGGTTCGGAACGTCCGTTACGTCGCGCTCTGGACGACGGTCATCACCTTCGTCCTGTCGCTGTTCATCTGGTTCAACTTCGACCCGCGCAACCCGGGCTACCAGCTCGTGGAAAAGGCGGCGTGGATCCCCGAGTTCGGGATCTCCTACCACATGGGTGTGGACGGCATTTCGATGCTGTTCGTCATCCTCTCCACCTTCCTGATGCCGCTCTGCATCCTCTCCTCCTGGGAGGCGGTGCAGACCCGGGTGAAGGAATACATGATCGCCTTCCTTGTGCTGGAAACCCTCATGGTGGGGATGTTCTGCGCGCTGGACTTCGTCCTCTTCTACATGTTCTTCGAGGGCGTTCTGATCCCGATGTTCCTGATCATCGGTGTCTGGGGCGGGGCGCGGCGCGTCTACGCGGCGTTCAAGTTCTTCCTCTACACGCTGCTCGGCTCGGTCCTGATGCTGCTGGCCATCCTGGCCATGTACTTCGCGGCCGGCACGACGGACATCCCGACAATCACGGCGACCCATTTCCCGCGCAACATGCAGCTCTGGCTGTGGCTGGCCTTCTTCGCGTCCTTCGCGGTGAAGGTGCCGATGTGGCCGGTGCACACCTGGCTCCCCGACGCCCACGTCGAGGCGCCGACCGCCGGGTCGGTCATCCTGGCCGGTGTTCTGCTGAAGATGGGCGGCTACGGCTTCCTGCGCTTCAACATCCCGATGCTGCCCGAGGCGACCGAGTATTTCGCCCCGATGGTCTACGCCCTGTCGATCGTCGCGGTGATCTACACCTCCCTCGTCGCCCTGGCGCAGGAGGACATGAAGAAGCTGATCGCCTACTCGTCCGTCGCCCACATGGGCTTCGTCACCATCGGCATGTTCGCGCTGAACCAGCAGGGCATCGAGGGCTCGATCTTCACGATGCTGTCGCACGGCATCGTCTCGGGCGCGCTCTTCCTCTGCGTCGGCGTCGTCTATGACCGGCTGCACACCCGCGAGATCGCCCGCTACGGCGGTCTGGTGAAGAACATGCCGAAATACGCGGTGGTCTTCCTGTTCATGACCATGGCCTCGGTCGGCCTGCCGGGCACCTCCGGTTTCGTCGGCGAGTTCCTGGTCCTGCTCGGCGCCTTCCGCGACAACACCTGGGTCGCCTTCCTGGCCGCCACCGGCCTGATCCTGGGCCCGGCCTACGCGCTGTGGCTGTTCCGCCGCGTCGTGTACGGCAAGCTGGTCAAGGCGGACGTCCGCGCGATGTTCGACCTGAACACCCGCGAGGTTGCCATCTTCCTGCCGCTGATCGTCGTGGTGCTGTGGATGGGCGTCTATCCGAACAGCTTCCTGAACGTCACCTCGGCGTCGGTCGGGCAGCTGATCCAGACCTACCAGACCAAGCTGGCCGCCGCTCAGGGCGGGGCCGACGTCTCCGTCGCCGCGCGCTAGAGGTTCCGACATGACCGCTGTGTTTCCCGACATCTGGCCGGCCCTGCCGGAAATCTTCCTCGCCTGCGCCGGCATGGCCCTGCTGCTGATCGGCGTGTTCCGCGGTGACGGCTTCACGCGCCCCATCGGCTACATGACGATGGTGGCGCTGCTGCTGGCCGCCATATTGACCATGGGCTACGGCACCGGCCGGGTCGTCACCTTCAACGGCCTCTTCGTGATGGACGCCTTCGGCGTCTTCATGAAGGTGCTGATCCTCGTCGCCGCCTCGCTGTCGGTCCTCCTCGCGCTCGGCTTCAACGAGCGCGAGAAGATGGCCCGGTTCGAGTTCCCGGTGCTGATGCTCTTCGCCACGCTCGGCATGCTGATGATGGTGTCGGCCAACGACCTCATCTCCCTCTATGTCGGGCTGGAGACGCAGAGCCTCGCGCTCTACGTCATCGCCGCCTTCCGCCGCGACAGCGCCAAGTCCTCGGAAGCGGGCCTGAAGTACTTCGTGCTCGGCTCGCTCTCCTCGGGCATGCTGCTGTACGGCGCCTCGATGGTCTACGGCTTCGCCGGCACGACCTCCTTCGACAAGATCGCCGCCCTGTTCGCCGGCGGCGCGCATCCGTCGGTGGGTGTCATCATCGGCTTGGTCTTCGTCGTCGCCGGTCTGGCCTTCAAGATCTCCGCCGTTCCGTTCCACATGTGGACGCCGGACGTCTACGAGGGCGCGCCGACCCCGGTCACGGCCTTCTTCGCCGCCGCCCCGAAGGTCGCCGCCATCGCGCTGGTCACCCGCCTGCTGATCGAGCCGTTCGGTCATCTGGCCCACCAGTGGCAGCAGATCATCATCGTCAGCTCGATCCTCTCGATGTCGCTCGGCGCCTTCGCGGCGATCACCCAGAGCAACATCAAGCGGCTGATGGCCTACAGCTCCATCGGCCACGTCGGCTACGCCCTGGTCGGCCTCGCCTCCGGCACCCAGGAAGGCGTGCGCGGCGTGCTGATCTACATGGCGGTCTACATCGTCATGAACATCGGCACCTTCGCGGTCATCCTGTGCATGAAGCAGCAGGGCCGCATGGTTGAGGAGATCAAGGACCTCGCCGGTCTGTCGCGCACCAACCCGCTGCTGGCGGGCGCGATGGCGGTGTTCATGTTCTCCATGGCGGGCATCCCGCCGATGGCCGGCTTCTTCAGCAAGCTCTACGTCTTCCTTGCCGCCATCGAGGCGCAGCTCTACACGCTGGCGGTGATCGGCGTGCTGACCAGCGTCGTGGGCGCCTACTACTACCTGCGCATCATCAAGATCATGTACTTCGATGAGCCGGTGGAGGCGTTCGACAAGATCGGCGACGACGGGATGACCGGCATCCTGATCGCCACCGGCCTGTTCACCCTGCTGTTCTTCGTGGTTCCGGCGCCGATCCTGAACTACGCGGCGGCGGCGGCGGCCTCGCTGTTCGCCGGATGACGGCAGGCAACGAAGCGGAGGCGGCGCGCTTGCGCCTGCCTCCGGGCTTCCGGGTGATGGCCTTCGACTCCGTCGGCAGCACGAACGACGAGGCGAAGGCCTTCGCGCGTTCGGGGGCTGCCGAAGGCACCATCGTATGGGCCAAGCGGCAGGAGTCGGGCCGCGGCCGCCGCGGCCGGGGCTGGACCTCGCCGGAAGGCAATCTGTACAGTTCGACCATACTGCGTCCCTCGCGCCCGCCGGCCGAGGCGGCGCAGATTTCGTTCGTGGCGGCGCTCGCCATCGCCGACACCGCCGCCGCCGTCCTCCCCGATCCCGACGGCGTGCGCTGCAAATGGCCGAACGACGTGCTGGTCCACGGCCGCAAGCTGTCCGGCATCCTGCTCGAGTCGGAGGCAGCGGCCAGGGGCGGGGTCTCCTGGCTGGTGCTCGGCGTCGGCATCAACCTGCGGCATTTTCCCGAGGGCACGGACTACGCGGCCACGTCGCTGGCGGCGGAGGGCGCCCCCGCGCTCCAGCCCGCGGCCCTGCTGGAAATCTACGCGGAGCAGTTGGCGCGCTGGTACGGCGTCTGGGCGGAGCATGGCTTCGGCCCGGTGCGCGCCGCCTGGCTGAAGCGGGCGCGGGGTCTGGGCGAGCCCATCGTCGTCCGTCTGCCGGACCGCACGCTGACCGGCACCTTCGCCGATCTGGACAGCGACGGCGTTCTGTTGCTTGATCGGGATGACGGGGCGGGGCGCCAGCGCATCGCCGCCGGAGACGTGTTTTTCCCACCCGCGGTGGAGACCTGAGAGATGCTGCTCGCCATCGACGCCGGAAACACCAACGTGGTGTTCGCGATCTATGAGGGCGACGAACAGCGCGGCCTGTGGCGCACGGCGACCGACAAGAAGCGCACCGCCGACGAATACATGGTGTGGGTGACCCACCTGATGGCGCTGAAGGGCCTGGGCCCGGCGAACATCGACAGCGCCATCATCGCCAGCGTGGTGCCCGGCGCCACCTTCAACCTGAAGCGTCTGTGCAAGGATCATTTCGGCTGCGATCCGCTTGTGGTCGGCCAGCCGGGGGTCGATCTCGGCACCCGCGCGCTGGTGGACCGGCCCGACGAGGTCGGCGCCGACCGTCTGGTCAACACGGTGGCGGCGGCGGCCACCTACAAGACGCCGCTGATCGTCATCGACTTCGGCACGGCAACGACCTTCGACGTGGTCGACCGCGACGGCAACTACCGCGGCGGCGTCATCGCGCCCGGCCTGAACCTGTCGCTGGAGGCGCTGCAGATGGCGGCGAGCAAGCTGCCCCGCGTCGAAATCCAGCAGCCGGGCCACGTCATCGGCACCAACACCGTCGAGTGCATGCAGTCCGGGGTCTTCTGGGGCTATGTCGGCCTGATCGAAGGGCTGGTCAACCGCATCCGGGCGGAGTACGGCGAGCCGATGACGGTCGTCGCGACCGGAGGGCTGGGTGTGCTTTTCGCCAAGGCAACCCATGTAATCGAACACACCGACGGCGAACTCACGCTGCGCGGCCTCCTCCTGATCCACAAGCGCAACACGGCCCAATGACCCATCCCGACTCCGCTCCCTCCGTCCACCCGGTCGAGGGAGACGGCGACCTGTTCGCTCCCGAGGACGACGCGCTCTACTTCCTGCCGCTGGGCGGTTCGGGCGAGATCGGCATGAACCTCAACCTCTACGGCCATCGCGGCAAGTGGTTGATGGTGGATCTCGGCATCTCCTTCGCGGACGACACGATGCCGGGGCTGGACGTCATCATGCCGGACCCCGCCTTCATCGCGGAGCGCCGGCACGACCTCGTGGGCATCGTGGTCACGCACGCGCACGAGGATCACCTGGGGGCCATCCAGTATCTGTGGCCGCAGCTTCGCGTGCCGGTCTACTGCACGCCCTTCACCGCCGCCGTGCTGCGCGCCAAGCTGCACGAGCGCGGGCTGGCCGGGGTGGTGCCGGTGCATGAGGTGGCGCTGGGCAGCACCATCGAGGTCGGCCCCTTCTCGGTCGAGTATGTGACGGTCACCCATTCGATCCCCGAGCCGAACGCCCTGGCGATCCGCACCGCCGCCGGCACGGTGCTGCACACCGGCGACTGGAAGCTCGACCCCGAGCCGCTGGTGGGGGAGGCGGCCGACGAGGAGCGGCTGCGCGCCGTCGGCGACGAGGGCGTGCTGGCGCTGATCGGCGACAGCACCAACGCTCTGGTGCCCGGCAGCTCCGGGTCGGAGGGCAGCGTGCGCAAGACGCTGACCGAGCTGATCGGGCAGTTTCCCGACGTGCGCGTCGCGGTGAGCTGCTTCGCCACCAACGTCGCGCGGCTGGAAAGCATCGCCCACGCGGCGGCGGCGCACGGACGCCACGTCGCCCTGGTCGGGCGGTCGATGTGGCGGATCAACGAGGCCGCGCGCTCCAACGGCTACCTCGCAGACCTGCCGGCCTTCCTGACCGAGCATGACGCCAACTACGTGCCGCGCGACAAGCTGGTGCTGGTCTGCACCGGCAGCCAGGGCGAGCCGCGCTCCGCCCTTGCCCGCATCGCATCGGACGACCATCCCCAGGTGTCGCTGCAGCGCGGCGACGTGGTGATCTTTTCCTCCCGCGAGATTCCGGGCAACGAGCGGGCCATCGGCCGCATGCAGAATTTGCTGGTCGGGCAGGGCATCCGAATCGTCACCGCCGACGAGGCGCCGGTCCATGTGTCCGGCCACCCCGCGCAGGACGAGCTGGTCCGTATGTACCAATGGGTGCGCCCGCGCATCGCCATGCCGGTCCATGGCGAGCAGCGCCACCAGCTGGAGCACGCCAAGCTGGCCCGCGCCTGTCAGGTGCCGGAGGCTCTGGTCCCCGGCAACGGCGACCTGATCCGGCTGGCGCCCGACGCGCCGCCGCGGGTGGTGGCACAGGTCCGCTCCGGCCGCATGGCGCTGGACGGCAAGCGGCTGATCCCGCTCGACACCGGGCTGATGCGGGCGCGCCACCGGATGGTCCACAACGGCGCCGCCGTCGTCACGCTGGTGATGAACGGCAAGGGCGAGCTGGTGACCGCGCCGCAGATCGCGGTGATGGGGCTGCTCGACGACTCGGCGGACCGCGACATGCTGCTCGACGTGGTGGACGCGGTGCGCGAGGCCGTCGCCGAGATGCCGAAATCGGCCCGCTCCGACGACGAGCAGGTGCGCGCCGCCGCTCGGATCGCCGTCCGCCGCTGTTTCAACGCGACGCACGGCAAGAAGCCGGTGACGGACGTGCACCTCGTCCGTGTATAAGCGTTTCCGAGTTTACGCCTTTCGGGAGGACCCATGATCGGGAAGCTGAACCACGTCGCCATCGTCGTGCCGGATCTGACGGCGGCGACCGCGCTCTACCGCGACACGCTGGGCGCCGCGGTGTCCCAGCCGGTGGACCTGGCGCCGCACGGCGTCACCGTCGTCTTCGTCGAGCTGCCCAACACGAAGATCGAGCTGCTCCATCCCTTTGGCGAGAAGTCTCCGATCGCCGGCTTCCTGGAAAAGAACCCGTCCGGCGGCATCCACCACATCTGCTACGAGGTGGACGACATCCTGGCCGCCCGCGACCGGATGAAGGCGCAGGGCGCCCGCGTTCTGGGCGACGGCGAACCGAAGATCGGCGCCCACGACAAGCCGGTGCTGTTCCTGCATCCCAAGGACTTCTGCGGCACCCTGGTGGAGCTGGAGCAGGCCTGAGGCAAGGCGCGAAGACCGGAGGCATGCGATGGGCTGGGTGACGGGCATCAGCGTCTATGTGGTCGTCTGGTGGGTGGTGCTGTTCGCGGTGCTGCCCTGGGGCGTGCGCACCCCGGCCCAGCCCGAGCCGGGCATGGCGAGCAGCGCGCCGGAGCGCCCGCGCATCCTCCTGAAATTCGCCGCCACGACCCTGGTCGCGGCGGTGGTGTGGCTGGTCATTTTCGGCATCGTGCAGTCGGACCTGATTTCCTTCCGCGAGATGGCCAAGCCGCACTGATCCCCCTCCCGGAAGGAGCCTTCGCGTGAGCCTGACCTATTGCGACGCGGCGCCCGGCCACGCGCATCACGGCCCCTACCACGACAGCGAGTACGGCTTCCCCAGCGCCGACGACCGGGTGCTGTTCGAGCGGCTGATTCTGGAGATCAATCAGGCGGGCCTGTCCTGGCTGACCATTCTGAAGAAGCGCGAGGCCTTTCGCGCCGCCTTCGACGCTTTCGACATCGACCGCGTCGCTGCCTATGGCGAGGCGGAGCGGGAACGGCTGCTGGCCGATCCGGGAATCATCCGCAACCGGCTGAAGGTCGACGCCGCCATTGAGAACGCGCGGCGGATCGTGGCCCTGCGCGAAACGCACGGATCGTTCGACGGCTGGCTGCGCGCCCATCACCCCTTGAGCAAGGCGGAGTGGATCCGGCTGTTCAAGCGCACCTTCCGCTTTACCGGCGGCGAGATCACCGGCGAATTCCTGATGAGTCTCGGCTATCTGCCGGGCGCGCATCAGCCCCGTTGCCCGGTCTGGTCCGAGGTCGCCATGCTCGATCCCCCTTGGATGGTCGCCGTTCGGCAGGGGTTCGCAGGATACGACGCTCATAAAGCAGGCATATCGGCGCCTATGACGTAATCAACCGCCTATGTCTTGGGCGAAACCTGCGAATTCTTTGCTGACGACTTGGTTTATTCCAAATTCCGTCTTGTCATCGGGTGGGGTCGGGTTCAATGTACTTGGTGTGACGAGAGGGGTTCTTCCCTCTTTTCCGACGCCTGGTGGCGATTCCTCCCTAAACCTCGGGCCGCGCCGCGATCGCCGCGCGGTCCTTTTTTCGTCCCGGCCGGCTTGCGATGTCCGGGCCGACGTTCGTTCGTAGGTGGACGGAGCGTTGTGCTTCGGTACAGAATGAATTAACCCTTTATCGGCTATAGCTGATCCACTGTGCAGGAAGCGGGCAAGCGTCCGTTCCGACTTTCGATTCAAGCGCGTCGGCATTCGCAGCCGGGCTTGCGACCGTCAGCGGGGAGAACGATGTCGAGGCGCCGATGACCGCGGGTGATAATGAGAAGTTCGAGCAGTTCGCGGCCATTCTGACCACCGAACTGCTCGACCGCACTCGCAAAAGTCTTGAACTGCTGACCCCCGAAGAGCAGCCGGCGGCCAAGCTCCCCTTTGCCCTGACCCCGTCCTTCCAGGAAATCTACGCGGAACTGGTGCGCGTCGGGATCTTCCCGGTGCTGCTCAGCCGCCGTCCGGTGCGGGCCATCGTCGGCGATGTCGACTGGCCGCGGGACGGGCGCGACTATCTGCTGACCGTGCTCGACGACCGCTCCAACGCCGTCTTCACCGCCTGGGATTACGCCTGGGACGCGCTGTGGGACGAGCGGAAGGTGGGGGCGGACAGCGGCGGGTCGGCGCCGGCCAAGAAGAAGGGCTTCTTCGCCTCGCTGTTCGGTCGCAAGGCGGACAAGCCGGAAAGGAAGACCAGCGAGCAGGGTGCGGAAGGCGATGTCATGGCCGGCCTCTACACCATGCTGAACGAGCAGGCGGAGCGTCGCGGCTACCTGCCGCTGTTCCATGACGACATCAAGGTGTTGAAGGGGCTGATCCGCGTCAAGCCGGCGCGCATCTTCCAGGCCTGGAAGGAGATCAACCAATACCATCACCAGGAATTCTACCTGTCGGGCCAGGATCAGGCCAAGCCGGGGGTGACTTCGGACTGCCTGCAGAAATGGCACTACAATCTGCCGGACCGGATCGGCGAGTTCCTGGTGCTGAAGGCGGCCGTCGACATGGAATTCGTGAACAAGCCCTTCCTCGGCAAGTACATCCGCCAGTCGGCCCGCACCCAGGAGGAGGCGGAGAAGGGCATGCCCTATCTCGCCACCTACTGGAAATCCATGAAACAGTCCGCCGCCGCCCAAGGCTGAGGTCCGCCATGATCCGCCGCTCCGCCCTGTCCGTCATCGCTTCGCTGGCGCTTTCCGGTGGGGCTGCGGCGCAACCGATCGATCTCTCCGCCTGCCAGTTCCTGACCGCCCACCGCCCGGCGCCGGGGGTGGAGTACACGCCCGGTGTGGACGTGAAGGGCAAGGCGGTGGCCCCCGCCGACCTGCCGGGCTCGGCCGGCGCCGCGCCGCCGCTGGAGCGGTTCGACATCCCGGTGACCGTGGATTTCGCCCGCCGCATGGGCTTCCCGGTGCCGCAGGGTGGGGCGGCGCCGGGCGTCGAGGTCGGCTATCTGACCTGGTACGCCAACCGCCTCTACTTCAACGGCCAGCCCATTGGCGCGCCGAGCGAGGCCGAGGTCTACGCCTATTGCCGCACCGCCCGATAGGCCGATCCGGCCCTCGCCGCGCGCCGTGACGATGGACAAGCGCGCGGTGGCTTCCTAAAGTCCCTGTCCCTGTTGCGGACCGGCGCACCGCCGGACGAATCCCCTCGAAACCGAGAGCAGAGCCATGCGGCTGTCCACCTTCTTCCTGCCGACCCTCAAGGAGACCCCGACCGAGGCGCAGATCGTCTCGCACCGCCTGATGCTGCGGGCCGGGATGATCCGCCAGACCAGCGCCGGCATCTACGCCTGGCTGCCGCTGGGCCACCGGGTCCTGAAGAAGATCGAGCAGATCGTCCGCGAGGAGCAGGACGCCGCCGGCGCCCAGGAACTGCTGATGCCGACCATCCAGTCGGCGGAGCTGTGGAAGGAAAGCGGCCGCTACGACGATTACGGCAAGGAGATGCTGCGCATCACCGACCGTCACGACCGCGAGATGCTGTTCGGTCCCACGAACGAGGAGATGATCACCGACATCTTCCGCGCCTTCGTGAAAAGCTACCGCCAGCTTCCGCTGAACCTCTACCACATCCAGTGGAAGTTCCGGGACGAGATCCGCCCCCGCTTCGGCGTGATGCGCGGGCGCGAGTTCCTGATGAAGGACGCCTACAGCTTCGACATCGACGCGGCCAGCGCCCGGCGCTCCTACCAGAAGATGTTCCTGGCCTATCTGCGCACCTTCGCCCGCATGGGGCTGAAGGCCATCCCGATGCGCGCCGACACCGGCCCCATCGGCGGCGACCTCAGCCACGAGTTCATCATCCTGGCCGAGACCGGCGAGAGCGGCGTCTTCTGCCACAAGGATTGGCTGACCCTGGACGTGCTGCAGAACGCCCCGGGCTTCGACGAGGACCTGCAGCCCTTCTTCGACACCTACACCTCGATCTACGCGGCGACCGACGAGAAGCACGAGCCCGGCAACTGCCCGGTTCCGGAGTCGGACCTGGTGTCGGCCCGCGGCATCGAGGTCGGCCACATCTTCAACTTCGGCACCAAGTACTCGAAGCCGATGAACGCCGTCGTCGCCGGTCCGGGCGGCGAGCCGGTTCCGGTCGAGATGGGCTCCTACGGCATCGGCGTGTCGCGCCTGATGGGCGCCATCATCGAGGCCAGCCATGACGACAACGGCATCATCTGGCCCGACGCCGTGGCGCCCTTCAACGTCGGCCTCGTCAACCTGAAGGTCGGCGACGCCGAGACCGACCGCGTCTGCCAGGAGCTGTACTACAAGCTCCGCGCCAACGGGATGGACGTCCTGTACGACGACCGTGACGAGCGTCCGGGCGTGAAGTTTGCCGACATGGACCTGATCGGCCTGCCGTGGCAGCTCGTCGTCGGGCCGCGCGGCCTGAAGAACGGCGTGGTCGAGCTGAAGCGCCGCTCCACCGGCGAGAAGCAGGAGCTGTCGGTGGACAGCGCTCTGGAGAAGCTCTCGGCGTAACACCGTGGGGCGGGGGAGCGAGCGCCTTGGAAGGTCGCTGGAAAGTCGCCCTTTTCCTGCCACGGTTAAGCACTTATGTTGCGGGGCGGCGGACTGGTTGCGGTCCGCCGCCTTTGCTTTTGCCGGGCCTCCGCCGCCCGCCCTTCGCTCATCGGGAGCCGCATGATCTTCTCCGCCTTCGAACGCATGGTCGCGATGCGCTATCTGCGGGCGCGCCGCCAGGAAGGGTTCATCTCGGTCATCGCGGGATTCTCGCTGCTGGGCATCGCGCTCGGCGTGGCGACGCTGATCATTGTGATGTCGGTGATGAACGGCTTCCGGGCGGAGCTTCTGGGCCGCGTGCTCGGCCTCAATGGCCACCTTAACGTCTACAGCGTCCGCGGCGGGCCGCTGCCCGATTACGACCCGCTGGTGCAGCGTCTCCAGGGCGTGCCCGGCGTCGTCGGGGTGACGCCGACGGTCGAGGGGCAGGCGCTGGTGTCGGTTCGCGGGGTCGCCTCCGGTGCGGTGGTGCGCGGCGTGCGGCCGGAGGATTTCCGGGTCCGCCCGACGCTGTCCCGCAACATCGTGCGCGGCACGGCGGAGGCATTCGGTGACGACAACATCGCCATCGGCATCCGCATGGCGCAGCGGCTGGGTCTGGCGGTCGGCGACCAGATGACCCTGATCGCGCCACAGGGCAACGTCACCGCCTTCGGCACGGTGCCGCGGATGCGCAGCTTCACCATCGGCGCCGTGTTCGACGTCGGCATGTTCGAGTACGACAACAGCTTCATCTTCCTGCCCCTGCCGGAGGCCCAGGCCTTCTTCCGCACGGGCGAGGCGGTGACCTCGCTGGAGGTCTTTGTCAGCGACCCGACCCGGATACGGGAGGCGCGCGACGCCATCCAGTCGGCGGTGGCCGGGGTGGGGCGGGTGGTCGATTGGCAGCAGTCCAACGCCAGCTTCTTCACGGCGCTCCAGGTCGAGCGCAACGTGATGTTCCTGATCCTGTCGCTGATCATCACGGTGGCCGCCTTTAACATCATCTCCAGCCTGATCATGCTGGTGAAGGACAAGGGGCGGGACATCGCCATCCTGCGCACCATGGGCGCCACCCGCGGCATGATCATGCGCATCTTCTTCCTGTCCGGCGCCTCGGTGGGCGTGGCGGGGACGCTGCTGGGGGTGGCCCTGGGCGTGTCCTTCGCGCTGAACATCGAGACGATCCGCCAGGGCATCCAGGCGCTGACCGGCACCAACCTGTTCAACGCCGAGATTTATTTCCTGTCGCAATTGCCGGCGAAGATCGATTGGTCGGAGGTGGTTCAGGTCACGCTGATGGCGCTGGGCCTGTCCTTCGCCGCCACCGTCTACCCGTCCTGGCGGGCGGCCCGTCTCGATCCGGTGGAGGCCCTGCGCTATGAGTGAGCCGATGCTGGAACTGTCGGGGATCGTCCGGACCTTCGAGCAGGCGGGGACCGAGCTTCAGGTGCTGCGCGGGGCGGAGTTGACCGTCCATGCGGGCGAACTGGTCGCGCTGGTTGGCCCCTCGGGCGCCGGCAAATCGACGCTGCTGCACATCGCCGGCCTGCTGGAGCGGCCGACCGCCGGCACCGTGCGGATCGCCGGGACCGACGTGTCCGCCCTGGACGACGGGAAGCGGACGGAGGTGCGCCGTCGCTCGGTCGGCTTCGTCTACCAGTTCCATCACCTGCTGCCGGAATTCTCCGCTCTGGAGAACATCGTGCTGCCGCAGATGATCAACGGGGTGGCGAAGCGCACCGCCCGCGAGCGCGCCCTGGAGCTTCTGCGCATGGTCGGGCTGGAGCCGCGCGCCGGCCACCGTCCGGCCCGCCTGTCGGGCGGCGAGCAGCAGCGTGTCGCCATCGCCCGTGCGCTGGCCAACGGGCCGGGCCTGCTGATCGCCGATGAGCCGACGGGCAACCTCGACCCGCACACGGCGGAGGGGGTCTTCGCCATGCTGACCTCCATCGTCCGGCAGGCCCGCGTCGGCGCGCTGATCGCCACCCACAATCTGGAGCTTGCCAACCGCATGGACCGGGTGCTCGAAATGAGCGACGGCGTCCTCGTGGAGCACGCGCGGGTTTGACCGCCATCGCGGTGCGGCGGCGTGATCGGCCAAACCGCGTAAGAGTGGCATCGCCGTTCGGCGGATTGGTGATCGGTGCGTCCTGGGGCAGACTTCGCGCAACTCAACAAGGAGGGACCGGAGTTCATGGATCAGAAGATCATCGATCTGTACGACGAGTACACCCACCGGCCGCTGCCGCGCCGCGTCTTCCTGGAGCGGCTGGCGGTGCTGGCGGGCAGCGCGGCGGCCATTCCGGCGATCCTCTCCCAGATCGAGCCGAACTACGCCCTGGCCGCCGAGGTGCCGGAGGATGACAGCCGCATCGCCACGGACCGCGTCACCTTCCAGGGCGCGACCGGCGATGTCCAGGCTTACCGGGCCCGCCCGAAGCTGGCCGAGCAGGCGCCTTCGGTGGTGGTCATCCACGAGAACCGCGGCCTCAATCCCTACATCGAGGACGTGACGCGGCGGCTGGCGGTGGCCGGCTTCGTCGCCATGGCCCCGGATCTGCTGTCCCCGCTCGGCGGCACCCCGCAGGACCCCGACCGCGCCCGCGAGATGATCGGCCAGCTCGACCCCGACAAGACGGTGAACAACCTGATCGCGTCGATGAGCGATCTGATGGCCTACCGCTACTCCAACGCCAAGGTTGGGGCCATCGGCTTCTGCTGGGGTGGCGGCATGACCAACCGGCTGGCCATCAAGGCGCCGGACCTCAAGGCGGGCGTCGTCTTCTACGGCCCGGCGCCCGACCCGACGCTGGTCACGACCATCAAGTCGCCGCTCCAGCTCCATTACGCCGGGCTGGACAACAATGTGAACGCCAAGGTGCCGGCCTATGAGGAGGCCCTGAAAAAGGGCGGCAAGTCCTACGAACTCTTCATGTACGACAACGTGAATCACGCCTTCCACAACGACACGTCGGCGGAGCGCTTCAACAAGGACGCGGCGGACCTCGCCTGGGGCCGGTCCGTGGAGTTCCTGAAGAAGAACCTGACCTGAACGATCAGGCCCAAATCAGGGCCGATGGGTGGCGGGCCGTGCGGAGGGCAGCTTCAGCACGGCCACCGCCAGCCCGGCAAGCACCAGAAGCGCGCCGGCCATCTTCAGCGGGGTGAAGCTCTCCCCCAGGACCAGCGCGCTGGAACTCATGCCGAAGACCGGCACCAGCAGCGAGAAGGGCGCCACCAGGCTCGCCGGGTAATGGCGCAGCAGGAAGCCCCAGGCGGCGAAGCCGAACAGCGTCGCCCCGAAGGCGATGTAGGCCACCGCCCCGACGCCCAGCGGTGTCAGATGGGTCAGGGCCTGCCACGCCCGCTCCGGCCCCTCCATCCCCAGCGACAGCAGCAGCAGCGGGATCGGCGGCACCACGCTGACCCACACCATCATGCGGAACAGGTCCGGCGCCTTGGCCTGCTTCATCAGCAGGTTCGCCACGCCCCAGGTGGCCGCGGCGGCCATGACCAGCCCCAGACCGAGCAGCGAATCGCCCGCCGGCATCTCCAGCGCGATCAGGCCGATCCCGGCGAAGGCCACTGCCATGCCCAGGACCTGCTTCGGTCCGGGCCGTTCGCCGAGCAGCGCCGCGGCGAACAGGGCGGTGAAGAAGGCCTGCGACTGCAGCACCAGCGACGACAGCCCCGCCGGCATGCCGATGTCCATCCCGACGAACAGCAGCGAGAACTTCACCACCCCCAGCACCATCCCGATGCCCAGGATGAAGCGCCAGGGCACCGGCGGACCGCGGCGAACCCCCAGCACGAGAAGCGGCAGCGCCGCCAGCGCGAAGCGCAGGGCGCAGAACAGGATCGGCGGAAAGTCCGCGAGGCCGACCTTGATGGCGACGAAGTTGAAGCCCCAGATCGCCGCGACGGCGACAGCAAGGCCGATGTGGGCGGTGCGCATGGGGTGGAGGCTAGAGGCGGGCAACCCGCCGGTCAATGCGGTGTCCGATGCATCCATTGCGGGTCAGACCCCCGAATCTCCTCACTTATCCGTATGCAGAATGCGGCACTCGTCCAGCGCGGCCAGCGCCCAGGAGGAGCCGCCGAGATTGACGTCGCCGATCTCCGTCCCGCCGCCGTCCCGCTGCAGCGTCACCGCGCGCGACCGCATGAAGGGCTCGAACAGGTCCTCGTACTTCGGCAGCTCGACCGGAACCACCACGCCGCCGTCGGGCAGGGGGCTGGCCTCCAGCGCCATGGTCTCGCCATCGGGGAAGATGGCGGTCAGGCGGCTTTCTGTGTCCTTGCCGGCCTGGGCGTGCTGGTCGGCGTTGACCAGCATGGCTGCGCCCTTCGCCGTCGCCCGGAAGGAGAGGGGGGAGGAGTCGTCCGCCCGCGTGGCGTAGCAATAGGCCGAGCCGGTCTTGGTCGCCGGATGCGCCCGCACGACCCAGCCCTTGTTCTGCGCGACGACGCGCCCCGGCGCGTCGGACAGGGGGGAAGCGGGCGTAGCGGTCGGCGGCGGCCGGTGGGTCTGCTCCGCGGACGGTGCGGGGGCGCCGGTGGTCTGGCAAGCCGTGAGGAGCGTGGCCGCCAGCACCGCCAGGACGGCGCTGGAGCGGATGCGGCGCATGGAACGGGTCATTCTCGGATCGTGGCTCTGCCTCTTTCGATAGCACGAACACGCATGATCGGGGAATCATCCCTTACCTTCGACAGGGTTGGCGCATCGCCGCATGGCCGGGCCCGCGCTTGGTCCCTTGCAGTGCGGGACGGGATGCGCGACGACTAGGAGAGACGTCCCCCTTTCGCTGGAACCGGTGCCCATCTCCGCCATGCCCCACGCCGACTTCATCCACCTGCGCGTCCACTCCGCCTATTCCCTGTCCGAGGGCGCCATCAAGGTGAAGGAGCTGGTCAAGCTCTGCCAGAAGAAGGAGATGCCGGCGGTCGCCGTGACCGACACCGGCAACCTGTTCGGCGCGCTGGAGTTCGCGCTGGCCGCCGCGGATTCGGGCGTGCAGCCGATCATCGGCACGGTCCTGGGCATCACCCGAGTCGGTCCCGCCAACGGCAAGCCGGGCCTGCCGGGCAAGGCGGCGTCGGTCCCCGACCAGCTCGTTCTGCTCTGCCAGACCGACGAGGGCTACCGGAACCTGATGAAGCTGGTGTCCAGGGCTTTCCTGGAATCGGACCCGATGGCCGGGCCGCAGATCCCGCTGGACGCGCTGGAGGGCCATTCCGCCGGGCTGATCGCGCTGACCGGCGGTCCCGCCGGCTCGGTCGGGCGGCTGCTGGGTGAGGGGCAGAAGGATCTGGCGCTCGACGTGCTGGAGCGGCTGAAGCGGCTGTTCCCCGGCCGCCTCTACATCGAGCTTCAGCGCCACCGCGACCATTTCGCGGTGATCGAGGACGCCATCGAGCCGGCGCTGATCGATCTCGCCTACGCCCACGATCTGCCGCTGGTCGCCACCAACGACTGCTATTTCGCGACCGAGGACATGTACGAGGCGCACGACGCGCTGCTCTGCATCGCCGAGGGCGCCTACATCAGCCAGACCGAGCGTCGCCGCCTTACCCCCGACCACCGCTTCAAGTCGGCCGAGGAGATGCGGGAGCTGTTCAAGGACCTGCCGGAGGCGGTGGACAACACGGTCGCCATCGCCAAGCGCTGCTCCTTCCTGCTGAAGCCGATCAAGCCCATCCTGCCGCCCTTCCCCTGCGAGGGCGGCCGCGACGAGGGGGAGGAACTGCGCGCCCAGTCCCGCGAGGGTCTGGAGATGCGGCTGAACAGCGTCGTCTACACCCCGGACATGACGCCGGAGCAGCGCGCGGAAACCCGCAAGACCTATTTCGAGCGGCTGGAGTTCGAGCTGGACGTCATCGTGTCGATGAAGTTCCCCGGCTACTTCCTGATCGTGTCGGACTTCATCAAGTGGGCCAAGTCGCACGACATCCCGGTGGGGCCGGGCCGCGGTTCGGGCGCCGGCTCGGTCGTCGCCTGGGCGCTGACCATCACCGACCTGGACCCGCTGCGTTTCGGCCTGCTGTTCGAGCGCTTCCTGAATCCCGAACGCGTGTCGATGCCCGACTTCGACGTGGACTTCTGCCAGGACCGCCGTGAAGAGGTGATCCGCTATGTCCAGGATAAGTACGGCTACGACCGCGTCGCCCAGATCATCACCTTCGGAAAGCTCCAGGCCCGCGCCGTGCTGCGCGACGTCGGGCGCGTGCTCCAGATGCCCTACGGGCAGGTGGACAAGATCTGCAAGCTGGTGCCGAACAACCCGGCCAACCCGGTGACGCTCCAGCAGGCGCTCGACAGCGAGGAGATGCTGCGCCAGGCCCGCGACAGCGACGAGACGGTGGCGCGCCTCGTCAACATCGCGCTGAAGCTGGAGGGTCTGTACCGCCACGCTTCGACCCACGCGGCGGGCGTGGTGATCGGCGACCGGCCGTTGCACGATCTGGTGCCGCTGTACCGAGACCCGCGCTCCGACATGCCGGTCACCCAGTTCAACATGAAGTTCGTCGAGCAGGCCGGGCTGGTGAAGTTCGACTTCCTCGGCCTGAAGACGCTGACCGTGCTGAAGACGGCGGTGGACCTGATCCCGGAGAAGCCGGACCTGACCACCGTCACGCTGGATGACCCCCGAAGCTACGAGATTCTGGGGCGCGCCGAATCGACCGGCGTGTTCCAGCTGGAAAGTTCGGGCATGCGCGACGTGCTGCGCCGGCTGAAACCGAACCGGCTCGAGGACATCATCGCGCTGGTGTCGCTCTACCGCCCCGGCCCGATGGACAACATCCCCAAATACATCAAGGTGAAGAACGGGGAGGAGCTGCCCGACTACATGAATCCGGCCCTGGAGCCGATCCTGAAGGAAACCTTCGGGATCATGATCTACCAGGAGCAGGTCATGCAGATCGCCCAGGTGCTGTCCGGCTATTCGCTGGGCGGCGCCGATCTTCTGCGCCGCGCCATGGGCAAGAAGATCAAGGAGGAGATGGACAAGGAGCGCGACAAGTTCGTCGTCGGCGCCAAGGACAAGGGCGTGGACCCCGATCAGGCCAGCATGATCTTCGATCAGGTGGCCAAGTTCGCCGGCTACGGCTTCAACAAGAGCCACGCTGCCGCCTACGCCCTGGTCGCCTACCACACCGCCTATCTGAAGGCGAACCACCCGGTGGAGTTCATGGCGGCGTCGATGACGCTCGACCTCGGCAACACCGACAAGCTGAACGTCTTCCGGCAGGAGCTGGTGCGGCTGAAGATCAAGCTGCTGACGCCGGACATCAACAAGTCCGACAGCATCTTCGGGGTGGAGGCGCTGCCCGACGGCACCAAGGCGGTGCGCTACGCGCTGGCCGCGGTGAAGGGAGTCGGCCTGCCGGCGATGAAGGCGGTGGTCGAGGAGCGGCGGAAGAACGGCCCCTACAAGAGCCTCTTCGACTTCGCCCGCCGCCTCGACCTCAAGACCATCAACAAGCGCCAGCTCGAAAACCTGACCTGCGCCGGCGCCTTCGACGGCATCAACCCGAACCGCGCGCAGGTGCACGCGGCGCTGGAGACGCTGATCCGCTACGCCCAGGCCGAAGCGGCGGAGCGCGACAGCGGCATCGGCAACCTGTTCGGCGGCGCCGGGGGCGGACTGAAGGAGCCGGACCTGCCCAAGGTCAAGGAATGGGAGCCGCTGGAAAAGCTGAAGCACGAGTTCGGCGCCATCGGCTTCTACCTGTCCGCCCACCCGCTGGACGCCTTCGCCGGGCCGCTTGGCCGCATGAGGGTGGTGCGGTCGGCGGACCTTGCCACGGCGGTGACCGGCGGCGGCTCGACCCGGCGCAGCGTCGCCGGCATCGTGGTCAGCCGCAAGGAGAAGACCGCGAAGTCGGGCAACCGCTTCGCCTTCGTGGAGCTGTCCGACAGCAGCGGCGGCTACGAGGTGACGGTCTTCTCCGAGGTGCTGGCGACCAACCGCGACCTGCTCGAGGCCGGGCGCCCGGTGCTGATGACCGTGGACGTTCAGATGAACGGCGAGGACATCCGTCTGACCTGCCAGGAGGTGAAGCCGCTGGAGGACGCCGTCGCCCAGGTCTCCGACGGCTTGAAGGTGGTGGTGCGCGACGGCGGGCCGGTGGAGAGCATCCGCGGCATGCTGGAGCGGCTGGCCCGCGGCAAGGGCAAGATCCACCTGCTGGTCGAGATCGACCCGCTGAAGGAGGTGGAGATCCAGCTTCCGGGCTCCTTCAACATCACCAACCAGAGCCGTGCCGCGCTGAAGGCGGTGCCGGGGGTGGTCGAGGTGGTGGAACTGTAATCGGGTGCACAGCTGGAAAAGGCCGCGCCGGGATGTCATATTCAAGCCATGCCGAACCTCGCCCGCCAGATCGACGATGAAGCCGCCGAATCCGATGCTCTGAAGGCTGCGGTCGCAACGGCGCGCGCAGACCGGCGCGGCGTGCCGCACGAGCAGATGCGGGAATGGCTGTTGCGGGTGGCCGAGGGTGAGTTCGGTGCGGAGCCGCCGGAGGCTCGTGACCTGTGAGGGTCGTCTGGCGAGCGGCGGCGCGTGCCGGCCTCGTCCGCATCCTGCACTATGTCTCGCAGGAAAATCCGGTCGCCGCTCGGCGCCTGGCCCAGGAGTTGGTTCTTGCGGGTGACAGCCTGCAGGTGTTTCCGCGACGCGGCCGCCGGGGCTTGGTCGAGGGCACGCGGGAACTGGTCGTCGTCCGTCCCTATGTCATCGTCTACGACATCGGCGAAGACGAAACCGTTTCGATCCTGCGGCTCTGGCACAGCGCTCAAGACCGCGGTTAACCGCTGAGAAAACAGGATCGCGCTTCCGACCGAATTGGCAAACCGGTGTTGCCAAAGCGGTTGCGGCGGGCTATGTAAGCGCCGTCGTCAAAACCTCACGCGGGCTGGCGGTCCCTCGGCTTTACCCCGATGGCCCGATCCGGTGTCCTGTCAAACGGACAGTGCCCGCGGCGGAGCAACCGGAAAAGGACTTTTCCAAATGGCTATTCCGTCTTTCACCATGCGCCAGCTGCTCGAAGCCGGCGTCCACTTTGGTCACCACACCCGTCGCTGGAACCCGAAGATGGGTCCGTACATCTTCGGCGTGCGCAACGGCGTGCACATCATCGACCTGGAGCAGACCGTCCCGGCTCTGCACCGCGCCCTGCAGGCCGTCCGTGACGTCGTCGCCGGCGGCGGCCGCGTCCTGTTCGTCGGCACCAAGCGCCAGGCCCAGGAGAAGGTGGCCGAGGCCGCGTCGAAGTGCGGCCAGTACTACGTCAACCACCGCTGGCTCGGCGGCATGCTGACCAACTGGAAGACCATCTCCCAGTCGATCAAGCGCCTGCGCGAGATGGAAGAGCGTCTGGGCGGCGACACCTCGGGCCTGACCAAGCGCGAAATCCTCGAGCTGACCCGCGAGCGCGACAAGCTGGAGCGCGCGCTGGGCGGCATCAAGGAGATGGGCGGCCTGCCGGACGTCCTCTTCATCATCGACACCAACAAGGAGTCGATCGCGGTCAAGGAAGCCAACAAGCTCGGCATTCCGGTCATCGCGGTGATCGACAGCAACTCCGATCCGGACGGCGTGGCCTTCCCGATCCCCGGCAACGACGACGCCCTGCGCGCCATCGACCTGTACTGCGAGCTGGTGAACGGCGCCGTGCTCGACGGTCTGCAGGCTGAGATGAGCGCCGCCGGCATCGACGTCGGCTCCTCCGAGGAGGCTCCGGCCGAGCAGCTGCCGGAAGAGGAAGGGGCCGAGGCCGAACAGGCCCAGGCCTGATCCCGGTGATACGGGGCAGCCGGGCCTTATGACCTATGGCCCGGCTGCCTTTTTTATGAGTTGTTTGGATCAACCCGATCCGCTTGGATCTGTTCGGAAGGAAGAGGGCGAAACCATGGCCGAGATTACCGCCGCGCTCGTCAAGGAACTGCGCGAGAAGACCGGCGCGGGCATGATGGACTGCAAGAAGGCGCTGGCCGAGACCCAGGGCGACCTCGAGGGCGCCGTTGACTGGCTGCGCAAGAAGGGCCTCGCCGCCGCCGCCAAGAAGTCCGGCCGCGTCGCCGCCGAGGGTCTGGTCGCCGTCGCCACCGCCGGCACCGCGGGCGCCGTCGTCGAGGTGAACGCCGAGACCGACTTCGTCGCGCGCAACGACAAGTTCCAGGCCTTCTCCCTGAAGGCCGCCGAGCTGACCCTGTCGGGTTCGGGCGACGTCGAGGGCCTGAAGGGCACCGCCTATCCGGACGCCGGCCGCACGGTCCAGGAAGAGCTGACCAACCTGATCGCCACCATCGGCGAGAACATGAACATCCGCCGTTCGGCCAAGCTGTCGGTCCCGGCGGGCGTCGTCGTGTCCTACGTCCACTCGGCCATCGCGCCGGGCCTCGGCAAGATCGGCGTTCTGGTCGCCCTGGAGTCGACCGGCGACGCCGCCAAGCTGAACGATCTGGGCAAGCAGATCGCCATGCACATCGCCGCCGCCCGTCCGGACGCCCTGGACATCGCCGACGTCGACACCTCTGCCCTGGAGCGTGAGCGCAACGTGCTCGCCGAGCAGGCCCGCGCCTCGGGCAAGCCGGAGAACATCGTCGAGAAGATGCTCGAAGGCCGCATCCGCAAGTACTACGAGGAAGTGGTGCTGCTGGAGCAGACCTACGTGATCGACGGCGAGACCAAGGTCCGCAAGGTGGTTGAGAACGCCGCCAAGGACGTCGGCGCCCCGGTCAAGGTGACGGGCTTCGTCCGCTTCGCGCTGGGCGAGGGCATCGAGAAGGCGGAGAGCGATTTCGCCGCCGAAGTCGCCGCCGCCGCCGGCCAGAAGTAAGGACCCGGCGACCCGCCGCACGCACTCTTCACACCAACCGGGAGAAAGCCCCCCATGGCCCAGACCACCGGGACCACCGAGCCGGCTGACGGCATCCGCTTCAAACGAGTCCTGCTGAAGGTGTCGGGCGAGGCGTTGATGGGTCAGCGCGACTACGGCCTCGACCCGGAGGTGGTCAACCGCGTCGCCAACGAGGTGAAGGCGGTGATCCAGCTGGGCGTCCAGGTCAGCCTGGTCATCGGCGGGGGCAACATCTTCCGCGGGGTGAAGGGTGCGGCGAGCGGCATGGAGCGCGCCTCGGCCGACTACATCGGGATGCTCGCCACCGTGATGAACGCCCTGTCGATGCAGAGCGCTCTGGAGCGGATGGGTGTCGCGACCCGCGTGCAGTCGGCCATTCCCATGTCGTCGGTGTGCGAGCCGTACATCCGGCGCCGCGCCATCCGGCACATGGAAAAGGGCCGCGTGGTGATCTTCGCCGCCGGCACCGGCAACCCCTTCTTCACCACCGACACCGCCGCCGCGCTGCGCGCGTCGGAGATGGGCTGCGACGCCCTGCTGAAGGGCACGCAGGTGGACGGCGTCTACACCGCCGATCCGAAGAAGGTGAAGGACGCGCAGCGTTACGAGCGCCTGGGCTATCTCGAAGTCCTGGCGAACGATCTGCAGGTGATGGACGCTTCCGCGATCTCCTTGGCGCGTGAGAGCCACATCCCCATACTCGTGTTCTCGATCCACACCCCCGGCGCCTTCGCCGAGGTGATGCAGGGCCGGGGCAAGTTTACGATCATCAACGAAGAAACGGAGTGAGCCGTGGCTGCGCCCGATGCATCGGATCTCAAGCGCCGCATGGAAGGAGCGCTTGAGGCGTTTCGCAAGGAGTTGAGCGGTCTGCGCACCGGCCGTGCCTCCGCCAGCCTGCTTGAGCCCGTCACCATTGAGGCTTACGGCGCCAGGATGCACCTCAAGGAGGTCGGCACCGTCAGCGTGCCGGAGCCGCGCCTGATCGTCGTGCAGGTGTGGGATCGCGGCATGGTCAAGGCCGTGGAGAAGGGCATCCGCGATTCGGGCCTCGGCCTGAACCCGCAGACGGAGGGCCAGTCGATCCGCGTGCCGCTGCCCGACCTGACGCAGGAGCGCCGCAAGGAATTGGCCAAGGTCGCCCACAAGTACGCCGAGCAGGCCCGCGTCGCCGTGCGCAACGTGCGCCGCGACGGCATGGACGGCCTGAAGAAGGCCGAAAAGGCCGGCGACATCTCGCAGGACGAGCACAAGGGGCTCGGCGAGAAGGTCCAGGCGCTGACCGACCAGTACATCAAGCTGGTCGATGATGCGCTTGCGGCGAAAGAAAAGGACATCATGCAGGTCTGACGGCATGCGCGACGCGGAAGACAGCCGCCCCCTGCGCCCGCCCGCGCACGTGGCCGTGATCATGGACGGCAACGGGCGTTGGGCGAAGTCCAGAGGGCTGCCCCGCACCGCCGGCCATAAAAAGGGCGTGGACGCCGTCCGCCGGACGGTCGAAGCCGCGGGCGACCTGGGGATCGGCTATCTGACGATTTTCAGCTTCTCGTCCGAGAACTGGCGTCGGCCGGAGGAGGAGGTGTCCGACCTCATGCAGCTCCTGCGCTTCTACCTGCGCAGCGAGATTGCCGACCTCCACCGCAACGGCGTGCGCCTGCGCGTCATCGGCGACCGGGCCCGCCTGTCCAAGGACATCGTCGGCCTGATCGACAACGCCGAGAATCTGACCCGCGACAACCGCAAGCTGACCCTCGTGGTGGCGTTGAGCTACGGCTCCCGCCAGGAGATTACGCTGGCGGCGCGGCGTCTGGCCGAAGAGGTGAGGGCGGGGACGCTCGATCCTGCGGACATCTCCGAGGACCGGCTGTCCGAACGCCTGTTCACCGCCGACATCCCGGACCCCGACCTGATCGTCCGCACCAGCGGCGAGAAGCGCATCAGCAACTTCCTGCTCTGGCAGGCGGCGTATGCCGAGCTGGTCTTCGTGGACACGCTCTGGCCTGACTTTTCCAAGCGTGACCTGGAGGCGGCGATTGAAGAGTTCCACCGACGGGAACGTCGCTTCGGCGCAACCACCGGCACCCGCTAAATCCGGCGACCTGAAGACGCGCGCCATCTCGGCGCTCGTCCTGGCTCCGCTCGTCCTGGCCGCGGTCTGGGCCGGCGGCTGGGTTTTTCACGTCCTGATCGCGCTCGGTGCCGTGGCCTCCGCCGTGGAGTGGGGCAACCTCGTTCCCTGCCGCCGCAAGGGTGCGGCCATCGCGTTATCGGTGGCCGGCGTCCTCCTGGCGCTGGCTGCGCAGATCGCCGCCGGGCCGTGGGCGGCCGTCGTCGTCGCCATCCTGGCCAGCGCTGGCGTGGCCGTGGCCTCGGGCGGGCCGGATCGCGGTCTGTCGGGGGGCGGCATCCTCTATGTCGTGGCCGGTCTGGCCGGGCTGATGTGGCTGCGCGATGACCCGGAGTCCGGCCTCGCGCTGTTCCTCTTCACCATGCTCGGCGTCTGGGCGACCGACATCGGCGCCTACGCCGCCGGACGCACGATCGGCGGACCGAAGCTGGCCCCGCGCATCAGCCCGAAGAAGACCTGGGCCGGCCTGATCGGCGGGATGGCCTCTTCCGCCCTGGTGGGGTGGGGGGTGGCTCTGGCCGCGGGCGCGCAACGGCCGCTGCTGGCTCTTGCGGTGGGCGCCGTCCTGGCCGTGGTGGCGCAAGCGGGCGACCTCTTCGAATCCGCGGTCAAGCGCCGTTACAACGTGAAGGACAGCGGCCATCTCATTCCTGGTCACGGGGGAATCCTGGACCGCATCGACGGGCTGCTCGCCGCCGCCCCGGTGCTGGCCCTGTTCCACGCGACCATCGGCACGGCAATCGCATGGTGGTGACGGGGTCATGGTTGTGAAGGCTGAAGGGGCGGGGGACGCGCCGCGCCGCGTGACGATCTTCGGTTCGACCGGGTCGGTCGGCACGCAGACGGTGGACCTCGTCGCCCGCGATCCGGAGCGTTTTGCGGTGGAGGCGCTGACCGCCAACCGCAACGTCGCCCTCCTCGCCGAACAGGCGCGGCAACTCCGCCCGAAGCTGGCCGTGGTCGCCGACCCCGCCGCCTACGCCGACCTCAAGGAGGCGTTGGCCGGTACCGGCGTGGAGGCCGCCGCCGGGCCGCAGGCGGTGGCCGCGGCCGCGGAGCGTCCCGCCGACTGGGTGATGGCCGCCATCGTCGGCGCCGCCGGGCTGGAGCCCACGCTGGCCGCCGTGCGCCGCGGCGCCTGCGTCGCCTTCGCCAACAAGGAGGTGCTGGTCTGCGCCGGCGCCCTGATGATGGAGGAGGTGCGCCGCCACGGCGCCAACCTGCTGCCGGTGGACAGCGAGCATTCGGCGATCTACCAGGTCTTCGATTTCGACCGTCTGGACAGCGTGCAGCGCCTGATCCTGACGGCCTCAGGCGGCCCCTTCCGGACGAAGGACCGTGCCTTCATGGCGGCGGCGACGCGCGAGCAGGCGGTCGCCCACCCGACCTGGGAGATGGGCGCCAAGATCTCCATCGACAGCGCCACCATGATGAACAAGGGGCTGGAGATCATCGAGGCGCATTTCCTCTTCGGTGTCCCCGAAGAGAAGATCGACGTGCTCGTCCACCCCCAATCGGTCGTGCATTCGCTGGTCGAGTATGTGGACGGCTCGGTCCTGGCGCAGCTCGGCACGCCGGATATGCGCACGCCGATCGCCTACGCGCTCGGCTGGCCGGCGCGCATCCCGACGCCCGCCGAACGGCTGGACCTCGTCAAGGCCGCAACCTTGACCTTCGAGGCGCCGGACCCCGAGCGATTCCCGGCCCTGAGGCTCGCCCGGGCCGCCTTGCAAAGCGGTGGGGGCGCTCCTACTATTCTCAGTGCCGCCAACGAGGTGGCCGTGCAGGCGTTTCTCGACCGCCGGATCGGCTTTCTCGACATCGAACGGATCGTCGAGGGGGTGTTGGGCACGCTGCCGCACCGGCCGCTCCGCGACCTGGGCGCGGTGCGCGACACCGACGCCGAGGCTCGCCGCGTGGCGGCCGACCGGGTCGCGGCCCTGGCACGCTGAGTCTTTTTCCGGGCGCGGGCCGCGAAGGAGCCGCTCCGGGATGCAAAGGATGTGATGGACGTCATGGGCGGCTTCGGGACCACGCTTCTGTCTTTTCTGCTGGTCCTCACCGTGCTCGTGTTTGTGCACGAACTCGGTCACTACCTCGTGGCGCGCCGCAACGGCGTGCGGATCGAGGTCTTCTCCATCGGCTTCGGCCCGGAGCTGTTCGGCTGGACCGACCGCTCCGGAACGCGCTGGAAGTTCAGCGCGATCCCGCTCGGCGGTTATGTGAAGATGTTCGGCGACGCCGATCCGGCAAGCACGCCCGGCGCCCACACGCAGAGCATGAGCGCCGAGGAGCAGGCGGTCTCCTTCCACCACAAGCGGCTTGGCCAACGGGCGGCCATCGTGGCGGCGGGACCCATCGCGAATTTCCTGTTCGCCATCGTCGCCCTGACCATCCTCTTCGCCACCGCCGGCCAGTCCTTCACCCCGCCGGACGTCGGCGGCGTGCAGCCGGGCAGCGCCGCGGAGCGCGCCGGGCTGCAGCCGGGCGATCTGATCGTCTCGATCAACGGCAGCGGCATCCAGCGATTCGAGGAAATCCGACAGATCGTCTCCATGCAGCCGGGCGCGCCGCTGGAGATGGTGGTGCAGCGCGACGGGCGTTCGGTCAATCTGACGGCGACTCCGGACGTGCGCGAGGTCACCGACCGACTCGGCAACACCCACCGCATCGGCCAGTTGGGAATCATGCGCGGCGGGGCTGAGACGAAGCGCCACGACCCGCTGACCGCCCTGTGGCAGGCGGGCCGGGAGGTCGTCGGCATGGTGTCCGGCACCTTCGTGGCGCTCGGCCAGATGATCGAGGGCTCGCGCGGCACCGAGGAGCTGGGCGGGCCGCTGCGCATCGCCCAGATGTCCGGCGAGGTCGCGCAATCCGGCTGGTACCCGCTGATTTGGTTCATGACCTTCCTGTCGGTGAACCTCGGCATGATCAATTTGTTTCCGGTTCCGCTGCTTGACGGCGGCCATCTGATGTTCTACGCCCTTGAAGGACTCCGTGGGCGTCCTCTCGGACCTAAAGCGCAAGAATACGGTTTCCGCATCGGGCTTGCTTTGGTATTAACGCTCATGGTTTTCGCCACGTGGAACGATCTCGTTCAGCTTCGCGTGGTGGATTTCTTTAGGGGGCTCATTTCCTGAGGGATGCCCCCAAAGCCAGGGAGCGAGCTTTGCGGGTGTCGAGCAGGGTTCTGGCGTTCGGCCTGATGGCCGGTTGCGCCATGACGACGGTTTCTCTTGCCCTTTCCCACGCAGCCTGGGCCCAGGCGGGCGCGCCCAATCCGGGGGCGGCGAAATCCGCCGCCTTTGGCGATGGGACGCTGGTGGCGCAGATGTTCTCGGGCGGCACCATCCGGGACATCCGGGTGGAGGGCGTCCAGCGCATCGAGCCGACGACGGTCCGCTCCTACCTCGCGGTGGCGCCCGGCGATCCCTTCGATCCCGACCGCATCGACCAGTCGCTGAAGGCCCTGTTCAACACGGGCCTGTTCGCCGACGTCGTGCTGAAGCGCGACGGCGACGCGCTGGTGGTGCAGGTGGCGGAAAACCCGATCATCAACCGCATCGCCTTCGAGGGGAACCGGCGCATCGAGAAGGAGAATCTGGAAAAGGAAATCCAGCTCCGTCCCCGCGTCGTCTACACCCGCACGCGCGTCCAGAGCGACGTGCAGCGCATCCTGGACATCTACCGCCGCCAGGGCCGCTTCGCCGCGACCGTCGAGCCGAAGATCATCCAGCTCGACCAGAACCGCGTCGATCTGGTGTTCGAGATCAACGAGGGTGTGCGCACCGGCGTGCGCAGCATCACCTTCATCGGCAACGAGAAGTTCTCCGACGGGACGCTGCGCGAGGCGATCCAGACGCGGGAAAGCGCTTGGTGGCGCTTCATGACGTCGGACGACAACTACGATCCGGACCGCCTGAACTACGACCGCGACCTGCTGCGCCGCTATTACCTCAAGGAAGGTTACGCCGACTTCCGCGTCGTCTCCGCCGTGGCGGAGCTGACGCCGGACCGCGAGGACTTCGTCATCACCTTCACGGTGGACGAGGGCGAGCGCTACAAGTTCGGCAAAATGGACATCAGCACCTCTCTGAAGGCGTTGGACCCGGAGCAACTGCGCAGCGTGCTGACCACGCGCGAGGGCGACTGGTACAACGCGCAGGAGGTGGAGAACACCATCACCAAGCTGTCCAACGCGGTCGGCGACCTGCAATACGCCTTCGTGGACGTCCGGCCGCGGATTTCGCGCAACCGTGACAACCAGACCATCGACATCGTCTACGACATCGTCGAGGGGCCGCGCGTCTTCGTGGAGCGCATCGACGTGACCGGCAACGTCCGCACGCTGGACAAGGTGGTCCGGCGCGAGATGCTGCTGTCCGAAGGCGACCCGTTCAGCACGACCAAGCTGCGCCGCTCCGAGCAGCGCATCAAGGATCTGGGCTATTTCGAGCGCGTCAACATCACCACCGCGGAAGGCTCGGCGCCCGATCGCACCGTGATGAACGTCGAGGTGACCGAGCAGTCCACCGGTGAAATCTCCATCGGCGCCGGCTACTCGACCTCGGACGGTCCGCTGGCCGACTTCTCGATCCGCGAGCGCAACCTGCTGGGCCGCGGCCAGGATCTGCGCTTCGGCGCCACCGTGTCGGGCAGCCGCCAGGAATACGACGTCTCCTTCACCGAGCCGTACTTCCTCGACCGCGACCTGTCCGCCGGTTTCGACCTGTTCCGCATCACCCGCGACTATCAGGACGAAAGCTCCTTCGACGAGAAGAGCACCGGCATGGCCCTGCGCATGGGCTATCCGCTGACGGAGAACCTGCGCCAGCGCGTCTACTACCAGCTCCAGAACACCGACATCACCAGCGTTCCCAGCTCGGCGTCCCAGTACATTCAGGACCAGAAGGGCGCGCGCACGACGTCGCTGATCGGACAGGAGCTGACCTACGACCGCCGCAACAGCCGCCTCAACCCGACGGAAGGCTACTACGTCCGCCTGACGAACGATTTCGCCGGCTTGGGCGGCAACGCGCGCTTCCTGCGCAACCGCCTCGGCGCCGGCTATTATCTGCCGCTGTTCGACGAAAGCTGGGTGCTCAGCACCACGGGTGAAATCGGCTACATCGTCGGCATCGGCAAGGACGTCTTCCTGTCCGACCGCTTCTTCCTGGGCGGCGACACGCTGCGCGGCTTCAACACCGCCGGCATCGGCCCGCGCGACCTGCGCACCGGTGACGCCCTGGGCGGCACCCGCTATTACCGCGGGTCGGTGGAGATGAGCTTCCCGGTCGGCCTGCCCGAGGAGTTCGGGCTGAAGGGCCACGCCTTCTCCGACGTCGGCACGCTGGGCAAGGTCGACATCAACGATCCGCTCGTCCCCGACGACGAATCGGTCCGCCTGTCGGTCGGCACCGGCTTGTCCTGGCGCTCGCCCTTCGGGCCGATCCGCCTTGACTTTGCGGTCCCGATTCTCAAGGAAGATTACGACAAGAAAGAGATCTTCCGCTTCAGCTTTGGAACCAGGTTCTAACATGCAGTTCAGCAAGCTCAGGGCGCTGGTCGCCGCCGGTGCGGTGTTGGCGGGCGTCGCGATGGCGACGCCGTCCTTCGCCCAGGACAAGCCGACCGACAACCTCAAGGCGCCGGTCATCGCGGTGGTCGACGTCCAGAAGATCATGCAGGAGTCGAACGCCTCCAAGGGCGTCTCGAAGTCCTTCGAATCGCTGCGCGAGACCTACCAGAAGGAAATCGCCTCGCTGGAGGACAAGCTGCGCAAGTCCGAGGAGGAATTGCGCAAGCAGCAGACCGTGCTGGCTCCGGACGCGCTGGCCAACAAGCGCCGCGACTTCGAGAAGCAGGTCGGCGAGGTCCAGAAGACGGTGCAGAGCCGCAAGCGCGCCCTGGAAAACGCGCTGAACGAGGCGATGGCCGTCGTCCACAAGAACATGGTGGAGATCGTGGCCGACGTCGCGCGCGAGCGCGGCGCCAACCTGGTCCTCGCCCGCCAGCAGTTCGTCCTGGTCGACACCCAGCTCGACGTCACCGACGTGGTGCTGGAGCGGGTGAACAAGAAGCTGCCCCAGGTCGCGCTGACCGTTCCCAAGCAGTAAGGCGCGTCGGAACGAGCCGCCACGCTTCCGCAGGGAGGCGTGGCGGCTTTTTCTTTGCGCAAAGGGCGGAGCCGGAAAGCTGTCGGCGTCGGGATTGCCAAATCCCCGGAAATGGGGCACAAGGGGCTTCGTCCCGGGCCGCCGCAGGCGCGGCGCGGGGCGTTCTCGTGGATTTTGAAAGGCGGGCGGCCGGACCATGGATGTGACGGCGGACAACAAGAAGATAGCCGACCTCGACATCATGCGGATCATGGAAATGATCCCGCATCGCTATCCGATCCTGATGATCGACCGGGTGATCGACATCACCCTGGGCGAAAGCGCCACCGGCGTGAAGAACGTCACCATCAACGAGCCGTTCTTCCAGGGGCACTTCCCATCGCGGCCGGTGATGCCGGGCGTGATGATCATCGAGGCGATGGCGCAGACCTCCGCCGTGCTGGTGGTCGCCACGCTGGGCAAGGAGTCCGAGGGCAAGCTGGTCTACTTCATGACCGTGGACGAGGCGCGTTTCCGCCGCCCGGTCACTCCCGGCGACACCATCCACATCCATGTGAGCAAGCAGCGCCAGCGCGCCAACGTGTGGAAGTTCAAGGGCGAGGCCAAGGTCAACGGTGTCCTGGTCGCCGAAGCCGTCTATTCCGCCATGATCCTGGACGAGAAATGAGCGTTTCCATTCACCCGACGGCGGTCGTCGATCCGGCCGCCAGGCTGGGCGAAGACGTTTCCATCGGTCCCTTCTGTGTGGTTGGACCGGATGTCCAGCTCGGCGACCGTGTGCGGCTGACCTCCCATGTGGTGGTCGAAGGCCGCACGCGCATCGGCGAGGACTCGGTCATCTACCCCTTCGCGTCCATCGGCCACCGCCCGCAGGACCTCAAATTCAAGGGCGAGCCGTCCGAACTGGTCATCGGGCGCAACAACCAGATCCGCGAGCATGTCACCATGAGCCCCGGCACCGAGGGCGGCGGCATGGTCACGCGGGTCGGCGACAACGGCTTGTTCATGGTCGGCGTCCACATCGCCCACGATTGCGTCGTCGGCGACCACGCGGTCCTGGCGAACAACGCCACGCTGGCCGGCCATGTCCATCTGGGCGATTTCGTGACCATCGGTGGGCTGTCGGCGGTCCGCCAGTTCGTCCGCATCGGGTCGCACGCCATGATCGGCGGCATGTCCGGCGTCGAGAAGGACGTGATCCCCTATGGCCTCGTCATGGGCGACCGGGCGCGTCTGGCCGGCCTGAACCTCGTCGGGCTGGAGCGTCGCGGCTTCCAGAAGGACGAGATCCACGCCCTGCGCGCCGCCTATCGCCTGCTGTTCGGCAACGAAGGCACCTTCGCCGAGCGCATGGAGGAGGTCGGGCGCGACATGGGGCAGCAGACGCTGGTCGCCGACGTGCTGACTTTCGCGCGCGCCTCGCGGTCGCTCTGCCAGCCGCGCGAGGGCTGAGGGGCCTTCACGCCCCTCTTTTTACGTTCCGTTTCCTGGGAGAGTCCCGGCCATGTCGCAGCCTCTTCCCAAGCTCGGCATCCTGGCGGGCGGCGGCACCTTGCCGGCCCGCATCGCCGCCGCGGTGCGCGGCCAGGGGCGCGAGGTCTTCGTCGTCGCCTTCGACGGCCACACCGACCCAGCCACCGTCGAGGGACTCCCCCATCTGTGGAGCCGCTTCGGCGCCGCCGGCAGCATCATCGACCGGTTGAAGAAGGAAAAGGTCGGGGAACTGGTCTTCGCTGGACCAGTGCGTCGGCCGTCCTTCACCGAGCTTCTTCCCGACTGGTACACCACCAAGTTCCTCGCCAAGGTCGGCACCCGAGCGCTGGGCGACGACGGGCTGCTGCGCTCCGTCGCGCGCGAACTCGAAGGGGAGGGGTTCCGCGTGGTCGGCCTGCACGACCTCCTCGGCGAGCTTCTCACTCCGGTGGGGCCGGTGGGGCGGCTGCGGCCGGACGCCGAGGCCGAACGCGACATTGCCCGCGCGGTCGAGGTTGCCCGCACGCTCGGTGCGCTCGACGTCGGACAAGGCGCCGTGGTCCAGCAGGGGATCGTGATCGCCGTGGAAGCCATCGAGGGCACCGACGCCATGCTGGCCCGCTGCGCCGGGCTGGCGCGTCCTGGACCGGGCGGCGTGCTGGTCAAGGTGAAGAAGCCGCAGCAGGACCGACGCCTCGACCTGCCCACCATGGGAGTGACGACGGTGGAGAACGCCGCCCGCGCCGGTCTGCGCGGCATTGCCGTCGAGGCGGGCGGCAGCCTGCTGGTGGACCGTGCCGCGGTGGCCGAGGCCGCCGACCGGCTGGGTCTGTTCGTCGTCGGCATCACCGTTGCGTCGGAGACCCGGTCGTGAGCGATCCGTTGATTTTCCTGATCGCCGGGGAGCCCTCCGGCGACGCGCTGGGCGCGCGGCTGATGGCCGCTTGCAAACGGCTGACCGGCGGGCGGGTGCGCTTCGCCGGCATCGGCGGCGAGAAGATGGTCGCGGAGGGGCTGGAGAGCCTGTTCCCGATGGGCGAGCTGACTCTGTTCGGCGTGTTCGAACTGCTGCCCCATCTGCCGAACCTGCTGCGCCGCATCGACCAGACGGTTGCCGAGATTCTGCGGCTGCGGCCTGACGCGGTGGTGGGCATCGATTCGCCGGGCTTCACCGTGCGGGTGTCCAAGCGGGTCAAGGCGCAGGCGCCGGACATTCCGCTCATCCACTATGTGGCGCCCACTGTCTGGGCGTGGAAGCCGAAGCGCGCCGCCAAGTACGCGGCGATCTACGATCATCTGCTGGCCATCCTGCCCTTCGAGCCGCCCTATTTCGAGAAGGAGGGGCTTCCCTGCACCTTCGTCGGCCATTCGGTGGTGGAGAGCGGCGCCGGGCATGGCGACGCGCAGCGCTTCCGCGAGACCCATGGGCTGGCAGCGGATGCGCGGGTCGTCGCCGTCCTGCCAGGAAGCCGGAAGGGCGAGGTGTCGCGCCTGCTTCCCGACTTCCGCGCCACGCTGGAAAGCTTGCTGCCGTCTCATCCGGGGCTGGTCGCCGTGGTGCCGACCGTGGCGACGGTGCGCGACCGCGTGGCGGCGGAGGTGGCGGGGTGGCCGTTGCGCACCATCCTCGTCGAGGGCGACGCTCCGAAATACGATGTCTTCGCGGCGGCGGAGGCCGCGCTGGCGGCGTCCGGGACGGTGGCGCTGGAACTGGCGCTGGCCCGCCTGCCGACGGTGATCGCCTACCGTCTCAACCCGGTGACGGTGGCCTTGTACCGGCGGCTGATCCGGGTCAAATACGTCAATCTGGTCAATCTGATGCTCGACCGCATGTTGGTGCCGGAACTGCTTCAGGAGGACTGCCGTCCCGACCGGCTGGCGTCCGAACTGGGGCGCCTGCTCGACGATCCCGCCGCCCGCGCGACGCAGATCGACGGTGTGGCGGAGGTGGCGCGCTGGCTGGGGCAGGGCGGAACGCCGCCCAGTGAGCGCGCCGCCCAGGTCGTGCTGGAGGTTGCCGCCGGCCGGTTGGATAAGACGAGGTCGGAAAAGACGAGAGCGCAAGAACCCGCTTGGGAGACGAGACCATGAGCCAATTCCGCCTGCTGCACACGATGCTCCGGGTCTATGATCTGGAGAAGTCGCTGGACTTCTACACCCGCCTGCTCGGCATGAAGCTGCTGCGCCGCAACGATTATGAGGGCGGTCGCTTCACGCTGGCCTTCGTCGGCTACGGCGACGAGAAGGACACCGCCGTCCTGGAACTGACCCACAACTGGGACCAGGCCGAGCCCTACGCCATCGGCACCGCCTACGGCCACATCGCGCTGGGCGTGCCGGACATCTATGCCACCTGCGAGCAGCTCGCCAAGGAAGGCGTCAAAATTCCGCGTCCGCCTGGCCCGATGAAGCACGGCACCACCGTGATCGCCTTCATCGAGGACCCGGACGGTTACAAGGTCGAGCTGATCGAGACGAAGTAAGCGGTCTCACAGCGTTTTGTAGAAGAGGACGGTGTCGTGAAAGGCGCCGTCCGCTTCCACCGTGTAGCCGGGAATCAGCCCGGCGCGACGCCAGCCCGTCGCTTCGTAGAAGGGCTCGCCGCTGTCGCCCTTCAACGTGTCGAGCACCAGCAGCGACCGCCCCAGACCACGGGCCGTGTCCTCCACCGCCGCCATCAGCCGTCGCGCGACTCCGTTCCGCCGATGGCGGGTGAAGACGAGCAGCTTCTGCACCTCGGCGCGGTGCGCGCCATTCGGCTTGGTGCAGAGCGCCAACTGGACGCTTCCCAGCAAGTCTCCGTCCGGTCCGCGGGCGATCAGCAGCCGGTGCGCGCCGCCGGACAGTTGGGCGGCCACCCCGTTCCAGAACGCCTGTTTCCAATGCGGTTCCAGCGGGGCATGGTAACCGACCGAGGCGCCGCTGTTCACGGCGTCCTCCAGAAGGGCTTCCAGCTCCGCCCGGAGACGGTGGTCGTTGAGGGCGGGAATGTCGGTGATTGCCAAAGGGATCGTCATGGGAGGTGCCGGGATGGTTCTGATCGCGCCCCAACCCTGCCCGCCGCCCTCCCGCTTCACAATTGACTTCGCAGGGCATGGATGTGAGGAATTCTCACAGCAAAACCCAACCGCGCCGTCGATGCCGCGTCTTCCCTTCACCGCACTGGCCGCCTTCGAGGCGGCGTCCCGGCACGGCAGCATGACCCGCGCCGCCGACGAACTCGGCCTGACCCATGGAGCGGTCAGCCGTCAGGTGGGCGATCTGGAGAAGCGGCTGAAGGTCCGTCTGTTCGACCGCACCCCGCAGGGGCTTCTTCTGACCGACGCCGGGCGCGACCTCGCGCAAGCCTGCACCGCCGGTCTGGGCCGGGTCCAGGAGAGTTGGGACCGCATCGCCGGGCAAGGGCCGGAGCGGTTGCGCGTTGCCGCGCCGCGCACCTGGGCGGCCTTGTGGCTGGTGCCGCGGCTGGGGCGCTTCCTGGACGGCCGGCCGGACCTGCGGCTGGACATCGAGGGAGGCAACACCGAGCGCGCGTCGGAGGCCGAGGCGGGCTGGGCGGTGATCCGCTACGTGCGCGGCGGCGATCCCGGTCCCGCGGGGGCGCTTCTGTCGGAAGAGCCGCTGTTTCCGGTCTGTGCGCCGTCGCTGGCTGAGCGGCTGTCCGGCCCGGCCGACCTGTCCCGCCAGACACTGCTGCATTATCAGGCGTCGCCGGACTGGAGTCTGTGGCGCGCCGGCAGCGGGGTAAGTCTGGATGGAGCGGGCAGCCTGAGCTTTTCGGAATCGGTGATGGTGATCCAGGCGGCCATGGCCGGGCAGGGGATTGCGCTGGGGCGCCCGTCGCTGGTGTTGGAGGCGCTGGAAGCGGGACGGCTCGTCTGCCCCTTCGGACCGGCGGTGCACTGCGGCGACCGCTATGTGCTGACCGCCCCGGCCGAAGGGCGCGGGCGCGGCGTGCTCCGCGCCTTTCGGCACTGGCTGCTGGCGGAGGCCGCTGCGGATCGGGCGCGGCTGGAGCGGCTCGGCGTACCGTTTCCGCAGGGCCGCGCTGGCGCCTGATTCCGTTTCATGTTTATATCCGCTATCGGATGGATTTGGAGCGGAGACACGCCCCCATGCTGCGCCTTTACGACAACCTGTCTTCCGGAAACGGCTACAAGTGCCGGCTGCTGCTGCACAAGCTCGGCATTCCCTATGAGCGGATCGAACTGGACATCGACCGGGCGGAAACGCGCACCCCGGAGTTCCTGGCCCGCAATCCGAACGGGCGCATCCCGACTCTGCAATTGGAGGACGGCAGCCACCTGCCGGAATCCAACGCGATCCTCTGGTATCTGGCGGAAGGCACGCCCTATCTGCCGGACAACCGGGAAGGCCGCGCGCGGGTCCTGCAATGGATGTTCTTCGAGCAGTACAGCCACGAACCGAACATCGCGACCGTGCGCTTCTGGATCACGCACCATGTGGAGATGACGGAGGAGCGCAAGCTGGGGCTGGTGACCAAGCGCCGGCTCGGCCACGACGCGCTGGGTGTCATGGACGGGCATCTGGCAGAGCGTCGCTTCTTTGTGGGCGATCGCTTCAGCGTCGCCGACATCGCGCTCTACGCCTACACCCATGTGGCGGAGGAGGGTGGGTTCGACCTGTCCGGCTATCCGGCGGTGCGCGCATGGATGGAGCGTGTGGCGGCGGAAGGGCCGCACATCCCGATCACCCAGGGCTAGACGGTTAGATCAGCACCACCGCGGCGATCATCGCCACGATCACCGCATAGAAGACGATGCGGCGAAGCCGCCGCGAGAGCGGCGGCTTGTTGTCGTTCGCGGCGGGCTGGCCCTGACGGACCCGCCGCGCCGGAACGATGAACGCAGCCGGGCTGCGGGCGGCTCCGTCGGAGCCGCCCGTCCCGATGTGTGCTGTCGGCCGGTTAGCCACGCTCGGCCAGCGGGATGAAGTCCCGCTTGGTCGCACCGGTGTAGAGCTGACGCGGACGGCCGATCTTCTGGACCGGGTCCTCGATCATCTCCTTCCACTGGGAGATCCAGCCGACGGTGCGCGCCACGGCGAACAGCACGGTGAACATGCTGGTCGGGAAGCCCATCGCCTTCAGGATGATGCCCGAGTAGAAATCGACGTTCGGGTACAGCTTCTTCTCGACGAAGTACGGGTCTTCGAGGGCGATCTTCTCCAGCTCCATCGCGATGTCGAGGAGCGGCTCGTCCTTGATGCCCAGCTCGGCCAGAACCTCATGACAGGTCTTGCGCATGACCTGGGCGCGCGGGTCGTAGTTCTTGTAGACCCGGTGGCCGAAGCCCATCAGGCGGAAGTTGTCGTTTTTGTCCTTGGCGCGGCGGACGATCTCCGGGATGCGATCGACGGAGCCGATCTCCTCCAGCATCTTCAGCACGGCCTCGTTGGCGCCGCCATGGGCCGGACCCCACAGCGAGGCGATGCCGGCGGCGATGCAGGCGAACGGGTTGGCGCCCGACGAGCCGGCCAGACGGACGGTCGAGGTCGAGGCGTTCTGCTCGTGGTCGGCGTGCAGGATGAAGATCTTGTCCATGGCCTTGGACAGGACCGGGTTGACCTTGTACGGCTCGCACGGCGTGCCGAAGGTCATGTAGAGGAAGTTCTCGGCGTAGGACAGGTCGTTGCGCGGGTACATGAACGGCTGGCCGACCGAGTACTTGTAGGCCATCGCGGCGATCGCCGGGATCTTGGCGATCAAGCGGTGCGCGGCGATCTTGCGCTGCACCGGGTCCTCGATGTCCGTCGAGTCGTGGTAGAAGGCCGACAGCGCGCCGACGACGCCGCAGAGAACCGCCATCGGGTGGGCGTCGCGGCGGAAGCCGCTGTAGAAGCGGGTCAGCTGCTCGTGCACCATCGAGTGGCCGCGCAGGATGCCCTCGAACTCTTCCTTCTCGGCGGCGTTCGGCAGGTGGTTGTTGAGGAGAAGGAAGCAGACCTCCGGGAAGGTCGCGTGCTCGGCAAGGTCGTCGATGGCGTAACCGCGGTGCAGCAGAACACCCTCATCACCGTCGATGTAGGTGATCTTGGACTCGCAGCTGCCCGTCGAAGTGAAACCCGGATCGTAGGTGAAACAACCGGTCTCGGCGTAGAGCTTGCGGATGTCGATCACGTCCGGACCCGTGCTTCCCTTCATCACGGGCAGGCTGACCTGCTTGCCAGTCCGGTTGTCGATCAGGGTGAAGGTATCGGCCTTGTCCGCGGTTTGGGTCATCTCGGCACGTCCTTATCTTTAGGGTTGGGGCTTAACGCCCTTTTCGAATGCGCGCAGCATAGTTCTATGCCGGGCGGATATCAACGCACGGAAGTTAGCCCCGTGCTGCAGTTGCGGCATCCTTCATCCGGGCCAGCGTTTCCGCGCGGCCCAGGATCTCGGCCACTTCGAAGATGGGCGGCGACACGGTGGAACCGGTGAGCGCGGCGCGCAGCGGCTGGGCGATCTTGCCCAGCTTCTCGCCCCGCTCCTCGGCGAAGGCACGCACCAGCCCTTCCAGGGCGGCGGCGGTGAAGTCCGCCTCGGCCTCGAAGCGGGCGGCGAGGTCGGTCAGGATTCCGCGGCCCTTCTCGTCCAACAACGCGGCGGCCTTCTCGTCCATCGCCAGCGGACGGGCGGCGAGGTAGAAGCGGGCGCTCTGGGCGAGATCGACCACGGTGCGGGCGCGCTGCTTCAGCCCGTTCATGGCGCGGGTCAGCAGATCCCGCTCCGACTCGGTCAGCGCGCGGCCAAGCTCGGCCTCCAGCCGCGGGGTGGCCAGACCCACCAAGCGGGCGTCGTCGGCCTGCCGCATGTAATGGGCGTTCAGGTTCTCCAGCTTGGCGAAGTCGAAGCGCGAGGGGGAGCGCCCGATGCCCTCCAGGTTGAACCATTCCACGGCCTGTTCGGTCGAGATGATCTCGTCGTCGCCGTGTCCCCAGCCGAGCCGCAGCAGGTAGTTGCGGATCGCCTCCGGCAGGTAGCCCATGTCGCGGTAGGCGTCGACGCCGAGCGCGCCATGGCGCTTCGACAGCTTGGCGCCGTCCGGACCGTGGATCAGCGGAATGTGGCCGAATTCCGGCAGGTCCCAGCCCATGGCGTTGTAGATCTGGATCTGGCGGAAGGTGTTGGTCAGATGGTCGTCGCCGCGGATGACGTGGGTCACGCCCATGTCGTGGTCGTCCACCACCACCGCCAGCAGATAAGTCGGGGTGCCGTCGGCGCGCAGCAGGATCAGATCGTCGAGCTGGGCGTTCTGCACCGTCACCTCGCCCTGGACGCGGTCCTTCAGGACCGTCTCGCCCTCCTGCGGCGCCTTCAGGCGGATCACCGGCTTCACGCCGGCCGGAGCCTCGGACGGGTCGCGGTCGCGCCAGCGCCCGTCGTAGCGCACCGGCTGGCCCGCGGCCTTCTGGGCGGCGCGCATCTCCTCCAGTTCCTCGGGGCTCGCGTAGCAGTAATAGGCGCGGCCGGCCGCCAGCATCTGCTGCGCCACTTCGGCGTGGCGGTCCTTGCGGGCGAACTGGCTGACCGCGTCGCCGTCCCAGTCGAGGCCGAGCCAGGACAGGCCGTCGAGGATGGCGTCCACCGCCGCGTCCGTCGAGCGCTGGCGGTCGGTGTCCTCGATGCGCAGCAGGTACGTGCCGCCGTTGCGTCGGGCGTACAGCCAGTTGAACAATGCGGTTCGGGCACCGCCGATGTGGAGAAAGCCGGTGGGCGACGGGGCGAAACGGGTGACGACGGTCATGGGAGGCTCAATTCCAGGTTCGGCGCTGCTACAGTGCTGCGGCGGCCGAGATGCGGCGGCTGCGGTGCGACTGCGGTGGTGCGGTGGTGTAACACATTAACGGCGCCGGAGGCATTTGCCTTGCGCGCATAGGCGACAGTATGGCCCACGGGGTTGAAGAGGGCATGGCCGGAGGTTTGGCGGCAGAGGAGGGCGATTCCGGCCCTGTCCGTCGCGGCGTCGGCACGCGCCTTTCCACGGCGGCACAGGAGTGCCTCGCCGCGGAGCGGGAGCGCTGGGCGCTGTGGCTGCCCGTGGGGACCGGGGCGGGTGTGGCCCTGTATTTCGGCCTGCATGCCGAGCCGCCGCTCTGGCTGGGGCCGGGCGCCGCGGCCGGATGTCTGGCGCTGCTGTGGCTGGCGCGGCGGCGTCTGGCGCCGGTCGTTCTGCTGCTGGGGCTGTTGAGCGTCGCTCTGGGCTTCGCCGCGGCGCAACTGCACAGCGTGGCGGCGATGGCGCCGATGCTGACGCGCGAGCTTGGGCCGGTGCAGGTCACCGGGCGGGTGCTGGCGGTTGAGCGGCAGCCCACCGGCACGCGGCTGATGATCGGTGAACCGACGGTGGAGCGGCTGGCCCCGGAGGCGACGCCGGAGCGGGTCCGCCTGCATCTGCCGGCCAAGGTGGCACCGCCGGAGGCCGGGACGGTGGTCCGGCTGCGCGCCATGCTCCACCCGCCGGCCGCCCCGGCGGAGCCGGGAGCCTTCGACCTGCAGCGGCGGGCCTATTTCGAAGGCTTCGGCGCGGTCGGCTTCGTCATCGGCGCCCCCGTCGCGCAGGAGGCGCCGCCGCCCAGTGGCTGGCGCCGGGTGACCGTGGCCTTCGAGCGGGCGCGCGCCGCCATCGCCGAGCGGGTGCGCGCCGTCGTGAGCGATTCCGCGGAGGCCAGCGTCACCGCCGCCTTGCTGAACGGCGACGCGGCGGCGATTCCCGAACCGATGATGGACGCCTTCCGCGACAGCGGTCTGGCCCACCTTCTGTCCATCTCCGGCCTCCACGTGGGCATCGCCGCGGGCATCGTCTTCTGGGTGGTGCGGGCGCTTCTGGCCCTGGTTCCCTGGGTGGCGCTGCGCTGGCCGATCAAGAAGATCGCGGCGCTGGCCGGCATCCTGTCGGCCATCCTCTACACGCTTCTGGTGGGGGCGCCCCTGCCGACGCTTCGGTCCGTGCTGATGACCGGCCTCGTCATGGGCGCGGTCGTCGCCGACCGGTCGCCGATCAGCATGCGGCTGGTCGCCTTCGCGGGCATCGTCACCGTCCTCTACGACCCGGAGGGGATGCTGGGGCCCAGCTTCCAGATGTCCTTCGCGGCGGTCGTCGCCCTGATCGCCGCCTTCGAACGGTTCACGCCCTGGGCGGTGAGTCGGCGGCGCGAGATGGGCTGGCTCGGCAAGGGCGTCATGGCGCTGGGCGGCATCGCCTTTTCCAGCGTGGTGGCGACGGTCGCGACGACGCCCTACGGGCTCTACCATTTCCAGCAGGTCGCCTTTTACGGCGTGCTCTCCAACATGGTGGCGATCCCCATTACGACGGTGTGGATCATGCCCTTCAGCCTGCTCTCCTACCTGCTGCTGCCCTTCGGGCTGGAGGGGCCGGCGGTCACGGCGATGAGTTGGGGCGTTCGGCTGGTCATTGAAACGGCGGAGCGGACCGCGGCACTGCCCGGAGCGACGGCGTTCCTGCCGGCCATGCCGGACGCCGCCATCGCGGCGGTCACGCTGGGCGGGCTGTGGCTGGCCATCTGGACGGGACGCTGGCGCTGGCTGGGGCTGGTGGCCCTGGCCGGCGGGCTGGTCGCCCCGGCCGCCGCGCTGCGGCCCGACATTCTGGTGTCGGAGGACGGAAAACTGATGGCCGTGCGCGGCGCGGAGGGGATTCTCAGCCTGTCCACCGCCAGCGACGGGCGGGCCGCCAACACGTGGAGGCGGCGCGACGGCATGGAGAAGCCGGAGGAGAAAGCCGGTCAGGATGTCTGGCCACTCGTCGGGGTCAGCCTGGACGGGCGGCTGCGCTGCGACGCTCTGGGATGCCTTTACCGCGCGCAGGGGAAGACAGTGGCGCTGCTGCGCCAGCCGGACGCCTTGACTGAGGATTGCGCGGTGGCCGACGCGGTGGTGATCGCGACCCCGTCGCGCGGGTGCCGGGCGCCGCTGGTCATCGACCGTTGGCAACTGCGGCGGGAGGGCGCGCACACGCTCACCCTGTCGGACAAGGGCATCCGGGTGGAAACCGTCCGGGGGCAACGCGGCGACCGCCCGTGGACGATGGGAGGAAGGACGATGGGCGGAACGCTGTCCGATGGAAAGACCGGGGGGCGCTGAACCGCCGCCCCGGCGCGTCCTGCCGTCAGTACTTCCGCACCAGACCGACGAGGCGACCCTGCACCCGAACGCGGTCGGCGCCGAAGATGCGGGTCTCGTAGGCGGCGTTGGCCGGTTCGAGCGCCACGGTGTTGCCCTTGCGGCGCAGGCGCTTCAGCGTGACCTCGGCGTCGTCGACCAGGGCGACGACGATGGAGCCGTTCTCCGCGCTGTCGCAGCGCTGGATGACCACCGTGTCATGGTCGAGGATGCCGGCCTCCACCATGGAATCGCCGGCGACTTCCAGCGCGTAGTGGTCGCCCATGCCGAGCATGGCGGCGGGAATGTCCACGAAGGCGGAACCGTCGCGCAACGCCTCGATGGGCGTGCCCGCGGCGATTCGGCCGTAGAGCGGCAACTGCACGGATTCGGACGCCGGGTTCGCCTCGCGTCCCGCGAAGCTGAAGTCGCCCTTGATGACGTTGGGCTGGAACTTGGCGCGCGGCGGCCGGGTGCGGGCGGTCTCAAGCCCCTCCGGCAGGCGCAGCACCTCCAGCGCGCGGGCGCGGTGGGGCAGGCGGCGGATGAAGCCGCGCTCCTCCAGCCCCGTGATGAGGCGGTGGATGCCCGACTTGGACTTCAGGTTGAGAGCGTCCTTCATTTCGTCGAAGGAAGGGGACACACCGCCCTGTCCGAGCCGCTCGTTGATGAAAAGCAGCAATTCATGCTGCTTGCGCGTGAGCATTTGTGCCTCCCGGCCGGTTCCGCACTAGATATGGAACAAAAGCAAAACGTTCCATCTTGTTCTAGTTTGGTTCTTAACCCCCGTCAAGCCCTACGGATGAAATCAATCGCAAATCGACGGACAGGACTCCCAAATGGATTTCCCGTGCGGAACGGATTAAAGCGACAGGACACCGCCGCTCAGCGGGATCACCGTCACGCGGTCGCCCACGGCGGCGGCGGTTGCCTGCGGCTCGCGGACGATCAGGGCGTCGGCCCGGGCCAGCCGGGACATCATCGCGCTGTCCTGGCGCGGGAAGGGGGTGGCGACGGGCTCGCCGTCCGCCCCGGTGGACAGGGTGGCGCGCAGGAAATCCGTGCGGTCGTCGTTGGCCTTCAGCGGCGCGCCAAGCCGCGCCGTGAGCGTGGCGTTCTCGGCGGGCAACCCCTGGAGACGGCGAAGGACGGGCACCAGGAACAGCAGGGCGGCCACCCCGGTGGACACCGGATTGCCGGGCAGGCCGAGCAGCGGCACGCCGCTCGCCGTCCCGAAAATCAACGGCTTACCGGGCTTCATGGCGACGCGGTAGAAATCCAACGACAGCCCGCCCAGCACATCGCGCACATGGTCGTGCTCGCCTTGCGAGGCGCCGCCCGTGGTCACCAGCAGGTCGCAGCCGGCCGCCCCGGCGGCCATGGCGGCGAGATGCTCCGGATCGTCCTTGGCCACGCCGAGATTGTGGGCGAGCCCGCCCTGGCTGGCGACCAGCGCGCACAGGCCGAGCGCGTTGGAACTGACGATCTGGCTCGGTCCCAGCGGATCGCCGGGCAGGGCGATCTCGTCCCCGGTGGCGAGCACGGCGACCCGCGGTCGGCGGTGGACGCGCAGCCAGGGCAGGTTGGCCGCGGCGGCCAGGGCGACGTCGCGGGCGGTGAGCAGCCGTCCCTTGGGAAGCAACTCCTCTCCCGCGGTGAAGTCCAGTCCGGCGGGACGGATGAAGCGCCCCGCGGGCACGGCGCGCCCGACGCGCACGCGATCCCCGGCGTCCTCGCAATCCTCCTGCATCACCACGGCGTCGGCGCCGGCGGGCAGGGGCGCGCCGGTGAAGATGCGCACGGCCTCGCCGGCTCCAACCGATCCGGCGAAGGCGTGGCCGGCGGCGGACTCGCCGATGCGGCGCAGGGTGACCGGCGCGTCCGCCGAAGCCGGGACGATGTCGGCGGAGCGGACGGCCCAGCCGTCCATGGCCGCGGCGGCGAAGGGCGGCTGGGTCAGCCGGGCGACGGCGGGCTCCGCCAGGACGCGCCCCAGCGCGTCGGGCAGCGGCACCGTCTCCGCCGGCAGGGCGGTGAAGGCGGCGAGAATGCGGGCGCGGGCTTCACCGACCTGCAGCATCAGTCCGCGCTCCCCCATTCGCCGCTCTTGCCGCCGGCCTTGTGCAGCAGCTTCACCTCGGTGATGGTCATGCCGCGGTCCACCGCCTTGCACATGTCGTAGACGGTGAGCGCGGCGACCGACACGGCGGTCAGCGCCTCCATCTCCACCCCGGTCTGGCCCCTCAGCTTGCAGGTGGCGGTGATGTCCACGGCGTTGCGCTCGGGGTCGCAGGTCAGGTCCACCTTGACCGAGGTCAGCATCAGCGGGTGGCACAGCGGGATCAGGTCCGGCGTGCGCTTGGCCCCCATGATGCCGGCCAGCCGGGCCACCGACAGCACGTCGCCCTTCTTGACGCCGCCCTGGAGAATGAGCGCCAGCGTTTCCGGCTGCATCAGGACGGAGCCGCGGGCGGTCGCCGTGCGTTCCGTATCCGCTTTGTCGGACACGTCCACCATGACCGCGCGGCCTTCGGCGTCGAAATGGGTGAAGCCGCTTGCGGGCTGGTCGGTCATAGGGGTTTCTCCATGAACAGGCTCAGCGGGTCCGGGCCATAGGGGCCGAACGGGCCGCGGTCGGTGAAGCCCTGCTTGCGGTAGAGGGCGATGGCCTCGTCCTGATAGACGCCGGTTTCCAGCAACAACGCCGACAGGCCGGCGGCGCGCGCCTCGTCCTCGATGCGCTCCAGAAGGCGGCGCCCGATCTGGCCGCCACGCGCGGTTGGCTGGACGAACATCCGCTTGACCTCGCCATAGCCGCCGTCGGTGTCGATGCGCATGGCGCCGCAGCCGACCACGGTTCCCGACCGCCGGGCGACCAGGAAACGGATGTCCGGCTTCGCCAGCGATTGCAGGTCGAGCAGATGGTTGCTCTCGGCCGGGTATAAGTCGCCCAGATAGCGGTCCAGTTCCTCGATGAGCCGGACCACCTCGTCCTGGAGCGGGCTTTCACGGGCAATGGTCACGTTCGGCACGGCGTCGCTCCTCCCCATTGCTTTTTTATTTGGTGTCAGGCGAGCAGGGCGCGGGTGGCCGCGGTCACATCCTCCTGCCGCATCAGCGATTCACCGACCAGGAAACAACGCGCGCCCACAGCCGCCATGCGCGACAGGTCCGCCGGGCTGTAGAGACCGCTTTCGGCCACCAGCATCCGATCGGCTGGCACGTGGGCCGCCAGTTCCTCGGTCGTGGCGATGTCCACCGCCAGAGTCTTCAGGTTCCGGTTGTTCACGCCGAGAAGCGGGGTCTTCAGCGCCAAGGCCCGGTCCAACTCCTCGCGGTTGTGCACCTCGACCAGCACGTCCAGGCCCCAGGCGATGGCGGCGCCCTCGATCTCCGCGGCCTGCGCGTCGCTCAGCGCTGCCATGATGATCAGGATGCAGTCGGCGCCGAGCGCGCGGGATTCGGCGATCTGGTAGGGATCGACCATGAAGTCCTTGCGCAGCACCGGCAGGTCCACCGCGGCGCGGGCGGCCAGCAGATAGTCGTCGCAGCCCTGGAAGTAAGGCTCGTCCGTCAGCACCGACAGGCAGGTGGCGCCGCCCTCGCGGTAGGCGCGCGCCAGCGACGGCGGGTCGAAGTCCGGGCGGATCAGGCCCTTCGACGGGCTGGCCTTCTTGATCTCGGCGATCAGGCCGTAGCGGCCCCCGTCCACCGTGCGGCGCAGGGCGCGGATGAAGCCGCGCGCCGGGTCGGCGGCGCGGGCGGCATCCTCCACCGCGGACAGCGGACGGGCGGACTTGCGGGCTTGGACCAGCGCGCGCTTGTCGTCGCAGATGCGGGTCAGGACGTCGCTCATGGCGCGGCAACCGGTTCGTTGGAGATGGACGAATTGGTGATGGACACGAGGTGCTGGAGCACGGCGCGGGCGGCACCGCTGTCGATGGCGTGGCGGGCCTGCTCGACGCCCTCCTTCAGGTCGCCGGCCTTGCCCGCCACATGCAGCGCGGCGGCGGCGTTCAGCAGAACGATGTCGCGGTAGGCGCCCTGGACGCCGTCGAACAGCGCGCGGATGGCCTCGGCGTTCACATGGGCGTCACCGCCCTTCAGAAGCTCCGGCCGGGCACGGAAGATGCCGGCCTGCTCCGGCTCGATCTCGAACACCGTGACCTCGCCGTCCTTGAGCTGGGCGACGGTTGTCGGGCCGGTGGTGGTGATCTCATCCAGCCCGTCGGAGCCATGGACGATCCAGGCGGCCTCCGACCCCAGGCGCTTCAGCACATGGGCCAGCGGCTCCACCCACTGCTTGGCGTAGACGCCGAGAAGCTGGCGCTTGGCGCTGGCCGGGTTGGACAGCGGACCCAGCAGGTTGAAGATGGTGCGGGTGCCCAGCTCGACGCGGGTCGGGCCGACGTTGCGCATGGCGAGGTGATGGCGCGGCGCCATCAGGAAGCCGATGCGCGCGTCCCACAGGGCCTTGCGCACCAGACCCATGTCGCAGTCCAGGTTGACTCCCAGCGCACCCAGCACGTCGGCGGCGCCCGACTTGGACGACATGGCGCGGTTGCCGTGCTTGGCCACCGGCACGCCGCAGGCCGCGATGACGACCGCCGCGGCGGTCGAGATGTTGTAGGTGCCCGAGCCGTCGCCGCCGGTGCCGCAGGTGTCGATGGTGCCGTCCGGGGCCTCCACCGGGATCGCCTTGGCACGCATGACGCGGGCGGCGCCGGTGATCTCGTCCACCGTCTCGCCGCGCACCCGCAGCGCCATCAGGAATCCGCCCATCTGCGACGGGGTGGCGTTGCCCGACATGATGATGTCGAAGGCCAGCGCGGCCTCCGGCTCGTTCAGGGCATTGCCGGCGGCGACCTTGGCGAGGATGGCCTTCATGTCGGTCAGGTCGCCGTGCGGCGCGGACGGCGTGCTCATGCGGCGGTCTCCAGCCGGCGGGTCGTGTTCAGGAAGTTTTCCAGGATCTTGTGCCCGTGCTCGCTCTCGATGCTTTCCGGGTGGAACTGCACGCCGTGGATCGGCAACTCGCAGTGGGACAGCGCCATGATCAGCCCGTCCTCCGTCTCGCCGGTCACCTCCAGGCAGGCGGGCAGGGTGGCGCGCTCGACGATCAGCGAGTGGTAGCGGGTGGCCCGGAAGGGCGAGGGCAGGTCCTTCAGGACGCCGCGCCCCTGGTGGAACATGCGGTCGACCTTGCCGTGCATCGGCACCGGCGCGCGCAGCACCGTGCCGCCGAAGGCCTGCCCGATGGCCTGATGGCCCAGGCACACACCCATCAGCGGAACGCCGGCCTTGGCGGCGGCGTCGATCAGCGGCAGGCAGATGCCCGCCTTGTCCGGATCGCAGGGGCCGGGCGACAGCACGATTCCCTCGGGGCGGAGCGCCATGGCCTCCTCCACCGTCAGGCTGTCGTTGCGGCGGACGTCCAGTTCGGCGCCCAGTTCGCCCAGGTAATGGACGAGGTTGTAGGTGAAGCTGTCGTAATTATCGATGAGCAGCAGCATGGGGCGCCCCGGCATCCTTCCGGCCTGTCGTTTCCGGTCCGTCGGTCTCGGGTCCATTGTTCCCGGCCCGATCGTCCCGGAATAGCGTTCCGGCCTTGTTCCAAGGCGGGTACCCTAGCGGCTGGAGCGGTGGATTTCCAGCCCGTCCGAACCTCGACTCGGCGGAGAATCAGCGGCAGAGGAACTGCGGCGCCGTCGCCGGCTTGTCCAGGACGATGCCGCGCGCGTCGGTCTCCTCGGTGATCTGGCAGCGCCGCACCGTGCGCGGCAGTTCGATGGCCAGCGTGGCCTGCGTCCCGGCGTAGCGGCAGATCAGGAAGACGTTGTCGCGCCGCGCGGCGGGGAAGTCCCATTGCCGGATTTCCGAGCGGCCCCGCCGCAGGCTGCGGTCCGGCTCCAGCGCCGCCGGTGCGGGGGCCAGGGCGGGAGACGTCATCTGCGCCGCCCGGTCGCCCTCCACCAGCGCGACGCCGGCAAAGGCGTGCTGGTCCTTCGCCGCGTAGGGCGACCAGCCGCCCGGCGCCTCCGGCTGGGCCTGCACGGTCAGGCTGGCCGGGCAGCGGACCTCGTTCGCGAGGACGGGGCCGACGGTGGCGGTGACGAGGAGCGTCAGGAGGATCAGAGTGCGGGGCATGGCGGGTCACAGCATAGTCCCAGCCGGTGGAGGCCTCCACCCCGCTCCGCTGTTGCAGGGACGGAGCGGGGGTGCCACCTTGCGCGCAAACCGGAAACCAGGGTTCGAGATTCTTTCCCATGGCCAAAAAAACGCCGCGCAAGCCCCAGAAAGCCGCGGTACGGAAGCCATCGCCGAAAACGCCCGCCTCCGCATCCGGACGGATGGCATCGGGGCGCGCCGTCTCGCCGGTCCTGCTGGCGCTGGCCGGGGTGATCGCGGTCTTCGCGGTGGCGCTCGGCGCGCGATTCATCATCGGGCGCGACGCGCCGAAGATGGAGACCGTGGTGGAGCGGGAGGCGCCGGTCATCGCCCCCGCTTCGCCGATCAAGGCGCCGCCGCCCAAGGTCGCCGAAGCGCCGCCTCCGCCTCCGCCGGTTCGCGAGGTCGAACCCGCTCCGGCGCCGGTTCCCGCGCCGCCTCCCCAGGTGACCGAGGCCCCGGCCCCCGTTCCGGTTCCCGCGCCGCCCCCGCCGCCGGCCCTGACGCCGAAGCCGGTGGTGGCGATGCTGCCGCCTCCCGTCGCCCCGCTGGAACCACCGAAGGTGGGCCCCGGCTCGCCGCTGTGGAAGAAGAACGCGCTGCCCTTCCGCGCTCCGCCGGGCAAGCCGGCCATCGCCATCGTCATCGACGACATGGGGGTGGACCGCAAGCGCTCGAACCGCACGGTGTCGCTGCCGGCGCCGCTGACGCTGGCGTGGCTGCCCTACGCCCACGAATTGCCGGCCCAGGCCCGCGCCGCCCGCGCCGCCGGGCACGAGCTGATGCTGCACCTGCCCATGGAACCCAGCGGCTCCGCCGATCCGGGACCGCAGGCGCTGCGCGTGTCGCTCGACAAGGGCGAAATCCTGCGCCGGACCAAGGCGGCGCTGGACAGCTTCGACGGCTATGTCGGGGTGAACAACCACATGGGCAGCCGCTTCACCGCCGATTCCGCGGCCATGGCGCCCGTGCTGGGGGAGATCGCGCGCCGCGGCCTGTTGTGGCTGGACAGCCGGACCACCGCGAAGAGCGCCGGCCTGACCCTCGCGCGGGAGTTTCAGATGCCCTTCGCCGGACGCGACATCTTCCTGGACAACGAGATGACCGTGCCGGCGGTGCGCAGCCAGCTCGCCAAGACGGAGCAGGTGGCGCGCAAGCAGGGCTACGCCATCGCCATCGGCCACCCGCACGATGCGACAATCGACGCACTGGCCTCCTGGATGCCGGAGGTGCAGAAACGCGGCTTCGTCCTGGTTCCGGTCAGCGCCGTCGTGCGCGCCCACCACACCGGCGGGTGACCGCCGGTCCCGCTTGAGGAGAGTTCCATGGCTGATACCTACAAGGTCGGCGGCATGACCTGCGGCGGCTGCGCCCGTTCCGTCACCAACGCCATCGGCAAACTGGCGCCGGGCGCCGCCGTGACGGTGGACCTCGACGCCGGCACCGTGGCCGTGGAGGGAGGAGTCGCCCCTGAGACGGTGAAGAAGGCCGTGGAGGGCGCCGGCTTCGATTTCGGCGGCCAAGCCTGAGGAGGCGTCAGGCGCATTCAGCCGGGCTGGAAAAAACCTACTTCAGGACGATCCAGATTCCGGTGAAGGTGTAGCCTCCGCCGGTCATCGTCCCATCGGCGGCGATGGTCCAGGCGTTGATGGTCGCGTCGCCGGGATCGTAGAAGCCGTTCGTTCCTCGCGTCAGCCAATGCATGCTTTTGCCCTGGGCCACGCAGAGCAGGTGCACTTCATCGGAACCCGGAGCGGCGTAGTCCACACCGTTGAGTACGCCGTTGCCTCCTTCGCCGTTGACCGTGGCGCTCAGCATGCAGCGGCGCACCTCGTCATCGAAATCCTGGAGAAGAAGACTGGCCATCGTCTGGCAGGTGGATGCCTTCGTGTTGGCATCCTTGATGATGTTGACGGTGACGGTCAGCCCGAATTGCTTGGCGACGTAGGCAAGAGCGGACGGCGAATTCTGCAGATCGGGGCCGTCCTCGTAGGCGACGCTCATCGACCCCAAAGAGCCGGCGATGTCGAGATCGCCTGTGATCTTGTAGATTTTGCCCGCAAGGGCATGACCGGCCTCGCTTCCATTGATGGTGACCGGGGGCGTCAGCATTCTCGTTCTGGGCGTGCTGTGGCACAGCGTAATGGGATAGTTGGCGCTCGCCACGGACGGGAGGGCGGTCAGCGCGGCCGTCAGTGCATAGGCGCCGCAAGCATTGCTTCCGCCGGGTTGCGCGAAATTGAAGGCGATGTTGGGCATCGGGCTGGTCCTTTGTCGACTCGAACTCTGCCTCCAGGACGGCCCGGCGCGGATCGTCGTGAAATGCCATGCGCCGATGGCTTGAGCATCATCGGTGGCCAGGTTCCGCGGATCAAAGGTGCGGGGGGAATGGTGCGCGCCATCACGCGGGCGCCCCGCGGTCACCGAGGCGGGTCCGCGTCGGCGGCGGTGAGGAGGGCTGTGGAAGGAACCGCTTTCGATGTCGGCGATCAGGCCGCCTGTGGACGGCGCAACCGCCAGAGAAGCAGGATGCCGGCCCAGGACAGCGACACCGCCAGGGCGACGCTCAGCGCCACGGTGCGTCCGGCGGGTTCGGCCAGCAGATGGGCGGTGGTCAGCGCCAGGGCGAGGCCGGGGTTGGTCAGCAGCGCGCTGCGCATCGCCGCGGCGACCACGCCGCCGCCCATGCGGCCGTGCAGGATCACCGTCAGGCTGGTCAGGGCGATGGGGAACACCGCGGCGATTCCGGTGGCCGCCGGGCCGATGCTGTGGCTGAGCGTGGTCACCGTCGCGACCAGAAGGCCGACGAGACCGGCGCGGGCCGGGATGTCGTACCAGCGCGATCGTGCCGTCCGGACTACCTTGTCCGCCGGGATCGGCGCCGACACCGCCCAGGCGGCGATCCCGTAGCAGCCCAGCGTCAGCAGCAGGGCCAGCGGCAGCGTCCATTCGACGGCGGAGCGCAGAGTGGCCGCTGTGGCGATCCAGAAGACGGAACTGGCGATGACCGTCGCCGGCATGCTCCAGAGCGGGGCGATCCGCACCAGAAGCGCCAGATAGAGGACGATCGTGGCGTTCCCGACCATTCCCGACAGGGCGGCGTCGGCGACGAAGCCGTCGTCATGCTCCATCGCGAGCATCACGAAGGCCGGGCCGGTCGAGACGGGCAGGGCGGTGATCATGCCGCCGTAGAAGGGGCCGGCCTTCTCCGCCGCCAGCGAGGCGGCGACGACGACCAGGGCCGCCGCCACGATCTTGACGATCAGCGGCAGCAGCAGCGCATCGAGGGGCATGCGGTCCTTACTGGGCGGAGGTCTCGCGGACGGTTTCCTCCGCGGCGCGGATCAGGGCCATCGACTTGTTGACGGTCTCCTGATACTCGGCCTCCGGATCGCTGTCGGCGACCACGCCGCCGCCGGCCTGCACATACATCATGCCGTCCTTTAGAACGGCGGTGCGCAGCGCGATGCAGGTGTCCATGGCGCCCGACGCGCCGAAATAACCCACGCAGCCGGCGTAGACGCCGCGGCGGGCCTTCTCCAGTTCGTCGATGATCTGCATGGCGCGGACCTTCGGCGCGCCCGAGACGGTGCCGGCCGGGAAGCCGGCGATCAGCGCGTCCAGCGCGTCGTGCTTCGGGTCGAGGTCGCCTTCGACGTTGGAGACGATGTGCATGACGTGGCTGTACAGCTCCACGATCATCTTCTGCGTCACCTTGACGGTGCCGGTGCGCGCCACGCGGCCCACGTCGTTGCGGCCGAGGTCGAGCAGCATCAGATGCTCGGCCAGCTCCTTGGGGTCGCTCAGCAGGTCCTCGGCCAGCGCCTGGTCCTCCGCCGCCGTGGCGCCGCGCTTGCGGGTGCCGGCGATGGGGCGGACGGTCACATTGCCGTCGCGCACGCGCACCAGGATCTCCGGGCTGGAGCCGACGACCGACAGCTCGCCGAAGTCGCAGTGGAAGAGGAAGGGCGACGGGTTCAGGCGGCGCAGCGTGCGGTACAGCGCCAGCGGCGACGGCTTGAAGGGAAAGCGGATGCGCTGGGACGGCACGACCTGGAAGATGTCGCCGGCCCGGATGTACTCCTTCGCCCGCTCGACGATCGCGTGATACTCCTCGCGCGTCGTGTTGGAGGTCCAGGCGAGCGGCAGCCCGTCCTTGGTCCGCGGCTCCCGCCGGTAGGGCAGGGGGCGCTCCAGATCGGCCACCGCGTCCATCAGACGCTCGCGGGCGTCGCCGTAGGCGGCGGCGCCGTCAACCCCCGGCTTCGGCCAGACCGGGGTGACCAGAGTCACCGAATCGGTGTGGCTGTCGAAGATGGCGACGATGCTGGGGCGGGACAGGATGGCGTCGGGGATGCCCAGCTCGTCCGGGTTGTCGTCCGGAAGCCGCTCCATCAGCCGGACCATGTCGTAGGTCAGGTAGCCGAACAGCCCGGCAGCCATCGGCGGCAGGGCGTCCGGCAGGTCGATGCGGCTCTCGTTGATGAGGGCGCGCAGCGACTCCAGCGGGGCGGCGTCGATGGGCTCATAGGCGTCGCGGTCGTGCAGGGCGTTGCGGTTCACCTCCGCCCGGTCGCGGCGGCAGCGCCACACCAGATCGGGCTTGAAGCCGATCACCGAGTAGCGGTCGCGCCGCGACCCCGCCCCGCGCTCCGCCGATTCGAAGAGGAAGCCGAAGGGGCGCCCGTCGGCCAGCTTCATGTAGGCGGAGACGGGGGTCTCCAGATCGCTGACCAGCGTGGTCCACACCACCTGCGGCTTGCCGGCCTCATAAGCGGTGTGGAAGGCGGCGAATTCCGGCTGAACCTTCACGGGACGGGCCTCGATTGAGTGTGGTTAGTTACCGCTGGCGAAGAACTGGTCGATGCGGTTGCGGTGAACCTCGACCGGGTAGCTGTTGCGCAGCGCGTTGCCGAACTGGGCCATGATGTCGCTTTCCAGCCCCTGGGCGACGGTGCTCTCCACGGTCGCCAGCGTGGCGTCGGCCGCCGCCGGGTCCGCCGGGATGATCTCCTTCAGGCGGGCGACGACCTGGCTGTCGGCGGTGGCGCCGGTCACCGTCTCGCCGGGCTTCACCTCGAACAGCTTGCGCACCAGCTCGCCCGGCAGCCCCTCGACCGAACGGGCGTCGCGGGTGAAGGGCGTGGTCATGGCGAAGCTGGCGCCGGACTGGCTGGCGACGTCCTGCGCCGCGGCTTCCGAACCCTGCTTCAGCTTGGCGGCGATGTCCTGGGCCTTCTCGGCGGCCAGCTTGGCGCGCTTGTCGTCCTGCCAGCCTGCGATGGCCTGATCGCGCACCTCGGCCAGCGGCTTGGCGGCGGCGGGGGTCACGCCGTCGACGCGCACGGTGTAGAAGACGTTGTTGGGCGCTTCGGTCAGGTTCGAGGTGGCGCCGGAGGCGAGCTGGAAGGCGGTCTGCACCATGGCGGCGAAGTTCGCGCGGCCCGGGGCGGCGTCCTTGCCGTCCGGCGCCTTGCCGCTGCTGTCGACCGCGGCGATCTTGGCGATGGGCAGCGACTGGGCCTGGGCGACCTCCTCCAGCGGGGCGCCGCTGGCGAGCTGGTCCTCGACCCGGTTGGCGATGGAGTAGAGCGAATCCATCGCCTTCTCCTTGCGCAGCTCGGCCAGGAGCTGGTCGCGGGCCTCCTCGAAGCTCTTGGTGGCGCCCGGCTGGATGGCGGTGACCGTCAGGACGTGCCAGCCCAGCCCGCTGCGCACCGCGTCGCTGACGGCACCCTGGGCCAGCGCGAAGGCGGCGTCGCCGATCTCCGGCAGCTCGTTGCGGGTGACGTTGTCGAGCGTGATGACGTCGGTCCCGGCGTCCTTGGCGGCGGCGGTCAGGCCCTTGGTCTTGGCGGCCTCGGCGATCTGCTTCGCCTTCGCCTCGTCATCGGCCAGGACCATCTCCACCGTGCGGCGCTCCGGCGTGCCCAACTCGTCGGCACGCTCGTCATAGGCGGCGCGGAGTTCGTTGTCGGAGATCCGGATGTCCTTGGCGATCTCGTCGGCGGAGAGCTGGGCGATGCTCAGCGCGCGGTATTCCGGCGCGGTGAAGCGGACCTGATGGTCCTCGTAATAGCGGGTCAGCTCCGCCTCGTCGGGCACCCCGACGTCGCCGATGGCGGCGTTGGGCAGGGTGACCACCTCGGCCACGCGGCGCTCCCCGCGGAAGCGGTAGAGGTCCTGGACCAGCGGCTTCGGCGGAGTCACCCCGGCGCCGACCGCTCCGGCGACCAGCTCGCGCGCGGTCTCACGGCGCAGCAGGGCGACGTAGCCGTCCTCGGTGAGCTGGTTGTTGCGCAGCACGCTGCGGAACTGGGCCGCGTCGAACTGGTTCTGCGCGTTGCGGAAGGCCGGCTCCTCGGCGATGCGCTGGCGCACCACGTCCGGACCGACCGAGATCCCGGCGTCGCGCGCCGCCTGATCGTAGAGCGCGCGCTGCACCAGCGCCGACAGCGACTGGTCGAGCAGGCCGAACTGGCGCGCCTGCTCCGTCGTCAGGTTGCCGCCCAGCATGGGGCGCAGCCGCTCCATCTGGCGGCGGAACTCCTGGTCCAGCTCCGCCCGGTCGATGTCCACCTTGCCGACGGACGCGACGGTGCTGGAGATCCCGCCTGTGCGGATCATGTCGCCGATGCCCCAGGCCGCGAAGCTGACGATGAGGAGCACGAACAGGATCTTGACGACCCACGAACCGGCGTAAGTGCGGATGAACTGAAGCATGGGACCCGAAGTGAGTGCGCAAAGGGCGGCCCTGCGGCCGGGGCGGCATCATAGGCACCCCGCGAAAGCCCGGCAACACCCCATTTCCCCCGCGATTCCCCATCGGAAAGAACCCGTTGGACGGGTGGAAATGCCCCGCACTCCTTGCTAGACAGGGGGCGCACTTTGCCAACGAACACCCGCACCCAACAAACGAGAGCCGGAGGACGAAAACGCCATGGCCGCACGCCGCAAACTGATTGCCGGGAACTGGAAGATGAACGGGCTGAAGGCCGATGGGCTGGATCTGGCCTCGGATCTCGCCGGGCGCCTGACGGGGGCCGGAACGGTCGCCTTCGACATGCTGGTGTGCCCGCCCTTCCCGCTGCTGTTCCCGGTGGGCGACGCCATTTCCGGCAGCCCGCTGGCGCTGGGCGCGCAGGATTGCCACGCCAAGACCTCCGGCGCGCACACCGGCGACGTCAGCCCGGCCATGCTGACCGACGCCGGCTGCCGCTACGTCATCCTCGGCCATTCGGAGCGCCGCGCCGACCACGCCGAATCCGACGCGCAGGTCGCCGCCAAGGCCGCCGCCGCCCACAAGGCGGGCCTGATCGCCATCATCTGCGTCGGCGAGACGGAGGCCCAGCGCGACGCCGGGCAGGCCAACAGCGTGGTCGCCAGCCAGCTCAAGGGTTCGATCCCGGAGGGCGCCACCGCGGCGAACACCGTCATCGCCTACGAGCCGGTCTGGGCCATCGGCACCGGCAAGACCGCCACGCCCGACGACGTCAAGGCGATGCACGCCCACATCCGGGCGGAGCTGGCCGGCAAGACCGCCGATCCCGACGCGGTGCGGGTCCTCTACGGCGGTTCGGTGAAGCCGGGCAACGCGGCGGAACTGATGGCGGTGGAGAATGTGGACGGCGCGCTGGTCGGTGGGGCCGCGCTGAAGGCGGACGATTTCTGGGCGATCGCCACCAGTTGCCGCTAGCATATCGCGCAGGACCGCGTTAAAAACAGTGGGCGCGCGCCACGGGCCCTTGCCAAGGTCCGTGGCGCGCTGTTGGTTTGGGCGGTCCCTGCGGACCGCTCCGGGAAGGGATCAAGGGAACGGGCTGCATGGAATCGGTGCTTCTGGTCATTCACCTGCTGATCGCCCTGGCGCTGGTCGGGGTCATCCTGATCCAGCGATCGGAAGGCGGCGGTCTCGGCATCGGCGGCGGCAATATGGGGGGCATGATGTCCACCCGCGGCACCGCCAATCTGCTGACGCGGACCACCGGCATCCTGGCGGGCTGCTTCATGGCGACCAGCCTGGTCCTGGCGATCCTGGCGGGCGCGCACAGGGCGCCGACCTCGATCATCGACACGATGCCGGCCCAGCCCGTGGCCCCGGCGGCCCCCGCCCAGCCGGCCGCGCCGGCGCAGCCCGCCCCGCCGGTCGCCCAGTAAACGCGGCCCGGCAAAACGCGACGCGGCTCCGGCCGGGTCCGATGCGAGGCGGCCTCCCCCGAAGCCGCCTCTTTCTTTTGAGGATCGTCGATCTGGGCAGCGCCCGGGGGACGGTCCGAATTCGGGGAACGGATCAGGCTCTGAAGGTCTTCGGACGGACATGACTCGCTACATCTTCATCACCGGTGGCGTCGTTTCCTCGCTGGGCAAAGGTCTGGCGTCGGCGGCGCTTGGGGCGCTTCTCCAGGCGCGCGGCTACAAGGTGCGGCTTCGCAAGCTGGACCCGTACCTGAACGTGGACCCCGGCACGATGAGCCCGTACCAGCACGGCGAGGTCTATGTGACCGACGACGGCGCTGAGACCGACCTCGACCTCGGCCATTACGAGCGCTTCACCGGCGTGGCCGCGCGCCGTGGCGACAACATCACCACGGGCCGCATCTATTCGAACGTGATCGCCAAGGAGCGCCGCGGCGACTATCTGGGCGCGACCGTGCAGGTGATTCCGCACGTCACCGACCAGATCAAGGATTTCATCGGCGCCGAGACGACCGACGAGGACTTCATCCTCTGCGAAATCGGCGGCACGGTGGGCGACATCGAGTCGACCCCCTTCCTGGAGGCCATCCGCCAGTTTGGCAATGAGGTCGGTCCGGAGAACGCCCTGTTCATCCACCTGACCCTGCTGCCCTACATCCCGACGGCGGGCGAGCTGAAGACCAAGCCGACGCAGCATTCCGTGAAGGAGCTGCTGGGCATGGGCATTCAGGCCAACATCCTGCTCTGCCGCGCCGACCGTCCGATTCCGGAGAACGAGCGCAAGAAGATCGCGCTGTTCTGCAACATCCGTCCGGAGCGCGTCATCGCTGCCCTGGACGTTGATTCGATCTATCAGGTCCCGGTCAGCTATCACGAGGAAGGCTTCGACACCCAGGTTCTGGCCTATTTCGGCCTGCCGACCGAGGGCAAGCCGGACCTCTCGCGCTGGACCAGCATCGTCGAGCGCGTGCGCAAGCCGCAGGGCGAGGTGACCATCGCCGTCGTCGGCAAGTACACCAGCCTGCTCGACAGCTACAAGTCGCTGGCCGAGGCGCTGACCCATGGCGGCATCGCCAACAACGTGAAGGTCAAGCTCGACTGGATCGACTCGGAGATCTTCGAGGACGACACCGCCGTCCAGCGGCTGGAGAACGTCCACGGCATCCTGGTGCCGGGCGGCTTCGGCTCGCGCGGCACGGAGGGCAAGATCCGCGCCGCCCAGTTCGCCCGCGAGCGCAAGGTGCCGTATTTCGGCATCTGCTTCGGCATGCAGATGGCGGTGATCGAATCGGCCCGCAACATGGCCGGGATCGTCGACGCCGGCTCGACCGAGCTGGGCAAGCCCGGCAACCCGGTGGTCGGCCTGATGACCGAGTGGATGCGCGGCAACAGCCTGGAGAAGCGCACGGAGGGCACCGATCTCGGCGGCACCATGCGTCTCGGCACCTATCCGGCGAAGCTGGTCCCCGGCAGCAAGGTCGCGGAGGTCTACGGCACCACCGACATCACCGAGCGGCACCGCCACCGCTACGAGGTGAACGTCTATTACAAGGACCGTCTGGAGAAGGTCGGCCTGCTGTTCTCCGGCCTGTCGCCGGACGGCGAGCTGCCCGAGATCGTCGAGATCCCGGACCACCCCTGGTTCATCGGCGTGCAGTTTCACCCGGAGCTGAAGTCCAAGCCCTTCGACCCGCACCCGCTCTTCACCTCCTTCATCAAGGCGGCGATCGAGCAGAGCCGGCTGGTGTGATGTGACCGAACGGGGGAGGGCATTTCTCCCCCGCGTGTTCCGGTTCCGGGTTTCCGGTGGGTATAGTGACAGCGGCGGCCGAGCCAACGGCCGCCGCTTTTGCGTTACGGGCCAGGGAAAAAACCAAGGGAAGGGACACAACCATGACCGACATCAGCATTCCCGCCGGCGACGGCGGCAGCTTTTCCGCCTATGTGGCCAAGCCGGCGGGCGGCGGGCCGGTGCCGGGACTCGTCGTCATCCAGGAAATCTTCGGGGTCAATCAGGTTATGCGCGACCTGTGCGACGGCTTCGCCGCCCAGGGCTGGCTCGCCGTCTGCCCGGACCTGTTCTGGCGGCAGGAGCCGGGCGTGCAGATCACCGACAAGACCCAGGAGGAGTGGAACCGCGCCTTCGCCCTGATGAACGGCATGGATCAGGACAAGGCGGTGGACGACCTCAAGGCCACGCTCGCGTGGCTGCGCCAGAATCCGGATTGCACGGGCAAGGCGGGGGCGGTCGGCTACTGCCTGGGTGGACGGCTCGCCTTCATGATGGCGGCGCGTTCCGATTCCGACGCCAACGTCAGCTATTACGGCGTGGGTCTCGACGGTCTGGCCGGCGAGGCGGCGAGCATCACCAAGCCGCTGCTGATGCACATCGCCGAGAAGGACCAGTTCGTTCCGCCAGAAGCGCGGGAGACCATCCTGGCCGCGGTGAAGGGCAACCCGAACGTCACCGCCCATGTCTATCCCGGCGTGGACCACGCCTTCGCCCGCGCCGGCGGCGCCCATTTCGACGCCGAGGCGGCGGAACTCGCCAACGGACGCACGGCAGCCTTCTTCAAGCAGCATCTGGGTTGACGCCATTCCGGTTGACCGGGATTGCCAATATCTGGGAAGGAATGGGCAGCGCGAGGGGGCCTTCGGCATGCGTCCCCTCGCATTGCTTTTTGGAGAGCACGGGATGACCACCGCCAAGACCGTCCAGATCGGCAACCTGACCATCGCCAACGACCGGCCCTTCACCCTGATCGCCGGCCCGTGCCAGATGGAAAGCCGCGACCACGCGCTGGAGACGGCGGCGGCTCTGGTGGAGATGACCGGCGCGCTGGGCATCGGGCTGATCTACAAGTCCTCTTTTGACAAGGCCAACCGGACCTCCATCAGTACGGCGCGCGGCCTCGGCATGGACAAGGCGCTGCCGATCTTCGCCGAGATCAAGGAGCGGTTCGGCTGCCCGGTGATCACCGACGTGCACGAGGCGGACCAGTGCGCCGCGGTGGCCGAGGTGATGGACGTCCTGCAGATCCCCGCCTTCCTGTGCCGTCAGACCGACCTGCTGATCGCCGCCGCCAAGACGGGCCGGGTGGTCAACGTCAAGAAGGGCCAGTTCCTCGCCCCCTGGGACATGAAGAATGTCGCGGCGAAGCTGGTGGCGTCGGGCAACGACAAGGTGCTGCTGTGCGAGCGCGGCGCCAGCTTCGGCTACAACACGCTGGTGTCGGACATGCGGTCCCTGCCGATCATGGCGGAGACCGGCTTCCCGGTGGTCTTCGACGCCACCCATTCCGTGCAGCAGCCGGGCGGGCAGGGCACCACCTCAGGCGGCCAGCGCGAGTTCGTTCCGGTGCTGGCGCGCGCCGCCATCGCCGTGGGCGTCGCCGCGGTCTTCATGGAGACCCACGAGAATCCGGACTGCGCGCCCAGCGACGGGCCGAACATGGTTCCGCTGAAGGAGATGCCGGCCCTGCTGGCGCGCCTCCAGGCCTTCGACCGTCTGGCGAAGAGCTGACGAAAGGACAGGTTTCGGAACGGCGTGCCGTTCCCGGCGTTGCCCAGACACCGCGGGCGCCGCGCTTCCGCTGGAGCGCCCGCGGATTGAGCCATGGAGCAACGCCATGAAGCCGATCCGCCTGTGCGCCATCGCCGCCATCGCCAGTGTTGGCGCGATGATCGCCGTTCCCGCCCTCGCGCAATCGACCGCGCCGTCCGCAACGCCTTCGACCACACCCATGCCGCAGGCCAAGCCGGCCATGCCGCCGGGTCACAGCGGCACGACCACGGCGCCGCCAATGGGCAGCGGGTCGTCATCGTCGACGGCGAAGGCCAAGGTCATCGACCTCAACACCGCCGGCAAGGACGAGCTTCAGACCTTGCCGGGAATCGGCGAGGCGCGGTCCGAGGCCATCGTGAAGAACCGCCCTTACCGTTCCAAGGACGAGCTGGTCAGCAAGAAGATCGTGCCGCAGAACGTCTACGACGACATCAAGGGCCGCATTGCCGCGGTCGGCGGCTCCAAGACCAACGCTTCGGCGGCGACCGCCCCGAAGAAGTGAGCCAATCCCCTCTCCCCTCCGGGCACCCCCTGCCCAGGGGGGAGAGCTATGGCTTCGAGGCCCGCCCTTACAGGCTGAAGCTCCGGTAGGTGATCGGCGCCTCGGTTGTGCCGCCGCCCGTCGCGGCGATGTCGCCCAACAGGCCGTGATGCTCCGACAGGTCGCACACCGGGTCGGTGTTGTCGGCGCTTCCGGTCAGCGCCAGCGCCTGACAGCGGCAGCCGCCCCAGTCGATCTCCTTCTGGTCGCAACTCCGGCAAGGCTGCGGCATCCAGTCGGTGCCGCGGTAGCGCTGGAAAGCGGCGGAGTTGGCCCAGATGTCGGCCAGCGGGCGCTCCGTCACCCGGTCGAACGTCATGCCGGGAATCGTTTCGGCGGCGTGGCAGGGCAGAACCGAGCCGCTGGGCGTCACGTTCAGGAACTTGCGACCCCAGCCGCCCATGCAGGCCTTGGGGCGCTTGGCGTAATAGTCGGGCACCACGTAATCGACGACCAGCCGGCCCTTCAGCTCCGGCAGGCGGGCGCGCACCCGCTCGTCCATGCGGACCAGCTGCTCGCGGGTCGGCATCAGGGCGGCCCGGTTCTTCAGCGCCCAGCCGTAATACTGGACGTTGGCGATCTCGATCCGGCCGGCCTTCAGCTCCAGCGCCATGTCGATGAAATCGTCCACCCGGTCGATGTTGTGGCGCTGCACGATGGCGTTGACGGTCAGCGCCATGCCAACGTCGGTGACCGCGCGCGCCACCTCCAGCTTCTTCGGCTGACCGCCGGGGAAGCCGCTGATCAGTTCGGCCTTGGCCGGCACCGTGTCCTGGAAGCCGATCTGCACATGCTGGAGCCCGGCGTCGCGCAGCCGCTCCAGCCGCGCCCGGTCGAGCAGCACCGCCGAAGTGATGAGGTTGGCGTAGAGCCCGGCCGCGGTGGCGTGGGCGATCAGCGCCTCCAGGTCCTTGCGCGCCGTCGGCTCGCCGCCAGAGAAATGCACCTGGATGATGCCGAGTTCCGCCGCCTCGTCGAGCACGCGGCACCAGGCGGCGGTGTCCAGCTCGCGGCTGGCCGGCTCGAGCGCCAGCGGATTGGAGCAGTAGGCGCAGCGCAGCGGGCAGCGGTGCGTCAGTTCCGCCAGCAGGGCCAGCGGCGGTTCGAGTCCGGTCGTGGCGCCACAGAAGGTCATCGGGTCAGGAACCCCTTCGTGATCATGTCGCCCAACACTTCCAACACATCCGCGGCGATCTCCTCCCGCGGCGCGTCGAATTGCGCGGCCAGCGCGGTGATGGCCGTGCCCACCGTTGCCGGAGGCTGCGCGGTGACGGCCCGCACCACCTCCAGCGCCACCTCGTCCAGAATCAGCACGCGCTCCGGCCCCAGAAGCTGCCAGTGGCCGCGCACCCGGTCCTGGCGGAGCATGACGCCGGGGGCCAGCCGGACCCGGTCCTCCTCGCTCACGCCGTCCGTCATCGCGCGTAGACCGGCGGTTCCATGTCGTCCGGCACGAAGGTGCCGGGCGGGATCAGGCCGGGCGACACATAGGCGTGGTGCAGCGCGTCCAACTGCGCCCACAACAGTTCCGCCTTGTGGCGCAGCGCGGCGATCACCTGCTGCTGCTGCTCCGGTGTCCGGGCGTTGTCGAGCACGTATTCGAGCCCGAACTCGACGTCGCGCGGCGCCTCGTCCAGCCGCTTGCGGAAGTAGGACAGGGTGGCGTCGTTGGCGAAGGCGTAATAGGCCTCGAACCCGGCGATGCGCTCGCGGTGGATGGCCGGGGCGAACAGCTCGGTCAGGGACGAGGCGACGGCCTCCAGCGTCGATTTGCCCGACACGAAATTGACGTAGGAATCGACGGCGTAGCGGGTCGCCGGCAGGATGCCCCTCAGCGAGGTGACATAGTCGCGGTCCAGCCCCAGCCCGTCGGTCAGGCGCAGCCAGCGCTCGATTCCGCCGACCTTGCCCTCCTCGCGCTCCCGGCTCTCGCCGAAGCCGTCATGGTCGAGCACGCGCTGAATCCAGATGCGGCGCAGCGCCGGATCGTCCATCCGCGCCATCAGGGCCAGATCCTTCTTGGGGATGCAGACCTGATAGTAGAATCGGTTCAGCGCCCAGGCCTGGACCTGCCCGCGCTTCAGCTTTCCGCCGTGCAGCAGTTTGTGGAAGGGGTGGAGGTCATGGTACTGGCGCTCGCCGATGGCGCGCAGTTCGCGTTCCAGACCTTCGCGCGACAGCAGTGACGTCATAGCGTGAACTCCATCCCGTCGTGGGCGATCTCCCAACCTTCGGCGATGGCGGCGGCCCGTTCGGGCGAGTCGTCCAGCAGCGCCGGGTTGGTGTTGTTGATGTGGACGAAGACCTTGCGCCGCACGCCCAGCCCCGCGAAGGCGGCGATGGAGCCGTCCGGGCCGGACATCGCCATGTGGCCCATGCGCTGGCCGGTCTTGCTGCCGGTGCCGGCGCGGATCATCTCGTCGTCGGTCCAGGTCGTACCGTCGAACAGCACCAGCGGCGCCGCGCGCAGCCGGTCGGCCAGCCAGCCCGGCATGGCCGAGCAGCCGGGGATGTAGAAGAACTCCCCGTCGCCGTTGCGGTCGCGGATGCGCAAAGCCACCGTGTCTTCCGCCACCGAGCCGAAGCCGGCGGCGGATGGGTCCTCCAGGTAGAGCGCGACCTTGCCGGGCACGGCGAAGGCCTCGATCTCGAAGGGGAAGGGGGTTCCGGCGGCGTCGGCGGGAACCCAGGGCCGGTCGAGCGCCATGGCGCGGCGCGGCGCCAGATCCGGGTTGACCACGCGGAAGACGGCGTTCGCTTCCAGCACGCCATGCACCCGGTCGGTGGCGTAGACGGCGAGCGGCTGGGATTCGCGCAGCGTCAGCAGGCCCGCCACATGGTCGATGTCGGCGTTGGTCAGCACCGCCGCGGCGATGGGGCTGTGGCGCACGGCGGTCTGCGGGTGCAGCGCCGGGTTGGCGAGGATCTGCTGGCCGATGTCCGGCGAGGCGTTCAGCAGCAGCCAGCGCCCGTCGCCGCCGCTGACGGCGAGCGACGACTGGGTGCGCGGCCGGGCCGCCGGGTCGCCGGAGCGGGCGCGGCGGCAGCCCGCGCAGTTGCAGTTCCACTGGGGAAAACCGCCGCCCGCGGCGGAGCCAAGGACGAGGATCGTCAGCATGGGGTGCCTTCCCTAATCAGGCGGCCCGAATCAGGCGGCGGTCGTCACGCATGGGAACCGGCCGGCGCTCAGAGGCGGGCGCAGGCGTAGGCGTTGATTTCGGTGCCGACGGCGATTTCGACGATCTGGGGCTTGCGCCAGGTCTTCATGGGTGGGTCCTCCGCGCTTGGATTGGTCTTGGGATGATTCCCAGGGGCTGTTGCCGCCCGCCGCGGGCGGCCCCGCTAGCGAACGTTAGAACGCTACGGGTACGGGACAAGGTGGTCTATGCGACTTTGGAAGCAGGTGCGCTGCACAACCGGATAGGGGTGCTCCACCGTCCGGGCGTCCTTCCGCGCGTTGTTGCGCCCCAGCGGCCTTGCATCCCCCCGCACGCAGGGCTATCAAGCCCGCGCGCTTCTTTTTCGCCTGGAAAGATCATCCACCTGGAAAGATCATCCAGTGGACGCGCGCAACGCGGAGGAAGGACAAACATGAGCGCCATTACCGAAATCCACGCCCGCGAGATCCTCGACAGCCGTGGGAACCCGACCGTCGAGGTGGACGTCCTGCTCGAATCCGGCGCCTTCGGCCGCGCCGCCGTCCCGTCGGGCGCCTCGACCGGCGCGCACGAGGCGGTGGAGCTGCGCGACGGCGACAAGGGCCGTTACGGCGGCAAGGGCGTGCTGAAGGCCGTGGAGTCGGTCAACGGCGAGATCTTCGACGCCATCGCCGGCCTCGACGGCTCCAACCAGCGCGCCCTCGACCTCGCCATGATCGAGCTGGACGGCACCCCCAACAAGGGCCGCCTCGGCGCCAACGCCATCCTCGGCGTCTCGCTCGCCGTCGCCAAGGCGTCCGCGGAAGAAGCCGCGCTGCCGCTGTTCCGCTACGTCGGCGGCGCGTTTGCCAATCTGCTGCCGGTGCCGATGATGAACATCATCAACGGCGGCGCCCACGCCGACAACCCGATCGACATCCAGGAGTTCATGGTCATGCCGGTCGGCGCCGAGACCGGCGCCGAGGCCATCCGCATGGGCTCGGAGATCTTCCAGGCGCTCAAGAAGAAGCTCAAGGACGCCGGCCACAACACCAACGTCGGTGACGAGGGCGGTTTCGCCCCCAACCTCGCCTCGACCGAGGATGCGCTGGGCTTCGTGATGAAGGCCATCGAGGCCGCCGGCTACAAGCCGGGCGACGACGTCATGCTGGCCATCGACGCCGCCTCGACCGAGTTCTTCAAGAACGGCAAGTACGAGCTGGCCGGCGAGGGCAAGTCGCTGGCGCCCGAGCAGATGGTCTCCTACTGGGCCGATCTGGTCGGCCGCTACCCGATCATCTCGATCGAGGACGGCATGGCCGAGGACGACTGGGAGGGCTGGAAGGCGCTGACCGACGCCATCGGCAGCAAGGTGCAGCTGGTCGGCGACGACCTGTTCGTCACCAACCCGGCGCGTCTGGCGGACGGCATCCGGAAGGGCGTGGGCAACTCGATCCTGGTCAAGGTCAACCAGATCGGCACGCTGTCGGAGACGCTGGAGGCCGTGGACATGGCGCACAAGGCCGGCTACACGGCGGTCCTGTCGCACCGTTCGGGCGAGACCGAGGACAGCACCATCGCCGATCTGGCGGTCGCCACCAACTGCGGCCAGATCAAGACCGGCTCGCTGTCGCGCTCCGACCGTCTGGCCAAGTACAACCAGCTGATCCGCATCGAGGAGATGCTCGGCACCGCCGCCCGCTTCGCCGGCCGCGGCATCCTCAAGGCGTAAGACGCTCTTAAGGACCTTCTGAGGGAAAAGCCCCTTCCCGGGACACCGGGAAGGGGCTTTTTTCTGTCGTCTCTTTCGGGGTTGCGCCCGTCGCGCGGGAGATTTCCAAATCACCACCGTGCAAGGCGTACGCGCTTCTGGTAAACAGCCGCCATAGTTTCGCCCGCTTGGGCCGCCACCCTCCCACGACGGCATTCCCCGCCCGGACAGGACCCTCGACGCATGACCAAGACCACTTCTTTCGCCGCCCTGCTGCTTGGCGGCCTGCTGTGCAGCGGTTCCGTCTTCGCGCAGACGGCTTCGCTGCAGGACCGTCTGGACCGGCTGGAGTCGGGGGTGGAGGCGCTGGGCGGGCACGTCGAGGTGGCGCAGGCCTATCCGGGCAACGCCTACGCGCGGGGGCAGACGGCCGAGATCCAGCCGTCCCTGGCCGCGGACTTCGAGGTGCGCCTGCAGAAGCTGGAGCGCGCGCTGTCGGAGCTGACCGGGCGCTACGAAGAGGCGACCTATCAGATCTCGCAGATGAAGGACCGGCTGGAGCGGGTCAACAGCGACATCGATTTCCGCCTGAAGGAGCTGGAGAGCAAGGGCGGCGGGGCGGCCAGCGACCCGTTCGGCGCCCCGGCCAAGCCCAGCGCGGCGGCTCCGGCCGCGGCGCCCAGCGCCGCCAAGGCGCCGGAGAAGGCGGCCGACAAGCCGGCGCAGACTGCCGCCGTGGCGCCGCTTCCCGCCAACTCGACCCCGGAGAAGCAGTACGAGCACGCCTTCGAACTGCTGCGCCAGTCCGACTACGACAAGGCGGAAAAGGCCTTTAGCGACTTCCTGGCGAAGAACAAGGGTCACCAGCTCGCCGGCAACGCCCAGTATTGGCTGGGTGAGACCTACTACGTCCGCAACAAGTTCCAGGACGCCGCCGTCGCCTTCGCCGAGGGCGTGCAAAAGTATCCGAAGAACAACAAGGCGGCCGACAACCTGCTGAAGCTCGGCATGTCGCTGCAGCAGCTGAACCAGAAGAAGGACGCCTGCACGGCCTTCAACCAGCTGATCACCAAGTTCCCCGAAGCCTCGGCCAGTGTGAAGCGCCGCGCCGACACCGAGCGCCGCCGTCTGAACTGCGCCTGACGGGCGCGGTGAACGCGTCCGAGCCGGCCGGGCCGATTACCGCGGGGCCGATCTCCGCGAGTGAATTCGCCGCCCGCATGGACCGGCTGGGCGGCTTCGAGACGCGGCCGCGCGTGGCCGTGGGCGTATCCGGTGGGGCGGACAGCCTCGGGCTGGTTCTGCTCGCCCAGCGATGGGCGGCGGAGCGGGGCGGGGATGTCCTCGCGCTGATCGTCGATCATGGCCTGCGCGCGGAATCCGCGGCGGAGGCCGCCCGGGTGGGCGGCTGGCTCCAGGCCCGCGGCGTCGCCCACGCCATTCTGCGCTGGGACGGCGAGAAACCGGCGAGCGGCATCCAGGAGGCGGCCCGCGCCGCGCGCCACCACCTGTTGGCCGAGCGCTGCCGCAAGGAGGGCGTTCTTCATCTGGCGCTCGCCCATCACCGCGACGATCAGGCTGAGACGGTGCTGCTGCGCTTCTCCCGCGGCTCCGGAATCGACGGGCTGGCCGGCATGGCGCCGGTGCGCGCGGCCGGTGCGGTGCGGGTGATCCGGCCGCTGCTGGACCTGCCCCATAAACGGCTGGTGGCGACCTGCCGCGCCTTCGGTCAGGAGTGGATCGAGGATCCGTCCAACCGCAACCCACGCTTCGCCCGCGCCCGTCTGCGCGCGGCGGGAGAGGCGCTGGCCGCCGAGGGGTTGGACGCGCCGCGTCTGGCCGACCTCGCCCGCCGGGCCGCCCGGGCCCGCAACGCCCTGGAGACGGGAACCGCCGCCCTGCTGGCCGAAGCCGTGGAGGTCCATCCGGAGGGCTGGCTGCGGCTGGATCCGAAGCCTCTGCTGGAAGCGCCGGAGGAGCTTGGCCTGCGCGCGCTGGTCCGCTGCATCGCCGCGACGGGGGGCGCCGCCTACCCGCCGAAGGACGAGGCGGCGGAGCGCCTGTTCGCCGAGATCGCGGGGGAACGCTTCCGGGGACGCACGCTGGGCGGTTGCCGCATCCTGCCGCGGAAGGGGCATTTGGTGATCGCGCGGGAGCCGGTTGGGGTCACCGAACGGCTGAGCCTTACCCCCGGCGGAGAGGTGTGGTGGGATCGCCGATTCGCCGTTCGGCTGGCGGCGGGGGCGGGTGGGGCGGTGACCGTGGCAACATTGGGGCGGGAAGGGTGGCAAAGGGTGCGGTCCGCAGGCCCGGATTCGGGCCGCATCGGCCTGCCCGAACCGGTCCGCGAGACGTTGCCGGCGCTGTGGGACGGAAACGGGCTGGCGGCAGTGCCGCATCTGGGCTTTTCGCGGCCCGGATTCCCCCTTTCGGCGGTCGCTTTGCACGCGCCCGGGGTGGTGTTGGCCGGTCCAGCTTTTCCGGTTGTTTCGGACCGTGTCGGCATTATTTAATCTGGGAACGTGCCCGTAAGCCCGGGAGGGGTGGCTCCGCATCAGCCTACCTTTCCGCGCAGGGTTCGCAGAAAGGCTTTTGACGTGAACAATTTCGGCAAGAATCTCGCGCTCTGGATCATCATCGGGCTGCTGCTGGTGGCCCTGTTCAACCTGTTCCAGAGCTCTTCCACGCGCAGCCCGCAGACGACGGTTCCGTTCAGCGAGCTTCTCGCCGAAGTGGACCGCGGCCAAGTGGCCGACGTCACCATCAAAGGAAACCAGGTCTCCGGCCACTTCACCGACGGCCGGTCCTTCAGCACCTACGTCCCGCCCGAAGCCGGGCTGGTCGAGCGGCTGACGCAGAAGAACGTGCGCATCAGCGCCGTTCCGGACGACAGCAACGTGCCGTCGCTGTTCTCCGTCCTGCTGTCCTGGTTCCCGATGCTGCTGCTGATCGGCGTCTGGATCTTCTTCATGCGTCAGATGCAGTCGGGCGGCGGCAAGGCCATGGGCTTTGGCAAGTCCCGCGCGCGCCTGCTGACGGAGAAGGTCGGCCGGGTCACCTTCGACGACGTCGCCGGCATCGACGAGGCCAAGCAGGAGCTGGCGGAAATCGTCGAGTTCCTGAAGGACCCGCAGAAGTTCCAGCGTCTGGGCGGCAAGATCCCGAAGGGCGTGCTGCTCGTCGGCCCGCCGGGCACCGGTAAGACCCTGACCGCGCGCGCCGTGGCGGGTGAGGCCAACGTGCCCTTCTTCACCATCTCCGGCTCCGACTTCGTCGAGATGTTCGTGGGTGTCGGCGCCAGCCGCGTCCGCGACATGTTCGAGCAGGGCAAGAAGAACGCCCCCTGCATCATCTTCATCGACGAAATCGACGCCGTCGGCCGCCATCGTGGCGCCGGCCTGGGCGGTGGCAACGACGAGCGCGAGCAGACCCTGAACCAGCTGCTGGTCGAGATGGACGGCTTCGAGGCGAACGAGGGCGTCATCCTCATCGCCGCGACCAACCGTCCCGACGTTCTCGACCCCGCGCTGCTGCGTCCGGGCCGCTTCGACCGTCAGGTCGTCGTGCCGAACCCCGACGTGCTGGGCCGCGAGAAGATCCTCAAGGTCCACATGCGCAAGGTGCCGCTGTCCCCGGACGTCGACGCCAAGGTCATCGCGCGCGGCACCCCGGGCTTCTCGGGCGCCGACCTCGCCAACCTCGTGAACGAGGCCGCGCTGCTCGCCGCCCGCATCGGCAAGCGCGTCGTCGGCATGGCCGAGTTCGAGGCCGCCAAGGACAAGGTCATGATGGGCGCGGAACGCCGCTCCATGGTCATGACCGAGGACGAGAAGAAGCTGACCGCCTATCACGAGGCCGGTCACGCCATCGTCGCCATCCATCAGCCGGACAGCGATCCGGTGCACAAGGCCACCATCATCCCGCGCGGTCGCGCGCTCGGCATGGTGATGCGCCTGCCGGAAGGCGACCGCATCTCGCTGTCCCAGGCCAAGCTGCACGCCGACCTGCGCGTCGCCATGGGCGGCCGCATCGCGGAAGAGCTGATCTTCGGCAAGGACCGCGTGACCACCGGTGCGTCGGGCGACATCAAGATGGCGACCGACATGTCGCGCCGCATGGTCACCGAGTGGGGCATGAGCGACAAGCTGGGCCCGCTGCTCTACGGCGAGCCGACGCAGGAGGTCTTCCTCGGCCACTCCGTCACCCAGCACAAGAACATGTCCGACGCCACGGCCCGCACGGTGGACGAGGAAATCCGCCGGATCGTCGACGAGGCGTACGGCGAGGCCCGCCGCATCCTGACGGAGAACATCGACCAACTGCACACCATCGCCAAGGGCCTCCTGGAGTACGAGACCCTGAGCGGTGAGGACATCGCCCGCCTGCTGCGCGGCGAACCGCTGATCCGCAACGACGAGCGGGAGGGCTTCTCCCCGGCCCCGCCGAAGCAGCCGACCCCGACTTCGGGCCGTCGCCCGTCGGTGCCGACCACCAAGGAAAGCGGCGGGATGGACCCGGAGCCCCAGGGCACCTGATAGCGGGCACCTGATCCGCACCGCGGCTTTAGTCAGCGAAACCGGCGCTCCGCAAGGGGCGCCGGTTTTTCTTTGCCGACTTCCGCCTGTACGTGTGTCCCGTACGTCTTGGCGGAACTGTTAGGCGGGACCATCGTGTTGAACAGGGCCGCCCCAACCGAAAGCGCCGCCGATGCTGTTCCTGCCCATCTACGACGACAACCCGACACGGCGGACGCCGGTCGTCACCATGGCGCTGATCGCGCTGTGCGTGATGGTGTTCCTGTGGCAGCTCTCGCTGGGGGCGCGGGCCGGAAACCTCGCGGTCTATTCCTTCGGCCTCGTTCCGGCGGTGCTGTTCGGCCACGCCGAGCTGCCGGAGCCGTTGCGGGTCGTTCCGCCCTGGATGTCCATCATCACCTCCATGTTCATGCATGGCGGCTTCCTGCACCTCGCCGGCAACATGCTGTACCTCTGGATCTTCGGCAACAACGTCGAGGACAGCATGGGGCGGGGCCGCTTCGTGGTCTTTTACCTGCTCTGCGGGACGGCGGCGGCGCTCGCCCAGAGCTTCGCCGCTCCAACGTCCGAAGTCCCGATGGTGGGGGCGAGCGGTGCCATCGGCGGGGTGCTTGGCGCCTATCTGGTGCTGCACCCGCGGGCCAATGTCGGCGTCTTCTTCTGGTTCATCATCATCGTGCGTGTCATCAGCGTCCCGGCGGTGCTGGTGCTGGGCTTCTGGTTCCTTGGGCAAATCCTGAGCGGGGTCACCACCCCGACCTCTGACGACAGCGGCGGAGTGGCCTTCTGGGCGCATGTCGGCGGGTTCGTCATGGGGGCTGCGCTGATTCCCTTCTTCAAGCGGCCCGAGGTGCGGTTGCTGGAGCCGGCGCACAGCCGCGCCTTCGAAGTCGTTCCGCCGGGCACCCGGTTGCGTCGCGGCAGCGTGCCGGAAGCGGGCGACCGCCGCCGTCCCTTTCGTTGATGAATAGGGACTGTCTATTGATCTGTTTGGATCGTTCGATTGGACCTGTCGCCGTCCGACGCGCATGCTGAGGCTGAACAGAAACGGCGGCGTTCGGGAGTTCAGCGATGACCAAGACCTTCAGCTTTGCCTGCATCCACTTCACGGTGGCCTTCACGGTCGGCTATCTGATGACCGGCAGCATCGCGGTGGGCGGCGCGTTGGCGCTGGTGGAGCCGCTGTGCAACACGGTGGCCTATCATCTGCACGAGCGGGCTTGGGCGGCCCATGAACGCCGCAAGGTACGGGCGGCCGAGGCGGAGCCGACGGAAGGAACCGCCGTTCCGGCTTGAAGGGATCGGTGGTCATAATCGCCTCTCCCCTCCGGGGAGAGGGTTAGGGTGAGGGGGATGCGCTTGACCGTGTGTCCGGCAAAAGCGCAACCACCTCACCGGCCCTCCGGGCCACCCTCTCCCCAGAGGGGAGAGGGCTAAAGCGGATTGCAATCCGCTTTGGACCGCGACTGCGGTCCCGGTCGCACATGCGACCGGAGCCCGCCGGCGAATGAGGCGATAAGAGTCTAAAGCGGACGGAAGTTCGCTTTAAAGAAACGAAATACTGGTTCAGCGCGACCGCAGGTAGGTCAGCACCGCTTCCGGAGCGGATTCGCCGTAGGGATCGCCGCCCTCGCCGGCGTCGTTGATGCCCGGCTCCTCGAACAGCTTTTCGACCACGCCGTCGGTCACCACCATGGCGTAGCGCCAGCTGCGCATGCCGAAGCCGACATGGTCCTTGTTGATCAGCATGCCCATGCGGCGGGTGAAATGGCCCGAGCCGTCGGGGATCAGCTTGACGTTCTTCACGCCGAGATGCTTGCCCCACTGGAACATCACAAAGGCGTCGTTGACGCTGAGACAATAGACCTCGTCGACGCCCATATCGCGGAACTCGGGATAGAGCGCGTCGTAGGTCGGCACCTGCTGGTTGGAGCAGGTCGGGGTGAAGGCGCCGGGCAGGGAAAAGACGACGACGCGCTTGCCGGCGAACAGATCGTCGCTGCTGACGTCCTGCCAGCGGAACGGGTTGGGGCCGCCGACGCTCTCGTCGCGCACGCGGGTCTTGAACACGACCGAGGGGACTTTGCGTCCTTCCATGATGGTCTCCGGATCGAAGTGAAGCGGTTGATGTAGGGTGATCCGAACCTTAGCCCTTCAACGGATTGACGAAAACCGGCCGGAGCCGCCTGCGCGGTCTTGTCTCAGCATCAGGGCAGGAGATCCTCTGCGAAGGGGCGGAAGACTCCCTCCGTGACCAACCGCTTCGCCGCCGCGATGTCCGGGGCCATCGCGCGATCCTCCGTCCACACCGCCACGCGGGCGCGCAGCAGCCCTCGCGCGCGCTCCAGCGCGGAGGAGGAGGCCAGCGGAGCCCGCAGGTCGATCCCCTGGGTCGCGGCCAGCAACTCCACCGCGACAATGCCCGCCAGATTGTCGGCCATGTCCGACAGGCGGCGGGCGGCGTGGGTCGCCATGCTCACATGATCCTCCTGGTTGGCGGAGGTGGGCAGGCTGTCCACGCTGGCCGGGTGGGCCATCTGCTTGTTCTCGCTGGCCAGCGCCGCCGCGGTGACCTGGGCGATCATGAAGCCGCTGTTCAGCCCGCCGTCGGCCACCAGGAAGGGCGGCAGACCCGACAGGTGGGTGTCCATCAGAAGCGCGATCCGCCGCTCCGACAGCGCCCCCGTCTCGGCGATGGACAGGGCCAGCACGTCGGCGGCCATCGCCACCGGCTCGGCGTGGAAGTTGCCGCCCGACAGAATGTCGCCGCTGTCCGGGAAGACCAGCGGGTTGTCGGAGACGGCGTTGGCCTCGCGTTCCAGCACGCCCGCGGCGAAGCGCAGATGGTCGAGCACCGCGCCCATCACCTGCGGCTGGCAGCGCAGGCTGTAGGGGTCCTGCACCGTCTCGTGCCCCTCCCGGTGGGAGTCGCGGATGCCGCTGCCCTGGAGGAGGGAACGGTAGACGGCGGCCACGTCGCGCTGGCCGGGCTGGCCGCGCAGGTCGTGGATGCGCGCGTCGAAGGGGCCGTCGCTGCCGAGAGCGGCATCGACGCTGAGCGCGCCGGCGACCAGGGCGGCGGCGAAGCCGTCCTCCGCAGCGACCAGCCCGGCCAGACCCAGCGCGGTGGACACCTGCGTGCCGTTCAGCAGGGCCAGCCCCTCCTTGGCCTCCAGCGCCAGCGGCACCAGCCCGGCGCGGGCCAGCGCTTCGGCAGCGGGCAGCCGCTCGCCGTCCACATCGGCTTCGCCCTCGCCGATCAGGACGCCGGTCAGGTGGGCCAGCGGCGCCAGGTCGCCGGACGCCCCCACCGAACCCTTGGCCGGCACCACCGGCAGGACGCCGCGGTTGTAGAGCGCCAGCAGCGCCTCGATCACCGCCATGCGCACGCCCGAATGGCCGCGCGCCAGCGCGTTGACCTTCAGCGCCAGGATCAGCCGCACCACACCCGGCGGCAGGTCCGGCCCGGTGCCGGCGCTGTGCGACAGGACCAGCCGCCGCTGCAACTCGCGCACCTGATCCGGGGGGATGCGCTTCTTCGCCAGCAGGCCGAAGCCGGTGTTCACACCATAGACCGCGCGCTCCCCGCCCGCCGCCTCCGCCACCGTGCGGGCCGAGGCCTCGATGGCGGCGCGGCAGCCGGGCGCCAGGGCCAGAACGGGCGGGTCGCGCAGGATGCGGCGCAGGTCGGGCAGGGCGAGATGGCCGGGGTCGAAGGTCAGCGTGTCGGTCATGCGGCGTTCCTTGAAACGGGGCGGACAGGGCAGTCCTTCACATGAGGCGTCGTTGTCGTCTGCGCAAAGGGGGTGGTTTTCAGTGGCATTCCTGTGATGTCCCTCAATCTTCAGATTTCATTTACCAAAAACGCGCCAACTGACCTCGCCTGCATCCAGTGGGCACTGCCGCAAACGGTGACAATTGGAGGGCTGTAAATGCCTCGCCTGTTTTCTCGCGGGTCTGAAAAGACCAATAAAGACATGGCTCACGGGGGACGTTATTTCACCCGGGTACTCGTTGGTGCATTTGTCTTCAGCGCCACCATCAATCTCCTGATGTTGGCGATGCCACTTTATTCCCTTCAAGTCTTCAGCCGGGCCATTCCGTCCGGCAACATCGATACGCTGGTCATGCTGACCGTCATCGTCGTCCTGGCCCTGACGCTGAGCGCCGCCATGGAAACGGTGCGGGCGCGCATCCTGGCCCGCGCGGGCAACGCGCTGGAGGTCACCTGGCGCCGCCGGCTGACCGCCGACGTGCTGGACGCCTCGGGCCGCGGCCGTCCGGACACCGCCCCGGTCAGCGACCTCATGGAGGTCAAGGGCGCGATGAGCCGCCCGTCGCTGCCGGCTCTGATGGACCTGCCCTGGGTGCCCCTGTACGTCATCGGCATCTACCTGATCCACCCGCTGCTCGCCGTGATCCTGGTGGCCGCGATGGTCATCATGACGGCGCTGGGCTATCTGAGCAACTGGGCGGTCCGTCACTTCGCCGAGGACAGCAAGGCCCCGGCCAGCCGCTCGCAGCGCCTGTTCGACTCCCTGCTGTCGCGGTCGGAGACGGTGCGCGGCCTGCGCATGGGGCCGAGCGCGCTGGACGCCGTGGCCCGCGACGCCATGACCACCTCCGCCCTGCAGGGCCGCTCGACCGAGCGCGCCGCCGCCATCGGCGCCTTCACCAAGTGGGTGCGCATGGTCATCCAGATCGCGGTGACCGGCGTCGGCGCCCTGCTGGTGATCGAGCAGCACCTGTCCTTCGGCGGCATGATCGCCACCTCCATGCTGGTCGGCCGCGCCCTCGCCCCGGTCGAGCAGACCGCCGGCGCCTGGGGCCAGATCCAGAAGTCCTACCAGGCCTTCCGCCGCCTGTTCCCGCTGCTGAAGCGCCTGTCCCTCGAGCCGGAGCGTCCGATCATCCCGGTGGAGCGCGAGCGCCTGACCGTCGAGAACCTGCTGTTCGTCTCTCCCCGCGACCAGAAGCCGATCCTGCGCAGCGTCACGCTGGCCGTGGAGCCGGGCCAGACGGTGTGCATCGCCGGTCCCAACCGCTCCGGCAAGTCGGTCCTGGCCCGTCTGCTGGCCGGTGTGGCGATGCCGTCGGCGGGCACGGTGCGGCTGGGCGGCCTGGCCGTCGCCTCGCTGAACCCGGAAACCCCGGAGCAGGGCATCGGCTACATGGCCCAGGGCGCCGACCTGCTGCCCGGCACCATCGCCGAGAACATCGCCCGCTTCACCGAGACGACGCGGGAGAAGGTCGAGGACGCCGCCAAGCGCGCCGGCATCCATGCCTGGGTCGAGAGCCTGCCCGGCGGTTATGAGACCGAGGTGACCGACCCGCTGTTCCCGATCACCGGCGCCTCGGCCCGTCTGATCGCCCTTGCCCGCGCCGGCTACGGCCGTCCCTCGCTGCTGGTTCTCGACGAGCCGTCGGCCGGCATGGACGAGATCGGCCACAAAGCGGTGCGCGAGTTCATCGTCGAGGCCAAGAACAGCGGCGTCACCACCATCGTGCTGACCCATTCCCCGGCCTTCGTCGACATCTCCGACAAGACCTTCGTTCTGAAGAACGGCATGGCGGTGGAACTGCCGCAACGCCAGCAGGAGCAGCAGGGTCCGAACTGGAGCCGCCTGCGCAACATCGGCCCGGCGCCGGTGCAGAGCGCCGCCGGCTGACGCCGGAAACTCCAGACCAGCACCCAGCCCTTCCGGCGATTAAGGACCGATTGTTATGACCGACACCACCATGAACACCTACAAGACGAAGACCATGACGTCGATCGGCGCGCTGCGCGCGCTGGTTCCCGACACCCGGGTCAGCGGGCTTCTGGCCGGCGGCTTCATGGTGCTGGCGGTGGGCTTCGGCGGGATGACCGCCTGGGCCGCGCTCGCCCCGCTTCACAGCGCCGTCATGGCCTCCGGCGCGCTGGCCCCGGAGACCGGCCGCAAGATCGTGAAGCACACCGAGACCGCCCAGATCGAAGAGATCCTCGTCAAGGAAGGCGACACGGTGAAGGCCGGTCAGGTCCTGATGCGGCTGGACAGCACGGAGGCGGCGACCCGGCTCCAGGTGCTCAGCACCTCCTGGCTGGAAACCCAGGCGCTGGAAGCGCGGCTGACCGCCGAGCTGTTCGAGCAGCCCGCCATCGAGTGGCCGGAGGAACTGCTGCGCCGCCGCGGCAGCGACCGCACGGTCGAGAAGCTGATGGGCAACCAGGAGACCCTGTTCCAGGTCCGCCGCAACCAGCTCGACACCGAGGCCAAGCTGACCAAGGAGCGCGTCATCACGCTGCGCGAGGAAGGCAAGAGCCTTCAGGAGCAGCGCAGGTTCCTGGCCCGCGAGATCCAGCTGATCGAGGACGATCTGCGCATCACCCAGGGCCTGCTGTCCCGCGGCAACGCCACCCGGACCAAGCTGGTCGAGCAGCAGAAGGAGGAGGCGCAGCTCAAGGGCCGTGACCGCGAGCTTGAGGCCCGCATCGCCCAGGCCAACCAGGCCGCCGTGGACGCCGAGGGCGACCTTCTGCGCCGCCGCAACGACTTCCGCGAAAAGGTGCTGGTCGATCTGGAGAAGTCCCGCGGCGACGTCATCCGCCTCGCCGAGCAGATGCGCGACGCCGCCAACCGGCTGGAGACCCGCGCGATCAAGGCTCCGGACGCCGGGACCGTCGTGATGCACAGCCATTGGGCGGCCGGCGGTACGATCACCGCGAACGAGCCGATCCTGGACATCATCCCAGACGGCCGCGCCCTGCTGGCCGAGGTGAAGGTCCAGCCGAAGGACATCAAGTCGCTGACCGTCGATCTGCCGGTGAAGGTTCAGCTGACCGCCTATGACAGCCGCGTCGTCGGCTCGCTGGACGGCACGGTGACCTACGTCTCGGCCGACCGCGTGATGGACCCGATCACCCGCCAGGAATCCTACATCGCGCGGATCAAGCTGAAGGACAGCGACTCCCATCAGGTCCACAACCTGACGATCAAGCCGGGCATGCCGGTGGAGGCGCGCATCCTGCTTTCCGCCCGCACCCCGCTCGACTATCTGGTGCAGCCGCTGTCGCACTCCTACGTGAAGGCCTTCATCCAGGAGTGAGGGCAGGGATAGGGAGCATCACGCTCCACGACGGTTGAAAGAAAAGGGCGGCTTCCCACGGGGGAAGCCGCCCTTTCTTGTTTGGCGAAGCGGAACGTTGTCAGCCGCGCGGGCCGTGCAGGCGCCGCGCCGCGAGGTCGAGGGCCAGCTTCAACTGGGCCAGCGAATAGGGCTTGTTGACCACGCCCAGCGGGTAGGTCTCGGTGATGCGGGCCATGATGGCGTGGTTGGCGTAGCCGGACAGGAAAATGGAGCGGATGCCATAGTTGGCGCGCAGGCGCCGCGCCGCCTCGATCCCGTCGCCGCCGGCCAGCCGCACGTCCATCAGCGCCACATCGGGCCGCTCGCGCCCGGCGATGGCCACCGCCTCCTCTTCGGTGCGGGCGGTGCCGCAGACGATATGGCCAAGGTCCATGGCGGCCATCCCCACCGCCTCTGCGGCCAGGGATTCGTCCTCCACGATCAGCAGCCGCAGGGGCCGGATCGCTGCCGGAGTGTCGTGCCGGTGGGAATCTCTCCGGTCAGCCTGGGCGGCCGGGCCACAGCGGTGCCGCCATTCCAGGCGGGGCGACGGTCGTGCCAGCGTGTCCACATCATCCCGTGCCATGACCACCCCCATGCGTCGCCGCAGGTGTTGTTGGTAAAGATTCATTTACCAAATAAAGTGGTAGCCGCACCCATTTCGGAGTTCAAGGAAAATCGGTGTGACGTGGGTGCGTTCGGACGAGGTGCGACCTTCCCGCAACAACGGGACGAAAGGGGGGCAACGGCGGAGGTCAGCGTTTGGGACGGCTCAGCCAGTCCACGTTGCCGTTGCGCGGAGCGCTGCCGTTGACTCCGGGGCTGCCCTTGCGCCCGGACAGGGGCGAGAGCCAGGAGGGAGCCGGAGGCGCGTCGGGAGCGGGGTCCGGTGCCGCCGGACGCTGCGGCGCCGGCGCCGGGGCGCGCGGCACGAACGGCGACAGAACGGGCGCCGGAGTCGGCGGCGGGGGCGTCTCCTCGCGTTCCGGTTCCGAGGCGAAGGACGGGGCCGGCTCGTCGGACGGCGGCGGCGCGTAGGTTTGCGGCGCGGTCTGGGGGGCGGGGGGCGGCGGGACGGACGGCGGTGCTGCCGGAGTCCCGGCGGAGGGCAGGGGGCGCGGATCGGCGACGGTCCGCGTGGGGCGGTCGTCGTCGTCGACCGGGCCGGTCTGCGTGTTGATGCGCCGGGCCTCGTCGCGGATGGTCAGCAGGGTGGAGACGGCGAACTGGAGCAGCGGCGCCATCGTTTCGGAGTTCGCCAGCTCCTCCGCCGTCAGGGCGGCGAAGCGCTGGCGCACCTGCTCAACCGCGTCCTCGATGCTGTCGCGCAGGGCGCCGGTGTCCTGGAGGACGCGCTCCAGATCCTCCCGAAGGGCCGAGATCTCGCAGGCTTGGCGCAACTCGTGGAAGCCGATGGGAGTCCCCGGCGTCCGCCCGGAGTCGGCGGTCCGCTGATCCTGCGATCGAAAATCATAGGGCATCTTCGCCAAACGCCGGGCCCTATCCTGCAATCCTGATGGAGACCAAGGAAGGTTGCCGTGTCACAGGTTTAATGCGGTTGAACATGGTTGGAAACCGTTTGCGCACCCCAATCGCTTGTACTATTTTTTCCGCACCGGGGGGAACGGAATCCTGCGGTATCACAAATCCTACCCACCCCTCCCCAGAACCACGCATGCCGGGTACTCACGGTGTCGATTGATCGCGCGGAACTGGAACGGCTCCTTGCCGATCGTCCGACTGGAAACCGCTCGGCCATGCAGGCCGTCCGCGAAAGCTACGCCGACATCGGCCTGATGCGCGAGCGCGGCCTGTCCTGGGCGGAAATCTCCGATGTGCTGGCGAAGCTGGGCGTCACCGCCCGCGACAACCAGCCGATCTCACCCGTCACCCTGCGCTCAGCCTTCTTCCTCGTGGGGAACGAGGAACGTGACGGCGGCGCGGATGGGGAGGAGGAGGGCGGCACGACTCCGCGCGAAACGCTGGATGCGGTGCACCGCGCCGCCCTCGCCGCGGGACAGCCGGACGATGCCGAGGATGCGGCGCCCGAACCGGAGATGTCTGAACCGGAGATGCCCGAACCGGAAACGGCTGAGCCGGACATGCCGGACATGGCAGATGGCGCGACCGATGGTCCGCCGGAAGCCGCCGTGCCGGAACCGGAACCCGCTCCGGAGCCGGCCCCCGTTCCGGAACCGGCCGCCGTGGTGCCTGCCGATCCTCCGGAGGAATCGACTCCGGCCCCGGTTCCGGAGGCCTCTCCCACCCAGGCTCCGCTTTCCCCGGCGCCGACTCTCAAGGCCCCGGCCGCTCACGTTTCAACACCTCAAGATTCGACATCGAACAGACCCTGGAAAGGCGATCGCATGCTGGGCACCATCTTCGTTCTCAACGACCGCGGTGGCGTCGGCAAGACGCTGCTGTCCCATCACCTGATGGCGACCGCCATGCTTGAAGGCCTTCAGCTCAAGGTCGTCGAATATGAGGTCAACGAGCGGCTGAACCGCCTGTTTGGTCCGGAGGTGGTGGAGCACCGCCGCATCACCCAGGACTTCATGAACATGATGGGCTCGGGCGACGGCTTCTACGAGTTCTGGGACCAGATCGGTCCGGAACTGCAGCGCGGCGGCCGCCTCTTCGACTTCGGCGGCAACATCTCCCAGTGGTTCTTCAACTGGGCCGAGGTGTCGGGCTTCGACTACTATGTCGGCGAGGGCGAGCGGCTGACCTTCATGGTGCCGGTCACCGTCGATCTGGCCTCGCTGTCCACCGGCATGAACACGCTGGAGCGCATCGCCACCATCGCCCCGAAGGCCAAGCGCGTCCTGGTCGAGAACGGCTTCTCCGGTCCCTTCTCGCAGCTCGACGACAGCCAGTACGCCCGCCGCAAGGCGGAGATGGTCGAGCGCGAAGGCGTGGAGGTCATCTCCATGGCGCCCTGCACGGCCCCGGCCTGGGCGCGCCTGACCGGCCACCGCATCGACGAGGTGGCGCAGATGACCCGCGAGGATCTGGTGAAGCTGGGCATGACCCCGCCGGTCGCCTCCCGCTCGCTGATCATCATCCACGAGTGGCTGCGCACGATGCGGCAGGCGCTGTCGCCATACCTGCGCGACGCCTTCAACCAGTCCGCCGGCCCGGCCGCCAAGACCGGCGCCCGTCAGGGCGCTCTCTAAGAGAATCGCCGTCAGGGCGCGCTCTGACAGGACTGCGCATCGCCAGCATGTGGAAACGGGGGCCTTCGCGGCCCCCGTTTCTTTTTTCGCGGCTGAAGACGTTACGCGAAGGCTTCGACCAGCGCGGCGAACTCCTGCGGGCGTTCGGCGTGCAGCCAGTGGCCGGCGCCCTCGATCATCTCGATGGCGGCCTTGGGGAAGTGGCGGCGGATGGCGGCGTGGTTTTCCGGCACGATGTAGTCGGACCGTGTGCCGCCGATGAACAGGGTGGGGCCGTCGTACCGGGCGTCGCCCAGATCCGGGAAGCCGATCAGGTCGCTCATGCGGGCGCCGATGGCGTCGAGGTTGATCCGCCAGTGAAACGACCCCTGCTCCAGAACGAGATTCTGCAGCAGGAAGGAACGCAGGGGGGCTTCTGGCACCGCGTCCGCTAGCTGCGCCTCGACCTCCGAGCGGCGGGTGCAGCCTTCCAGCTTCGCCTGTTTCATGGCCGCCACGAAGGGGGCGTGGGTGTGGGTGTAGGCGACCGGCGCGATGTCGGCCACGGCGAGACGCTCCACCCGGTCGGGATGGGTCAGCGCCAGCGTCATCGCCACCTTGCCGCCCATGGAGTGGCCGACCACCGACGCCCGCGCGAAGCCGCGGTCGTCGAGGAAGCGCAGCACGTCCGCGGCCATCGCCGGGTAGGTCATCTCGTCCGACCAGGGGGCGCCGCCGTGGTTGCGCAGGTCCAGCGCGTAGACCCGGTGCCGCTCCGCGAAGCGCTTCGCCAGGGTCTGCCAGTTGCGCGCCGACCCGAACAGGCCGTGCAGGACCAGCAGGGGGGTGCCGCCGTTCGCTTCGCCGGCTTCCAGATAGGTGAGGGGAAGACCCTGGGCCATGGACGTTCCGCTTGTCTGAAGATGGAGGATGGGGCAATGGGTGGGCGCCGATCCTAGCAGACCATTTCCGCCCACCGCCTTCAAATTCCACACGGGCCGGCATGCCGAAAGGCGTGACGCGGGCGGGGAAAACGCTAGGATGGCGCCGCCCATCAGAGGACCCGTACCACTGTGCTCCGCAACATCCTGTCCGTCGGCGGGCTGACGCTGGTCAGCCGCGTCCTTGGCTTCCTGCGCGACGTTCTGACCGCAGCGCTGCTCGGCGCCGGGCCGGTGGCCGACGCCTTCTTCGTGGCGTTCCGGCTGCCCAACCATTTCCGCGCCCTGTTCGCCGAGGGGGCCTTCAACTCCGCCTTCGTGCCGCTGTTCTCCGCCAAGCTGGTGCAGGACGGGCAGGCCGCCGCCAAGCGCTTCGCCGAGGAGGTGATGAGCCTGCTGCTGGCGGTGCAGCTTCTGTTCCTGGCCGGCATCCTGGCGATCATGCCGCAGTTCATGACGGTCTTCGCGCCGGGCTTCTCGGACGAGCCGGAGAAGTTCCGGCTGGCCGTTCTGTTCACCAGCATCACCTTCCCGTACCTGCTGTTCATCTCGCTGGAATCGCTGCTCGCCGGCGTGCTCAACAGCATGGGGCGGTTCGGGGCGGCGGCGGCGGCGCCGATCCTGCTCAACCTCTGCCTGATCGCAGCGATGGTGCTGGCCGCGCCGCTGTTGCCCACCGTCGGCCACGCCCTGTCCTGGGGTGTCTTCGCCGCCGGGCTGGCGCAGTTCCTCTACCTGTATTGGGAGGCCAGCCGGGCCGGGATGGGGCTGCGTCTGGCCCTGCCGCGCCTGACGCCCGACGTGAAGCGGTTCCTGACCGTGCTGGGACCGGCGGCGCTGGGGTCTGGCCTGACGCAGATCAACCTGTTCGTCGACACGCTGATCGCCTCGCTGCTGCCCACCGGGGCGGTGTCCTACCTCTATTATGCGGACCGGCTGAACCAGTTGCCGCTGGGCGTCATCGGGATCGCGGTGGGCACCGTTCTGCTTCCGGAAATGGCCCGGCGCATCAAGGGCGGGGACGAGCCCGGCGCGGTGGAGAGCCAGAACCGGGCGGTGGAGCTGTCGCTGGTGCTGACCCTGCCGGCCGCCGCCGCCTTCCTGGTCGCCGGCCTGCCCATCGTGTCGGTGCTGTTCCAGCACGGCGCCTTCGGCCCGACCGACGCCGCGCAGTCCGCCGCGACCCTGCAGGCCTACGCGCTGGGTCTGCCGGCCTTCGTGGTGATCCGCAGCCTGGTCAACGGCTTCTACGCCCGGCACGACACGGCGACCCCGGTGCGGGTGGCGCTGGCCGCGACGGCGGTCAACGTGGCGTTGAAGCTGGCGCTGATGGGGCCGCTGGCCCAGGTCGGCCTGGCGGTGGCGACTTCCGTCGCCGCCTGGGTCAACGCCGGGCTGCTGGCGTGGCTGCTGACCCAGCGCGGGCTGTTCAAGGCCGATGCCCGGCTGCTGCGCAACCTGCCGCGCATGGCCATCGCGGCGCTCGCCATGGGCGGCACGCTGTGGCTGGTGCAGACCCAGCTGTCGTCCTGGCTGACCGCCCACAGCCTGTTCGAGCGGTTGGGCGGGCTGGTGCTGCTGGGCCTTGCCGGCCTGCTGGTCTACGCGGTGCTGGCGGTCGCGCTGGGCCTGCTGCGCCGGTCGGACCTCGGGCGGTTCCGCCGGCGCCGCAAGAGCGTTTAACGCTTAAGCCGCCGGCCCGTTCTTGACGGGACGAGACGGGTCGGCGGTCCATTCCGACATCGACCCGTCATAGAGGCGGACCCCGTCGACTCCTGCCACCTCGCTCAGCGCGAACCAGGACACCGAGGCGAGGTGGCCGGTGTTGCAGAAGGTGATCGTCGACTCGCCCGTCCCGGCCTGATCCGCCAGAGCCTTCACCGCGTCGGCGTGGAGGAAGCGCTTCTCGGCGGCGGAGTAGAAGGCGCCGTTCTCGATCAGCACCGCCCCCGGCAGCGTGCCCGGAACACGGGCCTGCGGGCTCTTGGCCTTGCCTTCGAACTGCTCGGCGGAGCGGGCGTCCAACAGCGGGACGGAGCCGCCGGCCACCGCCGCCGCGACCACGGGCAGGGGGGCGCGCAAGTCCTCGCGGGGGGCCGCAGTGAAGGTGGCGGCGGGGCGGGTGGTGGCGGTCGTGGCAACGGGATGGCCGGCGTCGCTCCAGGCGGCGAAGCCGCCGTCCAGCACCGACACGCGGTCATGGCCCAGCGTCTTGAACGTCCAATAGACGCGTGTCGCGTTCCCCATGTCGGCGGCGCTCAGGCCGCTGGCAACCAGAACGACTTGGTCGCCGTTCCGAATCCCCAATCCGCCGATCAGCCTTTCCAGAACGGCGGTGTCGGGCAGCAGGCCCGGAACGCCGTCCACCGTCGCCCGCCAGCCGGCCTTGGCGTAGTCGGAATGGATCGAACCGGGGATGAAGCCGCCCGCCGGCGGCGTGCGCACGTCCAGAACCACGAGGTCGGGAAGGTCGAGGGCGCCCTTCAGCCAGGCGCTGTCCACCAGCGGGCGTTGAGAATCGGTCGTCATGGCTCTGCCTTCGCGGCTGGTTTCACGTCGGACGGGCAGGGTATCAACACAAGCTGGCGCAGGAAAACCAAATCTGCGCTGTTGTTTCCCATCCTTGTCGCAGGCTGTTGCGACGGTCGCCGTTGCTCCGGCGCCCCTGGTGCGGTAACTCTAGTCGGTTGGAAGGGTCCGGTGACCCGGGGTGAAGGAGTGCGGCATGGCCAACATCGACGATCTGCTGGGCGCCGGCTCGTCCGACGACATGAGCAGCGACGCCTTCGCCATCGGCGACGCGCCGGTCGAGATCAAGGTGGTCATCGGCACCGCCATGCTGCGCGTCCGCGACCTTCTGAAGCTCGGCCGCGGCGCCGTCGTGGAACTGGACCGGCACTTGAAGGACCCGACCGACGTCTATGTGGAGGGCGTCCTCGTTGCCCGCGGCGAGGTGGTCATCGTGGATGACAAGATCGGCGTCACCCTGACCGACTTCGTGAAATCCAGCCGCGAGTGGAAGCGCTAAGCTATCAGCGCTTTGATGCGCTTACGCAACGACATGTTCCGGAAGCGAAACGTCATGTTGCGCCCCCGGAACAATCATGATGCGGCTTCGCAACGATCCTTTATTTAAATCGTCACTCGGCCGGCTCGGGGACCACGATGTCCAACGGCGTGCCGGTGGCGTGGGCGTAGAGCATCAGGTCGTTCAGCAGCTCGGCCTCCTGCTCGCCGGCGTCCTTGCGGCGGATGGCGACCAGCTTGTCGAGCGCCTTGATGTTGAAGCCGGCGGATTTGACCTCGCTGCGCAGGTCCTTCAGGTCGGCCTTCAGGCCGTCGATCTCGTCCATCAACCGCTCCATGCGGTCGGCGAACTGCTTCAATTGGTCGGCGGCGGTGGTGTTGAAACCGGTCGTCACGACGGAACCATCTCCTTGAGGAACGGGGACCCCGCCGCCTTCGGCGCGCCGGCCGGACCGCGGGGGGAGGCGCTGTTAGCACAGCTCGCGGCGCTTTGTCCGGGGACAACGCGCGTGGCTTGACGCGGCGTGGCCGGCAATGCTTTCGTGGCTGCGGCCGTCCTTGCGGCGCTGGAGAGCGAACACGATGTCCGACCTGCCGCCGCTTGGCACCCCGCGTCTCTTCTCGAATCCGCGCGCCGACACGGACCAGCCCTACGGGCCCGCCGAACGGGCGATCCTGAGCCGCGCCGCCTTCCAGGACGCGATGACCGAGATCGGCGCCTGGCCCGGCTACGCCCCGACCCCGCTGCGCTCGCTGGGCGGGCTGGCCCGCGCCGCCGGCATCGACCGCATCTGGTACAAGGACGAGAGCAGCCGCTTCAACCTGCACAGCTTCAAGGCGCTGGGCGGCGCCTACGCCGTGCTGCGCCTGCTGGTGCGCGAGGTGCAGGCCCGCGTGCCCGGCGTGCCGGTGACCGCGCTGGATCTGGTGGTCGGGCGCTACGCCAAGGTGACCCGCGGCATCACGGTGACCACGGCGACCGACGGCAACCACGGTCGCTCCGTCGCCTGGGGCGCTCAGGTGTTCGGCTGCGGCTGCGTCATCTACATTCCCGGCAACTGCTCGCAGGGGCGGCAGCAGGCGATCGAATCTTTCGACGCCCGCGTCGTCCGCGTGGCCGGCAACTACGACGACGCGGTGCGGCAGGCTGCGGCGGACGCACGGGAGCATGGCCGGCACGTCGTTTCCGACACCTCCTACACCGGCTACATGGACATCCCCCGCGACGTGATGCAGGGCTACACCGTGATGGTGGAGGAGGCGATCAGCCAGCTTCCGGCCAGCGAGCGCCCGACCCACGTCTTCGTGCAGGGCGGGGTGGGGGCCTTGCCCGCCGCCGTCTGCGGCCATCTGTGGGAAAGCTGGGGCCGCCAGCGCCCGCGCTTCGTGGTGGTGGAGCCGCACGCCGCCGACTGCCTGTACCAGAGCGCCGTCAACGGCCGCCCGACGCCGTCCAAGGGCGATCTGGAAACGCTGATGGCCGGGCTCGCCTGCGGGGAGGTGTCCCTGCTGGCCTGGGCGATCCTGGAGCGCGGGGCCGACGATTTCCTGACCATCCCCGACGACGCGGCGGTGGCGACCATGCGCCTGTTGGCCGAGGGGCGGCACGGCGGGCGGCCCATCGTGGGCGGGGAATCCGGCGTCGCCGGTCTGGCCGGCCTGCTCTGCGCCGCGGCGGACCCGGCGACCCGCGCCAGCCTGGGCCTCGCCCCGGATGCCCGCGTTCTGGTCTTCGGATCGGAAGGGGCGACCGACCCCGAGGTCTATGAGTCCCTGGTGGGCCGTAAGCCGGACGCGGTGCTGGGCGGCGCCTGACGCCTGCTTTGTCTCCGCTTGGCCTGCCATGCGCGTTCCCCTGTTCTGGTCCCTTGCGCGAGCCCGGCGGCCCGGTCCACCATGGCGCCCCATAAAAATCGGACCCCGCAGACTGGACATCAGGGAATGGACCGCAGAGACGTCAACCCGCTCGTCGCCGCCACCGAGGCCCCGCCCATCGCCGAGGCGTGGCGCTGGGTCGAGGGTCGCAGCTTTCCGGCGGACAAGCCGCTGATCGACCTCTGTCAGGCGGTGCCCGGCTATCCGCCCGCCGACGCGCTGACCGCCCATCTGGCCGAGCAGGTGCGGGCCCCGGACACGGCGCGCTACACCGCCATCGACGGCATCCCGCCGCTGACCGCCGCGCTGGCCCGGCGCACCGGATCGCTCTATGGCGGCGAGGTCGCGGCGAACGAGGTGCTGATCACCGCCGGCTGCAACCAGGCCTTCGCGGTGGCGGTGATGGGGCTGGCGCGGGCCGGCGACAACGTGATCCTGCCCGCCCCCTGGTACTTCAATCACAAGATGACGCTGGACATGCTGGGCATCGAGGCCCGGCCGCTGGCGCTGCGCGAGGAGAACGGGCTGATCCCCGACCCGGCGGCGGCCGAGCGGCTGATCGACGCCGGGACCCGCGCGCTGGTGCTGATCTCCCCCAACAACCCGACCGGCGCCATCGCCTCGCCCGACGCCATAGCGGCGCTGTACGAACTGTGCGAGCGGCGCGGCGTCAAGCTGCTGCTCGACGAGACCTACCGCGACTTTCCGGATTGGGATGGGCGCACGCCGCATGGGCTGTTCCAGCGGCCCGGTTGGCAGCGCACGCTGGTCCAGCTCTACAGCTTCTCCAAGGTCTACAGCCTCGCCGGCTATCGGGTCGGCGCGGTGATCGCCGACGCCGGTCTGCTGTCCCAGGCGCGCAAGGTCATGGATTGCCTGGCCATCTGCGCCCCGCATGTCGGCCAGAAGGCGGCGCTGTTCGGGCTGGAGAAACTGGACGGCTGGGTGGCGGAGAAGCGGGGCGACATCCTGGCCCGCGTCCACGCCTTCCAGTCGGCGATGGAGGCCAGCGGCACCGGCTACCGCATCGCCAGCATCGGGGCCTATTTCGCCTATGTCCGGCATCCCTTCGCCGGCAAGCGCGCCCACGACGTGGCCGAGGGGCTGGCCCGCGATCACAACATCCTGTGCCTGCCCGGCTCCATGTTCGGTCCGGGCCAGGACGATTACCTGCGCTTCGCCTTCGCCAACGTCGACGCGGCGGTCATGCCGGAGATCGCCCGGCGCCTCGTGGAAAGTGAAGCGTAACGAACGTCAGCGGATCAGGTGGGTGACGATGTTGGCGCCCACCGCCGCCAGATGATCGGCGTTGTCGCGGTAATCGAGGCTGCCGGAGAAACCGCCGGCGGCCCGCACCCGTTCGATCCAGGCGGGGGCGGCGCCCAGCGCGACCAGACGCTTCACCATCTGGTCGGTGGAGCGCAGCGTCATGCGTCCGTTCTCGGCCAGACGCGGGGCGTGCACCATGAACTCGGCGGTTGGCGCGGCGTAGCGCGGGTAGCCGGCCAGATAGAGGCCGACGCACATGCTCTCGCAGGACTGCCCGCCGGCCACGCGGGTGGCGACGGCACGCCCCGCCTGCCGTTCCGCCAGCATCAGATCGATCATGCGGTAGCCCGCGGTGGTGAAGCCGCCGGGGCTCGACAGTTCGACCACCACCGGCTGGCCGGCTGGAACGCTGCGCAGCGCGTCGGAGAAGCGCTGCTCCACGGCCGGGGTGATGATGCCGTCCAGCCGCAGCGTGGTTGAGTCCACCTGATCGACGCGGACCAGCGTGGCGTCGGGAAAGTCGGAGGCGACAGGGGGCGGCACCGGGTTCGGACGGTTCACCGACAGGCTGTCGGCGGTCGCAGCCCCAGACGAGCCGACGGCCAGCAGCAGCCCCAGAACCATCATGCGTGCAGTCGCGCGAACCGGCATCGAAACCTCCTTGCTCTGGGAAGGAGGGTGCCGGGAAATGCTTGCGTGATGGTTAACGCGAAGCCTGTCCGAAAGTGCAACGTCCTTCGCAGCAGGCTGTTTATGGAGGAAGGCGATCGTCTGGGCTGTGAATGGCGAAACAATTTTGCGCATTTTGCGCTGCGACCATGCTGATTCTGTGGGCCTTTCAGGGCTTATCGGCGGAATTGGTTAATAATGTGGCGCCGCAGCAATTATCGCGCGGCTGCGGAACGCCGGCCCCGGCAACGGTGCCCGACCATGTGGCACTGGACGGCACGGCGCGCGGCATGATCGTGGCCGTGCCGGACGGCTACCGCCCCGACCGTCCGCACAGCCTCGTCGTCGCCTTCCACGGGCGGACCAACAGCAACGCCGAGGTGCGGCGCTACTTCGGCCTGGAAGGGCAGGCGGAGGAGCCGGCGATCATCGTCTATCCTGCCAGCCTGAAGGACGCCCGCGGCTTGAACGTCTGGTCCGATCCCGGCGACCCGCCGGACCGGCTGCGCGATTTCCGTCTGTTCGACGCCGTTCTGGAGAGCATGGCGGCGAGCTATTGCATCGACATGGGCCGGGTGTTCGTCGTCGGCCATTCGCTGGGCGGGTCCTTCGCCAACAGCCTCGCCTGCGCGCGGGGCGGGGTGATCCGCGGGCTGGCCAGCGTCGGAGGCGGGTCCGCGCGGCCCAAGGACTGCGGCGGGCCGGTCGCCGCCATGGTCCTGCACAACCCGCGCGACGAGCAGGTGCCGGTCTCCGAAGCCCTGCGCCTGCGCCGTGCTCTGCTGGCCCAGGACGGCCTGCCGACGGGCAGCGAGCCCGACGAGCCGCGCCGCTTCAACTGCCGGCGCTATGGCGCCGAGGGCGAGGAGAACCCGGTTCTGTGGTGTCCGCTGGCCGACGACCGGACACGCAACGGGCGCTTCTACCCGCATCAATGGCCGCAAGGGGTGGGGGCGGCGATCATGGCCTTCTTCGCGCGGCTGGACTGAGTCTCACCGTCCGCGGCAACAATTGTTGGCTGCACCCATTGCCGACGCCGCCTCATTCCGCCAAGATGCCGTGAAAACGACCATCAGGGACGGAACGCATTGATGTCAGACAGCGCCGCCGTGGCGGCCGCCCTGCGGACGGAGGGGGCGGACAAGGCCGCGCTCCGCCTGGACGGCGTGACCTGCACCTTTCCATCGCCCGACGGACGCGGGCAGACCTACACGGCGGTCCAGGGCGTGACCCTGTCGGTTGCCGCGGGGGAGTTCGTGTCGATCGTCGGGCCGACCGGCAGCGGCAAATCCACCATCCTGAACGTTGCGGCTGGGCTTCTCGCCCCCAGCGCCGGGCGCGCCCTGACCTTCGGGGAGCCGGTCGACGGCATCAATCCGCACGCCGGCTACATGTTCCAGGCGGACGCACTGATGCCCTGGAAGTCGGCGCTGGAAAATGTCGCCGCCGGGCTGGAGTTCCGCGGCGTGCCGCGGCGCGAAGCGGAGGAACGGGCGCGCCCCTGGCTGGCGCGCGTCGGGCTGGACCGTTTCGGCGACCGCTACCCCCACCAGCTCTCCGGCGGCATGCGCAAGCGGGTGGCGCTGGCCCAGACGCTGATCGTCGATCCGAAGATCGTGCTGATGGACGAGCCCTTCTCGGCGCTCGACATCCAGACGCGGCAACTGATGGAGAACGAGCTGCTGGACCTGTGGTCGGCGGACCGCAAGTCGGTCGTCTTCATCACCCACGACCTGGAGGAGGCCATCTCCATGTCCGACCGGGTGCTGGTGCTGTCCGCCGGCCCCGGCGCCCGGCTGATCGGCGAGTACCGGGTGGATCTTGAGCGCCCGCGCGACGTGGCGGAAATCCGCATGACGCCGCGCTTCCTCGACCTGCACCGGGAAATCTGGGGGCAGCTCCGCGAGGAAGTGCTGAAGGGCTATGCCCAGACCAAACTGAAATGACGTCCAAGCCGACGTGAGGACCCCATGGCCGTGGCCCGTGTGAAACGCCTGCCGAGCCGTCCGGTGATCCTGCTGCTGCAGGTCGCCGTGCTGATCGGTTTTTTCCTGATCTGGCACGTCCTGACCGCGACGAAGATCCTGAGCCCCTTCTTCTTCGGCACGCCGCTGGCGGTGCTGGAGCGCACCTGGAGCGACTTTGCGTCCGGGGTGATCTGGTACCATCTCGGCATCACCCTTCTGGAGACCGCGCTGGCCTTCGTCATCGGCACGGTGGCGGGAATCGCCTTCGGCTTCTGGTTCGCCCGCGCGCCCTTGGTCTCCATCGTCTTTGACCCCTACATCAAGGCGGTCAACGCGCTGCCCCGCGTGGTGCTGGCGCCGATCTTCGCGCTGTGGCTGGGCCTCGGCATCTGGTCGAAGGTGGCGCTGGGGGTGACGCTGGTCTTCTTCATCGTCTTCTTCAACGTCTACCAGGGTGTGAAGGAGGTCAGCCCGGTGGTGCTGGCCAACGCGAAGATGCTGGGGGCGAGCAACCGGCACCTGTTCCGGCACGTCTATCTGCCGTCCGCCCTGTCCTGGGTCTTCTCCAGCCTGCACACCGCGGTCGGCTTCGCCATGGTCGGCGCGGTGGTGGGCGAGTATCTTGGCTCCGCCGCTGGTCTCGGCTACCGCATCCATCAGGCGGAGGGGGTGTTCGACACGGTTGGCGTCTTCTCCGGCATGCTGGTGCTGACGATCTTCGTCGTGGTGATCGACGCCGTGGTGACCGTCATCGAGAAACGCCTTCTGCACTGGCGCCCGCAGGAGGCGCAGACGACCAACGCGCAGGGATGACTGCGCCATAGCAAGAAAATTGGGAGGGAAGCCATGCGTATGAAAAGCGTGATCGCCGCCGCGGCGGTGGTTCTGGCCTTCGGCATCGGCGGGGCGAACGCCCAGCAGGTCGAGAAGAAGGACCTGAAGCTGGCGGTCGGCGGCAAGCCGTTGCTCTATTACCTGCCGCTGACGGTGGCGGAGCGGCTCGGCTACTTCAAGGAGGCCGGGCTGAACGTCGAGATCAACGACTTCGGCGGCGGCGCCAAGAGCCTCCAGGCGCTGGTCGGCGGCTCGGCGGACATCGTGACGGGCGCCTTCGACCACACGGTGCAAATGCAGGCCAAGGGCCAGCCGATCACCGCCGTCGCCCTGCTGGGCCGTTATCCGGGCATCGTTCTGGCCGCGGTCAACAAGGCCGGCACGATCACGTCGATCAAGGAGCTGAAGGGCAAGAAGATCGGCGTGACCGCCCCCGGTTCCTCGACCAACTTCATGGTCAACTACCTGCTGACCCAGCACGGCATGACGCCGGAGGATGTGTCCTTCATCGGCGTCGGCGGCGGCCCCAGCGCGGTGGCCGCGGTGAAGCGTGGCGAGATCGACGCCATTGCCAACCTCGACCCGGTGATCAGCCAGTTGGAGGCCGACGGCGACGTCACCACCATCGCCGACACCCGGACGGAGAAGGGCACGCTCGACACCTACGGCGGGCCGTACCCGGCGGCGGTGCTCTACACCACGCCGGCCTTCATCAAGGAGAATCCGAAGACCACCCAGGCGCTGGTCGACGTCTTCGTGCGGACGCTGAAGTGGCTGGATCAAGCCAAGACCGAGGACGTCCTGAAGGTCCTGCCGCCGGAATACTTCCTCGGCAACCAGACGCTCTACGCCCAGGCCTTCGAGCATTCCAAGCCGACCTACTCGCCCGACGGCCGCTTCTCCCAGGAGGGGGCGGAGGCCGCCTACAAGGTGCTGAAGGCCTTCGACAAGGCGGTGGCCGCGACGGACATCGACCTGTCCAAGACCTACACGAACGCCTACGTCGAGGACTCGCTGAAGCGCATCAAGTGAGTTGTACCCTCTCCCGTCCCGGGAGAGGGTACCCGCGACAGCGGGCGGGTGAGGGGCGTCCAAGGAAGGAGCCGATGATCCTTGGCGATACCCTCACCCTCCCACCGCTTCGCGGCGGGTCCCTCCCTCTCCCGGGGCGGGAGAGGGGAGGCGGGTGCGACATTCCGTCACCGGCACCCCCGGTCTCCGCGCCGCTAGACTGGACCTAATTCGTCCTGTTTCGATGCGGAGCACCAACCCCATGACGGAAGTGATCTTTTACGGTCTGTCCGGCTGCACGGCGAACGCCAAGCAGAAGCTTCAACTCCAGGCCGCCGGCCACACGCTGGTGGAGCGCGATCTGGCCGTTGAGCCGCTGACCGCCGAAACCCTCCGCCCCTTCTTCGAGGATCGTCCGGTCGAGGACTGGTTCAACCGCCGCGCCGCCGCCGTGAAGACCGGCGCCGTGAAACCCGACGAGCTGGACGAGGAGTCGGCGCTGGCCGCCCTGCTGGCCGACCGCGACCTGATCCGCCGCCCGCTGCTCCAGGTCGGGGCGGACCGCAAGGCCGGATTCGACCCCAACACGCTGCACGCCTGGATCGGGCTGACCGCGTCCGGCGAAAGCTGCGACGACAAGCATTCGCGTGGCACCTGCGACCACGGCCATCACCATTTCCCGAAGCAGGGCTGAGCGCGGAATCAACTGGCGGGGGGACCGGGCGTAATGGTTGAATGCCGGGTTATGGACCGGCCCGACCAAGAGCTTGCGGAACTCCTCGACACCCTGGGCGCGCGGCTGTCCGCCGCGCCGCCCGGCGCGCTGGCCCATCTGCGGGAGCCGCTGCGGGCGCTGCGCGACCGGCTCGACGCCGTCGTGGAGAGCCCGGCGAGCCGTCACCCAGGCGAGGGCGAGGCGCATTTCCGCGCTCTGCTGTCCGACGCCATCGGCTGCGTGTCCGAAGGCTTCGTGCTGTTCGGCGCCGACGGGCGGCTGGTGCTGTGCAACGACCGCTACCGTGCCGCCTATCCGCTGCTGTCCGACCATCTGGTTCCCGGCGTCCGTTTCGCCGATCTGCTGCGGGTCGCGGTGGAGCGGGGGGCGGCCGGCGACGATCTGGGCGACCCGTCCGACTGGATCGCCGAGCGGCTGAACCGCCACATCCGCAGCGGGCCGCCAACCGACCACCAGCTCGGCGACGGGCGCTGGTACCGCATCAGCGAGCACGCCACGCGCTTCGGCGGTGTGGTCAAGATCCTCACCGACATCACCGAGTTGAAGCGCCACGAGGAGGCGCTGGCCGACAGCGAGGCGCGCTACCGCCGGCTGGTCGAGATGGCGCCCTACGGCATCCTGATCTGGGATGGCTTGCGGCTGCGCTTCGCCAACCGCTCCGCCGCGCTGATCCTGGGCAGCGGCGATCCCGAGGCGATGCTGCGCATCCCGCTGGTCGAGGCGACGGAGTTCGACGGGGTGCAGCGCCTGTTCGACTGGCTGCCCCCGCCCGGCAGCGGCCTGGAAGCCCCGCCGCCGGTCGAGGCCCGCTTCGTCACCGCGCAGGGCGCCCTGCGCGAGCTTGAGGTCGGCATCCACCCCTTCGCGGTAGAGGGGGAGGCGGCGTGGTTCCTCGTCCTCACCGACATCACCGGGCGCAAGCAGGCCGAGCGCGCCATCCAGCAGGCGCAGAAGATGCAGGCCATCGGCCAGTTGGCCGGCGGCATCGCCCACGAGTTCAACAACATGCTGACGGCCATCGGCGGCTTCGCCCAGATGGCCCGCCGCGCCCCGCAGGACCGGCCGCGGGTCGAGCAGTGCCTGACCGAGATCGTCAAGGCGACCGACCGCGCCTCCGGCCTGACCGCCCAGCTTCTCAGCTTCGGACGGCCCGGCCAGACCGATGCGGCGCGTCCCGTGCGCGTCGGCGCGGTGATCGACGATTTGCGCCGTTTCCTCGGCCCGACGCTGGGCGAGCGCCACCCGCTGCGGATCGGCGGCGCGGGCGGCGGGGCGGTGGTGACCATCGACCCGGCCCTGCTGCACCAATCGCTGCTCAACCTCGTGCTCAACGCGCGCGACGCCATGCCGGAGGGCGGGCCGATCACCATCGCGGTGGAGCGGACGGACGATCTCGGAATCACCATCACCGTTGCCGACACCGGTTGCGGCATCGACCCGGCGGTGATCGACCGCATCTTCGAACCCTTCTTCACCACCAAGGAGCCGGGGGCCGGGACCGGGCTGGGGCTGGCGCTCGTCTACTCCACGGTCGCGCGGGCGGGCGGCGACGTCGAGGTGGACACGGAGCTTGGGCGCGGCACCGTCTTCACGCTCCGCTTCCCGGCGGAGGACGTCGCGGAGCCGCAGGACGCGGATGCCCCCGGTCTGGACGCCCTCGGTCTTGACGACGCCTTTTCCCTCGACGCAGAGGACGACGAGATGGAGGGGCTGTCGATGGCCGCCACCGTCCTGCTGGTGGAGGACGAGGCGCAGGTGCGCGACTTCATCCGCCTGACGCTGGAGGACATGGGCATGCGTGTGGTCTGCGCCGCCGACGGCAGCGAGGCCCTGCGCGCCTACGCCGACCATGGCGGGGCCTTCGACCTGCTGGTGACCGACCTCGTGATGCCGCAGATCGGCGGGGCGTCGGTGGCGCGCGCGCTGCGCCGGGAGAATCCGGATCTGCCGACCGTCCTGATGTCCGGCTACCCGCCGGAAACGGAAAGCCTGGACGACCTGCTGGCCGACCCGAAATCAGGCGGGCGCCGCATCGTCTTCCTGCGCAAGCCGATCAACCCGGACGAGCTGGCCGACACGATCCACGCGCTGCTGATCTGATGGCGGAGCATCGATGAGCGCCGTGCCGCCGCCTTCCTCCCTTCCGACCGACGGCATTCCCATCGGCGCCTACGACGTCGACGCGCTCCTCGGCGAGCTGAGCGGCGACGCGCCGGAGGAGTCGCCGGAGTCCGCCGTCTGCGTCCGGGTCGAGGAGGTCTTCGCCCCCGCCGCGCGATTCCTGATCGCGGAGGAGCTGGCGGAGTTCCTGGAGGCGCGCGGCATCACCCCGACCGAGTTCCTGCACAAGGTGGAGCCGCAGCGCTCCTTCCTCGACTGGCCACGCCGCGCCCAGGTGCTGGAACGGGTGGCCCAGCGGCAGGCCCGCCCCGGACGCCGCTCCCCCGCCATGCGGCTGGAGGAGCTGAAGCGGCTGGAGCAGGAGGTGCTGGCCGTCACCGCCCGGCGCGCCCACAGCGGCGCGGCCCTGTCCATCGACGCCAAGCAGTTCGCCGCCACGGTGGCCCAGACCATGGCGCGGACGCCGGGATTCGCCGGGCGCCACACCATCGATTGCTGGCTGTCCGCCTGGCTGGGGGAAGGGCGCAACCACGAGCTTCGGCTGGTGCGCATCCTGTCGCTCGACGGGGACGGGCTGTCCGGCGAGGGAATCGCCACTCTCGACCAGATCGTCGGGGAGATGCTGGCCAACGGGCTGGTGGTCGAGGCGCTGTTCGGCTGGGCGGACGGGCTGCGCGGCGTGCTCGACGCCATGGCGATGGTCTGGCGGGGCGAGGCGCCGTCGCACCCCGACGCCCCGGCGGTGCTGCACCGCCTGTCCGCCTTCGTCACCCGCCATCAGGCGCGCGCCGCCCGGCTGGGGCTGGAGGCGGGGGTTCACCACGCCCTGCTCGGCGACGCGCCGCTGTCCGGCACCAAGGCGGAGCCGAACAGCGTCGCAGCGGTGCTGGACGAGCTGTCGGCGATCGGGCTCCTCGCCGCGCGCCTGACGGCGAAGGGCGGGGTGATCGGCGGCGAGCGCACGACCCGGCTGATCGACCGGCGGGTGGCGCTGCTGCTGTCCGGCGCGCGGCTGGAGGCGGTCCTGCACGCCAAGAGCCACTACGCCCGCATCGTCGATCTTCTGGCCTTCGAAGGGGCGGTGTCGGGGGAGCGCAGCCGGCGCATGATCGTCGCCCATCTGCGCCGCCATCTCGAGGCCCGCGACTTCACCCAGCGCCTGTTCGAGACGGCCCGTACGCCGCGCGCGCGCATCAAGGCGCTGGCCGACCTGCAACGGCGCGTGGCGCGCTCCACCCTGCCGGACGGCCTGCGCGAGCGCTACGTCCGCATGCTCGACGAGATCCAGAACACCTTCCTGCGCACCAACAAGGTTTTCGCCCGCATCGCCAAGGACCGGCCGCCCCACGTCGACGAGGTCATGGAGTTCGCCAGCCTGCTCGCCGAGGGCGCCTTCACGGAGGGGAAATGCGTGGCGGCGGCGCGCGAGCTGGTCGGGCACCATGTCCGCTCCACCGCCTTCCTGCGCGGCTACCTCGCCCGCTGCAAGGACGCGACGGAGCAACGGGCCGACCGCTTCGCCCAGTTCTTCGCCACATTGGCCGACGCCGGCCTGCCGATGCGCGCCATGAACACGTTGCGCGTCCTGCTGGCCGACGACGAGCCGGCCGCCCGCGGCTATGTCGAGATGATCCTGCGCGACCTCGGCATCACCGATCTGACCATCGCCCAGGACGGGCGCGAGGCGCTGACCCGATTCGAGGAGCGGCAGGGCGCCTTCGACCTCATCGTCTGCGACTGGAAGATGCCGCGCCTGTCGGGATTGGAGTTCCTGAAGCTGGTCCGCGCGGTGCGTCCCGACATGCCCTTCCTGATGGTCACCGCGCTCGCCACCATCATCGCGGTCGAGGAGGCGATGGCCCACGACGTCACCGCCTACATCGCCAAACCTTTTTCTCCCGAACAGCTCGAAGAGAAGATCCTGGTTCTGGTCAACCGGCGCTGAGCGGTGGAAATCGTATGCTCACGGTAGAATCCGATCGTACGAAGGCGAACAGCGAAACGGGCTGTTAACGGCTCCCCTCCTATTACGGGTCTATGCAGATCGCGCCTTGCGCGGCGGTACACCCATGACGATGGAGCGGGGCTCCGTGGATCTTTCCGGCCGGGGCGGGCTGCCCCCCACCGACACCGACCTCGACGTCCGTGCCGTCCGGCCGGGCAGTGACGCGGCGCCGCGCCGCGGGCCGGGCGGGTTGACCGACCTGCTGTTCCTCATGCTCGGCGCCGCCGGCCTGCTGGCCGTGATGATGCCGGAGGAGGGGCGCGACCGGCTGATGCTGCCGCTCGGCGTGATGACGCTGGCAATGGCGGCGCTGGCCGTGCTGTCGGTGCGCCGCGCCCGCGCCGCGGCGGCGGCCCTGGACCGCTCCGCCCGCCTGCTGCGCGCCGCCAACGAGGAACTGGCCGCCAGCCGCCAGCGCTTCCGCGACTTCGCCGAGGCCGCGTCCGACTGGTTCTGGGAAAGCGCCTCCGACCACCGCTACACCTACGTGTCCGAACGGCTGCCGGAGCTTCTCGGCGGCGATCCGGCGCCGGTGTTCGGCGATTCGCTGCTCGACCTCGGCGCGCTGGTCGAGGACACCGACACCTGGCTGGACCATCTGGCTGACATCGAGGCCGGGCGGGCCTTTCGCGACCTGGAAATCACGCTACGCGACGGGGCGGGCGACACCCGTGTCTTCCGCATCAGCGCCCAGCCCTTCACCGACGCGGACGGGCGGTTCGCCGGCTACCGCGGCACCGGCATCGAGACGACCGCGGAGACTCTGGCCCTGGTCGAGGCGCGCTTCATGCAGTCGGTGGTGCACGACGCGCTGTCCAGCATCTCCGAGGGCTTCGTGCTGTTCAGCCCGGACGACCGCCTGATCTTCTGCAACGAGCGCTACCGCAGCGCCTACCCGAATCTGGCCGATGTGCTGGTGCCCGGCACCGCCTTCAAGGACATCCTGCGCGCCGCCGCCGAGCGCGGCGGGTACGAAGGCGACGACCGCGAGATGGCCGACTGGATCGCCGAGCGGATGAAGCGCCACCTGCTGCACACCGATCCGGTGGACGGCCGCCTGTCCGACGGGCGCTGGTATCGCATCAGCGAGCACGCCACCGGCTCCGGCGGCATCGTGAAGATCCTGATGGACATCACCGAGCTGAAGCGGCGCGAGGAGCAGCTCGCCGGCCAGACGGAACGGCTGGAGGCCACCGTCAGCGCGCTCAGCGAGAGCGAGAAGCGCTACCGCCAGCTGGTCGAGCTGGCGCCCTACGGCATCGTCATCTGGGACCGCCGGGCCATCCGCTTCGGCAACGCCGCCGCGGCGTCCATCCTGGGGGTGGGCGGCAGCGGCGGGCTGGAGGGGGTGGACCTCAACCGCTTCATCGTCGAGGCGGAGGCCGTGACGACGCGGCTCGGGATGGGCGCGGAGGGCGACCACCAGCGCGTGGAATGCGCGATCGCCCGCCCGTCGGGCGAGCAGCGCCATGTGGAGATCGGCGCCTTCCCAGCGGTCTACCAGCGGGAGGCGGCGGTTCTTCTGGTGCTGAACGACGTGACCGAGCGCCGCCGTGCGGAGGCGGAGCTTCAGAAGTCGCAAAAGATGGAGGCGGTGGGCCGCATGGCCGGCGGCATCGCCCATGAGTTCAACAACATGCTGACCGCCATCGGCGGTTTCGCCCGGCTGGCCGAGCGGGCGCCGGACGATCCGGCGCGCGTCACCACCTGCGTGCGGGAGATCGCCAAGGCGTCCGACCGGGCGGCCGCGCTGACCGCCCAGCTTCTCGACTTCTCGCGCCGCCGACCGTCGGACGAGACGGAGGTGGTGGCGCTGGCGCCGCTGGTGCGCGACCTGAAGGTCTTCCTGAAGCCGCTGCTGAGCGCCGGCATCGATCTGGACATCCGCATCGGCGACGGGGAAGCGCACGCCGTCGCCAACCCGGTGATGCTGAACCAGGCCATCCTGAACCTCGCCCTCAACGCGCGCGACGCCATGCCGGACGGCGGGCGCCTGACCATCGCGCTGGACAGCGCCCTGCCGGATGCCGGCTTCTTCGGGCGGCACGGCGCGCTGGCGCACGGCCGCTACGCCGTGATCCGCGTCATCGACGAGGGCTGCGGCGTGCCGGAGGCGGTGCGCGACCGCATCTGGGAGCCCTTCTTCACCACCAAGGAGCCGGGCAAGGGCACCGGCCTCGGCCTGTGGATGGTCTACGGCACCGCCCAGCAGGCCGGCGGGGCGGTGGAAATGGAGGCCGGGCCGGACGGGCGCGGCAGCGTCTTCTCCATCCATCTGCCCGCCGTTCCCGCTCCCGCTCCGGCCGGTTCGCTGGCGGACGGGCTGGGGCTGGGCGAGGACGAGGGGGCCGCCATCCTGCTGGTGGACGACGAGGATTCCGTGCGCACCTACGTCCGCTTGGCGCTGGAGGAAGCCGGCTGCACGGTGACGGAGGCGGTGGACGGGCTGGACGCGCTGGAGCGCTGGGACGAATGCGGCGGGCTGTTCGACGCCGTGGTGTCCGACATGTCCATGCCCCGCATGAACGGGCTGGAGCTGAGCCGCGCCCTGGCGGAGCGCAACCCCGATCTGCGCATCCTCTTCCTGACCGGCTACGCGTCCCATGAAACGGCGGCGGACATGACGGCACAGCCGGGCCGCCGGATCGTCATGAAGCCAGTGGCCCCGGACCGCCTGATCGAGGCGGTGCGCGGGCTGCTGGCCGAATGAGACGGGGTTAGGGCATGGCATCGGACCAGAGCATCGCGGACGGCCGGGATAGCGGTCGTGACCTTGACGCGGATGGCGGGAGCGACGCCGTCGTCTGCCGGACCCCGGAGGACTTCTACACCCCGCAGGGCCGCGACAGCATCGGCCGGCATTGCCAGCGCTATTTCGACGAGAACGCGCTGACCCCGACCGAGCTTTTGCATTCCCCCCGCCACCAGCAGAGCCTGTCCAACATCCCGACCTTCGTCGCCATCCTGCAGCAGGCGGAACGGGCGATGGACCGCAAGGGCGCGCTGACCGCCCTGGTCAACGAGGTCGCCCGGGTGACCCGCGAGCGGCTGAAGGACGCCCAGCCGCCGGACCTGACTCCGGCCAGCTACGCCGCGACGGCGGAGCGGCTGATCGCCGCCCGCGACGCCTTCACCGGGCGCTTCATGGTCGATGCGGCGCTGACCACGCACCTGTACCAGGGCCGCAGCTTCGCCGAAAAGGCGCGGCTCCTGCTGGAGCTGGCGGACGGCCTGGAGGACGCCGACGCGCTGGCGCCGCTCGACCGGCTGCTCGGCGAGATCCTGCGCAGCGACACCGGCACCGCCTCCTGCTCCCTGGACGCGCCCTTCGTGGACCGGGTGGACATGATCGTGACGCTGATCGCCGGGGACAAGCCGCTGTCCGACGAGGCGCCACCGGTCTTCAAGGGGCTTGAGACGCTGGTGCGCCGCACGGCCATGCCGGTGCTGAGCGACAGCCTGATCGTCGCGCTGCGCCGCGAGTTGTCGAAGCCCGACCGCTTCACCATCACCAGCGCCGGCGACCTGTTCGGGGTGGAGGCGGTGCAGCGGGAGATCATGGCGCTGAGCCAGGTGTCGCAGCGGCTGCGCACGGGGGAGGGCTATTTCGGCGGTGCCCGGACGGAGGCGGCGCTCCAGCGGCGCAGCGCTCTGCTCGTCAACGAGGACACGCTGCCCGAGATCACCAAGGGGCGGACGCTGATGCAGAAGCTCCGCATCCTGTTCGTCCTGCAAAGGATGCCGCTGTCGCCGAGCGCCGAGCGGGCGGTGAACGGATATCTGACCCAATTCTTCGACGGGCGGGATTTCGCCGGACGCCTGCTCGACTGCTGGAAGGAGAAGACCGAGAAGCTGAAGGGGCTGTCGGAGGTCCAGAAGCTCGTGCTCGACAGCGCCTTTGCGGAGGAAGCCCGCGACCATATGGCCGGGCAGATCGACGAGATCCAGAACGCCTTCATCCGCACCCAGCGTCTGCTGAGCCCCCTCCAGGGCAAGGACGAGCCGAACCCCGACACGGTGCTGGAGATGGTGCGGCTGGCCGGCGACGGCGCCTTCTGCCGCGGCAAGAGCCGGGCGGCGGTCGCCAAGGCGCTGTACCGGCAGGTGCACCGGCCGCGCTTCGTGCGCTCCTTCCTGCTGGGCGCCACGGGCGGCAAGGAGCGCTCGGCCCGCGCCTCCTGGATGCGCGGGGCGCTGGGGGTGATCGGCGTGCCCTTCATCGACCTCGGCGCCATCCGCGTTCTGGTCGTCGACGACGAGGACGGGCCGCGGCACTTCGTCGAATCGGTGCTGCGCGACCTCGGCATCGGCCACATAGACACGGCGTCGGACGGCCAGGAGGCGCTGCTCCGGCTGGCCGGGGACGGCGCGTACGACCTGATCGTCTGCGACTGGATGATGCCGAAGGCCAGCGGCCTGGACGTGCTGCGCCGGGTGCGCGAGGTGCGGCGCGATCTGCCCTTCCTGATGGTGACGGCGCTCGCCACGCTGAAGGCGGTGGAGCGGGCTCTGGCCCACAACGTCAGCGCCTACATCGCCAAGCCCTTCACCCCGGAGCAGCTCGAGGAAAAGGTCTTTCTCGTCCTGACGCAAAAGTCAGCCCCCGGCGCCTGAGCGGAGCAACCAAAACTGGTTGTGGCATTCTTTTGTGTCTCCTTTGAGTTATCTCTTTTCGGACTGAGACATCAAAACATTCTCGACGATTGCTCTGAAGTTGTTCAAATTTCTTTGAACGAGATTAAATAAAACTATTAACAAATGAGTCACGATTGCTTCGATAGCATTCCGGCATGGGAACGCTCACGCGTGCCACCGCCCATCGGCGCCGATTTGTCGGAAAGGTTGTCATGTTCGATAATGTGTCCATCCGCTCGAAGCTTTGGGGGTTGGTGGCTCTGGCGAGCATCGCGTCGGCGGCCATTGTCGGTGCCGGCCTCTGGCTGAATTACCAGCGCATGCACGCCGACCGCGTCCAGTCGCTCCGCTTCATGGTCGAAGCCGCCCACAGCATGGCCGCCGCTTACGAGGCGGAGGCCGCCGCCGGACAGATCACGCAGGAGGAGGCGCAGGCCCGCTTCAAACGGTCGCTTCTCGGCATGCGCTACGGCGGGCAAGAGTATCTGTTCGCGATCACGCTGGACGGCTTCGGTTTCGCCCATCCCAGCCCGAAGCTGATGGGGCAGGACGTGTCCGGCGTGAAGGACACCACGGGCGCGCCGATCCTGATGGACATGGCGCGCATCGCCAAGGCCTCGGGGGAGGGCACCTACGGCTATTTCTGGAACGTCGCCCCGAACAGCAACGAGACGGCGGCGAAGCTGTCCTACATCAAGACCTTCCAGCCCTGGGGCATCTACATCGGGACGGGCGTCTTCATCGACGACATCCGCGGCGCCTTCCTGAGCACGCTGTGGACGGTTCTGGCGGTGGCCGGCCTTCTGGCGGTGCCGGCGGTCTGCCTGATCGCGCTGGTCGGGGTGCGGCTCAGCGCCACCATCCGCAGCCTCAGCGTCCGCATGCACGCTTTGGCGGACGGCGACCTTTCCGTTGCCTTTCCCGAGGCGACCCGCCGCGACGAGATCGGCGCCATGGCCAGCGCCGCCCGCGTGTTCCTGAGCAACGCCGAGGAGAAGAAGCGTCTGAAGGCCGATCAGGCCGCCACGCTGCGCCGCTCGGAGGAGGACAAGCGCCGTACCCTCGCCGGTCTCGCCGAACGCTTCGAGCGGAGCGTCGGCGAGGTGATGAAGTCGGTGTCGCACGAAACCGAGGCGATGGAGCGCGAAGCCCAGGAGATGACCCGCGCCGCCGGGCAGACCGACCGGCTGGCCGGTGCCGTGGCGTCGGCGACGGAGCAGACCTCGGCCAACGTGCAGACGGTCGCGGTGGCGACGGAGCAGCTCTCCGGGTCGGTGGGGGAGATCAGCCGCCGGGTCGCCGACGCCTCGCGCATCGCGCGGGACGCCGCCACCGCGTCGGAGCGCGCCACCGGCAAGGTGACCGGGCTGGCCGAGGCGGTCGGGCGGATCGGCACCGTGGTCAGCCTGATCAACGACATCGCGGCGCAGACCAACCTTCTGGCGCTCAACGCGACCATCGAGGCGGCCCGCGCTGGCGAGGCCGGCAAGGGCTTCGCGGTGGTCGCGGGCGAGGTGAAGAGCCTCGCCAGCCAGACCGCCCGCGCCACCGAGGAGATCGCCGCCCAGGTCGCCGGCGTCCAGTCCGCGACCGGCGAGGCGGTGGCCGAGATCGGCGGGGTGGCGCGGGTGATCGAGCAGGTGAACGGCATCGCCACGATCATCGCGTCGGCGGTGGAGGAGCAGGGGGCGGCCACCCAGGCGATCAGCCGCAACGTCCAGCAGGCCGCCGACGTGACGCGCGACGTGGCGCGCGACATCTCAGGCGTCACCGCCGCCGCCGGGCAGTGCGGGAAGATGGCCTATGCCGTGCTGGAGGCGTCCCGGCAACTGGCCCAGCAGTCGGAAACCCTGAACGGCGAGATCGGCGGCTTCCTGAAGACCCTGCGCACGCAGTGAGCGGCGAAACGGCGGCGTGCCGTGCCGGTCAGTCGGCCGCGGCGCGGACGCCCGTATCGGGAGCCCTTCTCTGTGGTTCCGTCGTCTTCGGCGCCTGCGTCTTCAGCACCGCCGTCTCCACCCAGTCCACGATGTCATGGGCAACCGATTCCCAGCCGGGTTCGAGCATCATGCAGTGCCCCATCGCGGGGTAGAAAATCGGTTCCGTCCGGAAGGCGCGGGCGGTGGCCTCGACCTGGTCCTTGGGGATCAGCCGATCCTCCTCGGCGCCCAGCACGGCCACGGGAACGCCGCGGGCCGGCAGGAGCGGGAAGGGAATCCAGCCGCCGATGTCCAGAAGCACGCGCTGCGATTCCTCCTGCATCAACGGTTCATAGCGCTTGGCCAACTCCAGCGGCACCCGATCGGAGAACATGGCGCGGCGCACCGCCTCCGGTTCGATGCCGTTGGAGAAGGTCATCAGCATGCCCATCTGCTGGAACACGTAGGGGTCGCTCCAGGCCAGGCGCATCGTCGATTCCAGCAGGCCGTGCGGCGGCGCGGAAGCCATCAGGACCGCTCCGGGGAAGCGACGGCGGATCAGCGTCCGCTGGACCACCATGCCGCCCATGGAATGGCCGATCAGCACCGGCGGGGCGGAGCAGGCGTCCGCGGCGGCCAGAACATCCTCGATGTAATCGACGATGCCGAAGCTGTTCAGCCGCTCCCGCCCCTCGCTGGCGCCGTGGCCGCGCAGGGACACGGCGTGCGCCTCCCACCCCCGCTCGGCGAACCAGGGCAGGAAATGCTCGTCCCAGATCCAGCCACCGCAGAAGGCGCCATGGACGAACAGCAGGGGCACGGGCTTGGCCGGTCCAACGGGGCGGTGGCTGAGGATTTCGAGCTGGGGCATGGGCGGTCGGATCCGGACGCTGCGATGCGGTAGGGAAACCAGAGGTAGCCCGCATCGCTCCCGCTGTCGACCCGCGCTCAGCCGTTGGCAGCCTTGAGCAGATGGGTGGTGAACCAGGAGCGCGCGGAATCGGCCACCTGATCCAGTTTCCCCGTCTCCTCGAACAGGCGCCCGGCCCCCGGCACGACCTCCAGCGCCTTGGTGCAGTGCAGCCGGCTGAAGGCGTCGTTGTTGAGGTCCAGCGCCGGCGCGTCCTTGCCGCCGACCACCAGCAGGGTGGGGGCGGCGACGGCGTTCAGCCACTCCTCCGCCAGATCGGGCCGACCGCCGCGGCAGACCACGGCGCCGATGCTGTCGTGCTCCGCGGCGCGACCCGCCGCGATCAGCGCCGACGCCGCTCCGGACCCGGCGCCGAAGAAGCCGATTGGCTTGCGCTCCACCGCGGTGGTCGCGCGCAGGTGGCGGACGGCCAGCAGCAGGTGTTCGGACTGGCGGTGGACATCGAACTGGTTGGCCGGGTCGGCCTTCTCTCCCTCGGTCAGCAGGTCCATCAGCAGCGTGGCGAATCCGGCCTCGCGCAATCGCGCGGCGACGCGGACGTTGCGCGGGCTCTTCCGTCCGCTGGAGGTGCCATGGGCGAAGATCACCGCCGCCGCGAAATCGGCGGGCGCTTCGAACTGGCCCGCAAGGCCGAGCGGTGGAATGTAGAGCGTCGTCTCCATGCGCCTTTCCCCCTTTCGTTGGGCCTTGCCCCGATGAGGTGCCCGGCCGGTGGCTCAACAGGCCGGATGGTCGGTCCGTGCCCGATGGCCTACAGTGACGATCCCGGACCGAATCCAGAGATCGGTATCGTTCCCCGGTGAAGGGAGACCCACCTTTGTCAGACAAGCCCCCCGCCTGCGTCCCGCCCGACGCGCCGCCCACCGCCCCAGTCCTCGACCCCGCCGCGGTCAGGGCGAAGCTCGGCGCCACCGACTATCCGGAGCCGTTCCGCGCGGCGGTTGCCGGGCGCCTGCGCAAGCGGCTGGGCAACCCGCTGGGGATCACCAACTTCGGCGTGAACCTGACCCGGCTGGAGCCGGGCGCCGCCTCCGCCCTGCGGCACTGGCACACCCGCCAGGACGAGTTCGTCTATGTGCTGGACGGCGAGCTGACCCTGGTCACCGACGCCGGCGAGACGGTCCTGCGTCCCGGCATGTGCGCCGGCTTCCCAGCCGGAAAGCCAGACGGGCATCAGCTCGTCAACCGCTCCGACGAACCGGCGACCTACCTGGAGGTCGGCGACCGCAGCGCGGGGGACGAGGCGCATTACCCGGACGAGGATCTGCGCTACGACAGCGTGACGGATCTCTTCACGCATCGCGACGGCACCCCCTGGTGAGGGAGGCGGGGGCGCGGTTCGGCAACCCCATCCGTCAGGGCACCGCCCGTGCGCCCAGAAAGGCCGGCTCCGCCAGAGGGTAGGTGGACCGCCGCAGTCCGGCGATGTGTCGGGCGGCCTGGGCGCATTGGTTGCGCAGTTCGGGCACAGCGGTCATCTCCCAGAAGGGCGGCCGGCTGACCGGGCCGAGCGCGAACAGCCGGTCCGATGCCTGCCCGTCCTCGCCGATCAGGGCGCCGTCCACGGTGACGTCCAGCCCCAGCCGCAGCGGGTCGGGCCGCGCCAGGCCGCGAGTCAGCAGCGCCTTGACCAGCGGATGGGCGATCCGGCTGAAGTCGCACTCGGTGCCGGTGGCGTTGACGATGGCCCCCACCGACCGGGTCCAGACGGTTCCCTCCGCCCCGCGGGCGCGGACGGTCGCCTCCACCCCGTTCGGAACGAGGCTCAGCGTCTGAAGGCGGCCGGCGCGGATGGTCAGCCGCCCGTTGGCGCAGAGGGCGGCGATGCGGGCCGCCACCTCGGGCGCGATGCGGTGGCGGTGGACCTCCCAATAGGGGCGGACGTGGCGCAGGAAGCGCCGCCGTTCCTCGGTCGGCAGGTGGCTCCAGATCAGGTGATGGTAGGGGCGCAGCGCGTCGAAGGCCGACCGCCAGTCGAACCCCGTCTCCCGCGCGCGGCGGACGTCGGCCTTCAGGGCGATCATCACGTCCAACACGGTGCGCGGCATCACCTGCGGGTGGATGAAGCTCTTGAAGGGCCGCGTCTCCTCGTGCGTCTGTGGCAGCAGGCCGCGGCGCGACAGGGCGACGATCGGGCCGCGGTGTCCCTGGTCCTCCAGCGACAGGACGGTGTCCACCATGGTCAGCCCGGTCCCCAGGATCAGCACGGGCGCGTCGGGGGCGATGGTGGCCAGCGCCGGCCAGTCCCAGGGCGAGGCCACGTAGCGGCTGGAGGCGTAGACTTCCGGCGCCGGGACCGGCGGCGGCGAGGGGGCGAAGTTGCCGATGCACAGAACCGCCGTGTCCACCGACAGGCTGGTCCCGTTGCCCAGCCGCAGCCGGGTGCCCCGCGCGTCCGACGCGATGTCCACCGCTTCCGCCTGGGACACGGTGAGCGAGACGTGGGGCGGCGCGGCGGCCATGGCCTCCCGAAGAACGTCCTGGATGTAGGCTCCGTAGCGGGCGCGGGAGACGAAGGCATGGCCGCTGGGCGGCACCGCTCCGGCCTTATCGTCCAGCACCCCTCCGTCCTGCGCCCACAGCCAGCGGAGGAAGTGCCGTGGGTCGTCCGGATAGGCGCTCATGTTGTAGGCGCGCACGTTCAGCAGATGCGTGGCGTTGGGTGTCGAGTAGGCGAGGCCGGCGCCGACGCTGGGCGTGCGCTCGATCAGGTGCAGGCTGGTCGGCTCATCGGCGCGACGCATCAGGTGTGCGGCGAGGACGCTGCCGGTGAAGCCGGCTCCGATGATGGCGATGCGGCGTTTCGAAGGGCGTGCTGACAACGTCGGCGCTCCTCTGCTCTGGCCGTACGAAAGGGGTGGTGAACCGGTGCCGTGGCGCCGGAAGTCCCGGTCGGCCACTGTTCGGTGCAGGATTGTGCAGGTCAACCGCTATTCCGATGTATCGGGGCGCCCCGAACGCCGTTGGCGAATTCATGGTTAACAAGAAATTAACTATAAGCGGAGAGGGTTTCGTACCTTCGAACCATGTACGGCAGAACCGATGCGCGACCATCCCTTCCGACCCGCCCACGCCATTCCGCACGATGTCATTCCGTCCAATGCCGATCAGGCTCCGTCCGCCGCGCGCGAACCCGACGTGCAATTGGCCGCCATGGTGCCGCAGAGCGTCAAGCGCGCCGTCCGCCGCCGCGCCGAGGAGGAGGGGACGACCGTCCGCAGCGTTCTTCTGCGCGCCCTGAAGCACGCCGGGATCGCCGAGGTGGAGGAGTCGGAGATCGCCGACCGCCGCATCGCCGCCGGGGCCGAGCGCTCCGGCGTGTGGAAGGCCACCCGTATCCCCACCCGCGCCCGTTGACGGGAGCATCCCGCATCCCGCACGGTCTTACGGCATCATTTTCCGAAAGCCGTTTTGCATGAGCCTTCTTCACCGCCTGTTGCTGCTCGTCTTCGTGGCGATGATTCCGGCGGCCGTCATCGAGGTGAAGAACGAGTTGGCCCTGCGCGCCGCCCGGGAGGCCGAGGTGGGGCGGGACGCCCTGCACCTCGCCGCGCTGTTCGAGGCGGAACAGCATCGGATGATCGACGGGCTGCGGCAGGTGCTGAGCACGCTGGTGACGGCCGATCCGGTGCGCGCCCCCGGTTCCCCGGCCTGTCAGGCGCTGATGGACGACCTGCGCGCGTCGTATCCCGGTCATCTTGGCATCGTGATCGCCGGGCTGGACGGGGTGGTGCGTTGCGCGACCGATCGCGCCTCGCTGGGAATTTCCATCGCCGACCGCGACTATTTCCGCGACGCGCTGGACAGCGGTCGGATGACCCTGGGCGAACATGTCTTCCGCCGGACGGACGGGCGCTCCGCCATGCCCGTCGCGTTGGGCTTCAAGGACGCGGAGGGGCGGCCGGCCGGCGTCGTGACGGCGATGACCGATATCTCCTGGATCGCCGATTTCCTGTCCCAGCGGCCGCTGTCCGGCAACGCGCGGATCACGCTTGTGGATCGACGCGACCGGGTGGTCGCCCAGGTGCCGCCCCTGCCGAACCAGACGGGGCCAAACCAGACGGGGCCGAACCAGACGGATGGCGGCGTACTGTCCCCATCGGTTATCGCGCTGCTCTCCCGCGAGGACCCTGGCGTCGCCGAAGTGACCGGGCCGGACGGCCGGCCGCGCATCGTCGCCTATCAGCCGACCGGCCGGAGCCTGGACGGCGTCGGCGTCGTGGTCTGTCTCGACAAGGGCGAGGCGCTGGGACCGATCCGCGGCGCGATGCTTCAGGCAATGACCGGCATCGCCATGGTGCTGCTGCTGACGCTGCTCGCCGTCTGGTGGGGCGCCAGCCGGTTCCTGCGGCGGCCGGTGGCGGCGCTGGTCGCGACGGCGGAGCGCTGGAAGGGCGGCGACCTGACGGCGCGCAGCGGCGTGGCGAAGCAGTCGTCCGAACTCGGCACGCTGGCCCGCGCCTTCGACGGCATGGCCGAGGAACTGGCCCGCCAGCAGCAGGTCCGGGAACAGGCCAACGCGCTGGCCCACAAGACGGCCGCCGTTCTGGGCAGCATCACCGACGGCGTGTTCGAGGTGGACCGCCAGTGGCGCATCACCTTCATCAACGAGCGAGCCCGAACGCTGATCGCCGGGGGGCGCGACCTGATTGGCCAGGATCTGTGGGACGTCTTTCCGGAGGTCGCCACCAGCGCCTTCGGCGAGAATTACCGCCGCGCCATGAAGGATCAGACACCCGTCGAGTTCGAGGAGTATTGCACGGCCTTTGAGTCCTGGTTCGCCGTGCGCGCCTTCCCGTCGCCGGACGGGCTGGCCGTCTTCTTCCAGGACACCACCGCCCGCAAGTGGGGGGAGGCCGCGCTGGTTTCGGCCAACCGGGAAAAGAACGCACTGCTGGCGCAGTTGAACAGCCTGCTGCAGAACGCGCCGGTCGGTTTCGCCTTCTTCGACCGTGAGCGCCGCTACATCCGCATCAACGAGCAACTGGCCGACGCCAACGGCATCCTGGCGGAGGCCCACATGGGCCGCACGCTGGCGGACCTGCTTCCCGTCGTGGGCGCCAGCGTCGAGCCGCTGATCGACCGGGTCTTCGACACCGGCGAGCCGATTCCCTACCGGGAGGTGATGGGCGAGACGCCCCGGGAGCCGGGCGTGACGCGCCATTGGCTGATCGCCCTGTTTCCCGTGCATGAGGGGATCGAGGTCGCGGCGGTCGGCGCCGTCGTGATGGAGGTCACCGACCTGCGCCGGGCCGAGACGGCGCGCCGCCAGAGCGACGAACGGTTCCGGTCGGTCTTCGAACTGGCGGCGGTGGGCATCGAGCGGGTGGGGTTGGATGGCCGCATCCTCGACGTCAACGCCAAGATCTGCGACATCGTCGGCTACCCGCGGGAGGAGTTGCTGCGGCGGACCTACCGCGACATCACCGACCCGGCCGATCTGCCGGCGGAGGAACAACTGATTGAGCGGCTGCTGTCCGGAGAATTGGCCAGCTACGCCCTGGAGAAGCGCTACCGCCGCAAGGACGGCGGGGCGGTGTGGGTGCGGGTGACCTCGTCGCTCGCCCGGATCACCGGCACGGAGCCGGCCTACCGCATCACCGTCGCCGAGGACATCACCGAGCGCAAGGCGATGGAGGCCGAGCTGCGTTCCGCCCGCGACGAGGCGGAGCGCGCCAACCTCGCCAAGTCCAAGTTCCTGGCGGCAGCCAGCCACGACCTGCGCCAGCCGCTCCAGTCGCTGTTCTTCTTCGCCGCCGCCCTGTCGGCCCATGTCGGGTCCCCCGCCGGCACCAAGATCCTGACCCATCTGGAGCAGGGGCTGGACGCGTTGAAGGGGCTGCTGGACAGCCTGCTCGACGTGTCGCGCCTCGACGCCGGGGTGGTGACGCCGGTGTTCGAGGATTTCGACATCGGGGAGGTTTTGGACCCCATCCGCGCCGCCTACGCGCCGGTCGCCGCGGGCAAGGGCATCGGCTGGCAGGTGGAGGTCGCCGCCGGGCGGGTGCGCAGCGACCGCACGCTGCTGGGCCGGCTGCTGCGCAATCTGGTCGAGAACGCCATCCGCTACACCGACAGCGGGCTGGTGCGGGTGCAGTGCCGGCCGGACGGGCGCTTCCTGTCGATCGTCATCCAGGACACCGGCATGGGCATTCCCGACGATCATCTGGAGCGCATCTTCGAGGAGTTCCATCAGGTCGGCAACCCGGAGCGGGACCGCAACCAGGGGCTCGGCCTCGGCCTTGCCATTGTACGGCGCCTGTCGCGGCTGCTGGACCATCCGGTGGAGGTGCGTTCCGCGGTGGGCAAGGGCTCGGCCTTCCGGGTTCTGGTGCCGATGGGCGAAACGGTGGTCGCCGCCGCCGCGGGGGCGGGAGGTGCGGCACCGGGAATGGGGCAGGGCCGCCTCGCCGTGCTGGTGGACGACGACGCCATCGTGCTGATGGGGCTTCAGCTGATCCTGACGGAGTGGGGGTATGCGGTGCTGGCGGCGGGCAGCGCCGATCAGGCCATGGAGCGTCTGTCGGCACAGACCCGCGTTCCCGACATCGTGATCGCCGATTACCGGCTGCGCGAGGGGCGGATCGGGACCGAGGTGATCCTGCGTGTGCGCGAGCGCTACGGCAGCGGGGTTCCGGGGGTGATCCTGACCGGGGAGACGGCGCCGGACTGCCTGCTGGACGCCACCGCCCACGGGCTGACGGTGATCCACAAGCCGGTGACCCCCCGTGAACTGGCGGCGGCGGTGGACCAGCAATTGAAGGCCGTGCCGGCGTGAGGCGTGCGCCGGGACCTTATCGCGTAAGGTCCCAGCGCCGGTACCACGCGTTCAGGTCGCGCGCGGAGTCGATCCGGATCTTCGGCAGGTCGGCCTGATCGAAGGTCCGCAGGTTCCGCGCCCGGTTTCTCGGGGTGGTGACGGCGATGTGGCGGATCATTTCCCACTTGATGCTGTCCCGTCGGCCCTCCAGCGCGCCGCGCCGTTCCCGTTCGAACAGGGTTCGGCGGAAGTAGCGCAGCAGGCTGAGCGGCATGGGCACGTCCAGGTAGATCAGGCCCGTCGCCCGCTGGAAACGCTGCGGAATGCAGCGTGAGTAGTTTCCCTCCATGACCCAGCGCTCGCCGGCGATGGCTGCGTCGTGGAGGGCGACGAATTCTTCGGTCGGCCGCGGCTGCCAGTCCGTGTTGGGGGCGTGGTACAGCCGGTCGAGATGGACGACGGGAAAGCCGCGCTGCCGCGCGATCGCTTCGGCAAGCGTGGATTTTCCACTGTTGGACGGCCCGAGAATGCAAATGCGGTGGCCGAGGTCGGAGAGCTGCATGGATTGATACCGTCACAAAACAAAGCCCGGTCGGGCCGCGAGCGTTCGCGGACCGCAACATGGTGCGCATGGGGGTGCGCATGGGGTGGATCGTCACCCGCCCGGCGGTCACTCCGCCTGGACGAGTTCCTTCGCGGCGGGGCGGGGGGCGAGGGCGGCGCGGCCGGCGTCGGTCAGGCGGCAGACCAGCCAGTCGGGCTTCAGCGGGTTGTGGAACCAGCGCTCCGCCCAGCCGGACTTCAGGCAGCTTTCGATGGTCTGGCGCTTGACGCGCTGGCCGTCGCCGTCGAACAGGGGCAGCTTGCCGCCGGGCTGGTCCAGGCCGTTGCGCAGCCACGCCGCCTGCGCCTCGGTGGGGCGGCGTCGGGACGTGGTGCGTCGGGGTGCGGCCATGGTTCGTCGCCTCGGAAGATGTTGCGGCCTGGCTGTTGCGCTCTGGCGGCCTGTGGCAAGATTCGGGCACTCTACATCGAAAGGCTTCGGTCATGGAATTCGTCTTCGCCTACATCACCGCCGGATCGCGGGACGAGGCCCGGCGCATCGGCCGCGCGCTGGTCGAGGAGCGGCTGGCCGCCTGCGCCAACATTTTCGACGGCATGACCTCCATCTACCGCTGGCAGGATGCCATCGAGGAAGCCACGGAAACGGTTCTGATTGCCAAGACGCGGGCGGAGCTGTTCGACCGGCTCACCGCGCGGGTGCGGGAGTTGCACAGCTACGAGGTGCCCTGCGTGGTCGAGCTGAGGGTGGGGCGCGGCAACCCGGCCTATCTGGACTGGCTGCGCGACGAGACCGCCTGAGCCCCGATGCCGGCCGCCGCATGTCGGCCATGACGGCGGCGCATTGGACCGCCTCCGACCCGCGTGCCAGTTTCGCAAGAGTTGCTTTCAAGCGCAAATCATCCGGATGCGGAGAATTTCCATGACCGACACATCGGCGCGGCTGTCGATCGGCTTTTCCTGGATCGGCCACGCGCTGATGCACATCGTGTCGGCCTTGTTCCTGACCGTCGTCCTGGCGCTGGAGCGGGAATGGAAGCTGCCCTACGACGAGCTGATCCGGCTGTGGACGCTCGGCGCGCTGATGATCGGCGTCGGCGCGCCGCTGGCCGGCTGGCTGGGCGACCGCTGGAGCGAATGCCGGATGATGGCGGTCTTCTTCCTGCTGACCGGGGCGGGGACCATCGCCTGCGGCCTGACCGACGGCCCGGAGGCTCTGCTGTGGGCGCTGGCGGTGCTCGGGCTCGGCTCCTCCATCTACCACCCGGTGGGCATGGCCTGGATGGTCAAGAACGCCACCAACCGCGGCAAGGCGCTGGGCTACCAGGGCATCTTCGGCACCATCGGCATCGCCTCGGCGGCGGTGGTGGCCGGCGGTCTGACCGAATGGCTGGGATGGCGCTCCGCCTTCCTGATTCCGGGTGCGGTCTGCCTGGGGCTGGGCGTCGTTCTGGCCCTGCTGATCGCCACGGGCAAGGTCGAGGACCGCCAGGGCGACGTGAAGCCGATCCCCAAGGCCTCGCGCGGCGACGTGATCCGCGCCTTCTTCGTGCTGTCGGTGACGATGGTCTGCGCCGGGCTGATGTTCAACGCCATGCAGGTGGTGCTGCCGAAGCTGTTCGAGGCGCGGCTGAGCGACCTGCTGGGCGGCAGCACGCTGGGCGTCGGCGGCGTGGTGACGGCGGTCTATCTGTTCGCCGCCCTGCCGCAGCTCATCGGCGGGCATCTGGCGGACAAGTACCCGCTGAAGCGCATCTACACCCTGTGCCTGCTGGTCCAGGTGCCGATGATGGCGGCGGTGGCGGTCCTGGCCGATCTGCCGCTGGTCGGTGCGGCGGCTCTGGTCGTCGTCGCCTCCCAGGTGCAGATCCCGGCGGAGAATCTTCTGCTCGCCCGCTACACCCCGGAAAAGCACCGCGGGCTGGCCTATGGGGCCAAGTTCATCCTGTCCTTCGGCGCCGGCCCGTTGGCCGTGCAACTCGTCGCCCTGGTCTATGAGCGGACGGGCGAATTCGTCATGCTCTACATCACGCTGTCGGTGCTTGCGCTGGTCGCCTTCGCGGCGGCGCTGCTGCTGCCGCGCGACCGGGACGTTCCGGCCAAGCCCGCCGCCGCGCCGATGGCGGCGGCGGAGTGACGCCTCACATCTGGTCCGGCAGGCTGGGGTAGGGCGCGTCGCCGGGCAGGTCGGCGACCACCGTCCGCCCTTTCCAGGTCAGGAGCCACGCGTCGCCGACCCCGGCGGCGCGGATCTCGGCCAAGCGGCGCAGGGCGGTTGGGCGGTCCTCCGGCGGTAGGACGAGGCGGTGGATGCGCCGACCGTGCACGTCGGCCGCCACGATGTCGGCCTCCGGATGGCCCAACCGCGCGCGCTGGGCTTCTGCCTGCCCACGCTTGGAAAAGCTGCCCGCCACCACGAGGAAGCGCCGTTCGGCGGCACGCGGCATCGGCGGCATCGGCGGCATCGGCGGCAGCGCGGCGATCTCCACCTCCGCCGTCACGGGGAGCGGCGCGGGCGGGGCGGGGGCGGGTGATGGTTCGGTTTCCGGAAGGGGGATCGGTACGCTCTCGGCGCTGCGGACCACCGGCACAATCACCGGCCTGCAGACATAGCCTTGGCTCAGGACACGGAAGGTCGCGCAATCCTGCTGCAGCATCGCCGACAGCATGTGGTCGGTGCTGCTCTTGTTGGTTCCGACATACAGCATCCCGTCCACCGCGAAGGACGCGGCGGTCATCGCCACCGGCGCTCCCGCGCAGCCGCCCAGCCCCAGCACCGCGACCGCCGCCACCCCCCGCCTGAGCCGTCCGCTCATGCTCCGCTTCCCCACCCTGTTCGCGTCAGGGTCGGTGCTATGACCTGCGGCGGTCAATGGAACGGCCAGCGCTCAGCCCTTCGCGTCATGTCTACCTCTTGCGGGGTACCCCTCCGCCCGCCGGGCCGGACGCCGCAGCGGGCGGAGGGGAGCCGGCATCAGGCGGCCGACAGCGCGCGGTCGAGGTCGGCGATGATGTCCTCCACGCTCTCCAGGCCGATTGACAGGCGCAGCACGTCCGGGCCGGCGCCCGCCTGGGCCTGACCTTCGGGCGACAGCTGACGGTGCGTGGTCGAGGAGGGGTGGATGATCAGCGACCGGCTGTCACCGATGTTGGCGAGATGGCTGAGGAGCTGGACGTTCTCCACCACCTTCACCCCGGTGTCGAAGCCGCCCTTGACGCCGAAGGTCAGCACGGCGCCGGCACCCTTCGGCAGGTACTTCTTGGCGAGCGCGTTGTACTTGGACGATTCCAGTCCGGCGTAGCTGACCCAGCCCACCGCCGGGTGGCTTTCCAGGAACTGCGCGACTTTCAGGGCGCTGTCGCTGTGGCGCTGCATGCGCAGCGGCAGCGTCTCGATGCCGTTCAGCGTCAGGAAGGCGTTCAGCGGCGCCTGGCTCGGCCCGAGGTCGCGCAGGCCGACGGCGTGGCCGTGGATGGTGAAGGCCAGATGACCGAAGGTCTCCTGGAACTTCAGCCCGTGATAGCCGGCGTCCGGCTCCGACAGGGCGGGGAACTTGCCGGACTTGCCCCAGTCGAAGCTGCCGCTGTCGATGACCACGCCGCCGACCGAGGTGCCGTTGCCGGACAGGAACTTCGTGGTCGAATGCACGACCAGCGTGGCGCCCCACTGGATCGGGTTGATCAGGTACGGGGTCGCCAGCGTGTTGTCGACGATCAGCGGAATGCCGGCCTCGTCGGCGATCTTCGCGATGGCCTCCAGGTCGGTGACCACGCCGCCGGGGTTGGCGAGGCTTTCCACGAAGATGGCCTTGGTCTTCGCGGTGATGGCGGCGCGGACGTTCTCCGGCTGGTCGGTGTCCACGAAGACGGACTTCCAGCCGAAGGCGCGCGGGAAGCTGGTGCCGAGCTGGTTGAGCGTGCCGCCGTAGAGCTTGCGCGAGGCGACGATCTCGTCGCCCGGCTCCATCAGCGGGAACAGGGCGAGCAGCTGCGCGGCGTGGCCGGAGGAGGTGGCCGTGGCACCGGCGCCGCCTTCCAGGTTGGCGAGCCGCTCCTCCAGCACCGACACGGTCGGGTTGGTCAGGCGGGAGTAGATGAAGCCGACCTTCTGGAGGTTGAACAGCGACGCCGCGTCGTCCACGTCGTCGAAGACGAAGCTGGTCGTCTGGTAGATCGGCGTCTGGCGCGCCCCGGTGGCGGGGTCGGGGGCGGCGCCGGCGTGGATGGCGCGGGTTTCGAAACCGAAGGACTTCTGCTCGCTCATGATGGCTTCCTCTGCTTTTTACATCAGTTTTTTGAAGGATTTGGCCGGTGCGGCCTTCTTGGACGTCAGGATGTTGGAGTTGACGCCGATGCGCCCGATCTCGTGGAACAGGCGCTGAAGCTCGATCTTGGGACAGCGGTTCATGATGACGGTCAGCCCCGCCGCCTCGGCCCGCGCCGCCGCCTCGTCGTTGCGCACGCCGAGCTGCATCCACACCACCTTGGCGCCGATGGCGATGGCCTCGTCGGTCACCCCTCCGGCGGCTGTGGCGTTGCGGAAGACATCCACCATGTCGGGCGGCTCCGGCAGCTCCGACAGGCTGGCGTGGACGCGTTCGCCAAGGATGGTCTGGCCGGCCAGCTTCGGGTTGATGGGGATGACCCGGTAGCCCTTGTCGCGCAGGTACTTCAGCACGATGAAGCTGGCCTTCACCGGGTCGTTCGACGCGCCGACCAGGGCGATGGTCTTCACCCGATCCAGAACGCCGCGGATGAACTCGTCGCTGTAGCCGTCGTGCGAGGGGGCGGGGCCGCTCATTGGCCGCACCACACCGGAGGGCGCTTCTGCAGGAAGGCGTCAATGCCCTCCTCGGCGTCGCGGGCCAGCATGTTCTCGGTCATCACGCGGGCGGCGTAGGCGTAGGCCTCCTCCACGTCCAGCTCGATCTGGCGGTAGAAGGCCTCCTTGCCGATGGCGAGAGTCAGCGGCGACTTCGCGGCGATCTTGCCGGCGGCCTCCGTCACCACGGCGTCGAGCCGGTCGGCCGGCACAGCGCGGTTGACGAGGCCGATGCGCACCGCTTCCTCGGCGCCGATCAGGTCGCCGAGCAGAAGCATTTCCATAGCCGCCTTGCGCCCCACGGCGCGGCTCAGCGCCACCATGGGGGTGGAGCAGAACAGGCCGATGTTCACGCCCGGCGTGGCGAATCGCGCCGTGTCGGCGCAATAGGCGAGGTCGCAGGTGGCGACGAGCTGGCACCCCGCCGCCGTGGCGATGCCGTGGACCTTGGCGATCACCGGCTGGCGGATGCGGCTGACCGTCAGCATCAGTTTGGAGCACTGGACGAACAGCGATTCATAGGCCGCGCGGTCCGGATTGGCGCGCATCTCCTTGAGGTCGTGCCCGGCGCAGAAGGCCGGCCCGGCCCCGGCCAGCACCACGGCGCGGACCGTGGAGTCCTGGTGGATGGTGTCCAGCTCCGCCTGCAGCGCGCCCATCAGCCCGACGGACAGGGCGTTGCGCGCCTGCGGGCGGTTCAGCGTCAGGGTGGCGACTCCGTCGCGGTCCTCGCGGAGAACCAGCGGCGCGTCGTCGCCGATGAGGGGCGGGGTGTCGTTCATCGCTGTCCAATCCTCCCGGATGTTTTGATCGTTGGCGGGAACAGTACCCCGACCGCCCCCGCCACGGAACCGGGCGTGTGGTCCGTTCATCTAACGGTGCCAAGGCGGACAACTCAACCTATTTGTTGATAACGTTTGTAGATTTAATGCCGTTTGGCCTCGGATGGTTGTGTAAAATAGACGGCACCGCGATGCGCTTGGCGGGCCGGGGAATGTCCGCCATGATCGGGCCTCCATAAGAAAATCCATGGGTGAGGGAATGAGCGCGCCGGTCGTGTCCGCCGAGGAACTGGAAGCCCTGATTCGCGAGGGCGTGCCGCTGGTCGGCAATTATGGAATCACCATCGAGCAACTTGGCGCCGGGACCGTGCGCATGAAGCTGCCCTACAACGACAGCTTCGTCCGTCCCGGCGGCACGGTGACCGGGCCGGCGATGTTCGGCTTGGCCGACGTGGCGCTCTACGCCGCCGTGCTCAGCCTGATCGGGCGGGTGGAACTGGCGGTGACCACCAGCATGACCATCAACTTCCTGCGCCGTCCGGCGCCGGTCGCCATCACCGCCAATTGCCGGATCCTGAAGATGGGCAAGCGGCTGGCCTATGGCGAAGTCCTGCTGTTCTCCGAGGGCGATCCGGAGCCCGTCGCCCACGCCACCGGCACCTACTCGATTCCGCCGCACGACCCGGTGACGCTCGCGGTATCAGGATACCACGATCCGGAAATGTCCTGAAAACACCAATGATATCAATGTCTTTGCTTTCACGGTAAAATGATACCGTGCTCGTAGGGCTTTGATATGAAACGGATATTTTTCCGTTGACAGAGTACCCCTGCGCTGCGTACAAAACCGGCCGCTTCGGCGCCCCGGGGATTGAACGTCCAGTTTCGGTGGCCCGCCGATCCACGTTTAGTCAACGAGTGTGGCGATGAAGACCTTCAATCTGAAGCCGACCGACATCGAGAAGAAGTGGTACGTCGTCGATGCCGACGGCCTCGTTCTCGGCCGGCTTGCCAGCATCCTGGCGAACATCCTGCGCGGCAAGAACAAGCCGACCTTCACCCCGCACATGGATTGCGGCGACCATGTCGTCGTGATCAACGCGGAGAAGGTCAAGCTGACCGGCAACAAGCGCCAGGACGACATCTTCTACTGGCACACCGGTTATCCGGGCGGCATCAAGGGCCGTTCCAAGGGCCAGATCCTGGATGGCAAGTACCCGGAGCGCGTGATCGAGAAGGCCGTGGAGCGCATGGTTCCGCGCGGTCCGCTCGGCCGCAAGGTGATGACCCACCTGAAGGTCTACAAGGGCGCCGCCCACCCGCACGAGGCGCAGCAGCCGGTCGCTCTCGACGTTGCGGCCATGAACCCGAAGAATAAGCGGAGCGCGTAATCCAATGGCTCAGGTTACCACCACCCTTTCCGGCCTGAAGGACATCGCTGCCGCTCCGGCCGCCGCCTCCGCCGAAGTGGTCGCCCCGAAGCTGGACGCCCAGGGCCGCGCCTACGCCACCGGCAAGCGCAAGGACGCCGTCGCCCGCGTGTGGATCAAGCCGGGCTCCGGCAAGATCGTCATCAACGGCCGCGACCAGGAAGTCTACTTCGCCCGCCCCGTGCTGCGCATGATGATCGCCCAGCCGTTCGGCATCACCGACCGCGCCGACCAGTTCGACGTGATGGTCACGGTGGCCGGCGGTGGTCTGTCCGGTCAGGCCGGTGCGGTCCGTCACGGCATCTCCAAGGCGCTGACCTACTTCGAGCCGGCGCTCCGTCCGCCGCTGAAGGCCGCCGGCTTCCTGACCCGCGACGCCCGCGTCGTCGAGCGTAAGAAGTACGGCAAGGCCAAGGCCCGCCGCAGCTTCCAGTTCTCGAAGCGCTAAAGCCTACCGCGGACCCGCGTTACTGCTGTACAAGCGAGGGGCGTCCCGACGGGACGCCCCTTTTTTGTTTCAGGTCTGTTTCATTCGTCTTCACCGTTCCGTGCCCATCCCCGTGCGTCAAAAGGAACAGCGTCCATGGCCAACAGCACTTCCCCCATCCGCGTCGGCATTCTTGGCGCGTCCGGTTACACCGGCGCCGAGCTGGTGCGCATGCTTCTCCGCCATCCCGGCGTGGAGATCTGCGCGCTGACGGCCGAGCGACAGGCGGGGAAGCCCATGGCGGAGGTGTTCCCGCATCTGGGCCAGTTCAACCTGCCCGGCCTCGTGAAGATCGAGGAGGTCGCCTGGGACAAGCTGGACGCCGTCTTCTGCGCCCTGCCGCACGGCACCACGCAGGAGGTCATCGCCGGCCTGCCGCGCCACATCAAGGTGGTGGACCTGTCCGCCGACTTCCGCCTGTCCGACCCCGCCGAATACGCCACCTGGTACGGGCATGAGCACCGCGCCGTGGAGCTTCAGAAGGAGGTCGCCTACGGGCTGACCGAGTTCAACCGGCAGGGCGTGCGCAAGGCCCGCGTGGTCGCCAACCCCGGCTGCTACCCGACCTGCTCGCTGCTGGCTTTGCTGCCGCTGCTGATGGATGAGATGATCGAGCCGGGCGGCATCGTGATCGACGCCAAGTCGGGCGTGTCCGGCGCCGGGCGCGACGCCAAGCAGCAGAATCTCTTCACCGAGGTGTCGGAGGGCTTCAACGCCTACGGCGTCGGCCATCACCGCCACATGCCGGAGATCGAGCAGGAGTTGCGGCTGGCCGCCGGGCGTCCGGTGACGGTCAGCTTCACGCCGCACCTCGTCCCGATGAACCGCGGCATGATGGCGACGATCTACGTCCGCATGGCCGACGGGGTCACCGCCGACGACCTGCGCGCCACCCTGACCGCGCGCTACGAATCGGAGCCCTTCGTGAACGTCACGGCGGCGGGCATCGCCCCGGCGACCCGCCACGTCCGCGCCTCCAACCAGGCGCTGATCGGCGTCTTCCCCGACCGCACCCCGCGCGGCGCCATCATCGTCTCGGTCATCGACAATCTGGTGAAGGGCGCCTCCGGCCAAGCCATCCAGAACATGAACGTCATGTTCGGCCTGGGCGAGACGACCGGCCTGGAGCAGGCTCCGCTGTTCCCGTGACAGAAGAGAAACAGCCCGAGGAAAAATTGCCTGCGATGTCCGGCCTGATATTGCCCTTCCAGGGCACGCACCCGAAGATCGACCCCAGCGTCTATGTGGCGCCGACGGCCTCGGTCATCGGCGATGTGGAGATCGGGCCGGGCAGCAGTGTCTGGTTCGGCTGCACGATCCGCGGCGACGTGAACGAGATCCGAATCGGTGCGCGCACCAACATCCAGGACGGTACCGTGATTCACGTCGCGTCGGCGGGGCAGGGGACCTACATCGGCGACGACGTGTCGATCGGTCACATGGCCCTGTTGCACGCCTGCACGCTGGAGGGCGGCTGCTTCATCGGCATGCAGGCCTGCGTCATGGACGGTGCCTACGTCGAGTCGGGGGCCATGGTGGCCGCCGGGGCTCTGGTGACCCCTGGGAAGCGTGTGGCAACGGGGCAACTTTGGGCCGGAAGTCCCGCAAGACCCGTGCGTGCACTTACGGAAAAGGACACATCTTTCTTCCCGGTAAACATCCGGAACTACGTGCGGCTTGCTCAAATCTACAGAGAAGGCTAATACCTCTTTAGTGCGTCGCAGCACTGTGGCATACTAGCAACAGTGACACCGGCACGAAACGTGTAGGACTTCCGGAGGGTATGTTTGTACGTGGACAAACCCCACATGTTTCGCGTTTTGTCACGTTACATGCACGCGATATGTCCTATCGTTTGTGCGATTCGTCCTCCGCGAACCAAGCGGTAGGGAGTGTGTCTCTAAGGGAGTGGAGAAATGAACAGCTTCTTCCGCGCTACCATGGCCGTCGTGCCGGCCGCCGTCGTCGCTTTCGGCCTGACCGCCGGGGCTCAGGCCCAGAGCGCCGACACCGCCGAGTGGTGCAACCCGGTCATCGGCTGGAACGACACCCCGGTCCGCACGGCGGATGGCGGCTACGCCACCCACCAGGGCAGCTTCAAGTGCCCGCCGGCCGCCGCTCCGGCGGTTGCCCCGGCCCCGGCCGCCCGCGCCCAGACCGAATACCTCGTGTTCTTCGACTGGGATAAGGCCAACGTCACCCCGGCCGCCGATCGCGTGATCGGCGATGCGGCCGCCGCCATCGGCAAGGGCGCCAACGCCCGCGTCCATGTCGTCGGCCACACCGACACCTCGGGTTCGCCGGCCTACAACCAGCGTCTGTCGGTGCGTCGCGCCGAGGCGGTGAAGCAGGCCCTCGTCTCCAAGGGCATCGCCGCCGGCGCCATCACCACCGAGGGCAAGGGCGAGAGCCAGCTCCTGGTGCAGACCGGCCCGAACGTCCGCGAGCCGTCCAACCGTCGTGCGCAGATCCTGCCGCGCGGTGCGAACGCCCCGTCGTCGTAAGGCGCAGGTTCCCTTTCGGGACACGGAGCCCCGGACTTCGGTCCGGGGCTTTCGCCGACAAAGGAAAAGGCCCCGGACATTTGTCCGGGGCCTTTTCTTATGGGCCATCTCTTGTGGCCCGCCGCTCCGACGGTCCCGGGCATCCGGAGGGCGGCAAACCGCCCTCCGGATTCGGGGCATCAGACGATGCGCACCTTGGCGTAGGAGCCGGGGGCGTCTTCCAGAACGGGCAGGCCGCCCTTTTCCGGGTTGCGCGCCGGGACCTTGCCTTCGGAGAAGGTGGAGACCCAGCTGTTCCACTCCGGCCACCAGGAGCCGGGGGTCTGCTCCGACGACGCCAGCCAGTCGTCCGAGGCCTTCGGCAGCTTGGCGTTGGTCCAGTAGCAGTACTTGCCGGCAGCCGGCGGGTTCACCACGCCGGCGATGTGGCCGGAGGCCGCCAGCACGAACTTCACCGGGCCGGAGAACAGGTGGGCGCCCATGTAGGTGGACTTCCACGGCGCGATGTGGTCCTCGCGCGCCGACAGGAAGAAGGACGGGGTCTTCACGTTGCGCAGGTCGATCGGCACGCCGCCCAGCGACACCGCGCCCGGCTTCGCCAGCAGGTTCTTCTGGTACATGTTGCGCAGGTAGAAGCTGTGCATCGCCGCCGGCATGCGGGTCGAATCGCTGTTCCAGTAGAGCAGGTCGAACGGGAACGGGTCCTTGCCGAGCAGGTAGTTGTTCACCACGAACGACCAGATCAGGTCGTTGGCGCGCAGCATGTTGAAGGTGGTCGCCATCTTCGAGCCGTCCAGGTAGCCCTGCTGGGCCATCTGGCTCTCGATCATGGTGAGCTGCTCCTCGTCGATGAAGACCGACAGCTCGCCGGCTTCGGTGAAGTCCAGCATGGTGGTGAAGAAGGTGGCCGACTTGATGCGGTCGTCCTTCTTGGCGGCCATGTAGGACAGGGTGGAGGCCAGCAGCGTGCCGCCCAGGCAGTAGCCGATGGCGTTCACGTCCTTCTCGCCGGTCACCTTCTCGATGGCGTCCAGCGCGGCCAGAACGCCTTCGAACATGTAGTCTTCGAAGCCCTTCTGGGCCAGCTTCTCATCCGGGTTCACCCAGGACAGGACGAAGACGCTGTGGCCCTGGTCCACCGCCCACTTGATGAAGCTGTTCTTCTCGCGCAGATCCAGGATGTAGTACTTGTTGATCCAGGGCGGCACGATCATCAGCGGCCGCTTGTTCACCTCCGGCGTGGTCGGGGTGTACTGGATGAGCTGCATCAGATCGGTCTGGAAGACGACCTTGCCCGGGGTGACGGCGATGTTCTTGCCGACCTGGAAGGCGTCGTAGTCGGTCATGGAGATGCGCAGCTCGCCCTTGCCGCGCTCCAGGTCCTTCAGCAGGTGCTCCAGGCCCTTGACGAGGTTCTCGCCGCCCGTCTCGATGGTCGTGCGCAGCACCTCCGGGTTCGTCATGACGAAGTTGGAGGGCGCCATCGCGTCGACGAACTGGCGGGTGTAGAAGTCGACCTTCTTGGCCGTGTGGTCGTCCAGCCCATCCACCTCGTTGACCGTCGACTGCATCCACCGGGCCGACAGCAGGTAGGACTGCTTGATGAAGTCGAACAGGGTGTTCTCGTCCCAGGCCGAATCCTTGAAGCGGCGGTCGTCCTTCGCCGGGGCGATGACCGGCTGGGCCTCCTGGCCGAAGAAGCGCTGGGTGGTGCGCTGCCACAGGGTCAGGTAGTCCTGCCACAGCGTCATCTGCGCCTTCATCAGCTTGGCCGGATCGGCCATCATGCGCGTGGTCATTTCCAGGAACGCATGGCCGACGCCCATCGGGTCGGGGTTCTTCGCGCCGACGCCGTCCGAGGCCTGACGGGACAGGAATTCGGTGACCAGCCGCTGGCTCTGCTCGGCGATGCGGGTCATCGCCCGCGACATCTCCACCGGGTCGGGAAGCTTGACGTCAGGGGCCTGGTTTTCGGCCATTGGTGCGGTCCTTCTTCTTTAGGCGAGTTTTAGGCTTCAGGAGGGACGTTGTGCGGTTTATACAGTGCCTGCCGGAAGTCTGTTCGGTCGGAGTGCGTTCCGGTCCTGGCATCCCGGACAGCTTATGCCATGTCCGTTCGAGCCGGGGTCCGTCATACACCTCTCGTATGAAGATTTCATTTCGCCCACCACCGTTCAAGCGGCCGGATGGGTTCGGATGTGGGGTTCGCAGAATGGAAACGGGTATCCGACGCGGCGTGGTTGCGAAGGCGGGCCGGCTGGGTCCGGCGCTGTCCGTCCTGGTTGTTCTCGCTCTGCCGGCCTGCAGCGACCGCGTGCTCGACACCGGGCTGGTCGGTGCCGTGACCGGCCGCGACGTACCCAGCCAGGAGTCGCCGGTGCGCGGCATGTCCGGCCAGAACCGGGAATACCCCAATCTCGGCACCGTTCCGCCGCGCCCCACCGATCTGCGGACGGAAGCGCAGCGCCAGCAGGACCTTGACCGTCTGGCCCAGGACCGTGCGGCCGCCAAGACCATGCTGCCGACCCCCATGGACGTTCCCCCGCCGCCGGACATCACGCCTGGACAGCCAAGCGCCGGGAAGCCCGCCCCCGGAAAGCCCAATTGAGGGCTGGGGTGTAGCAAAAGGCGGGCGCTGCCAGTAATCCGTAAGTATACCTATGCGGAGCGTCCTTCGGCCTCTGATGGCATCCCTTTGAAGGAAAGGGACGCGCCGGTCTTCGTCCGGTCGATGCGCAGTTACGAAGGCGGTGGCGCGGACCACGGAGCACCCATTGCTGCTGCCAAGGTGGAAAAACTACGTCTTGCGGCGGCGGGTCCGCAACAGATTTTCATGCTGCGACTATTTGGCGCGTCGGCTTCGCTTCAGCTTGGGCGGTCATGCCGCTGCACGGCCATGGCGTCGCAGCATGACCGCCCTGCGCCGCCCGTGGTTGCTGGAAATCATAAGGCGCCCTTACAATAAGGGATGCTTGATGAATCCCCCTTCGGAATGATCCTGATCGACTGCGCGCGGCTTCTGCGCGCGCGGTTCGACCGTGCCCTGGACGACGCCCGGCTCGGCCTCACGGCGGGGGAGGCGCGGGCGCTGGTCTATGTCTGCCGCCACCCCGGCTCGCGCCAGTCGGTGCTGGCGACCCACATGTGGGTGGAGCCGATGACCCTGGTCGGCTTCCTCGACCGGCTGGAGGCGCGCGGGCTGGTGGTCCGCGAGCCGGACCCGGCGGACCGCCGCGCCAAGATCGTCCAGCCGACCCCGCAGGCCGAGCCGCTGGCGCTCCAGGTCCTGGAGGCCTTCCGCACCGAGCGCGAGTCGGCCATGGCCGACCTTTCGGCGGAAGAGATCGTCCTGCTCAAGGACATGCTGGGCCGCCTGCGCAACCGCATGATCGCCGACGACCGCGGCGGGGCCGGCCAATGAGCCGTCCTCCCGTGCAGACCGACGCGCCCGCCATGACGGAGACGCGGACGGCCGTCATCGGAACGCTGATCGTCACGCTGGGGCCGCTCAGCCTCGCGCTCTACACGCCGGCCCTGCCGATGCTGGTGGAGGCGTTCCAGACCACACCGGCGGCGCTGAAGCTGACGCTCTCCGTCTATTTCTTCGGCTTCGCCTTTTCCCAGCTCGCCTGCGGGCCGCTGTCCGACGCCTACGGGCGGCGGCCGGTCGCCTTGGGCTTCTTCGTCACCTACGTCCTGGGCAGCGTCGTGGCGGCGCTGTCGGGCAGCATCGAATGGCTTCTGGTCGGCCGGGCGCTGCAGGGCATCGGGGCGGCGGCGGGTATTGCCATTTCCCGCGCCATCGTGCGTGACCAGTTCACCGGCCAGCGGTCGGCGCGCATCCTGAACCTGATCGGGCTGATGCTGGCCATCGTGCCGGCGGTGGCGCCGACGCTGGGCGGGGTGATCCTCGGCACGGTGGGCTGGCACGCCATCTTCGTGGTGATGACGCTCTACGGCCTCGCCGTGCTGACGGTCTTCGCGCTGGGCACGGCGGAGACCAACCGGACGCGCGACCGCACGGCGGCCCGGCCCGGCCCGGTGATCCGCAACTACCGGACCCTGCTGACCGACCGGCGCTTCATGCGGGCGGGGCTGGTGCTCGGCACGACGCTGGGCGGCCTCTACACCATGGCGGCGCTGCTGCCCTTCGTGATGATCGAGCGGGTGGGGCTGAGCCCGACCGTCTTCGGCTTCGCCATGCTGCTGCAGACCGGCTCCTACACGCTGGGAGCGACCCTGGCGGGGCGGCTGCTGCGCCGGGTGGACGCGATGCGGCTGATCCCCTACGGGCTGGCCTGCGTGGCCGTGGGCGGGCTCGGCTTTGCCCTGGCGCCCCTGACCGGCGAGCCGACCGTGGCGAGCGTGATGGGGCCGACCGCCGTCTGGGCCTTCGGCATCGCCCTGGTCATGCCCGGGGCCACCAGCGACGCTCTGGCCGGCTTCCCCCGCATGGCCGGGGCGGCGTCGGCCCTGATCGGCTTCATGCAGATCGGCGGCGGGCTGGCCGGCACGGCGGTGGCCGCCCTGTTCGCCGATCCCTACACCGCGACGACGGCCATCATGCCGGGCCTCGCCGCGCTGTCGCTGCTGTCCTACGCGCTGCTGCGCGTGCCGGCGTCCCGGCGCGGCCACCCGGCCAAGCCCGCCCGGCCGGAGGATCTGGAGGTCGCCGTGGACCCCGTCGCCCTGGTCGGCGCCGGCGGCGAGGAGATCGAGGAGGCGCTGCACCAGCGTCGGGCTTCCGGCCGCAAGGGAGGCTGAAGATGGGCTTCGGCGTCCGGTATGCCTCAGGCAGCGCAGGAATGCGGCCGGACGCGAATTTTACCTCGCTTCTGAAGATGCGGGGCGGTAGATAAGTGGTCCCGGTCCGCAAATATGGGTTCGTGGCGTGGCCGGACAAGGCTTCGGAGCGTCCATGAGCGATTCAGAATTCCACCGGATCAAGCGGCTTCCGCCCTACGTCTTCGCCGAAGTGAACGCCATGAAGGCGCGAGCCCGAGCTGCCGGCGAGGACATCATCGACCTCGGCATGGGCAACCCGGACCAGCCGACGCCCCAGCATATCGTCGATAAGCTGATCGAGGCCGTGCGCGATCCCAAGACGCACCGCTACTCGAACTCCCGCGGCATCCCAGGCCTGCGCAAGGCGCACGCGGCCTATTACAAGCGCCGCTTCAACGTGGACGTCGATCCGGAGTCGGAGTGCATCGTCACCATCGGGTCGAAGGAGGGCTTGGCCAACCTCGCCCAGGCGATCACCAGCCCCGGCGACATCATCCTGGTGCCGAACCCCAGCTACCCGATCCATCCCTTCGGCTTCATCCTGGCCGGCGCCTCGGTGCGCCATCTGCCGGTGGGGCAGGCCAACGGCACCTCCACCGACATCGACAGCTTCATGATCATGCTGGAGCGCGCCGTGCGCCACAGCGTGCCGAAGCCGCTGGCGCTGGTGCTGAACTACCCGTCCAACCCGACGGCGGAGGTGGTCGGCCTCGACTTCTACCGCCCGATCGTCGAGTTCTGCCGCAAGCACGGCATCTACATCCTGTCGGATCTGGCCTACGCCGAGGTGTTCTTCGACGGTGAGCCGCCGCCCTCGATCCTGGAGATCCCGGAAGCGCGCGAGGTGGCCGTCGAATTCACCTCGATGTCGAAGACCTATTCGATGGCCGGCTGGCGCATCGGCTTCGCCACCGGAAACAAGAAGCTCATCACCGCGCTGGCCCGCATCAAGTCGTATCTGGACTACGGCGCCTTCACGCCGATCCAGGTCGCCGCGACCGCCGCGCTGAACGGCCCGCAGGAGTGCGTGGAGCAGGTGCGCACCATGTACCGCCAGCGCCGCGACGTGATGATCGAGGGTCTGGCCTCGGCCGGCTGGACGGTGCCGAGCCCGTCGGCCTCGATGTTCGCCTGGGCGCCGATTCCGGAGCCCTTCGCCCATCTCGGCTCGCTGGAATTCTCCAAGCTGCTGCTGCAGGAGGCCAAGGTGGCCGTGGCGCCGGGCATCGGTTTCGGCGAGTACGGCGACGGCCATGTCCGTCTGGCGCTGGTGGAGAACGTCCACCGCATCCGTCAGGCGACCCGCAACATCAAGGAGTTCTTCCGCTCCAACGCCGCCGGTGCGGCGGCGAGCAAGGACCCGGCGGCGCGCGCCGCCCTCCTCGACCCGGAGAAAGCGAAAGTCTGATGTCCGACTCCCACAAAACAGGCCCCCTGAAAATCGCCGTCGCGGGCCTGGGCACGGTCGGCGCGGGCGTTCTGAAGCTTCTGGAGCGGCAGGCCGACCTGATCGAGCAGCGCTGCGGCCGCCGCATCGAGGTGGTGGCGGTCAGCGCCCGCTCGCGCGGCAAGGACCGCGGCGTCGACCTGTCGAAGGCCGAATGGTACGACGACCCGGTGGCGCTCGCCGCCCATCCCGGCGTGGATGTGGTGGTCGAGCTGATCGGCGGGTCCGAAGGGGCGGCGAAGGAGACCGTCGAGCTGGCGCTGGAGCGGGGACGCCACGTCGTCACCGCCAACAAGGCGCTGCTCGCCCATCACGGCACCGCGCTCGCGGCCAAGGCGGAGGCCGCCGGCCTCGCCATCGGCTTCGAGGCGGCGGTGGCCGGCGGCATCCCGATCATCAAGGGGCTGCGCGAGGGATTGGCGGCCAACCGGGTGTCGGAGGTGCACGGCATCCTCAACGGCACCTGCAACTACATCCTCACCGAGATGCGCACCACCGGCCGCGATTTCGCGGACGTGCTGGCCGACGCGCAGAAGCTGGGCTACGCGGAAGCCGACCCGAGCTTCGACATCGACGGTGTGGACGCGGCGCACAAGCTGGCGATCCTGACCTCGGTGGCCTTCGGCACGCCGGTGGACTTCAAGAGCGTCCATGTCGAGGGCATCCGCCATGTCTCGGCGGTGGACTTCGACTACGCCGACGCGCTCGGCTACCGGATCAAGCTGCTGGGCATCGCCCGGCGCACCGATCACGGGATCGAGCAGCGCGTGCACCCCTGCATGGTGCCGAAGGCGGCGCCCATCGCGGCGGTGGACGGCGTGTTCAACGCCGTGATCGCCCAGGGCGACTTCGTGGACCGCGTGCTGTTCGTCGGCCGCGGCGCGGGCGAGGGACCGACGGCCTCGGCCGTGGTCGCCGACCTGATCGACATCGCCCGCGGGCGCTCCACCCCCACCTTCGGCGTGCCGGCGGCCCAGCTTTCCGAGGCGCAGCCGTCGCCGATGGAGGCGCGCCGGGGGTCGTACTACGTACGCCTGATGGTCGTGGACCGTCCCGGCGTGATAGCGGATGTTGCGGCGGCGATGCGCGACCAGAACGTCTCCATGGAGCAGTTCCTGCAGCGCGGGCGCGCCCCCGGTGAAGCGGTGCCGGTGGTCCTGACCACCCATGACACCGAAGAGGCGGCCATGCAGCGCGCGCTTGCCACCATCGCCGATAAGGAGTCGGTGGTCGAGCCGCCGCGTATGATCCGCATCGAACAGTTTTGACCGAACCATAGAAGAACCGAGCATCGATTCGGGGGAGAACACCATGTCCGTTCATGTCGACCTGTCCGGTATGGACCGGAACCTGGCTCTGGAAGCCGTCCGCGTCACCGAGGCCGCCGCGCTGTCCGCGTCGCTGCTGATGGGCCGCGGTGACGAGAAGCTTGCCGACCAGGCCGCGGTCGACGCCATGCGCCAGGCGCTCAACACCCTCTACATCGACGGCACCGTCGTGATCGGCGAGGGCGAGCGCGACGAGGCGCCCATGCTCTACATCGGCGAGAAGGTCGGCGCCGGCATCGGCCGCGGGCCGAAGGTCGACATCGCGCTCGACCCGCTGGAAGGCACCACCATCTGCGCCACCGGCGGCCCGAATTCGTTGGCCGTCATCGCCATGGCGGACGAGGGCGGCTTCCTGAACGCCCCCGACGTCTACATGGACAAGATCGCCGTCGGTTCCGGCCTGCCGGAAGGCGTGGTCGATCTCGACGAGACGCCGGCCAACAACCTCAAGGCGCTGGCCAAGGCCAAGGGCACCGAGGTGCAGGAGCTGCTGGTCTGCATCCTGAACCGTCCGCGCCACGCCGAGCTGATCGCCCGCGTCCGCGAGGCCGGCGCGCGCATCATGCTGATCAACGACGGCGACGTGTCGGGCGTGATCGCCACCAGCCAGGCCGGCACCGGCGTCGACATGTATGTCGGCTCCGGCGGCGCGCCGGAAGGCGTTCTGGCCGCGGCGGCGCTGCGTTGCATCGGCGGCCAGTTCCAGGGCCGTCTGCTGTTCCGCAACGACGACGAGAAGGCCCGCGCCGCCCGTTGGGGCGTCAAGGACCTGAACAAGAAGTACAGCCTGACCGAGCTGGCCAGCGGCAACGTCATGTTCGCCGCGACCGGCGTGACCGACGGCGCCATGCTGCGCGGCGTCCGCCGCTTCCCCGGCGGCGCGACCACCCACTCGGTGATCATGCGCTCCAAGTCGGGCACCGTGCGCTACGTCGAGGCGCACCACAACCTGCAGCGCAAGCCGAGCATGGCGTAAGGCCGCTTAAGGAAAAAAAAGGGGCGCGCGGCCATCCGCCGCGCGCCCCTTTCTTTTTTGGAGATTTCTCCTTTTTCGGAGACTACAGGCCCTTCCGCCGCCGTCCCTCGGCGTCGGCGGCCTTCATGGCGGCCAGGACGCGCTGCGGGGTGATCTCGTGTGGCTCGTTGTGGATGGTCTCGCCCTCGGCGCAGGCCCGCTCCGCCGCCAACAGGAGCCGCTCGTCCGACACGCCGGCAAGGCCGATCTCGGCCAGCGTCGTCGGCAGCCCCACCGCCTTGCAGAAGCCGTAGACCTCGTCCAGCACCGCGGGCGGCCGATCGGTCAGGATCAGCAGGGTCAGCGTGCCGAAGGCGACCTTTTCGCCGTGCCAGCAATGGTGCGTTTCCTCCAGCGCGGTCAGGCCGTTGTGGACGGCGTGCGCCGCCGCCAGTCCGCCGCTCTCGAAGCCCAGCCCGCTCAGCAGCGTGTTGGCCTCGACGATGCGCTCCAGCGCCGGGGTGACCACGCCCTGCTCGCAGGCCGATTTGGCGAGCACGCCATACTCCAGAAGCGTGTCGTAGCACAGCCGGGCCAGCGCGAAGGCGGTCATCGGGCCGACGCGTCCGGTCATGTTGCCGCCGCGCTTGATGCGGCAGTCCTCCGCCTCGAACCAGGTGGACAGGGCGTCGCCCATGCCGGAGACGAGGAAGCGCACCGGCGCGCTCGCCACCACACCGGTGTCGACCAGCACGAGGTCGGGGTTGCGCGGCAGCACGAGGTAGCGCTTGAACGCCCCCTCCGGCGTGTAGATCACCGACAGGGCGCTGCACGGCGCGTCGGTGGAGGCGAGCGTCGGGACGATGGCGGTGCGCGCGTTCAGTGCGTGGGCGACCGCCTTGGCGGTGTCGAGCGCCTTGCCGCCGCCGATGCCGGCCACGACGTCGGCGCCCATGGCGCGGGCGAGGCCGGTCAGCCGCTCGATCTCCTCGTCGGAGCACTCGCCACGGAATTCCTGGATGTTCATCTCGACGCGCCCAGCGGCGGCCTCGACCAGCCGGCCTTTCAGCGTCTTCAGGACGAAACTGTCGGTGACGGCCAGAACCGTCTTGCCCAACCGGGCCAGATCCTCGCCCAGACTGTCGAGGGCGCCGTTGCCCTGGACGTAGCGGGCCGGAAAGATCGCCGTGGTGATCATGGTTCCCTCCTCCGCGGATTGGTACCCGCAGTGGAGCAAGACTCTTCTGCCTCCGCAATGACCTGCCTCAAGTTGCGGCGCAGCAAATAAATCCACTGCCTTTGTGTTGGGGCGCTTCTGCAAAGGTCAGAGCCATAGAAGGATGGCGGCGACGGTGATCATAGCGAGGTAGTTGGCGGCGCGCTTCTTGTACCGGGTGGCGATCCGGCGGAACTGCTTCAACAGGCCGATCAGGCGCTCCACACGGTTACACTCGCGATAGGCGGTGCGATCAAACGTTGGCTCCGGGCGCTCGTTTCTCTTGGTCGGGATCGCTGGCTGGATGCCGCGGCGGTGCAGGGCGCGGCAGATCACGCCGCTGCTGCAGGCTTTGTCGGCGACCAGCCGTTCCGGTTTCGTCAACTCAAGGCGTACCATCCGAACCAGATGGGGGCGAGGAAGCCGAGGCCCACCGTTTTCCGGAACATCCGTCCTGTGACCGAAGACGGCCCTCAGGTGTTGTCCATACCCGTCTGCCGGCTTGATCGGATTAAGGTATGGAAAACCTGCTTCTTCAGTTCCTCCCCAAGGACCCACAATCGATCTGGGTGCGATACGGGGTTACAGCCGTGATCATTGCTATCACGACGCTGTTGCGTTACGTGCTTGAGCCCATCCTAAGCAAATACCCCTTCCTTCTATACATCCCTGCAATTTTCCTGGTCTCACTGCTGTTCGACCGCGCGTCTGGTTTTATCGCCGTACTCCTATCTGGTGGTTTCGCGGCGTGGTTGTTCATGGAACCGCGGGGTGATCTCTGGATCGCCGATCATGGCGACCAGTTGGCCTTCATGATCTATGTCGGCCTGGGGCTTGGTATCGCCGCGATCACGGAAATGCTGCGCACAACGCTCGAGGAGCTGTGCCAGTCCTGGGAAAAGCTGGCTGCGTCAGATCGGGAAAAGGATCTCATGCTGCAGGAGATCCATCACCGCATCCGCAACGATCTCCAAATGATCTCCGCCCAGCTGACCTTGGCGGCCATGCGGCCGGAAAACGCCCAAGCGATGATGCAAGGGACCATTGAGCGCATCGGTGTGTTGGCCCGCATTTATGGCCGCCTGCGCCGGGTCGATGGGGCGAGCATCGTGAACGTAAAGGAGTTTCTGGAGAGCTTGGTGGAGGACCTCCAGCTGGGCATGGTGGGCGTGCGACCGATTGCCTTGAGCGCCCGCGCGGACAGCGTGGACTTGGACATGAACACGGCTGTCGCTGTCGGCACCATTGCCAACGAACTCGTTACCAACGCGGTCAAGTACGCCTTCCCCGACGCGCAGGCAGGCTGGGTTGATCTCTCGTTTCGCCAGGAGGCAGACGAGTACGTTCTGTGCGTCAGCGACAACGGCGTCGGGTTCACCTCGGACCAGCCGAAAGGGACGGGTCTCGGGCGTCAGATCGTGCAGCAGCTGGCGTTGCAGCTTCGAGGCAAGCTGGACATACAGTCCCGAACGGAAGGTGGGATTCAGGCAATGCTCCGTTTTCCTGTTCCGCGTCCAGGCTAGGCTCCAGTCGACACTGCGCTTTCCCGCCTTGCAAGAATGGAAAGCCCGTACGCTAACAGCGGCGCTCAACCGCCAACAGGTCTTCCAGGCAGAAGCATTCGCAACCCGGCACCGGTTTGCAGAAGCGCCCTAACAAATAGTGGGCGACAGTGGTGGGGTGCCGTTCTTCACCGATGCATGTGCATGGCGTAAGCGAGCACCAGATGTTCCAACTCAGGGCGCCGCAAGTGGGGCGCGTCAGCCGTGAGGAAAGCCACCGACCGCGTGATCATCGCCACCGTTTCGGGCGGCGTGCAATCGCCCCCGGCCACCGTGACGGTCATCAGCAGCGCCACGGCGTCGCCCAAGCAGCGCGGTTCCAATCGCTGGAGTCGCTCTTTCGCTGCCGCCATGGCCCGCACGGCTCCGGCCTCCGGCACCCGGTCCCAGTGAGCGAGCGGTGCTGTCAGCACGTCCAGATCCCGCAATCCCGGCGAGTCCGTCCGCACGGGCAGGCGAACAAAGCCCAGACCGAGGGCAGGGTGGGATAACGCGGGCAAAGCTGTGCTATCCTCAGAATCCACCATGATCTGAGCCTCTGTAAGTGAGCAAAGGAGTGGTGCAGCGATCGAGCCGTGTGTGCGGCTTGTTTCACCTTCAACGCCATACTGCCGATAGCCAAGAATGCAGTCAAGTGCCGAAATCGGAACAGGGTTGTCAATTTTCCCGATCCAGTGCAAGCTTGCCCGTGTCGCATTGAACTGGGGCGTGCGTGATCTGGCACAGAAAGCGGATGTGTCGGCTAGCACGGTTGCCCGTTTCGAACGTGGCGACCGTTTGCTCCCGCGAACCGTTCTAACCTTGCGCCAAGCATTGGAGGCCGGCGGCATCGAATTCATTGGCGAGGCGGACGGGAAGGGACCGGGGTTACGGTTTCGGCAGCCATTTCCCGCTGAGTCGGAGGGCTGAAGGGGTAGAGCATCTGCCTCCCGGTTTGCCCCCACCCTAACCCTCCCCCGCTGGGCGGGGGAGGGAACTCCGCCGCACGTCCGCAAAACTCCTGCCTCCCTCCCCCGCCCAGCGGGGGAGGGCCGGGGTGGGGGCAGTCCCTTCGGAAGACTGCGCCATGCTTGGCGGAGCTGCCCGAGGTACAGGGCCAACCCCACCCGCTGGCCCCCGCCGCCCTACTTCTGCTATGGCTTCGGCCATTCCGATCCGTGGCATCCTGGGCAGCATGACCGACACCGTTCCCCCCTTCCTGAACGTCGCCCATTCCCTGTCCGGCAAGCGCTGGCAGGCGCGGCCCTACGACGAGCGGCTGGCCTGGGGGCTGGCGCAGGGGCGGGGGCTGCCGGAGATCGTCGGGCGGGTGCTCGCCGCCCGCGGGGTGACCGAGGAGGCGTGCGACGGCTTCCTGAACCCGACGCTGAAGGCGCTGCTTCCCGACCCCTCCCGCTTCAAGGACATGGACATCGCCGCGGAGCGCATCGCCCGCGCGATCATGGATGGCGAGCCGGTGGCCGTCTTCGGCGACTATGACGTGGACGGCGCCACCTCCTCCGCGCTGCTGCGGCGCTTCTTCCGGGCGGTGGGAGCGGATCTGCGCATCTACGTGCCCGACCGCATGAAGGAGGGCTACGGCCCCAACGGCCCGGCGCTGCTGCGGCTGAAGGCCGAGGGCGTGCGGCTGGTCGTGACGGTGGATTGCGGCATCTCCGCCTTCGCGGCCCTGGAGGCGGCGGCGGAGGCCGGGCTGGAGGTGGTGGTGCTCGACCATCACGCGGCGGAACCGCGCCTGCCGCCGGCCGTCGCCCTGGTCAACCCGAACCGGCTGGACGAGGACGGCGCCTACCGCACGCTGTGCGCGGCGGGGGTCACCTTCCTGGCCATGGTGGCGGTGAACCGGGCGCTGCGCAGCGCCGGATTCTACGCGGGCCGCAACGAGCCGAACCTCATGGAATGGCTCGACCTCGTGGCGCTGGGCACGGTGTGCGACGTGGTGCCGCTGACGGGGTTGAACCGCGCCCTGGTTGCGCAGGGGCTGAAGGTGATGGCGCGGCGCGCCAACCCCGGCCTGTCCGCCTTGTCCGATGTCGCCGGGGTCAAGGAGAAGCCGGACGCCTACCACGCCGGCTTCGTGCTCGGCCCGCGGGTCAACGCCGGCGGGCGCGTCGGCGCGTCGGACCTCGGGGCGCGGCTGCTCTCCACCGACGACCCCATGGAGGCGATGGAACTGGCCCAGAAGCTGGAGGCCCACAACGCCGAGCGCCGCGCGGTGGAGCAGGGCGTGCTCGCCGACGCCATGGCCCGGCTGGAGGAGCACGCCGAGGAACTGGCCGAGTTGGTCTTCGTGGCGGGGGAGGGCTGGCACCCCGGCGTGATCGGCATCGTCGCCAGCCGCCTGAAGGAGCGCTACAGCCGCCCCGCCTGCGTCATCGCGCTGGAGGAGGGGGCGGATGGCACGGTGATCGGCAAGGCCTCGGGCCGCTCGGTGCGCGGGGTCGATCTCGGGGCGGCGGTGATCGCGGCGCGGCAGGAAGGGCTGCTGATGGCCGGCGGCGGGCACCGCATGGCGGCCGGCTTCACCGTGGCCGGGAGCAAGCTGGCCGACCTGCAGGCCTTCCTGACCGGCCGCGTCGCCGAACAGGTGGCCGCGGCCCCGCTGGTGCCGACGCTGGAACTGGACGGCGCGCTGTCCGTGGGGGCGGCGAACACGTCCCTGGTTGACCGCCTGAACCAGCTCGGCCCGTTCGGCACCGGCAACGCGGAGCCGCGCTTCGCCGTCACCGACGCCCGTGTGGTGCGGGCCGACGTGGTCGGGGCGAATCATGTCCGCTGCATCCTGCAGGGTGGCGACGGCGCCCGGCTGAAGGCCATCGCCTTCCGCGCGCTGGAGAGCGAGATGGGAAAAGCCCTGCTGATGGGCCGCGGATCGCCCTTCCACATCGCCGGTGTCCTGCGCATCGACCGCTGGAACGGGGCGGAGGGAGTCCAGCTCCTGATCGACGACGCCGCACCCTCCCAAACCATGTGAATGCAAACAAATTCGCCGTGGAGATGGTGCATGGGGGGCATACGCGAACGGGGTAGAAAGGAGTTGGAAAAAACGCTTGCGCTCGGCCCGTCATCCCATTAGTAATCCCGCCACGCCAACGACGTCCCCATCGTCTAGAGGCCTAGGACACCGCCCTTTCACGGCGGCGACAGGGGTTCGAATCCCCTTGGGGACGCCATCTTCTCACAGGTTGGCACCGGTTTCGAAAGCTCAGCCCTTGGCTGAGCTTTTGTCGTTTCAGGCGTCATTTGTCCGGCACCTTTGCCGGTCTGGTAAGCGACCCGTTCGCCGCGCCGCGGTCGCCGGCTTCTCCCACCCGCCGAAATAGCGCCAAGGGGCGGTTTCCAGGGGGGGCTCCGTGGACTAACGTTCCTCACGCCCCTCGACGGGGCCAAGGGAACGGGAGACATCCATGACCATTCCGACGACACGCCTTCCTTCGGGAACCGCCGTTCCGGTGCTCGGCCAGGGCACCTGGTACATGGGCGAGGACAGCCGCGACCGCGCGCGGGAGGCGGCGGCGCTGCGGCTTGGCCTCGACCTCGGCATGACGCTGATCGACACGGCGGAGATGTACGCCGACGGCGGGGCGGAGGAGGTGGTCGGCGAGGCCATCGCCGGGCGGCGCGACGAGGTGTTCCTGGTCAGCAAGGTGTTGCCGATGAACGCCAGCCTGCGCGGCACCATTGCGGCCTGTGAACGCAGCCTGAAGCGTCTGCGCACCGACCGCATCGACCTCTATCTGCTGCACTGGCGCGGCAGCCACGACTTCTCCGAGACGATCGCGGCCTTCGACACGCTGATGCGCGACGGCAAGATCGGCCAATGGGGCGTCAGCAACCTGGATCTCCAGGATATGGAGGAGTTGGTCGGCACGCCGGGTGGGGAGGGGGTGCAGACCAATCAACTCCTCTACAACCTGACGCGCCGCGGAATCGAGTACGACCTGCAGCCCTGGTGCCGTGGGCGGGGCATTCCGATCATGGCCTATTCGCCGATCGAGCAGGGGCGGATGCTGCGCCATCCCGAGCTTCGCCGCGTCGCCGAGCGGCACGGCGCGACGCCGGCCCAGGTCGGGCTGGCTTGGCTGCTGCGCCAGGACGGGGTGGTCGCCATCCCTAAGGCGTCGGACCCCGCCCATGTCCGCGACAACCGGGCCGCCGCCGATTTGCGGCTCGACGAACAGGATCTCGCGGACCTCGACCGGGCCTTCCCGCCGCCCCGCGGGCCGCGCCCGCTGGAGATGCTGTAGCGCGGCGAAGCGCCGCGCTTGCGGTGGCGGACTCGATTTCCCTGGCCGAACGGCCTATGTATGCTGCATTGCGGAATCAGGCATGCCTGAGTCCGCGTGTGGCTTATCCGGGAATCGAAGCATGCTCGCCATCGTTCTTCTGTCCATGCTGCTGTCGGGATTCGCCATCGTCGTGGCGCGGATTCTGACCGCCGAGGTCGCCACCGCCGGCGTGCCGGTCCGCGATCCCTGGTCGCCCCGGCATCTCCGCCGGGTGAAGAAGGCGCGCAAGGCGCAGGAGGAGATCAAGGGCGGCCCGTCCTGGGCGTCCTTCCCGCGCGGGCTCTGACCTTCTCCCAGAGACTGATTCCCCAAAAGCAAATCGGGCCGGGAAATTTCCCGGCCCGATTGCGTTCGGGTGCTGATGGCGCGTCCGGCGCCTTACTGGGCCGGCTCCGCCGCCAGCTTCGAGGCCGGGAGGCTCTCGTTGATCTGGCGGGCGCGCATCGGCTTCAGGACGAAGATGGCCAGCAGGGCGGCGATGCCGTTGACCGCGGCGGCGAAGAAGAACACCGCCTGCCAGCTGCCGGTCGAGGCGACCGCCACGTTGGCGAAGGGAACGACCAGCGACGCGGTGCCCTTGGCGGTGTACAGCAGGCCGGCGTTGGTGGTGGCGAACTTCGAGCCGAAGGAGTCGCCGCACAGCGCCGGGAACAGGCTGTAGATCTCACCCCAGGCGAAGAACACCAGACCCGTCAGGATCACGAAGGCGACGGGGTTGTGGCCCCACTGGTTCAGCGCCAGGATGCCGACGCACTCCAGAGCGAAGGCGATGAACATCGTGTTCTCGCGGCCGATGTGGTCCGACACCCAGCCGAAGAAGGGGCGGGTGACGCCGTTCAGCACGCGGTCGATCGACAGGGCGAAGGTCAGCGCCGGCAGGGTCAGGCCCATGATGCTGACGGGCACGCCGTCCAGGTGGAAGTCCTTGGCGATCGGGCCGAGCTGCGCGGTCGCCATCAGGCCGCCCGCCGCCACCATCACGAACATGGCGTACATGACCCAGAAGACCGGGGTCTTCAGCATCTGGACCGGGGTGTAGCTCTCGCGGGTCTGCGACACCGCCGAGCGGGTGACCTCCGGAACCTGACCCTTCTTCGGCGACGCCAGGAACCACGCCAGCGCGAGGATCACCGCGCCCTGGCCGATGCCGAAGGTCATGAAGGTGGCTTCATAGCCCGAGGAGTGGATCATGTTGGCGATGGGAACGACCGTGAGGGCCGAGCCGGCGCCGAAACCGGCGGCGGTCAGGCCGGCGGCGAGGCCGCGGCGGTCGGGGAACCACTTCAGCGCGTTGCCCACGCAGGTGCCATAGACGCCGCCGGCACCGATGCCGCCCAGCGCCGCGCCGAGATAGAGCATGGCGAGCGAGTCGGCCACCGAGTTGACCGCCCAGGCCGCGGCGCAGAGCACGCCGCCGATCAGGACGACGATGCGCGGGCCGAACTTGTCGACGAACCAGCCTTCGACGGGAACCAGCCAGGTTTCCATGACGACGAAGATGGTGAAAGCCACCTGGATGGCCGCACGGCCCCAGCCATGCTTCTGGTCGATGGGCTCGACAAACAGAGTCCAGCCATACTGCAGGTTCGCGATCATCGACATGCAGATGACGCCGATGACGAGCTGGAACCAGCGGCCGCCGAGGGGCCCCTTCGGGGCCTCCGTGAGGGCTTGGTGCATTTCTCTCCTCCTAGAAGCGATCTCTTTGCGAAGCGGTCTTTTGCTTTTTTGAGTCGGGTTGTTTTTGTTTTTTTGACCGGAGGTTTCCCCGTGGTGTGCCGGGTCGTCTCCATCGCCTTGGCCTGACCGTGGAACCGGCCGCTTGGTGTGGGCGGCTTAAGCTCCCGGGATGAGCGTTTTTGGCATTAGAGATATGGTATGCCAGATACAGTTTCCGGCGCAAGCTGTTTGTCAGCGTAACAAACAGACTCGGCGTGCGAGGGCCGCTCTACCACCTTCGGAAGCGCTGATGGCCTTTGTCTGAATAGGGGTTCTTGCGCTTGGACGGTTGCAGTGCTGACGGTTCGTCAGCAAAGCGATTTGGTCCGTTCTGGTATCTGGTATACATATAAGGCAAGAGCGCGCGTCGACTCGGGATGGCATGACGCTTCCGCGCCGTCGCGCGAAGACCAGCTTCAGATCGTCGGTACAGGGGAGGAGAAGACTCGATGACCACCGCCATTTTCACCCATCCGGACTTCCTGGCGCACGACACCGGCCCGGGACACCCGGAGCGTCCCGAGCGAATCGCCGTGGTGTGGGAGGTTCTGGACCGCGATGAGTTTCGCGATCTGCCCCGCTTCGAGGCCCCGGAGGCGGAGGTCGAGCAGCTGCGCTGGGTCCATGACCCGGCCTATGTGGACGCCGTGCTGAACGCGGTCCCGGACAGCGGCCATGCCCGGCTGGACGCCGACACCGTGCTGTCGCCCACCTCGCGCTCGGCGATTCTGCGGGCCGCCGGCGCGGTCTGCGCGGCGGTGGACGCGGTGCTGGACGGGACGGCGAAAAACGCCTTCTGCGCCGTCCGCCCCTGCGGCCATCACGCCGAGCCGGCCCGCGCCATGGGCTTCTGCGTCTTCAACAACGTGGCGGTCGGTGCCGAGCACGCCCGCAAGCGGCGTGGCCTGACCCGCGTCGCCGTGGTCGATTACGACGTGCACCACGGCAACGGCACCCAGGCGATGTTCTGGGACGACGCCGACCTGTTCTTCGCTTCGACCCATCAGTCGCCGCTTTATCCCGGCACCGGCTCGATGAGCGAGACCGGAGTCGCCGACAACATCGTCAACGCGCCACTGCCGCCCCACTCCGGGACGGTGGAGTTCCGCCAAGCCATGGAGCGCCGCATCCTCCCCGCGCTGGAGGAGTTCCAGCCGGAGCTGATCCTGATCTCCGCCGGATTCGACGCCCACGCCCGCGACCCTCTGGCGTCGCTGAACTTCACCGGTCCGGATTTCGAATGGGCGACGCGCAAGCTGGTCGAGGCGGCGGACCGGCTGTGCGACGGCCGGGTCGTGACGGTGCTGGAGGGTGGCTACGACATGGTGGGGCTCGCCGAAGGGTGCGCCGCCCATCTCCAGGCCCTGATGCGCGCCTGACCGGGGCTCGGACGACGAAGCCCGGGTGATTTCGAGGGACTTTGCGCAGCTGCACCATAAGGTCGGTTGCTTCCTGCACGGATTATCTGGTATACCAAATACCAGAGAGACGAACAGAGTCCCTCGAACACACAAAAAAACGGGAGTTACGCACGATGGACCAGCGGATCGCCGAACAGAACGCTGCCGACCAGCACACCATCGAGATCGCTCTGGCGAAGACCGACGCAGACATCGCCGACAGCTACGCGGTGGTGAAGGAACTGCGCACCCACATGACCGACCCCGACGCCTACGCCGCCCAGATCCGCCGCCAGATGGAGGACGGCTACAACATGGCGCTCCTGCGCATCGACGGCGAGGTGGCCGGCTGCGGCGGCTTCCGCGTTCACGAGACGCTGTCGCGCGGTCGCTATATGTATGTTGAGGACCTCGTCACCTCGCCGAAGCACCGTTCCTTCGGTCTGGGCGACAAGCTGTTCGATTGGCTGGCCGGTCAGGCCCGCGAAAAGGGCTGCGCCCAGATGGAAATCATCTCCGGCGTCCAGCGCGGCGACGCGCACCGCTTCTATCACCGCAAGCGCATGACGGTTAAGGCGTTCCAGCTCGTCCTGCCGCTCACCTGATCCCACACACCGGATGGACCCGCGAACCGGGCGTCCGGACGGGCCGGGCGTCCGGTTTTCCATGCTCGAACTTTCGTTGGAAAACCCAGGATTCTCGCCCGATTCCGGATCATGCCCCTCCCTCGACAGGGTCTATTTTGCCAGTTGACATCTGGTATCTGGTATACCAAACTCCGTATTTGTTCGGTGTGCTGATTGATTGGGGTTACTGCAAAGGCTGCGCGGCGCGTGGCCGATAATTGGGGGAGAGGAAACGGGTTATGAAGATCTGCATCTTTGGGTCCGGGGCCATCGGCGGGTATCTGGGTGTGCGTCTCCACCAGGCCGGCGCGGATGTCAGCCTCGTGGCGCGCGGCGCCCATCTCACGGCCATGCGTGAGAACGGCGTGAAGCTGATCGTCGGAGAGGAAGAAACGGTCGTCCACCCCCGCTGCACCGACAACGCGGCGGAACTCGGCCCGCAGGACTACGTCATCATCGGTCTGAAGGCCCATTCCGTTCCCAGCGTCGTCAACGCCATCCAGCCGCTGCTCGGCAAGGACACCGCCGTGGTCACCGCGGTCAACGGCATCCCCTACTGGTACTTCTACAAGAACGGCGGCGAGTTCGAAGGCCGGGTGCTCGACACCGTCGATCCCGGCGGCATCCAGTGGAACGGCCTGAGCCCGGAGCGCGCCATCGGCTGCGTCGTCTACCCCGCGACCGAAGTTGTCGAACCCGGCGTCATTCAGCACATCTACGGCGACAAGTTCTCGTTGGGCGAGCCGGACGGCAGCCAGTCCGACCGCGTGAAGAAGCTCAGCGCGGCGATGGAGGCCGGCGGCCTGCGCGCCCCGGTGCTCGACCGCATCCGCGACGAGATCTGGCTGAAACTGTGGGGCAACCTCTGCTTCAACCCGATCAGCGCGCTCACCCACGCCACGCTGGACGTCATCTGCTCCGATCCGGAAACCCGCGCCGTCGCCAAGTCGATGATGCTGGAGGCCAAGGAGATCGGCGACCGTCTGGGCGTGCATTTCCGGGTGGATGTGGAGCGCCGCATCAACGGTGCCGGCGCGGTCGGCGCGCACAAGACCTCGATGCTCCAGGATCTGGAGCGCGGCCGTCCGATGGAGATCGACGCCCTGCTGTCGGTGGTCCAGGAAATGGGCCGCATGGTCGGCGTGGCGACCCCGACCATCGACGTGGTCCTGGCGCTCGTCCGCCAGCGCGGCGAGATCGCCGACTGCTACACCCGCCCGCAGCGGGCATCGTCCGAGGCCGCCCCCGCGGTCGCCGCCCAGTAGGGCGGACACCGTCCGGCCCCGCACACAGAAACCAACGCCCCCAACGACGAAGCGAAGCAACGCCGAGGGGCCGGACAATCGCTTCACAGGAGGAGCGTCATGAGGGTTGAAGACATTCTCCGCCGGAAGGGGACGCGCATCGGCACGGTGCGCATCAACGAAACCGTGGAAACGGCGTTGCGTCTTCTGAAGGCCGAAAACACCGGCGCGCTGGTGGTCAAGGACGTCTGCCGGACCGAGGGCAACACGGTCGTCGGGGTGATTTCCGAACGCGACATCGTGCGCAGCCTGACCGACCGCGGGCCGGGCATCCTATCCCTGCCGGTCACGGCGGTGATGAGCCACCATCCCGTCTGCTGCGCGCCGGGCGATTCCGTCCGCCACGTGCTCCAGCTGATGGACGAGCACACCATTCGTCACGTCCCCGTTCTGGACGGCGCGTCGCTGGTCGGCGTGGTCAGCGTGCGCGATCTCATCAAGGCGCAGCTCGATGCCGCCCCGCCGGACGCCGGGGCCGGCGAGGTCGTCAGCTATCCCGTCGCCGCGGCCCAGTGACGAACGGCGGCGCCTTGGGCAGTGCCTGGGGCAGCCTTCCCGTGACGGCGGCGGTGGTCCGGAGGCGGTCACCCGCATCCATCCCGGGTGACCGCTCCGCCGCCCTGCGGGCCTGACGCCGGACCACGCCTCGTCGCTGGCCGGCACCGACATCATTCGAGAATTTGACCGGCGGGCCGCCCGCCGAGGCCGCCCGCCGTCGAGGCCGGAGCGCTGACGCCTCGTCCTGCCGATTGCTTTGGGAGGCAATCAACAACCATGAAAATCGCCATACCCAGGGAGCGGCGCGCGGGCGAGAATCGCGTCGCGGCGTCTCCGGAAACCGTCAAGAAGATCAAAGGTCTCGGTCTCGACGTCGTGGTCGAGGCCGGCGCCGGTCTGGGCTCGAACCTGCCGGACCGGGTGTACCAGGACGCCGGCGCGGAGATCGCGCCGGACGCCGCGTCGGCTCTGGCCGATGCCGACATCGTGCTGAAGGTGCAGCGCCCGCTGCTGGCCGGGGAAGGGGACCTCGACGAGCTGGCGCTGATCAAGCGCGGCGCGCTGCTGTTCGCCATCCTCAACCCCTACAACAGCCGCGACCACGTGGCGGCCTACGCCGCGGCCGGGGTGAACGCCTTCGCCATGGAGTTCATGCCGCGCATCACCCGCGCCCAGGTCATGGACGTGCTGTCCTCGCAGGCCAACCTCGCCGGCTACAAGGCGGTGGTCGATGCCGCCAGCGAGTACGGCCGCGCCTACCCGATGATGATGACCGCGGCGGGCACGGTGCCGCCGGCCCGCGCCTTCATCATGGGCGTCGGTGTGGCGGGCCTGCAGGCCATCGCCACGGCCAAGCGGCTGGGCGCCATCGTCTCGGCGACCGACGTGCGTCCGGCGGTCAAGGAGCAGGTGCAGTCGCTGGGCGGCAGCTTCGTCGCGGTGGAGAACGAGGAGTTCAAGCAGGCCGAGACGGCGGGCGGCTACGCCAAGGAGATGTCGGACGACTACAAGCGCCAGCAGGCGGCGCTGGTGGCCGAGCACATCAAGAAGCAGGACATCGTCATCACCACGGCGCTGATCCCCGGGCGCAAGGCGCCGATCCTGGTGACGCGCGAGCATGTGGCGTCGATGAAGCCGGGCTCGGTGCTGATCGATCTGGCGGTGGAGCAGGGCGGCAACGTCGAGGGCTCGGAGCTGGGCAAGGTCGTCACCACGGAGAACGGGGTGAAGATCGTCGGCCACGCCAACTACCCCAGCCGCATCGCCGAGAGCGCCTCGCTCTTGTACGCCAAGAACCTGCTCGCGCTGCTGCAGTCGCTGCACGACAAGGACCCCGAGGACAGCAAAAAGGGTCGCGTCACGCTCAACTGGGACGACGAGATCGTGAAGGCCATCGCGCTCACCCGCGATGGGCAGGTCGTCCATCCCGCCTTCGCGGACACGGTCCGCGAAGTCCAGACCGTCTGAGGAGGCGGCTTCCATGGAACATCCCGATCCCGCGAGCCAGATTGAGGCCTTCCGCCACTCGCTCCTCACCCTGACCAACCAGACGGCGGAGCTTCAGGTCCAGGTTGCCCAGATGACCCACGCGATGCCGATCCCGGCGCCCGTCCTGGACGCGGCGAGCCATGGCAATTTCTTCATCACCGGCCTGACGGTGTTCGTGCTGGCCTGCTTCGTCGGCTACTACGTGGTGTGGCGGGTGACGCCGGCGCTGCACTCGCCGCTGATGGCGGTGACCAACGCGGTGTCCTCGGTGATCATCGTCGGCGCCCTGATCGCCGCCGGCCCCGCGGGGTTCGGCTTCTCCAAGATCATGGGCTTCCTCGCGGTCATCCTGGCCAGCGTCAACATCTTCGGCGGCTTCCTGGTCACCCAGCGCATGCTGTCGATGTTCAAGAAGAAGGGCAAGTAACCATGGAAACCCTGTCCGCCCTTCTCTATCTGGTCGCTTCGGTCTGCTTCATCATGGCCCTGCGCGGCCTGTCCAGCCCGGAGACCTCCCGCCAGGGCAACTTCTTCGGCATGGCCGGCATGACCATCGCCGTGCTGACCACGCTGGCCCTGCCCATCGTCCAGTCCTACTGGATGATCGTGCTCGGCATCGCCATCGGCGGCGGCATCGGCTACGTCATCGCCAAGAAGATCGAGATGACCGCCCTGCCGCAGCTCGTCGCCGCCTTCCACTCGCTGGTCGGTCTGGCCGCGGTGTTCGTGGCGCTGTCGGCCTTCTACTCGCCCGAGGCCTACGGCATCGGCGTGCCCGGCGCCATCGCCAAGGGCTCGCTGGTCGAGATGGCGCTCGGCACCGCCATCGGTGCCATCACCTTCACCGGCTCGATCGTCGCGTTTGCCAAGCTGCAAGGCCTGGTCACCGGCAAGCCGCTGGTCTTCCCCTTCCAGCACCACCTCAACGCCGCCCTCGGCGTGCTGACCATCCTGCTCATCGTCTGGCTGGTGCAGAGCAACGCCGACGCCCCGATGTGGCTGATCGTCGCCGTGTCGCTGGCGCTCGGCCTGCTGCTGATCCTGCCGATCGGCGGGGCCGACATGCCGGTGGTGATCTCGATGCTGAACAGCTACTCGGGCTGGGCGGCGGCGGGCATCGGCTTCACGCTGCAGAACAACCTGCTGATCGTCACGGGCGCGCTGGTCGGCTCGTCGGGCGCCATCCTGTCCTACATCATGTGCAAGGGCATGAACCGCTCGATCTTCAACGTCATCCTGGGCGGCTTCGGCGGCGACAGCGGGGCGGCGTCGGCGGCGGCCGGCGGCGGCGAGCGCGGCACGGTCAAGGCCGGCTCGCCGGAGGACGCGGCCTACATCATGAAGAACGCCCAGTCGGTGATCATCGTCCCCGGCTACGGCATGGCGGTGGCCCAGGCCCAGCACGCGCTGCGCGAGATGGCCGACCTGCTGAAGAAGGAGGGCGTCGAGGTCAAGTACGCCATCCATCCGGTGGCGGGGCGCATGCCCGGGCACATGAACGTGCTGCTGGCCGAGGCCAACGTGCCCTACGACGAGGTGTTCGAGCTGGAGGACATCAACCGCGACTTCAGCACCGCGGACGTGGCCTTCGTGATCGGCGCCAACGACGTGACCAACCCGGCGGCCAAGACCGATCCGCAGTCGCCGATCTACGGCATGCCGATCCTCGACGTCGAGAAGGCCAAGACGGTGTTCTTCATCAAGCGCGGCATGGCCGCCGGCTACGCCGGCGTCGAGAACGAGCTGTTCTTCCGCCCCAACACCATGATGCTGTTCGGCGACGCCAAGAAGGTCACCGAAGAGGTCGTGAAGGCCACCGAGTAAAGGTCTGCTGAAAGGAAAAGCCCCTTCCCGGACGAACCGGGAAGGGGCTTTTTTGTTGCCGCATCGGTGATTGGCTCAGAAGCCGACCGCGCCTTCGGCGACATGATCCACGATGATCAGGTGATTCTCCACGCGGGTGACGCCGGGGGTGTTCTCCGCGGCGACGCGAATGGCGTCACGCTGCGCCTCGGTGCGGACGCTGCCCCAGAGATGCACGACGCCGTTGCGCACCACGATGTTTTCGCTGATCTCCGGCGCCCAGGGCTGCGCACGCAGGGTTTCCAGAAGCCGGTCGCGCACGACGCGGTCGTCCGCGGCGGCGGGGGAGACGTCCGGCGCGATGCTGGCGAGGACGTGCAGCAGGTTGGCGCGGCTGACGATGCCGACCAGCTTGCCGTTGTTCAGCACCGGAACGCGCTTGATGCGGTTGCCCTCCATCAGGCGGACCACCTCGTCGAGCGGGGTCTCCTCCGTGACGGAGATCAGCGACTCGGTCATCGCGTCGCGCACGTGACGGCCGTGGGACTTGGTGTAGTCGGCGGCCTGGTTCGGCGCGCCCGCGAACATGGCGAGCCACCAGGAGGCCCGGCGCACCGTGCCGGTCTCCGTCCGTCGCAGCAGGTCGCCCTCGCTGATGACGCCGAGCAGGCGCCCGTTCGAATCGCAGACGGGCAGGCCGCTGATCCGGTTCTCCAGCATGCGCTTCGCGGCTTCGGTCACCGTGGCGTCGGGACCGATGGTGACCACCTGACGGGTCATGATGTCCGCAGCTTTCATGGCTTTCCTCCGTTTGCCTGATTCGTTGACCCAGCCAACATACACACACGAGAAGTGCGGTGAAACTGTCTGGTGTACGGTATACCAATTTGCCGCAGGGCAAATTCCACAGTCGGGCAAATTTTGCGGGCGGAGAAAAAAAGAAGGCTCCGCTGGCAGGAAGCCGCGGAGCCGTCAGGTGGGGGAATCTACAGGGAGGAATGCGTGTAGTTCCAAGAACGTTTGTACCCTCAGCGATCCGCCGCAACCACAGTGGATTCGGTATACCAGTCATGCGGCATGTGGATACCGTATACGATATGCCAGAAAGCGCCAAAAAGGCGCAGAATTGCCGGACCGTCGCGGAGGAATTGCCGTGTCGTCGTTCATCGAAGAAACAGTCCGCGATCCGAACATATCCGCTTGTCATGAACTGGCATCTGGTATACCGTATCTCCAATCCAAGCCGCTTCCCTCTCCGGGGCAATGAAAGCGCGGCCCAAACCCCGTCAACCGGGGAAACCCCGGATCATTCCGGGGGCGGAGAGAGAGGGACGGGAACGCCAATGCAGATGATGAGTTTCTCGGTCGCACCCCTGGATCAGGGGATGAGCTTCAAGGCCAAGGCCTACCAGGCGCTGCGCCAAGCCATCACCCAGATGGACATCTACGGCGGGCCGAGCGAGATCCGCCTCGACGAGCGCCAGCTCTGCGAGGCGCTGGGCGTCAGCCGCACCCCGGTGCGCGAGGCCATGGCGCTGCTGGAGCAGGAGGGCTTCATCCGCTCCATGCCCCGGCGCGGCATCTTCGTGGTGCGCAAGACCAAGGCGGAGATCATCGAGATGATCACCGTCTGCGCGGCGCTGGAGGGCATGGCCGCCCGCCTCTTCGTCGAGCGCGCCGACGAGCGCGGCATGGCCGACCTGCACGAGACCTTCGACCGCTTCGCCGAAGGCGAACTGGCCGACCACGTGCTGGAGTATTCCGACGCCAACGTCGCCTTCCACCAGTCGATCATCCAGGCCTCGGGCTGCACGCTCATCGCCGACCTGACCGACCGCTTCTTCATCCACATGCGGGCCATCCGCCGCGTCACCATGCGCCGCGGCGGCCGGGCCGAGACGTCCATCGTCGAGCACCGCGACATCATCGACGCCCTGACCCGGCGCGACGCCGATCTGGCCGAGCGGCGGGTGCGCGAGCACACGCTGGGGCTGGCCCGCCATGTCGAACAGCACTGCGATTTTCTCGATTGACCGATCGTGAACCGAATAAGAGTCGGGGAGGAGTAACCCTTATGTCAGCCGTCACAGTCCTCAACAACCAAGCCACGGCCGCCACCGATGCGGAACCGGCGCTGACGGATGGTTTCCAGCTCGTCATCGATGCCCTCAAGCTCAACGGCATCGAGAACCTCTACGTCGTGCCGGGCATCCCGATTTCCGACCTGCTGCGCATGGCCCAGGGCGAGGGGCTGCGGGTCATCTCCTTCCGCCACGAGCAGAACGCCGGCAACGCCGCGGCGATCGCCGGCTTCCTCACCAAGAAGCCGGGCGTGTGCATGACCGTCTCGGCGCCGGGCTTCCTCAACGGCCTGACCGCGCTGGCCAACGCCACCACCAACTGCTTCCCGATGATCCTGATCTCCGGCTCGTCGGAGCGCGAGATCGTCGACCTCCAGCAGGGCGACTACGAGGAGATGGACCAGCTGGCCATCGCCAAGCCGCTGTGCAAGGCGGCCTTCCGCGTGCTGCACGCCCAGGACATCGGCATCGCCGTGGCCCGCGCGATCCGCGCCGCGGTGTCGGGCCGTCCGGGCGGCGTCTACCTCGACCTGCCGGCCAAGCTGTTCTCGCAGGTGATGGACGCCGCCGAGGGCGCCCGCTCGCTGGTCAAGGTGGTCGACGCCGCCCCGGCGCAGCTGCCCTCGCCGGACTCGGTGGCGCGCGCCCTGGAGGTGCTGAAGGGCGCCAAGCGGCCGCTGATCATCCTGGGCAAGGGCGCGGCCTACGCCCAGGCCGACGAGGCGGTGCGCGAGCTGGTCGAGAAGAGCGGCATCCCGTTCCTGCCGATGAGCATGGCCAAGGGCCTGCTGCCCGACACCCACCCGCAGTCGGCGGGGGCGGCGCGCTCGATGGTCCTGAAGGACGCCGACGTGGTGGTCCTGGTCGGCGCGCGTCTGAACTGGCTGTTGTCGCACGGCAAAGGCAAGACCTGGGGCGAGCCGGGGTCGAAGACCTTCATCCAGATCGACATCGAGCCGCGCGAGATGGACAGCAACGTGGCGATCGTGGCGCCGCTGGTCGGCGACATCGGGTCGTGCGTGTCGGCCCTGACCGCCGGGATGGCGAAGGGCTGGACGCCGCCGCCGGCGGAGTGGACGGGGGCGGTGTCGGCGCGCAAGGAGGCGAACATCGCCAAGATGGCGCCCAAGCTGATGAGCAACGCCTCGCCGATGAACTTCCACGGCGCGCTGGGCGCGCTGCGCCGGGTGGTGCAGGAGCGGCCCGAGGCGCTGCTGGTGAACGAGGGTGCCAACACGCTGGACCTGGCGCGCGGGATCATCGACATGCACCAGCCGCGCAAGCGCCTGGACGTCGGGACCTGGGGCGTGATGGGCATCGGCATGGGCTTCGCGGTGGCGGCGGCTGTGGAGTCGGGCAAGCCGGTTCTGGCGGTGGAAGGCGACAGCGCCTTCGGCTTCTCGGGCATGGAGGTCGAGACGATCTGCCGCTACAACCTGCCGGTGTGCATCGTGGTGTTCAACAACAACGGCATCTACAAGGGGACGGACGTGAACCCGACGGGCGGGTCGGACCCGTCGCCGATGGTCTTCGTTCCGGACTCGCGCTACGACAAGATGATGGAGGCCTTCGGCGGCGCGGGCGTCAACGTGACGACGCCGGACGAGCTGTACCGCGCGGTCAGCGCGGCGATGGACAGCGGCCGGCCGACGCTGATCAACGCGGTGATCGACCCCAACGCCGGGTCGGAGAGCGGCAACATCGGCAGCCTCAACCCCACCAGCGCCGTTCGCAAGGGTCCCAAGACCTGACGCTTGAACGTTACTAAGGACGCCGGTTCTCCGGTTCCAGGCCGGGCGGCCCTGCCAGCGAGGGGTGGGGCCGCCCTTTTCAGACACAGAGCACCACCGGGAGGAACGACGATGGGAAAAGCTCTTGAAGGCGTGCGGGTTCTGGACTTTACCCACGTTCAGTCGGGTCCGACCTGCACGCAGCTTCTGGCGTGGTTCGGCGCCGACGTGATCAAGGTCGAGCGTCCGGGCGAGGGCGACATCACGCGCGGCCAGCTCCGCGACGTGCCCGAGGCCGATAGCCTCTATTTCACCATGCTGAACCACAACAAGCGGTCCATCACGCTGGACACCAAGAACCCGGACGGCAAGCGCGTCCTGGAGGATCTGGTGCGCATCTGCGACGTGATGGTCGAGAATTTCGCCCCCGGCGTGCTCGACCGCATGGGCCTGACCTGGGAGCGCATCCAGGAGCTGAACCCCCGCATCATCGTCGCCTCGGTCAAGGGCTTCGGCCCCGGTCCCTACGAGGACTGCAAGGTCTATGAGAACGTCGCGCAGTGCGCCGGCGGCTCGGCCTCGACGACCGGCTTCGACGACGGCCCGCCGATGGTCACCGGCGCCCAGATCGGCGACAGCGGCACCGGCCTGCATCTGGCGCTGGGCATCGTGACGGCGCTCTACCAGCGCACCCAGACCGGGCGCGGCCAGAAGGTGCTGGCGGCCATGCAGGACGCCGTGCTGAACCTCTGCCGCGTCAAGCTGCGCGACCAGCAGCGGCTGGAGCGCGGCCCGCTCAAGGAATACCCGCAGTACCCGAACGGCGAGTTCGGCGACACCGTGCCACGCGCCGGCAACGCCTCGGGCGGTGGCCAGCCGGGCTGGATCCTGAAGTGCAAGGGTTGGGAGACCGATCCCAACGCCTACATCTACTTCATCACCCAGGCGCCCGTGTGGGCGAAGATCTGCGACGTCATCGGCAAGCCGGAATGGGTCACCGATCCGGACTACGCGACGCCCGCCGCTCGCCTGCCGCGCCTGAAGGACATCTTCGCGACCGTCGAAGAATGGACCATGACCAAGACGAAGTTCGAGGTCATGGAGATTCTGAACAAGTACGACATCCCCTGCGGCCCCATCCTGTCGATGAAGGAGCTGGCGGAGGATCAGTCGCTGCGCGAGACCGGCACCATCGTCGAGGTCGATCACCCGACGCGCGGCAAGTACCTGACGGTCGGCAACCCGATCAAGCTGTCGGACAGCCCGACCGAGGTCACGCGGTCGCCGCTTCTGGGCGAACACACCGACGAGATCCTGCGCGAGGTTCTCGGCTTCGACGAACGCCGCATCGGCGAGGTTCGCGACAGCGGCGCGCTGGGGCTGGTCGTTCCCCGCATGGCCGCCGAGTAAAGACAGCCGTGGCAGGGGCGTCCCGTCGGGACGCCCGCTCCACGCAGCACGGATAACAGGCGCACGCAGTCCCGAAGAGCGGGGGCGTTGACGCACACATCCGGTGAGCCGCAGGCTCACACCGTTATTCTTCCACGGATTCAGCACAGGACGCAGGGTGCCGGCGCGGAAAGCGTCAGCGCCGATGCCGGCCTGCGCCCCGCACCCTTCCATTTTAAACACCCGAAGACAGCCATGAACATCCATGAGTATCAGGCCAAGGGCCTGCTGAAGACGTACGGCGTCGCGGTGCCCCGCGGCGGCGTCGCGTTCTCTCCCGAGGAGGCCGAGACCGTCGCCCGCGAGCTGGGTGGCCCGGTGTGGGTCGTGAAGTCGCAGATCCACGCGGGCGGCCGCGGCGCCGGCCGCTTCAAGGACAACCCCGAGGGCAAGGGCGGCGTCCGCGTCGTCAAATCCGTCGAGGAGGTCGGCAAGAACGCCGCCGAGATGCTGAACCACGTGCTGGTCACCAAGCAGACCGGTCCGGACGGCCGCGAGGTCAAGCGCCTCTACGTCGAGGAAGGCGCCGACATCAAGCGCGAGCTGTATCTCGGCATGCTCGTCGACCGCGCGTCGGGCCGCGTCACCATCATGGCCTCCACCGAAGGCGGCATGGAGATCGAGGAGGTCGCCCACAACACGCCGGAGAAGATCGTCAAGGTCGCCGTCGATCCGGCCACCGGCATCCAGGGCTACCACACCCGCAAGGTCGCCTTCGCGCTCGGCCTCGAAGGCAAGCAGGTCGGTGCGGCGGCGAAGTTCCTGACCGCCATGTACCGCGCGTTCACCGAACTGGACTGCGCGATCGTCGAGATCAACCCGCTGATCGTCACCGGCTCGGGCGAGATCCTGGCGCTCGACGCCAAGATGGCCTTCGACGACAACGCCTTGTTCCGCCACAAGAACGTGGCTGAGCTGCGCGACGTCGCCGAGGAGGACCCGGCCGAGGTCGAGGCCGCCAAGCACGACCTGAACTACGTCAAGCTGGACGGCAATATCGGCTGCATGGTCAACGGCGCCGGCCTGGCGATGGGCACCATGGACATCATCAAGCTGTACGGCGGCGAGCCGGCCAACTTCCTCGATGTCGGTGGCGGCGCCACGAAGGAGCGCGTCACCGCGGCCTTCAAGCTGATCCTCTCCGATCCCAATGTGAGTGGAATCCTGGTCAACATCTTCGGCGGCATCATGCGTTGCGACGTCATCGCCGAAGGCGTCGTCACGGCGGCCCGCGACGTGAAGCTGCATGTGCCTCTGGTCGTCCGCCTGGAGGGCACGAACGTCGAGCTGGGCAAGAAGATCCTTGCCGAGTCCGGATTGCCGATCCTCTCGGCCGACAACCTCGCCGACGCCGCCGAGAAGGTGGTCAAGGCCGTGAAGGAGGCCGCGTAAGATGGCTGTTCTCGTCGATAAGAACACGAAGGTGATCTGCCAGGGCTTCACCGGAGCCCAGGGCACCTTCCATTCCGAGCAGGCGATCGCCTACGGCACCAAGATGGTCGGCGGCGTCACCCCGGGCAAGGGCGGCACCAAGCACCTCGACCTGCCGGTCTTCGACACGGTGGCCGACGCGGTCGAGAAGACCGGCGCCAACGCCAGCGTCATCTACGTGCCGCCGCCCTTCGCCGCCGACGCCATCCTGGAGGCGATCGACGCCGAGATCCCGCTGGTGGTGTGCATCACCGAGGGCATCCCGGTGCTCGACATGGTGCGCGTCAAGCGGGCGCTGGGCAATTCCAAGACCCGTCTGATCGGGCCGAACTGCCCGGGCATCATCACGCCCGACGAGTGCAAGATCGGCATCATGCCGGGCCACATCCACAAGCGCGGCAAGATCGGCATCGTCTCGCGCTCGGGCACGCTGACCTACGAGGCGGTGGCGCAGACCACCGCGGCGGGTCTCGGCCAGACGACCTGCATCGGCATCGGCGGCGACCCGGTGAACGGGACGAACTTCGTGGACAGCCTGGAGCTGTTCCTGAAGGACCCGGAGACCGAGGGCATCATCATGATCGGCGAGATCGGCGGCGACGCCGAGGTCAAGGGCGCGGAGTTCATCCGCGACTCCGGGACCAGGAAGCCGGTCGTCGGCTTCATCGCCGGGCGCACCGCGCCTCCGGGCCGCCGCATGGGCCACGCCGGCGCGGTGATCTCCGGCGGCAACGACACCGCGGACTTCAAGATCGAGTTCATGAAGTCCGTCGGCATCGCCGTCGCCGACAGCCCCGCGAGCCTGGGTTCCACCATGCTCAAGGTCTTCAAGGGCTGATCTGTTTTCTTCGCAGTGGTGTTTCCCCGAAGTGACTGGCCGCGCCGGCAACGGCGCGGTCTTCTTTGTTGTGTATTCGGTCAGGGAAGGGGACTGTTTCCGCAATGTGGAAAGCTGAAAAAGAGGCATTGCGGCGAGTGGTCTGACCAGCCATCTTGTTCTTGCACAGGGTGCTTCACCCTTTGTATCGGGCGGGTTGTTGCTCTGCATTTATGCGAGCCTCTCGAAATCACTGGCCGTGCTGGAAACAGCACGGCCATTTTTTTGCTCACTTGCTTATTGATCCGCTGCTCGCGCGAGGGCAAGGAAGCCGGCGATGTAATCCACGCTCTCCTCGCCGCGGCGCACGCCGAGATGAATGCTCTTGCCGATCCCTTCGTTCCCCAGCCGCACGCAGCGGACGGGCAGGCCGGCACCGTCCTCCCGCACCAGCCAGTCCGGCAGGACGGTGACCCCACGCCGGGCGGCGACGAGCTGGAGCATCAGGTCGGTCGTCTCCGCCGTCTTGTGGCGGAGCGGCCGGCAGTGCGCCGGGACGAGGAAGCGGGTGTAGACGTCCAGCCGCTCCAGGCCGACCGGGACGGTGATCAGCTCCTCCGCGCGCAGGTCCTCGGGCCGCGCCACGCCGCGCGCGGCAAGCGGATGCGCCCCATGCACCACGAGGACCAGCTCATAGTCGAAGACTGGCGTGAACAGCACGTCGGGGGTTTCGATGGGGTCGGGCGTGACCAGCAGATCGATCTCGTTGTCGAGCAGCGCCGCCAAGCCGTCGAAACGGAAGGCGGTGCGGACGTCGACATCCACGTCCGGCCATTGCGTGAGGTAGCGGGCGGTCATCCGCATCAGCCAGGCTTGGCATGGGTGGCATTCCATGCCCGCCCGCAGCGCGCCGCGGCGTCCCGCCGCGAAGTCGGCGAGAACCCGTTCGGCGTGCTCGAACTGCGGCAACAGGCGCTGCGCCAGAGACAGAAGATGCTGCCCGGCCTGGGTGAAACGGAGGCTGCGCCCCTTCTTCATCCAGATCTCCACGCCGCAGCGCTCCTCGAACTTGCGCACCGTGTGGCTCAGCGCCGACTGGCTGAGGTTCAGGCGTTCGGCGGCGGTGACGCTGCCCGCCCGATCCACCTCCCGCAGGATCGCGAGAATCTGGCGGTCAAGCATTCATGATCCCCATTCATCCAATCATGAGAACATACCATTTTTATTCATGATGGCGGGTCGGTAGGTGTGGGGCAACCATCACCGAACGATTCCCGGACACCGATATGAGCCAAGCCGACCCCACCCCTCATGCACAGGGCCTTTACCCTCACGGGACGGCGAACGTTCTGCGGCTGGCGACCGCGCAGGCGCTGGCCGGCGCCAACGCTGTGGTCGTCTATGCGACGGGGGCCATCGTCGGGAACACGCTGGCGCCGAGCCCGGCGCTGGCCACGATGCCGCTCTCCGTCTTCGTCGTGGGCATGGCGGTCTGCACCATTCCCGCCGGTGCCATCGCCCGGCGGCACGGGCGGCGCGCCGCCTTCCTGGCGGGGACGGGCTGCGGTGTGCTCGTCGGGCTGCTGTCCGCTCTGGCGGTGATTCTGGGGAGCTTCTGGCTGTTCTGCGCGGCGATGATTCCCGGGGGCGCCTACGCCGCCGTGGTCCTGTCCTTCCGCTTCGCCGCGACCGATTGCGTCGAACCGGAACGGCGCCCGCGGGCCATGTCGGCGGTGATGGCCGGCGGGGTGTTCGCCGGGGTCATCGGGCCGCAGCTCGTCACCCTCACGATGGACGTCTGGCCGCCGCATCTGTTCCTGGCGACCTTCCTCGCCCAGGCCGCCGTGGCGGCGCTGTCCGCGCTGGTGCTGGCCGGCGTGCGGCTGCCCATGCCGACCGCCGCCGAAGCCGCCGGAGGCCGCCCGCTCGGCATCATCGTCCGCCAGCCGCGATTCATCACCGCCGCGCTGTGCGGAGTCGTCTCCTACCTTCTGATGAACTTCATCATGACCGCCGCCCCGCTGGCGATGCGGTTGTGCGGCCTGTCGCAGGAGGTGTCCAACCTCGGCCTGCAATGGCACGTCATCGCTATGTACGCCCCGAGCTTCGTCACCGGGCGTCTGGTCGAGCGGTTCGGCGCGTCGCGCATCGTGTTCGCCGGGCTGGGCCTGATCGCCGCCTCCGCTGTGGTCGGGCTGGGGGGCATCGGCGTGGCGCATTTCTGGGTCAGCCTGATCCTGCTGGGCGTCGGCTGGAACTTCGGCTTCCTCGGGGCCTCCGCGCTCGTTCTGGAGTGCCATCGGCCGGAAGAGAAGACCCAGGTGCAATCGCTCAACGACTTCATCGTGTTCGGCACGATGGCGGTGGGGTCCTTCGCGTCCGGCGGACTGCTGGCGGCGTTCGGCTGGGATTCGGTGCTCTGGGTGTCCTTCGTGCCGCTGGCGGCGGCCATCGCGGCGCTTGCCGTCACGGCCTCGTCCCGCGCCGCGTCCGCGGCCGTCTGAAGCCGACGGTCGGCGCCTCGCTCATCCAATCGCGAGAAGGCCACGAAGCCCCGCCCGCAAGGTGGGGCTGACCCTTCCGGCTGCGCGGATTTCGAAAGCCCGGAAAATTTTTGGATGAAAAGCGCAACGCGCCAAAAGTTCGTGTTGCCAACAATCATGTCTCTGGCATACCATATGCCGTATCTGGAGCGCCACGAACGCAGGGACGGCGTGACCGGCTCTCCAGCTCATCATTGAACCATGACTCACATCGGCACGGAACAAGGCCGCCCATGACGCGGCGATGCGGACGTTCGCTCGGACACCGCCTCGTCGGCTCAAGGGGACCCTCATGCCCGGTATCAAAGCGTCGCAATCCCACGGGAGGGAATGATGGTTGGATCGACAGAATCCCAGAGGCCAGCGTTTAACAGTTCCGGCGGCTCGCAGGCGCCCATTTCCGAAGGCGCGCGCTGGATGCAGATCGTCGTCGGCATCGTCTGCATGGTGGCCGCGGCCAACATCCAGTATGCCTGGACGCTCTTCGTGCCGGAAATCCAGGCCACCCATGGCTGGACCCGCGCTTCGATCCAGACCGCCTTCACCGTCTTCGTCGTCGTCCAGACCTGGCTGACCCCCATCGAAGGCTACTTCATCGACCGCTACGGCCCCCGCGCCATCGTCGCCTTCGGCGGCGTGATGACCGGCCTCTCCTGGATCATCGACAGCTATGCCGGCTCGCTCGGCATGCTCTATGTCGGTTCGGCCATCGGCGGCATCGGCGTCGGCTGCGTCTACGCCACCTGCGTCAACAGCGCCCTGAAGTGGTTCCCGGACAAGCGCGGCCTCGCCGTCGGCCTGACCGCGGGCGGCTACGGCGCCGGCTCGGCCGTGACGATCCTGCCGATCGCCAACATGATCCACTCCTCGGGCTATCAGGCGACCTTCTTCTGGTTCGGCCTGCTGCAGGGCACGATCATCCTCATCGCCGCCTTCTTCCTGCGCGCTCCGCAGAAGGATCAGGTCAAGGCCTCGACCAAGGTTCTGCAGTCCCGCCGCGACTACACGCTCAAGGAAGCGCTGCAGACGCCGGTCTTCTGGGTCATGATGCTCATGTTCATCTGCACCGTCTCGGGCGGTCTGATGGCGGTGGCCCAGCTCGGCGTGATCGCCCACGATCTGGGCGTGAAGGAAGCCCCGATCAGCCTGTTCGGCATCACCATGGCGGCTCTGCCCTTCGCGCTGATGCTCGACCGCGTGATGAACGGCATCTCCCGTCCGCTGTTCGGCTTCGTCTCCGACCACATCGGCCGTGAAGCGACCATGTTCATCGCCTTCACCTTCGAAGGCCTCGGCATCCTGATGCTCAGCCGCTTCGGCCACGACCCGATCATGTTCCTGATCCTGTCGGGTCTGGTGTTCCTGGCCTGGGGCGAAGTGTACAGCCTGTTCAGCGCCACTTCGGCGGACACCTTTGGCACCAAGCATGCGGCGAAGATCTACGGCGTGCTGTACTGCGCCAAGGGCGTCGCGGCCCTGCTGGTCCCGCTGGGCAACCTGCTGATGGAAGCCACCGGCACCTGGGCGACCGTGCTCTACATCTGCGCCACCATGGACCTCATCGCGGCCTTCTGCGCCATCGCGGTCCTGCGGCCCATGTTGCGCAAGCATCACGCCCGAAACGCCGAACTCGCCGCCCAGCAGGGTGCGGGTGGGCTGGCGGTGCAGCCCGGCCACTGATCGGCCCGCGAAGCTTCAGGTTTCTTGTCTCGAATGACGGCCGCCGCGCGCACCCCGCGCGGCGGCCTTCTTTCATTCCAGGAAGAAGGGACGGTTGTGGCCCTCGCCGGACTGGTTGAAGCGGTCCGACGACCAGAGACCGTCCGGCTGCTCGTCCTGCGGATCGGCGTTCCACTCGTCGTCCTCCCGCATCAGCAGGGTCAGGCCATGGCCCATCAGTCCGGCCAGGGCGACGAAGGCGATCATCTGGGATTCGAGCATGGGACGGGCTCCGGGCACTCGGGAGGGGATGTTGCTTCTTGTTGTTGTGATGCAGCATAGCGGCCCGGCTCAGGCTGCGCAATAGGATTTTGTATACCAGATAATGGATACCAGAAACGCGCCAAGCGCATTGATCGGGCGGGATTCGCCGTGAATCGCGCTGTGAATCGCATTGACGTGGGTGGGGCGGATCGTTCAGCATGGCGACGTTCCAAGGGGAGCCCCATAGCACGGGGCTGAGATGATGCCGTAAGGCGCCGAACCCTTTGAACCTGATCCGGGTCGTACCGGCGTAGGGACAGGAACAAACGGGCCACGGTCACGCGCACCCCCATCGCGCACCCCTCCATGGGGACCGCTCCGGTCGTCCGTTCTGCCGCTCCGTCACACCCGGGTCTCCAACGATCCTATGTGCGATGGAGATCCACAGCAGATGCCCGACACTCTTCCCTCCGCTTCGAAAGACGCCGCGCCGTCCGACCATTTCTCGGTGACGACCGGCCCGCTGCCGTCGTCCAGCAAGGTCCATGTGGCCGGGGAGCGCTTCCCCGACCTGCGCGTGGCGATGCGCGACATCCATGTCGGCGGCGGCGAGCCGCCGGTGCGCGTCTACGACACCTCCGGCCCCTACAGCGATCCCGCGGTGCAGACCGACATCCGCCGCGGCCTAGCGGAGCTGCGCCGTTCCTGGATCGAGGCCCGCGGCGACGTCGAGGCCTATGAGGGCCGCGAGGTCCGTCCGGAGGACGACGGGCTGCGCGTCGGCGAGACGCGCGCCGTGCCCGTCTTCGACCGCGCCGGGCGCCGTCCGCTGCGCGGCAAGCCGGGCCGGACGGTCACGCAGATGGCCTACGCCCGCGCCGGCATCGTCACGCCGGAGATGGAGTACATCGCCGTCCGCGAAAATCTGGGCCGCCAGCGGCTGGCCGAGGCGGCGGCGCGGGATGGTGACGATTTCGGCGCCTCCATCCCCGACCATGTGACGCCGGAGTTCGTCCGCGACGAAGTGGCGCGCGGGCGGGCGATCATCCCGTCCAACATCAACCACCCCGAATCGGAGCCGATGATCATCGGCCGCAACTTCCTCACCAAGATCAACGCGAACATCGGCAACTCCGCCGTCGCGTCCTCGGTGGGGGAGGAGGTCGACAAGATGGTCTGGTCGATCCGCTGGGGCGCCGACACCGTGATGGACCTGTCCACCGGCCGCAACATCCACACCACCCGTGAATGGATCCTGCGCAACAGCCCGGTCCCCATCGGCACCGTGCCGATCTATCAGGCGCTGGAGAAGGTGGGCGGCAAGGCCGAGGACCTGACCTGGGAGATCTTCCGCGACACGCTGATCGAGCAGGCGGAGCAGGGGGTGGATTACTTCACCATCCACGCCGGCATCCGTCTGGCGCACATCCCGCTAACCGCGAAGCGCACCACCGGCATCGTGTCGCGCGGCGGCTCGATCATGGCGAAATGGTGCCTGTCCCACCACCGCGAGAGCTTCCTCTACGAGCGGTTCGAGGAGATCTGCGAGATCATGAAGGCGTACGACGTCGCCTTCTCGCTGGGCGACGGCTTGCGCCCCGGTTCCATCGCCGACGCCAACGACGCCGCCCAGTTCGCCGAGCTGGAGACGCTGGGCGAGCTGACCAAGATCGCCTGGAAGCACGATGTGCAGGTGATGATCGAGGGGCCGGGCCATGTGCCCATGCACAAGATCAAGGCCAACGTCGACAAGCAGCTGGCGCTGTGCGGCGAGGCGCCCTTCTACACGCTCGGGCCGCTGACCACGGACATCGCGCCGGGTTACGACCACATCACCAGCGCCATCGGCGCCGCCATGATCGGCTGGTTCGGCACGGCGATGCTCTGCTACGTCACGCCGAAGGAGCATCTGGGGCTGCCGGACCGCGACGACGTCAAGGTGGGCGTGGTCACCTACAAGATCGCCGCCCACGCCGCTGACCTCGCCAAGGGCCATCCCGGCGCCCAGGAACGCGACGACGCCCTGTCGCGCGCCCGCTTCGAGTTCCGCTGGCGCGACCAGTTCCACCTGTCGCTCGACCCTGAGACGGCGGAGCGCTTCCACGATCAGACCTTGCCGGCGGAGGGGGCGAAGGTCGCGCATTTCTGTTCGATGTGCGGGCCGAAGTTCTGCTCGATGAAGATCACGCAGGAGGTGCGGGACTACGCCAACTCCGGCATGGCCGAGATGTCGGAGAGCTTCCGCGCCAAGGGCGGGGAGATTTATTTGGAGGAGGGGCAGGCGGCGGACTGACCTCCCGAATCGAAAAGGGGACGCCCTCGCGGGCGTCCCCTCGCTTCGGCTCCTTCCCCAAGCGGGGAAAAGAGCGTCAGGGCGTTGCCGTCACGCTCCGGCCGCTGCGCGCGTCCAGCGATTCGGCGGCCATGCGATTCCGCATCGGGCGCAGGACGAACAGCGCCAGCACGGCGGCCAGCGCGTTGACCGCGGCGGCCAGTAGGAAGACGGCGTGCCAGCTTCCCGTCGCGTCGGCGATGATGTTGGCGAAGGGGATCAGCAGCGCCGCCGTGCCCTTGGCGGTGTAGAGCAGGCCGGCGTTGCTGGCGGCGAACTTCGACCCGAAGGTGTCGGCACAGCAGGCCGGGAACAGGCTGTAGATCTCGCCCCAGGCGAAGAAGACCAGACCGGTCAGCAGCACGAAGGCCACCGGGTCGCGGCCGTAGAGGCTGAGTGCGACGATGCCCACCGCCTCGATGGCGAAGGCGATGAACATGGTGTTCTCGCGCCCGATGTGGTCGGACACCCACCCGAAGAAGGGGCGCGTCAGCCCGTTCAGCACCCGGTCGATGGACAGGGCGAAGGTCAGGGCGGGCAGGGTCAGGCCGAGGATGCTGACCGGCGCGTGGGCCAGCCCGAAATCCTGGGCGATCGGGCCGAGCTGGGCCGTCGCCATCAGCCCGCCGCCGGCCACCATCACGAACATGGCGTACATGACCCAGAAGACCGGCGTGCGGACCATCTGGCTCGGCGTGTATTGCCGCTGCGCGGGCGGGGTGGCGAAGCCGCCGCGGGCGAGCGGAGCGGACGGCGGGGCGACCAGCAGCCAGGCGAGCGCGAAGACCACCAGCCCCTGTCCCAGCCCGAAGGCCATGAAGGTCGCCTCGTAGCCCGAGGTCTCGATCATCGTGGCGATGGGCACCACCGTCAGGGCGGAGCCGGCTCCGAAGCCCGCCGCGGTGATGCCGGCGGCCAGACCGCGCCGGTCGGGAAACCATTTCAGCGCGTTGCCGACGCAGGTGCCGTAGACGGCGCCCGCCCCGATGCCGCCGATGGCCGCCGCGACGTAGAGCACGAGCAGCGAGTCCGCCACCGCGTTCAGCGCCCAGGAGGCGGCGCAGAGCACCGAGCCGAACAGCACGACGATCCGCGGGCCGAAGCGATCCACGAACCAGCCCTCGACGGGCACCAGCCATGTTTCGGTGACGATGAAGATGGTGAAGGCCACCTGGATGGCCGCACGGCCCCAGCCGTGCTTGTCGTCGATGGGTTCGACGAAGAGGGTCCATCCGTACTGCAGATTGGCGATCATCGACATGCAGATGACGCCGGCAAGCAACTGCATCCAACGCCCGCCGACAGGCAGGGCGCTTTGCGCACCGGTTTGGCGCATATGGTTCCTCCCGGATGGGTCCGCTATCTCGTTCTTGTCCTGGCGCGCGCGGGGTGCGTTCGGTGCCCGACCGCTTCGCTTTATCCTTCGAACGGGGCGGCCCGGCTGCATGCTGTTGGCATGCCAGACGCCATATTCGTGATGCCTTGACGGTGAGTGTGGCGGATAATCCGTGGAGTCATCAACAAATTTTCGTGAGCGGGCGCCGCTCTGGCCGTAAGTGATATATCAAATCGGCCGGCGGCGCCCCACCGCTTACACGACCAGAACCGCGCGAAAGTCGTTGACGTTGGTCAGGGTCGGCCCGGTCACCAGCAGGTCGCCGAGCGCGCTGAAGAAGCTGTAGCCGTCGTTGTCGGCCAGCCGTTCCTTGGCGTTGACGCCGGCCTCGGCGGCGCGGGCCAGCGTGTCGGGGGAGAGCAGGGCGCCGGCGTTGTCCTCCGTCCCGTCGATGCCGTCGGTGTCGGCGGCCAGGGCATGCACGCCCTTCATCCCGTCCAGCGCCACGGTCAGCGCCAGCAGGAACTCGGCGTTGCGCCCGCCGCGGCCCTTGCCGCGCACGGTCACCGTGGTCTCGCCGCCGGACAGCAGGACGCAGGGCTTGGCCGCCGGCTGGTCGTGCTCGACGATCTGGCGGGCGATGCCGGCATGGACGAGCGCCACCTCGCGCGACTCACCCTCCAGCGCGTTGCCGAGGATGACCGGAGTGACGCCGGCCTTGCGGGCGACCTCTGCCGCGCGCTCCAGCGCCATCTGCGGGGTGGCGACGAGGATCGTGCTGACGCGCTCCAACCGCGGGTCGCCGGGCTTCGGGCTCTCGTCGCGCCCGGCCAGCAGATGGTCCATGACCGGCTGCGGCGGGCTGATCCCGTATTTCTCCAGCACGGCCAGCGCGTCGGCGTAGCTGGTCGGGTCGGGGACGGTGGGGCCGGAGGCGATCACCGACAGATCGTCGCCCGGCACGTCGGAGATGACCAGCGAGACCACCCGCGCCTTGGTCGCCGCGGCCAGTCGCCCGCCCTTGATGGCGGACAGGTGCTTGCGCACGCAGTTCATCTCGGTGATGTTCGCGCCGGAGCGGAGCAGCGCCTTGGACACCGCCTGCTTGTCGGCCATGGAGATGCCGGGCGCGGGCAGGGCGAGCAGGGCGGAGCCGCCGCCGGAGATCAGGCAGAGCATCAGGTCGTCGGGGCCGAGCGAGGCGGCGATGTCGAGGATGCGCTTTGCCGCCTGCTGGCCGGCCTCGTCGGGGACGGGGTGCGACGCCTCGACCACCTCGATCCGCTCGCAGGGCACGTTGTGGCCGTAGCGGGTGACGACCAGACCGGACAGCGGACCCTTCCAGTGATCCTCAACCGCCTTCGCCATGGAGGCCGCGGCCTTGCCGGCACCGACGACGACCGTGCGGCCCTTCGGCGGTTCCGGAAGATGCGGCGGCACGCACAGCGCCGGCTGCGCCGAAGCGACGGCGGCGCGGAACATGTCGGTCAGGAGCGCGCGGGGATCGGTGGTCGTCATGGTTCGGTTCTGTCCCTTCCCTGAGCCGCGCCGTTCGTCGGCGCCGGTCCTCATGTGCTGGGAATGCTAACGAATTTGGCGCAGGGGGCAATGGGGAGGGCGTTTATCCCTCTCACATCATGAGAGAGGGTGCCCGCGAAGCGGGCGGGTGAGGGCCGTACGAGGATCAGTCTCGTGTTCTTGGCGGCACCCTCACCCTCCCATGCGGCGCATGGCCCCCTCCCTCTCCCGGGGCGGGAGAGGGAGAAGGAAACAACCTCACTCCGCGGGTTCGGTCACGCGGTGGTTCTGGCCGATCTCGTGGTTGGCGAGCAGCTCCAGCGCGCGGACCATGCCGGAGTGGTCCCACGCCTTGCCGCCCTGGGCGGCGCAGGCGTTGAACAGCTCCTGGCAGGTCGCCGTGTTGGGCAGCGACACACCGAGCGCGCGGGCGCCGGACAGGGCGAGGTTCAGGTCCTTCTGGTGCAGCTCGATTCGGAAGCCCGGATCGAAGGTGCGCTTCACCATGCGCTCGCCGTGCACCTCCAGAATGCGCGAGGAGGCGAAGCCGCCCATCAGGGCCTGACGGACCTTCGCCGGGTCGGCGCCGGCCTTGGACGCGAACAGCAGGGCCTCGCCCACCGCCTCGATGGTCAGGGCGACGACGATCTGATTGGCGACCTTCGTCGTCTGGCCGTCGCCGTTGCCGCCGACCAGCGTGATGTTCTTGCCCATCTTCTCGAACAGCGGCTTCACCGTCTCGAAGGCCTTGTCCGGACCGCCGACCATGATGGTCAGCGAGGCGGCCTTGGCGCCGACCTCGCCGCCGGACACCGGGGCGTCGAGGTAGTCGCAGCCCAGTTCGTTGATGCGCTGGGCGAAGGCCTTGGTCTCGATCGGGGAGATCGAGGACATGTCGACGACGATCTTGCCGGCGGACAGCCCCTCGGCGACGCCGTTCGGGCCGAACAGGGCGGCCTGCACATGGGGGGTGTCGGGGACCATCGTGAAGACGATGTCGGCCTTCTGCGCCACCTCGCGGCTGGAACCGCAGGCCGTGGCGCCCTTGGCGAGCAGGTCTTCCGGAGCCGGGTTGATGTCGTAGACGAACAGGGTGTGGCCGGCGTCGGCCAGATGACCGGCCATGGGGCGGCCCATGATGCCGAGACCGATGAATCCAACGTTCATGGCTGTGTCCTCAAATCTTCTGTGTTCGGGCGGTCGAAATGGGGTGGGCGATCAGGTGGCGGCCATTAGGCGGCGGCCCTCAGGCGGCTACGGTCTCGCCGGGGGTGGCGGCGCGCATCCAGCCCAGCCCTTCGCTGGTCCCCTTGGCCGGCTTGTACTCGCAGCCGACCCAGCCGTCGTAGCCGATCCGGTCGAGCGCCGCGAAGACGAAGGGGTAGTTGATCTCGCCGGTGCCCGGCTCGTTGCGGCCAGGGTTGTCGGCGATCTGGACATGCGCGATCTTCGGCAGCAGGCGCTGGATGGTCGGGACGAGGTCGCCCTCCATGATCTGCATGTGATAGACGTCGTACTGGATGAAGAGGTTGTCGGAGCCGACGGCCTCGAGAATCCGTTCCGCCTGCGTGGTGTTGGTCAGGTAGAAGCCCGGAATGTCGCGGGTGTTGATCGGCTCGATCAGGAAACGGATGCCGGCCTGCTTCAGCGCCTTGGCGGCGAAGGACAGGTTGTCGACGAAGGTGCGCTCCAGCGCATCCGCCGCCACACCCGCCGGGGCCTTGCCGGCGAGGCAGTTGATCTGCTTGCAGCCCAGCGCCGTGGCGTATTCGATGGCGCGGCCCACCCCGTCCTGGAACTCGCCCACACGGTCCGGCAGGACGGCGATGCCGCGCTCGCCCGCGTCCCAGTCGCCCGCCGGCAGGTTGTGCAGGACCTGGGTCAGCCGGTTGGCGGCCAGCTGCTCGACCAGCGCGTCCTTCTCGAAGGCGTAGGGGAACAGATACTCGACGCCGGTGAAGCCGTCCTTCGCCGCCGCGGCGAAGCGGTCGAGGAAGGGCAGTTCGTTGTAGAGCATCGTCAGGTTGGCGGCGAACTTGGGCATGTCTCTCTCCCGGATGGTCGTTTCGGGCCGGATGTTCGTTACAGGCTTGGCCGTTTGGCTCAGGATCGGAGGGTGATGGCGGAGGCGTCAACGCGACAGCCGCCTTTTTTCACCCTGCGGAACTGTGGATCTGGCGGAGCCGCTTGCCCCCACCCTGACCCTCCCCCGCTTCGCAGGGGAGGGAATTTGGCCCTCCCCTGCGAAGCGGGGGAGGGAGGGGACCCACGAAGTGGGAAGGGTGGGGCAACCGCCCGATCAGACCCGCACCAGCTCCGGCTCGTCCGCGGGCACGTCCAGCACGTCCTCGAACTCGGTGATGTTGTTGATCTCCGTGCCCATGGCGATGTTGGTGACGCGCTCCAGGATGACCTCGACGACCACCGGGACCTGGAACTCGTCCATCCACTGCTGCGCCTGCGCGAAGGCGGATTGCAGGTTGTCCGGGTCGGTGACGCGGATGGCCTTGCAGCCCAGACCCTCGGCCACCGCGACGTGGTCCACGCCGTAGACGCCGATCTCCGGGGCGTTGATGTTCTCGAAGGAGAGCTGGACTTGGAAGTCCATCTGGAAGGCGCGCTGCGCCTGCCGGATCAGCCCGAGGTAGCTGTTGTTCACCAGGACGTGGATGTAGGGCAGCTTGAACTGGGCGCCCACCGCCAGCTCCTCAATCAGGAACTGGAAGTCGTAGTCGCCGGACAGCGCGACGATCTTGCGCTTCGGATCGGCCACCCGCACGCCGAGCGCCGCCGGCAGGGTCCAGCCGAGCGGGCCGGCCTGACCGCAATTGATCCAATGGCGCGGCTTGTAGACGTGCAGGAACTGCGCGCCGGCGATCTGCGACAGGCCGATGGTCGAGACGTAGCAGACGTCCTCGCCGAAGGCGCTGTTCATCTCCTGATAGACGCGCTGCGGCTTGATCGGCACGTTGGCGAAGTCGGACCGGCGCAGCATGGAGCGCTTGCGGACTTGGCAGGTCTTCACCCACTCCGACCAGTCGCGCAGCTTGCCGGCGGCCTTCCACTCCTTCGCCACCTCGATGAAGAGGTCGAGCGCCGCCCCGGCGTCGGACACGATGCCCAGGTCCGGCGCGAAGACGCGGCCGATCTGGGTCGGCTCGATGTCCACATGCACGAACTTGCGGCCCTTGGTGTAGACGTCGACCGATCCGGTGTGGCGGTTGGCCCAGCGGTTGCCGATGCCCAGCACGAAGTCGGACGCCAGCATGGCGGCGTTGCCGTAGCGGTGGGCGGTCTGCAAACCGACCATGCCGGCCATCAGCGGGTGATCGTCCGGAATGGCGCCCCAGGCCATCAGGGTCGGGATGACCGGCAGGCCGGCGATCTCGGCGAACTCGACCAGACGGTCGCTGGCGTCGGCGTTGATGATGCCGCCGCCGGCCACCAGCAGCGGACGCTCTGCCGCGTTCAGCATGGCCAGCGCCTTTTCCACCTGGGCTCGGGTCGCCGCCGGCTTGTAGGTGGGCAGCGGCTCGTAGGCGTCGGGATCGAACTCGATCTCGGCCATCTGCACGTCGATCGGCAGGTCGAGCAGCACCGGGCCGGGCCGGCCGGAGCGCATCAGGTGGAAGGCTTGCTGGAAGGCGTAGGGGACCTGCCCCGGCTCCAGCACGGTGACCGCCCACTTGGCGACCGGCTTGGCGATGGACGGGATGTCCACGGCCTGGAAATCCTCCTTGTGCAGGCGGGCGCGCGGCGCCTGGCCGGTGATGCACAGGATCGGAATGGAGTCGGCGGAGGCCGAATAGAGGCCCGTGATCATATCGGTGCCGGCGGGGCCGGAGGTGCCGATGCAGACGCCGATGTTGCCGGCCTTGGCGCGCGTGTAGCCCTCGGCCATATGCGACGCGCCCTCGACATGGCGCGCAAGAACGTGGCCGATGCGGCCGTTGCGTTGCAGCGCCGCGTAGAACGGATTGATGGCCGCTCCGGGGACGCCAAAGCAAACGGACACGCCTTCCTTTTCCAGGACATGCACCGCCGCTTCAATCGCCATCATCCTAGCCATGGCTTGGTCTCCTCCCTCGCGTAACGGGTCGCTGTTGCGTTGGATTGAGCTTTCATCAGCGGGGCGGCTATTGGCAAAGTGTTGGCGAATCCTTTCCGCGTGATGGAAATCGCGCCGAACGGGGCAGTCCTTCACGGCGCGGCGGACAATTATGCTGCACTTGCACAGTCCCGATGGCGCTGTCATCGTGGTTGCATGATGGCGATCCCGAGTCCCCGCCTCCTGGCGATTACGGACCGGCGGCAGGCGGCGCAGCCCCTGCCGGATCTGGCGGCGCGCCTGTTCGCCGGCGGGCTGCGTTGGCTGTCGCTGCGCGAAAAGGATCTGGACGAGTCGCGGCAGATCGCCCTGGCGCATGCGCTGGTGGAGCGGGCGCGGCCCTGGGGGGCGGTGGTCACGCTGCACGGCGATCCGGATCTGGCGCTGGCCGCCGGTACGGATGGTGTGCATCTGCCGGAGGGGGCCGATGTGGCGGCCGCACGGCGGCGGCTCGGCCCCGGCGCCTTGGTCGGGCTCTCGACCCATGACGCGGAGGGGATTCGGCGGGCCGTGGCGGGCGGGGCGGATTACGTCACGCTGTCGCCCGTCTTTCCGTCGCCGAGCAAGCCGGGCTACGGCCCGCCGATCGGGACGGAGGCGCTGAGACGCTTGGCCGCGGAGGCTCCGCTGCCCATCATCGCGCTTGGCGGCGTGGAGTCGGGCACTGTTGGAGACTGTCTGGCCGCGGGAGCCGCCGGAGTGGCGGTCATGGGCACGGCGATGCGGACACCGGACCGCCTGCCCGATCTGCTCAAGGCATTGAAAGGCGGACAACCGTAAGGACGAGGGGCGGGCGGAGCCACCCTATCTTTATCGTAATCCTGGACTTTTCAGCCCGAAATGTGCATCTGGTATCTCATATACGAAAACGATGCGATGCCTTTCGCACGACCGGGCCGGCGCACAGTGGGGTGCTTCCGGACGGCCAGCATTGAGGAACGGTGCCGACCATGAACCCTCCGCCGATCAACGTCCAGCCGCTCGACACCGGAACGACCTTCCGCAGCCAAGCGTACCATGCGTTGAAGCAAGCCATCTCGCAAATGGACATCTACGACCATAACGACGAGATCCGGCTTGAGGAGCGGCAGCTCAGCGAGTTGCTGGGCGTCAGCCGGACGCCGATCCGCGAGGCGCTGACCCTGCTGGAGCAGGAGGGGTTCATCCGCCTCCAGCCGCGCCGGGGCATCTTCGTCATCCGTAAGACCAAGGCCGAGATCGTCGAGATGATCCAGGTCTGGGCGGCGCTGGAGAGCATGGCCGGTCGGATGGTCGCGACGCAGGCCACTGACGAGGACATCCGCACCCTGTGGGACCTGTTCCGCAACTTCGAGATGCGGAACCCCAAGGAGCATGTCAACGAATACTCCGACGCCAACATCGCCTTCCACAAGAGCATCATCCGGCTCAGCGGCTCCAAGCTGATCCAGGAGATGACCGACAACCTGTTCATCCACATCCGCGCGATCCGCAAGCTGACCATCGGTCAGGACAACCGGGCGGAGCGGTCGATCAACGACCACAAGGAAATCATCAAGGCGCTGGAACGCCGCGACGTCGATCAGGCCGAACACCTGATCCGCGACCACACGCTGGGTCTGGCGGCGCACGTCGAGAAGCATTGCGATTTCCTGGAGTGAAGGTGCCCCGCCCCCGATGAGGGGGAAGGGCACCGATACAGGGTCAGGCCGGCACGTGGGTCTTGACCGCGGCGGTTTCGGAAGCGCTGTTCAGACCGTTCGCGGCGATCGTGACCACGCGCAGGCTGTTGGTGGTGCCGGGCGTTCCGAAGGGGACACCCGCCGTCACGATCAGGGACTGGCCGGGGGCGCCGATGCCCTCCTGCGCGGCGACGAGGCTCGCCCGCTCGACCATCTCCGCGAAATTCGCCACGTCGGCGGTCCAGACCGGATGCACGCCCCAGGCCAGCGACAGCAGGCGGGCAGTCCCGCGTTCGGCGCTGAGGCCGAGGATCGGCACGGTCGGCCGCTCGCGCGAGGCGCGCCGCGCGGTCGAGCCGGTGCTGGTGAAGGTGGCGATGCCGGCGGCCGAGATGGTCTCGGCGATCTGGCGCGCCGCGGCGGACAGGGCATCCGGGGTGGTCGCCTCCGGGCTCGGATGCTCGGAGTCCATGATGCGGCGGTAGAGCGGATCGCGCTCGACCCGGCGGATGATGCGGTCCATCATCGCCACGGCCTCCACCGGATGCTTGCCCGATGCCGATTCCGCCGACAGCATCACGGCGTCCGACCCGTCATAGACGGCGGTCGCCACGTCCGACGCCTCGGCGCGCGTCGGCGTCGGCTCAGTGATCATGGATTCCAGCATCTGCGTGGCGACGATCACCGGCTTGCCGGCGGCGCGGCTCAGGCGGATCATCCGCTTCTGCAGGCCGGGCACGTCCTCGGGCGGCAGTTCCACGCCGAGGTCGCCGCGGGCCACCATCACCGCGTCCGACAGGGCGATGATCTCCTCCAGCCGGGGCAGGGCGGCGGGCTTCTCCACCTTGGTCATGATGTGGGCGCGGTCGCCGATCAGGGCGCGCGCCTCCAGGATGTCCTCGGGCCGTTGCACGAAGCTGAGGCCGATCCAGTCCACGCCCAGCGTCAGGCCGAACTGCAGGTCGCTGCGGTCCTTCTCCGACAGGGCGCTGAGGGCCAGCGTGGTGCCGGGGACGTTCATGCCCTTGCGGTCGGACAGGGTGCCGCCGACCATGACCTCGGTCTCCGCGTGGTCCGGCCCGCAGCTCAGCACGCGCAGGCGCATGCGCCCGTCGTTCAGCAGAAGCTCGTGCCCCGGCTCCAGGCTGGCGAAGATCTCCGGATGCGGGACGCAGACGCGGCTGCGGTCGCCGGGGGTCGGGTCGAGGTCGAGGCGGAAGCGGTCGCCGCCGGCCAGGATCACCGCCACCTCCTTGAAGGTGCCGACGCGCAGCTTCGGACCCTGAAGATCGAGAAGCACGCCGATGGGGCGCCCGACCGTCTCCTCGACCGCGCGGATCTGGCGGTAGCGTTCGGCGTGGTCGCGCTGCGTGCCGTGGCTGGCGTTCAGGCGGAAGACATCCACGCCGGCCTCGGCGAGGGCGAAAATCTGGCTGTAGGTCGAGCTGGCCGGCCCCAGAGTGGCGACGATCTTGGTGCTGCGGTTGCGCTGCATGGCGCGGGCCTCCTGAGAGGGCGATGACTTTAGGCGGTGACTGTGCGGTGCTTGGGGTGATGCTGCGACCGGGGCGGGGCGGGGGTCAAACCGCCGCTATGGCTTTTCCACATAGCGGGAAGTCACACGGTTGGTTTGACCGGGGGTGAGCCCTGGGCAGACACTGGACGCCCGCGATCAGCCAGGACGATGCCATGAACACGCCTGTCGAGCCGCTTTCCGCCGCCGGCCTGATCCTTTTGCGCGACAGCGTGGACGGGCTGGAGGTCTTCATGATCCAGCGCCACCGCGACCTTCGCTTTGCGCCCGGCGCCACGGTGTTTCCCGGCGGGCGGCTGGACGCGGAGGACAGCGAGCTGCCCTGGCGGGAGCTGTCGTTGCCGCTGACCGATGACATGCCGCAGCGGATGGCCGCGATCCGCGAGGCGTTCGAGGAATGCGGCCTGCTGTTGACCGGTGGCACGGTGGATGCCGCCCTTCTCGACGGGCTGCGCAGCGCGTCGGGCGGGACCTTCCTGGATCGGCTGCTGGCGGCGGGGCTGGCGCCGGACGTGGCGGCTCTGGTGCCCTTCGCCCGCTGGGTCACGCCCGAGAGCGTGTGGCGGCGCTACGACACCCTGTTCTTCCTCGCCAAGGCGCCGCCGCGCCAGACCGCCGTGGTCGATGGGGTGGAGGCGGTCGCCGGGTTCTGGGGCACGCCGCGGGCGATCCTGGCCGAGGCGGAGGCGGAACGGCTGTCGCTGGTCTTCGCCACCCGCATGACCCTGCTGCGTCTGGCCGGCTGCCGCACGGTCCGCCACGCGATGGAAGAGGCCGCGCGCTTCCATCCCCTGACCCCCATCCTGCCCCGTCCCGCCGACACCCCCGAGGGGCCAGCGTTGTGCATCCCGGAAGGTCTCGGTTACCCCCTGACCCGAGTTCCGCTGGAGCAGGCGCGGCTGGGCTGAGCGCCCAGGCCGTCCGGGGTTCGCGTCGCGCATTTCTGGTGAACAATTCGCCTAAAATTCCGCTATGCGGAATTTCCCGTGCCTTTTTTCGCCGCCGAAGCGTTATCGTCGCAAATGCGACTATTTGTGCATTGCACTCAGTTCGCAAGATGGCATTATAAGGAAATAAGATATCGGTTTGACCGGAGAAATTTTCCGTTCATGTCCACAGGGTGCCTGAACACCACGCCGACGCGAGGATAGGTCCATGCTCCACCAGTCCATCATCCAAGGCTCCACCGACACCAGCGGCGCCATCGCCGTCGGTGCCGCCGTGGTTGCCGGGCACGCGGCGTTGCCAGCGGCCAAAGGACAGGTAGCCGGTGGGCAGCGGTGGGTCTACGCCTTTGGTGGCGGCGGGGCGGAAGGGCACGGCGGCATGCTGGCGGAGCTGGGCGGCAAGGGCGCCGGGCTGGCCGAGATGGCACGGCTGGGCGTGCCGGTGCCGCCTGGCTTTACCATCGTGGCGGAGGCCAGCCGCCGACACCGCGCCGGGCAGGGTGGCTTTCCCGCCGGGTTGAAGGCCCAGGTGGAGGAGGCGCTGACCCGGCTGGAAGCCGTGGCGGGCACCCGCTTCGGCGGGTCGGAGAACCCGCTGCTGGTGTCCGTGCGGTCGGGCGCACGGGCCTCGATGCCCGGCATGATGGACACGATCCTGAATCTCGGCCTGACCGACGCGACGGTGACGGGGCTGGCCGCGCGCAGCGGCGACGCGCGCTTCGCCTATGACTGCTACCGCCGGCTGATCCAAACCTACGGCACGGTGGTGCAGGGGGTGGGCGCCCACGTCTTCGATGCGGCGCTGGAGGCCTACAAGGAAGGGCGTGGGCTGACCCGTGACGCCGACCTGAACGCCGCCGACTGGCGCGCCGTGGCCGCTGCCTACCGCGAGGTGATTGAGCGCGAGGCGGGAGAGCCCTTCCCGCAGGACGCGCGCACCCAGCTCTTCGCCGCCATCGGGGCCATTTTCCGCTCCTGGAGCAACGCCCGCGCCGTGGCCTTCCGGGCGGTGCACGGCATTCCCGACGATTGGAGCACCGCGGCGACCGTGCAGGCGATGGTGTTCGGCAACCGCGGCAGCGCCTCCGGCACGGGCGTCGCCCACAGCCGCGATCCCTCCACCGGCGAGGCCGTGCTGTGCGGCGAATTCCTGGCTGACGCCCAGGGTGAGGACATCGTGTCCGGCCTGCGCACGCCGGGGCCGCTGGCCGGCGCCGACGCGTCTCTTGAGGCGGTCGCTCCCGAGGCCTTCGCCGAGCTGGGGCGCATCGCCGACCGGCTGGAGCGCCATTTCGGCGACATGCAGGAGATCGAGTTCACCGTTCAGCAGGGGCGCCTGTTCATCCTCCAGTCTCGTGCCGGCAAGCGGACGCCGGAGGCGGGAGTGCGCATCGCCACGGAAATGGCGCAGGCCGGCATCATCTCGCGGGCCGAGGCGGTGCGGCGCGCCGACCTGCCGGCGCTGGCGGACAGCCTGCGCCCCATCCCCGATCCGGACGCGCCCCGCGAGGTGATCGCCCGCGGTCTGCCGGCCTCCTCCGGCGCTGCCACGGGTGCCGCGGTCTTCACGTCGGACGAGGCGGTCCGGCTGGCGGCGGAGGGCGTGGCGGTTGTGCTGTGCCGCCCGGAAACCTCTCCCCACGACGTGCACGGCATGCAGGTGGCCTGCGCGGTGGTGACCGCCCGCGGCGGAGCGACCAGCCACGCCGCCACCGTCGCCCGCGCCATGGGGCTGCCCTGCGTCACCGGAGCGCGCATGCTGCGCGTCGATCCGGCGGCCGGCGTGATGACCGTGGGCGACCTGACCGTCCGGGCGGGTGAGATCATCACCGTGGACGGCGGGGCGGGCCATGTGATCCTGGGCAGCGTGCCGATGATCCGCCCCGAGCCGCCGGAAGCCGTGGCGCTGCTGCTGCGCTGGGCCGAGGGAGCCGACGATTGACGGTTTCGCGGCCATGAAGAAAGGCCCGCCGTCCGAGGGGACGACGGGCCTTTTGGCTGGGGCCTTTTCGCTTCCGCCGGGCCGCGGTCAGTGGGCGTAGACCGGGGATTCCTGGGCCGGCGGCTGGGTGTGGGCGACCATCTCGGTGAGCTGGAGCTTGGTGAAGTCGCGGGCGCTGACGACACCGACCAGCGTGGAGCCGTCGAGCACCGGCAGATGGCGGATATGGTGCCGGTCCATCAGTTCCAGCGCATGGATGAGGCTGTCGTCGGGCGAGCAGGTCTGCGGTGCGCGCGACATCAGCATGAAGACCGGCGTCTTCAGGACCGACGCGCCGCGCTCCAGCAGCGCGTAGACGACGTCGCGTTCCGACAGCATGCCGGCCACGGCGTTGCCCTCGGTCCGGCAGACGTCCTTGACCACCAGGGCGCTGATGTTCTCCGACCGCATCAGCCGGATCGCCTCCTCGATGGTTTCGCCGGAACGGACGGTGACGACGCGGGATTCCTTGGTCCGAAGAATGTCGGCGACTTTCATGGCGAGCCCTCCACCAGACAGCGGGTTGCGTAAGCGCGCCCTGCACGGAGACCCCCGCGGGGGACCGGAGCTTGACCGGTGGAACCGCGTCGGGCCGGTCGAAGGCCGTCGGCGGCACCTGGGCATCGGGCAGTGGCAGGCGATGGATATTTGGTATACCAAATGCCACGACACGTCAATGGCTAATATAGCAAACAATCAGTGGAATCGCATTTTGTGTGACGATGTCGCCGAACCGCGCGGCCACACCCTTGGCGCTTGCCCGCCTCCTATGGCGTTTGTCAGGGTGCCCACAACGATAGCTGGCATGCCAAATACATAGGAAAGCTGACGGTGGGGGTGCGATGCTTGCCATGGTGCTGCTGATGGTCGCGGCGTTCGCGTCGGGCGTTCTCAACGCCGTCGCCGGGGGTGGGGCCTTCATCACCTTCCCGGCGCTGCTGTTTGCCGGAGTGCCGCCGGTCAGCGCCAACGTGTCGAGCACCGTCGCCCTGTTCCCCGGCCAGATGGCCAGCGCCTGGGCCTACCGCAACGAGATCCGCGGCGTGACGGAGGTCAGCGTCACCGCCTTCTCGGTGGTCAGCCTGGTCGGCGGGGTGGTCGGGGCGATCCTTCTGCTGACCACGCCGGATCGCGCCTTTGCCGGGCTGGTGCCCTGGCTGCTGCTGTTCGCGACGGCGGTCTTCGCGGTCGGCAGCTTCATGCCGGCGCTGGCCGCCCGGCTGCGGCTGAGTGGTCGCTCCGTTCTGGTCGTGCAGTTCGTCATCGCCATCTATGGCGGCTATTTCGGCGGCGGGATCGGCTTCCTGATGCTGGCGGCGTTGACCCTGTTCGGCCTGCGCGACATCCACGCCATGAACGGGCTGCGCATCCTGCTGGCCGCGCTGATGAACGGCGCGGCTGTGGCGGCCTTCTGCCTGTCCGACGCGGTGTCCTGGCCGGAAACCGCCGTCATGGCCGTGTCGGCCATCGCCGGCGGCTATGCCGGCGCCCACGCCGCGAAGCGGGTCAGCCGCGACGTGATGAAGTGGGTGGTGGTGTCGATCGGCGTGGGGCTGACCCTGTACTTCTTCATCAGGGGCGCCGGAGCCTGAGGGCGCCCCACGCCGGCTCCGGTCAGGGCTGGCCGGGGGCGGTGCCGGGGGCGGTGATCGGGCGCAGCCCCTTGGCGTAGCTCTTCCACCGCTGCTGGTAGACGGCGGCGGGGGCGCGCATGCGCTCCACATCCTCGTCCGACAGCGTGCGCACCACCTTGCCCGGCGCGCCGAGCACCAGCGAGCGGTCGGGGATCTCCTTGCCCTCGGCGATGAAGGCGTGGGCGCCGATCAGACAATCGCGGCCGATGCGGGCGCCGTTGAGGACGGTGGCGCCGATGCCGATCAGGCTGCCGTCGCCGACGGTGCAGCCGTGCACCATCGCCAGATGTCCGATGGTCACGTTCCTGCCGATGAGCAGCGGGAAGCCGGGATCGACGTGGAGGACGGCGTTGTCCTGGACGTTGCTGCCGGCGCCGATGTGGATGCGCTCCTCCTCGGCGCGCATGACCGCGCCCCACCAGACGGACACGTCCTCCTCCAGCAGGATGTCGCCGACGACGGTGGCGTTGGGAGCTACCCAGCAGGCGGGCGACAGTTGCGGGACCTTGTCGTTGAAGGCGTAGATCACCCGTTCCTCCATTTCATATCGCTGAGCGATCCTAGCGCAGATCGCTGCGGCGGGGTGCGGTTGCTGCACTGCGCTATACCCATAAGAAAATTACGTGATAGGATGGGTGCGCCTGGTTCCCGACCCGTGTGAGGACTCCCATGCCGCTCTACTCCTATCGCTGCACCGCCTGCGACCACGACTTCGAAGCGCTGGTGCGCTCGTCGGACACGCCCGTCTGCGCCTCCTGCGGATCGGCGGCGCTGGAGCGGAAGGTGGCGCGCATCGCGCCGGACACCAAGGCCGACAAGTTCCTCAAGACCGCCCGCAGCGCCGCTGCCGCGGAGGGCCATTTCAGCAACTACAGCAAGGCGGAACGCTCGCGCATTTAGCGCTTCCGCATCCGGCGCGGCGCTCACGTCCCGTCCGGTATCCCGTATTTCCGCAGCTTGTTCGCGATCATGGTGTGCGAGGTGTGGAGGCGGGCGGCCAGTTTGCGGCTCGACGGGTAGCGCGGGTAGAGGCGGCGGAGCAGGCCGCGCTCGAACGCCGCCGCCGCCTCGTCCCAACTGGACGGCTCGGCGGGCTCGCCGCCGGTTTCGGCCTCCATGCGCGCTCCGGCCAGTTCCAAGTCGGCGGCGTCGAGATAGGCGCCGTCGCTCATCGTCACGGCGCGGAAGATGACGTTTTCCAGCTGGCGGACGTTGCCCGGCCAGGGGTTGGCGAGCAGGGCGGCGCTGGCCGCCACGGTCAGCCGGCAGGGCGGGCGGCGGGCCTGGGCGCAGGCGCGGGCGATGAAGTGCCGGGCGAGCAGAAGGATGTCGTCGCCGCGCTCGCGCAGTGCCGGGACTTGGAGCGACAGCACGTTCAGCCGGTAAAACAGGTCCTCGCGGAAGCTGTGCTCGGCGACCATGGCGTCGAGGTCGCGGTGGGTGGCGCTGACCACCCGCACGTCCACCGTCTGCTCGCGGTCGCCGCCGACGCGGCGGAAGCGCCCGTCGTTCAGGAAGCGCAGCAGCTTGGCCTGGAGGTAGGGCGACATTTCCCCGATCTCGTCGAGGAAGACGGTGCCGCCGTGCGCCAGTTCCAGCAGGCCGGGCTTGCCGCCGCGCTGCGCCCCGGTGAAGGAGCCGGGGGCGTAGCCGAACAGCTCGCTCTCGGCCAGACTCTCCGGAACGGCGGCGCAGTTCAGCGCCAGGAAGGGCTTGTCGCGGCGCGGGCTGGCGCGGTGGCAGGCGTGGGCGATCAGCTCCTTGCCGGTGCCCGTCTCGCCCAGGATCAGCAGCGGCGCGTCCACCGCCGCGACCCGCGCCGCCCGTGCCTTCAGCGAGCGGACCGGAGCGGACTCGCCGAGGATGCGGTCGAAGCCGCCCTCGTCGAAGTTCTGCAGCGCGTTCAGCCGCTCGCCCAGCCGGCTCGGCGCGAACAGGGTGACCACCCCGCCGGCAGCGCGCCCGTCCTCCACGATGGGGGTGGCGTCCAGCAGAAAGGGCTGGCCGTTCAGCGTGACCTCCTGCCCGGCGGCGAGGCGGAAGCCGTTGTCCACCAGCAGGTCGGACAGCTCGGCGTCACCGAACAGCCGCCCGAAGTCGGCGCCGGTCAGGGCGGCCTCGCTGCGCCCGGCGACCGTCGCGGCGGCGGTGTTGGCCACCACGATGCGGCACGCGCGGTCCACCGCCAGAACCGGGTCGGGCAGGGCGGCCAGCAGCGCGTCCAGATGCAGCCGTCGCCGCGTGCCGGGCAGGATGTCGATGGGGGTGACGGACTCCACCCCCGGCACGGCGCGCAGCGCGGCGTCGAGCGCGCCGAAGCCCGGCACGTCCAGTTCCGGCGCGTCGATGTGGATGTGCGGCGGGTCCACTTCCACCGCCACGACGTTTAGGCGCCGCTTGGCGAGCACGGCCAGGATCTCATGGGCGATGCCGACCCGGTCGGCGAACAGGACGTCGATGCGCATGGCTCTCCCCGATGGAGGAGGGAGTGTACCACGATGGGCGCATCCGTAAACATCTGTGTACGCCGTAACGTTTTTTGTACGGGTTGATCAATTCATTGTTCTAAGTGTGTTTATTCAGGGTCCGGGTAGCGCGTCTCGGGCAATGTGTAACGATTTTTGTACAGCTTCGTCCGGCGCCCAGCCGTCCTCCCCAATGTTTCCGCGGCTTCCGGCACTTGGCATCGCGTTTGCGAATGGGATGCGAACAAATCCGTGATCTCGGGAGCCTTCACATGCGCGTCATCGTCCTCGGCAGCGGCGTCATCGGCGTTTCCACCGCCTATTTCCTGGCGAAGGCCGGGCACGAGGTCACGGTGGTGGATCGGCAGCCCGGCCCGGCGCTGGAGACCAGCTATGCCAACGCGGGCGAGGTGTCGCCGGGCTACTCCGCTCCCTGGGCGGCGCCGGGTCTGATGGCGAAGGCGGTGAAGTGGATGCTGATGAAGCATTCCCCGCTGGTGATCCGGCCGAAGATGGACCCGGCCATGTGGTCCTGGTGCCTGAAGCTGCTGGCCAACGCCAACGAGCGTTCCTACGAGATCAACAAGGGCCGCATGGTCCGGCTGGCCGAATACAGCCGCGACTGCCTGCGCGTCCTGCGCGACGAGACCGGCATCCGTTACGACGAGCGCGCAAAGGGCACGCTCCAGGTCTTCCGCACCCAGAAGCAGGTGGACGCCGCCGCCACCGACATGGCTGTGCTGGACCGCTTCAAGGTGCCCTACAGCCTGCTGGATGTGGAGGGCTGCGCGGCGGTCGAGCCGGCGCTGCGGCTGGTCAAAGAGAAGATCGTCGGCGGCCTGCTGCTGCCCGGTGACGAGACGGGCGACTGCTTCCGCTTCACCAACGCGCTGGCCGCGATGGCGACGGAGCTGGGGGTGGAGTTCCGCTACAACACCGGAATCCGCAAGCTGGAGAGCGACGGGCGCCGGGTCACCGGCGTGGTCACCGACGCCGGCACGCTGACCGCCGACTCCTACGTCGTCGCCATGGGCAGCTACTCCCCGACGCTGGTGAAGCCGTTCGGGCTCGACCTGCCGGTCTATCCGGTGAAGGGCTACTCGCTGACGCTGCCCATCGTCGACGCGGCGGGCGCTCCGGAATCCACGGTGATGGACGAGACGCACAAGATCGCGGTGACCCGCCTGGGCGACCGCATCCGCGTCGGCGGCACGGCGGAGCTGACCGGTTTCGACCTGACGCTGCGTCCGGGACGCCGCGGTCCGCTCGACCATGTGGTGAGCGACCTCTTCCCCACGGGCGGCGACCTGTCGAAGGCGGAGTTCTGGACCGGCCTGCGCCCGAACACGCCGGACGGCACCCCCATCGTCGGGCCGACCCCGGTGCGCAACCTGTTCCTCAACACCGGCCACGGCACGCTCGGCTGGACGATGGCCGCCGGCTCGGGCCGGGTGGTCGCCGACGTGGTCGGCGGGCGCCAGACGGAGATCGACATGGACGGGCTGACGGTGGCCCGCTACGGCCGTTCCGCCGCCGCGGCCAGCCGCCCGACGGTCGGCGGCGTGGCCCGCCCGGCGGCCTGACGGGGCTATTCCCGAAGAGGCCTGTTTCTGCCGGGGCCTATTCCCGACGCGCCTGCGCACCCTGGTTCAGGCGCGCGGTGTTGAACTCCTTCATGCGCGCCGCGTCGAAGGAGCCGAGCGCCTTCACCTGATCCGGCGTCGCCTGCAATGTGACGGAGGTCAGGCCCGGCTCCAGCGCCGCCGCTTTCCAGGCGACGGCGTAGGGGCCTTCACCCTCCGGTTCGGGCGTCACCACAAGGGCCTTGAGCGCGCCGTTGCGGTCGAACACCAGATCCTCCACGGTGCCGAAGAAGCCGGCCTCCATCGCACCGCCCGCGGTGTTGGCCGGCTGGCCGATCAGGGCTGAGACGCGCCAGTCGCCGGGACGGCTGGCCGCCTGCTGCTGGCGGCGGATCATATCCAGCGTGTCGGGGCCGGTGACCGGATAGGCCAGGACGCCGTCCACCGATCCGGGCATCAACTGGTGCCAGGGCACGGTGAAGCGCGCCTCGCCGACGTCGAGCATGCCGCTCGCCTCGATCACCGCGCTTTCCAGCCGTCCGTCCGGGCCGACGACGAGATCCACCACCTGCCCAAGCTCCTCGCCGAGGAGCCCCTCGACATCCGTCCCGACGATCACGCCGGCCCGCCAGCCCTGGTAGAGGCGGGGGTAGGACGCTTCCGCGGTCCGCACCGTTTCGGCGGACTGAGAAGGTTGAGCCTGGGAAGGTTGAGCCTGGACAGGTTGAGGAACGCCCAAAGTCAGGGACGTGGCGATGGCGAACGCGGCGAGGATGCCCGCCGAAGTGCCGCTGTAACGCATGGGTCTGTGCTCCCGATTGTGACGCGCGGTCCGTCAAAGGGAACATGGGGGGTGCGTGACGGTTCCGGAGGGAACTCCCCAGAGGTACGCCGGTTGCTGAGCGGACAGGCCAACCGAGGAGGTGATTCCATGGCAGGAAAACTTGAGAAGAAGACCGTCGCGGTTCTGGCGACCGACGGCTTCGAGCAGGTCGAATTGACCGAACCGGTGAAGGCGCTGCGCAACGAAGGGGCGGATGTGCGGATCGTGGCGCCTCAGGGCGGGCAGATCCAGGGCTGGAACCATCACGACAAGGCCGACCGGGTGGATGTGGACGTCACGCTCGATCAGGCGGACCCCGGCAGCTTCGACGCGCTGGTTCTGCCGGGCGGCGTCATCAACCCCGACGCGCTGCGGCTGGAGCCCAAGGCCATCGATTTCGTGCGCAGCTTCGTCCAGTCGGGCAAGCCCATCGCCGCGATTTGTCACGGCCCCTGGACGCTGATCGATGCGGGTGGCGCCAAGGGCAAGCGCATGACCTCATGGCCGTCGCTGAAGGCCGATCTTGGCAACGCCGGGGCGAATTGGGAGGACAGCGAGGTGGTCACCGATCAGGGGCTGGTGACTTCGCGCAAGCCGGACGATCTGCCGGCCTTCTGCCGCAAGATGGTGGAGGAGTTCGCCGAAGGCCGCCACGGCACCCACCGCCACGCGGCGGAATGATCGTGCACCGTCCCCTCTCCCCTGCGCTGGGAGAGGGGACAAATTCTCTAGACGGGCGCCAGCGGCGACAGTCCGTTCTGGATCGCCCACACCGCGGCCTGCGTGCGGTTCTGGGCGTTGATCTTCCGCATCACGTTCTTGAAATGCATCTTCACGGTCGATTCCGTGATGTGCAGGTTGCGCGCGATGGCCTTGTTCGACTGCCCGGCGAGCAGGCAGCGCAGGATCTGGATCTCGCGCTTCGACAGCTCGTTGTTGGCGGGCTGGGCGCGCTCCGGCTGCGGACGCTCGCTGTTGGCGTTGGCGATCAGCAGGCTGGCGACATGAGTGGGATAGACCACCTCGCCCAGCATGACCAGCTGCAGGGCGCGCAGCAGGGACTCGCTCGACATCGACTTGTTCAGATAGGCGTCGGCGCCGGCCTTCAGCGACAGCGACAGCGTGCGGTCGGCGATGGCGTCGGCCAGCACGGCGATGCGGGCGCTGGTGGCGGCGCGCAGGCGCTTCACCCCGCCGGCCTCGTCGTTCGTCGCGTCCCCCAGGGCCACCACGATCAGGTCGGGTTGCACGCCCTGCGCGATGGCCGCCTCGGCATCCTCCACCGTCGTGGCGTGGTGGCAGACGCGGAAGGGGCCGCCGCTGATGAGCGTTCCCAGCGCCGCCGAAAACAGCCGATCATGGTCCACGAGCATGACGTTCCAGGTTCTCATCGAAACTCCTCCGTGACGCCACCCGTGACGAGCAGCGCACAACGCCAATCGTTGTCCGTTTCGCCTGGGAAAAGGGAAAAAAGCCGCCTTTATTGTATCGAAAAAGCGTGCTTTACGCTGGTTGTCCCGATGATTTATACGGATGGTCAGGGAGCGGTGCAAGATGCTTGGAAGAAGCTCGATACGAATGAATCATAAATGGCTTCAAAAAGACTGGAATTCGCACAGCACTGCTCCTGCAAAGTCCAAAAGAGGTATCTTTATACTTTTCCGCTGGACAGAAAGCCGAGCTGGGTTGGGCGTTTTTGTTTTTCCAAGTCGGCTTTCGGCGGCTTGATGGGGTAGCAAAGCAATGGAAGTTCAGCTGCAGACGCGCGGCAAGGAGCGGTCGGTGGCCGGCAGGGCACAGAAGTTTCTGGTGGTGGACGATCACCCCCTGGTCCGGCACGGCTTCGCCCTCTCGGTGGGGGAGATCCACCCGGACGCGCAGGTGCTGGAGGCTGGCTCGCTGGACGAGGCGATGGCCATCGCCGACCGCACGCCGGATCTGACGCTGGTCCTGTTCGACCTCAACCTGGGCGACCGCAGCGGGCGCGACGGGGTGCGCCGCATGGTCGAGGTGCTGGGAAACCGTCCGCTTCTGGTCATCTCCGGGTCGGACGAGGTGGCGGACATCGTGGACAGCGTGCGGCTGGGGGCCAGGGGCTACATCCTGAAGACCAGCTCGACGGCGGTGCTGGAGCACGCGATCTCCCTGGCGCTGACCGGGGAGACCTTCCTGCCGCTGCCGCGCGCCGTCCTGTCCGGCAACGTCGCGGCGGAGGCCGCGCGCCCCTCGGGCCAAATCCTCGACCGTCTGACCGACCGGCAGCGCGACGTGTTCCAGCTTCTGCTGGCCGGTCACTCCAACAAGGAGATCGCGCGGGAGCTGGGCGTGCTGGAGGGCACCGTGAAGGTCCATGTGCGGGCCATCATGCAGAAGCTGGGCGTGCGCAACCGCACCCAGGTCGCCGTCGTGGCCGCCCGCAGCGGCTGCTTCCCCGAGGACGCCTGACGCCTTTCGGAGCGGTTTATCCATCCGGACCATGCCTTTATGGCTAGACGGCCGGCCCGCCATTGCGGCCTGCGGAGACTTTCCGGCACTATGACGGAAACGCCCGACAGGAGGGACAATGACGGGCTCTGTGCGTTTCGTGCTCGGCGGACGGGTGGTGGAGGTGCGGGACTCTGAACCCACCACCACGGTGCTGAACTGGCTGCGCGCCAACGGGCGCCCCGGTTCCAAGGAGGGCTGCGCCGAGGGGGATTGCGGCGCCTGCACGGTGGTGCTGGGCGATCTTGCCGCGGACGGGCGCGTCCGGTACCGCGCCGTCAACGCCTGCATCCTCTTCCTGCCGATGATCGACGGCAAGCTGCTGCTGACCGTCGAGGATCTGGCCGGCGAGGACGGGCAGCTGCACCCCGTCCAGGCGGCGATGGTGGACAAGCACGCCTCGCAATGCGGCTTCTGCACCCCTGGTTTCGTGATGGCGCTGTTCGCGCTCCATCATGACGGGCGCGTCGCGTCCGGCGGCCTGACCGACGGGGCGATCCACGACGCGCTGGCCGGCAACCTGTGCCGCTGCACCGGCTACCGCCCGATCCTTGACGCCGCCCGGACCATGGCGGCGGAACGGACCGACGACCGCTTCGACCGGGCGGAGGAGGGCATCGCCACTCTGCTGCGCTCCATCCAGCACGATGGGCCTCTGACCGTGACCCACGGCGCCGCCAGCTTCCACGCGCCGCGGAGCGTCGATGAGTTGGCCACCCTGTGCGCCGCTCATCCGAACGCCACGCTGGTGGCCGGAGCGACCGACGTCGGGCTGTGGGTGACCAAGCAGGGGCGCAGCCTGCCCACGCTGATCCATCTCGCCCAGGTGCGGGAACTCCACCGGATCGACGAGGGGACCGATGCGCTGGAGATCGGTGCGGCGGTGACCTACACCGACCTGCTCCCGGTCCTTGAGCGCCGCCTGCCCGAACTGGCCGCCCTGGTCACCCGCATCGGCGCGGCGCAGGTGCGCAATTCCGGCACGCTGGGCGGCAACGTCGCCAACGGCTCGCCCATCGGGGACAGCATGCCGGCCCTGCTGGCGCTCGGCACCTCGCTGGTGCTGAACCGGGGCGGGGTGCGGCGGGAGCTGCCTCTGGACGGCTTCTACCACGGCTACCGCAAGAACGATCTGAAGCCGGGCGAGTTGGTCGAGCGCATCCGCATCCCCCTGCCGCGCGACGGCCAGCGCTTCGCCACCTGGAAGGTGTCCAAGCGGCGGGACCAGGACATCTCCGCCGTCTGCGCCGCCTTCCTGCTGACGTTGGATGGGGAGGGGCGGGTGGCCGAGCTGCGCGCCGGCTACGGCGGCATGGCGGCGACCCCGGCCCGCGCTCCGGCGCTGGAGGCGGCGATGGCCGGGCAACCCTGGACGGCGGACGCCGTGGCGGCGGCCCTGTCGGCGCTCGACCGCGACTTCCGCCCGATGACCGACATGCGAGCCAGCGACCGCTACCGGGCGCTGGTGGCGAAGAACCTGCTGATGCGCTTCCTTCTTCACACGACCGGGGCCGAGTTGCCCTCCCTGGAGGCCGTGCATGGCTGACGGCGGCACCATCCAACCGATCCGCGGCGGCGTCCACCGGGGCATCGAGCATGAAAGCGCCCGCAAGCATGTGATGGGCGCCGCGGCCTACACCGACGACATCCCGGAGCTGCCCGGCACGCTGCACGTCGCGGTGCGGCTGTCGGAGCGGGCGCACGCGCGCATCCTGGGCATGGACCTGTCGCGGGCGAAGCAGGCACCGGGCGTCCACGCGGTCCTCACCTACGCCGACGTTCCGGGGGACGGCGACATCGGCACCATCCAGCGCGGCGATCCCGTGCTGGCCGACGAGCTGGTCGAATATGCCGGGCAGGCGGTGGTTGCCGTGGCGGCGGAGACGCTGTTGCAGGCCCGCGCCGCCGCCCGGCTGGTGGAGATCCATTACGAGGACCTGCCGGCGGTGCTGACCGCCGAGGCGGCGCTGGAAAAGGGCAGCTTCGTCTCCCCGCCGCTGACCTTCCGGCGCGGCAACGCGGCGGCGGAGGTCGCCGGGGCGCTGCACCGGCTGACCGGCACGTTGGAGGTCGGCGGGCAGGACCATTTCTATCTGGAAGGCCACATCGCCTACGCCATCCCCAAGGAGGACGGCGACCTGCTGGTCCATTCCTCGACCCAGCACCCGTCGGAGGTCCAGCACGCCGTCGCCCAGGTTTTGGGGCGGCCGATGCACGGCATCGCCGTGGAGTGCCGGCGCATGGGCGGCGGCTTCGGCGGCAAGGAGAGCCAGCCGGCGCAGATCGCCGCCATTGCCGGCCTGCTGGCCAACGCGACGAAGCGTCCCGTGAAGTTCCGCCTGGACCGCGACGACGACATGCTGATGACCGGCAAGCGCCACGACTTCTTCGTGCGCTACGACGTCGGCTTCGACGGCGAAGGGCGCATCCTGGGTTTGGAGATGGACCTCGCCGGACGCTGCGGCATGTCGCTGGACCTGTCGAACGGCGTGGTCGACCGCGCCATGTTCCACGCCGACAACGCCTATTACCTGCCGGCGGCGCGGGTGACCGGGCACCGCTGCAAGACGAACACGGTGTCCAACACCGCCTTCCGCGGCTTCGGCGGGCCGCAGGGCGTCATCGCCATCGAGCATGTGGTCGACGAGATCGCCCGCAGCTTGGGCAAGGACCCGCTCGACGTGCGCCGCGCCAACCTCTACGGCGGGCCGGGCCGCGACACCACCCATTACGGCATGCCGGTCGAGGAGCCGGAGATCCTGGCCGAACTGATGGACCGGATCGAGCGGGACGGCGATTACCGCCGCCGCCGCGAGGAGATCGACGCCTTCAACGCCCGCAGCCCGGTGCTGAAGAAGGGGCTGGCGGTGACTCCGGTGAAGTTCGGCATCTCCTTCACCGTCAAGCACCTGAACCAGGCGGCGGCGCTGGTTCATGTCTACACCGACGGCTCCATCCAGGTGAACCACGGCGGGACGGAGATGGGGCAGGGTATCCACACCAAGATGGCCCAGATCGCCGCCCAGGAGTTCCAGATCGACGTGGAGCGGGTGCGGGTCACCGCCAGCGCCACCGACAAGGTGCCGAACGCCCCGCCCACCGCGGCGTCGGCCGGCACCGACCTGAACGGCATGGCGGTGCGCATCGCCGTGGGGACCATCCGCGACCGGCTGGTGGCGTTCCTCGCCGAGCACTGCCACACCACGCCGGACAAGGTGGAGTTCCGCGACAACGCCGTCTTCGCCGGCAACCACGCCATGACCTTCGCGGAGGTGGCGAAGCTCGCCTATCTGAACCGGGTGTCGCTGTCCTCCACCGGCCATTACGCCACGCCGAAGATCTGGTGGGACCGCGAGAAGTGCGAGGGGCGGCCCTTCTTCTACTTCTCCTGCGGCGTCGCGGTGACCGAGGCGCTGATCGACACGTTGACCGGCGAGTACAGATTCCCCCGCGCCGACGTGCTGCACGACTGCTCCGGCAGCATCAACCCCGCCATCGACCTTGGGCAGGTGGAGGGCGCCTTCGTCCAGGGGCTGGGTTGGGTCACGTCGGAGGAGCTGTGGTGGGACGGCGAGGGACGCTTGCGCACCCACGCGCCCAGCACCTACAAGGTTCCGACCTCGCGCTCGCTGCCGGAGGATTTCCGGGTGGCGCTCTACACCGACCGCCCCAACCGGGAGGACACGGTGTTCCGCTCCAAGGCAATCGGGGAGCCGCCGCTGATGCTCGGCATCTCGGCGTGGCTGGCGCTGAAGGACGCCGTCGCGGCGGTGGGCGGCCACCGGCTGCCCGACGCCGTCGCGGCGGTGGGCGGCCACCGGCTGCCCGTGCGCCTCGACGCGCCCGCGACGCCGGAGCGCGTGCTGCTGGCGGTTGAGGATGTAAAGGCCCAGAAGTTGAAAGCAGGGATGGGTTCCGCTGGTGGCTGACGCGTTGATGAAGAAGGTCGCCGTCCACGGCGCGGCGACGGTGCGGTTCGAGCATCGCCATGGGGCCACGCGCCTCGCCACGCTCTACCACCACGACCCGCTGCGGGTGCTGCTGCCCGACCCGCGGGCGGGGGACCTGCCCATCGCGGTTCTGGTCACCACCTCCGGCGGGCTGGTCGGCGGCGACCGGCTGGACGTTGCCCTGTCGGCGGGGCCGGGGGCGGCGGCGCTGGTGACGACGCAGGCGGCGGAGAAGGTCTACCGCTCCGCCGGGCCGGACTGCCGCATCGACACCCGCGTGACCGTGGAGGCCGGCGGCTGGCTGGAATGGATGCCGCAGGAGGCCATCGTCTTCGAGGGCTCCCGCCTGCGCCGCCTGACCCGGCTGGAGCTGGAGGGCGATGCCCGCCTGATCGCCGGCGAGATGCTGGTCTTCGGACGCGCCGCCTTCGGCGAGACGGTCACCCGCGGCCTCGTCCGCGACGCCTGGGAGGTGGTGCGCGATGGCCGCCTCGCCTGGGCCGACGCCCTGCACATGGACGGCGACCTCGCCGAGACGCTGGCCCACCCGGCGGGCTTCGGCGGGGCCGGGGCCTGTGCCACGTTGCTTTACGCCGCCCCCGACGCCGCGACCCGGCGGGACGCGTTGCGCGAGGCAGCGGAGGAGTTGGAAGGCGTGCGGGTCGGCGCGACCGCCTTCGACGGGCTGCTGGTCGTCCGCATCCTGGGCGGCGAGGCGTTGGCGGTGCGCCGCGCCTACGCGGCGCTGTGGTCGCATCTTCGCTCCGCGGCGGCGGGTCTGCCAACCCGGCTGCCGCGTTTGTGGGAGGTCTGACCGGCGCGAAAGCGCCGCGCACCCGTCAAAACGGGATTGGCGCACCGCAGCAACGTGGCATAATCCCGCCAACCCAATGGGAAGGCGGAGAGACAGCCCCATGAACCTGACACCGCGCGAGAAGGACAAGCTTCTCGTGGCCATGGCCGCCATGGTGGCGCGCCGCCGGCTGGAGCGTGGCGTGAAGCTGAACCATCCCGAGGCGGTGGCCCTCATCACCGATTACGTGGTGGAGGGCGCGCGCGACGGACGCACCGTGGCCGAGCTGATGCGCGACGGCGCGACGGTGATCACCCGCGATCAGGTGATGGATGGCATCCCGGAGATGATCCACGAGATCCAGGTCGAGGCCACCTTCCCCGACGGCACCAAGCTCGTCACCGTCCACCAGCCGATTCGCTAAGGGGAGCCCCGATGAAACCCGGTGAAATCATCCCCGCCGCGGGCGAGATCGAACTCAACGCCGGCCGCGACACGGTGGAGTTGGACGTCGCCAACGCCGGCGACCGCCCGATCCAGGTCGGCTCGCACTATCACTTCGCTGAAACGAACGGGGCGCTGACCTTCGACCGCGAGACGGCGCGCGGCTTCCGGCTGGACATCCCCGCCGGGACAGCGGTGCGTTTCGAGCCGGGGCAGACGCGCCGCGTGCGGCTGGTCGCCTACGCCGGCAACCGCGTGGTCATCGGCTTCAACGGCAAGGTCAACGGCAGCCTGTGAAGGGCGCCAGCGGAGGGCATCAGACAATGGCGCATCGCATCGACCGGGCCGAATACGCGGCTCTCTACGGCCCCACCGTGGGCGACCGTGTCCGGCTGGCCGACACCGACCTGATCGTCGAGGTCGAGAAGGACCACACCGTCTATGGCGAGGAGGTCAAGTTCGGCGGCGGCAAGGTGATCCGCGACGGCATGGGGCAGGCCCAGACCTCGCGCCAGGGCGGCGCGGTGGACACCGTCATCACCAACGCGCTGATCATCGACCACTGGGGCATCGTCAAGGCCGACATCGGCATCGTCGGCGGGCGCATCGCCGGCATCGGCAAGGCCGGCAACCCGGACGTCCAGCCGGGCGTGACCATCGTCGTCGGGCCGGGGACCGAGGTCATCGCGGGTGAGGGCAAGATCGTCACCGCCGGCGGCATCGACGCCCACATCCACTTCATCTGCCCGCAGCAGGTGGATGAGGCGCTGAACAGCGGCGTCACCACCATGCTGGGCGGCGGCACCGGCCCGGCGGCCGGCACGTCGGCCACCACCTGCACGCCGGGGCCGTGGCACATGGCCCGGATGCTCCAGGCGGCGGAGGGGCTGCCGATCAACCTGGGCTTCTTCGGCAAGGGCAATGCCAGCCGTCCCGACGCGCTGTTGGAGCAGATCGCCGCCGGCGCCTGCGGCATGAAGCTGCACGAGGACTGGGGCACCACCCCGGCGGCCATCGACACCTGCCTGACGGTGGCGGAGGAGACGGACATCCAGGTGGCCATCCACACCGACACGCTGAACGAGTCGGGCTTCGTGGAGAACACCATCGCCGCCTTCAAGGGCCGCAACATCCACGCCTTCCACACCGAGGGGGCGGGCGGCGGCCACGCGCCGGACATCATCAAGGTGGCGGGCCTGCCCAACGTGCTGCCCAGCTCCACCAACCCGACGCGGCCGTTCACGGTGAACACGGTGGACGAGCATCTCGACATGCTCATGGTCTGCCACCACCTGTCGCCCCGCATCCCGGAGGACGTGGCCTTCGCCGAAAGCCGCATCCGGCGCGAGACCATCGCGGCGGAGGACATCCTGCACGACCTCGGCGTCTTCTCGATGCTGAGTTCGGACAGCCAAGCCATGGGCCGGGTCGGCGAGGTCATCATCCGCACCTGGCAGACCGCGCACAAGATGAAGGTGCAGCGCGGGCGTCTGGCCGAGGAGCTGGGCGAGAACGACAACTTCCGCGTCAAGCGCTACGTCGCCAAATACACGATCAACCCGGCGCTGTCGCACGGCATCGCCCATGTCGTCGGCTCGGTCGAGGTGGGCAAGCTGGCCGATCTGGTGGTCTGGTCGCCGGCCTTCTTCGGCGTGAAGCCGGACATGGTGCTGAAGGCCGGGACCATCGCGGCGGCGCTGATGGGCGACCCCAACGCCTCCATCCCGACGCCGCAGCCGGTGCATTACCGCCCGATGTTCGGCGCCTACGGACGCGCGATGCAGGCCAGTTCCCTGACCTTTGTCAGCAAGCTGTCGCTGGAGAACGAGGCGCTGCGCTCGCTCGGCCTGCGGCGCGAACTGGTCGCGGTGACGGGGGTGCGGGCCATCGGCAAGAAGCAGATGATCCACAACGATTCCACACCCCACATCGAGGTCGATCCGGAAACCTACGAGGTGCGCGCCGACGGCCAGCTCCTGACCTGCGAGCCGGCGGACGTGCTGCCCATGGCGCAGCGGTACTTCCTGTTCTGAGTGTGGGGTGAGGGGTTCGTGATTGGTGTCTTCGATTCCGGGCATGGCGGTCTGACGGTGCTGCGCGCGCTGGTGGCCGCCGCTCCCGGGCGTCCCTTCGTCTATCTCGGCGACCATGCCGCCGCTCCCTATGGTCCGCGCAGCGAGGAGGACATCTACCGCCTGACGGTCCAGGGGGTGGAGCGGCTGTTCGCCCAGGGTTGCGGGCTGGTCGTCCTGGCCTGCAACACCGCGGCGGCGGTGGCCCTGCGGCGGATGCAGCGGACGTGGCTGCCGGTGGCCCATCCCGGCCGCAACGTGCTGGGCGTCCTGGTGCCGATGGTCGAGGCGATCACCCGCGTGCCCTGGATGCAGGACGGCCCCGCCGCCGACTGGCGTCCGGAGCCGCGGACGGTCGGCGTCTTCGCCACCCCGGCCACCGTCGCGTCGGGTTCCTTCCCGCGCGAGATCGGCAAGCGGGCGCCCGACGTGCGGGTGGTGCAGCAGGCCTGCCCGGACCTCGTCCCGCTGATCGAGCGCGGGGCGGGGGACGAAGAACTGGCTCCGGCGGTGCGCGGCTATGTGCGGGCGCTGCTGGCGCAGTTGGATGGACGCCCGCTGGACGCGGCGGTGCTCGGCTGCACCCATTACCCGCTGGTGGCGCATCTGTTCGCGGAGGCGCTGCCGCCGGGGGTGGAGGTGCTGTGCCAGCCCAGCTTGGTCGCCCGGTCGCTGGACAATTACCTGGAGCGCCACCCCGAATACGCCCCGTCCGCTGGCGAGGCGCCGGGCGCCCTTCGTTTCTTCACCACGGGAGCGGCGGAACCGGTCGGCGCCCTCGCGGGACGTTTCTTCGGCCGGCCCACACCCTTCGAACGGCTTTCTCCATGACCGACACGCTCCGCCGCGCCACCCGAGTCCACGCCCGCGGCCATTGGCCGGCCGAGCGCGAGGCCGGCACGGTGACCCTCGCCTTCGACGACCGCCACCGGCGGCGCATGGTGATGACGGACGATGCGGGGGCCGACTTCCTGCTGGACCTGCCGCGCGCGGTCGCGCTCGACCATGGCGACGGGCTGGAACTGGGCGACGGCGCCTATCTGCGCGTGGTCGCCGCCGACGAGGACCTGATGGAGGTGCGCTGCGGCGGCGGGACAGAGGGCTTCGCGCGCATCGCCTGGCACCTCGGCAACCGCCACCTGCCGGTGCAGATTGTCGGAGAGACCATCCGCCTGCGCCGCGACCATGTGATCGAGGACATGCTGAAAGGGCTGGGGGCCAGCGTCGCGGCCATCCACGCGCCCTTCGCGCCGGAGGGCGGGGCCTACTCGGGGCAGGGGCACGGGCATTCGCACGGGCACGGCCATGACCATGGGCATGATCATGACCACGATCATGGTCATTCGCATTCCCACAGCCACTCCCATTCCCATGGGCATTCCCATTCCCATGGGCATTCGCATGACTGAGGGCGCTTGCCCCCTCCCCAACCCTCCCCCGCTTCGCGAGGGAGGGGATTTGGCCCTCCCCTGCGCAGCGGGGGAGGGAGGGACCCGCGAAGCGGGGGGGTGGGGGCCCGTCTCGGCCACCCACCTCACCAAGCTCCTCGCCTGGCTGTCGCCGTCCTTCCCGGTCGGCGGCTTCTCCTACAGCCACGGCATCGAGGCGGCGGTGGAGCAGGGCCTCGTCCGCGACCGCGACACGCTGGCGCGCTGGATGGACGGCATCCTGCGCCACGGCGCCGGGCGGACCGACGGCATGCTCTTCGTGGCCGCTCACCGCGCCGTGCTGGCGGGCGACGAGACTGGTTTCGCCTGGGCGGTCGAGCGCGCCGACGCCATGCGCGCCTCCTCCGAAACCGCGCTGGAGAGCCGCGCGCAGGGGCAGGCCTTCCTCATCGCCGTGCGCGCCGCCTGGCCGCTGGAGGGGATGGAGCGCTGGGACCGGGTGATCGCCGACACCGGCCGCCCGGTCGCCTACGCCGTCGCCGTGGCGCTGGCCGCCGCGCTGATCGGCGTGCCGGAGGGACCCGCCCTGTCGGCCTATCTGCACGCTTTCGCCGCCAACCTCGTCTCCGCCGGGGTGCGGCTGGTGCCGCTGGGGCAGACGGACGGGCAGAAGGCCCTGGCGGCGCTCGATTCCGTGGTGCACTCTGCGGCGGAGGCCGCGCTGGCCGCCCCGCTCGACGATCTGGGCAGCCGCGCCATGGCCGTCGATTGGACCTCCATGATCCACGAAACCCAATACACGAGGTTGTTCCGCTCATGACCGCCCCGATTTCCAAGAGCCATGGTGGCCCCCTGCGCGTGGGCATCGGCGGGCCGGTCGGCTCCGGCAAGACGGCGCTGACCGACGCGCTGTGCAAGCGCATGCGCGACGATTGGGAGGTCGCGGCGATCACCAACGACATCTACACCAAGGAGGACGCCGAATTCCTCACCCGTTCCGGCGCGCTGAAGCCGGACCGGATCATGGGGGTGGAGACCGGCGGCTGCCCGCACACGGCGATCCGCGAGGATGCCTCGATCAACCTCGCCGCCGTCGACGAGATGAACCGCAAGTTCCCCAACCTCGACCTGATCTTCGTGGAATCGGGCGGCGACAATCTGGCGGCGACCTTCTCGCCGGAACTGGCCGACCTGACCATCTACGTCATCGACGTGTCGGCGGGCGACAAGATCCCGCGCAAGGGCGGGCCGGGCATCACCCGGTCGGACCTGCTGGTCATCAACAAGATCGACCTCGCCCCGCTAGTCGGCGCCAGTCTGGAGGTGATGGACCGCGACGCCAAGAAGATGCGCGGCGACCGGCCCTTCGTCTTCACCAACATCAAGACGGGGCAGGGGGTGGACGCGGTCCAGTCCTTCATCGTTCAGCGGGGCGGGTTGCCGCTTCCGGGCTGATCACTTCGCAGAAGAAGCATTCGCGGAACCTCCGTCTTGGCCGTGCTGTTTTCCCCGCGTGAGACGCACACGCACGGAAACCAAGCCGGAGGCCCCCACGATGAAACGCCTGCTCCTCAGCGCCGCCATGATCGCGGGGGCGCTCGGGCCTTGGCCGGCATTCGCCGAGACCTGCCCGGAGGGGGTGAACCGGCTGGGCCAGCGCATCGGCGCGCTGGAGGCCGCCGGCAACCAGACTCCCGCCTCCATCAGCCCGCAGGAGATCGGCCAGCTCCGCGCCCTGCGCCAGACCGCCGAGCGCGCCGGGCAGCGGGGCGGCGAGCCGGCCTGCCAGACCATCCTGGGCGAGGCCGACGCCTTGCTGCGCTCGGTCGAGCATCCGCGCGTGGTTGCCGCCGACGACCTTTCGAAGGCCAAGCTGCACAACGCCAGCGGCGAGGAGATGGGCTCCATTTCCGAACTGGTGGTCGATCCGAACACCGGGCGCGTCGCCTACGCCGTGGTCGAAGCCGGTGGGTTCCTCGGTCTTGGTGAGCGCAACTTCCCGGTTCCCTGGGCACTGATCCAGCCGGCGCAGTCCGGTGACGGCTATGTCCTGAACGTGACCAAGGACCGGCTGACCGCGGCGCCGCAATTCACCCGTTCCAACCGTCCGGACATGTCGGACCGGCAATGGGCGGTGGCGCTGCACACCTATTACGGAGTCCAGCCCTATTGGATGCGCGACGGTGCGGCCCTCGCCGCGGTTGGTATGCCGGAGGGCGGTGCCGCGGGATCGCCGCAGCTCCAGTCGGAAGTGCAGCGCCTCTCCCAGGAGGTGGACCGGCTGAACCGCGAGCTGTCGCAGGCCCGCACTCTGGCCGACACGGCCCGCAAGCCCGATGGGACGGCGCAGCCGGGCTCGTCCGGTTCAACCGGCGCCGCGCCGGCGCAGGGGCAGGGCGGGTCCACGCCGCCCGCTCCGCAGCAGTGACTATAGAAAAAGATCGAGGAGAGCAGCGATGGCGATGACGAGCCAAAAGGGCATGGGCAGCCGCGACGCGGCCCTGCCGGACGATCTCGAACGCATGATCAACGTCGGGCACACCGAACGTCTGGTGTCTCTGGTCGGCGGTGGGCTTCTCGCCGTGCTCGGGCTGCGCCGTCCGACCGTCGGTGGGGCGGCGCTGGCTCTGGCCGGCGGCGCCCTGGTCGCCCGTGGGCTGACCGGCTATTGCCCGGCCAAGGCGATGATGGAGGATTTTGGCAGCCATCACGACGGGGCGGGCACCCCCGCCGAGGATGTGGATCAAGGCGTCCATCGGTACTCGCGTCATCCCGGCGACATCTACGACGACGCCGACGAGAAGGAGAAGGTGGACGAGGCGTCGATGGAATCCTTCCCGGCCAGCGATCCGCCGTCATTCACGCCCGGCGCCGTTTGATCGTCTCCGGTTCCATAGAAGCCGGTCCTACGAAAAGGCCCCTCCGAAAGGTGGGGCCTTTGTTTTTGTTGCGGTCCTCGTTATGAATACGCAAGAAAGAGGTATGGATTGCCGCCGCGGACTTCGCGTCTTCGCTGTGTGAAGGCTGTGTTACGGATAAACAAAGCGATAATGTCGGATATATTGCGACTTTAACAAGTTGCCTATGACCTTCGATTGCATTATGGTGCGTTGCACAATTCGAGTGATCCGATCTGGCGCACTCTGAATCCGGCCACCTTGCAATCCGGGAAAGCCAGCCTATGACCACGATCATCCCCGCCGCCGCCACTCTTGAAGGCAAGAAGGGCCTCGTGCTCGGCATCGCCAACGATCAGTCGATCGCGTGGGGCTGCGCCCGCGCCTTCCGCGCTCTGGGCGCGGATCTCGCGGTCAGCTACCTCAACGACAAGGCGAAGCGCTTCGTCGAGCCGCTGGCCCAGCAGCTCGAAGCGGAGATCTTCGAACCGGTGGACGTCACCGGCGAGGGTGAGCTGAAGGCCATCTTCGAGAAGATCGAGCAGAAGTGGGGCAAGCTGGACTTCGCGCTGCATTCCATCGCCTTCGCCCCGAAGGACGATCTGCACGGCCGCGTCGTCGATTGCTCGCGCGAGGGCTTCCAGATGGCGATGGACGTGTCCTGCCACTCCTTCATCCGCATGGCCCGCTACGCGGAGCCGCTGATGAAGGACGGCGGTTCGCTGTTCACCATGTCTTATTTCGGCGCCAACCGCGTGATCGACAATTACGGCGTCATGGGGCCTGTCAAGGCCGCCCTGGAGGCCAGCGTGCGCTATCTGGCGGCGGAGCTGGGCCCGAAGGGCATCCGCGTCCATGCCATCTCCCCCGGCCCGATCAAGACCCGCGCCGCCTCCGGCATCGCGCATTTCGACGAGCTGATGGAGAAGGCCGCGGAACGCGCGCCGGAGCAGCGCCTCGTCACCATCGAAGAGGTCGGCTACACCACCGCCTTCCTGGCGACCGACGGCGCCAAGGGCATCACCGGCAGCACCACCTATGTGGATTGCGGCTATTCGATCGTCGGCTGATCGGACGTTGTTTGACAGGTAAGTTGGGGCGGCCGATCATCGCCTCATCTTCATAAAGTCGATGCGAAGGCAGGCGGAAACATGACGTTTCCCCTGCCTTTTCGCGTCTTTGTTTTGGTGCGGCAAAATGCCATGTGACGATCGTATGCGTTCGTTTTGTAGAAAATGCGCCCATAATGCAGGCAAAGGCCGCCGGTTGCGGAGTCGGCGGTAACAAGGGTCGCGGCGTCCGGTATTTACGGTTCCTTGACGGGTTGCGCACCTTCATCTTCAGTTGCGCAAGCTACGGCGCGCTTCCCTTCAATGCGGTGGCTTTCGGCGGAATGGCCCGGTAGCCGCGGAAGTCAGGGTGCGGAGGGTTCATGGGTGTCATTACGTGGAGGCGGCAGCTCAGCGTCGGCCAGCCGTCCATCGATGAAGATCACAAGCACCTGATCGAGTATCTGAACGAACTGAACGCCGCGCTGAATTCGCGCAGCTTCATGCCGGTGCGCGTCGCCAAGATCCTCATGAAACTGCTGGAATACACCCAGCAGCATTTCGCCCGCGAAGAAAAGATCATGCAGGCCGTGCATTACCCGAAGTTCGAGGAGCACGTCCGCCAGCATCACGAGGCCGTGCGGACGCTGAGCGAACTGTCCGCGGTCTTCACGCGGGACCCGACGCATCAGAACGCCGAGCGGATTTATACCTTCACCGCGAACTGGCTGGTCCACCACATCATCATGCAGGACACGCAGCTGACCCCCTATGTGCGGGGCGTCTGGGTCTGAGGGCCGGACAGGGCGTTACAGGAAGGCGCTGCGCCGCCGGCCGGCGGCGTTCTCCCAAGCCCACTCGACGACGAGGCTCAGCAGCCGCTCCAGCGTCGGACGCACCTGACGCGCCGACTCCTCGCGGAAGCCGAAGGGAGCCTCCTCGTCCATGTAGGTGAGCTGCGACAGTTCGAGCTGGATCGAATGGATGTTGTCGGCGGGGTTGCCGTAGCGGCGGGTGATGAAGCCGCCCTTGAAGCGCCCGTTCTGCACCGAGGAAAAACGTCCGGTGGCGGTGAGCACGTTCATCACACGGCCGACCAGCGCCGGCGAGGCGCTAGTCCCCTCCGCCGTGCCCAGGCTGAAGTCCTGAATCTGCCCGTCGAAGAAGCGCGGCACGCGCGATCGGATGGAATGGGCGTCGAACAGCACCGCCACGCCGAAGCGTTCCTTCAGCGCCTGAAGTTCGCCGTTGAGCTGCTCGTGATAGGGGCGCCAATAGGCGCCGATCCGTCGCCGCACCTCCACCGCGTCCGGTTCCTGTCCGGGGCGGTAGACCGGCTGGTGATCGAAGGTGGTGAGGGGACAGAGTTCGGTGCTGCTGGCGCCGCCGGGGATGGGAAGGTCGCTGTCGGGATCGCGGTTGAGGTCGATCACGTAGCGCGAGAGGATGGGCTTCAGGAAGCCGATGCCCAGCGCCGGGGCGAAGTGATAGAGCCGGTCGAGATGCCAGTCGGTGTCCGGCATCGCCAGGGCGGAGTCGGTCATGGTGGCCGCGATGTCCGGCGGCACGACGGTGCCGACATGCGGGATGCTGAGCAGGACGGGGGTTTCCCCCGGCTGGAAGCGGAACGTCTCCATGCCAACACCCTTTGTTTCCTGGCCCGATTCATCAAGCCATTCGTGCAACAACGGTTTGATGCGCCGCAGCATGATCGGAACTATGCGGCGCAACCGGCATGGCGGTCAAATCCTATTGCGTATTTGTTATAAAGGCTTCAACGGGTTGTGGCGGCCGGGGCCGCCGCAACCACCTCACGCTTCCAGATCGCCTTCGCTTTCCTCGGCCACATGGTCGACCATGTCCGACAGGACGCGCCGGATGTGCTCGTCGGTGATCAGGTAGAAGACACGGTTGCCGCGCCGTTCCGCCTGGATCAGCCGTCCCGCCCGCAGCAGGCGGAGGTGATGGCTGACCAGGGACGGCGACAGGCCCAGCGCCGCCGCCATGTCGCCGACCGAGGTCGAGGTGTCCAGGCAGGCCAGGATGATGCGCAGCCGGCTGGGGTCGCTCATCAGGCGGAACATGTCGGCCAGTTCGGTGGTCTGGTCTTCGGACAGGCGGAGATGCGCCGGCTTGTCCTTCGGTGCTGACCCTTTTTGCATGCCGCGTTGATTCCCGCTCGTAAGGTTTTTATCGGTGGTTGCCGCTCTTACAAAGTATAGGTCGGCGGCCGCGTCAATCCCATAGGTCGGCGAAGCGGTGCCCGAAGTCGCCGGGCGGCGGCATCTTACGTATGGCCTATCGCTCGCCTGTTGACCTTGGGCGGAGGCTCGGGAACAATTCGGCCACAAGCACGACGGTCTGGGGCAAGGCCGCACAGGATGCCTTCAACGATCCAATGAACGGGATCGAATGAACGGTCGAACGAACGACCGGAACGGGCAGGATCAAGGGGGAGGAAGCCATGACGTCGCGCCGACAGTTTCTGTTGCCGCTCGCGCTGGCCCCGGTGGCCGGCTGGGCGATCTGGGCGACCAACGCCAGCGAACCCACGCACCCCGCCGGACCGTTCCATCTGCCGCTGGACGACACCACGGCCCTGTGGCGGGATCTGGTTCAGGTCCGCATGGAGGGGCCAGCCGCCAATCCGGTCTTTCCGACCCGCGTCAAGGCGCTGGAGGGAAAGCTGGTGACGGTGCGTGGCTTCATGGTGCCGCTGAGCGACGCGTCGTCCCACAACCGCTTCATCCTCGCCGCCAATCCCATCTTCTGCCCGGCCTGCCACAGGCCCAGCCCTTCCACCATGCTGCACGTCCACAGCCAGATTCCTGTCCGCGAGTCGCAGGCGCCGGTGCTGATGACCGGCACGTTGCGGCTGAACCCTCTGGAAGGGTTGTTCTACCGCCTTGATCGGGCTGAGCTGCGCTACGCCTGATCGTTGCGGTTCCGATCAGTTGTTCCTTTTTCCGATGAGTCGTGAAATTCTGGCACCTGTTCGAGTCGGGCGGGTGACGGGAAAGGCGTGGCCGGAAGGAATGTGGCTTCGTGGCGTGCCGCCGGGTTGTTCCTGGCGCTCGTCCTCTACGGCCTGCTGAGCGTGCCGGCACCGGCAGAGATCCGCCCGGCGGAGGCGGCCATTGGTGCGCTGCTGGTGCTGGGTGTCGGGCTGCTGCGCCCCCTGTGCGTGGCGACGGGCCAGACGTTGCTGGAGCGTGGTTCGCCGCAGTGGGAGATGCCTGCGGCTCTGGCGTTGGCGGTGCTGTTGTGGTGCCCGCTGATGCGCGGCGTGTGGCTGGACTGGGCGCCGGGCGACATGGTGCGCGACGTGGTGCCACTTCTTTATCTGTTCCTGCCGGTGCTGCTGGTGCCGATGCTGCGCGCCGCTCCCGACCGGGCGGTGGGCCTGCTGGCCGGTGGTCTTGCGGTGGCCGGTGTGGGATTCGCGTTGCGTTGGTGGAAGCAGGCGGACTGGGGCTTCGGCGCCGTCGGCGTGCGGGCGATGGCGGATGGCGGCGTTTATCTGCTGAACGCGCCATCGGTCCTGTTCGCCGCGATTGCGCTGCCGGCCTTCGGAATCGGGATGCTGACGCAGGGCGGATGGCTGCGGCGCGCCGCCGGTGTGGCGTCGATTCTGGGTGGCCTGTTGTGTCTGGTGGCGCTGGCCGGAGCGGTGCACCGCATGGCGCTTGGGCTTGCCGCCGTGGCCTTCTTCGCTCTGGGGCCGTGGTGGTTGCGGTGGGCGCCTCTGGCCGCGTTGGGCGTAGGAACGGCGGCGCTGCTGTCGGTGGCGCTGTTTCCCGAGATGCTGTTTGGCGCCTTGGGGCAGGCGGCGGAGAAAACCCGGCTGGCCGGGGCCAACACCCGGTGGGAAGAGGCGGAGGCCGCCCTCGGGCAGGCCCTGTCCTCTCCGGCCGCCTTCCTGTTCGGGCAGGGGTGGGGGGCGCTCCTCGCCAATCCGGCGGTGGGCGGCTGGCGCGTGTCCTACACCCACACGCTCGTGACCTACGCCTTGGCCAAGACCGGGGTGATCGGCCTGTGCGCCCTGATTGCCTATCTCGGCGGCATTGCTCCGCGTGTGCTGGCGCTCCTCCGTTCCGATCCTGCGCTCGGCTGGGCGGTATCGGCGCCGCTTCTGATGGCGCTTGGGGCGCACACCAGCTTCAAATACCTCGACACCGGCCTTTTGCTCACCTTGGCGGTGCTGGCGGCGGAGCGCGGGAAGTGGTTGCCGCCGCGCTGACGGAGATGCATACTTATGCGTGTCAAAATATTATAGAGATCCCACTTTCGTGGATTCGCCGTCCATCCTGTTCGTCAACCGTGTGTTTCCTCCGGACAAGGGGGCGACCGGGCGTTGCGTGTCCGACTTGGCGGGGCGGATGGCGGCAATGGGCTGGCGGGTCACCGTCGTCGCGGACGGGTGCGGACCCAGTGATGCGCCGCCGGGCGTCTCGGTCCGCCGCACCGGTGGGGATGCTCCGCGTGATGAACGGGCGGTGCCCCGAGACCCGCGGCTGACCGCCCGCGGTTATCTCGCCGGCGCGCTTCGGCTGATTCAGCGGGCGTTGCGCCTGCCGCGGCACGACGTGGTGGTGACCATGACCGATCCGCCGCTGTTGGGCTGCGCAGGTCCGCTGATCGCCGCCCGCCACGGCGCGGCGTCCCTTCATTGGAGCCAGGATGTGTTTCCGGCGCTGTTGCCGGTGCTCGGCATCCACTTGCCGGAACCGCTGATGCGGATGACGGAGCGGGCGAGTGTTCGGGCGCTTCGCCGCCACGACGCGGTGGTCGCCATCGGGCGCTGCATGGCGGGAAGGCTGGCGGCGGCGGGGGTGCCGGCGGAACGGATCACCGTCCTGCCGAACTGGCCCGACCCGCGCATCCGGCCGGTGCCCCGCGCGGACAACCCGTTCCGGCGGGAGCATGATCTGGGTGGTCGTTTCACCGTGGCCTATTCGGGAAACATGGGGCTGGCCCACCCGATGGATCCTCTGCTGGACGCGGCGGCTCTGCTGGCGCGCAGCGATCCCGCCATTGCGATTCTGTTGATCGGGGAGGGGCGGCGGCGGGCCGCCGTGGCGGAGGCGGTGGAACGGCGCGGGCTGACGAACGTCCGGTTGCTCCCGCTCCAGCCGCCGGACCGGCTGGCCGAAAGCCTGTCCGCGGCCGATCTGCATCTGGCGACCATGGACCCGCGGGCCGAAGGGCTGCTGGTGCCCAGCAAGGTGGCCGGCGCGCTGGCGGCCGGCCGGCCTTGCCTGTTTCTGGGGCCGGCGGGCAGCGATGCGGCGGCCATGCTGGAGGGCTGCGGGCAAAGGCTGGCGCCGGACGACGTGGCGGGCCTGGCCGCCGCGATCCGCCGCTATGCCGGCGATCCGCTGCTGCGCGCGGCGCACGGGGCACGCGCGCTGACCGTCGCATCGGCCTGGGACGCCACGGCGGCGGCCCGGCGATTCGCGGTGTTGGCCGAGACGCTGCGCCAGACAAAGCTGCGCGGCGCGTCCGTTCTGCGCGGGCGGAGCCTGCCCCATGCCTGATGGAATGCCGCTGCGCCGCTCCCCGTTGGAGGCCGAAGCGGTGGAATCGGGACTGCGGCTGCGGCGGTTCCTGCGGACGATGCGGGAGGGCTGGCCGATTCTGGTCGTTGGGACGGTTTTGGGTGTGGTGGCGTCCGTGACCGCCTTGCGGCTGGTGGTTCCGCAATACACCGCGGTGATGGTGATCGGGCCGACCGCGCGCGTCGGTGCGGCGGCCATGGGCGCGCGGTTGCCGGTTCTGATCGGCCGGGAAACCGCCGCCGCCGCCTCGGAACCCGGTCCGGGGGACGAAATCCTCTCGGATTTCGCGCGTTACCTCCAACTGTTCACCTCCATCCCGGTGGCGGAGCGGATGATGGCGGATCCGCTGCTGCTGCGTGGTCTGTTTCCCGACCGTTGGGACGGGGAGGCGGAGGCCTGGCGCCCCGCGCCCGGTCCCGTGGCGTCCGCCAAGCGGATGTTCCTCGCGCTCGTCGGCCGGTCGGACTGGGTGGAGCCCGACGCGGAGCGGGTGGCGAGCGCCCTTCAGGACCGGCTCACCATCGACATGGTGGGCAGCGGGCCGATGCGGCGGCTGCGTCTTCGCCACGCCGACCGCGCCATGGCGTTGCGGATTCTGTCCGCTGCCTCCCAGGCGACCGACGCCCATCTGCGGGCGGAGGCGTCACGGCGCAGCGCCGCCCAGATCGCCCACGCGCGTGCCCGTCTGGCCGGGATCACCGTGGCGGAGCACCGGCAGGCCCTTGCCGACCTGCTGTCGGAGCAGGAACGGATCGCCATGATGATCGAGGTCGATCTGCCGCTGGCGGCGGACGCCATCGAACCGCCGGCCGCGGCGCAGCGCCCGGATTGGCCGAATCCCCTGCGCGTGGTTCCCATGGCGGCGCTGGCGGGGCTGGTGGCCGGGGCGGTCGCCGTCAGCCTGCGGCGCCTGTGGCGGGCCGGGGGCGAGGTGGTTCCATGATCCCCGTGTCGGTCGTGGTGATGACCCGCAACGAGGCGGTCAACCTTCCCCACTGTCTGTCCGCATTGGGGAGTTTCGCCGAGCGCTTCGTCGTGGACAGCGGCAGCACCGACGGAACGCCGGCCATCGCCGAGGCGGCGGGCGCACGGGTTGTTCCCTTCCGGTGGGACGGGCGGTATCCGAAGAAAAAGCAATGGTGCCTGGACCAACTGTCGTTCCGCCAGGACTGGGTGCTGTTCGTCGATGCCGACGAGCGGCTCGGCGGCGCGCTGGTGGAGGAGATCACGGCGCTGATGACCGCGGGGCCGCGGCATTCCGGCTACTTCGTCGACGGCCATCCGGTGTTTCTTGGCCGGCGCCTGCGCTTTGGCGCGCGCAACCGGAAACTCATGCTGTTCGACCGCCGGAAGGCGCACTTCCCGACCGTTCCCGACCTCGACGTCGCCACCATGTGGGAGGTCGAGGGCCATTATCAGCCGGTGATCGCCGGCACCGTCGGACGGCTGCGCCACAGCCTGACCCATTCCGACGACAAGCCGATCGCGGCGTGGTTCGACCGGCATGCCCGTTACGCCGATTGGGAGGCGGCGCTGCGGTCGGATGGACGGATGGCGGACCTGATTCAGCGGGAATCCGGAGCGCGTCGTTGGCTGAAGGCTTGGTTCGGCGTGGTGCCGGCCCGCCCGCTCCTGGTCTTTCTGTATGGGTATGTTTGGCGTTTGGGGTTCCTGGACGGCGGTCCGGGATTCCAGCATGCGCTGGCGCGGGCCTTCTACTATTGGCAGATCGGCCTGAAGATCGCGGACGCGAGGCGGCGTGCCGGGCCTCCCGCGTCCACCGATGACTGAGGGTCGAACGATGGTGCGTGCCTTACACCGCCTCGTCCAGGGCGCGCTCGCCGCCCAGGGCCTTGAGAAGGTCGAAGGTGCGCTTGCGCACGGAAGAGTCCTCGATGCGGTAATAGGCCCGGACCAGTTCCAGGGTTTCACGGCGGGCCATCGACTCGAACTCTTCCGTTTCGGACGGCGGAACGTCGGGCGACGGGGTGGCGATGTGCTCCGGCGACGGCATGTCTTCGAAGAAGTAGCTGACCGGGACGCCCAGAACCTGCGACAGGTTGAACAGGCGGCTGGCGCTGATGCGGTTGGACCCGCGCTCGTATTTCTGGAGCTGCTGGAAGGTGATGCCGACCGCCTCGCCCAGTTTCTCCTGGCTCAGGCCGAGCAGGGTCCTGCGCAGCCGGAGCCGGGCGCCGACATGGATGTCGATGGGGTTGGGACCTTCGCCACGGCGTGACAGCGTGTGGGCGGGTGATAGCTTGGATTTCGTGGCACTCATAATAGACCCTCAGTATGGAGGTGGTCGTCGCCACCAGGGAAATTGGTTAGTTCAGAAAGTAAATTCTATGCAACTTTTCGTGCGCATCAACAGCTAGATGCGTGAAACAGTCGTCAAAGCTTATGAAAGAAACGATCGTTCATTTGATGAGAAACGATATTTCGCGTAAAGCCATGGAATTGTCTGGCGCAAGGTAATGGCAAGCCATTGTAATCCCCATATTGTTGCGTTGGCCGTTCGGCCCAGCCCAAGCAGCTCGCGGCGGATGATCGCCTGCTCCCGCCGGCCACGCGCCGGGTCCCTCTGCGACCGCCCGCCGGTGGCGAAAATGCAAACCGAAAGTGGCAAGCGCCGCGCCGGGAGCCCATGCTTGAGGACCATCAGGGTGAACGCGTAATCGGCGGCCAACGCGTGGCGCAGATCGAATCGGACGCAGGGTAGCGCGGCCAGCCGGTAGACCATGGCTTGATGATGCGTGAACATGCCCAGCAGGGCGCGGCGGTGCGAGCGCGCCGTCTTCACGACCAGGCCTCCCCCGGGGCGCTCCTCCAGCGCATCCCCGTAGAACAGCCCGGCATCCGGGCTTGCTGCCAGGATGGGAAGCAGCCGTTCCAGAACCCGCCCGTCGGCCAGCCGGTCGCCGGCGTTGAGGAACAGGACATGGCTGCAAGGGGGGCCGCCGGAGGGGGATCGCTCGGCGATGGCATCCAGGGCAACGTTCATGGCGTCGTAAAGGCCGCTGTCGGGCGCGGAGCGCCACCAGGCCGCCTCCTGCCCATGGCGGGACAACCAGTCGGCTGTCCCGTCGGTGGAGGCGCCGTCCACGACGAACCAGTCGTAGGCCGCCACGGTCTGGGCGCGCAGGCTGGCGCGGGTGGCGAGCAGGCCGGGCAGATCGTCGCGCACCACGGTGACCACGGCCAAGCGTACCGTTCCCGCGCCTCCCGTCACTCGGAGATCACCGCGATGGCCGCCGCCGAAATGGCCAGCTGGCCGAGGATGGTGCCCATGTTCTTGGAGAACTCCATCAGATCGAACGGCTTCGGGTCGCGCGGCACGACGATGGCGGAGCCGGGCGGGATCGCCGTGATGGTGTGGTTCCAGGAGGAAAGGGACAGCGGCTGCGCCCGCCCGTCCGGCAGAACCAGGAAGATGCGGCCGTCGTCGGCGTTGCGGCTCGCACCACCCGCCTCCCGGAGATAGGCTTCGGCGGTTTTGCCGCTGACGAACTGAGCGGCGGTCGGATGAAGCACCTCGCCGGTTACGGTGACGGTGAGGGGACGTTTCGGAATCAGGATGCGGTCGTCCGGCTCCAGAAGCACGTCCAGTTCCGGTCGCTGGCGCAGCACCAGGGGGTCGGCCTCGACGACGATGCGGCCCAGTGGTTCCACGCCGCGCAGCTGGGTCGCCAGCTGCCGGGCCAGCCCGACCACGTCCGAGCGCGCGGCTTCGCCCTTCTCGACCTCCTGCACCATCCAGCGCTCCAGGTCGCGGGCCTGCTGGTCGAACCAGGCACGCTCGCGTTTGCGCTCGCTGTCGCGCAGGAAGCTGGTCCCGGCGGGGTAGGCTTCCTCCGTCAGGCCGCCGGCCCGGTCGATCAGCGACGACAGCGTCTCGCCGCGCGCGACATCGTAAGCGCCGGGACGGCGCACCGCGCCGGAAATGGTGACGGCCCGCGCCTCCAGCGCCTGGGGTTTGGGGTTGACGCGCAGGCTGTCGCCCGGATGCAGCGCCGTCCGGGCCGACGCGCCGTCGCGCAGGTCCAGGCGGCGGCGCTGGCCGGTGGCGGTGGTGATTTCCAGGCTGGTGAGATCGGCGGTCGCGGCGGGGCCGCCGGCGGTCGCCAGAAGGGCATCGATGGTCGCCGTTTCCGCCACCGGATAGGTGCCGGGCGCGCGTACGGCGCCACGCACCTGCACCCCGCGTTCGCGCACCAGCGCCGCTACGTCGTCGGGGAGGGCCGGTTCGCCGTCGGTTGGCCCGGCGTCGGCCGGCGGTGTCTCGGGCTTGCCGTCCTTGTCCGGGCGGGCGGTCAGCGAACGGACTTCAGCGATGGAGAGCAGGCGCACCCGATCACCGTCGGCGAGCGCGCGGTTGGCCTGCCCAGAGGCCACCTCCTGCGGTGAGAAGGGAAGCAGACGATGGGCGAGGGTGCGGCGGTCGAAGCGCTCGATGACGCCGATCAGGGGGTAGACGTCCCGCTTCAGCGCATCGCCGCCGGTCAAGGCATCGCGCAGCGTCGCGCCCCCGGCCAGAGGGCGGACGCCGGGGCGGCGGGCATGGCCGGTCAGTTCGTAGACGGGCTCGTCCGGTTCCATGATGGACCCCGCCGTTGCCGGCCGGCGCTGCGACGCGCCGCCGACCGGGGGCTCGTAAGGGACGGACTCCGGACCGCCTGCGGCAAGCGCCAGTTCCGCGGCGGCGCCCCGTCCGGCCGAGGGGTAGAAGCCGGGGCGGGGGACGCCGCCCATCAGCAGGGCGGAATGCTCCAGCGCGAAGACGAGCAGGTCGGGGACGGCTTCGAACAGGGGCGGACAGGGGCTGCGTCCGCCGGTCAGCCGCGCCGCCGCCCGTGCCTGCGGACCGTTGGCAAGCGGCCCGTCCGGCTGCGCCGTCAGGGCACGGGCCAGGACCACCAGGCCGCGGCACGCGTCCGGGGCCGGCTCGCGCGTGCCGCGCAGCAGCTCCAGCACCGGTTCGGAGGTCAGGAAGTCCACATCGTCCGCCCCCAGCACATAGAGAACGTCGCTCTCGGCCAGGGGGCGGCGGTCGCGACCGCTGAGCACCGCCTCCAGGTCGACCGGCTGCAGGACGCGTGCGCGGCTGCCCCGGTGGATGGAGGCGAGAACCGCGAAGGGAAGATAGGGGGCCGGTCCCAGATCGGCTGGCGAAACCAGCGCCCCGATGGTCGGGGTCCGCTCCAGCGCCCGGGCGCCGGGCCGCAGGACATGACCGTCCAGCCGCAGGTCGCCGCGGCGGTCTTCCCGGCGGGGAGCCAGCAGCAGCAGGTCGCCGTCGCTCAGTTGGGCGCCGTCCGTGTCGGACAGCTCCTCCGCCCGCTCCTCGCCGTTCGGGCCGATGGCGTAGCGAAGCGCCCGATGCGCGCCGGGGCGCAGCAGGCCTCCGGCCATCGCCGTCGCGACGGCGACGGGCAGGCGGTCCCCGCCGGGGGGAAGCTCGTAGACACCGGGACGCTTCAGCGGTCCGGCAAGCGCCACCGTCGGGCCGAGCGGCGGCACGAAGACGCGGTCACCGTCGCGCAGCCGCATGCCAGCGTTCGCGCCGTCCCCGGTCATGAACAGGTCGTACAGATCGATGGGCAACCCGGTCGAAGCGGCGGCCGCGGCGTGCGCGTGATACAGGCGGATGCGGCGGAGCGAGCCGCCGCGGGTGACGCCGCCGGCGGCGGTCAGCGCGTCGATCAGGGTGGCGAAGGCACCGATTTCCTGGCGGCCCGGACGGGCCACGGCGCCGGTCACCAGGACGCCGATCCGCCGGATTTCCGTCACCGAGACGTACACCTCGGTGTTCGGAAAGGAGGCCGTCACGGCGTCGGCCAGTTGGGCGCGCAGCTCCGCCAGGGTCAGTCCCTGGGCCACGACGGGCCGCACGTCGTCGACGGTCAGCAGCCCCGCTCCATCGATGATGTGGCGCTTGCTGAAGGATTTCTGGCCACGCAGGGACACCAGAAGCTCGTCGCCCGGGCCCAGCGTGTAGTCTGCCTGCACACCGCCCGCTCCGTCCCGACGCGGTGGATCCTGGCCGAACTGGTCGTAGCCGAACTGGAAAAGGACGGAGCCGGCCCGCTCGCTGTAGGCGGCCTCGATCGGCGACAAGGAGTCCGGGCGGGGAACGGGACGGGCAACGCCCGCGCGAGGTGCCGGCGAGGCCGGTTCGCCGGCCGATGCGGCGAACCCCCAGACCGTCAGCGCGGCCAGCGGCCCCAAAAGGGCGAATATTCTTCGGGAAATATCACTCATCGATGGTTTTGGCACCGTGTTCCGGTTCCATATTGGCCGTAAAATTCCGACGCAATGAATACTAATGCGTGCATAACGCGAAAAAGGCAACGGCCAAGCTGCGTTGCCGCGCTGTCATGCTGCGTGTAGACTGGGGGCATCGCGTGGAACGCGCAGGAGCCGCGGCCCATGGTTGCCGGTGTGTCGTCGAGTGGGATTCATGGCTGGCCGCCCCTGCGGTCCGGTCAGCCGTCGCGCGACCGGAGCCCGGACGGTGCCGGGACCGCCGATCAGGACACCGCCCGGACAAGCGCGGGCCAGCCTGGGACGCTGACCGACGATCAGGAGCGGCAGGTCCAGGAACTCAAGCGCATCGACGCCAGCGTCCGCCAGCACGAGGCGGCGCATCAGGCGGCGGGCGGCCCTCATGCGGGCGGTGCCTCCTTCACCTTTACCCGCGGGCCGGACGGCAAGAACTACGCGACCGCCGGCGAAGTGCAGGTGGACGCCGGTGCGGAGAGCGATCCCGAAGCCACCGTGCGCAAGATGGACACGGTCAAGGCGGCGGCCTTGGCGCCGTCCGACCCCTCGGCCCAGGACCTTCGCGTGGCCCAGCAGGCCGACGCCGCGAAAATGCAGGCGCAGCAGGAATTGCGGCGGAAGGGTTCGGAGCCGGGCGCGCGGAGCGGCGGCTCACTCGACGGGCAAGACAGCGGAGATGACGGTGCGAGGCCAAGCGACACCGCCGCGCCAGCCCTGGCGGCGCGTGGCGCGTCGGCCTACGCGTCGGCCTTTGGCATCGGCCAGCGGAGCGGCACCGCCGGCATCATGGTGTGATGCCGGGCGGGCCGGTTCCGGGTCTCAGCGGCGGACAGGGGACTCGCCGTCAAGGGTCAGCAGCGGGCCGTAAAGCTCCGGCCGGCGGTCGCGGAAGATGCCCCAGGACGCGCGCTGCGCGGCGATGCGGTCGAGATCGAAGCTGGCGGTCAGGACCGTCTCGCTGTCGCGGTCGGCCTGCGCGACCAACTCCCCGGTCGGTCCGGCGATGAAGGAGGAACCGTAGAAGGTGATCCCGCAGGTGTCACCCTCTTCCCGGCCGATGCGGTTGGAGGCGACCAGGGGCATCAGGTTGGCTCCGGCATGGCCCTGCATGACCCGCGTCCAGTGGGCCTGGCTGTCCAGCGCGCCGTCCTGCGGCTCGGACCCGATGGCGGTGGGGTAGAACAGGATCTCCGCCCCCTTCAGCGCCATGGCGCGGGCCGATTCCGGGAACCACTGGTCCCAGCAGATCGCGCAGCCGATGGCGGCGTAGCGGGTCTTGTAGACCTGGAAGCCGGTGTCGCCGGGGTTGAAGTAGTATTTTTCCTGATAGCCGGGACCGTCCGGGATGTGGGACTTGCGGTAGACGCCCAGGACCGTGCCGTCCGCGTCGATCATTGCCAGCGAATTGTAATAGGCGTTCCGGGCCCGCTCGAAGAAGCTGGTGGGGATGACCACGGACAGTTCACGGGCAAGCGCGCTCATCCGCGCGATCACCGGGTGATCCTCGACCGGGTGGGCGAGGGCGAACAAATCCTGCTTCTGGTCCTTGCAGAAATAAGGCGTTTCGAACAGTTCCTGCGGCAGGATGATCTGGGCGCCGCGCGCCGCCGCGTCGCGCACGAGGCGCTCGACGCCATTCACATTGGCGTCGCGGTCCCAGCCGCAGGCCATCTGGGTCGCCGCGACGGTGACGGTGCGTCCGGTGGTGGGGCGCATAAGCTGGTGCTCCTGTGCTCTTGCGTGTGCTGTGCCGTGTTAGTGGGCGGATGGCCGGGCGCGCAACCCAATCTCCGCCCTGTCACAAACGTTTCAGACTCATTTGCGTTTCAGGGCCGGCACGTTTCAGGGCCGGCAGGTTCGGAGGCCGGGAAACCCCGCCATTGCCGCGTGTCGGGCGTAGAACTCGGCAGTCATACGCATAAATATGAAAACGTCGATGAAAGATCGCGCGACGGTTATGAGGCATATTATTGCATGCATGAGAAATTTAAATCCGCAAATGCTTTGCGATTTTTCCGAGAGCAGATATGATCGGGCAAGTTGATTTCGTCCGCTGCACCGCACCACGGCCTGACGGACGTCTGCCGAGAGATCGTCGTCATGGTTGGGCGTTTCAAGAGACAGGAACCCATCGTCGCTGAGCCGCAAGGAGAGGATGCCGACGCGGTCCCCCCGTCCGTCATGACCTTGCCGCGTGCCGTGCGGGAGGTGCATCGCGCCATCACGCGTGCGCTGCAGATCCGCATCGCCGACCACGGCGTCAGCATGGGGCAATGGTATTTTCTTCGCGCCCTGTGGGAAGAGGACGGGTTGACCCAGCGCGAGTTGAGCCAGCGGGTCGGCATGATGGAACCCACCACGGTGACGGCGCTGAACAACCTGGAGCGCTGCGATCTCGTCCAGCGGGTGCGCAACCCCCACGACCGCCGCAAGGTGAACATCTACCTGACGCCGAAGGGCAAGGCGTTGCGCGCCGACATCCTGCCGGGTGCGGAGGAGATCGAGGAAGCCGCCACCCAGGGAATCGCGCCGCGCGAACTGGAACTGACCGTCAGCGTGCTGCGCCGGGTGTCCGCCAATCTCGGCGGATTGCCGCCTGTCGGCGGGGACGACGATCTGGGATAGGGGGCGCGGCGATCGAACGGGGGCGACCGACCGGGTCCCGCACCGGCCGTTCCGGTCAGTCGTCCAGATCGGGCGGCGGTGGCAGGCTGGCCCCGGTCAGGTTGGCGCCGGTGAAGCGCGCGTCGCGGATGTTCGCGTCGCTGAGAATCGCTCCGGTCAGGTCGGCGCTGGAGAAATCGCAGCCCGCCAGATTCGCTCCGCGCATGTTGGTGCGGATGCAGGAGGCTCCGGTGAAGTTGCTGCCGGTCAGATTGGCCGCCCACAGCCGCCCGGTCGGCCGGCCGTCCGGTCCCTTTATGTCGACCCAGCCGATTCCCGCCCCGTCGAACCGGGCGCCGGACAGGTTGGTGCCGCGAAGAGTCGCCCCGTCGAGGATGGCGCCGCTGAAGTCGCTGTCGGTCAGGTCGGCGGCGGAGATGTCGCACATGATGAGCAGCGAATCGCGCATCTTGGCGCCGACCAGCCGCACGCCGCGCAGGTTCGCGCCGGACAGATTCACGCCGTGAAGGTCGATGTGCGACAGGTCCGCCCCGCTGAGGTCGGCGCGCGATCCCATGGCGCCGTTGGTGTTGATCCAGGTGTAATGATTGTGAAGCGCTTCCTGGATCTGGATCGAGAAATTCTCGGCGGAGCGTGCCATGTTGGCACCGGTGGTGTCCGCACCGGCAAGGTCGGCCCCTTCCATCTTCGCGCCCTGGAGGTCGGCGTTGCGCAGGTTGGCGCCGGCCAGAACCGCACCGTTCAGGTTGGCGTCGCGCAGGATGGCGCCCTGGAGGTTGACGCCGGACAGATTGCAGCCGCGCAGGTCGGCGCGGGCAAGGTTGCAGTTCTTCATGGTGGAGCGCATCAGCGTCGCTCCCGCCATCAGCGCGCCCTCGCAATCCGCCCCGTTCATCGACACGTCGGTCAGGTCGGCGCCGGACAGGTTGGCGTTCGACATCATCGCGTCGTCCATGTCGCTGCCGGACAGGTCCGACCGCACGAAATCCAGGCCCTTGCTGCCGTTGGCGCCGTTCCCGCCATACAGCAGCGCGCCGCCGCGCAGGTCCGCCTCCTTCAGGATCGCCCGCTTCAGCTTGGCGCCGCGCAGGTGGGCGCCGCGCAGATCCGCCCGGTAGAGGTTGCAGCCGGTCAGGTCGGCCTTGGTCAGGTGGGCGGCGAACAGGTCGGCGTGGCTGAGATTCGCGTTGGAAAGGTCGCAGTGGGCCATGTTGGCCCCGGACAGCTTGCCCTGCGTCAGTTCCACCCCGGCGAGATTCGATCCCTCCAGGTTGGTCATGGTCAGGTTGGCGCGATTGCCGCCCGACCGGTTCTTCAGCCAACGCTCGTGCTTTTCCAGCACGGCGACCAACTCATGTGGCGTCATGACCCCGTCCGACAATCGGCCCGTTCCCGGCGCGGTGCAGGGGGATGGGCGCGGTTACTCCAGCGCGTTAGCAGTGTCATAAGATAATCTGGTTTAATTGTTAACATGCTGTTCCGTTGCCGGACGCGATGCGACGCCGGACCGGTGCGGCGTGGCAAAGGAACAAGGGAAAGAGGCTCGGAATGACCGGCGGACATACGGTGGCGGCCTTCGACGCCGAACTGGCGCGCCTGCACCAGATCGTCGTGACCATGGGGCGGCTCGTGGAGGAGCAGTTCGCCGCCGCGCTGGAAGCCATCGCGGAGCGTGATGCCGGCAAGGCCGCGCAGGTGATCGAAGCAGACGCCGAGATCGACCGGCTGGAACTTGAGTTGGAAGCGCTGAGCGTGCGGTTGCTGGCGCTGCGTCAGCCGATGGCGAAGGATTTGCGCGACATCGTGTCGGCGCTCAAGATCGCCTCGAACCTGGAACGCATGGGCGATTTCGCGAGTTCGGTCGCCAAGCGCGCGGTCACGCTGGCGGGCCTGCCGGTGGAACCGCCCGTCGCCTCGCTGTCCTGGATGGGCGAGACGGTGCTCGGCATGATCCGCGACGTGGTGGCCGCCTATGACGGCCAGGATGCCGAGCGCGCGATGGCCGTCCGCAATCGGGATGGGCAGGTGGATGCGGCCTACACCAGCCTGTTCCGCGAATTTCTGACCTACATGATGGAGTCGCCGGCACAGATCACCGGCTGCACCCATCTGCTGTTCGTGGCGAAGTCCATCGAGCGGGCCGGAGACCACGCCACGAACGTGGCCGAAAACATCTGCTACATCGTTCAGGGGCGCCTGCCGTCCGAGGAACGGGCCAAGGGCGACCTCAGCAGCTACACGGTGGTGGAGAAGGAATAACACGCACCGGGGGGAAGAGAACCCTTGGGTTCTGGCGCCTCAATGCTTGGGGCGCCAACCGCTGCCGTCCGGTTCATAACGCCGCCGGACCGCGGCCCAGGCGACCTTATGAGCCAGCAGTTCGCGCTGCATGGCGTGGCGAGCCTCCGGCGACCGGCAGCCCTGCCAAGTGTGATTGAAGGCTGACCGGTAAATGTCCTGAGCGGGCGGCGGCAGGCATCGCTTCACCGATTCGGGCAGCTCGGCGTTTCTGCGGAAGGTCATCGGGCGTTCCTCCGGCTTATGATTGCTTTGTTGCGCTTATTATAACCGCTATTCCACTGGAGTCCGTAGGGCTTTTTCCTGCGGCGTTGGAGGTAGGCGGTGCCGTCGGACGGCCTAGACCGAAGGGTGGGGGCATGAAAAAGCCCTTCCCCGATCGGCGGGGAAGGGCTTTTTCAATAACTCAAGCAGCGTCGTGAAGACCCGTTCTGATGGCCCTGACTTACGGCGTACGGCGTGCTGTGCGATGCGCCGGGATCGGAATGGGCCGGATCGCCTGCTCTTCGCGACGGCTGGCCGACATGTCGATCTCGATGCGGGCCAAGGCCTTGCGCAGCTCGTGCACCGCTTCCGACAGCGTCTGGATCGATGCTTCGCCCGGCTGCTGGCGCCAGCCGCGGTAGGCGTTCAGGCAGCCGCGCGCGGTGTCGCGCAGCCGCGCCTCGACGGCATCGACCGGCGGTGGGTTGGCACCGGCGGGGCGGCTTCCATCGGCCGCAGCGGGCTGGGAGGCGGGCTGGGGAGAGGGAGCCGCCGCCGGCTGGACCGGAGCGGGCTGGGGAGCCGGCTGCGGCTCCGGACGGTTGAGACGCAGCGTCTCGGTCTGAGCCGGAGCGGACGGCTGGGCCGGGGTGGGCTGGGGAGCCGCTGCCGCCGGAGGAGCCGCCGGAGCCGCGGTCTGAGGGGCCTGGACCGGGGCGGGGGCAGCGGCGCGCCGCGCCGGCTTGACCGGTGCCGGAGCTTCCGGAGCGACAACCGGAGCGGGCGGCGGCTCTTCCGCCATCGCGTCGCCGGCCGGCGCTTCCGCCGCGGCGTCGGCGGAGTCGATGGCCGCGCCTTCCTCAACGACCGGCGCGTCCTTCTCGCCGGCAGCCTCGGCCTTGCGGATGATGTAGGAAATGGCGCTCGGCGTGCATTCGAATTCACGCGCGATTGCCGACAGGGTTGCGCCGGAACGGTAACGCTCAAGAATCTGCGGCCACGCCGACTGGGGGATTCGTCCGCGCTTCTTCGGAGCCTCCGGTTCGGACCCGGTTTCTGCGTTCATTATGTCGCTCGGTTGCCAAAGTGAATTTTGAGTCATGCGTACGCTGCTTGGGCCGTATCGCGCGCCTTCTGACGCCGCGGCACGCGGGCGCGTGCACGAGCATCACGTCAGGAGCCGTTTTTGCGTGCGATGTTGTCGGTACGGATGAATATCGGGAACTTGCTGGGAAAATGCCAGAAGAACTTTGCGCCGCATGGAAAAATTGCGCTTAGGCTGGTTGCCGGAGCCTTAGTCCGAAGGCTGGATTGCCTTGTGGTCGCTGTTTGCGCGAAGCGCATAGGAACATCCGCTGACGAGAATTTTAAAAACTGTATTTCACGAATCGGTCGTGCAGGGACCGGTTGCAAAGGGGTTTGAAAAACCACGGCGGTCCGGAATGCGTTGCAGAGCGTTCTGTTGACATGAGGCGCCCATCGCAAGGCGCGCGCTGTTCGACTGGCGGAGTTTCCTTCATGCCGCATTCCATCGATCGATTCCGGCCCTTGTCCGGCTCCGTCCCGCGTCAAGCCGGATTGACGTCCGGATTGACGTTTGGATCCGCATCACGATTGGCGGCGTCCGCGCCCGCGGGTCTTGTCGCCGCCCTTCTCGTCCTGGCGGCTCCGGCGTTTGCGCAGGATGCGGGGGGAGCGCCTCCGGCCCCGGCCGCGCCGCCGCTGGCGTCCGCCCTGCCGCCCAACGCACCCCCGACCTTCGCCGATCTGGCGGAGAAGCAGGTGGACGCGGTGGTTTTCATATCCACCACGCAGGCGCCTCCACAAGGTGGTCCGCAGGCGGGACCGCGCGGACCGGAGGTTCCCGGCTTTCCGCCCGGTTCACCGTTCGAAGAGTTCTTCCGCGAGTTTCGCGACCGCCAGCGCGGCCAGCCGCAACAGCAGCAGGCGCCGCGCCCGACGGCGGCGTTGGGTTCCGGCTTCATCATCGACCCGGCGGGCTTCGTCGTCACCAACAGCCATGTGGTGTCCGAAGCGACGGAGATTTCCGTCACCATGCACGACGGCACGAAACTGCCGGCGAAGCTCGTCGGCGTGGACGGGCCGACCGACCTCGCCGTTTTGAAAGTGGAGAGCAAGAAGCCGCTGGTCGCCGCCCCCTGGGGCGACAGCGAGGCGCTGCGGGTCGGCGACTGGGTGGTTGCCATCGGCAACCCCTTCGGCCTCGGCGGGTCGGTGACCGCGGGAATCCTGTCGGCGCGGCAGCGCGACATCCAGCAGGGACCCTACGACGACTATCTGCAGACCGACGCCTCGATCAACCGGGGCAATTCCGGCGGTCCGCTCTACAACCTCAACGGCGAGGTGATCGGCATCAACACGGCCATCTATTCGCCGACCGGCGGCTCGGTGGGCATCGGTTTCGCCATTCCGTCCTCCGTCGCGCGGCCGGTCGTCGAGCAGTTGCGCGACCATGGGCAGGTGCGCCGCGGCTGGCTGGGCGTCCAGGTGCAGAGCGTGACTCCCGACATCGCCGAAAGCCTGGGCATGCAGGAGCCGGCGGGCGCCCTGGTGACCAGCGTGTCGCCGGAAGGTCCGGCGGGGAAGGGCGGCGTCCGGCAGGGCGACGTCATCACCCGCTTCAACGGTGAGTCCATCGAGCACATGCGCGAACTGCCGCGCATCGTCGCCGCGACCAAGATCGGGTCCGCCGTGCCGCTGGAACTGGTGCGCGAGGGCAAGGCCGAAACCCTGACCGTGACGGTGGGCGAGTTGGAGCCGCAGGAGCAGGTTGCCCTGTCCGGGTCGAGCGGAGCGCCGCGCCCGGAAACGACGGTCGACAGCAAGCAGGTGCTCGGGCTGACCCTGTCGCAACTGACCCCCGGCCTGCGCGACAGCTTCTCCATCAACCCCGACGTCGAGGGCGTGGTGGTGACCGAGGTCGGCGATGCCAGCGCCGCCAGCGAGCGCGGCATCGAGGCCGGCGACGTCATCGTGGAGGCCGGGCAGGAGCCGGTGAAGACGCCGGAGGACCTGAACCGTCTGGTCGACGACGCGCGCAGCCAGGGCCGCAAGACCGTGCTGATGCTGCTCAGCCGCGACGGCGATCTGCGCTACGTGCCGATGCCCATCGAAGACCGCAAGGGCTGAGGGCGGCCAGAGGCCGTCCCCAGGGCTGTCCTAACCTTTTCCTCTACCGTTTGCCGGGCGGCGGGAGTAATTTGCCCGCCACTTGGCGAATGGGATTAATCCAGTGAGCGTAGATTCCGAGGGCCGTCCGCCCGTGCGGCTGTCGGTCGTGGTTCCGGTCTTCAACGAGGCCGAAAACGTCCTTCCCCTTCTCGAAGAGATCGAGCGCGCGCTGTCGCCCGCCGGCGTGCTGGGCGGTGCCTTCGAGGTGATCTATGTGGACGACGGCTCCAGCGACGACACGTTGACGCGCCTCGCCCCCGTGGTCGCCGCGGGCCGCCTGCGGCTGGTCCGCCATGTCCGCCGGTCCGGGCAGAGCGCGGCCGTGCGCACCGGGGTCAAGGCGGCGCGCGGGGAGTGGATCGCCACCCTCGACGGCGACGGCCAGAACGACCCCGCCGATATTCCCGCCCTGTTCGCCCTGGCCGCCAAGGGTGGTCCGGACGCGCCGGTTCTGGTCGGCGGCCTGCGCAAGAAACGGCAGGACACGCTGTCCAAGCGTCTGGCCTCGCGTTTCGCGAACGCTGTGCGGCAGTCCTTCCTCCAGGACGGCTGCACTGACAGCGGCTGCGGGCTGAAGCTGTTCCGCCGCGACGCCTTCCTCGATCTGCCCTTCTTCGGGGCGATGCACCGCTTCCTGCCCGCCCTGTTCCGGTCGCACGGCCATCCGGTGGCCTATGTGCCGGTCAACCACCGCCCGCGGGAACGCGGAGTTTCCAAATACACCAACTGGCGCCGCGGGCTGATCGGCGTGGTCGATCTGCTGGGCGTCTATTGGCTGAAGCGGCGCACCGCGCTGTCGCCCGCGGTCGAAGACCGCTAACCCTCCCTTCCTTCGGACCGGTCGCCGCCCGATGCTCGAACGCGCCATCGCCTGGTACCAGAGTCAAAGCACCGCCGACCTGATCTGGGTCGGCGTCGGCTTTTTTGCGCAGGCGCTCTTCATGATGCGCTTCGTCGTCCAGTGGATCGCCAGCGAGCGCGCCCGGCGCAGCATCGTGCCGGACCTCTTCTGGTATTTCTCGATCGGCGGCGGGGTTCTTCTCTTGGCCTATTCGATCCAACGGGGTGATCCGGTGTTCATGTTCGGGCAGGGGCTGGGCCTCATCATCTATTTCCGGAACCTCTATTTCGTCTTGAACAACCGACGGAACGGCGGAGCGGACGGCAACGCGGCGGGCACGCCGTGAGCGCGGTGCCGAACGCCGCGGCCGGCCGCTTGCCGGTCCTGGCCTATCTGGCCCTAGCGGCGATCAGCGTCCTGCTGTTCCTGCCCGGCTTCTTCGATCTGCCGCCCTTCGACCGCGACGAGGCGCGCTTCGCCCAGGCGTCGCACCAGATGCTGGAAAGCGGCGACTATGTCGACATCCGCTTCCAGGACGAGGCGCGCCACAAGAAGCCGGTGGGCATCTATTGGCTGCAGACCGCGGCGACCCGGCTGGTCGAGGGGCCGGGCGGAGTGCCGAAGGAGATCTGGACCTTCCGGATCCCGTCGTTGATCGGGGCGGTGCTGGCGGTTCTGGTGACGGCCTGGACCGGGGCCCGGATGTTCGGCGGGACGGTCGGGTTCCTCGCCGGGCTGATGATGGCCTCCTGCGTCGTGCTGGGCGTCGAGGCCCGCATGGCGAAGACCGACGCGGTTCTGCTCTCGACCATCGTGATCGGGCAGGCGGCGTTGGCCAGCCTTTATCTGAACCGCCATGCGGAGCGGTCCGGCTGGGCGGCGCCGCTCGCCTTCTGGATCGCCGCGGGGATCGGCATCCTCATCAAGGGACCGATCGTCCTCCTGGTGTCCGGCACCACGGCGCTGGTGCTGGCGGTGCTGGAGCGCCGGGCCGGCTGGCTGAAGCGGCTGCGCCCGCTGGTCGGCCTCGCCATCGTGGTCGCCATCGCGGCGCCCTGGCTGATCGCTATCACGGTGAAGACCAAGGGTGCCTTCTTCGCCGAGTCGGTCGGCCACGACATGATGGGCAAGGTGGTGAGCGGGCAGGAGGCGAAGGGCCTGCCGCCCGGCTATTACCTGGGCACCTTCTGGGTGACCTTCGCGCCCTGGTCCTTCCTGGCGCTTCTGGCCGTTCCCTGGGCGTGGCGCCACCGCAAGGGCACGGGGCCGGTGGTGGACGCCGTGCGCTTCTGCGTTGCCTGGATCATCCCGAGCTGGCTGGTCTTCGAGGCGGTGCCGACCAAGCTGCTGCACTACACGCTGCCGGTCTTCCCGGCCATCGCCATCCTGACCGCCGCCGCGGCGCACGAGCATTTCCTGCGCCGCGCCGAGACGCCGCGGTGGGGGCTGTTCTCGGTCGCCACCGTTTTCGGGGCCGTCGGCTTCGGTGCCCTGACGGTCGCGGTCGCGGTGATCCCCTATCTGGTCGATGGGCGCGTCGACCCGGTGGCCGTCGCCATGCTGCCGGTGGTTCTGGTGCTGTACGCTCTGGCCGTGCGCCTGTTCGCCCAGCGCCGGGAGACACCGGGATTCGCGGCGGGTCTTGCGGCGGCGGCGGTGCTGTACGCGGGCACCTACGGCGCGGTCCTGCCGGGGATCGACGGCGTGTGGATCAGCCGTCAGGCGGCGCGGACGGTCGCGGCGGTGCGCCCCTGCGCCGACAGCGTGGTCGCTTCCGCCGGATATTCGGAGCCGAGCCTCGTCTTCCTGCTCGGCACCGACACGCGCCTGACCCATGGGGCGGGCGCCGCCGCCCATCTGGCGGAAAGCCCGTCCTGCGGGCTGGCCCTGGTGACCGACCGGGAGGAGGCGGAGTTCCGCTCCGCCCTGACGGGGGTGGAGCCGCTGCCGCTCGGCCGCTTCACCGGCTTCAACTACAACACCGGCAAGCGGCTGACCCTGACGCTCTACGGTGCGGCACGACCCTGAACGAACCGGAATGGGGTGTTCACCGGATGGGGGTTGCGGGCTGAGTAACCCGCCTCCCCCCTGGACATGAGCGGCCGCGTCCGGCGGAATCGGTCTTCCACACGCAAAAGGATGGAAGGCCGCCGTGTCATGCTTCGAACGATGACTGTAGCGACCCTCGCGGTGCTGGCCTTTGCCGCACCCGCCGAAGCGCAGAGGCAGGAATACCCCTCCTGGGTGTATGAGGAGATGGTCCCGACCGGCCCTCATATGCGCCGCATGGAGGAGGCCCAACCGATTCCCGGAGCGCGGCCGTCCCATTGGGGCGCCATGGGCAACGGCGAGCAGTTCCGCGCCGGCTCGCGCGGCTACGGCACAGATCCGGCCCGCGCCACCCCCTCCTACTCGCGGACCAATTCGCTGACTCCGCCGGTCCGCGACGGGCGCGGCGCGGCAACGGCGGCTCGTCGTGGCGGTGGCGGCGACAACGTGCCGGGCACTCCGCGCGAGGTGATGCTCAATCCGGAGTATAACTTCGAGCGTTGACCGCGGCCTCCTCGGGCCGCCACAGCCAGGCGGCCCCGCGGACCCCGCTCGAATCGCCATGGACGGCGCGGCGGATCGGCGTGTCCAGGCTGTCCGTGAAGGCCCAGCGGGCGATCGCCGGGGGTAAGGCGTCGTAAAGGAACTCCAGGTTCGACAGGCCGCCGCCCAGCACGATCACGTCCGGGTCCAGGACATTGACGATCCCCGCCAGCCCGCGCGCGAGCCGGTCCACCAGCCGGCCGAGCGTGTCGCCGGCCGCGGCGTCGCCGCGCTCCGCCAGCGCCGCGATGGCCTCCGCGGTCAGGTGCGCCCCGGTGATCCGTCGGTGGTCGGCGGCGACCGCGGGGCCGGACACGAAGGTTTCCAGGCAGCCGGATTTGCCGCAATAGCAGGCCGCTCCCGGCCGCTCCTCGTCGGTGGGCCAGGGCAGGGGATTGTGCCCCCACTCGCCGCCGATGGCGTTGCGGCCGCGCAGCGGACGGCCGTCCACGACGATTCCCGCCCCGCAGCCGGTGCCGAGGATCGCCGCGAAGACCACGCCGCAGCCGGCGCCCGCCCCATCCGCCGCCTCCGACACGGCCAGACAGTTGGCGTCGTTTTCGATCCGCACCGGCCGCTTGAGCGCTTCGGCCATATCCTGGTCGAACGGCTTGCCGATCAGCCAGGTCGAGTTGGCGTTCTTCACCAGCCCGGTCGCCGGGGAGACGGCGCCGGGAATGCCGATCCCGACGGTGGCTCCCGCCGACCCCGTCGCGCTTTCCAGCCGCGCCACCAGATCGGCGATGGTCCGCACCGTCGCGCCGTAGTCGCCACGGGGGGTGGGGACGCGGACGCGGGCGCGCTCCTCGCCGGCCGCGCCGAGTGCGATCCCCTCCGTCTTCGTGCCGCCGAGGTCGATGCCGACGCGGATGAGCGAAGAGGGAGAGGCGGTGCGCTTCATGAGCAAATTGTCCCGATGTGTGGCCCGCGTCACAGACGGGCGTGGAGGCTGTTGAAATACTGGGAAAGACCGGCAACCCGCAAGCCAAGCAACCACCCGACCTCTCCGGCGACTCCCGCGCCACAGGCTGGGACAAATGGTCTTTGCTCGGGCGATATGGGTTGACCGTCTGTCGGGATCTTGTAGAACCAGCGAAGGAGAGGGCGTGATCCGTCGGATTCCGCCCGTCAATCAGGGCCACCGGAGCCGGACCAACGATGAATCGCCAGCGCGCCGCCCATCGCATTCCTTCCTTCACCTTGCGCAGCGCCGCCGCCATCGGCCTTGCCGTGCTGTTCGCCGGCACCGCGCTGCCGGCCGTCGCCAAGGAGGCGGCGAAGCCGGCGGCTGAAAAAACGGCTGCGAAGGCCACCGCGAAACCGGCCGCCGCCAAAAGCACTGCCGCCAAGGGCACCGCGACCAAGCCCGGCGCCTGCTACAGCCGTGCGGAGCACGCCGCGGAGCAGACCATTCGCATGCACACCGAGATGATGGTGGTCGGGCTGACCTGCCAGCAGGTGAATCCGGACAAGAAGCCGTTCAACCTGTATCAGGACTTCACGGTCAAGAACCGCTCGCTGATCTCCAACTCGGAAGCGTCGATGATCGACCACTTCCGCAAGAAGGGCGGCGGCAACGCGACGCGGCAGTTCGACATGTTCCGCACCGAGCTGGCGAACGAGGTCAGCCGCCGCGCCGCGGTGATCGGCACCGGCCTCTATTGCGCCAACTTCGTGGATCGCTCCAAGGCGGCGATGGACCTGACGGCGGACGACCTCCGTGTCCTGACCGGCGATGAAAAAAGCGCCGGCCTGATGCATTTGTCGTCAAAGCCGCTGTGCGATGTCCAGGTCGTCAGCAACCCCGACGTGAACTACGATGTGGCCCAGGCCCCGGCCTCGCGCAGCGGCAGCGCGGCCGCCGCCTCAAAGTCGACCGGCAAGGCGACGGCCAAGGCCCCTGGAAAACCCAAGGACCCCGCAAAGGCGCAGGTGGTCTCCGCCAAGCGCTGACCGGCCAGTATCGATGGTGATGCCGGAGGTCATAGGCGGACCGGCATCATGCATCGCAGCAGTGGCACAGTTGTTGCGAAGCCCTCTTCACCACAGTGAAGAGGGCTTTTTTCATGCGGTGCATTCGCTATGGTAGAAGGCAAGCGCAAAGTTCACGGAACTGACATGAATCGATATTGCAAATTCTCGGAAAATTGGTATTACCGCAGATAGAGTGCGGGTTTGCCCTCTTGCTCTGTTGAGAGCCGCTGGGCTAACGTTCCGCTCACACAACAATCTTGGCCCCGCGCTCAAGAGCATGGGTAAGCCAATTCGGGGAGTGGCACTTCACGTGACTGGTGTACGAGCGCGCTTGTCTCGCTCGCCGAAGCCTGCGCATCGCGCCGAGGCGAGGTAAGACAATGGAATATTTTCTTCAGCAGTTGATCAACGGTCTGTCGCTGGGTGCCATCTATGGCCTCATCGCGATCGGATACACGATGGTGTACGGCATCATCGGCATGATCAATTTCGCCCACGGCGAGATCTACATGATCGGCGCCTTCGTGGCCCTCATCACCTTTCTGGCCATTGGGAGCCTGGGGATCACCTGGGTTCCGCTGGCCCTTCTCGTCATGCTGGTCGCATCGATGCTGTTCACAGCCGTCTACGGATGGACAGTGGAGCGCATCGCCTATCGCCCGCTGCGCAGCTCGCCGCGTCTGGCGCCGCTGATCTCGGCGATCGGCATGTCGATCTTCCTGCAGAACTACGTCCAGATCCTGCAGGGCGCCCGCAGCAAGCCGCTGCAGCCGATCCTGCCGGGCAACCTGACTCTGATGGACGGGGCGGTGTCGGTCAGCTACGTGCGTCTGGCGACGATCGTCATCACGATCGCGCTGATGTACGGCTTCACCCAGCTCATCACCCGCACCTCGCTCGGCCGCGCCCAGCGCGCGTGCGAGCAGGACAAGAAGATGGCCGGCCTGCTGGGCGTCAACGTCGACCGCGTCATCTCGCTGACCTTCGTCATGGGCGCCGCCCTGGCCGCCGTGGCGGGCATGATGGTCCTGCTGATCTACGGCGTGATCGACTTCTACATCGGCTTCCTGGCCGGCGTTAAGGCCTTCACCGCCGCGGTCCTCGGCGGCATCGGCTCGCTGCCGGGTGCGATGCTGGGCGGCGTGGTCATCGGCCTGATCGAAGCCTTCTGGTCGGGCTATATGGGCAGCGAATGGAAAGACGTGGCGACCTTCACGATTCTCGTGCTCGTCCTGATCTTCCGTCCGACCGGCCTGCTGGGCCGTCCGGAAATCGAGAAGGTGTGAGGCCATGACCGCGATTTCCATGTCTTCGCCGCGGGCCATCGCCTGGCCCTCGATCCTGAAGGAGGCGGCGATGACCGCCTTCGTCGCCCTTCTCCTGACGATCCCGCTGGTCGGCCTGCGCACGGTGGACCGTCCCACCGGCCTCGGGCTGGAGACCCGCTGGAACGAGGTGGCCGCCGCCGTCGGTCTGGTCTTCCTCGGCCGTCTCGGCCTCTGCCTGATCCGCGAGGGCCACGCCGTCACCGTGCTGGTCCTGGCGGCCGCCGCCACCGCCGCCGGCTTCTTCATCGCCATGCCGACGGAGGCGCTGCGGGTCATCCTGATCGCCGGTGGCGCGGTCATCGCGATCCGTGCCGTCCTGGCGATCCGCACCGGCCGCTCCAAGCTGTCGCAGGCGGAGCGCGACAAGCGGATGGACCACATCGCGGCGCAGGTGCAGCACGCCTCGCGCTGGCTCGGTCCGATCGCCGTCGTCGTCGCGCTGGCCTTTCCGTTCACGCCGCTGGCCGACCGCCAGCTGCTGGACATCGGCATCCTGCTGCTGACCTACATCATGCTGGGCTGGGGTCTGAACATCGTGGTCGGCCTCGCCGGCCTGCTCGACCTCGGCTATGTGGCCTTCTACGCGGTGGGCGCCTACTCCTACGCGCTGCTGGCTCATTACTTCGGCTTCAGCTTCTGGGTCTGCCTGCCGCTGGCCGGCTTCCTGGCGGCGATGTCGGGCGTTCTGCTGGGCTTCCCGGTCCTGCGGCTGCGCGGCGACTACTTCGCCATCGTGACGCTGGGCTTCGGCGAGATCATCCGCATCATCCTGATCAACTGGTACCAGTTCACCGGCGGCCCCAACGGCATCTCCGGCATTCCGCGCCCGAGCTTCTTCGGCATCGCCGACTTCACGCGGACCCCGGCGGAGGGCACGGCGGCCTTCCACGAGATGTTCGGCCTGGAGTTCAGCCCGCTGCACCGGATCATCTTCCTCTATTACCTGATCCTGGTGCTTGCCCTGGTGGTGAACCTGTTCACCATGCGCGTCCGCAAGCTGCCGCTGGGCCGCGCCTGGGAAGCGCTGCGCGAGGACGACATCGCCTGCGCCTCGCTGGGCATCAACCGCACGAACATGAAGCTGGCGGCCTTCGCCATCGCGGCGATGTTCGGCGGCTTCGCCGGGTCCTTCTTCGCCACCCGCCAGGGCTTCATCAGCCCGGAGAGCTTCACCTTCATCGAATCGGCGATCATCCTCGCCATCGTGGTGCTGGGCGGCATGGGCAGCCAGATCGGCGTCGTCGTGGCCGCCTTCCTGGTCATCGGCCTGCCGGAAGCCTTCCGTGAGCTGGCCGACTACCGCATGCTGGCGTTCGGCATGGGCATGGTGCTGATCATGCTGTGGCGTCCGCGCGGCCTGCTGGCCCACCGCGACCCGACCATCCTCCTGCACGGCCGCCCCAAGGGTGGAGCCGGCGGCCCCGCCGCGGGCTCCGCCGCCGCCGGCGGCCAGGGCATCGCCGGGGGGAGCGCGAAGTGATGACGACCCAATCCATGACCACCACGCCCCTGCTGACGGTCGAACACCTCACCATGCGCTTCGGCGGGCTGGTGGCGGTCAACGACGTCTCCTTCTCGGCCAACAACGGCGAGATCACCGCGATCATCGGCCCGAACGGCGCCGGCAAGACCACGCTGTTCAACTGCATCACCGGCTTCTACACCCCCACGGTGGGCCGGCTGACTCTGCGCCACGCCGACGGGAAGGAGTTCCTGCTGGAGCGGATGCCGGGCTACCGCATCTCGCAGAAGGCCAGCGTCGCCCGCACCTTCCAGAACATCCGCCTGTTCGGCGGCATGAGCGTTCTGGAGAACCTGATCGTCGCCCAGCACAACAAGCTGATCCGCGCCTCGGGCTTCTCCATCGCCGGCCTGCTCGGCCTGCCGTCCTACACCAGGACGGAGCGGGAGGCGGTCGATCTGGCCAAATACTGGCTGGACCGCGTCCGCCTTCTGGAGTTCGCGGACTGGGAAGCGGGCAATCTCCCCTACGGCGCCCAGCGCCGGCTGGAGATCGCCCGGGCCATGTGCACGGAGCCGGTGATGCTCTGCCTGGACGAGCCGGCGGCGGGCCTCAACCCGCGCGAGTCGGGCGAACTGGCCGATCTGCTCACCTACATCCGCGACGAGCACAAGATCGGCGTCCTGCTGATCGAGCATGACATGAGCGTGGTGATGACCATTTCCGACCATGTCGTGGTGCTGGATTACGGGCGGAAGATTTCCGACGGCGATCCGGCCTTCGTGAAGAACGACCCGGCGGTGATCCGCGCCTATCTGGGCGAGGAAGAGGACGAGGAACTGCCGCCGGAGATCAAGGCCGACCTGCCGGAGGTCGCCAAGCGAGCCGAGGAGGGGGCCTGAGCCATGCTGAAGGTATCGGGCGTCCACACCTTCTACGGCGCCATCGAGGCGCTGAAGGGGGTCGATATCGAGATCGGGGCCGGCGAGATCGTCTCGCTGATCGGCGCCAACGGCGCCGGAAAGTCCACGCTTCTCATGACCATCTGCGGCAGTCCGCGGGCCCGCATGGGCCGGATCACCTTCGAGGGGCAGGACATCACGCAGATGCCCACCTACGAGCTGGTCCGCCTGGGCATCGCCCAGTCGCCGGAGGGCCGCCGGATCTTCCCGCGCATGAGCGTGCTGGAGAACCTGCAGATGGGCTCCATCACTGCCAAGCCGGGCAGCTTCGCCAACGAGCTGGAGCGGGTCCTGACCCTGTTCCCGCGCCTGAAGGAACGCATCAGCCAGCGCGCCGGCACCATGTCGGGCGGCGAGCAGCAGATGCTGGCCATCGGCCGCGCGCTGATGAGCCAGCCGCGGCTGCTGCTCCTCGACGAGCCGTCGCTGGGCCTTGCTCCGCTGGTGGTGAAGCAGATCTTCCAGGCGGTGAAGGACATCAACCGCGAACAGAAGATGACGGTGTTCATGGTCGAGCAGAACGCCTTCCACGCGCTGAAGCTCGCCCACCGTGGCTATGTGATGGTCAACGGCAAGGTCACCATGTCAGGGACCGGTGCGGAACTGCTGGCGAACGAGGAAGTTCGCTCGGCCTATCTGGAGGGAGGTCACTGATGGACGGCGTTCTCGGGTCCTCTCTGCCGGTCTTCCTGGGCCTGACGGTCCTGGTGTTCGGCGGCTGCGGCGTTTTGACCGGCCAGACCCTGGCCGAAGGCTGGAAGCCGCTGTCGAGCGCCATCGCCTACTCCATCCTGCTCGGCTTGGGCGACCGGTTCCTGGTCTGGGGCCTGTTCGGCGGCCAGCTCTTGTCGGTGTATGGATTCGTGGTGCACACCCTGGTGATCGGCGCGATCACCCTGACCACGTACCGCATTTCGATAGCGCGCCGGATGGTGTCCCAGTATCCTTGGCTGTACGAGCGTTCGGGGCCCTTCGGCTGGCGCGAGCGCGTCGGTGGAACGCTCGCCCAGTGATTGCGAAATCCATGGCTCCGATCGCGACAAGGACGCGGGTGAAACTGTCGCACTTGGCGATGATCGGACTATAGTGGAACCTTGTCGGCACCGGCGCCCCCAGCCCTTGGGGGACCGGTGAAAAGGCCCCGGCGGGGCCGGCGTACGACTCATAACAGGGAGCCAACGAAACTATGAACTACAAGCTTTCCCTCCTCGTTGCGGTTGCGGCGACCGCTATGACCGCCTCGGTGGCGAAGGCCGACATCGCGGTGGCGACCGCCGGCCCGATCACCGGCCAGTACGCCACCTTCGGCGAGCAGATGAAGAAGGGCATCGAGCAGGCGGTCGCCGACATCAACGCCGCCGGTGGTGTCCTGGGCCAGAAGCTGAAGCTGGAAGTGGGCGACGACGCCTGCGACCCGAAGCAGGCCGTCGCCGTGGCGAACCAGCTCGCCAAGGCGGGCGTCAAGTTCGTCGCCGGCCACTTCTGCTCGGGCTCCTCGATCCCGGCCTCGCAGGTCTATGCCGAGGAAGGCGTCCTGCAGATCTCTCCGGCCTCGACCAACCCGAAGCTGACCGAACAGAACCTGAAGAACGTCTTCCGCGTTTGCGGCCGCGACGACCAGCAGGGCCAGATCGCCGGCAAGTATCTGCTGGAGAATTACAAGGGCAAGAACGTCGCCATCCTGCACGACAAGTCGGCCTACGGTAAGGGTCTGGCCGACGAGACGCAGAAGGCGCTGAACGCCGGCGGCCAGAAGGAGAAGATCTACGAAGCCTATACGGCGGGTGAGAAGGACTACTCGGCTCTGGTGTCCAAGCTGAAGCAGGAAGCGGTCGACGTCGTCTATGTCGGCGGCTACCACACCGAGGCCGGCCTGCTGGCCCGCCAGATGAAGGATCAGGGCCTGAACGCCCCGATCGTGTCGGGCGACGCGCTGGTGACCAACGAGTACTGGGCGATCACCGGTCCGGCCGGCGAGAACACCATGATGACCTTCGGTCCTGACCCGCGCGAGATGCCGGAAGCCAAGGAAGCCGTGGAGAAGTTCCGCAAGGCCGGCTATGAGCCGGAGGGCTACACCCTCTACACCTACGCCGCCCTGCAGATATGGGCGGAGGCGGCCAAGCAGGCCAACTCGACCGACTCGGCCAAGATCGCCGACGTGCTGCGCAAGAACAGCTACAACACGGTGATCGGCAAGATCGGCTTCGACGCCAAGGGCGACGTGACCTCGCCGGCCTACGTCTGGTACCGCTGGAACAACGGCCAGTACGCCCAGGTCAAGTAAACCGGGGTCGATGTTCAGGACGTACGATCTTGTTTCCGGAAAGGAAATGAAGTCGCGCAAAGGCCCGGCGGGAAACCGCCGGGCCTTTTGCTTGGTGTGGTGACTGCGGTGTGGTTCAGAGGGTGGCCGGCTGAGCCGACATGGCGGGGGCCAGCGGGGGCGATGTGGGCGGCGGCGCCAGGGCGGGGGAGCGCTCCGCCAGAAGCCTCTCCGAGGTGTGCATCACGTCCCGCCAGAAGGCGGCGGCGCGCAGGTTGTTCGCAGCCGTGAGTTCGACGAGGCGGACGCGGCTGATGCGGATGGCGGACTCGCCCAGTTCTTCCACGAGGCGGGTCGCGAACAGGAGCACGTCGTGATCGATTTTCATGACGGCATCAACACGCCGGATCGGCGGTTTGTTCCGCAGGTGCGAAGACGGTTGTTGCAGCACCGCTACATCACGGCTTCGGTATGCGTGGCGCGCACAACGGACACTCGCCAACCGGGGGCGGTTTGGTGTTTGAATGGTCCGCCGTGTCCGCAAGGTTGGCGGGTTTGACGTTTTTGGGTTTTGGAGATTGGATATGCGCAGAAAGCGCGAAGTCGTTGAAGGCCAGATGTTCCGCAAACTGGGTCCCGGCGGTGGCATCTGGCAGGTGATCGCCATCCGCAAGGATGGGTTGGGCACACAGCACGCCCAACTTCAACGGTCCGACGACCACAAGACCCTGAAAACCCTGGCGGTTTCCACCCTTCTCGACCCCACCCAGTTCGAAACGGTCGCCGAACCGCAGGACTGAACCGGACGCCGGCGCCGGTTCCGCCGGCCTCTTACCGGTGACTCCATGGATGTGTTGCCCCTGCCGAAGGCGGGGTGCTTTTGTGTGTCTGGTTTGTTTGTGCTAACCGCAAACATACCCCGAAGGTCATGCGCCCCATCCAATGGGATTAGGAAGAATTCGGCGCGCGATTGCTTCGTTCTCGAAGGAATATGAAGAACGCGACGAACGTTCGGGTAATGCAGAAATGCAACATCTCTGTGCATCTTGTCGCAGAGGACTTGTGACGGTGGGTGGTAGCTGATATCTCGAAGTCATGACGTTTCAACCGCCGACGGAATGCGGCGGGCTCGCCCGATGAAGGCGGGAGTCACCAGACACCCGCCCTTCGAACGGTTCGCTTCGACAGCCCCGGCAACGCCGTGCACAAAGGAAAGAAGAAAATGACTCTGCGTGGGATTCTGCTCGGAACGGCGCTCGCGGCGATGCTGCCGACCGCCGCCATGGCCGCGACCGAGGGCTTCTACGTCGGCGCCGGCGCCGGCGTGAACTGGACTCGCGACGCCGATCTGCGCTTCGAGAACACCCCGACGGACGCCAGCACCAGCTTCAAGCTGGGCGGCATCGGCGACATCTCCGCCGGCTACGCGACCGCCGCCGGCCCGCGCGCCGAGCTGGAGTTCGCCTGGCGCTGGCGCAACGCGATCGACAGCACCGACAGCTCCAACGCGGCGGTGAACGGTCTGGGTGGCAAGGCCAGCTCGCTCGCCTTCATGGGCAACGTCCTGTACGACATCAACACCGGCACCGCCTTCACGCCCTACATCGGCGTCGGCGCCGGTATCGCCCAGGTCCGTCTGGATCTCGGCGGTTTCGATGACCGCGACTGGGTGTTCGCCTACCAGGGCATCGCCGGCGTGTCCTACGCCCTGAGCCACAACCTGGCCCTGACGCTGGATTACCGCTACTTCGCGACGCTCGATCCGAAGTTCGATCTGGGCGGCCCGGCCGGCCTCGCCAGCTCCACCGTGAAGGGCGAGTACCAGAATCACACCATCATGGCCGGCCTGCGCTACACCTTCGGCGCTCCGGCGGCCGCCCCCGCGGCGGCCCCCATCGCTCCGGCGGCTCCGGTGCAGGCGCAGCCGCAGTCGGAGTATCTGGTGTTCTTCGACTGGGACAAGGCCAACATCACCGCGGCGTCCGACAAGATCATCGGCGATGCCGCCGCCTCCGCCGGTCAGGTGCGGGCGGTCAGCATCCATGTGGTCGGCCACACCGACACCTCGGGCTCGCCGGCCTACAACCAGCGGCTCTCGCTGCGCCGCGCCGATGCGGTCAAGAACGCGCTGGTCGGCAAGGGCGTCGCCGCCAACCAGATCACCGTCGAGGGCAAGGGCGAAACCCAGCTCCTGGTGAACACCGGTGCGAACGTCCGCGAACCGTCGAACCGCCGCGCGCAGATCCTCATCCGCGTGCAGTGATCCGGCGCGCCGCCGGTCCCGTTCGGGACCGGTCGGCACGGTCAGGACCAGGAGAAGGGCGCCGCCTCCGCGGCGCCTTTTTCGCATCTGCGGCAGAAGCACGCGCGGCATTGCGGAATCATGCATCAATTGTGGCATGAAACCTCCTGTCGGCGTATGAGGTTCATACCGGAAGCCGCACTTTGGTTTGAGACGACCGAGTCCGGTCCGGTCCCAGCGGACCCTGTCCCATTGGGTCGTCCCCACCAGCCGCCTTCGCCGAAGCAGGGTTGTCATGCAGGTATTGATCGCCGACGATCACTCCATCGTTCGCAGTGGCCTGACCCATCTGGTCGGTGAGCTGGATGAACAGGCCAACGTGGCGGCGGCGACCAGCTTCGGCCAGCTGACGCAGCTGCTGGACCAGGGGCCCTACGACCTCGTCATCATGGACCTGCGCATGCCGGGCCTCGGTGGGCTGGACGATGTGGAGGCGGTGGTGAAGCGCGTGGCGCCGGTGCCGGTCGTCGTCTTCTCGATGATCGACTCGCCGGACGAGATGCGCGCCGTGCTGTCGCGCGGGGTGCGGGCCTTCATCCCGAAGTCCACCGACGACGTTCTGGTCGTGAACATCCTGCGTCTGGTCATGGCCGGCGGGTCCTATGTGCCGCCGGTGCTCGGTATGCCGGGGATCGCCCAGACGCCGGCCGCCGCCAAGCCGCATGAGCCGAGCGTCTTCGACGGCATGACCCGCCGCCAGCTGGAGGTTCTCGACCTGCTGGCCCAGGGCCTGTCGAACCAGGAGATCGGGGAGCGGTTGGGCCTGAACCTGTCCACCGTCAAGACCCATGTCACCGGCGTGCTGAAGGCGCTCGGTGTGGGCAGCCGGACCCAGGCGGTGCTGCTGGTCAAGGAATCAGGCCGCGACCGTCTCCTGTAGGCTGCTGACCAGGGGCACCCCCACGGCGAACACCGTTCCGCGCCCTTCGACGGAGCGAAGCTCCAGCGGGTGGCCGAGCAGCCGGGCCAGCCGGTCGACGATGGCCAAACCGAGCCCGATTCCCTCGCTGCGGTCGCGGTCTGGCCGGTCGAGCTGGACGAACTCCTCGAAAATGCGGCGTCGGTCGGCCTCGGCGATGCCCCGGCCCGTGTCGTAGACCTCGATCCACACGCTGTCGCCGCGGCGTCGGCAGCCCATCAGAACGCCGCCTTGTTCGGTGTAGCGCACCGCGTTGGTCAGCAGGTTGCGCAGAATGCGCTCAAGGAGAAAGGGATCCGTCCGCACGGACAGATCCGTCGGCACGACGCGCAACCGCAGCCCTTTGTTCTCGGCGATCCCGGTGAATTCCGCCTCGAGCTGATCGAACAGAGCGAACAAAGCGACATTGGCGGTTTTCGGCTCGACCACGCCGGATTCCAGCTTCGAGATGTCCAGGATGGCGTTCAGCAAATCGTGCATCGACCTCTGGGCGAGCCGCAGATCCTTCACCAACGCCAGGGAGCGGGGCTTGTCGAGCTGCCGTTCCAGCATGCCGGTGAACATGTTGATGGCCTGAAGCGGCTGCTTCAGATCGTGTCCGGCGTGGGCCAGGAAGCGCGACTTCGCCAGATGGGCCTGTTCCGCTGCCACTTTGGCGGTGTGCAACTCGGCGGTGCGGGCGCGCACCTGGGCTTCCAGCGTGACGTTCGTCTGCTCCAGCGCCTGGGTCATGCGGGTGATGTCCGCGAACTGGTGCTGCACCTGCCGGACCATCGGGCGGAAGATCACCAGAACCTCGGCGCACAGGGTGAGCAGCGTCAGGATCAGGGCGGCGAAGCCGAGATTGTGCAGGGTAGCGAAGCCGCGCTCGCCCGCTTCCTGGTAGCGCGCCACCATGTCCTCCAGCCCCGCCAGAAGCGGGCCGAGCGCCTGGTGGGTGACGAGGTCGGCCTCAGGCATGTCGGGTGGCAGGCCGGCGGGGCCAGCGGCGATCACCGCGCGGAGCGCGGCGATGTGGCGGAGCACAAGATCGTTCAGCGGCTCCGGCCCGTCGAAATAGAGGCGTCGCACGTCCTTGCCCATGGCCGGCCCCTCATCGGCGCCGGTCAGGCGACGGTGGGCGCGCTCGAACATGTCGGTCGCCTCGGCCAAGCGGGCGGTCAGGGCGCTCCGCTCGGCATCGGTCGGGGCGTTGCGGAGCTGCTCCACCAGAAGGGCGGTGCGCTGGGACAGCATGCGCTGGCGTCCTGAGATGTTCACAACCTCCAGCATGTCGGCGTGCTGATCGATGACGCGCTCGGTCATGACGAAACCGGCCAGCGTGCACAGCGCGATCACCCCGAGCGCCAGCCCGTAGCGAAGGGTCATCCAGCGCGCCGTGGTGTTGCCGATGGGGACCATGCCGTCCGTCCTTCCGGTGCGGTGCGGACCTTGACGACGGTCAAGGTCGGGTGGTGAACGAAAGGTCAGTGTACCGCCATCACCGATGCCCGGCATTCGCGAATGCGGCAATGACGTTGCGATGGAATAGGATTGGGGGAGGGCGACCGTCATGGCGATCAGTCGCGCGGATCTGTTCCGGGGGCGCTTCCGCTCCGAAGCGAGGCCGTCCCAGCCGCCGGCAGCGCCTTCCCAGGCGCTGGAAGCGCGCATTGGCGCGGGCTGCCTGTCCTACACCGGAATCGACTGCCGCATGTGCGGCGACCATTGCGACCACGGTGCGATCCGCTTCCGGCCGCTGGGCCGTGGACGCTGGTTGCCGATCATCGAGGAGGGGGGCTGCACCGGCTGCGGCGACTGCGCGGGCGTTTGCCCGGTCAAGGCCGTGACCATGGAGGCGGTGGCCGCCTGAGTTTGCGGCCTGATCAAGGGAACGCTGCTTCTAAACCCTCTGTTGGTAAGGCGGTTTCATCCCCTGTCTGCCAACGGAGAGACACATGTGGTGGCGCAACGTAACGCTGGTCTACGCCGCGGCCTTTACGGCCATCGGCATACTGGGCTTCATTCCGACCTTCCTGTCTCCGCCCCCGGAAGGCATGACCCTCGCCGTCGAATCCTTCCACGGCTATCTGCTCGGGCTGTTCCCGGTGAACCTGCTGCACAACGTCGTGCATCTCCTGTTCGGCCTGTGGGGCTTCTTCGCCTACTTCTCCAGCCGTCTGGCCTCGCGCAGCTATCTGCGCAGCGTGGCCGTGGCCTACGCCGTCCTGACCGTGCTCGGCTTCATTCCGGGCCTGAACACGCTGTTCGGGCTGGTGCCGCTGCACGGCAACGACATCTGGCTGCACGCCGTCCTCGCCATCGTTGCCGGTTATGTCGGCTTCATGGTGCATGAGACGGAGGCCGGCACGGAGAAGCGCGCCGAGTGGCGGGCGTAACAGCCCGGCGGCCCGGCCGTCAGGCCGGGTCGTCTCCTTGAAAGCCGCAGGCGGCGAGCGCCGCGCGCATATGAAGCGGAACCGGCGCCACCGCGCCGACCGCTTCGCGGGAGGGGTACAGGGGAAGCGAAATGGCCCGCGATTGCAGATGCAGCGGATGCCCCTCCGGACCGCCATATTGCGGATCGCCCAGCAGCGGGCAGCCCAGCGCCGTGGCGCAATGCACGCGAATCTGGTGCGTGCGCCCGGTGTGCGGCTTCAACTCCAGCCATGTTGTGCCGTTGCCGCGACCGAGGACCCGGTAATCGGTAATGGCGCTCTGCCCGTCATCGGCCACGACGATGCGCCAGCCGCCGCTCTTGTTGGTCACCTTCTTCAACGGCAGTTCGATCCGCCCCTGCTCCTCCGGCGGGGTGCCGGCAACGACCGCCCAATAGGTCTTGTCGACCTTGCCGTCCTGAAACAACTTGCCCAGCTTGCGCAGGGCCTTCGGGTGCCGCCCCAGGATCAGGCAACCGGAGGTGTCGCGGTCCAGCCGGTGGGCGAGGCCCGGCGGCTTTGGAAATCCGAAGCGCAGGGCGTCGAAGTGGCGTTCCAGGTTCGGACCGCCGCCCGGCCCGGCGTGGACGGGCAGGCCGGCGGGCTTGTCGATGATGAGCATGAGCCCATCGCGGTAGAGCACGCGGGCCTGGATTTGTTCGGGTGTCATGCCGGGGGCAGCCTCGGGCGCGTGAAAGGAGAGAACCGCAAGTCACCCCTGCGCCGACACCACCTCGCCGTGGCGGGTGCAGGACGCCTCCGCCAGGGCCACGAAGGCCTCGGCCACGTCGTCCGGCTGGGCCAGCTTGGTCTGGTCCTCGCCGGGGAAGGCCTGCATGCGCAGCTTGGTCGCCACGATGCCGGGATCGACCAGATTGACGCGCAGGTTCGACGAGGCGATTTCCATCGCGTAGGTCTTCACCATCATCTCCAGCGCCGCCTTGCTGGCCCCGTACGGGCTCCAGTAGGGGTAGGGCGCGTTCGCGGCACCTGACGTCACGAAGATGGCGCGCCCCGCGTCGGACGCGCGCAGCAGGCGGTCGAAGGAGCGGATCAGGCGGAAGTTGGCCGTGACGTTCACGTCCATCACGCGCTGCCACAGTTTCGGATCGTAATGGGCGACTGGCCCTAGGGCTTCCAGGACGCCGGCGTTGCTGACGAGGATATCGAGCTTCCCGAACCGCTCGAAGATCGAATAGCCGAGCTGGTCGATCTTGTCGAACTGCCGCAGGTCCAGCGGGACCAGCGTGGCGTTCCGGCCGGTGGCCTGGAAGATCGCGTCGTCGGTTTCCTCCAGGCCGCCGACGGTGCGGGCGGCGAGGATGACGTGGGCGCCTTCGGCGGCGAAGCGCTTGGCGACGGCGGCGCCGATGCCGCGCGAGGCGCCGGTGATGAGGGCGGTGCGGCCGGAAAGACGGGACATGGCGGCGACTCGACGATGTTCGGTAGCGGGATTGGCAAACGGGCCGGTCCGCTGGGTTGCGGCCGGCCCGTCGCGGCGGCGGTCAGGCGGTCAGGCGCGGATGCGGACGTTCGCCTCGACCGGCGGGTGGTCCAGCGCGTCGGTCAGCGCGATGGGGTAGTCGCCGGTGAAACAGGCGTCGCAGAAGGTCAGCTTCTGCGGGTCGCGCCGCTCGGCGCCCATGGCGCGGTAGAGACCGTCCAGGGAGATGAAGGCGAGGCTGTCGGCCTGGATGAAGTCGCGCATCTCCTCCACCGACATGCGGTGGGCGAGCAGCTTGCTCTGCTCCGGCGTGTCGATGCCGTAGAAGCAGGGGTGCGAGGTCGGCGGGCTGGAGATGCGCATGTGCACCTCCTTCGCCCCGGCGGCGCGCACCATCTCGACGATCTTCTTTGAGGTCGTGCCGCGCACGATGCTGTCATCCACCAGCACCACCCGCTTGCCCTCGATCATGGCGCGGTTGGCGTTGTGCTTCAGCTTCACGCCCAGATGGCGGATCTGGTCGGTTGGCTCGATGAAGGTGCGGCCGACATAGTGGTTGCGGATGATGCCCAGCTCGAAGGGCACGCCGCTCTGCGTGGCGTAGCCGAGGGCCGCCGGAACGCCGCTGTCGGGCACCGGCACCACCACGTCGGCCTCGATTCCCGATTCGCGGGCCAGCTCGGCGCCGATCCGCTGGCGGGCGTTGTAGACGGAGGATCCCTCCATCACGCTGTCGGGCCGCGCGAAGTAGATGTATTCGAAGATGCAGAAGCGGCGGCCCTGCGGCTGGAAGGGGCGCAGGCTCTGCACGCCCTGCTCGTTCAGCACGACCATCTCGCCCGGCTCGACGTCGCGCACATAGTCGGCGCCGACGATGTCCAAGGCGCAGGTCTCGCTGGTCACGATGTAGGTGTCGCCCAGCTTGCCCAGGACCAGAGGGCGGACGCCCAGCGGGTCGCGCACGCCGATCACCTCGTTCGGAGTCAGCGCCACCAGGGAGAAGGCGCCCTCGACCTGCCGCACCGCCTCGATCAGCCGGTCGACCGGCGAACCGCCGCGGGCGATGGCCATCAGATGGACGATGGTCTCGGTGTCGGTGGTGGACTGGAACAGGCAGCCGCGGCGGACGAGCTGGCGGCGCAGCGTGTGCGCGTTGGTCAGGTTGCCGTTGTGGGCCAGCGCGAAGCCGCCGAACTCGAAGTCGGCGTAGAGCGGCTGGACGTTGCGGATCGTCGTGTCGCCCGTCGTGGCGTAGCGGACGTGGCCGATGGCCTGCGGGCCCTTCAACTTGCCGATGATGGCTTCCGACGAGAAATGATCGCCGACGAGGCCCAGCGTGTGCTCCAGATGGAAGCGGTCGCCGTCGTGGCTGACGATGCCGCAGGCTTCCTGGCCGCGATGCTGCAGCGCATGCAGGCCGAGCGCGGTGATGGCCCCCGCCTGCGGATGGCTGTGGATGCCGAACACGCCGCACTCCTCGCGCAGCTTGTCGTCGTCGAACGGATGCGTCGTCAGCATCGGAAGATCCTCGTCATACACAGCATCACCAAAGGGCATTGCCCCGGCGGCCTCTTTGCCAGCGGGGCGTTACTCACAGGCACTCTGCACCATGCGGCGTTCAGCGTGCGTTCTGGATCAGTCGCTCAAGGTCGCCGCGGTCCCGGTCCTTATAGCCGGTATCGGATTGCGACGCACCACCGGTCTTCGGCGCTCCGGGCACCGGCGTGGACAGGCGGTCCAGCGCTTCCTTGGCCTCCACCGCCTGCCGCGCGCGCTCCCGCGCCATGTCCATCTGGCCCAGCCCGTCCTTGCGCAGCGACTCCGGCATCACCTCGTAGATCATGGAGGCCCCGGAGACCAGCATCGGCCGGGTCTTGGCGCTTTGCAGCCACGCCGGATGTTCCGCCGGGTTCGGCACCAGCCAAGCGAAGAAGAGATAGGCGACGGAGGCGAGGATTGCACCCTTCAGCAGGCCGAAGACGAAACCCAGCGAGCGGTCGAGCGCCGAAAGGCCGGAATTCTGCACCCCGCGCGACACGACGCGGCCCAGGATTGTCAAAACCACAAGGCTGACGACGAACAGCGCCACCGCCGACGCGGCGTAGGCGGCCATCTCGACATGAATGTAGGTCTGCGCGATGGGCAGAACGTGGGGCAGGGCGTTCAGCGTGATCAGAGCCGCGCCGACCCAGGCGGCGACCGACAGCACCTCGGCCACCATGCCGCGGGTGAAGGCCAGCAGGGCCGACAGCAAAAGCACCACGATGACGGCCAGATCCGCCGGGTTGATCGGGAAGGTGTCCATAACGCCGCTACGCCTCGTGCGCTTTCGCTTCAGATGCTCGTGTCAAATCAGACGCTTCAATCCCGGCCGCGCGGCGGACGGGGTCCCGATCCGGCCTGGAACAGCGGCAGCAGTTCGCTGAGCTGCTGCAGCTCGACCGATTTCAGGCCGGTGTCGCCGCGCCCCGGCTTCTTGCCGTTCCGTCTAGCTGGAAAGATTGCCGTTGAAAACCCCAGCTTCGCGGCTTCCTTCAGCCGGGCGTCGCTCTGGCCCACGGCGCGCACCTCACCCGACAGGCCGATCTCGCCAAAGACCACGGCGTCGGCGGGCACCGGCTCCCCGGTCAGGGAGGAGACCAGCGCCGCGGCGACCGCGAGGTCCGCCGCCGGCTCGGTGATGCGCAGCCCGCCGGCCACGTTGAGATAGACGTCGTTGGCGCCGATCTGCACGCCGCAGCGCGCCTCCAGAACGGCCAGAACCATGGCGAGACGCGCCGAGTCCCAGCCAACCACCGCGCGCCGCGGCGTGCCGAGCGGGGAGGGGGCGACCAGCGCCTGGACCTCGACCAGCACGGGGCGGGTGCCTTCCATGCCGGCGAAGACCGCCGCGCCCGACACGTCACCGCGCCGTTCCGCGAGGAACAGGGCCGAGGGGTTGGCGACCTCGCCCAGCCCGCCGTCGGTCATCTCGAACACGCCGATCTCGTCCGTCGCGCCGAAGCGGTTCTTCACCGCGCGCAGGATGCGGAACTGGTGGCCGCGCTCGCCTTCGAAATAGAGCACCGTGTCCACCATGTGCTCCAGCACGCGGGGGCCGGCGATGGTGCCTTCCTTGGTGACGTGGCCGACCAGCAGCAGGACGCAGCCGCGCCGCTTGGCGACGCGGATCAGCTCCTGCGCGCTTGCCCGGACCTGGGCGACGGTGCCGGGGGCGCTGTCCAGATTGTCCACATACATGGTCTGGATCGAGTCGATCACCACGACCTCCGGCCCGTCCGTGCCGTCGAGCGAGGCGACGATGTCGCGCACGCTGGTCGCCGAGGCCAGTTGGACCGGTGCGGCGGCGCAGCCCAGCCGGACGGCGCGCAGCCGAACCTGATCCACCGCCTCTTCGCCGGAGACATAGGCGCAGCGGTGTTCCTGCGACAGCCGGGCCATGGCCTGGAGGAGAAGGGTCGACTTGCCGATGCCGGGGTCGCCGCCGATCAGGATCGCCGATCCGGGGACGAGGCCGCCGCCGCAGACGCGGTCGAATTCCTCGATGCGGGTCATGCGGCGCGGCGGCGCCTCGCTGGACCCGGCCAGTCCCACGAAGTCCAGCCGGCGCCCGCGCGCCACCCCCAATCCCTTGGGGGCGGCTTCCGGGGCGGCTTCCTCGACGAGGGTGTTCCATTCGCCGCAGGCATCGCAGCGACCCGCCCATTTCGGGAAGGACGCGCCGCAAGCCTGACAGACGTAGCGGGTGGTTGGCTTTGCCAAAGGTCTAGCGATTGGTTGGAGCGGCAGCGCCCCACATATAGCAAGCTGACGTTCTAAATCCTATGGCAGAGGTGATAAAAAGCTGGGGCTTTTCTCGGCTGTTCCGGTGGTAGGTTCTGTCCCGGAATTCACGATGAACAACGGATGTGAGGTGACACGGTGGCGGACAAGGACGCGCGGAAGATCCCGCTGCACGGCCCGGAGGAGTTCGAGGCGATTCGCAAGGCCGGGCGGCTGGCCGCGGCGACGCTCGACCACATCACGCCCCAGGTGGTGCCGGGGGTCAGCACGGGCCATCTGAACCGGCTGATCGAGACCTTCATGCGGGACAACGGCGCCATCCCCGCGACCCTCGGCTATCACGGCTATCCGGCGGCGAGCTGCATCTCGCCGAACCATGTGGTGAATCACGGCATTCCGTCCGACGACAAGACGCTGGTCGATGGCGACATCGTGAACGTCGACGTGACGGTGATCCTGGACGGCTGGTACGGCGACACCAGCCGCATGTTCTTCGTCGGCGACAAGATCGGGGTGAAGGCGCGCAAGCTGGTCGACATCACCTACAAGGCGATGATGGCCGGCATCGCGCAGGCCAAGCCGGGCAACCATCTGGGCGACATCGGCCACGCCATCCAGACTCTGGCCGAATCCCACCGCTACGGCGTGGTGCGCGACTTCGGCGGGCACGGCATCGGGCGGGTGTTCCACGACGCGCCCCACGTCGACCACTTCGGCAAGCGCGGCACCGGGGTTCTGCTGGTTCCGGGCATGGTCTTCACCATCGAGCCGATGCTCAACGCCGGCAAGCCGGACGTGAAGATCCTGTCGGACGGCTGGACCACCGTCACCCGCGACCGCTCCCTGTCCGCCCAGTTCGAGCATCAGGTCGGCATCACCGAGACGGGCTGCGAGATCTTCACGCTGTCGCCGGCGGGCTTCACCCAGCCGCCCTACAGGACCGTTGCCGGGGCCGTCGCGGCATGAGCGGGGACTTGAAGCCCTGGACGGTCCTGGAGCGCCGGACCCTGCTCGATGCCGGGCCTTTCCTGAAGGTGCACGCCGAGACCGTCGAGACGCCGGAAGGCCGGCGGGTGGAGAATTTCTATCAGGTCGAGCAGACGGACTTCGTCCAGATGTTCGTCGAGGACGCGGACGGGCGCGTCCTGATGCTGCGCACCTACAAGCATGGCCCGCGGCGCGTCAGCCAGACCTTTCCCGCCGGGGCCCTGAACCCCGGTGAGGAGCCGCTGGCTGCGGCGAAGCGGGAGCTGCTGGAGGAAACCGGCTACGCCGCGGAAGACTGGACCGCGCTCGGCTCCTACGTGGTGCAGGGCAACCAGCGCGGCTGCGTCTGCCACATGTTCCACGCCCGCAACGCCCGAAAGGTGGCCGAGGCGGACTCCGGGGACCTGGAGGAGATGCGGTTGGAGTTGCTGACCCGCGCGGAGTTGATCGCCGCGGCGGCAGAGGGCGATTACGCCCTGCTGCCGGTCATCGCCATGCTGGGCGCCGTCCTGCTGCCGGACCTGCGCGACAACCTCGCGCGGTCGGCGGCGCGTCCGGCGCCGTGACGGTCACTGTCCGTCGGTCGGGCCAGCGAAGAAATGGGCAAGCGCGTCGGCCGCTTCGAGCGACAGCTGGTTGTCGTTCTTGAGGAGTTGCTCGTGGGCGTTCTTGATGGTCTGCACCGTCTCTTCGTTGGTCAGCAGCCCCTTGGCCTGGAGCGTCTCCAGAATCTTGGCGCTCAGCATGAAGCTCGCGAAGGCCAGTCCGTTCGTGGTGATGTCCGCCATGCTCGTCTCTCCGATGGGACGCCGGCCTGTCGTGGCCGGCGTTCGTTCTGGCCGACCCTACCGGGCGGCAGGTTAATTTTGCACGAACCGGCGCTATGGCGCTTTACAGCGCCCGCACCTGCATCTTGATCGGCCCTTCGCCCCGGCCATGGACGAACTGGTCCACATAGGGGTTGCCGGAATGGTCGATGTCGTTGGCGTGACCGGTCCAGATGATCCGGCCCTGGTAGATCATCGCCACGCGGTCGGCGATCTTGCGAGCCGAGGCCATGTCGTGGGTGATGGTCACGGCGGTGGCGCCCAGATCCTTCACGCACTTCACGATCAGCTCGTTGATCACGTCGGCCATGATCGGGTCGAGGCCGGTTGTCGGCTCGTCGAAGAAGATGATCTCCGGCTCGTCGGCGATAGCGCGGGCGAGGCCGACGCGCTTCTGCATGCCGCCGGACAGCTCCGACGGGAACAGCTCGCCCACCTCCGGGCCGAGGCCGACCGCGCCCATCTTGGCGATGGCGATATCCTTGGCCTTGGCGCGCGGCATGTGCTCGCCCTGGATCAGGCCGAAGGCGACGTTTTCCCAAACCTTCAGACTGTCGAACAATGCGGCGCCCTGGAACAGCATGCCGAACTTGTGCAGCAGCTTCTCCCGCTCGCGCGGGCGCAGCTTCGTCGTCTCCTCGCCGTCGACGCGGATGGACCCGCTGTCCGGCGACAGCAGCCCGAGGATGCACTTCAGCATGACCGACTTGCCGGTGCCCGACCCGCCGATGACGACCAGCGATTCGCCGCGCCCGACCTCCAGATCGATGCCGTTGAGCACGACCTTCGGTCCGAACGCCTTGTGCACGTTCTTCAGCGAAATCTTCGGCGGATGAGCGGGGGGAACCTGCGACATGGACTCGCTCATTGGTCTGCGCTCACTTCGTCGAGAAGAAGATGCCGGTGATGAGGTAGTTCCACACCAGGATCAGGATGGAGGCCGAGACCACGGCGTTGGTCGTCGCCGCACCCACGCCCTGGGCACCGCCGCGCGAATGGTAGCCGTGGTAGCAGCCCATCAGCGACACCATGAAGCCGAACACCGCCGCCTTGACGAGGCCGGAGATCACGTCGACCGGCTCCAGGAACTCCCAGGTCCGGCCGATGTAGGAGGCCGGGTTGAAGTCCAGCCGGTAGACGCCGACCAGGAAGCCGCCGAACACGCCGATGATGTCCGCCACCAGCACCAGCAGCGGCAGCATGGCCAGCCCGGCGATCAGACGCGGCGCCACCAGATACTTGAAGGGGTTGGTCGACAGGGTCGACAGCGCGTCGATCTGCTCGGTCACGCGCATGGTGCCGATCTCGGCGGCCATGGCGGCGCCGATGCGCCCGGCGACCATCAGGCCGCCCAGCACCGGCCCCAGTTCGCGAGTCACCGACAGAGCGACCACCGTGGCAATGGCGCCCTCCGCCTGGAAGCGGGAGAAGCCGGAATAGCTCTGCAGCGCCAGCACCATGCCGGTGAACAGCGCGGTCAGCCCGACCACCGGCAGCGAGTAGTAGCCGATGTCGATCATCTGCCGCAGGATCTGCCGCGGGTAGAACGGCGGACGCACGCAGTGCGACAAGGCGGCGCCGGTGAACATGGCGAGCTTTCCGGTGGCTTCCAGAAAGATCAGGAAGGCCCGTCCGGTGGCGGCAAGGAAACCCATCAAGCGACCTCAGGCGGCGGCGGGTCGCGGTAGACCCTGTGGTAACGCGCGCCCAGCGAGGTCAGGATCTCGTAGCCGATGGTTCCGCCCTCGCTCGCCACGGTGTCCACCGGGCGGTTCGGGCCGATCAACTCCACCAGCCCGCCGGGCGTCACCGCCGCGTCGGGAAGGTGGCTGACATCCACCGTCACCAGATCCATCGAAACACGCCCAACCACCGGAGCGGCCACGCCATTGACGAAGACATGGCCGCGCCCGCTGAGCGAGCGCAGATATCCGTCGGCATAACCCACTGCGATGGTTGCGATTTTTCCTCTCGCCGCAACGCGGTGCGTGGCACCGTAGCCAACGGTCATAGGGCTGTCAACGTTGCGCACCTGAAGCAGCCGGGCGTCGAGCCGGATCGTGCCCCGCATCGGGTTCTCCGCGGCGGGCGTCGGATTGACGCCGTAGAGCGCGCAGCCGGGCCGCACGAGGTCGAAATGGAAGGCCGTTCCGTGAAAGATCCCGGAGGAATTGGCGAAACTCGCCTCGGCCGCCGGCAGCCGCCCGATCGCCGAACGGAAGCGCCCGAGCTGCTGGCTGTTCATCACCGAATCTTCGTCGGCGCAGGCGAGGTGGGTCATCCACACCCGGACATCCACCCCCTCCAGCCGGGAGAGGTCGCCGACCAGCGTGTCCAGCTCGTCCGGACCAAGCCCGAGTCGGTTCATGCCGGTGTCGATGTGAACGACGGCGGGCAGGGCCGTTCCCTGCGCCCTGGCGTGGGCCTGCCACGCCGCGATGTCGCCCAGATGGTTCAGCACCGGCAGGATGCGCTGGGCCGTGAAGTCGGGCGCAGTGCCGGCGGGCAGGCCGCCCAGCGACAGGACACGGGCGTTGGTCGGCGCCACGGCGCGCACGGCCAGCGCCTCCTCGAACTGGGCGACCACGAAGGTCCGGCAGCCGGCGGCGGCCAGCGCCGGAACGACGCGCCCCACCCCCAGGCCATAGGCGTTCGCCTTGACGACGGCGGCGCATTCCGCCGGGGCCACCCGGTCGCGGAGCTGCGTCCAGTTGGCGACCACGGCGCCGAGGTCGATGGTCAGGACGGCGCCGGCGCGGGCCAGCGGATCACTCAGTGGGGCCGAAGTCATGGGTCGTGTCGAGGTCGCCGAATTTCGTGAACTGTCCGTCGAAGAACATGCGGACGCTGCCGATCGGGCCGTGGCGCTGCTTGGCGATGATCGCCTCCGCGGTGTTGTGCACCTCGGCGTAGCGCCTCTGCCAGTTGGCGTAACGGTCGTTGTACTTGTCCTCCGACTCCTCGGGCCGGCGGGCCGGCTCGCCGCGCTCAAGATAGTACTGTTCGCGGTAAACGAACATCACCACGTCGGCATCCTGCTCGATGGAGCCCGATTCGCGCAGGTCGGCGAGCTGCGGTCGTTTGTCCTCGCGCATTTCCACCGCGCGGCTGAGCTGGGACAGCGCCAGCACCGGCACCTCCAGCTCCTTGGCGATGGCCTTCAGACCGCGGGTGATCTCCGAGATTTCCTGGACGCGGTTCTCGTTGCCCTTGGTCGAGCTGCCGCGCAGCAGCTGGAGATAGTCCACCACCACCATTCCCAGCCCGTGCGTGCGCTTCAGCCGGCGGCAGCGGGTGCGGACCGCGGCGATGGTCAGGGCCGGCGTGTCGTCCACGAAGAAGGGGACACGGCTGAGTTCCTGGCTGGCCGCCACGAATTTGGGAAAGTCGCTGTCCTTGATCTCGCCGCGGCGGATCTTGTCGCCCGACACCTCGGCCTCGCCGGCCAGGATACGGGTGGCGAGCTGCTCCGCCGACATTTCCAGAGAGAAGAAGCCGACCGGCGCGCCCTCGCCGCCGTTGGTGCGCATGTGCGCCTTGGCGGCGTTGAACGCGATGTTGGTGGCCAGCGCCGTCTTGCCCATGGAGGGGCGCCCGGCCAGGATGATGAGGTCCGACGGATGCAGGCCGCCCAGCTTGCGGTCCATGTCGCGCAGGCCGGTGGTCACGCCGGTGACGTGGCTGGAGCGGCGGAAGGCCGTCTCCGCCGTGGCGATGGCCGCCTTCAGCGACTCGGAGAAGGCGATGAAGCCGCCGCGGACGTCGCCGGTCGAGGCAAGGTCGAACAGCTGCTTTTCCGCCGTCTCGATCTGGTCCATGGCGTCGATGTCGAGGTCGTGCTGATACGCCTCGTTCACCATGTCCGTGCCGACCTCGATCAACTGCCGGCGCAGGAAGAGGTCGTGGATCGTCTTGCCGTAATCGCCCGCGTTGACCACCGTCACGACGTTGGCGGCGAGCTGCGCCAGATAGCCGGCGCCACCGTCCGGCGCCAGCTCGACGTCGTTGTCGAAATAGGCCTTCAGCGTCACCGGGTTGGCGATCTGGCCACGCTCCACCATCTTGGCGATGGCCGAGAAGATGCGCTGGTGCGCCGGGTCGTAGAAATGCTCGGCGCGCAGGAACTCGCCGACCTTCTCATACGCCTTGTTGTTCACCAGGATGGCGCCGAGCAGCGCCTGTTCGGCCTCCTCGTTGTGCGGCGGCGTGCGGTATTCCGCCGTCGGCTTCACGGCAGCGGCACGGGACAGCCCGCCGTCGAGGGGGCGCGGCTCGAAAAGCTGGGTGGTCTTGTCATCCATGGCGGCACTTTAGCAAAGGGCGGGACGCAAAGCTGTGCGATCGGGTTAAGGATACCCACATTCCTGTGAGTAACTTTTGCCCACAGCCGGTGAAAGCTGGGGGTAAAGCGGAATTTAGACGTTCTATCAAGAGCTTGGATCAGAGCAAAACCTGTGGGTCGATGTGGCGCGGACACCTCGGGTCACGCGTTGTTGGCGCCGACGTTCCGACCCGTCCGCAAGGGTGGCGGGACTGCCTCGGTCAAGGCCGCCTCGGTGCGCTGCATGTAATCGCGGACGAGCGGGACGGCGCCCAGGGAACGGGCGAGCTGCATCTGGAAAACCATGTGCCCCTGGTAGCGGAAGCTGATCTCCGCCCCCGCCAGATAGAACTCCCACATCCGGCAGAAGCGTTCGTCGTACATCGCGCGGGCGTCCTCCCGCCGGGTCGCGAACCGCTCCCGCCAATGGCGCAGCGTCTCGGCGTAGTGAAGGCGCAGAATTTCGACGTCGGTGTTCCACAGCCCGGCCTTTTCCACCGCCGGGATCACCTCCGACAGGGCGGGCGAGTAGCCGCCTGGGAAGATGTATTTCCGGAACCATGGGTTGGTGGAACCCGGCCCGTCCGACCGGCCGATGGCATGAAGCAACGCGACCCCGTCCTCGGCCAGCAGGTCGCGCAGCTTGGCGAAGAAGGCCGGATAATGGGGCACCCCGACATGCTCGAACATGCCGACCGAGACGATGCGGTCGAAACGTCCCTCCATCTCCCGGTAGTCGCGCAGCTCGAAGCGGACCTGACCGGCCAGCCCGGCATGGGCCGCCCGCTCCCGCGCCACGGCGAGCTGTTCGCTGGACAGCGTGATTCCGGTAACCTGGGCGCCGGTCATGCGGGCGAGATAGAGCGCCATGCCGCCCCAGCCGCAACCGATGTCCAACACCCGCATGCCCGGCCGAAGCAGCAGCTTCGCGGCAATGTGCCGTTTCTTGGCCTCCTGCGCCTCGTCCAGCCCGGTGTTGGGGGTGGGGAAGTAGGCGCAGGAATATTGCAGGTCGCGGTCGAGGAACAGCTCGAAGAAGGAGCGCGACAGGTCGTAATGATGGGCCACGTTGCGCCGCGACCGCCGCAGGGGATTGCTCTGCTGGATAAGCCGCAACGCGGGTGAGAGGGTTTCCCGCAAACTGCCCAGGACGCCCTGGACATTGTCCGTCCCGGCGCTCAGCAGCGCCAGTAAATCATAGACCGAGCCACCCTCGATGGTCAGGCGGCCGTCCATGTAGGCTTCGCCGAAGCGCAGCCGCGGATTCATCACGAGGTCGCGGTGCAGCGTCTTGTCGTGCAGACGCAGCGTGAGAGACGGCGTGCCGACTCCCACGCGGTGCCTCCGCCCATCGGCGCCGACGATGTCCAGAGCGCCGGCGGTCAGGGCCGGGCTGAGCAGGCGGGCAAGCAGCATCGCGCATCTCCGCATCCGTCGAACACGACTCGGTCCGGTTCCTTCGCCACGAGCGAATCACCAGGAACGAGAGTCGGAGTTCGGAGCGGGGGGAGGCAACCCGCCGGACGGGGCAGGGGGCGGGGCGTCCGGCGCATCCGGAAGGGGGAGGGGCCGGATGTGGCGAAGTGCGGAAAACGGAAAAGCCGCCTCGCCCCTTTCGGGGGCGGGCGGCTTCCGGACGAGCGGACTGGTCTCGTTGAGCGGGCGGTCAGCCCTCCTCGGAAACCTCGGCCTCGGCGGCCTCGGGGGCCTCCTCGATCTCGTCCTCGTCGTCGCGCAGGTCGGCCGCGGTGACCATGCCGCCGCGGGAGAGCTGCAGTTCAGCCTCTTCCTGCGAGCGGGCGACGTTCACCGTGACGGAGATGCTCACCTCGGGGTGCAGGACGACGCGCAGCTTGAACAGGCCCAGCGTCTTGATCGGGGTCTCGATCGACACCTGCTTGCGGTCGACCTTGTAGCCGGCAGCGTCAAGGGCGTCCGCGACGTCGCGCGGCGTCACCGAACCGTACAGCACGCCGGTCTCGCCGGCCTGACGGATCACGACGACCGTCACGTCGTTCATCTTGGCGGCAACCTGCTCGGCGTCCTTGCGGCGCTCGAGGTTGACGGCCTCCAGGTGGGCCTTCTGCTTCTCGAAGAACGCCATGTTCGCCTTGGTGGCGCGCATGGCCTTCTTCTGCGGCAGCAGATAGTTGCGGGCGAAGCCGGGACGCACCTTCACGACCTGGCCCATCTGGCCGAGCTTCTCGACCCGCTCCAGCAGAATAACTTCCATCACTCGTCCTCCTGATCGGGGCCGGCGGGCCGGAGACGGCGACGCAGCCCAATCCATTGCTCGATCATGCCCAGACCGACCATCAGCACGATCGGCCAACCGAAAAGAAACAGGAACATGTAGAACCCGATGAGGATCGGCAGCTTGGCCGATCGGCGTCGGGCGAACACATGCACCACCGAAAGCCCGGCAAAGGCGAATGGCAGGGACAGGATCAGCGCGGCGTTGACCGCGAGGAACCCGACCGGGTCCGACGCCAGCGAGGCGGCCACCATGGTCAGCAGGAACGCGGTGGCGAGCCACCGGGGCAGTTCCACGTCGTCCAGCCGCATGGCGGGGCGCCGGTTGCGGCCGAACCGCATCAGGACGCCCTGTGCCAGGGCTCCGTTGACGATCGTCATGACGAGCCATGAGATCACCGCGAAGCCCGGCAACACCTCGGCCATCCAGATGTCCTGCGGGTCCGGAGCCTGTTGGCCCTGCGCGGAGAACATCTGGTCCGCCATGCGGCTCAGCGTTTCCCGCACCGCGCCCTCCAGCCCGCCGGGCTGATCGAGCGTCAGAACCGCGGCACCCAGAAGGCCCGCCAGTCCCATTCCGGTCAGCGCCATCAGGAGCCGGCCCGGAGGATACCATTCAACACTCCCGTCGGGAGCCGCCCGCGCCAGCAGCGCCTGCCGCACCACCAGGATGACCGGGACAGCCGCGGTCACCAGATAGGCGAGAGACACCAGGACGCTGGACGACACCGCCAGGACCGCCACCGTTCCCACCGCACCGGCGAGAAGGGAGGCGGTGGAGCCGAGCCACAGTCCCGCGAGGAACAGCGGCAGCGGCGCCAGATAGCCCAGGATCAGCGCCCCGAACCCGCCGAACAGAACGGCGAGATAGAAGAATGCGCTGACCACGCCGACACCGATGGCAGCCGCCAGAGGGGCGGCCAGGGGCGAGGCCATGGGATTACCTTTGCCTGTTGTCCGCTTCGGTCCTTACTTCACCACGTAGGGAAGCAGGGCCAGGAAGCGGGCGCGCTTGATGGCGCGGGCGAGCTCGCGCTGCTTCTTCGCGGAAACCGCGGTGATGCGGCTCGGCACGATCTTGCCACGCTCGGAGATGAAGCGGGACAGGAGCTTGACGTCCTTGTAATCGATCGCCGGGGCGTTCGCGCCCGAGAACGGGCAGGTCTTGCGGCGGCGGAAGAACGGACGGCGGGGACCGCCACCGGTGCGGGCCGGAGCGCCCGAGGTCTGCTTGTCGGACATTTAGGCGTTCTCCCCTTCGGCAACGGTGGGCTCCTGGCGACGCGGCGGGCGCGGGCCACGATCCTCGAAGCGGCGCGGGCCGCGGTCGCCGCGATCGCCGCGGTCACCACGCTCGCCGCGGCTCTGCATCATCACCGACGGGTTGGCGTCCAGCGCATCGACGCGGACGGTCATGAAGCGCAGCACGTCCTCGTTGATGCCCATGTTGCGCTCCATCTCGAGGACGGCGGCGGCGGGGGCGTCAAGGTTGAACAGGGTGTAGTGACCCTTGCGGTTCTTCTTGATCTTGTAGGTGAGCGTCTTCAGACCCCAGTATTCGGTCTTGGCGACCTGGCCGCCGTTGTCGCGAATGATCTGGGCGAACTGCTCGCCGAGCTGCTCGGCCTGGGCGGCCGAGATGTCCTGGCGCGCGATCAGCACGCACTCGTAAAGAGCCATTGTACTCCCCATGGCTGTTCATGGTCCGGCGCTGCGCCCCATCCCCTATGGACAGGATCAGCCGCCCGGGCCTAGCCGACGGCACGCGAGCCACCGGCAAGGAGTTATGAAGCGGCGCAGTATGCACAAAAGCCCTATTCCGACAAGCGGAAACACGAGCCGGCCGACGATTCCTGCGCCCCTGCCTTTGACGTGCCTTGGAATGGCCCTTTTCTCCGTTCGCCTTTGCATCGCAGCAATGAAAAAACGCCGAAAAAGCAACAGAAAGGCACCAATTCGACCTCGTCAACGTTGAGCATCGCTTGACTTGCCCGAAAGGCCGGGTATGACTGTCGCCGAATTCAACGGCGGTGCCGCGGGTGGCGCGCCTTTTTACTAGGGTTCCCAGACAGCATGACCAGGGCGTTCGTCTTTCCGGGCCAGGGCAGCCAAGCCGTCGGCATGGGCCGTGAGCTGGCCGAGGCGTTCGAGGTCGCGCGGCTCACCTTTGAAGAGGTGGATGACGCGCTGAACCAGCGCCTGTCCCGCCTGATGTTCGAAGGCCCCGAGGCCGACCTGACGCTGACCGAGAACGCCCAGCCGGCCCTGATGGCCGTCAGCGTCGCCGTTCTGCGGGTGCTGAAGGACCAGGGCGGGCTCGACTTGACCAGGCACGCGGCCTTCGTCGCCGGTCATTCGCTCGGCGAGTATTCGGCCCTGTGCGCCGCCGGCGCCTTCACGCTGGCCGATACCGCGCGCCTGCTGAAGCTGCGCGGCCAGGCCATGCAGAAGGCCGTGCCGGTCGGGCAGGGCGCCATGGCCGCCCTGCTGGGCGCCGAGCTGGAGCAGGCCCAGGCCATCGCCGCAGACGCCGCCAAGACCCCGGCGGGCCAGACCGAGGTCTGCACCGTCGCCAACGACAACTCGTCGGGGCAGGTGGTGATCTCCGGCCACGCCGAGGCCATCGACCGCGCCATCGTGATCGCGGCCGAGCGCGGGCTGAAGCGCACCGTGCGCCTGCCGGTCAGCGCGCCCTTCCATTGCCCGCTGATGCAGCCCGCCGCCGACGCCATGGCCGAAGCCCTGGCCAACGTGACGATCGGCGCGCCGGCGGTTCCGGTGGTCGCCAACGTGACCGCGTCGGCCGTGTCGGACCCCAACGAGATACGCCGCCTTCTGGTCGAGCAGGTGACCGGCATGGTTCGCTGGCGCGAGAGCGTGCTCTATATGAAGGAGCAGGGCATCGACACGCTGGTCGAACTCGGCTCGGGCAAGGTGCTGTCGGGTCTCGCCAAGCGCATCGACAAGGAATTGGCCGGAACCTCCGTTCAGGGCCCGGCCGACGTCGAATCGTTCCTGAAGACCCTGTGAGGCATTCCATGTTCGACCTGACCGGAAAGAAGGCGCTGGTCACCGGCGCCTCGGGTGGCATCGGGGCGCAGATCGCCCGCGCGCTGCACGCGCAGGGCGCCACCGTCGCCCTGTCCGGCACCCGCGTCGCCCCGCTGGAGGCGCTCGCCGCCGAGCTGGGCGAGCGCGCCCTGGTTGTGCCCGGCAACCTCGCCGATGCCGCCGGGACCGAGCAGCTCGCCAAGGACGCGGAGGCCGCCCTCGGCCAGATCGACATCCTGGTGAACAACGCCGGCCTGACCCGCGACCAGCTGGCCATGCGCATGAAGGACGACGACTGGCAGTCGGTGCTGGACGTCAACCTGACCGCCGCCTTCCGCCTGTCGCGCGCGGTGCTGCGCGGCATGATGAAGCGCCGCTGGGGCCGCATCATCGGCATCACCTCGATCGTCGGCGTCACCGGCAACCCCGGCCAGGCCAACTACGCCGCCTCCAAGGCCGGCATGATCGGCATGTCGAAGTCGCTGGCCGCGGAGGTCGCGTCGCGCGGCATCACCGTGAACTGCGTCGCGCCGGGTTTCATCACCACGGCGATGACCGACGCCCTGAATTCCGAGCAGAAGGACAAGCTGCTCACCGCCATTCCTTCCGGCCGCATGGGCGAGCCGGGGGAAATCGCCGCCGGAGTCGTGTACCTGGCGAGCGATGAGGCCGCCTATGTCACCGGCCAGACGCTGCACATCAACGGCGGCATGGCCATGATCTGAGGCGGATTCGCTGCCTGAACCACAGGTTCGGACCGGCTCCCGCGGGCGCTGGTCAAGGCTGTAAAAATGTGTTATCGGACGGGGCTTTTTGTGGCAGGAAGGCACGCAGCCGCGTGTTGAGCCGGCCGAATTCGCCCGAGCGGTCTCAAGGATTGGAAGGTCTTAAAAAATGAGCGATGTCGCCGAGCGCGTTAAGAAGATCGTTGTGGACCACCTCGGGGTCGAGGAGTCGAAGGTGACGGAGAACGCCTCCTTCATCGACGATCTCGGCGCCGACAGCCTCGACACGGTCGAGCTGGTTATGGCTTTCGAGGAAGAGTTCGGCTGCGAGATTCCGGACGACGCCGCCGAGAAGATTCTGACGGTGAAGGACGCCATCGACTTCATCAAGGCGAACGCCGCGGCCTGATCAGGCGTGGCGCAAGAAGGCCAGGCAGCTTTCCAAAGTGGCCTGGCCGTCGCTGAGTTTTCCGAGGAAAGGTCAAGGAATACCCCATGAGACGTGTCGTCGTTACCGGCCTTGGTCTGGTCACGCCGCTCGGTGTCGGCCACAAGCTCAACTGGGAGCGTCTGACCGCCAGCCAATCGGGCATCCGCGCCATCACGGGTTTTGACGCCTCCGATCTGGCCTCGAAAGTTGCCGGGCAGGTTCCGCGCGGGGATGGCGACGGGTTGTTCAACCCCGATGCCTTCGTTCCGCCGAAGGACCAGCGGAAGATGGACGATTTCATCATCTTCGCCATCGCCGCCGCCCACGAAGCGATCAAGGATTCCGGCTGGGTTCCCCAGACCGAGGAAGAGCGCGAACTCACCGGCGTCATGGTGGGCTCGGGCATCGGCGGCCTGCCGGGCATCGCCGATGGTGCGGTCACCCTGGCCGAAAAAGGCCCGCGCCGCATCTCCCCCTTCTTCATTCCGGCCTGCCTCATCAATCTGGCGTCCGGCCACATCTCCATCCAGCATGGCTTCAAGGGACCGAACCACGCGGTGGTCACGGCCTGCTCGACCGGCGCGCACGCCATCGGCGACGCTTCGCGCCTGATCATGCTGGGCGACGCGGACGTGATGGTCGCGGGCGGCACGGAAGCGGCGGTCAGCCGCCTGGGCGTCGGCGGTTTTGCCGCCATGCGCGCCCTGTCCACGAATTTCAACGACACGCCGGAAAAGGCGTCGCGTCCCTACGACAAGGACCGTGACGGCTTCGTGATCGGCGAGGGCGCCGGTGTCGTCGTCCTTGAGGAGCTGGAGCACGCCAAGAAGCGTGGCGCCCACATCTACGCCGAAGTGGTCGGCTACGGCATGTCCGGCGACGCCTACCACATCTCCGCCCCGGCGGAGGATGGCAACGGCGGCTTCCGCGCCATGCGCAACGCGCTGAAGCGGGCCGGGATGGAGCCGTCGGACATCGACTACGTCAACGCGCACGGCACCTCGACGCCGCTGGGTGACGAGATCGAGCTGGGCGCGGTGAAGCGGCTGTTCGGCGCGGCGATGGACAACGTCGCCATGTCCTCCACCAAGTCGGCCATCGGCCACCTGCTGGGAGCCGCCGGTGCGGTCGAGGCGATCTACTCGATCAAGGCGATCAACCACAGCCTGGTTCCGCCGACGCTGAACCTTGAGAATCCCTCGGAGAGCTGCCTCGGCGTCAACCTCGTTCCGAAGGTTGCGCAGGAGCGCCGCGTGCGGGCCGCGCTGTCGAACTCCTTCGGCTTCGGCGGCACCAACGCCTCCCTGGTCTTCAAGGAATTCGCCTGAGCGGCGAAGCATCGCGGAGACCGCCGATGGGTTGGGGCCTCCGAATCGCGGCGGGGGCGTTGACCGTCCTCACCGCGGGCAGCGGGTTGGTGTTCTGGGGTGCCCTCCGCGTGATGGCCCCCGGACCGCTTGAGCACGCCGAGACGGTCGTCATTCCACGTGGAAGCGGGCTGGAAGCCATTGCGCTGACCCTCGAAGACGCTGGGGTCGTCGAATCGCCAATTCTCTTCCTGTTCGCCGCCAAGCTCCAGGGGCCGCTGAAGGCCGGCGAGTACGCGTTCCCGGCGGGCATCAGCGTCGATGGCGTGCTGGAGATGCTGCGCCAGGGCAAGACCGTGGTCCGCCGCTTCACGGTGCCGGAAGGGTTGACCTCCGCCCAGGTGGTTGCCCTGCTCGACGCCGAGCCGGCGTTGACCGGCGAGGTGAAGGCGGCTCCGAAGAACGGGACCGTACTGCCTGAAACCTATCACTATTCTTATGGCGATTCGCGCTCGGCCCTGGTCGAGCGGATGCAGCACGCCATGACCCAGGCTCTGAACGACGCCTGGAAGAACCGCGGTCCGGACCTGCCTTACGAGACTCCGCAGCAGGCGCTGACCATGGCGTCCATCGTGGAGAAGGAAACCGGTGTCGCGGCTGAGCGCGCCAAGGTCGCAGGCGTCTTCGTCAACCGCCTGGAGACCGGCATGAAGCTCCAGTCGGACCCGACGGTGATCTACGCGCTGACCGATGGCAGCGGGGAGTTGGGGCGGGCCTTGACCCGCAACGACTGGAAATTCGAGTCGCCCTACAACACCTACGTCGCGGCAGGGCTTCCGCCGGGGCCGATCGCCAACCCGGGGCGGGCGTCCATCCAGGCGGCTTTGCACCCGGAAAAGCACGACTTCCTGTATTTCGTCGCCGATGGCACCGGCGGGCATGTCTTTGCGAAGACTTTGCCGGATCACAACCGCAACGTCGCCAAGTGGCGCGAGGTGCAGCGCCGGCAGTCGGGCGGTGCGGGCAACGGGGACACGCCGCAGGATTAGCGGTCCCCTGTTCCCGAACGGAAGGCCGACCCGAACGCAACGCCCTTGGTCAGGCGGCGTTCGACGCCACCACCTCCAGGGCGACGACACCGCCCAGGGCGCCGTAGCTCTTGCGGGCGGCGCGCATCTTCTCCAGCGATTCCATGAGGCTTTCCTCGGCGAAACCAGGGGCGAGCTCCGCCAGTTCCTGTTCCGTCAAGGAGATGAAGGCGTCTAAAAGGCGCGCGTGGATGCGGCACGCCTGGCGGACTTCATCGGCGACCATCGGTGCTGGCATGGTAGGCTCCCAATCACGGAATAAAGAGAAACACGGTCCGTCCGTGCGTGGGAATTCTGTAGGGTTGTGGTTAATAGAGCATTAAATGCAATTCATCTTCCGGGCAGGAAGAAGAGTTACCACTTCAGACGAAAACGTCAAAAATTGGACGATTTCGATTTTGGTATGTGACAGAGATAAGCCGGCTTTTGTGACTTTCGAATATTCGTTTTTGATCGATGCGATGGTCCCTCGTCCGTTATGGGCGAGGGACCGTCGGGAATTCATCGTCGAATTTCCTTGTCCAGATTCAGCTCCGCCTTGGCGCCCTGGATGCGCGCGCGGTAGACCAGCATGGCCTCCATGACCCGCTGCACGTAGTTGCGGGTTTCGTAAATCGGAATCAGTTCCAGCCAGTCCACGGCGTCGATGGCTTCGCCGCGCGGGTCGCCGTAGGTGTCGATCCATTGACGCACGCGGGTCGGGCCGGCGTTGTAGGCGGCGATGGCCATGATGTAGGAGCCGTTGAAGCGGTCGATCATGTCCGCCAGATAGGTCGAGCCGAGCCGCACGTTGTAGTCCGGGTCGCTGATCAGCTTGGCGGTGTCGTGCTTGACGCCCAGCTTGCCGGCGACCAGCTGCGCCGTTCCGGGCATGAGCTGCATCAGGCCGCGCGCCCCGGCCGACGACACCACGCGGGTGTTGAAGGTGCTCTCCTGCCGGATGATGGCGTGCACCAGGGCGATTTCCGGAGCGGCCGGCCGGCTCTCGATCATCGGGTAGCCGGCTTCCACCAGGAACACGTCGTTCTGCGCGGCGTCCTTCGCGGCGGCGACGGCGAGGTCGCGGCGCCCGACCTCGCGGGCCAGCTTGGCGGCCAGCACGTAATCCGCCGGCTCCTTGGCGTCGAGGCTGATGCGGCGCAGGAAGGCGGTCACCCGCTCGTCGGTGTTGCCCTCGATCTCCGCCAGCAGCTTGGTCACGCGGACCACCTCCCGCCGCTCGAAGGCGGTGGCGTCGGCGTTGGACACGCGCGGCTCGGCGGGCAGGGCGATGCGCCCGTTCCCGGCGTGGCGGGCGGCCAACTGGCCGTAGAAGGTCGTCCCGTACTGGGCGGCCTTGGCGTACCAGTCCTTGGCCTGCGCCGTCTGGCCCAGCGCCTCGGCCGCGCGGCCGCACCAATAGGCGCCGCGCGCCTTGCTGATCGGCGCGCCGACGGAGCGGTAGAGCTTGTGGAAGTGGTTGAAGGCGCTCGACGGATCGTCGAGGAAGCGCAGCGCCAGGAAGCCGGCGAGGAATTCCGCCTCCGCCGCGCCGCTGCCCTCGGTCTGCCCATGCGCCGTCACCAGACGGTAGGCGAGGTTGTGGTCGCCGTTCACCATGGCGCGGCGGGCCAGGATGTGGCGCTCCGTCCACCAAGCCTGCGGGCGGCCCATGTCCTTGGGCGCCTGGGCGATGATCTCCAGCGCGCCTGCGTCGTCGCCCTTGCGGCGGCGGTAGCGGGCGCGGTCGAACAGCAGGCCGGGGTCATTGCGCAGGGAGGCGGGGACACGGGCGAGGGCCGCGTCGGCGTTCTTGGCGTCGCCGTCCAGCGCGATCCGCGCCTCGATCAGCAGGTCGTAGGCTTCGTCGAAGAAGGGCAGCATGCGGCGCACCGCGGCTTCCTGGCGCTCCCACAGCAGCCGGTCGATGCGCGCCTTGTGCTCCTGCTGGCGCAGGTGGGAGCGGTAGCGGGCCAGGAACTGCTCCTCGTCCGCGGAGGTGAAATTCGCCTCCACCCAGCGGTCGCGCACCATCCGCACCGCCCGCTCGGCGTTGCCGGTCGCCAGCAGCGTGTCGGCGTGGCGCATGAAGCCTTCGTTGGACAGGGGCGGGTACTGCTTGAACCAAGCGAGCACCCGGTCCTCGTCCAGGTCGATGGGCATCGCCTTCTCCGCCTGACGGCGAAGCTGCGCCTGGTTGGGCCAGTCGCCGTTCTCGCGGATGAAGGCGGCGATCTCGTCGAAGCTGCCGCCGCCGGGAGTCGCCAGGGCCATCCAGCGGATCACCTTGGCCGGCAGCTTGTTGGACGCCTGGGCGGCGATGCGCAGCGCCTCGTCGTGGCGGTCGTTGTCGGCGGCCTTGAAGGCCTGCCGGTAGACGGCGAGGTCCTGCGCCGTCAGGCTGGCCGCCCCGGCGGGCTGGGCCAGCACGATCAGCCCCAGCAGGGCGGCGGCAATGGCGGAACGGGTGGCGGAACGGGTGGCATGTCGGATGATCATCCGGGCGCTCTTGCTCGGGGGAACGGGTGCGGCTAAGGTGCGCGACACTTTTCTTGTAGTCCGTCGGAGGTGGCAGGCATGTTGTACGGTTCCATCGTCGCTCTTTTGACCCCGTTTAAAAACGGGAAAGTGGACGAGGCCGCCTTCCAGTCCTTCGTCGAGTGGCAGGTTGCGCAGGGCACCCACGGTCTCGTGCCTTGCGGCACCACCGGTGAGTCGCCGACCCTCTCCCACGAGGAGCACAACCGGGTCGTCGAGCTGTGCATCGAAGCCGCGGGCGGGAAGGTTCCGGTCGTCGCCGGCACCGGGTCGAACTCCACCGAGGAGGCGATCTCGCTGACCCAGCACGCCAAGAAGGCCGGCGCCGCCGCGGCGCTGGTCGTCACGCCCTATTACAACAAGCCGACGCAAGAAGGTCTGTACCAGCATTTCAAAGCGATCCATGACGCGGCGGATTTGCCGATCGTTATCTACAACATTCCCGGCCGCAGTGTCGTGGATATGTCGGTGGCAACGATGGCCCGCCTCGCCAAGCTGCCGAACATCATCGGCGTGAAGGACGCCACGGCGGATCTGGCCCGCCCGGTCCGCCTGCTGCAGGACGTCGGTCCCGACTTCATCCAGCTTTCGGGCGAGGACGCGACGGCGCTGGCCTTCAACGCGCAGGGCGGCGTCGGCTGCATCTCGGTGACGGCGAACATCGCGCCGGCCCAGTGCGCCGCGATGCAGGACGCCTGGCGGAAGGGCGATCTCGCCACCGCCTACAAGTACCGCGACCTGCTGACCCCGCTGCACGATTCCATGTTCGTGGAGACGAGCCCGGCCCCGGTGAAATACGCCGCCAGCCTGCTCGGCAAGTCCTCGGACGAGGTTCGCCTGCCGCTGGTCGCCGCGTCGGAGAGCACGCGGACCACCGTCCGCGACGCGATGAAGAAGGCCGGGCTGCTGTCCTAAGGGACGGCAGCATCCCGCCCCAGGGAAGGAGGATACGTGGCCGCCCGCGAGCCCGAACCAAGGCGCATGGCGGCACAGAACCGCCGCGCACGCTTCGACTATTTCATCGAAGACACCCTGGAGGCCGGTCTGATCCTGACCGGCACCGAGGTGAAGTCGTTGCGCGGCGGCCGTGCCAGCATCAACGAGGCGTACGCCGGCCTCAAGAACGGGGAACTGTACCTGTTCAACGCCTACATCCCTGAATACGGGCAGGCGGGACGCTGGCTTCAGCACGAGACCAAGCGCCCGCGCAAGATGCTGGTGCACCGCCGCGAGCTGAGCAAGCTCATGGGCGCCATCAAGCAGAAGGGGATCACGCTGATCCCGATGACCGTCTACTTCAACGACCGCGGCATCGCCAAGGTCGAGGTCGGCCTCGCCACTGGCAAGAAGAAGCACGACAAGCGCGAGTCCGAGAAGGAACGGTCGTGGCAGCGCGACAAGGCGCGCCTGATGCGCGACAAGGGTTGAGGAACCAGGGGATAAAGGGAAAGAGCTTGTGAGCCGATTGTCCAACCGCGCGACCGACCGCGATTCCACCGTGGCCGGCGTCGCCGCGGAGGCCCTGGCCGACCGCCGCCCGCAGGGCCGCATCCTGGTGGCCGGCGACACCGACGGCGCCATGGAAGAGGCCTTGGCCGACGGCGGGGCGGAGGTCGTCTCCTGGCACCGCCTGGGGCTGGACGGCAAGCCGGCCACGCCCTGGCCGGCGGACGGCGCCTTCGATGGCGCGGTCCTGCGCCTGCCGCGCGGCTGGGCCGCCTTCGAGATGGCGCTGCACGCCCTGGCAGCCCGCCTGCCGGCGGGGGCGCCGCTGTGGATCGCCGGCAGCAACGACGAGGGCATCACCTCCGCACCGAAGCGCTTTGACGGGCTGGCGGAAGGCGTGGAGACGCTGACCATCAAGCGCCGCGCCCGTCTGCTGGAAACCCGCCGGACCAGCGATTCGGCCAAGGGCAATCTGGAGGATTGGCGGGAGACCGTGGCCCTGCCGTTGCCGGGGCGCGACGGGGCGCTGGATCTGGTGTCCTACCCCGGCCTGTTCGCCCATGGCCGTCTCGACACCGGCACGGAATGCCTGCTCCAGGTCCTGCCGGAGATCGCGGCTGGCACCGCCGTCCTGGACTTCGGCTGCGGCGCCGGGGTGATCGCGCGGGCGGTGCGGGAGCGCACGCCGGACGCCCGGCTGACCCTGCTGGACATCGACGCGGTAGCTCTGCACGCCGCCCGCCAGAACGTGCCGGACGCGGAATGCGTGCTGAGCGACGGGCTGGCTGGGCTCGGTGCGCGGGAACGCTTCGGGCTGATCGTCTCGAACCCGCCGCTCCACCGCGGCAAGGACGAGGATTTCGGAATGCTGGAGGCGCTGGTCGCCGGCACCAAGCAGTATCTGAAGCTGCGCGGCTCGCTGATCGCGGTGACCCAGCGGACGGCGGGGGTAGGCAAGCTGTTCAAGACGGCCTTCGGCCACGCCGATCTGCTGCTGGAAACGCCGCAGTTCCAGGTGTGGAAAGGCACGCCGAAGTAATCAGCGACCATCGCCACGCAGGTCCGACGGGTTCGCGCCCGTAACGGCCCGAACCCGTCGGGCGAAGTGGGAGCGGGAGGTGTAGCCAACCGCCTCCGCCGCTTGCTGCACGGACAGCCCGTCGCTTTCCAGCAACCGACGGGCGTGAGCGACACGCTCCTCCGTCAGGATGCGCCGTACGGAGGCGTCTTCATCGGCAAGGCGTCGGCGCAAGGTTCCCGTGCTGAGACCCATCTCGACAGCGACGCTCCTGGCTGTCCAAGGCTGGTCGGGATAGGCGCGGACCAATTGGCGGACCGCGTCGGCCGTGCCACCGGGCATTCCGTGCCCGAGCCACCACACACAGTCGTCCAGAAGGGCCAGCAGAACTTCCATGCAGCGGTGCTCGACGAGGCGTGGGCTGAGCGTGGAACCCACGGCCAAGCCGGCGGCGGCATGCTCCACCGCGCTGGCCAGAGCGGGGGTCAGGGCCACGCGAAAGTCGTGCGGATGTTGCCGGTTGCCGACCCGTGCGGTGGGATGTGCGTCGAGAAGCCGCCGGACCATGTCCCCCGGAAATTCCAGGATCAGGGCGCGGTAATGCCCGGTCGCCTCGCTCGGGGCGTTCACCACCGTGCCGATCCAGCCGGGCGGCAGAAGCATCGCCGAACCCTTCGGAAAATGGTGGGTGCCGCGGGTGTCGGTGACCTCCTTGGCACCGTCGATCACCACGATCAAGGCCGTGCGTTCTATGCGGATGTCCGTGATGCGTTCGCGGTCGCGCGCCACGAACGCCCACAGTTCGGGACGGTGCGGGCGATCGCCGGAGCCCGGTCGGAGGTCGCGGGCGGCGTAGCGGGACAATGCAGGAAGGAGGTCCGGTGTCATGGCGGCGTCCAGTCTAGGAGGCGCCGGGACGCGCGGGCAAGGTCCGCAGCGCCCCATCTGCACGCTCATCGACCGTAACGCGCGGTCAGTGTGGCCTTTTCCAGGCGGTTGGCGTTCAGTAGAAAGCCGACCATGGCGCCCGACGAGTTCGCGTCGAGCGGAAGGCTGTCCGTCTTCAATGCGTGGACGGTGAAGACGTAGCGGTGCGGTGCGTCGCCGACCGGCGGACAGGCACCGCCGTAGCCCGGCGTGCCGAAGTCGGAGCGGCTTTGCAACGCTCCGGCCGGAAGCAATCCCGTGTTCGGATTTCCAGCCCCGGCCGAGAGCCGCAGGGTGGTGGCGGGAAGGTTGAAGACGATCCAATGCCACCAGCCGCTGCCTGTCGGCGCATCGGGGTCGTAGGCGGTGACAGCGAAGCTGCGCGTGCCGGCCGGTGCGTCCTTCCAGGCCAACGCAGGCGAGACATTTTCCCCTGTGCAGCCGAAGCCGGCGAAGACATGCCGCTCGCCCAGAGGCGCCCCGTCCTTGATGTCGGGGCTGGTCAGCTCGAAAGCGGTGGCCGGGGCGGCGCCCATGGCAAGGATGGCGGCGAGCAGGAGAGCGGAGCGATTGTGCATGGGGAAACTCCATCGGTCGGCGATGGCCACATGCTATAAAAGCGTCCGCACACCCGTGCGCCCGAACAGCTCAAAGACGAGCCCGAACGGCTCAGCCTTCTTGCAGCCGCCGCGCCGCATCGACGGCGCCGTAGGTCAAAATGGCGTCGCAGCCGGCGCGCTTGAAGCCGGTCAGGGTCTCCAGCAACGCCTTGTCGTAATCCAGCCAGCCGTTCTGCGCGGCGGCGCGCAGCATCGCGTATTCGCCGGAGACGTGATAGGCGAAGGTCGGAACGGCGAAGGTGTCCTTCACCCGGCGGATGACGTCGAGATAGGGCAGGCCGGGCTTCACCATCACCATATCCGCACCCTCCTGGAGGTCGAGGGCGACCTCGTGCAGGGCCTCGTCGGTGTTGGCGGGGTTCATCTGGTAGGTCTTCTTGTCGCCCTTCAGGAAGCCTCCGGAATTCACCGCGTCGCGGAAGGGGCCGTAGAAGGCCGAGGCGTATTTGGCGGCGTAGGAGCACAGCCGCACCAGCTCGTGCCCATGGCTGTCCAGCCGGTCGCGGATCAGGCCGATGCGGCCGTCCATCATGTCCGACGGGGCGACGATGTCCACGCCGGCGTCGGCTTGCGACAGCGCCTGCCGGGCCAGCACCTCGACCGTCTCGTCGTTCTGGATGTAGCCGTCGCGCATCAGCCCGTCGTGGCCGTGGGTGGTGTAGGGGTCCAGCGCCACGTCGCCCAGGATGCCGACATGCGGCACCGCGGCCTTCAGCGCGCGGATGGCGCGGTTCATCAGGTTGTCGGGGCGGTAGGCCTCCGCCGCGTCCTCCGACTTGCCCTCGGCGCCGACCACCGGGAACAGGGCGACGCAGGGGATGCCGAGGTCGCCGGCCGCGGCCACCGCCTCGGTCAGCAGGTCGATGGTCAGACGCTCCACGCCGGGCATGGAGGCCACCGGCACCCGCTGGTTCTGCCCCTCGATGACGAAGACCGGCCAGATCAGGTCGTCCACGGTCAGGCGGTTTTCGGCGACGAGGCGGCGGGTCCAGGCGTCGGCGCGGTTGCGGCGCAGCCGGGTGCGCGGGAAGGACGCCGGGGACCGGAAATGCGAAGCGGACATGCGGGGGACCTGATGTGCTCTTAAAACTTGCGGCGCGATCCTACGCCGCATGGCCGCCGCGACTCAAGCCGCACCGCTCACAGGTCTGAATCCCGAGTCCTGCATCTCCATGACCCAGCGGTGCCCGTCCTTGCGCCATTGCGAGACGAGGCCGCCGGTGAAGGCCGCCCCCTCCCAGGACCGCACCTCGAAGGTGACGCGCGGCGGTTCGATGGCGATGAGGTTGTAGGCGTTGGCCTCGTTGCGCAGCCGCGTGGAGGTCGCGGTGGAGGCCTGGGCGACCAGGATGGAGCGCGCCACCTGGGTGTGGTGGGTCATGATGTCGCCGGAATAGGCGCGGTGCAGGTGCCCGGCCAGCAGCAGGTCCACCCCGCAGCTTTCCAGCGCCGGCAGGGCCAGCTTGTGCCGCCCGACCAGCTTCGTCTTCGGCGCGTCGGGCGGCGGCAGGAAGGGGTGGTGGGTGAACAGCACCTTGAAGACGGTGTCCGGCACCTCGCAGAAGACCTCGCGCACGCGCTTGATCTGCGCCTTGTTCATGCGCCCTTCGGAAAAATCCGTGATGACCGAGCGCGCCGTGTTGATCCCCAGAACGGCGATTTCCGAATCGATGTGGAAGGGGCTGAGGTCGGTGGTGATGTAGCGCTTGTAGTTGCCGAACGGGTCGAGGAAGCGGCGCACCACGTTGTAGACCGGGATGTCGTGGTTGCCCGGCACGACCAGATAGGGGAAGGGCAGCTTCTCCAGGAAGGCCCGCGCCTCCAGGAAATGGCGGGCCTTGGCGCGCTGGACCAGATCGCCGGAGATGACGATCAGGTCGGGCCGCGCCGCCGTCAGGTCGGCCAGCAGGCCGTCGACCACCAGCGGGTCGATCCGCCCGAAATGCAGGTCCGAGATGTGGGCGAGCTTCTTCACGACACCTCCCCGGCAGTCATTCGCGTCACGCGCCGTCCGCCGTGCCGTCGCCTTCGGGCGCCGCCTTGGGCAGCAGGACCTTCAGCGCCTTGTGACGGATGCGGTAGTTCAGCGGCGGCTCCATTTGCAGGATTTCACCGTCGTTGACCATCTTCAGCCGCCGCCGCCGGCTGTGCACCGTCAGTTGCGTGGCCGTCAGCGTTTCCAACTCCTCATCATGCTGCCAAGTTCCGAGCATGGTGCGCCCCATCAGCCGCAGCAGCCCCCAGGGGTCGCGCTGCCGCGCCACATAGACGCCGAGCTTGCCGGAATCGAGCCGGGCACGGCGCAGGAGCATGCTGCCCGCCTCGCCGTCGAAGGGGTTGTTGGAGACCACCAGAATCGGGGTGCGCACGCGGCGCGGCCCCTCGCCCCAATCGATCCGCACGTCGAGCAGGGGCAGGCGGCGGAAGGTGCGGACCATGGCGAGCGCCATCGCCGGCCATTTCAGCAGGCGGTGCCGCTTGCGCTTCTCCTCGCGCTCCTGAACCACCTGCGGGTAGAAGCCGAGGACGGAGCTGTTCAGGTAGACCTCGCCGTTCACCTCCGCCACGTCGATGCTGCTCACCTCGCCGGCGGCCAGGGCCTCGTACGCCTCGTCGAGGTCCAGCGGCGTCTTCAGATCGCGCGCCAGCAGGTTCATGGTGCCGAGCGGCAGGATGCCCAGGATCTTGCCGGTGGGCAGGATCATGTTGACCGCGGTGTGGATGGTCCCGTCGCCACCGCCCACGATGACCAGCTCCGCGTCGGAGTCGATCGCCTTGCGGATTTCCGACGCGCAGTCGGCCGGCTCCACCGCGGTCAGCGACACCTCCGCCCCGTGCCGCTCGAAGGCGCTGCGGATCGCCGCCACCGTATCGTCGATCGGCTGTCCGGCCAGCGTTCCCGCGGACCGGTTGAGGATGATGGCCGTCTTGCGGCCCGCTCCCTCCTGACGTGACGCTTGCGCTGCTGAGGCTGCCATCATGGAACTGTCCCGCTCATGACTGTGGGTGCGGCAACGGCTGAGGCGGGGGCGGTGTTCCGCGACGCTGCGCTGCGAAACCGCGGTTTGACACGCCGCCCGCCGCCCGTATCATCGCCCGAAACCGATCAATTCGCCCCACAAACGAACAAATGGAAACGACCGGAACCATGAGCGACCCTGCCGAGATCCAGTTCGCCGAGATCCTTTTCGAACGCCGCGGCTCCATCGGGCTGGTGACGCTGAACCGCCCGAAGGCGCTGAACGCCCTGACGCTGGGCATGATCCGCCTGTTCGATCCGCAGCTGCGCGCCTGGATCGCCGATCCCGAGGTCAAGGCCATCGTCGTGCAGGGCGCGGGGGAGAAAGCCTTCTGCGCCGGCGGCGACGTGGTGAACCTGTACGAGACGGGCAAGGCCGCCAAGGCGGGGCAGGACGACGGCGCGTCCATCCGCGCCTTCTTCAGCGAGGAGTACGTCCTCAACCGCCTGATCCACACCTGCCCCAAGCCCTATGTCGCGCTGATTGACGGCATCAGCATGGGCGGCGGCGTCGGCCTGTCGGTGCACGGGTCGCACCGGATCGTGACCGAGCGGACGATGTTCGCCATGCCGGAGACGGGCATCGGGCTCTATCCGGACGTCGGCGGCACCTATTTCCTGCCGCGCCTGCCCGGACAGGTCGGCATCTGGCTGGGCCTGACCGGTGACCGGTTGAAGGCGGCCGACATGATCGAGGTCGGCGCCGCCGACGCCTTCGTGCCCAGCGCCAAGCTGGAGTCCCTGATCGCCGAGTTGGCCGACGGCGTGCCGGCCGACGAGGCGGTTGCGCGCCATCGCGAGGAAGCCGGCGAACCACCGGTCGCCGCCAACCGCGCGGCCATCGACCGCTGCTACGCCCACAACGAGGTGGAGGCCATCGTCGCCGCCCTGGAGGCCGAGGGCACGGAGTGGGCCGCCGGCCAGCTCGCCACGCTGAAGCGGGTGTCGCCGACCAGCCTGAAGGTGACGCTGGAGGCGCTGCGCCGCGGCGCCAAGCTGGACTTCGACGGCTGCATGATCCAGGAGCTTCGCCTCAGCCTCGCCTTCCTCGCCCGCCATGATGTCTACGAAGGCATCCGCGCGGCGCTGGTCGACAAGGATCGGAATCCGCGCTGGTCGCCGGCCTCTCTGGCCGACGTGACGGCTGAAGAGGTGGCCGGTTACTTCGCCGAACCCGTTGGCGGGGATTTGCGCTTTACCGAATGAAGAGGCCCGCTCCCCTTTATTGCACTCTGAACGTGCACGGATGCAGGCACATTCCGCGCGTTTCTGCGTTAGTATCGGGGAAATCCTTGCGGGACTTGTCTCAAACCTGACCGTTGTTGTTGCCTGACGGTTGTTGTCGGGGGTTGGATGGGACGGGTCGGCTTGCCGCCCGGTTCGCCGGGCGGGAACGCCGCCGGGGTGCCTGGATTCCAGGCAATCCTGGCACGCGACGGGGCTTGGCGCGGCAGGACGGGGATATTCCGCAGGGCCAGGCTGTTCTACAACCCGGGCTGTGCTTTTGGGGCATTATTGAGGTGATTGCCGGACAATGATCGGTTAATCTCCGCTTAAGGACCCCGGAAAGGCCACAGGTCGGCCCATGTCCGGTACGAGCCAAAGGAGACCGCGGTGCGCAAACCCTATTATGAAAGCATCCTCTTGATCGAACGGCTTCACCGCCACTTTCTCGAGGTGCTGAAGACCGAGCTTGACCGGCTCGGTATCCAGGACATCAACAACGTCCAGAGCCTGATCCTCTACAACATCGGCGAAGACGAGATGACCGTCGGCGAGCTTACGGCGCGCGGCTATTATCTCGGCTCCAACGTGTCCTACAACGTGAAGAAGATGGTCGAGAACGGCTATCTCGGGCAGGAGCGTTCGCCGCACGACCGCCGGTCGGTGCGCGTCCGCCTGTCGGAGAAGGGCCTCGATCTGCGCGAGAAGATCAGCCGCATGTTCGAGCGCCATCTGACGGCTCTGGAGAAGGCCGGCTTCAGCGACGAGGAACTGGTCAAGGCGAACGAGACCCTGCGCAAGCTCGAACGCTTCTGGTCCGCGTCGCTCGACTACAGCGGCTTTCCGCTGACCTCGGCGGCCTGATCCGCGGCTGCCTGAGTCGTATCGGTACCGCGGTTTCCGGCTCCTGCGTCGAAAGAGAAAGGCACGCCTCCGGCCTCGGGTCCGGGGGCGTGCCGCGAGTCGGTGTGCGGCCCTGCGTGGCCGCTTTTTTCATGCCCGCGTTTCGGCCTCCCATAGATCCTTTTTGCCGGCGGTTTTGCCGTCCGGTCATGCTTTGTCACGTCTTCGATGCTTCCGGATGGACGGGATTAAGTTCTTTCCGTAAGCTGTACGTGTGACAGATTGCTGATAACCTGAACCAAACAACAGGCGGTCTCGCGGAAGGCTGCTGAAAACAGGGAATGGGGAGGATATGGCAAGTGACGTCATTCTGGAGACGCGCGGACTGACCAAGGAATTCCGGGGCTTCGTCGCCGTCCGCGACGTCAGCCTGCGGGTGAAACGGGGGTCCATCCATGCGCTGATCGGTCCCAACGGGGCCGGAAAAACGACCGTTTTCAATCTGCTCACCAAGTTTCTTCAACCCAGCACCGGAAACATCCTGTTCAACGGGCGCGACATCACGGCGGTAAAGCCGGCGGACGTGGCGCGCCTGGGCATCATCCGCTCCTTCCAGATTTCTGCGGTGTTCCCGCATCTGTCGGTTCTGGAGAATGTGCGCGTCGGGCTGCAACGGCCGCTCGGCAACTCCTTCCACTTCTGGACATCGGAATCGGTGCTCGACCGGCTGAACGGGCGGGCGATGGAACTGCTGGAGGATGTCGGGCTGGCTGGCTACGCCCACCGGCCGGCGGCGGAGCTTCCCTATGGTCGCAAGCGGGCGCTGGAGATCGCCACGACGCTGGCCCTGGAGCCGGAGATGCTGCTGCTGGACGAGCCGATGGCCGGCATGGGGCACGAGGACATCGACCGCATCGCCGCGCTGATCAAGCGGGTCTCGGCCAACCGCACGATCCTGATGGTGGAGCACAACCTGTCCGTGGTTTCCAACCTGTCGGACTGGATCACCGTGCTGGCCCGCGGCGAGGTCCTGGCCGAAGGCCCCTACGCCGAGGTGTCGCGCCATCCGAAGGTGCGGGAAGCCTATATGGGGAGCGGTCATGCCTGACGGCGCAACGGTGAGGACCGCGATGCTGGAGGTTTCCGATCTCCAGGCCTTCTACGGCGAAAGCCACGTCCTGCACGGGGTGAACCTGGAGGTCCGCCAGGGTGAGGTGGTGACCCTGCTGGGCCGCAACGGCGCCGGCAAGACGACCACCATGCGCTCGATCATGGGCATCGTCGGCAAGCGCACCGGCTCCATCCGATTTCAGGGGCAGGAACTGATCGGCATGGCGCCGCACAAGATCCCGCGCCTCGGCATCGGCTATGTGCCGGAGGAGCGCGGGATCTTCGCCTCGCTCAACGTCGAGGAAAACCTGACGCTGCCACCCGTCGTGAAGGATGGCGGCATGACGGTCCAGCAGATTTACGAGCTGTTCCCCAACCTTCAGGGCCGGGGCTCGACCCAGGGCACCCGCCTGTCGGGCGGGGAGCAGCAGATGCTGGCCATCGCGCGCATCCTGCGCACCGGCGCCACCATGATCCTTCTCGACGAGCCGACGGAAGGGCTGGCCCCGGTGATCATCGAGCAGATCGGGGTGGCCGTCCGCAAGCTGAAGCAGCGCGGCTTCACCGTCCTGCTGGTCGAGCAGAACTTCCGCTTCGCCGCCACCATCGCCGACCGCCATTACATGATGGAGGAAGGCCGCGTGATGGACATGATCCCGAACAACCAGCTCGCCGCCAACATGGAGAAGCTGCACACGTATCTGGGTGTCTGAATCAACAAGCAGAAACGCTCGAATTCGAACGGGGAGGAATGGAATGATTGCACGTCTGCTTGCCGGAGCGGCGCTCGCCGCGCTGGCCGTCGGTTCCGCGCAGGCCCAGCAGGGCAAGATCTCCGGCGACGTTGTGAAGATCGGCGTCCTCAACGACCGCTCCGGCCTCTATGCCGATTTGGGCGGCGAGGGCTCGGTGGTCGCCGTCCGCATGGCGGTCGAGGAGGTGGGCGGCAAGATCCTGGGCAAGCCCATCGAAGTGATCGCCGCCGACCACCAGAACAAACCGGACATCGGCTCCAACCTCTCCCGCGAATGGATCGACCGCGACGGGGTGGACGTCATCGTCGACGTGCCGAACTCCGGCGTCGCCCTGGCGGTGCAGGAGGTGACGCGCGAGAAGAAGACGATCTTCCTGATGCAGGGGCCGGCGACCTCGCGCCTGACCGGCGACGCCTGCTCGCCCACCGGCTTCCACTGGGCCTACGACACCCGCGCTCTGGCCGTCGGCACCGGTCAGGCCATCGTGAAGGAGGGCGGCAAGAGCTGGTTCTTCCTGACCGCCGACTACGCCTTCGGCCACCAGCTTGAAACCGACACGGCCGCACAGGTGAAGAAGGCCGGCGGCACGGTCGTGGGGGCGGTCCGCGCGCCGCTGAACACGGCGGACTTCTCCTCCTTCCTGCTGCAGGCGCAGTCGTCGGGCGCGCAGGTCATCGGCCTCGCCAACGCCGGCGGCGACACCATCACCTCGATCAAGCAGGCGTCGGAGTTCGGCCTGACGCAGAGCGGGCAACAGAAGCTGGCCGGGCTGCTGATCTTCCTGTCGGATGTGCACGCTCTGGGGCTCCAGGTCGCCCAGGACCTCGTCCTGACCACCGGCTTCTACTGGGACATGGACGACGAGAAGCGCGCCTGGTCGGAGAAGTACAAGGCGAAGACCGGTAAGATGCCGACCATGGTGCAGGCCGGCAGCTACTCCTCGGTGAAGCACTACCTGAAGGCCATCGAGGCGGCTGGGACCGACGACGGGCCGACCGTGGCCGCCAAGATGAAGGAGATGCCGGTCAACGACATGTTCGCCAAGAACGGCAAGATCCTGCCGAACGGGCGCATGGTCCACGACATGTATCTGGCCCGCGTGAAGAAGCCCAGCGAGTCCAAGGGGCCGTGGGATTATTACGAGATCATCCGCACCATCCCCGGCGACGAGGCCTTCGCCACCATGGCGGAGAGCGGCTGCAAGCTGCCGGGCTGATCCCCGCCCGCCCCGGCGTTCCGTCCGCCGCCGCGTGCGGGGACGGGCGCCGGGGCGGTCACCCGCCGCGCAGAACGGCCGGAGGCGAACCACAATGTCCACCATCTTCGGCATCCCGCCGCAGGCGCTGTTCGGGCAGCTTCTGCTGGGGCTGATCAACGGATCCTTCTACGCGCTGCTCAGCCTCGGGCTGGCGGTCATCTTCGGCATGCTCAACGTCATCAACTTCGCCCACGGCGCGCTCTACATGCTGGGGGCCTTCGTGGCGTGGCTGCTGCTGACCACGGCGGGGATCGGCTACTGGTGGGCGCTGCTTCTGGCGCCGCTGGTTGTCGGCGCCTTCGGCGTGGTGCTGGAAAAGACGCTGCTCAGCCGCCTCTACAAGCTCGACCATCTCTACGGGCTGTTGCTGACCTTCGGCCTCGCGCTGATCGTGGAGGGCGCCTTCCGCCACTTCTACGGCGTGTCGGGCCAGCCCTACCCGATCCCCGACCTGCTGCGCGGCGGTCAGAATCTGGGCTTCATGTTCCTGCCCAACTACCGCGGCTGGGTCGTCGTCGCCTCGCTGGTCGTCTGCCTCGCCACCTGGTACGCCATCGAGCGGACGAAGCTCGGCGCCTACCTGCGCGCCGCCACCGAGAATCCGGTTCTGGTCCAGGCCTTCGGCATCAATGTGCCGCTGATGATCACGGCCACCTACGGGTTCGGCGTGGCACTGGCCGGGGTGGCCGGCGTGCTGGCCGCCCCGATCTATCAGGTGTCGCCGCTGATGGGCTCCAACCTGATCATCGTCGTCTTCGCCGTGGTGGTGATCGGCGGCATGGGGTCGATTCTGGGGGCGGTGCTGACCGGATATGGTCTGGGCCTGTTGGAAGGTCTGACGAAGGTGTTCTATCCGGAGGCGTCCAACATCGTCGTCTTCGTCATCATGGCCGTGGTGCTGTTGATCAAGCCCGCCGGCCTGTTCGGGCGGGAGAGGTGACCCATGGCGACCGAAATCCACGCCGTCCGCCGCGAAACCGCGGCCCCCGCCACCGGACGACCGGCCATGCCGGGCCTGCTGGCCCTGGCCGTGCTGCTGCTGGTCCTGATCGCCGCGCCCTACGTGCTGTACCCCGTCTTCGTGATGAAGGTGCTGTGCTTCGCGTTGTTCGCCTGCGCCTTCAACCTGCTGATCGGCTTTGCCGGTCTGCTCAGCTTCGGCCACGCCGCCTTCTTCGGCGGGGCGGCCTACATCACCGCCCACACGGTGAAGGTCTGGGGGCTGCCGCCGGAACTCGGCATCCTGCTGGGAACGGCCTTCGCCGCGACGCTCGGTCTGGCCTTCGGTGCGCTGGCGATCCGCAGGCAGGGGATCTACTTCGCCATGATCACGCTGGCGCTGTCGCAGATGGTCTTCTTCATGGCGCTCCAGCTCAAGTTCACCGGCGGCGAGGACGGCATCCAGGCGGTACCGCGCGGGCATCTGTTCGGGGTGATCGACCTCAGCCAGTCGATGGCGATGTACTACACGGTGCTGGCGGTCTTCCTCTTCGGCTTTGCGGTGATCTGGCGCACCGTCCATTCGCCCTTCGGGCAAGTCTTGAAAGCGATCCGCGAGAACGAGCCGCGCGCCATCTCGCTCGGCTACCGCACCGACCATTACAAGCTGATGGCCTTCGTCCTGTCCGCCACGCTGGCCGGATTGGCCGGGGGCACCAAGGCGATCGTCTTCCAACTCGCCACCCTGACCGATGTGCAGTGGCAGATGTCCGGCGCGGTGGTGCTGATGACCCTGCTGGGCGGCATCGGGACGCTGTTCGGCCCGGTGGTCGGGGCGGCGCTGGTGGTGACGCTGGAGAATTATCTGGCGGCGAGCAACCTGCCGGTGCCGGTGGTGATCGGCGTCATCTTCGTCGCCTGCGTGCTGCTGTTCCGCCGCGGCATCGTCGGAGAGATCGCCGCCCGCTTCGGCGGAAAACGCCCGTGAGTCAGAAGAAAATTGCCGTTGTTCATTTGGGAGCGCCGAATGGTTGAGACGGTCCATCCATTTTATGAGGATCATCGCGGCGCGATGGAGGCCGCCATGCGCCATCGCCTCGACCTTGCCGAAGCGATGTTGGGCGAGCACGTTCATCCCTCCAGCATTGATGGAATCAAGCGGGAGGTGATGGACGAGTTCGCCATCGTGCTCACGCAAATGCCCTATGTCGGGGGCGCGGAGAGTCGCATGAGCGACTTCTTCATGCGTCTCCTCGGCTTCATGGCGATCAGCCGGGTGCTCCGGCGGCACGGCGTGCCGCTGTCCGTGATCGGCGACATCGAGCGGGACACCTACAAGGCCCAGCTGCTCACCGTGCCCGAAGCGGAACGCCTCGCCGCGGGGCGTCAATTCATGTCACCGGAGAATCAGGCGTTTCTCCGTGAACAGGCGGAGAAAAGCCATCAGGAGCAGTTTCCCGAAGATTTCGTCTACGACTTCGTCGAGCCGGGTCCAGGAGATCGTTTCGAGTTCGGCATCAACTACAAAGCCTGCGGTTTCTGCAAATTCGCGGCCCGCCATGGTGACAAGGACCTTCTGCCGAACATCTGCGGTCTTGATTTCGACGCCTACGCGACACGCGGCATCCATCTGGAAAGAACGCAAACCCTGGCCGGCGGCGCCAGCCACTGCGATTTCCGCTTCTCACGGCTCCGGTCGGCCTGAGTGCCCGCTTTCGAAGGGGGCGATCGCGGTCGCCCCCTCCGGGAACGGCATTCAAAGCCGCAGCGCTTCCTCCGCCGGCTGGTAACCCAGCCCCTGGGCATCGGCCACCGCCTTGCAGGTGACCGCCCCGGCGTGGATGTTCAGCCCCGCCCGCAGGTGCGGGTCGCGCGCCAGCGCCGCGCGGTAGCCCCGGTCGGCGAGCGCCAGCGTGAAGGGCAGGGTGGCGTTGTTCAACGCGAAGGTCGAGGTGCGCGCGACCGCCCCCGGCATGTTGGCGACGCAGTAATGGACCACCCCGTCCACCAGATAGGTCGGCTCGGCGTGGGTGGTCGGGTGCGAGGTCTCGAAGCAGCCGCCTTGGTCGATGGCGACGTCCACCACCACGGCACCCCGCCGCATCCGCTCCACCATCGCCCTGGTCACCAGCTTCGGCGCCTCGGCCCCCGGCACGAGGACCGCACCGATGACGAGGTCGGCGTCGAGCACATGCTCCTCGATCGTGTCGACCGTCGAATAGAGCGTCTGAAGCTTCGCGCCGAACTGCAGATCCAACTCCTTCAGGCGGGGCAGGGATTTGTCGATGACGATCACCTTCGCCTCCAGCCCCATGGCCATGCGGGCGGCGTTGGTGCCGACCACGCCGCCGCCCAGCACCACCACCTTGGCCGCCGGAACGCCGGGCACGCCGCCGAGCAGGACGCCGCGCCCGCCCTGCGCCTTCTCCAGGCAATGGGCGCCGGCCTGGACCGACATGCGGCCGGCCACCTCGCTCATCGGCGCCAGGAGCGGCAGGCCGCCGCGGGAATCCGTCACCGTCTCGTAGGCGATGGCGACGGCGCCGGAGTCCAGCAACAGCTTGGTCTGCTTCGGGTCGGGAGCGAGGTGCAGATAGGTGAACAGGATCTGCCCCCGGCGCAGCATCGCGCATTCCTGCGGCTGGGGCTCCTTCACCTTCACCACCATCTCCGCGCGGGCGAAGACGGTTGCGGCGTCCGGCACGATCTCCGCCCCGGCGGCTTCATAGTGCTCGTCGTCCAGCCCAATGGCGGCGCCGGCTCCCGCCTGCACCAGCACGCTGTGCCCGTGATGCGTCAGTTCACGAACCGAGGCCGGGGTCAGCCCGACGCGGTACTCATGGTTTTTGATTTCCGTCGGCACGCCGATGAGCATGGGCATCCTCCGCGGGTGGGCCGGTGCCGGACCAGGACGGGCAGCGCGCCGGCTCAGGATTTCTTACCTCAGAATTTGGGGTGTGCTCCGGCCATCCGCATCTCACTTGTGGTGCCGCTTGGTGATTTTCTTTGGATCAATTAAAACACTCCATGAAATTTGATGCAAAACTCAATGCAATAAATCATGGTGGAGACTTCTCTGTATCCGCAAAAAAGTAGGTAAGGTTAGTTTTTAGAGTTGTGGAACTATTCTTCGCCACCATGGTATATGGTTGCTTGTGTCGCACTGCACAAAAATCGCGACACTCAAGAAAAATGGGGGGAGCGTCCGATTCGGACGGAACGAAACCAGGAGCAAGGCAGATGGCTTCAGAGAAGGACGCGCAGACCATCGCGCGCGACACCGCCGCCAAAGGCCGGAATGTTGCCGAGGACACCACCCGCCGCATGGCGGAAACCGCCGCGGAAACGACCCAGCGCGGCGCCGATACGGCCAGCGACATGATGGGAAAGGCGACCCAGGTGGCTGGCCAAGTCGCTGGCCAGACCACCGATCAACTCAACCGCATGATGGGCCTGTCCGCACAAGCCCAAGGCGAGGTCGCCCAGCAAGCCCGCGAGAACATGGACGTCATGACGCAGTGCGGGTCCGTGCTGATGGACGGGATGCAGTCCATCATGCGCGAATGGATGGGCTTCGCCCAGGAGGCCATGGCCCGCAACGCCGAAGGCATCAATGCGATGATGCGCAGCCGGTCGGTCCAGGACCTCTACGCCGCGCAGAGCAGCATGGTCAAAGACGAGATGGAACTTCTGCTGAATCGCAGCGTCAAGGTGTCGGAGCTGTCGGCGAAAACCGCGAACGACGCGGTGCGGCGACTGAACGCGCGGGCCGAAGGGGCCGCGCGCCACGTGCGCCGCAGCGCCTGACGCTTCACCAACGATCCATCCTGGCCTTGCGCCCCCGGACCAGCCGGTCCAGGGGCGTTCTTTTTTGCGCGCGCTCCGGTCACTTCGCGACGATGCGGCCTTCGACCTTCGGGGCGACCGTCTTCTTCGTCTCCACGTAATCCATGACCATCGTCGCCATCAGCACGGCGCCGGAGGCGTCCACCACCGTCCGACCGCGGGTCAGCGCGGCGTAGCCGTCGCCGCCCTTCAGCATGTAGTCGTTGGTCGCCACGCGGTAGGTCCGGGCGGGGTCGAGCGGCTGGCCGTTCACCGTCACGCCGGTCACGCGTGTGCCCGACGGCAGTTTCGGGTCATAGGTGAAGGTCAGGCCCGACACCTGGGGGAAGCGCCCGGCCTTGTCCTCCACCTTCGACACGCCATGCTCCAGCGCGGCCAGCACGTCGGCGCCGGACAGCAGCGTCAGCACGGCGACATTGCCGAAGGGCATCTCCGCGAAGATGTCCTTGCGGGTCAACGAACTGCCCGCCGGGTGCAGCGTGTCGGCGCGGATGCCGCCGCCGTTGGTGATGGCGACATCGGCCTTCAGCCCGTCGCGCAGCGCGTCGGCGATCAGGTTGCCCATCGTCGTCTCCTGCGAACGGACGACGTCCTTGCGGCTGTCCAGGTCGGTTTCCGTCCGCCCGATCACCCCGGCCAGCGTGGCGTCGAGCTGGTCGATGTAGCGCTTGACCAAGGCCCCGACCTCGGCGTCCGGGGCCACCCCGGCGGTGGTGACGAAACGCCAGCTGGCGGGCGTGACGGTGGTGGCCGGTCCCTTGTCCGTGGCTTTGGTGCTGACCGCCAGATCGATGACGCCAAGATAATGACCGTCCGCCCCGGCCTTCAGGATCAGGGTCGATCCCTCGTAGAAGCTGATCGGGTCGTGGTCGTGGCCGCCCAGCACGAGGTCGATGCCCTTCACCTTGATGGCCAGTTCACGGTCCTCCGTGATGGTCTGGTGGGTCAGCGCCACGACGATGTTCGCCCCCGCGTCGCGCAGCGCCTTCACCGCCAGGGCCGCGGCGGCCTGCACGTTGGTGAAGGTGGCCTCCGCCCCGCCGCTGGACAGATGCGCGGTCTCCGGCGTCAGGACGCCGAGGAAGCCGACCTTGACGTCGCCGACCGTCTTCGTCCAGGTGGCGACCGAACCGGGAAACGGTTGGCCGTCCGGTCCGGCGATGTTGGTGCCGACCCAGGGGAACTTCGATTCGGCGATGCGGGCCTTCAGCACCTCCGTGCCGAAGTCGAACTCGTGATTCCCGAAACCGACGACGTCCACGCCCATGGCGTTGAACAGGTCGGGCATCTGCGCGCCCCGCGTCGTCCCGGAGAGCAGGGAGGGGGACAGGAAATCGCCGCCCACCGTCGTCAGCGTTCCGGCGCTGCGTTCCCGCTCCGTCTTCAGCACCGTCATCAGGGGGGCGAAGCCGCCGCGGCCCTTCACCGGGGAAATTTCGTAGATGTCGTTGAAGTGCAGGAAGGTCACCGTGCCGTTCTGCGCGGCGGCGGAGGTCGGGAACAGCAGGGTCGCGGGGACCAGCAGAGTGCCGGCAAGGGCGGCGGCCCCCGCCAACGTGCGAATCCGGGTCAGCATCGATCTCGTCTCCCTGGGGAAGTTGAAAGGCTTCCTTCGCGTCATCGCACTGTACGCCGTCCCGCGGCGCGGCGCATAGCCGCCTTGCACCGCTTGATTTCGCCGCTTCCGCCGCTCATGAACGGGGCATCCGCTTTCACCGACGTGGCCCCTCCATGCGCATCCTGGTCGTTCAGAACAACCGAAACGCCCCCGCCGGACTTGTTGGGGACGCGCTGACCGAGTTCGGCGCGACGCTGGTCACCGTCGCCGCGGACGAGGGGGAGGCGCTGCCCGCCACGCCGGAGGGCTATCACGGGCTGCTGGTCCTCGGCGGCCCGCAGGACGCCTGGAACGACGCGCAGGGGCCGCACTTTCCACAGGTCATGGACCTGATCCGCGCCTTCGCGGCGGAGGAGCGCCCGGTGATGGGCATCTGCCTGGGCGCGCAGTTGGCCGCCCGCGCCTTCGGTGCCCGCGTCTACCGCCATTCGGTGGCGGAGATCGGCGTGGGCGCGATCCGGCTGTTCAATGCCGCTTCGGACGATCCGCTGCTCGGCGGGCTGGCGCCGGAGCTGCACATGGTGCAGTGGCACTACGACACCTTCGAATTTCCCGAAGGTGCCGTCCCGTTGGCCTGGAGCGAAGCCTGCATGCGTCAGGCCTTCCGGCTCGGCCGCAGCCTCTACGCCTTCCAGTTCCACCCGGAGGCCGACGCCGCCATCGTCCGCGGCTGGGCGGAGAAGTTCGGCGTCGACTCGCGGGAGCGCAACCGGGCCGTCCTCGACGGGCTGGACGCCGCGCTGGAGCGGCACCTGCCCGCCGCCGAGACGGTCGCTCGGACGATCTCCCGCCGCTGGCTGGATCTGGTGATCGAACGGGCGGTCTGAGCTTTACCCGCGAAGCTCCGCCAGCAGTTCCGGCGTGTCCACGTCGTAGAGGATGCCGCCGTCCTCCACCGGCACCTCGACGACCTGATCGGCGTGGGTGGCCAGCAGGGCCTTGGCCCCGGCGTCGCCGGAGAGCTTCGCCATCTCCGCGAAGAAGCCGCGGTCCCACAGGACCGGGTTGCCGCGCTTGCCATGGACGGTCGGGACGCAGACGGTCCGGCCCTCCAGCGGGCCGTAGGCGGCGATCAGCCGGTCGATGGCCTGCGGCGTGACCCGTGGCATGTCGCCGAGGCACACCACCACCCCGTCGACATCCGCCGGCAGGGCGGCCAGCCCGGCGCGCAGCGAAGCGCTGAGCCCGTCGGCGAAGGACGGGTTGTGGACGATGGTCAGCGGCCGCCCGGCCAGCGGGGCGGACACCGCCTCCGCCATGTGGCCGGTCACCACCACCACCGGCTTGGCCTGCGAGGCCAGCACCGCTTCGACCGTGCGGACGACCAGAGGCTCACCCCCGACATCGGCGAGCAGCTTGTTGCTGCCGCCCATCCGGCTCGACCGTCCGGCGGCCAGAACCAGCGCGGCGATGCGCGGCGCGCGCGGCGGCTCCACCGCGACGGTGCCGGAACGGGGCAGGGGCCGGCTGGGAATCTCGGCCAGCAGGCCGCCGACGCCCATCCGCATCACGTCGGCCCGCGTCACTGGAATGTTGGCGGCGATGCGCTGGAGCACCCAATCGAAGCCGTTCAGCTTGGGCGACCGGGCGCAGCCGGGCAGGCCGAGCACCGGCGTCTCCCCGATATGCGCGATCAGCAGCAGATTGCCGGGGTCGACCGGCATGCCGAAATGCTCGATCACGCCGCCCGCCCGCTCGATGCCCGCGGGCAGCACGTCGCGCCGGTCGGTGATGGCCGAGGCCCCGGCGACCAGCAGCAGATCGACGCGTCCCGCCGCCGCGATGGCGTCGGCCAGCGCCGCCTCGCCGTGGTAGCAGCGCGAATCGCGGACCAGCCGTCCGCCCATCGCCTCCAGACGTTGCCGCGTCACGGCCACGGTCTTGTCGAGGACGCTGTCCTTCACGCCGGGCAGGCGGGTCTGGATCAGCGCGGCGGTCAGCGGACGGAAGGGGGCGACGCGCAGCGCCGGCATCCCGGCGGACGCCTCGACCTCCGCCCCCTCCACGGCGCCGCGGGGGGCGGCGAAGGGGATGATCTTGACCGTAGCGACCATCTGGCCGGGCTCGACCGGCGCGAAGGCGGGCAGGGTGGCGACCGTTACGCTTTCGTCGATGAGGTTCAGCGCGTTGATCCGTTCGACATCCGGAACGAACAGGCCGCGCGATTCCGCGAACAGGTTGACGCGGCCGGTGAAGGCGGCGCCGACGGTGATCTCCTGCCCCTTCAGGGCGGCGGCGATGCGGGCCGCCGCTGCGTCCTCGCCCACATCGTCAGGGCCGGGCTTGGCGACGGTCACCGTGGTGAGGCCGGCGTCGCGCAGCGCGGTCACGTCCTCGGCGCTGAGGACGCGGCCCTTCTTGAAGCTGACGGAGCCGCGGCGGACCGAATGCGCCAGGATGGCGCCCTCCAGCTCCCGCAGGGGCAGCGGGCCGAAAAACATGGTGATGAACTCCTGTCAGGCCGCGCCGGCCTTGCGCCGCACGGCGGTGATCTGGGCCATGACCGACAGGGCGATCTCCGCCGGGGTCACGGCGCCGATGTCCAGCCCGACCGGGGCGTGGATGCGCGCCAGTTCCGCGTCGGTCACGCCCTGCTCCTTCAGCCGCTCCAGCCGCTTGGCGTGGGTGCGCTTGCTGCCGAGCGACCCGACGTAGAAGGCCGGGGAGCGCAGCGCCACCAGCAGCGCCGGGTCGTCCAGCTTGGGGTCGTGGGTCAGGGTCACCACGGCGGTGCGGTTGTCGATCGTCAGCGCGGACAGCGCCTCGTCCGGCCAGGAATCGTGCAGGGCAACGCCGGGGAAGCGCGATTCCGTGGCGAAGGAGCCACGCGGGTCGATCACCGTGACGGCGTAGCCGGTCAGCGCGGCGAGGGGGGCCAACGCCTGGGCGATGTGCACGGCGCCGACCACCAGCAGGCGCAGCGGCGGGTTGTGGGTCTGGACGAACAGCTGGACGCCGTCCTCCTCGTCCTCCAGATCGCTGACGAGGCCGGAACGATCCTGGCGCAGCCGCTCCCGCACCTCCTCCAGAAGGTCGTCCTCCAGCCCGAAGCCGCCGTGGATGGCGTCCTCATAGACGAGAGTCTGCAGACCGGTGCCGAGGTCGGTGACCAGGGCCACGGGACGCCCGGCCTTGCGGGCGGCCAGCAGGCGTTCGGTGATGTCGCGCTTCATTCCACGGCCTCGACATAGACCTGCACCCGGCCGCCGCAGGCCAGCCCGACCTCCCAGGCCATTTCGTTGCTGACCCCGAACGAGATCATCCGGGGCTCGCCATCCTCCATGGTCTTGCGCGCCTCATGCACGACGGCCCCCTCGATGCAGCCGCCGGAGACCGAGCCGATCATCGAACCGGCGTCGTCCACCGCCATCTGGCTGCCCACCGGGCGGGGGGAGGATCCCCAGGTGGCGACCACCGTCGCCAGGGCCACCTTGCGGCCTTCCGCGCGCCAGACCGCGGCCTGCTCCAGAATATCGTCCTTCATGCGGCCTCCTTCAGCCACTTGCGCAGGCTTTCGGCCCGTCGCGGCCCGTCGCGGTTCAGCGCGTCGGCGAGCCCGGCCAGACTGTTCAGGTTGTGGACCGGGCGGAAGTCGTCCACATGCGGCAACAGGGCCCGGATACCGCTGGATTTTGGTGCGAACCCCTCCCACCGCAAGAGCGGGTTCAGCCAGACCAGACGGCGGCAGCTTTTGTGCAGCCGTTCGGCCTCCACCGCAAGCCCCTCGCCGGCATCCCGGTCCAGCCCGTCGGTGATGAGCAGAACCACCGCCCCCTGGCCGAGGACCCGGCGCGCCCAGGTCCGGTTGAAGGCGTGCAGCGCCGTCCCGATGCGCGTTCCTCCCGACCAGTCCGCCACCGCTGCCGACACGGCGTCCAGCGCCACGTCCACATCCTTGTGCCGCAGATGGCGGGTGATGTTGGTCAGGCGGGTGCCGAAGACGAAGCTGTGCACCCGGTCGCGGTCGTTGCTGACCGCGTGCATGAAATGCAGCAGCATCCGCGAATAGCGCGTCATGGAGCCGGAGATGTCGCACAGCACGACCAGCGGCGGCGGCCGCGTGCGGCGGCTGCGCCGCGCCAGATCGGCGAGATCGCCGCCGGAGCGCAGCATCCGCCGCAGCGTCGCCCGCGGGTCCACGCGTGGCCCCAGCGGGTCGGGGCGATGGCGGCGGGTCGTCACCTCGGCGACCGGCAGGGCGATGCGGGCGAGCATCCGTTTGGCCTCGGCCATCTCCGCCGCGGACATTTTCTCGAAATCCTTCTCCTGCAACCGTTCCTGGGCCGAAACGGTGAAGGCGGCGTCAACCTCGATCTCTGATTTCTCCGGCCCCTCGGCCTCCGGCGCGGTGCCGCGCAGCGCGTCGGCGACGCGGCGGGACAGCGGGTCCTGGCGGTCCGACGCCTCCGTGCGGATGGTCGGCAGCATCAGCCCCATCATCCGCTTCAGGATGTCCGGGTTGCGCCAGAAGACGTGGAAGGCCTGGTCGAAGACCTCGCGCTGGTCGCGCCGGTTCACGAAGACGGCGTGCAGCGCCCAGTAGAAGTCCGCCCGGTTGCCGATCCCCACCGCCTCGACCGCCTCGACGGCCTGAAGCAGCTTGCCCGGCCCGACCGGCAGCCCCGCCGCCCGCAGCGCGCGGGCGAAATGCATCAGGTTGATGGCGAGGCCGCCCTGCATGGTCGCTCACCGCTTTCAATTTTACCGGGCCGCGGAGGCGGCGAGTTCCGTCTTGACCTGGGCCAGGATGCGCGCGGCCTCGCTGCCCTGGATGCGGGCGATGTCGTCCTGGTACTTCAGCAGCGTGCCCAGCGTGTCGTTGATGACGGAGGGCTCCAGCTCCAGCTGGTTCAGTTCGACCAGGGCCTGCGCCCAGTCCAGCGTCTCGGCCACGCCCGGCGCCTTGTAGAGGTCCATCCCGCGCAGGCTTTGCACGACGCCGACGACCTGGGCGGCCAGCCGGGCGTCGGCGTTCGGTGCCTTCACCGCCAGGATGGCGCGCTCGCGCTCGGCGTTGGGGTAATCGACCCAGTGGTAGAAGCAGCGCCGCTTCAGCGCGTCGTGAATCTCGCGGGTGCGGTTGGAGGTCAGGATGACGATGGGCGGCTCCGGCGCGGTGACGGTGCCGAACTCGGGGATCGAGACCTGGAAGTCGGAGAGGATTTCGAGCAGATAGGCTTCGAACGGCTCGTCGGTGCGGTCCAGCTCGTCGATCAGCAGGACTGGCGCCCCGGCCGGATCGGGCTCCAGCGCCTGGAGCAGCGGCCGCTTGATGAGGAAGCGTTCGGAAAAGAGGTCGGCGGCGAGCGCGTCCCGGTCGCGGTCGCCCGACGCCTCGGCCAGCCGGATCTCCATCATCTGCCGGGCGTAGTTCCACTCATAGACCGCCGCGGCGACGTCCAGCCCCTCGTAGCATTGCAGCCGCAGCAGGCGCCGGCCCAGCGTGGCGGACAGCACCTTGGCAATCTCGGTCTTGCCGACCCCGGCCTCGCCCTCCAGAAACAGCGGACGCCGCAGCTTCAGCGCAAGGTACAGCGCCGTCGCCAACGAGCGGTCGGCGACGTAGTTCCCCCGCCGCAGCAGGTCCAGCGTGTCATCGACGGAAGCGGGGAGGGTGTTGGGCATGGTGGGCAGGGCGCCTTGCAGGGTGCGGTAACCCTCTCCCCTCTGGGGAGAGGGTGGCCCGGAGGGCCGGTGAGGGGGTTGCGCATGGCGGTATGTCCGGCACAAGCGCAACCCCCTCACCCTAACCCTCTCCCCGGAGGGGAGAGGGGACTTTCAAGGTGATGGGGCTTTTATCCACACGCCTCGACCGCGCGCCTTGCCATCACCCGCACCAGATGGGCGCGGTAGTCGGCGCTGGCGTGGATGTCGGCGTTCAGCCCGTCCGCCGACACCGACGCGCCGTTGAGGGCGTCGGCGCGGAAGTCCTGGGCCAGCGCCGCCTCCATGTCGTCGGCCCGGAAGACCGACGGACCCGCGCCGGTCACCGCCACGCGGACCTCGCTGCCGAACACGGCCACGAACACGCCGACGATGGCGTAGCGGCTGGCCGGGTTGCGGAACTTGGCGTAGGCGGCCTTGTCCGGTTTCTGGAAATGCACGGCGGTGACGATCTCGCCGGGCTCCAGCGCCGTCTCGAACATGCCGGTGAAGAAGTCGTCGCCGGCGATCTCCCGCCGGTCGGTCCGCACCGTGGCCTTCAGCGCGACGGCCGCAGCGGGGTAGTCGGCGGAGGGATCGGCGTTGCAGATCGACCCGCCGAGCGTGCCCATGTTGCGCACCTGCCGGTCGCCGATGCCCTCGGCGAGGCTGGCCAGCGCTGGGATGACCCGCTGCACCGTGTCGGAATGAGCGACCTGGGCGTGGCGGGTGAAGGCGCCGACGGTCAGGCCGCCGGCCTCCTCCCGGATGCCCTGAAGCTCCGGAATCTGGCCGAGGTCGATCAGGTCGCTCGGCCGGGCCAGACGCTGCTTGAGCGTCGGCAGGAGCGTCTGCCCGCCGCCCAGCAGCTTCGGGTCCTCGAACTGGCCGAGCAGGGCGACGGCGTCGGCGACGCTCTTGGGGCGGTGATAGGTGAAGGCGTACATGATGTCTCCTCCCTCTTACTCGGCCGCCTGGGCGGGGGTGTGGCGCCGGATCGCCTGCCAGACCCGCTCCGGGGTCGCCGGCATGTCGAGATGCGTGACGCCGTATTCGGACAGGGCGTGCACCACCGCGTTCATCACGGCGGCCGACGCTCCGATGGTCCCGGCCTCGCCGCAGCCCTTCACGCCCAGCGGGTTGTGGGTGCAGGGCTGGTCCTCGTGGTAGCGCACCGTGAAGGACGGCACGTCGTCCGCCCGCGGCATGCAATAGTCCATGTAGGAGCCGGTGATGAGCTGGCCCGAGTCCTCGTCATAGACGCAGTTCTCGTAGAGCGCCTGCCCGATGCCCTGGACCAGCCCGCCATGGACCTGCCCTTCGACGATCAGCGGGTTGATGACGCGCCCGAAATCGTCCACCGCGGCGAAGTTGACCACCTGCACCACGCCGGTGTCAGGGTCGATCTCCACCTCGCAGACGTGGCAGCCGTTGGGGTAGGTGAAGTTCTTCGGGTCGTAGAAGGCCTGTTCGTCCAGCCCCGGCTCCAGCTCGTCGAGCGGGAAGTTGTGCGGGACGTAGGCCTGCAGGGCGATGTCGCCGATGGTCAAAGCCTTGTCGGTCCCGGCCACCACGAAGCGCCCGTCTTTCACCTCGATGTCGGCCTCGGCGGCCTCCAGCATGTGGGCGGCGATCTTCTTGGCCTTGCGTTCCACCTTGTCCATCGCCTTGACGATGGCCGACCCGCCGACCGCCAGCGAGCGGGAGCCGTAGGTGCCCATGCCGAAGGGGATCTTGCTGGTATCGCCGTGGACGATCTCCACATTCTCGATGGGCACGCCGAAGCGCTCGGAGACGAGCTGCGCGAAGGTCGTCTCGTGCCCCTGCCCATGGCTGTGGGAGCCGGTGAAGACCGTAACCGAGCCGGTCGGATGGAAACGCACCTCCGCCGATTCGTAGAGCCCGGCCCGCGCGCCCAGCGCTCCGGCGACGTTGCTCGGCGCGATGCCGCAGGCCTCGATGTAGGTGGCGAAGCCGATGCCGCGCAGCTTGCCGCGCCGGGCGGATTCGGCCTTGCGCGCCGCGAAGCCGTCGTAGTCGACCAGCGGCAGGGCGATGTCGAGGTTCTTGGCGAAGTCGCCGGTGTCGTACTGGAGCGCCACCGGGGTCTGGTAGGGCATGGCGCTGGCCGGCACGAAGTTGCGGCGGCGCAACTCCGCCTTGTCGATGCCCGTCTCGGCGGCGGCGACCTCGACCAGCCGCTCGATCAGGTAACAGGCCTCCGGACGCCCGGCGCCGCGGTAGGCGTCCACCGGCACGGTGTTGGTGAAGACCGCTTTCACCTCGGCGTAGATCGCCGGGGTCTTGTACTGGCCGGCCAGCAGCGTGGCGTAGAGGTAGGTCGGGATCGACGGCGCGAAGGTCGACAGATAGGCGCCCATGTTGGCGATGGTCGCGACGCGCAGCGCCAGGAAGTTGCCGTCCTTGTCCATCGCCAGCTCGGCATGGCTGACATGGTCGCGGCCGTGGGCGTCGGTCAGGAAGCTCTCCGAGCGTTCGGCGGTCCACTTCACCGGGCGTCCGACCTTCTTCGCCGCCCAGGTGACGACGGCCTCCTCGCCGTAATGGAAGATCTTGGAGCCGAAGCCGCCGCCGACGTCGGGGGCGACGACGCGCAGCTTGTGCTCCGGGATGCCCAGGACGAAGGCGCCCATCAGCAGGCGGATGACGTGCGGATTCTGGCTGGTGGTGGTCAGCGTGTGCTCGCCGGTCGCCCGGTCGTACTCACCGAGCGCCGCCCGTGGCTCCATGGCGTTGGGGACGAGCCGCTGGTTGACCAGATCGAGCTTCGCCACGTGGGCAGCCTGCGAAAAGGCCGCGTCCACCGCCGCCGCGTCGCCGAGGTGCCAGTCGAAGCAGAGGTTGCCGCCGACGTCGTCGTGGACCAGCGGCGCGCCGCCCTCCAGCGCCTTCAGCGAGGTGACCGCCGCCGGCAGTTCCTCGTAATCGACCATGACCAGTTCGGCGGCGTCCTTCGCCTGCTCGCGCGTCTCGGCGATGACCACGGCGACGGCGTCGCCGACGTAGCGCGCGCGGTCGCGGGCGATCGGGAAGTGCGGCGGCTCCTTCATCGGGGAGCCGTCCTTGGAATGGATCTGCCAGCCGCAGGGCAGGCTGCCGACCTTGTCGGCCTCCATGTCGGCGCCGGTCAGCACGGCGATCACGCCGGGGGCCCGCATGGCCTCGGCCGCGTCGATGCCGGTGATGCGGGCGTGGGCGTAGGGGGACCGGACGAAGACCGCGTGGGTCTGGCCGGGCCGGTTGATGTCGTCGGTGTAGGTGCCGCGCCCAGTCAGGAAGCGCGCGTCCTCGCGCCGGCGCACGGAAGCGCCGATGCCGGTGGGGTTCGCCATCTTGGTGTTCCTCCCATGTGAGCCTTGCTTCCGCCCGTTATTCGGCGGCGGCCTTCATCGTGCCGCCTTGCATCGCCTCCGCCCCGGCCATCACCGCCTTGACGATGTTGTGGTAGCCAGTGCAGCGACAGATGTTGCCCTCCAGACCCTCGCGGACGTCGTGCTCGCTGGGGGAGGGGTTGGCCGTCACCAGATCGACGGCGCTCATCACCATGCCCGGCGTGCAGAAGCCGCATTGCAGGCCGTGATGCTCGCGGAAGGCCGCCTGCATCGGGTGCAGCGTGCCGTCGGCCGCCGCCAGCCCCTCGATTGTGGTGACCGCGGCGCCGTCGGCCTGGGCCGCCAGCATGGTACAGGACTTCACCGACCGCCCGTCGATGTGGACGACGCAGGCGCCGCACTGGCTGGTGTCGCAGCCGACATGGGTGCCGGTCAGGCCGAGCTGATCACGGAGGAAGGTGACCAGCAGGGTCCGCTCCTCCACCTCGCGCGAGACCGCCTTTCCGTTGACGGTCATGGAAACGGTACACGGCATCCGCTGTCCTCCCAATGTTGGTGACGTTCTGTTGCCCCGACCTTCGCGACGCTTCTTTCGACGGCTCTTCCAAATCTGCGGGATAAAGTGTGGTGCAGGACCAACCGGAACAAGGATAGGGGGTCGTCGTCCTATCCGGTCAAGACGCCGTTCGGCCTCCTCCGAAGGGAGAGTGCTTGTGCCGAACCGCCGCGTGTCTATCGGTTCCTACGGACTGGCGGACCCACCGACCACAAGTTAGGATAGCCAACAATCCGACGCAAACCAAAGCGTCTTACGAACGATCCGCAACGGACAGCCTTTTGGGAGGGCAGAAGTATGAAGCGTTTCCTGGCCGCGGTCGGCGTCTGCATGCTCACCGCGCTGCCGGCCCAGGCCGAGCAGTTCGTCACCGTCCTGACCGGCGGCACCAGCGGCGTCTATTACCCGCTGGGCGTCGCGCTGTCGGGCATCTACGGCAAGGCCATCCCGGGGGCGAAGGTCACGGTCCAGGCGACCAAGGCGTCGGTGGAGAACCTGAACCTCCTCCAGTCGGAGCGCGGCGAGATCGCCTTCTCGCTCGGCGATTCGCTGAGCGGCGCCTGGAAGGGCGACGAAGAGGCCGGCTTCAAGACCAAACTGACCAAGCTGCGCACCGTCGCCGCCATCTACCCCAACTACATCCAGATCGTGGCGAGCAAGGATTCCGGCGTGAAGACGCTGGCCGACCTGAAGGGCAAGCGCGTGTCGGTGGGTGCGCCGAAGTCGGGGACGGAGCTGAACGCCCGCGCGATCTTCGCCGCCGCCGGGCTGGGCTACAAGGACTTCGCCAAGACCGAGTATCTGCCCTTCGCCGAATCGGTGGACCTGATCAAGAACCGGCAGCTCGACGCGACGCTGATCTCCGCGGGCCTCGGCGTGGCGGCAATCAAGGATCTGGCGACCTCGCAGGACATCACCATCGTGTCGATCCCGGCCGACGTGATCCAGAAGGTCGGCGACCCCGCCTACATCGCGGAGACCATCCCGGCCAACAGCTACAGCGGCCAGAGCGAGCCGGTGCCGACCGCGGCGGTGCGCAACCTGCTGGTCACCCACGCCGGCGTGTCGGACGACGCGGTCTACGCGATGACCAAGGCGATGTTCGAGAATCTCGACGCGATGGGTGCGGCCCACGCCGCCGCCAAGCAGATCAAGCTGGACGCCACGACCATCCAGTCGCCGGTGCCGCTGCATCCGGGGGCGGAAAAGTTCTACAAGGAAAAGGGCCTGATGTAAGCGTGCCGCGTCGTCCCGGAACCCCCGTGCGATGAGCGCATCCCCCCAAGAGGCGGACAACAAAATCCGCCAGGCCATCGACCGTGAGAACCCCTCCACGGTCGTGGCCTTCGAAGGCGTGGCGGGCAAGGCCGTCTTCGCCATCGCCGTCGCCTTCTCGCTGTTCCAGATCTGGACGGCGGCCTTCAACCCGCTGTCCAGCATGGTCGTCCGGTCGGTCCATGTCGGCTTCCTGCTGCTGATGACCTTCACCCTGTTCGGCTTCCGGCAGGAGGCGGAACGGCGCAGCGTTCCCTGGTACGACTGGCTGCTCGGCCTGGGCGCGTTCGCACTGGGCCTCTACCATTACGTTTTCGAGGTCGATCTCATCCAGCGGGCGGGCGACCCGAACACCACGGACCTGATCGTCGGCGCGCTGACCATCGCGCTGGTGTTCGAGGCGGCGCGGCGCATCATGGGGTGGGCGCTGCCGATCATGTGCGGCGTCTTCATCCCCTACGCGCTGTTCGGGCGGCATCTGCCCTTCGGGCTGGCCCACCGCGGCTACGACGTCGACCAAGTGATCGACAACCTGTACCTCTCGACCGAGGGCATCTACGGCACGCCCACCTTCGTGTCGGCGACCTTCATCTTCCTGTTCATCCTGTTCGGCGCCTTCCTGGAGCGCGCCGGCATGATCAAGCTGTTCAACGACGTGTCGCTGGGGCTCGTCGGCCACGCCAAGGGCGGGCCGGCGAAGGTGGCGGTCATTTCCTCCGGCTTCATGGGGACGATCAACGGCTCGGGCGTGGCGAACGTGCTGACCACCGGCCAGTTCACCATCCCCCTGATGATGCGCTTCGGCTACCGCCCGGCCTTCGCCGGGGCGGTCGAGGCGACGGCCAGCATGGGTGGGCAGATCATGCCGCCGGTCATGGGGGCGGCCGCCTTCATCATGGCGGAGACCATCGGCGTCCCCTTCAGCGACATCGCCATCGCCGCGGCGATCCCGGCCATCCTCTATTTCGGCAGCGCCTTCTGGATGGTCCATCTGGAGGCCGGCAAGCACAACCTCGTCGGCCTGCCGAAGGACCAGTGCCCCAGCGTCCTCGGCGCGCTGAAGGAAAGCTGGTACCTGATCCTGCCGCTGGCGGCGCTGGTCTATCTGCTGTTCTCCGGCTTCACGCCGCTCTTCGCTGGGGTGATCGGCATCGCCCTGACCGTCGCGCTGATCCTCGGCACGCGGATTGTCGGCTTCATCGGGCCGACGGCCCTGCGCGTCGGCTTCTGGGTCGTCCTCGGCCTGATCGCCGCGGCGCTGTGGCGGATGGGGCTTCGGACGGAGCATCTGGCCTTCGCCATCGTCGGACTGCTGGTCCTGCCCTGTCTGGCGCTGAAGGGCGGGCGGGAGACGCTGGCGCTGCTGGTGCAGAGCCTCGCCGACGGCGCCAAGAACGCCGTGGGGGTGGGCGTGGCCTGCGCGCTGGTGGGCGTGCTGATCGGCATCCTGACGCTGACCGGACTGGCCTCCAGCTTCGCCTCCACCATCATGGATCTGTCGGGCGGCAATCTGCTGATCGCGCTGCTGCTGACCATGCTGGCCTGCATCGTCCTCGGCACCGGCCTGCCGACCACGGCGAACTACATCATCACCGCGGCCATCGCGGCGCCGGCCCTTCTGCAGATGGGCGTGCCGCTGATCGTCTCGCACATGTTCGTCTTCTACTTCGGCATCATGGCCGACCTGACCCCGCCGGTGGCCCTGGCGGCGCTGGCCGCCTCGTCCATCTGCCGGGCCGGGCACATGGAGATCGGCTGGATCGCCACGCGCGTCGCCATGGCGGGCTACGTCGTGCCCTTCATGGCGGTGTACGACCCGGCGCTGATGCTCCAGACCGACGACCCGCTGGCCGTGGCCTACGTCCTGTTCAAGGCGCTGATTTCCATCGGCCTGTGGGGCGCGGCGACCATCGGCTATTTCTGGACGCCGATGAACTGGGCGGAACGGGTGTTCGCGGCGGCGGCGGCTTTCCTGTTCGTCCTGTCCCTGCCCGTGACGGACGAGGCCGGCTTCGTCATGACGGCGGCCTTCCTGCTGTGGCAGCGCCATCGCCTGCGCCGCCTGGGGCGGACCAGCGCCCCGGCATGATGGAGGCGGCATGATGGTGGCGGCATGAGCGTGGCGTTATGCCTGTCGGCGCTCGGTGGGGCGGTTCTGGCCGCCCTGCCGGGTCCCGCCTTCACCCTGTCCTGGACCCATTCGGTGGAAAAGACCGAATGGCGGGAGGACTGGCGCATCGAGGGTGGACGTCTCGTCCTGACCGAGGCCCATGTGAGGGGCACCGGCGCCGGGATGGAGCCGCCCGCCGAGTCCCGCTTGGCCGACGGCTGGTGGGTCTGGGTGCCGACGGTGCCGCCGCTGGAACGGCTGGTCCTGGCCGCGTCCTCCTTCACGCCCGACCACGAGCTGTGCGCGGGCGGGGACTGCCGTCTGCTTCACGGCTGGATCGACGGACCGGTCCCGAGCCCCCTGGAAATCAAGCCTTGCCCGTAAGCTGCGTCATTGTCGCACGGCGGGTAGGGGGATTTGGAAGGGCCGTTCCGGCTTGGCTTAAGCCGTTCGGGGTCGCATACTCCCGCAACTGATATTACAGATGAATGCGTGTGATGACCGACGCCCGACCGACCCGACATCGCCCCGCCCGTTCCCTAACCGTTCCCCTGTCTGCCCTGGCGGGCCTCACCGCCGCCGGACTGCCGGGGCTGGCCCTGGCGGCGGAGGCGGTTGGTGCCCCGCATCTCGACGGGCGCGACCTCAACGTCTTCTGGGTGATTCCCTTCGTCGGGATTCTGCTGTCCATCGCCCTGATGCCGCTGCTGGCGCCGTCCTTCTGGCACCATCATTTCGGCAAGGTCGCCGCGGGCTGGGCCATCGCCTTCCTGCTGCCCTTCGCGCTGACCTTCGGGGCCGGTCTCGCCACCTACGAGCTGCTGCACACGCTGCTTCTCGAATACATCCCCTTCATCGTGCTGCTCACCGCCTTGTTCACGGTGGCGGGCGGCGTGCGGATCGCCGGTACCCTGGTGGGAACGCCGCTGGCGAACACGCTGGGGCTGGGGCTGGGCACGCTGCTGGCGAGCCTGATGGGGACCACCGGCGCCTCGATGCTGCTGATCCGCCCGCTCATCCGCGCCAACGAGCATCGGCGGCACAAGGTTCACACCGTCGTCTTCTTCATCTTCCTGGTGTCGAACGTTGGCGGCTCCCTGACGCCGCTGGGCGATCCGCCGCTGTTCCTGGGCTTCCTGAAGGGGGTCAGCTTCTTCTGGCCGACGGTCCACCTGTTCTGGCCGATGGTTCTGGTGTCCGGCTGCCTGCTGGCGATCTACTTCGTGGTGGACCTCTATCTCCACACCAAGGACCCAGGAAAGCACCCACTGATCGAGGGTGTGCATGAGCGGGAGCCGGTGCGGATCGAGGGGGCGGTCAACCTGCTCCTGCTTGTCGCCATCGTCGGTGCGGTGCTGCTCAGCGGCGTCTGGCATCCGGGGGTGGGGGTGGAGATCTACCACATCCAGGTGCCGCTGGAGACGATCGTCAGCAACCTGCTGCTTATCGGCATCACCGGCCTGTCGCTGAAGCTGACCAGTGCTCACAGCCGCCGCCTGAACGCCTTCACCTGGGGGCCGATCCTGGAGGTGGCGAAGCTGTTCGCCGCGATCTTCCTGACCATCATCCCGGCCATCGCCATTCTGCGGGCGGGCACGGACGGCGCGCTGGGCGCCATCATCGCGGCGGTGAACCAGGACGGCCAGCCGGTCCCCGCGGCCTATTTCTGGGCGGCGGGCATCCTGTCGAGCTTCCTCGACAACGCGCCGACCTACCTGATCTTCTTCAACACCGCGGGCGGCGACGCGCAGGTGTTGATGGGCGATCTGGCGGTGACGCTGGCGGCCATTTCGGCGGGTGCGGTGTTCATGGGCGCCAACACCTACATCGGCAACGCGCCCAACTTCATGGTCAAGGCCATCGCGGAAGAGCGCGGCGTGGCGATGCCGAGCTTCTTCGGCTACATGCTGTGGTCCTGCGGCATCCTGGTGCCGCTGTTCGTCCTGGTGACCTGGGTGTTCTTCCTCTAGCTCCAGGCCCGATCCGCAGGTCCAATCCGCCGGGCGGCCCGTCGCCGCCCGGCGTTTCCCTGTCAGTGCGACATCAGCACCGGCACTTCCAGCTTCGCCAGAACCGTTCGGGTGGCGCCGCCCAGCACCATCTCCCGCAGGCGGGAATGGCCATAGGACCCCATCACCAGGAGATCGCCGCCCAACTCGCGGCAAGCGCTGATCAGGACGTCGCCCACATCGCCGCCCTGGAAGATATTGGCCTGATGCTGACTGCGCACGCCGTGGCGCTCCAGCCAGATCATCAGATCGTGCCCGCTGTCCAGCGCATGGCCCGGCGGGTCGATGGTGACCACCGTGACCTTTTCCGCCTCCTTCAGGAACGGCAGGGCGTTGCGCACGGCGCGCCCGGCCTCCCGCGTGTTCTTCCAGGCCACCACCACATGGCGCCCGATCGCCGCGGCGGACGGCGCGGCGTAGGGCAGGACCAGCGTGGGGCAGGGGCTGGTCAGCGGCAACCGGTCCGGCACCTGGAGCGCCACCCGGTCGCCGCGCTCGTCGTCATGGCTCTGCGTCACCACGGCGAGGTCGGCGTAGACGGCGCGGGCGGCCAGCAACTCGACATGGTCGCCTTCCTCGATCGTCCAGGAGTAGGAGCAGTCCTTCAGCGCCTGCCGAACCTCCTGCTCGATCTGTTCGGCCTTCTCGTGGGCGATGGCCGTGGCCTCCGCGATGTAGGCGTAGGACGCGGCACGGCCGGTCACCGCGGCGGGCATGGACACCGGCGTGGCGACGAACAGCACCTCGACGAAGGCGGAAAAGCGCCTGGCCAGACCGACCGCGGCCTCCAGCCGCTGGGAATGGCGGTCGTCGTTCGACATGTGCAGCAGGATCGTCTTGATCGGCATGGTCTCGCTCGCAGGTTTCGAACCGGATGACCGGCCCTTCATAGGTAATGTTTGTTGAGCCAATCTGGCAACGATCCGGCTAGCGGCTGGCGAGGCCGGTGCGAGCGCCCGCGCCGTGGTCGGGGGTGAGGCCGGAGATTTCCAGCAGCAGCTTGCTCAGGATGGCGTCGGCGAAGGCTTCGAAGCTGACCGCGGGCACCAGGAAGGCGCCGGGCCCGCCGATCACATGCTCCTCGTAATAGCCGTCGAGATTCGTCGGCGCCGCCCCGCCCCAGGGATTGGGCCGGTCGTTGAGGATCGGCAGGCCGTTGATGGTGATCCCGGCGGCGACCGCCTCGTCGCGCGCCCATTGCACGGGACGGCCGCGGTTGTTGACCCCGTCGCCCGACACGTCGATGACCCGCCGCGTCCCTTCGAATCCGTTGTCGTTGAACAGGCGGGCGCTGAAGTCGATGGCCGCGCTGATCGAGGTCCACTGCGCGCTCAGCGTGGGCGATTCGGCGATGGATGAGGCGAAGGCTTCGACGCTGCCGTGGTCGCTCAGCAAGGTCCAGGGCACGGTGATGCGCTGGAAGCTGTCGCCGGCCCATTCGACATAGGTGACGGCGATGCGCCCGAAGGGACCGCCACGGATCGCCGCTTGTATTTTCGGGTCGGTGAGGGCGGCGACGTAGCCCTCGCGCTGGAGACGGCCTTCCTCCGCGTCCACGCTGCCGGACACGTCTACGGCCAGCACCAGTTCCAGATCGACCGGCGTGTCGGCCAGGGCCGGCGCTCCCGTTCCGCCGGCCACAAGAATCGCGACGGCCACCCCCGCCAGACGCCACGCACCGTCCATGCCGTGCCTCCCCCGCGGATGTTTTCGCCCATACCCCTCAAGAAAAGAGATCGCCGCGCGGCCACGGCAAGGGGCCCCTGTGCACGAGACGTTGACGGACGGGCGTCGCCGCTCCACCTCTCCACCCCATGCCGACCGATTTTCCGAACGAACTGCCGCCAGCGTTTCCCGCCCGCCCGCTGTTTCTCGGCAGCGAGATCTACCGGGGCTCCAGCTACGGCGCGAAGCACCCGCTGGCCATCCCGCGGGTGTCCACCGCCATCGACCTCAGCCGCGCCATGGGCTGGCTGCCCGACGCGGTCTACCGCGACAGCCCGCTGGCGACACCGGAGGAACTGGGGCGCTTCCACAGCCCGGACTACATCGCCGCCCTCCACCGCGCGGAGGCGGACCAGGGGGTGGATGCCGAAACAGGGGAGCGCTACAACCTCGGACGGCTGGAAAATCCCGTCTTTCCGGAAATGTACCGCCGCCCCGCGATCAGCACCGGTGCGGCCATCCTGGCCGGGCGCCTGTTGGCGGAGCAGCCCGCCGGCATCGTCTACAGCCCGGCCAGCGGCACCCACCACGCCCGTCCGGGGCGGGCCAGCGGCTTCTGCTACCTCAACGCCCCGGTCCTGGGCATCCTGGCCCTGCTCGATTCCGGGATCGACCGGGTGCTCTATGTGGATCTCGACGCCCACCACGGCGACGGAGTGGAGGATGCCTTCGCCGACGACGACCGCGTGCTGACCCTGTCGGTCCACGAGGACGGGCGCTGGCCCTTCACCGGCAAGGCGGAGGATCGCCCGGACGCCATGGCCGTCAACCTGCCGGTCCCGCCAGCGTTTAACGACACGGAGATGGATTACCTTCTGGAAACGGTGATCCTGCCGATGGGACGGGCCTTCCACCCCCAGGCGCTGGTCATCCAGACCGGAGCCGACGCGCTGGCCGAGGACCCGCTGAGCCGGCTGGAGCTGTCGAACGGCGCGCTGTGGCGGGCGGTGCGCGCTCTGATGGGGCTGGCGCCGCGCCTGATGGTGGTCGGAGGCGGGGGCTACAATCCCTGGTCCGTCGGGCGCTGCTGGGCGGGAATCTGGGCGGTGCTGAACGGCATCGACCCGGCGGTGCCGCCGACGCCCGAGGCGGAGGGCGTTCTGCGGTCGCTGTCCTGGTCGCGCGCCGCCGGGCGCAACCCGCCGGAGCATTGGTTCACAACGCTCGCCGACGCGCCGCGTCCCGGTCCGCTGCGCGACGAGGTGCGTCGCGTTGCCGCTGCGGCAATCACGAAGATGGTCCGTACTGGATAATCTTTGGAAAGTTTTTCATTCACGTATGTCACGCAGTTGACGTATCGGGACGAATCGGACAGCCTGATTCGCGCGACTCGCGCTGTCCGCTGGCCAATTCGATGATTCACGCCATACCGGGAGCCGGAGAGGGAGAGGGGCAGGCCGCCGATGTCCAACACCACCTTGCTCCTGCTGACCATCGCCGCGATGATGCTGGCCGCGGTGCCGGTCGCCATGATGCTGAAGCGTTTCCTGCCCGACTTTCTTCATCGCTCCGCCGGCATCGACCAGCTTGAGAACCGCATCTACGTCCTGCATTCGGAGATTCACGAGCTTCAGGACCGGGTGAACGGCAAGGTGCAGCGGCGCAACCAAGCGTCCGCCGAGAAGCACCGCGCCGAAACCGAAAACCGCAAGATGGAGCGGGCGATCGCGGAAATCGCCCTCCAGCCGCCCGTGTTCGTGCATGAGGTGGGCGACCCCAAGGCCGGTCTGTCGAAGTTCCTGGTGAACCTCGCCCAAGAGAAGGCGTCCTCCGGCGGGGACAAGTCCCAGGTCAACCCGATCTGGCGCTGCGCCAACGTGGCGGAGGTCTGGGCGTCCAACGCGGAGGAGGCCAAGCAGCTCGTCGAGGTGGCGTTCCCCTTCAAGATGGGCTTCACCAAGACGTTCCAGAAGACTCAGGGCCGCCCCAACCCCGGCCGGATCAGGGCGCCCGCGTCATGATGATCAACTTCCTCATCATCCTGGGGATCATCGCCATCGGTGCGTGGCTGGGCAACGTGCTGCTGGCGGTCGATGCTCAGGTGGCGCAGAGCCGCAGCCGGATGCGCGCCGCCAAGGACTCCACCAGCAAGCTGGAAGCGACGATCCGCCGGCTCCAGCGCGAGGAGGAGAACCTCGTCACGGAGATCGACGAGTGCATGGCCGACACGGTCGAGGCGCGCCGCAAACAGTCGGACATCCAGCGGCGCCTGTCCGAGGCGCAGACCAAGCAGCGGCCCCAGCTCCTGATCCTGACCGACCGGCGCAACCCCAACGACAAGGAGTGGCTGGTGACGGTCGTCAACACACAGATCGGCGAGATCGACGCCCTGCACCCGCTGGCCGTCGAATGGGCGCGCGGGCGCGATTATCTCGTCTGGGCCGAGAGCGACCGGGAGGCCGGGGAGCGCGCCATCCGCCGCTTCAGCGCCCGACCCGGCTATCAGATCAAGCAGGTCAAGCCATTGACCAAGGACATCTACACCACCGCCACCGACCGGACGGCGGCGTAACGCCGTCGAAGAGGCCGCTGGACAGCCGCACATCACGGCGGCATCGTCCAAGCTCTGAACGTCAAGGAATGGGTTGGTCGCGATGATCGGACGGGCTGTGCGTGGCCTTTTGGGCGGGCTTCTGATGGGGGCCGCGATTCTGCTGTCGGCCTTGCCGGCGGCGGCGTTGGAGAGCTTCGCGCGCTCCTCCCTGACCGTCGAGACGGCGGGCGGCGGCAAGTACCGCTTCGACGTGGAATTGGCGGAAACCCCGGCGCAACAGGCGCAGGGGCTGATGTTCCGTGAGAAGATGGCCGCCGACTCCGGCATGCTGTTCATCTACGACCGCCCGCAGCCGGCCAGCTTCTGGATGAAGAACACGCTGATCCCGCTCGACATGATCTTCATCGGCACGGACGGCCGGATCGTGAACATCCACGCCAACGCCGTCCCGCAATCGCTGGACGCGGTGAACTCCGCCGGTCCGGTGAAGGGCATTCTGGAAATCAACGGCGGCATGAGCGCGCGTCTGGGGATCCGTCCGGGCGACCGGGTGGCGCACGCGGCCTTCGGCACCGCGAAGTGACGGCGCCGCGGCGCTAAAGCGAACTTTCGTCCGCTTTAGACTCATATCGCCTCATTCGCCGGCGGGCTCCGGTCGCATGTGCGACCGGGCCGCCGTCGCGGTCCAAAGCGGATCGCAATCCGCTTTAACGAGCCTCACCGGGCAACCCGAAGGCGGTCAGCACCAGCCGGGCGGCCTCCTCGGGGGGCGTGGTGGCGCCGCTCACCACGATGCAGGCATGGGGGTGCAGCCACACCCGCAAGACGCGCCGCACCCCGTCGTCGGACGGTGGCTGGTCCTCCAGCACCGCCGCGGGTGTGCCCTGCCGCGCCAGCCGGACGGCGCCGAGGGCGACGAGTCCGGCGTCCCCTCCCACCCCGATCAGGCCGGCCGGCCGCCGCTCCGCGACGATCCGCGCGAGAGCGAGGACGGAAGTGCCGGTGTGGCGCTTGGCGAGGTCGATCTGGCCGATGCCGGGGTGTAGGGCCGCCCGCAACGATCCTCCCCCCATTGGGGCCATGACGTCGAGCCCATACCCCCGCCGCCGCAGGGCATCGGACAGAGCCACGGCGGCGCGTCCGGCCGGGGTGTCGTCCAGCCCGGACACGAAGACGGCGAGACGGGGCGGGGAGGAGGTGTTCACGGAAGGGGTGGCCGACGCGGTCGAAAGGGGCGGCATCATACGGAAGGTCCACCCTGCGGGATAGATGCGGCAGCGTCTTGCCGTCCGCGCAGGGTTCGTGTATTCCACTGCGCGACGTCGGGGCGTAGCGCAGTCTGGTCAGCGCGCCAGTTTTGGGTACTGGAGGCCCCCGGTTCGAATCCGGGCGCCCCGACCAACGAAATTCGAACGATGCACCACGCACGTATCAGAGGAGATGCCGCGTCATGAAGGTCCGGATCTACCAGCCGAGCAAAGCGGCCACTCAGTCCGGGCGTGCCAAGACGCATCGTTGGTTGCTCGAGTACGAGATCGAAACCCCGCGCCGTCCGGAGCCGCTGATGGGCTGGATCAGCTCCGGCGACACGCTGAACCAGGTGCGCATCGGTTTCGAGACGTCGGAGGAGGCGGTTGCCTTCGCCCAGCGCAAGGGCTGGGACTACACGGTCCAGGACGCGCCGGTGCGCCGCGTCCGTCCGCGCAACTATGCCGACAACTTCCGTATGGACCGTCCGCGCTTCTGATCCGGACCGGGGCCCCATAGCTCAGTTGGATAGAGCAATCGCCTTCTAAGCGATAGGTCGCAGGTTCGAATCCTGCTGGGGTCGCCACCTTTCTCCGCAGCGCCATTCCTCCATCACCGTTCTGGGCGGTCCGCTGGTCATCGTCAGCGGACCCTCTGCCGATTCCCAAAACGGTCAACACAGTTATCCCCAATTCCTATTGCCGCAGGCAAAGGCGATGCGAAGCCTATGGTTGCGGTATAACGCCGACGATGTGCAGTGTATCCAATGGTTTCGCGTCGCGATGACCACGCCCAATTTAAGGGCATGGAGACAAGTTAACGCCACCCCAACAGGCTTGGAGACTCATCCACAAAGTTATCCACAGAAAATGGGGATAACTCGAAAGCGTCTGCGTGAGGCGGGGCTAAGGCGTTCTCATGCGCCACCGCCGTAACCATCTACCGCAAGGAACGGTCTCCGTGCCGGTGGCGTTTCACGGGGCGCTTGATCAATCCCACGCCGTTCGGCGTCAGTACGAGGTGATGTCTTGGTGGGTTGGGTCGTCAGAACGCTTTTGCTGTGCTTCGTGGTCGGGTTGGTTCTGTCCTTTCTGGACATCAATCCCGCCAGCATCCTGACCAACAGTTGGGCCACCATCCAGGACATCGCCCGGCTCGCCGCGGACATGTTCCATTGGGCGTTGCCCTACATCCTGATCGGAGCGGTGATCGTCGTTCCGCTGTCCGTCATCGGAGCGGTCATGCGCTGGACCCGCACGCGGCACCGCCCGTAACGCAATCCCAATCTCCGCCACCTGCAAAAGAAAAAACCGGAGATCCAGTGGATCTCCGGTTAAGTGAATACAGGGAGGGTTAGAGACAAGGACTGTTTAACCGTTCGGGCCACCCGCTTCGTTGATCTGTATCAATCTGCGATAATTTTATCGATCCGCTGCAACTGGGCAGACTTTGACTTTGGACAAAAAAATAGCCGGGGGTTCCATTGGAACCCCCGGCATAGGCGAATACAGGGAGGGTTAGAGACAAGAGCTTTCTACCTCTTCCCGCCCCGGGCTACGTTGACATAGATCAAACACTTTTCGCATTGCAGCGAAGGTTTAGCGTCTTACTTATGCGTGTGTCCGTAGAGAACCGAAGGATCGGTCTCAACATCCTGAACAATTTCCAGTTTCCCATCCCGCAGCGCGCGGTAGAAGCAGCTGCGCCGCCCGGTGTGGCAGGCCACGCCGTCCTGTTCCACGATCAACAGCAGGGTGTCGCCGTCGCAATCGACGCGGAAATCCTTCAGCCGCTGCATCTGGCCGGAGGTTTCGCCCTTGCGCCACAGCCCCTTGCGGGACCGCGACCAATAGCAGACGCGCCCCGTGCGCAGCGTTTCCAGAACCGCGTCGCGGTTCATCCAGGCCATCATCAGGATTTCGCCAGTCCCCTCGGCCTGGGCGATGGCGGGAACCAGCCCGTCGGCGTTGAAGGCGATAACGGCGATCACGTCATCGAACGAGGGCTCGATTGGCCCCCCGGGCGCGGTGGCGTCCGTCATGATGTTCCATCCTCGTGTGTGTGCGCTCGTCGGGACACGCCCGTTACAGGGCAGCCCTCAGGCGGGCGAAGGCGCCGTCCAGATCGCGGATGAGATCGTCCACATCCTCCAGCCCGGCGTGCAGGCGCAGCATGGTGCCGGGATCGGTCCAGCGGGTCGCCGTGCGGATGGCGGCAGGGCGCGCCGGCAGGATCAGGCTCTCGAACCCGCCCCAGCTGTAACCCAGCCCGAACAGCTCCAGGGAGTTCAGCATCGCCGACAGGGCCGGCTTCGGCACGGTGTTCATGACGATGGAGAACAGGCCGGAGGAGCGTCCGATGTCGCGCTTCCACAATTCATGGCCTGGGCAGTCCGGGAAGGCCGGATGCAGGATGCGCGTGACCTCGGGCTGCTTCGACAGCCACTCGGCCAGAGCGAGCGCGCTTGCCTCGTGCTGTTTCAAACGGACGGACAGGGTGCGCAGGCCGCGCAGCCCCAGATAGATGTCGTCCGGGCCGGCGCAGGTGCCCGTCCGCGTGGCGGCCTTTTTCACGGCCAGCCACTGCGCCTCGTTGGCGCAGGAGATCACGCCCAGCATCGCGTCGGCGTGGCCGACGATGTATTTGGTGGCCGAGTGGATCGACACGTCCACCCCATGCCGCAGCGGCTGGAAGAAGAGGGGGGTGGCCCAGGTGTTGTCGATCATGACCGTGGCGCCCACCGTCTTGGCCGCGGCGGCGATGGCCGGGACGTCCTGCACCTCGAAGGTCAAGGAGCCCGGCGATTCGAGGAACACCACGCTGGTGTTCGGCTTCAGCAACCTGGTGATGCCGGCGCCGATGGTGGGATCGAAATACTCGACCTCCACGCCGTAGGGGACCAGTGTGTCGTTGGCAAATCGGCGGGTCGGACCATAAGCGCTGTCGGTGATCAGCACATGGTCGCCTGTCTTGGTGAAGGCGAAGAGCGCCGTTGCGATGGCGTTCAGGCCCGAGCCGGTGTTGACGGAGCGGTAGGCGCCCTCAAGCTCCGTGATGGCCTGCTCGAAGGCCAGAGTGGTCGGAGTCCCGATGCGCCCATAGTTGATGCGGTCGAAAGGAGCGTGGTCGCCCGCTTCCAGATCCTCCAGCGTCGGGAAGAGCACGGTCGAACAATGGTAGACCGGCGGATTCACAATTCCGTGATTCTCGCGCGGGCTGCGCCCGGCGTGTCCGAGGACCGTATCTTTTCGTGCGTCTTTCATGGGTCTTCCCGCAACAACAGTGACGGTGGTCGTATCCTGACTTTCCAAGACGGACCCGACCGCCAAAGATTTCTTTTCCCCAAGCCTCTGTAAGGGATAACCAAGCCAAATGCACGGCTTAAGGATGATTCGACAAGCCGGTTGCTGTTGGTGCACTCTTGTCACACGCGCGTGTCCGCCATGCGGGGCGCGCAATGCATGAACCTAAGCGTAAAAACGCAAGAACAGGGTGGAGCTTAATATGAAATCGGGAATCCTCGCCGCTGCTGCCGCGGCCGTGGTGTTCGGCGCCGTCACCGGTGCCCAGGCCGGTCCGACGCTGGACGCCGTCAAGGGCCGCGGCTTCGTCCAGTGCGGCGTGAACGCCGGCCTTCCGGGCTTCGGCAACCCCGACAGCTCGGGCAACTGGACCGGTCTCGATGTCGATTACTGCCGCGCGGTCGCGGTTGCGCTGTTCAACGACCCCAACAAGGTCAAGTTCACCCCGCTGTCGGCCCAGCAGCGCTTCCCCGCCATCCAGTCGGGCGAGGTCGATCTGCTGTCGCGCAACACCACCGTCACGCTGACCCGCGACACCTCGGTCGGCCTGAACTTCGCCCCGGTCACCTATTATGACGGCCAGGGCTTCATGGTGAACAAGAAGCTCGGCGTGAAGAGCGCCAAGGAGCTGAACGGCGCCACCGTCTGCGTCCAGGCCGGCACCACGACCGAACTGAACCTGGCGGACTATTTCCGCACCAACAACATGTCCTACAACCCGGTCGTCATCGAGTCGAACGACGAGGTGAACGCCGCCTACTTCGCCGGCCGCTGCGACGTGCTGACGACCGACGCCTCCGGCCTGGCCGGTACCCGCGCTGGCGTGGCCCCGGTTCCGGACGACCACATCATCCTCCCGGAGATCATCTCCAAAGAGCCGCTGGCCCCCGCCGTCCGCCATGGTGACGACCAGTGGTTCGATGTGGTGAAGTGGACCGTCTACGCCACGATCCAGGCCGAAGAGATGGGCATCACGTCCAAGAACGTCGACGAGTTCGTGAACAGCAAGAACCCGGAGATCCAGCGCATCCTCGGCACCTCGCCGGGCATGGGCAAGGCGCTGGGCCTGGACGAGAAGTGGGCCTACAACATCATCAAGACCATGGGCAACTACGGTGAGATCTTCGAGCGCAACGTCGGCACGAAGACCCCGCTGAAGCTGGAGCGCGGTCTGAACGCGCTGTGGACCAACGGCGGTCTGCAGTACGCGATGCCGATCCGCTAAGGACGGAAAGGGGGACCGCGGACCACAGGGAGGCCCGCGGTCCTTCCTTTTTTGACGACGGGCAGGGCGGTTGCAGGGCGACAAGAATCAAGGCCCGTGCCGCAGGCCCGTTTGGGAGACGATATACGTGGCGCAAGTTGCGGCGGACGTTCGGGAGGCGGCCGACGCCCTTATGCCATGCTGGTGAGGGGAGAGAACCGTGGCCAGCGAGACCCGGGACACCGCGCGCCCAAGCGCGCCTGGCGGTGTTTCATTTTCCCTCAGCGACCCGACGGTCCGTGCCGTGTTCTACCAGGTTCTGGTGGTCGGCATCGTCATCGCGGTCGGCTGGTTCCTTATCCACAACACGCTCGACAACCTGTCGAAGCGGTCCATCGCGACGGGGTTCGGATTCCTCGACCGCGAGGCCTCCTTCGGCATCGGTGAGAGCCTGATCGACTATCATCCGCGGGACAGCTACGGCCGGGCCTTCCTGGTCGGCGTGCTGAACACGCTGAAGGTGTCGATCATCGGCGTCGTGCTGGCGACCGTGCTGGGCACGCTGATCGGCGTCGCCCGCCTGTCGAGCAACTGGCTGATCGCCAAGCTGGCCTCCACCTATGTGGAGATCGTCCGCAACATCCCGCCGCTGCTCCAGCTCTTCTTCTGGTACGCGCTGGTCTCGGAAAGCATGCCGCCGGTGCGGCAGGCGCTGAACCCGATTCCCGGCGTGTTCCTGTCGCAGCGCGGCCTGTTCGTGCCGGTGCCCTCCGCCGACCCGGTGTGGGGCACGATGGGCTTCGCGCTCGCCATCGCGGTGATCGGCGTGATCTTCCTGCGACGCTGGGCCAAGGCCCGGCAGGAGCGGACGGGACAGCCCTTCCCGATCGGAACGGCGAGCCTCAGCCTGCTGATCGGCCTGCCGCTGATCGCCTACATCGCCGGCGGCGCGCCGACGGCGCTGGACGTTCCGAAGCTGCAGGGCTTCAACTTCGTCGGCGGCGTGGTCCTCACTCCGGAGTTCTTCGCGATCCTGGTCGGGCTGGTCGTCTACACCGCGGCCTTCATCGCCGAGGTGGTGCGCAGCGGCATCCTGGCGGTCAACTGGGGCCAGACGGAAGCCGCAAGGGCGCTCGGCATCGACAGCGGCAAGACGCTCCGGCTCGTCGTCCTGCCGCAGGCCCTGCGGGTGATCGTGCCGCCGCTGACCAGCCAGTATCTGAACCTGACCAAGAACAGCTCCCTGGCGCTCGCCATCGGCTACCCGGATCTGGTGTCGATCGCCAACACGACGCTGAACCAGACCGGTCAGGCGATCGAGGGCGTGGCGATGATCATGGGCACCTATCTGGTCATCAGCCTGGGCATCTCGATCTTCATGAACTGGTACAACAAGCGCATCGCGCTGGTGGAGCGCTGACGGCCATGACAGACAACGTCCATACCGGAAGCATTCCCGACGAGCGTCCGCCGGCCAACACCGTCGGCCCCGTGGCGTGGCTGCGCAACAACCTGTTCAACACCTGGTACAACGCGCTCCTGACCATCCTGATCGCCTGGCTGCTGTTCAAGGCGATCCCGCCGCTTCTCGACTGGCTGATCTTCAGCGCCAACAGCTTCGGCACGCCGCCCCAGGTGTGCCGGCAGGAGGGTGGCGCCTGCTGGACCTTCGTCAGCGAGAAGCTGCGCTTCGTCATGTTCGGCACCTTCCCGTACGACGAGCAGTGGCGGCCGCTGATCACCATCGTGATCATCATCGCGCTGGTGCTGGCGAGCTGCGACCGCCGCTTCTGGAAGCCCTGGCTGGCCCTCGTCTGGATCGCCGGCCTGACCGCGGTGGGCGTGCTGATGTGGGGCGGCGTTCTGGGCCTGACCTATGTCGAGAACACGCTGTGGGGCGGCCTGCCGCTGACGCTGATGCTGTCGGTGGTCGGCCTGTCCGTGGCCTTTCCGGCGTCGGTCCTGCTGGCGCTGGGGCGGCGGTCGCAGCTTCCGGCCATCCGCGTCATCTCGGTGACCTACATCGAGCTGATCCGCGGCGTGCCGCTGATCAGCCTGCTGTTCATGGCGTCGGTGATGTTCCCGCTGTTCCTGCCGACCGGCGTGAACTTCGACAAGCTGCTGCGCGCCCAGATCGCCTTCATCATGTTCGCCGCCGCCTACATGGCGGAAGCGATCCGCGGCGGCCTCCAGGCCATCCCGAAGGGCCAGTACGAGGCGGCGGACGCGCTCGGCCTGAACTACTGGCAGGCGATGGGCAAGATCATCCTGCCGCAGGCGCTCGCCATCTCCATCCCGCCGCTGGTGAACACCTTCATCAGCTTCTTCAAGGACACGTCGCTGGTCATCATCATCGGCCTCTACGACCTGCTGGGCACGGCCAAGGCGGCGCTGTCCGACCCGGCTTGGCGCGGCTTCTACCGCGAGGCCTACCTGTTCATCGGCGTGATCTACTGGGTGTTCTGCTACTCGATGTCCAAATACAGCCAAAAGCTCGAACGCGACCTGCGTCGCGGTCACCGTCGCTGAGGGAAGGGGAAAAGAGATGACCATGGCCCAAACCGCCGGCGCCGCGCGCACCTTCGCCCAGGGGGAGCCGATCATCCAGTGCCAGGGCGTGCACAAGTGGTACGGCGAGTTCCACGTCCTGAAGAACATCGACCTGTCGGTCGCCAAGGGGGAGCGGATTGTCATCTGCGGCCCCTCGGGTTCCGGCAAGTCGACCATGATCCGCTGCCTGAACCGGCTTGAGGAGCACCAGAAGGGCTCCATCGTCGTCGACGGTATCGAACTGACCGGCAACCTGAAGAACATCGAACTGGTCCGCCGCGAAGTCGGCATGGTATTCCAGCACTTCAACCTGTTCCCGCACCTGACCGTGCTGGAGAATTGCACGCTCGCCCCCATCTGGGTCCGCAAGAAGCCGAAGGCCGAGGCGGAGGAGATGGCGATGCGTTACCTGAAGCGGGTGCGCATCGCCGAGCAGGCGCACAAGTACCCTGGCCAGCTTTCCGGCGGGCAGCAGCAGCGCGTGGCGATCGCCCGCTCGCTGTGCATGAGCCCGAAGGTCATGCTGTTCGACGAGCCGACCTCCGCGCTGGACCCCGAGATGGTCAAGGAGGTTCTGGACGTCATGATCGGTCTGGCCGAGGACGGCATGACCATGCTCTGCGTCACGCACGAGATGGGCTTCGCCAAGTCGGTCGCCGACCGCGTCATCTTCATGGACCGCGGTGAGATCGTTGAGCAGAACACGCCCAACGAGTTCTTCAACCACCCGCAGTCGGACCGGACGAAGCTGTTCCTCAGCCAGATCCTGAACCACTGATGCCCATAACCGCGCCGGAACGGCTTGATCCGGCGCGGTAAACCAGCGCAACCCGCAAGGAACGCTGGCGGGTTGCGCCGGTTTCGGGTTGAATGCAGTCCGTTCGTGCTGTCTGCCGCTATGCACAACGGAGCCTGCCTGATGGAGCTGCTGAGTCCCCGTCCCGGAATTGGCCAGATCAAGCCCTACCGTCCCGCCCGACCACCGGAGGACGGCGCCGCCTGGGTCGATCTGTCGCTGACGGTCAATCCGCTGGGACCCGGCAAGAAGGCGCTCACCGCTTACCGCCACATGGCGGCGCAAATCCACCGCTATCCCGACTGGTCGCAAGACCGCCTGCGCCACGCCATCGCCCGGCGCTACGATCTGGACGCCGGCCACATCACCTGCGCCAACGGCTCCGACGAGATGATCCACCTCGTCACCCAGGCTTTCACCGGGCCGGGGGACGAGGTGCTGTGCCACGAGCACGGCTACCGCGGCTTCATGAAGGCGATCCGCGCCGCCGGTGCGACTCCGGTGATCGCGGCGGAGCGCGATCTGGTCGTCGATGTCGAGGCGATGATCGACCGGGCGAACGAGAAGACCAAGCTCTGCTTCCTCGCCAACCCGAACAACCCCACCGGCACCTACATCCCGTCGGAGATGGTCCTGCGGCTGCGCGCCGGCCTGCCATCGCACACGCTGCTCGTTCTGGACTCGGCCTACGCCGATTACTGCCGCCGCGACAACTACAGCGACGGCACGGAGATCGTCGAGAACTCCGACAACGTGCTGATGGTGCGCACCTTCTCCAAGCTGCACGGGCTGGCCGGGCTGCGCGTCGGCTGGGCCTACGGCCCGGCGGGGGTGATCGAGGCGGTCAACCAGACGCGCGGCCCCTTCAACGTCGGGATCGCCGCCCAGGCCGCGGCGGAGGCCGCCGTCGGCGACACCGAGCATGAGGAGGCGACCTTCGCGCACAACAGCTCATGGCTGCCCTGGCTGAGCCACGAGCTGGAGCAGCTCGGCGTGCGCGTGTATCCCAGCGTCTGCAACTTCATCCTGGCGCGCATCCCGACCGACCCGTCGCTTGGTGTCCAGGCGGTGCTGGACCATTTGGCGCGCCGCGGCATCCTGGTGAAGCCCACCCAGGATTACGGGCTGGCCGACTGCCTGCGCATCACGGTCGGGCGGGAGGACGAAAACCGGGCTCTGGTCGCGGCTCTGGGAGAGATTCTGAGCTGACCTCCGGCTCCTCGCCGGGAGCCGGTTCAGGCATCGGGTCCGGATGCTGGGCGTGCTCGCGGGCGAAGATGAACAGTCCGGAGCCGACGACGATCACGATGCCGACCAGCGAGAGCAGGTCCGGCCACTCGTCGAAGAAGATCGCCCCGATGGCCAGCGCCCACAGGATCTGGCTGTACTGGGCCGCCCCCACCCGGTCGGCCGGGGCAAAGGCGGCGGCCAGGGTGAACAGGGCCTGGGCGGCGAAGGTCGTGGTGGCGAAGCCCACCGTCAGTATCCACTGCTCCCGCGTCGGCCACTCGAAACCGGGAAGCATCAGCAGGCCGGACGCGACGGCGGTCGACAGGAACACCGTCCCGATCAAGGTGAAGCGTTTCTCCGCATGCCCGATCATCCGCCCGGTGATGACCACGACGGCGGAGCTGAAGGCGCAGCCCAGCGCCGCGAAATGGCCGGGCAGCAATTCGCGGAAGCCGGGGCGGGCGACGATCAGAACGCCGATGAAGGCCGCCCCGATGGCCAGCCGCCGGCGCCAGCGCACCGGCTCCTTCAGCACGACGATCGCCAGCAGCGTCACCAGGCTGGGCATCAGGAAGATCATCGCGAAGGCCTCCGCGAAGGGAAGGCTGCGGAACGACATGACGCTGAGCGGCGTGGAGGCCGCGACGAAGACCAGCCGCACCGTCATCAGCCAGGGCCGGTTCCAGCGCAGCAGGTCGCCGAGCCGGTCGCCCCTGGTCATGAAGACCGGGGAGAGCAGCAATGGCAGGATGTAGGCGAAGAAGGTGACCTCGAAGGGGTCCAGCCCGTGCCCGATCGCCTTCACCAGCGCATCGCCCCAGGCGAAGAAGGCGAAGGCCAGGAACGCGAACAGAATGCCCTTCGTCATGGCGTCGGTGTCCTGGCGTTCGGAGCGGCGGAGAGCGGGCCGGGTCGGCCCGTCACTCGTTGATCGGAATGTGCGGGGCCGAGGTCCGCGGCAGCCAGCCGAGGAGGCGGGGATCACGGATCTCGCGGGTCACATGCCGGATGGGCACGAAGCCCATCGACTGGTAGAGCGGCAGCGCCTTTGGATGGTCGAAGGTGCAGGTGTTGACGAGAAGCCGCGTCGTCCCGCCCTGCCAGGCCAGCCGGATCGCCGTGTCGAGCAGCCAGGGGCCGAGCTTCAGGCCGATGAAGTCCGGGATCAGCCCGAAATAGGCCAGATCGGTGTCGTCCTCCCGCCGGTCGATTTCGGCGTAGCCGGCCGGCGTGCCGTTGACGTAGAGAACCCAGATTTCGACCCGTGGGTCGGTGACGACGCGCCCCAACTCCGGCATCGGCATGCGCCGCCGCTCGTGCCACAGCCAGGGCTCGCCCACCGTGTCGTAGAGATAGCGGTAGTAGGAGGCGGTCGGCGGGTTGGCCCGCACCAGCGCCACGTCACCCGCCGGGCGGGGCAGGGGCGCGTGGGCCGGCGGGGCCGTCATCTCCAGATAGGTGACGATGACGGAGAGGCAGCCGGGCGGCACCGGCGCCATGATCTGGGACTGCGGCAGGGACGTCCGGGGAGGCGGCGTCAGGGAGAATCGGTCTTCAGCCATTTCTGCATCACGGTAACGGGACCGGTGGCATAGCCCAGCCGCTCATAGAACGCCACCACGGCGTGGTTCGTTGCGCGCACCATGAGTTGCGCCTTGGGCATGCCGGCCTCCACAAGCCAGCCCTCCGCCGCCCGGACCATCGCCCGACCGTGCCCGTGCCCGCGGCAGGCGGGATCGACCGCCAGATAGTAGAGCCAGCCGCGGTGCCCATCATGCCCCACCATGACGGACGCCACGGTCCGCTCGTCCTCGCGGCCAATCAGAATCGTGGCGTTCGGCTTCGACACGGCGAGCGCGATGTCGGCCACCGGGTCGTTCCACGGCACCACGAGGTTGCAGGCGGTCCACAGCGCCACCACGTCGTCGCGGTCCGCCGCCTCGTAGTGGCGGATGCTCAGGGTGTCGCTCATCCTTTCACCGGCTTGTTTTCGAGGGGGCCGGTTTCCAGCGGCAGATCGGAGCGCAGGCCCCATTCCGCCCAGGACCCGTCATAGACGGCCACATCCTCCTTGCCGGCCGCGGCCAGCCCAAGCGCGAGCACGCAGGCGGTCACGCCGCTGCCGCAGGAGGCGACGATGGGACGCTCCAGGTCGAGCCCGGCGCCCTTCGCCCGCTCCGCAATGGCTTCCGGCGGCAGCAGGGTCTTGGTGTCCGCGTCGACCAGCTCGTTGAAGGGCAGGTTCAGGCTGCCGGGGATGCGCCCGCTGCGGCGGCCCGGCCAGGGTTCGACGACGGCGCCCTCGTAGCGGTTGGCGGCCCGGGCGTCCACCACCTGATCGACCCGCGAGTCGATGTTGGCGAGAACCTCGTCGGCCCGGCGGAGCAGGCTGGGTCGCAGTGCCGCCGTGAACGCCGCTGGGGTCGGGTCGGCCGGACCGGATTCCAGAGGCTGGCCCTCCGCGATCCATTTCGGCAGGCCGCCGTCCAAAACGGCGACGCGGCCGTGCCCGAACAGACGGAACATCCACCAGACGCGCGCGGCGGCGGTGGCCATGCCGGCGCTGTCATAGACGATCACCGTGTCGCCGCTGCCGACACCGAGCGCCCCGACCTTGGCCGCGAAGGTCGCCTCGTCCGGCACCATGTGCGGCAGGGGGTGGGTGTCCGGCTGCGCCACCTCGTCGATGTCGATGCGCACGGCGCCGGGGATGTGGCGCTCCAGGAACTCGGCGCCCGGGTCACGGCCGGAGCCGGGCATGAACCAGGAGGCGTCGAGGACGCGCAGGCCCGGCTGGCCCAGCCGTTCGGCCAGCCAGCCCGTCGGAACGATCGGGCCGGGGAGGGTGAGCGTATTGTGCGAATCGGTCATGAGAAATGCTCCCCGTTCAATCGCGCAGCGCGACGATCACGCGCCGGTTCTGCTTGCCCTTGTTCTCGATCTTCACGACGTCGAGCGCGCCGATCTCGCCCAGCCGCTTCACATGGGTGCCGCCGCAGGGCTGGCGGTCAACCCCGGCGATGTCCACCAGCCGGACGCGGCCATGGCCGCGCGGCGGCTTGACCGTCAGGGTGCGGATCAGCTCGGGGTTGGCGTCCAGCTCCGCGTCGGTGATCCACAGCGAGCCGACCGGCGTGTCCGCGGCGACCAGCCGGTTCAGGGCCGCCGCGATGGCCTCCTTGTCGAGCCCCTCGGTCGGGACATTGAAATCGACCCGGCTGCGCTCCGTCCCGACCTGGGCGCCGGTGATCGAGGCGCCGGGCAGGACCGCGCAGACGAGGTGCAGCGCCGTGTGCATCCGCATGTGGCGGTGCCGGCGGTCCCAGTCGATCTCGGCTTCCACCGGGGTGCCGGGAGCGGGCAGGGACGCGCCGGGCTCGGGCACATGGATGACGTCGTCCGGCCCGTCGCCCTTCACCGTGTCGACGATGCGCAGCGTGGCACCGGCGACGCGCAGCAGCCCGGTGTCGCCGGGCTGGCCGCCGCCGTTGGGGTAGAAGACCGTCCGGTCCAAACGGATGCCCCGCTCGTCCGCGGATGTCACGGTGGCGGTGCAGGAGGTGGCGTAAGCGTCCTCGCGGAAGATCAGCTCCATGGAACCTCGGGTGCGTTTACGAATCCAGCCAATCGGGCACAGGCAGATTCTTCTCACGCAGGAACGCCGGATTGAAGAGTTTCGATTGGTAGCGCTGCCCTCCGTCGCAGAGAATCGTCACGATGGTGTGGCCCGGCCCCATCTCCTTGGCGATGCGGATGGCCGCCGCGATGTTGATGCCCGACGAGCCGCCCAGCACCAGACCCTGCGACTTGATCAGGTCGAAGATGACCGGCAGGGCTTCCTCGTCGGTGATCTGCAGCGCCTGATCGACCGGAGCGCCCTCCAGGTTGGCGGTGATTCGGCCCTGGCCGATGCCTTCGGTGATCGAGCTGCCCTCGGCCTTCAGCGTCCCATGGGCGTAGTGATGGTAGAGGGAGGCGCCCATCGGGTCGGCCAGAACGATGCGGACGTCCGGGTTGCGCTCCTTCAGAGCCAGCCCGACGCCGGCCAGCGTGCCGCCGCTCCCCACCGCGCAGGTGAAGGCGTCGATCCGCCCCTCGGTCTGGGTCCAGATTTCCGGACCGGTGGTCAGGCGGTGGCCCTCGCGGTTCGCCACATTGTCGAACTGATTGGCCCAGACGGCGCCGTTCGGCTCGGTCTTCGCCAATTCCTCGGCCAGCCGGCCTGAATAGCGGACATAGTTGTCGGGGTTGGAGTAGGGCACCGCCGGCACCAGGCGAAGGTCGGCGCCGATCAGGCGCAGCATGTCCTTCTTCTCCTGGCTCTGCGTCTCGGGCATCACGATGACGGTGCGGTAGCCGAGTGCGTTGCCGACCAGCGCCAGCCCGATGCCGGTGTTGCCCGCCGTACCCTCGACGATGGTGCCGCCGGGGCGCAGCAGGCCCCGGCGTTCGGCGTCGCGGACGATGGCCAGGGCCGCGCGGTCCTTCACCGAGCCGCCGGGGTTGAGGAACTCCGCCTTGCCCAGGATCTCGCATCCTGTGGCCTTCGACGGCCCTTCCAGCCGAATCAGCGGCGTGTTGCCGATGGAGCCGATGAAGCCGGTGCGGATGTCCACGAACTGTCTCCCGAATCGAATGATGAACCGGGCAACACTATCGGATTGCGCACCAGGGAATTCAAGGTCGGCTTGTGAAATGCAGCATTGAACGAGATCAATTCGTTCTTTCTATTTTCCAATCCCCTCTATTTTCCAATCCACTGGCCGCGCAGCCGGTCGCGGTTCCGCGCGAACCAGCCCAGCGCGATGATGGCGATGGAGTTGTTGAGCTTGTTTTCGTCGAGGAGCCGGATCGCCTCGTCGGCCGGGACGACCATGATGCGGATGTCCTCGTGTTCATCCGCGCAGCCGCCCGTCGCGGCGAGGCCCCGGCTGTCCACCCGCCCGCAGAACACGGTGACATGCTCGTCGTAGGCGCCCGGGCTTGGGTAATAGTCGCAGATCGTCTCGATGTCCTGGACGGTGCAGCCAGCCTCCTCCAAGGCCTCGCGCCGCGCCACCTGCTCCGGTGTCTCGCCGTCGTCCAGAAGACCGGCGACGATTTCCGTGAGCCACGCCAACCCGCCCGCGGAAGCCGATCCGACCCGGAACTGTTCGATCAGCACCACGCTGTCGCGGTCCGGGTCGTAGAGCAGCACGCCAACGGCCTCGCCGCGCACGCAGACCTCCCGCGGCGGCAGGACGCCGGTCCAGGAGCCGTCGAACTTCCTGTGGCGCAGGCGGTAGACGTCGACCTTGAGATAGCCGCTGTAGGCTCTCTTCTTCTCTTGGACCTCGATGTCCGGATGATCCACGGGCGGGACTCCCTGCCTTGCGATGCGTTCACGGCCCAAGGATGTAGCGCATCCGCCCGTCCGGGGCGAGACGACCGGGGATTCTCCCTCAGAAGGTCGGGTTCAGCTTCAGCGTGCTGTAGCGGTCGGCGGACGGCACGGCGACCGGCTCCAGCTTGGGGCCGCGCAGCAGTTCCAGCGGCACGGTGACGCCGGCGGGACCGAGACCCCAGACCTTGCGGTAGAAGTCCGCCAATCCTTTCGGCCGCTGGCCGGCGACCCCGACAATCATGTCGCCCGGTTGGATTCCAACCGTCGCCGCGGGACTCTGCGGGGTGACCCGTTCGACCATCAGGCGGCCCTGCTCCTCGCGCAGCGTGACGCCGAGCCAGGGCCGCGCCGGCTCCTGCCGCCGCCCGAAGGCCAGGAGATCGGCCAGAATCGGTTTCAGGGCGGAGACAGGAACGAACATGTTGCCGGGAACGCCGCCATGGGCCGGCACCGCGTCGCGCACGATCAGCGAGCCGATCCCGACCAGTTCACCCTTGCGATCGATCAGGGCGGCGCCGTTGAAGCCCATGATCGGCGGCGTGGTGAAGATCGCCTCGTCCAGCAGATACTCCCAATAGCCAGCGAACTCGCGTTTCGCGGCGATCAGCACCGGCTGCACCCCGGTGGAACCCTGACGGGTGAGCACCATGGCGCGCTCCCCCTCCTTGATCGCGTCGGAGTCGCCGAGCCGGACGGGCGCGGCGCTGAAGCCCATGCCGGCGCGCAGCAAGCCGAATCCGCTGGCCTGATCGTACGCCACGAACTCGGCGGGATAGCCGCGCCCTTCGCCGGTGGTGACCTGAAGCTGCGACGCCTCCAGAATCGTGTAGCCGATGGTGAGGATCAGCCCGGACCCGTCGATGACGACGCCGGTGCCCTCGCGCTCCGTACCGAGCGAGCGGGCGCTCTGGCTGTCGGGCAGGATGGTGGCGGAGATGCGGACCAGGGCTCCCGCAAGCTTCGCCGCGTCGAGTTGATCCGCCCGTGCCGCGGTGATGGCAACAAACAGCGCAAGGAAGGCCGTCACGAAGGTCATCGTCCAGGGGATGCGGCGCCAGCGACCCGTCATGCTTCCCTCCCTTGCCGGAGTCGAGTCGGGCGGACGCCGGACTGCTCGATCCCCGGATTAAACATGAGCGTCGGCACGCAACCATCAAGGGGATTTCCGAATCGGCCGGAGCCCCCTCGTCGGGGCCGTGAAACCTCCGCCCGCCGCGCAGCGTTACCCGTACCAGCGACACCACGAAGGACGGGACGATGCCCATCAACAGCGAACGCGAACTCGAACAGGCGGTGGCGGAATTTCAGCGTCTCGCCGACGAGCCCGCCGGTTCGCCCGGCGAGCGCCGGAAGCTCGAACTGGATGCGGAGATCAAGGCCTTCTACGTCCAGCACTCCGATGACATGCGCAAAGGCAAGCCGCGGCACGAGTGACGCGCCACCGACACCGGCGCGCATTTCTTCATCGACGCGGAGGGGGCGGCTGGCCGACACTGCCGCCGCTCCCGGGCCGGATCGCCGCCCCGGGGCGCCGTCGTTGAAGGAAGGAGCGCGTCCCCACGATGAAGCGAATCGACAATTGCTACACCTGCCTGTTCTGGGAAGGGCAGGGCATCCGCCAGAGGGGACCGAAGGGCCTGTGCCGCCGCTTTCCGCCGCAGGTGACGCCGCGCGATACGGAGGGGCGCTTTCCGATCACCCTGTCCACCGATTGGTGCGGCGAATGGAAACGCGACATCGGTGATCCCGCCGGCGAGGCGGCGGACAACCGCCTGATCTACGACGATCCGCAACCTCGATAGAAAGCCGCCTCGATCGACAGTCGCGGGGGGGCGACCGGCCATCGGGTTTTCGGCCCAAACGCGGCATTTCACCGGGGCATCGGTGCAACCACCATGGACCGCTGGTTTTCCGGCAGCACCGCATCGCCGTGGACCAGCATCCGGTGCCAATCGACGCCGAGCAGGGCGACGGCCACAGCCATGGCGAGGGCGATGATCGCCACCGCGGCGACCCAGCCACCGTCTTCCTGCCGGCCGTCGGGCCGAGGGGGAGCCGCCTTTGGTGTGAAGGGTCGAAAGTTGAGGGGGAGAATGGTCATGGGTCGCCTCCACCGCTGAACAGGCGCAATCCCGACTCGTGTGGGTGTCCGGTGGAATTGTAGCGCCGGAAGCGTTGCGGCGGCATCAAGCCTTCGGTCGGAACGCTCGTTCCTTCGGATGATGCCGGAAGCGGTGGCGGCTAAGGGACGATATGAGTGACCGCTATGAGAAAAGGCCGAGTCCGCGAGGACTCGGCCTTTTCATCGAAGTGGCTCCCGGTGCTGGACTCGAACCAGCGACACGCGGATTAACAGTCCGCTGCTCTACCGACTGAGCTAACCGGGATCAGTCTGACCGGCCCTTGCGAGGCGCAACGTCCGGCGTGGGCGGCTATATAGCCGACCCTCCGACGCTTGCCAAGTCTTTTGATGGCAAAAAAAGACGGCTGGGGCAGGGCAGGGGGCCGGAGAAGCGCAACGCCAAAACGCGGAAAAGCACCGGGCCGCACAGGCACGATGCTTATCGAACGCTTTGATTTTGCTGCTGTCTCAGCCGCATCAAGGATGGAGGCACGGGCGGGAATCGAACCCACGTACACGGATTTGCAGTCCGCTGCATCACCACTCTGCCACCGCGCCATCCTTGCGTCCGGCACCCCCTAGCGGGAGCGCCGCGGCGTGGGAGCGGACGTATACTGCTGTTCACGGGGGTGGTCAAGCGCCTTTGTGGCGTTTTCCGCCGAACCGGTGCGGCGTTGTGTTCGTGGGACTTTGAAGATATATACGCGACAAGGCAGCGAGGCCGCGCACCACGGCTTGGCGCCGCGCTCCGTCCACCAGATTGTAAGCGACCGCCATGTCCGAATACGCCGCCGCCCGCCTCAACATGGTCGAAGGGCAGATCCGACCGAACAAGGTGACCGACCAGCGTCTGGTCGACGCCATGCTCGACATTCCCCGTGAACAGTTCGTGCCGAAGGCGGCGCGCGGCATTGCCTATGTGGACGAGGATCTCGCCATCGGCAAAGGCCGCTATCTGATGGAGCCGATGGTCTTCGCCCGCATGCTCCAGGAAGTGGGCATCGACGCGACCGACGTCGTGCTCGACATCGGCAGCGGCTCCGGCTACTCGACCGCCGTGCTGGCCCGCCTCGCCGCGACCGTCGTCGGCATCGAGTCCGACGCCGAGCTGGCCGGGCAGGCCACGGAGGCGCTGACCGCCGTCGGTGCCGACAACGCCGTCATCATCGCGGCGCCCCTCGCCGAGGGCTATCCGCAGCAGGCCCCTTACGACGTGATCGTGATCGAAGGCTTGGTGTCGGAGGTGCCGGACGGCATCCTGGCCCAGCTGGCCGAGGGCGGGCGTCTGGTGAGCGCCGTCATGGGCGACCGTGGGGTGGGCGAGGTGAAGCTCTTCCAGCGCAGCGGCGGCGTTACCTCGGCCCGCACGCTGTTCGAGGCGCACACGCACCCGCTGCCCGGTTTCGAAGCCAAGCCGAAATTCGTATTCTGATCGCAGAGTGAGTGATCCCAGGGGCCTCGGCCCCTGTCGACCCGCCCCCCAGCCTGTCACCTTGCCTTTCACCGGCCGCGGTCCTGCGGCCCGCAGCGGAGAATCAAGGCATGCCGGCGCCGTTTGACATGGACGTCGAAGATCTGGACCGCATCCGGACATCGGGTGGCGATCCGTTGGTGCTCGACGTACGGGAACCGGGGGAGGTGGCGATCTGCGCCCTTCCCGACAGCCTCCACATTCCGATGGGGGCGCTGCCCGCCCGCGTCGGGGAGTTGCCGCGGGACCGCGACATCGTGGTCGTCTGTCACCACGGCGGGCGCAGTGCGCAGGTGACCATGTGGTTGCGTTCCCAGGGATTTTCCCGCGCCACCAATCTGAATGGCGGGGTGGATGCCTGGGCGCGCCGAATCGACCCGAACATGAAGGTCTATTGAACATGACTGTGCGAAGCCGTTTCGCGCGCCACTTGATGGCGACCGCCCTCACGCTGGGGGTCGCCTTCGTCGGGGGCATCGACACCGCGTCGGCCCAATCCCTCGAAGACGCGCTAGCGCAGGCCTATTCCAACAACCCGGCGCTCGCCGCCCAGCGCGCCCGCCAGCGCGCCGTGGACGAAAGCGTCCCGCAGGCCCTCTCCGGCTACCGTCCGACGGTGCGGGCGACGGCGGGCATCACCCGCAACGCCACCAACAGCACCTTTCAAGGCGGCGAAACCGGTTCCGAGAACAACGCCAAAAGCGTCGGCGTCACCGCCACCCAGCCGCTCTATGACGCGACCGTAGGTCCGGCCGTCCGCCGTGCCGAACGCACCGTCGAAGCCCAGCGCGCCACCGTGCTCGCCAACGAGCAGCAGATCCTGCTGAACGCCGCGGCGGCCTATCTGGACGTCGTGCAGAACCAGGCGGTGCTGGAGCTTCAGGCGAACAACGAGCAGGTCCTCCGCCGCCAGCTCGACGCCGCCCGCGACCGCTTCCGCGTCGGCGAATACACCCGCACCGACGTCAGCCAGTCCGAATCGCGCCTGGCCGCCTCCATCGCCGCGCGCATCTCCGCCGAAGGCACGCTCCAGGCGTCGCGCGCGACCTATGAGCGCGTCGTCGGCTCGATGCCCGGCAAGCTGAAGGCGCCGAAGCCGAAGTTCAAGCTGCCGGGGACGCTCGACGAGGTCGTCGAGATGGCCCGCTCCAACAACCCGTCGGTGCTGTCGGCAACTTACACCGAGGCGGCGCAGCGCGAGGCGGTGGACCAGCAGTTCGGCCGCCTGCTCCCGTCGGCCAACCTGTCGGCGCAGGCCAACCGCACCATCGACGCCGGCCGTTCGTCGGGCATCGACATCAAGCGGCAGGACGGCGCTCAGCTCACCGCGCAGATCACCATCCCGCTCTATCAGGCCGGCCTGCCGGAAGCGCTGACCCGCGAGGCGAAGCACACGGCGAATCAGGCCCGTCTGCAGATCGACGACACCCGCCGCCAAGCGGTCGAGGCGGCGATCAGCGCGTGGCAGGGCCTGCAGGCCGCGCGGGCGAGCATCGAGTCCTACAACTCCCAGATCCGGGCCGCCGAGATCGCGCTGGAAGGCGTGCGGCAGGAAGCCCAGGTCGGGTCGCGCACCGTGCTCGACGTGCTGAACCAAGAGCAGGAACTGCTCAACGCCCGCGTCAACCTCGTCCGCGCCCAGCGGACCGAGATGGTCCAGGCCTTCACCGTCCTCGGCGCCATCGGCCAGTTGACGGCGCGGCAGCTCAACCTGCCGGTCCAGTATTACGACGCCGATACGCACTACAAGCAGGTGCGGAACAAGTGGATCGGAACCGGCGTGCCGGAGTGATCGCACTTGAACGCACCTTCCAGGGTGATCGTCCCCGGATGATCGAAACGGCCCGCCTCGGCGGGCCGTTTTTGTCTGGTGGCTTTTTACCCAGTCCTGCCCTAGTGTCCGCGTCAGGATGACGTCCCCGGGTTTGCCACGATGAGCGATAAAGGCCAGCAAGAACCGTCGATGGAGGAGATCCTCGCCTCCATCCGCCGCATCATCTCGGAGGACGGCGAACCCGCGAAGGCGGAAGCGGCGCCCCCTCCGCCGCCCCCACCACCTCCACCCCCGCCGCCACCTCCTCCGCCCCCTCCGCCGCCTCCCCCCATGGAGGATGACGACGACGACGTTCTGGAACTCACGCAGATGCTCCGGGACGAGGGGAGGGACGAGCCCGACGAGCCGGAGCCTGATCCGTGGCGCGACGAGCCGGCCTTCGGTGGCATGGCCGACCCGGAACCGGCGTATCATGCGCCGGACCCCGAACCGCCGCCTCCGCCGCCGCGTCCCGCCGCGAAGCGTCCGGCGCCGGCCTTCGATGATTTCGATGACGACGAACCGCCCCCGCCGCGGCCGCGCATTCGTCCGTCGGGTCTCGACGACGGGCTGATCTCCCGCCGGGTGGCCGAGGAATCGTCCCACCATTTCACGCATCTGGCGCGCCAGCTCGGCGACGACCTGTCCATCGGCCCGATGCCCGTCGGCGTCCGCACCGTGGAGGAAGTCGTCCGCGAGCTGTTGAAGCCGCTGCTGAAGGAGTGGCTGGACGAGAATCTGCCGACCATCGTCGAACGGCTGGTGCAGCAGGAAATCGACCGGATGATCCGGCGCTCCCAAAAATTCTGAGCGGCGTCACGCCCGCCACGCATTCCGTTTGAATTCGTAAGCGAAAGTTCCTGGTGATGTTGGAAAAGACGTACCGGCCCGCCGAGGTCGAGGAAAAGCACTACCGGCTGTGGGAAGAGACGGGCGCGTTCGCGGCGAAGACCGAGTCGAACGGCAAGCCCTACACCATCATGATGCCGCCGCCGAACGTGACCGGCAGCCTGCACATGGGCCACGCGCTGACCTTCACGCTCCAGGACGTTCTGACCCGCTACAACCGGATGCGCGGGCGCGACGCGCTGTGGCAGCCGGGCACCGACCACGCCGGTATCGCGACCCAGATGGTCGTGGAACGGAACCTCGCCAAGGAAGGCAAGACGCGCCACGACTTCGGCCGCGACGCCTTCATCGACAAGGTGTGGGAGTGGAAGGCCGAATCGGGCGGCACCATCACCCGCCAGCTGCGCCGGCTGGGCGCCTCGCCCGACTGGCCGCGCGAACGCTTCACCATGGACGAGGGGCTGAGCCGCGCCGTCCGCAAGGTGTTCGTGGAGCTGCACAAACAGGGCCTGATCTACAAGGACAAGCGGCTGGTCAACTGGGACCCCAAGCTGCACACCGCCATTTCCGACCTCGAGGTCGAGCAGAAGGAGATCAAGGGCAACCTCTGGCACTTCCGCTATCCGATCGAAGGCGAGGCCGACCGCTTCATCGTGGTCGCCACCACGCGTCCCGAGACGATGCTGGGCGACACCGGCGTCGCCGTGCATCCGGAGGATGAGCGCTACAAGGACCTGATCGGCAAGAACGTCGTCCTGCCGTTGGTCGGCCGCCTGATCCCCATCGTCGGCGACGAGTACGCTGACCCGGAGACCGGCTCGGGTGCCGTGAAGATCACCCCGGCCCACGACTTCAACGACTTCGAGGTCGGACGACGCAACAACCTCGCGGCCATCAACATCATGGACCGCGACGCCCGCATCACCGGCGACGAGGTCCCCGAGGCCTACCGCGGACTCGACCGCTACGAGGCGCGCAAGAAGGTCGTGGCCGAGTTGGAGGCGCTGGGCCTGTTGGAGAAGATCGAACCGCACACCCACATGGTGCCGCACGGCGACCGCTCCGGCGTCGCCATCGAGCCCTGGCTGACCGACCAGTGGTACGTCGACGCCGCCACGCTCGCCAAGCCGGCCATCGAGGCCGTGGAGACCGGCAAGACCGTGTTCGTTCCCAAGCAATGGGAGAACACCTATTTCGAATGGATGCGCAACATCCAGCCCTGGTGCATCAGCCGCCAGATCTGGTGGGGCCATCAGATCCCCGCCTGGTACGGCCCGGATGGCCATTTCTTCGTCGAGGAGACGGAGGAGGCGGCCATCGCCGCGGCCAAGGCCCATTACGGCGAGGACGTGGCGCTGACCCGCGACCAGGACGTCCTGGACACCTGGTTCTCGTCGGCCCTGTGGCCCTTCTCCACGCTGGGCTGGCCGGACGAGACGCCGGAGCTGGCGCGTTACTACCCGACCGACGTGCTGGTGACGGGCTTCGACATCATCTTCTTCTGGGTCGCCCGGATGATGATGATGGGCCTGCACTTCATGAAGGACGTGCCTTTCCGGACGGTCTACATCCATGCCCTGGTCCGCGACGAGAAGGGCCAGAAGATGTCGAAGTCCAAGGGCAACGTCATCGACCCGCTGGAACTGATCGACCAGTACGGCACCGATGCCCTGCGCTTCACCCTGACGGCCATGGCCGCCCAGGGGCGCGACATCAAGCTGGCGGTCAGCCGCGTCGAGGGCTACCGCAACTTCGCGACGAAGCTGTGGAACGCCGCACGCTACACCCAGATGAACGGGGTGGCCCCGGTCCCCGGCTTCAAGCCGGTCGGGCTGACCCAGACGGTCAACCGCTGGATCGTCAGCGCCCTGGCGGAGGCGGCGAAGAAGGTCGGCGAGTCCATCGAGGCCTACAAGTTCAACGAGGCCGCCAACACCGCCTATGCCTTCACCTGGGGCACCTTCTGCGACTGGTACCTGGAGTTCACCAAGCCGATCCTGAGCGGCACGGACGAGGCCGCCATCGCCGAGACGCGGGCGACCACCGCCTGGGTGCTGGACGAGATCCTGCACATGCTCCACCCGCTGATGCCCTTCATCACGGAGGAGCTGTGGGAGCAGCTTTCGGAAGACCGGGCGAACCGCCTGATCTCCGCCCGCTGGCCGGAGCATGGCGCGGAACTGATCGACCCGGCCGCCCGTGACGAGATGGATTGGGTGGTGCGGGCGATCTCCTCGGTCCGCTCCATGCGGTCGGAAATGAACGTGCCGCCGGCGGCGCAGATCGAGCTGAAGCTGAAGGACGCCGGTCCGGAGAGCTTGAAGCGGCTGGACACGCATCGCGACCTGATCCTGCGCATGGCCCGTCTGGCCAGCGTCGAGCCGCTGTCCGGCCCTGTGCCCAAGAGCGCCGTCCAGGCGGTGCTGGACGAGGCCACGCTGATCCTGCCGCTGGAAGGCATCGTCGACCTCGACAAGGAGCGGGCGCGCCTGACCAAGGAGATCGAGAAGCTGTCCGGCGAGATCAAGAAGATCGACGCCAAGCTGTCGAACGAGCAGTTCGTCGCCAAGGCGCCGGAAGAGGTGATCGAAGAGCAGCGCGACCGCCGCGACACCGCGGAGCAGGCCCGCGACAAGCTGCAGAAGGCGCTGGAGATGCTGGCCGCGTAAGGCCGGTCATCCAGACCCCAAAAAGCGAGAAAGGGCAGGGGCTTCGGCTCCTGCCCTTTCTCTTTGTCTGAAGAGTGCCTGACCGCTTGCTGCCTCAGATCCTGATCGAGGACACGAAGCGGTCGGCGTCGGCTTCAAGCTGCCGGAGTTCGTCGGCCAGCTGGGCGGCGGAGTAGATCATTTCGATGGCCGACTTGCCGGTTTCCGCGGCGGTGATCGCCATGGTGCTGACGCTCTCGGTCACCTCGTGGGTGTTGTCGTTGGCCCGGCCCACCGCACCGACGATCTCCTCGGTCTGCTCAAGCTGGTCGCGCACGGCGGCGGACACGTCCTCCGACAGGTGGGCAACCTCCTCCACGGTGGTCCGGATGGCCCGGATCGCCTCGACGACGGAACCGGTGGCCTCCTGGATGGCGCCGACCTGACCGGCGATGTCCTCGGTCGCCTTGGCCGTCTGGTTGGCCAAAACCTTCACCTCCGACGCGACGACGGCGAAGCCTTTGCCGGCCTCTCCGGCGCGGGCGGCCTCGATGGTGGCGTTCAGGGCCAGCAGGTTCGTCTGCCCGGCGATGTCGTTGATCAGCCGGACGATCTCCCCGATCCGCTGCGAGCTGTCGGCCAGCGCCGCCACCGCCGAGTCGCTCTGCCGGGCGTGATCCACGGCGCGGCGGATCGCCGTGCTGGAGGTGGTCACCCGCCCGCCGATCTCGCCGATGGAGGCGGAGAGGGTGCGCGACACGTTGTTGACGATGCCGACCACCTCGGAGGTCTGCTCCGCCTTCTCCGAGGTGTCGAGCGCCTGCTCCTTCATCTTCTCCGCGGTGTCGCGCAGGATGTGGGCGCCGTTGCGGATCTGGTCGGCGGCGTGGCTGACCGTGTGCAGCACGCGCCCGAAGGCCGAATCGAAATCGTGAGCGATGGCGCGCAGCGCGCTTTCCCGCTCCTCCTCCGCCCGCCGTTCGGCCCGGCGGGACTCCTGCTCCAGCTCATGCGTGCGCTGAAGATTCTCCTTGAACACACTGACCGCGCGGGCCATCGCACCGATCTCGTCGCGCCGCCCGGTCTCCGGCACGGTGGCCGTCCGGTCGCCGCCGGCCAGCCGTTCCATCACGCCTTCGATCAGGCGCAGCGGCCGGGTGATGCTGCGGGCGACGAGCAGGCTGATGATCGCGAAACCGACCAGCAGGACGGAGCCGACCTGGAGCACGTTGGCGATCACCTCGCCGCGCACCCGGTTCTGCGTCTCCACCGCACCGGCCATGCCGGCGTTGGCCGACTCCAGCAGCGCCTCGAAACGCGGTACCATGGCCTGGAAGGCGTCGTTGAAGGTCTGCACCTCGGCCCGGAACGCCTTGGTGGCATCCACGAAGCGGCCAAGGTCGGTGCGGTAGGTGCGGGCCTGCTTCTCCAGCCTGGTCTGGGTGGCCGCGTCCAGGCCCGAATCGGCGAGGAAGAAGGTGAATTCGTTGAAGGCCTTGCGATGGCCGGACAGCAGCGATTCGTCGCTGTAGATGATGAAGTCCTTCTCCATCTTCCGCATGGATTCCATGCGGCCGGTCAGCTTGTCGGCGTTCGGCCACTGCTTCAGCTCATCCTCGATGGCGCGGGCCGAAGAGCGCAGGACGCCGCGCAGACCGCTGTCGTCGGACAGCCCCAGTTCCTTGGCCCGCGCGACCACCGACGAGAAGCGCTCCTTCAGCGTGCCGATGCCCTGCGACAGATGGTCCAGTTCCTCCTGCGGCAGGCGCTCCGCGCCGCGTTCCTTGAGGTTGTCCAGCAGGCGCGAGGCCTCCTCCGCGTTCTTCGCGAAGGCCTCGGCCGCCGCCTCGTCCCGATCGGCCACGAAGCGCAACGCCTGGAAGCGCAGGCGGCTGGCCCGGCGCTCGATGGCCGCCGTGTGCTCATAGGCGTCGCGGAACTGGTCCAGTTCGGCGGTCGCCTCGAACATGCGCTGGGCACCGACGGTGACCGTCCCGCCCAGCAGGCCCAAGGTGACCACGGACGCGGCGACCAGCAGCGCGATTCGCGTGCCGATGGAAATGTTCGACAGCATATGCGGGAAATCCTTGGTTGCACCGCGGACCTTACCCGCCGCCGAAGACGCCGCTGTTACGGATTGATGGCGGATTCGTTACCGTGCCGTCGCCCCCTGGGCATCGGGGGTGAACATCCGTATCTAGAAACCACCGAAAATCGAAAGGGGAGGTCGGCTGTTGTCCTTCGTGCTGTCGAAGCTGCTGTGGCTCCTGGTCTCGCCGGGCAATCTGCTCGTGCTGATCCTCACCGCCGGGACGGCGCTGCTGTTCACCCGCCGTCTGGCCCATTGGGGGCGGCGGCTGGTCGTGGCGGTGACCGTCGGCTTCGTCATCGTCATGGTCACGCCGATCGCTTCCTGGGTGGCGCTGCCACTGGAAGAGCGTTTTCCCCGTCCCGACCTGCCGGGGCGGGTGGACGGAATCATCATGCTGGGTGGGGCGGTGAATCCCCCGATCACCCGCGACCGGGGGGAACCGTCCCTCAACGACGCGGCGGAGCGCGTTCTCGCCTTTGCCGAACTGATCCGTCGCTATCCCCAGGCGCACGCGGTCTTCTCCGGCGGCTCGGGACGGCTGGCCGGGCAGGATGCCCTGGAACTGCGGGAGGACCTCGCGGTCCGCGGCGCGCTTCGGCAGGTCGGAATCGACCCGGACCACGTGACCTATGAGAACGAGTCCCGGAATACCTGGGAAAACGCCCTGTTCAGCCAGCGGCTCGTCCAGCCGAAGGCGGGCGAGCAATGGGTTCTCGTGACCTCGGCCATGCACATGCCGCGGTCGGTCGGCATCTTCCGGCGCATCGGCTGGGAGGTGATTCCCCATCCGGTGGATTACCGCACGCGCTTCGGTGGACGCCCCTTCTTCCGGTTCGAGTTCGACAAGCAGATCGACGCGCTTCAGGACCCGGTCCGCGAATGGATCGGCCTCGTCGCCTACCGCCTGATGGGGCGGACCGACACGCTGTTTCCGGGGCCCGCCCAGGACCGCGATGCAGCGCAGGGGGGCTCCTGACGGGCGTTGCGCGGTTGGCGCGGAGAGGTAACTCGGCTAGAGTGGCGCCACCAGATTTAGCGGGGTGGGGCCATGCGACGCGCGCATATGCTGAGGGGGGCGGTCGTGCTCGCAGGAGCGCTGACTCTCGCCGCCTGCGCGTCCGTGCCGCCCGCGGCATCCCCGTCCGGACTGCCGCGCAGCGGCGTCTACAAGGTCGGCAAGCCCTATCAGGTCAACGGCGTCTGGTACTATCCCGCCGAGGATTACTCCTACAGCGAAACCGGGATCGCCTCCTGGTATGGGCCGGGATTCCACCAAAAGGTCACCGCCAACGGCGAGGTTTACGACCAAAATGAGCTGACAGCCGCGCACAAGACCTTGCCCATGCCAAGCCTCGTGCGCGTCACCAATCTCGACAACGGCCGGTCGCTGGTTGTTCGCATCAACGACCGCGGCCCCTACGCCAATGGGCGAATCATCGACATGTCGCGGCGCGGCGCGCAATTGCTTGGGTTCGAAGGCACGGGCACGGCCAAGGTGCGCGTGCAGATTCTGGCGGAGGAAAGCCGCGCGGTCGCCGCCGCGGCCCGCCAGGGCACGCCGGCCCCGATGCTGGCGGAGTTGGACGGCCCGCCGCCGAAGGCCGCCCCGCGCGGCACGGTGGAGGTCAGCGGCGCCGCCCGTCCGACCCCCGCCGCGGTCAGCCGCGCCCCGGTGCCGCCGCCCACGACGGTGGCCGGCGACATGGTGGACGGCCGCTTCGTTCCGGCCCCGGTGGTCGCCGAACTGCCGGTGAAGCCCCACGAGCAGATCTACGTGCAGGTCGGCGCCTTCGGCAGTCCGGACAACGTCACCCGCGTGCGCGCCCGTCTGGCCTCGCTCGGCCAACAGGCGCAGGTCACCCAGACGGTCGCCGGCCGGCAGCGGCTGCAGCGGGTGAGGGTGGGGCCTCTGGCCAGCGTGGACTCCGCCGACGCCGTTTTGAGCCAGATCCTCCAAGCCGGCCTTACCGACGCCAAAATCGTGGTTGATTGATCACCCGCGAGCCCAGTCCAAGCTTGGCCCGGCACCGGGCCTCGTTCCGTTTCACGTCTTGTCCAGTCCGCGTTTCGAAGGGAGTTGTCATGGTCGCTGTCGTCCGCACCCGCGTTGCCCGCACCCGTTTCGCCATGGGCCTTGCGGTCGCGCTGTTCGCGGCGGGGGTGGGGCCGGTGGCTCACGCCGCCAGCATCGAAACCATCGCCAAGCAGGCGATCCTGGTCGATATCACCTCGAACACCGTGCTGTTCGAGAAGAGCCCGGATCAGCGCATGGCGCCGTCCTCGATGAGCAAGATCATGACGATGTACATGGTCTTCGACGCGATCAAGGAAGGCCGGCTGACTCTGGAGAGCACGCTGCCGGTGTCGGAGCGCGCGTGGCGGATGCAGGGCTCCAAGATGTTCGTGGAGCTGCACAACAACATCAAGGTCGACGACCTCATCAAGGGCGTGATCGTGCAGTCGGGCAACGACGCCTGCATCGTCTTTGCCGAAGGTCTCGCCGGCTCCGAATCGGCCTTTGCCGAGCGCATGAACAAGCGCGCCCGCGAATTGGGTCTGAAGGACACCAACCTGACCAACGCGACGGGCTGGCCCGACCCGAACCACTACATGACCGCCCGCGATCTCGCGATCCTGGCCGAGCATCTGATCAAGGATTTCCCGGAATACTACCATTATTACTCGATCCGGGAGTTCAAGTACCACGGCATCAACCAGGGCAACCGCAACCCGCTGCTCTACCGCGGCATGGACGTCGACGGCATGAAGACCGGCCACACCGAGGCCGGCGGCTACGGCCTGACCGCCTCGGCCGAGCGGGAAGGGCGCCGTCTCATCCTGGTGGTCAACGGCCTGCCGAACATGCAGGCCCGCGCCGACGAATCGGCCCGGCTGATCGAGTGGGGCTTCCGCGAATTCGCCACCTACGCCCTGTTCAAGGCGGGCGAGACGGTCGATCAGGTGCCGCTCTGGCTGGGCGCGCAGGACACCGTTCCGGTCACCGTGCCGGAGGACATGAAGGTCACCATGGCCCGCGCCGACCGCAGCGGCATGAAGGTGTCGCTGGTCAGCAACGCCCCGGTCGCCGCGCCGGTGAAGAAGGGCGACGTGGTGGGCAAGGTGGTCGTCTCCGCGCCGGGCTTCCCGGGCAAGGAGTTCCCGGTGGTCGCCGCCCAGGACGTGGAGAAGCTGGGCTTCGTGGGCCGCGCCCTGGCGGCGGCGAAGTTCCTCATTTTCGGGGCGAGCTGATTGGTGTAAGCCGGCCCGTCACCGCCGGAATCCGGAACGCGGCGGGCCTCATCACCATCGGGAGCAGACCATGACGCGCGGGCGGTTCATCACGCTGGAGGGCGGTGAAGGGGCGGGCAAGACCACCCAGATCCGCCTGCTCGCCAACGCGCTGATCGGTTGGGGGAAGCGGGTGGTGCTGACCCGCGAGCCCGGCGGTTCGCCGGGGGCCGAGGAGATCCGTGGCCTTCTGGTGTCCGGCGAGACCGGGCGCTGGGGTCCGGTGACCGAGGCGCTGCTGCACACCGCCGCCCGCCGCGACCATCTGGAGCGCACCGTCTGGCCGGCTTTGGAGGCCGGGCACTGGGTCATCTGCGACCGCTTCTTCGACAGCACCATGGCCTATCAGGGTTATGGGCTGGGGCTGGGGCGCGATCTGGTCGCCACGCTGCAGACCACCGCCCTGGGCGACTTCCGGCCCGATCTGACGCTGATCCTCGACCTGCCGGTGGAGGAGGGGCTGGCCCGCGCCGCCGCCCGTCGCGGCGGGGAGGATCGCTACGAGCGCATGGACGTCGCCTTCCACCACCGTCTGCGCGACGGCTTCCTCGACATCGCCGCGCGGGAGCCGGAGCGTTGCGTGGTTGTCGATGCCGGCCACCCCGTCGAAGCGGTGCAGGCGGCCATCCTGGACCATGTGACCCGCCGACTGGGAGCCTCCTGAGGTGAGCCGCGCCCGCGCGCCCGAACCGGTCGCGGAGGAGGATGCCCTCGCCCCGCGCCGCAATCCGGAGCTGACCGGCCATGACGACGCCGAGCGCCTGCTGCTCGACGCCTGGAACTCCGGGCGCCTGCCGCACGCCTGGTTGATCGGCGGCCCGCCGGGGATCGGCAAGGCGACGCTGGCCTTCCGCTTCGCCCGCTTCGTCCTGTCCCAGGGGCTCGAGCCGCCGGACGCCGGCCTGTTCGGCGCGCCGCCGCCGCCCGCCTCGCTGACGCTGCCCCCGGACGCCCCGGTCTTCCGCCGCGTCGCCTCGGGCGGCCACGCCGACCTGCTGACCGTGGAGCGCCAACGCGACGAGAAGCGCGACCGGCTGAAGCGCGATATCGCCGTGGACGACGTGCGCAAGATCGGCCCCTTCCTGCGCAAGACCGCCGCCGAGGGTGGCTGGCGCGTGGCCGTGATCGACGGCGCTGACCGCATGAATCTCAGTGGCTTGAACGCCATTCTCAAGATTCTGGAAGAGCCGCCGCCGGGCGCCCTGCTGCTTCTGGTCAGCGACAACCCCGGCGGCATGCTGCCGACCATCCGCTCCCGCTGCCGCAAGCTGACGCTTCAACCACTTCCTGAGGAAACGGTCCTCAACCTGTTGTCCCAGCATCGTCCGGACCTGGGCGGTGAGGACCGGGCGGCGCTCGCCCGGCTGGCGGAGGGCAGCATCGGGCGGGCCATCGGGCTGGCCGAGGCCGGCGGGCTCGATCTCTACCGGGAACTGATCGGGCTGCTCGGCACCCTGCCGCGGCTGGACATCACCGCCGCCCACGCCTTCGGCGACAAGCTGACCCGCAAGCAGGACGACGGGCTGTACGAGACGGCCACAGACCTGCTCGTCTGGTGGCTGGCCCGCTTCGTCCGGTCGCTGGCCCGGGGCGCTTGGCCGGCGGAGGTGGTGGCCGGGGAGGCCGCCCTGATGACCCGTCTGGCCAACGCCCGCGGCCTTGAACGTTGGGTGGAGGTGTGGGAAAAGGTCCAACGCCATTTCGCCCGTGCGGAATCCGCCAATCTCGACCGCAAACAGGTGGTCCTGAACGCCTTGGCGACGCTGGAAGCGGCTGCTACTTAACACGGACGACACACACACCACGCCCATCCGGGCCGGCAACGCGCCGGGCCGGCGCATTCTCGGGAGAGCCTCTGCCATGACCGGGTCGAAGACCTTCTACCTGACGACTCCGATCTACTACGTGAACGACGTGCCCCACATCGGGCATGCGTACACCACGCTCGCCTGCGACGTGCTGGCCCGCTTCATGCGGCTGGACGGCTATGACGTGAAGTTCCTCACCGGCACCGACGAGCACGGCCAGAAGGTGGAGAAATCCGCCATGAACGCCGGCATCGCGCCGCAGGAGTTCACCGACCGCGTGTCGAAGAATTTCCGCGACCTCGTCTCGCTGATGAACTTCTCCAACGACGATTTCATCCGCACCACCGAGCCGCGCCACATCGCGTCGGTTCAGGAGCTGTGGCGCCGCCTGGAATCGGCCGGCGAGATCTATCTCGGCAGCTACGCCGGCTGGTACTCGGTGCGCGACGAGGCATTCTACGGCGAGGACGAGCTGACCACGTCGCCGTCGGGCAAGAAGATCGCCCCGACCGGCGCCGAGTGCGAGTGGGTGGAGGAACCGTCCTACTTCTTCCGCCTGTCGGCGTGGCAGGACCGCCTGCTGGAGTTCTACGAGCAGAACCCGGACTTCATCGCCCCCGCCGGCAAGCGCAAAGAGGTTATGGCCTTCGTGAAGTCCGGGCTGAAGGATCTGTCGGTCAGCCGCACCACCTTCAAGTGGGGCATTCCGGTGCCCGGCAATCCCGACCACATCATGTATGTCTGGCTGGACGCCCTGGCCAACTACATCACCGCGGTCGGCTTCCCGGACGAGGGCGGCGAGTACGCCAAATACTGGCCCGCCAACCTGCACATGGTCGGCAAGGACATCCTGCGCTTCCACGCCGTCTACTGGCCGGCCTTCCTGATGGCCGCCAAGCTGGCCCCGCCCAAGCGCGTCTTCGCGCACGGCTGGTGGACCATCGAAGGCCAGAAGATGTCGAAGTCGCTGGGCAACGTCATCGCGCCGGAGACGTTGGTCAACACCTATGGCCTGGACCAGACCCGCTACTTCCTGCTGCGCGAGGTGCCCTTCGGCAACGACGGCGACTTCTCGCACAAGCAGATGGTGCAGCGGATCAACGGCAACCTCGCCAACGATTACGGGAACCTCGTGCAGCGTTCCCTGTCGATGATCGGCAAGAACTGCGGGGCCGCCGTGCCGCAACCGGGCTCCTTCACCGAGGCCGACGACGCCCTGCTCGGCGCCGCCCGCAACCTGCTGCCGATCGTCCGGGCGGAAATCCAGTCGCAGTCCTTCCATAAGGCACTGGACGCCATCTGGGCGGTGATCGGCGACGGCAACCGTTATGTGGACGAACAGGCGCCCTGGGCGCTGAAGAAGACCGATCCGGCGCGCATGGCCACGGTGCTGTACGTGCTGGCCGAGACCATCCGCCATCTCGCCATCCTGACCCAGCCGATCATGCCGGAAGCCTCGGCGAAGATTCTGGACCAGCTGGCGCAGGGGCCGGAGGCTCGAGGGTTCGATCGGCTGGGGGCGGGTGGGGCGCTGGTCGCCGGCACGCCGCTGCCCACGCCGCAGGGCGTGTTTCCGCGCTACGTGGACGAAGCGAAGAGCTGACGAACGATGCTGGTCGATAGCCACTGCCATCTCGACTTTCCCGATTTCGCCGAGGAGTTGGACGAGGTCGTCGACCGCGCCCGGCAGGCGGGGGTGGGGCGGATGGTGACCATCTGCACTTACCTGTCGCGCTTCGACCGCATCCTGGCGGTCGCCGAACGGTACGACGACGTTCTGTGCTCGCTCGGCGTCCATCCGCATCAGGCGGCGGAGGAGATCGTCGGCGTGACCGTCGAGCGCCTCGTCGAATTGTCGAAGCACCCGAAGGTGATCGGGCTGGGCGAGACCGGGCTCGATTACTTCTACGACAAGAGCCCGCGCGACGTTCAGCAGGAGTGCTTCCGCCGGCACATTCGGGCCAGCCTGGAGACCGGCCTGCCGCTGATCGTGCACACCCGCGACGCCGACGACGACACCATGCGGATCGTCCGCGAGGAAGCCGCCGGCCAGCCGGTCAACGGCTTGCTGCATTGCTTTAGCTCCGGGCGGCAACTCGCTGAAGAGGCTCTGGATTTCGGTTTCTATATCTCCCTGTCCGGGATCGTCACCTTCAAGAAGTCGGAGGATCTCCGCGCCATCGTGAAGGACGTTCCGCTGGATCGGATTCTGGTGGAGACGGACGCGCCCTATCTGGCGCCGGTGCCCTTCCGCGGCAAGCGCAACGAACCCGCCTACGTCGCCCACACCGCGGCCTGCGTCGCTGAGGTCAAGGGCGTGGACACGGCGGACATGGCCCGAATCTCCACCGAGAACTTCTTCCGCCTGTTCCCCCGCGCCGGCACGGGCCGGCAGGCCGCCGCATGACCGGCCAGCGGGTCACGATCCTTGGCTGCGGCGGATCGCGGGGCGTCCCCGTGATCGGTCTCGGCTGGGGCTCATGTGACCCGGCGAACCCCAGGAACCAGCGGATGCGCCCATCCATCCTGGTGGAGTGGGAGCAGGAGAGGGCCGGGCAGGGCGGTGGCGTCAGCGTCCTGGTCGACACCTCGCCGGACCTGCGTCAGCAGCTTCTCAACGCCGATGTGCGTCGGCTCGACGCCGTGCTGTGGACGCACCAGCACGCCGACCATTCCCATGGCATCGACGAGCTGCGGGAACTCTGCCGCGCCATGCACGCGCCCATCGACGCCTTTGGCAGCGCCGATGATCTGGCCGAGTTGGAGCGGCGTTTCGGCTATTGCTTCGAGCCTCTGCGCCCCGGCGATCCCTTTTACCGACCGGTGTTGACGCCTCGCGCCGTGGAAGGCCCGTTCGAGGTGCGCGGTCGCCGGATCGTGCCCTTCGAGCAGGATCACGGCTATCTGAAGACCCTTGGCTATCGCTTTGATAAATTTGCCTATTCGACCGACGTTGTGAAATTGGATGAAGATGCCTTCACGGCGTTGGAAGGCGTCGAGGTGTGGGTGGTCGACTGCGCTCGGATCGAGCCGCCACACCCGGTCCATGCCCATCTCGCCCTGACGCTGGAATGGATCGCGCGGGTGCGCCCCAAGCGGGCCTACCTGACGCACATGGACCAGACCATGGATTACGACACGCTCCGCCGGCTGCTTCCCCCCGGTGTCGAGCCCGCCTATGACGGGCTCGTCATCGAGCTTTGACCGTCGGTTGGTGACGGGATGGGGCAGGGCGACGGTCAGTCGTCCGGCATGATGAGGCCCAGCCGCCCGGCAATGAAGCGGTCCGCGGCCGCCCTGGCTGCCTGATCCGCCGTCTGGGGATTCAGCTTGAACTTTTCTCTGTAAAGCTTTGACGTTGCAGTGATGGCTGCCGGCAGAGCGTTCACCGCTGCGCGGTATTCCTTCTCCGGCCAGACGTCGAAATCGCTCCAGGATCGAAAAGCGGCCACGGCCCGGCCGCGCTGCTCGGCCATCTTCTTGGCTTCTGCGGACATGGGCGCTTCAAGAAGCGTGCTGGGCACCAGCGTCGCTTGAAGATCGTCCACCTCGAACTGGCGTTCATAGCCATGGCGGATGCTGCCGCGTTCCACCAAGGCCGGCTCGATGGCCGGGTCCATGTGTGTGGAGACGGCCTTCCATTCCGGCAGATCGAACAGGGAGGAGGGCGGGCTGCACAGACCGGGCGTCTCGTCGCGCGCGTTGCCCCAGAAGGCGCCGAAGGCTTCGAAGGCCGGCTGCCCATGTTTGGTGAACAGGAAGCACGGCGCGTCCATCTCCGTGGTCGACATGACGTGACGCAGGAAGAGCAGCGACGTGCTCAGCGGCGCGCTGGGGACGTCCCCGAGATTCGCCATCTCTTCAAGGAGATAGGGATCTTTAGGGAGACCTTGGTTCAAGATCTCGTCCACCAGCCGGCGCACCGTGGCGTCCTTGTCAGGCACCGCCACCGCGCCGCTCTGATGGAGATAGACCAGCCATGCCTTTGCTGGCGCGCCGCTGTAGCGCTGGAGCGCCGCGGCAGCGGCCTTGGCGTCCTTTGGAATGCCGGCGACGACCGTGGCCAGCTTCTTCTGCGCCGCTGAATTCTGAGCGGCAAGGTCGGCGGTGCGTTTTTCATACAGGGCTCGACAGGCCGGAATGGTGGACTTGTCGGCGCAAGCGGCGTCACGTTCAGTCAGGAACGCTTTCTGCGCTCGCTCAATGGCATCCCGGTTGTCATCAATGGATGTGTTCCCCAAGGTGTCGCGCAGCAGCGTCGCCATATCCTCGGCGACGACCTTCAAGTCGGCGCTGGCGCAGATGGTGCGCTCGGCACGGCCGGATGGTTTGGCGCAATCGGGTGGCGTCTGGGCCACGGCGGCGAACGGAAGCAGACAGAGCGACAACGCGGGGCCGAAAAGCCACGAGGAACGAGGCATAAGGCGCAGCCTTCATCGATGGAATTGGATGCAGAAACGAGCCGCGACGATAATCCATCGACCGGAAGGCCGGAAGGGACGGATTGGCGCCCTGCTCGCTTCCTTGTGATCATATTTTCCATAATACAGATTATATGATCGACCTTTCCCTGAGAGTGACAACCCCTCCGCCCTTGGCGATGCCCAAAATGCGCGCTACATAAATCCCAGTTTATAGCCAACGGTCAGGATTCGGTGAAGGCCTCCCACACCCCGACGACATGGCGGCACCGATGCGCCACGGCGCTGCTTATCGCCGTTGTCGGGGGCGCTGCGACCGCTTGGCCGAACCATGGCGGCGCGGCGTCCGATGGCTCAGCGGACAGTGAGCCCGTCTCCGCCCATCCACCTTCCGATCCTGACGTTCTGCCTGTTCCCACCGTGCCCGATCTGTCGGCGCTGCGGACCGCCTTGGCGGAGTTTCATTGCGCCGAACTGGATGTCGCCATCGGCATGGACCAGAGGGTGGCGATCTCCGGCTTGACCGCGGGCGATACCGATCCGGACAGCCTCGCGTTGCTCGCCCAGGATCTCCTCACCGGGCAGCGGGCCGCTGTCGACGTCGAGCGCGCGTCCCCTGCCCTGTGCGAGCCTCTGACCTTGATCGGCCCACTCCGGTCCGCCAACGCCGGCTCGGCGACACCCTTGTCGATCCGTTTCAAGGAGGCTGCCGGAATGCCGTTCAAGGGCGGCCAAGACCTGATGTTCGACATCGCAACCCCTGATTTCCCAGCGCATCTGCAAGTGGATTATTTCACGTCGGACGGCGACGTGATCCATCTGTTGCCCAACCCCTTGGAGGTCAGCGGTCGTGTGGAGCCCGGTGCGGTTCGCCGGCTGGGTGAGCGCGGCGCCGGCGGGCGTTTCTGGAGCATCGGACCGCCATACGGTCACGAGTTGATCGTTGTGATCGCCAGCCCCGCACCGCTGTTCCCGTCTCCCCGCCCTGAAGCCGAAACGGCAGCGTCCTATCTGCCCGCATTGAAGCAGGCGCTGGACTCCGCCGCTCCGACCACGGTGGCCACGGCGCGTTTCCTGAAAACCAAGGCGCCCTGACAGACTTGGCTGTGCACCCTGTATTCAGGCCGGGAGAAGGACGAATCGGGCGAGGATGAGGGTGATGTTGTCCGGCCCGCCCGCCCCGTTTGCGAGATCGATCAGCCTGGCGCAGGCGTCCTCGGCGGCGGGAGGCGGTTGTTGGGTGAGAATCCGCTGAATCAAGCCTTCCGGCACGATGCCGGTCAACCCATCCGAACACAGAAGGTAGAGATCATCGGGCTGCAGATCGTGGACGGCGATGTCAGGCTCGACCTGCTCCCCGGTGCCGAGCGCGCGGACGATGATGTTGCGATGGGGAGCCTGCCCGCGGCGCCCGTTGTCGAGCCAGACTTGGTAAAGGCTGTGATCACGCGTCAGCAGGCGCAATTCTCCGTCGCGCAGACGATACAACCGGCTGTCTCCGGCATGGAACACCACCACACGCCCGGTTCCCGGCACTCGCCAAAGCCCCACCAGCGTGGTGCCCATGCCCCGCCCCTCGGCGAAGCCGCGCTGACGGTTCAGGGTGTTGATCCGACGGTTGGCGGTCACCACCGCGGAGCGGACCGTCGTTACGGCGTCCACCGCCGCCCTGTCCTCCTCCGCCAAGGATGGTGTCCGGCCGTCGTGGGTGCGGTCGTGGGACGCAATGACCGCGGCCACTGCATCCACCGCGGTGCGGCTGGCGATGTCGCCGCCGGCGTGTCCACCCATGCCGTCGCAAATCACCGCCAAGCCGCGCGCCGGATCGAGGTGGAAGGAATCCTCGTTGCGCGAGCGGACACGGCCAACATCCGTTTGTCCAGCGGCGATCATCTCGATCAGGACGGAATGCATCACGCGAACGGCTCCAGCGCGTTACAGCCGAACCAGCTTCCTGGAAACAGCCTTCGGCAACGCGAAAAACCGCCTCGGCTTTGCCTATGATAATGGCGGAGAGGTTGCGAATTGAACAGCGGGAAAGGACGCGTGAAAATGCCTCAGACGCTCACGTCCAGGAGCGTGCCCCGCTTCTTGCCACCGTAGCCGGCGCCGTTGGTCCGTGCCTGGACGGCCGCCGTCTGCGGGTCGATCGCCTGCCCCGACTGGGTGGCGTTGCGCGTGTCCCGTGTCTGGTCCAGCTTGCCGACCGCCTGGGTCGCCTGGACCGTCTGGGTGCGAACGGTTGGGGTGGTCTGCTGCGCCGCCTGAACCGCCGGAGACATGGCCATCTGCATCGCCGGTGTGATCGGCGGCTGAGGCTTTGCCATCGGAGGCATATTGAGCGGGTTTAACTGCATGTTAAGAAGATGCGCCCGCGCACCCACCGATTCAAGATCCGAATCGACTCAGTGACCGATTAAAAAGCGAAGGCTGCACGTGCCCTCGCCTTTCCGCTAACCAGTGAATGCGCCGGATCAGACCGCCGGCTGCTGTTGGGTGATGCAGTGGATGCCGCCGCCGCCGCGCACGATGTCCAGCGCCGGAACCTGCACCACCTCGCGGTCCGGGAAGGCCCGGCGGACGATGCGAAAAGCCTCGTCGTCCGCCGAATCCTCAAAGGCCGGCATGACGATGCCGCCATTGGCGATGTAGAGATTCGTGTAGGACAGGGTCAGCCGCACGCCGTTCTCGTCGCGCCGCGCCGGCTGGCGGACCGGGATGACCTCCAACTCCCGGCCCTGGGCGTCGCGGGCGCGCTTCAGCCGGTCCAGATTGTCCTGGAACGCCTTGAAGTTGGCATCGCCGGGATCGTCGGTGGTGATCGCCATGACGACGCCGGGCTTCACGAACAGGGCGATCTCGTCGATGTGACCGTCCGTCTCGTCGTCCTGATAGCCCTCGCCCAGCCATATCACGCTGGAGATGCCGAGATGCTCCTTGAGAAGCGCCTCGATCTCCGCCTTGCCGAGATTCGGGTTGCGGTTCGGATTCAGCAGACACTGCTCGGTCGTCAGCAATGTCCCCTCCCCGTCCACATGGAAGGAGCCGCCCTCCATGACCAGGGGCGCTTCGAAGCGGCGCAGGCCGAGATGTTCGAGCATCAGGCGCCCGACCTGCTGGTCCTTGGCGCTGTCCGGGTAGTTGCCGCCCCAGGCGTTGAAACGCCAATGGACGCCGGCCACCTGCCCTTTCCCGTCGGTGACGAAGCTGGGTCCGGTGTCGCGAATCCAGGAATCGCTGATGGGCAAGGGCAGGATCTCGACGCCCGGCCCGCAGGCCAGGGACGAGTCGGCGACGTCGGCGGGATCGCAGACCATGGTCACCGGCTCGAACCGGCTGATGGCGCGGGCAACGTCGGTGTAGGCGGCAGCGGCGGCGTCGAAGGCCCCCTCGGGCCACGTCTCGGGCCGGCACGGCCACGCCATCCAGCAGCGCGTGTGCCGTTCCCATTCGCCCGGCATGGTGAAGCCTTCCGCCGCCGGTGTCGTCATCTTTGAATCTCCTGCCAAATCCCTGAACTGTCCGGCTCTTGTGCGTGGCCGGAGCGGGTCGTCACGGCGTCACCCGTGACCCACGGTCACCCTAACCACGGAGCGGAGGATTTGGCAACGGCCACCAAAGGGGCCACTGGAATGCCCGAAAGGGCAGCGCGCTCGACCGCTCAGCGGCGGGAGGGCGGACGGTCCGAATAACGGCGCTTGGGCGCCGAAAAAGGCATCGAAAAACCAAGACGAAGCATTGGGAACCATAAGAGCGCGCGCACGATACGACCTCATTCGCTGTTGCAGATGCCAATACAATAGCAAATGCAACGGCAAACGGCCACCCCGCCGTCTGCGGCCTGATGGCATAGCCCCTATGAGGCGGTGTTTGGGGGTGACAGGGGGCTTTTCAGCCGCCCTGCACCGCCATCTGCTCGTCCCGCTTCCGCTGACGGTCCTGCCGCGCCATGACCAGGCTGGCGATGAAAATGCCGGTGGCGACCACCACCATCATCAGCGTCGCCAGCGCGTTGATCTGCGGGCTGATGCCGAACTTCACGCTGGAGAAGATGACCATCGGCAGCGTGGTGGAGCCCGGACCCGACACGAAGCTGGCGACCACCACGTCGTCGAGCGACAGGGTGAAGGCGAGCAGCCAGCCCGACACGATGGCCGGCGCGATGATCGGCAGCGTGATGACGAAGAACACCTTGGCCGGGCGGGCGCCGAGATCCATCGCCGCCTCCTCCAGGCTCTCGTCCAGGCTGACGAGGCGCGATTGGATGATGACCGCCACATAGGCCATGGTGAAGGTGGTGTGGGCGATGGTGATCGTCGTCATGCCGCGGCCGTCCGGCCAGCCGATGGCCTGCTCCAGCGCCACGAACAGCAGCAGAAGCGACAGGCCAGTGATGACCTCCGGCATGACCAGCGGCGCGGTGATCATGCCGCCGAACAGCGTCCGCCCGCGGAAGCGCCCGAAGCGCGCCAGCGCCAGACCGGCAACGGTGCCGAGCACCACCGACGCGGTGGCCGACATCGCCGCCACCTTGAGCGACAGCCAGGCCGCCCCGAGAAGCTGGTCGTTCTGCAGCAGCTCCGCGTACCATTTGGTGGAGAAGCCGCCCCACACCGTGACCAGCCGCGACTCGTTGAAGGAGTAGAAGATCAGCAGCGCGATCGGCACGTAGAGGAAGGCGTAGCCGAACCACAGCGCCCAGGCCAGTTTTCCCATCTGCTTCATCGCCCGGCCTCCGTCTGGCGTCCCTGGACATGCTGGAAGACCATGATCGGCACCACCAGGAACAGCAGGAGCGCGATGGCCACCGCCGAGGCGACGGGCCAGTCGCGGTTGGCGAAGAACTCGTTCCACAGCACACGGCCGATCATCAGCGTGTCCGGACCGCCCAGCAGCTCCGGAGTCACGAACTCGCCGACCGAGGGGATGAAGACCAGCAGCGACCCGGCGATGATGCCCGGCAGCGACAGCGGCAGAGTCACCGTCAGGAACGCCTTCCAGGGCCGGCAGCCGAGGTCCGCCGCCGCCTCCAGCAGCGTCGGGTCGAGCTTCTCCAGAGTCGCGTAGAGCGGCAGCACCATGAAGGGCAGATAGCAGTAGGTCATGCCGATGTAGACGGCCCAGTCCGAGTAGAGCAGCTCGAACGGCTCCGTCGTCAGGCCGGTCCATTGCAGCAGGTTGTCCACCACCCCATTGGCCTTCAGGATACCGATCCAGGCGTAGATGCGGATCAGGAAGCTGGTCCAGAAGGGCAGGATGACCAGCATCATCAGCGGCCCGCGCCTGGACGGCTCCGCCCGGGCGATGGCGTAGGCCATGGGGTAGCCCAGCAGCAGGCAGCAGACGGTGGTGACCAGCGCGATCTTCACCGAGTTCAGATAGGCCAGGATGTAGAGGTCGTCCCCGCCCAGCCGCAGGTAGTTGGACAGGTTCAGCAGGATCTGGAGCTTGGTCGTGCCCGCGTCCTCGTCCACCAGCCAGTCGATCAGCGGCGCGTAGGGCGGCTGCGCCAGCATCGCCTCCGACAGGCTGATGCCGAACACGATCAGGAAGGGCACCAGGAAGAACAGCAGAAGCCACAGGTAGGGGATGGCGACCACCACCCCCCGCCCCCACAGGCCGATCCGGCGCAGAAGGTCGATCATTGCGTCAGCACCACCCCGGCGAAGGGACGCCAGCTCAGGTGCACCTCGTCGTCCCAGGTGATGGGCATCTCGGTGCGCCGCACTACGTTGGGCGCCGTGACGCGCACCGTCTTTCCCGTCTTCAGTTCCACCAGATAGATCGACACGTCGCCGAGATAGGCGATCTCGCGCACGATCCCGCTGGTGACGTTGCGCCCGTCGGCGTTGGTCGCGGCGTTGGCCGGCGGCTCCTTGCTCAGCGCGATCTTCTCCGGACGGACGGCAACGCCCACCGTGGCGCCGGCGGGGACCGCCACCGCGTGGTTGATGTAGAGGTCGCAGCCGGCGTCCTCGGAGCGGATCAGCACATGGTCGGCCTGATCCTCCACCACCCTGCCCTCGAACATGTTCACCGAACCGATGAATTCGGCGACGAAGCGGGACTGCGGGTATTCGTAGATCTCGGTCGGCGTGCCGGTCTGGGCGATGACGCCGTGGTTCATGACGGCGATTCGCGAGGACATGGTCATCGCCTCCTCCTGGTCGTGGGTGACCACGATGAAGGTGACGCCCAGCTTCTCCTGGATGTTGACCAGCTCGAACTGGGTCCGCTCGCGCAGCCGCTTGTCCAGTGCGCCCAGCGGCTCGTCAAGCAGAAGCAGCTTCGGCCGCTTGACCAGGGAGCGGGCCAGCGCCACGCGCTGCCGCTGACCGCCGGAGAGCTGGTGCGGCTTGCGCTTGCCGAATTGGCCGAGCTGGACGAGGTCGAGGATCGCCCCTACCCGTTCCTTGATCTCGGCCTTGGCGACGCCGTCCTGCTTCAGGCCGAAGGCGACGTTCTGCTCCACCGACATGTGCGGGAACAGGGCGTAGGACTGGAACATCATGTTGACCGGCCGCTCGTAGGGCGGGATTCCGGCCATGTCGACGCCGTCGATGAAGATCTTGCCCTCGGTCGGCGTCTCGAACCCGGCCAGCATGCGCAGCAGGGTCGTCTTTCCGGAGCCGGAGCCGCCCAGCAGGGCGAAGAACTCGCCCCGGTAGATCGACAGGCTGACCTCGTCCACAGCGACGAAATCGCCGAAGGTCTTGGTCACCTTCTCGATTCGCACATAGGGCTTCTGTCCCGGGTCCTGCCAGGGTTCCAGGCGCGTGGGCTTGCGGATCGGCTGGACGGCCATGCGGCTCCTCTCGGCGTCCTCTTCTCATGGGAACGCCCCGGCCGTTCCCGATGGGAAACGACCAGGGCGCGTGTCGTGCGTGCCGGTTCGCGGCTGCGCTTACTTGCCGGTCTTGACCTTGGTCCAGACGCGGGTGCGGGCGCGGTCGGTGGTCTGCTTGATCGACTTCAGGGCGAACAGCTTGAGGCTGCTGTTCTCCGGCAGGAAGACGGCGGGGTTGGTCTTCACACCCTCGTCAACCGAGGCCAGCGAGGCCGGAACGGCGTTGGCGTAGCTGACCGTATTGGACACCGCCGCGATGTTCGCCGGGTCCAGGATGAAGTTGATGTAGGCGTGCGCGCCCTCCTTGTTCGGCGCATCCGCCGGGATGGCCAGCGTGTCCCACCACACCTGCACGCCTTCCTTCGGCGTGATGTATTCGACCTTCACGCCGTTCTTGGCTTCCTCGGCGCGGGCGGCACCCTGGATGGCGTCGCCGTTGTAGGCCATGACGACGCAGGCGTCGCCGCCCGCCAGGATGTTGATGTTCTGGCCGGTGACGAACTGCTTGATGTAGGGGCGGACCGCCAGCAGCGTCTTCTCGACCTTGTCCAGATCCTCCTTCTTCTCGGAATTCGGATCGAGGCCGAGGTAATTCAGCACCGACGGGATCACGTCGATGGCCGAATCCATCACGGTGATGCCGCAGGCCGCGACCTTCTTCGCCACCTCCGGCTTGAAGATCAGGTCCCAGCTGTCGAGTGGGACGTCGGGGGCGACGGCCTTGATCTTCTCCGGGATGATGGCGATGCCGACCGTGCCGCCCAGATAGGGCACGGCGAACTTGTTGCCGGGGTCCGAGTTCTCGAGGAGCTTGAGAACCTTCGGATCGACGTTCTTCAGGTTCGGGATCTTCGCCTTGTCGAGCGGCGCCACGACCTTCGCCTGGATCATGCGCGACAGGGTCGGCTCGGCGGTCGGGACGATCACGTCATAGCCCGACTTGCCGACCAGCACCTTCTGCTCCAGCAACTCAAGGCTGTCGTAGAGGTCCACCTTGGTGTCGTAGCCGGTGGCCTTGGTGAAGTCCGCCAGCGTCGATTCGCCCAGATAGTCGTTCCAGATGTAGATGTTGACCGGCTTCTTGGCCTGGGCCAGCGCCGGCCCGGCGATGGCGATCGCCGCGACGGCGCCGATGACGCTGAGAGCGAAACGTTTCATGCAGAAAGCCCCCGAATTCTGGATCGTTCGTCAGTTCGTGACTGGTCGACTTTTTTCCATTCGACGTGGGGGGCGGCGCGCATCGCGCAGCGTCCCCGGCGCGAGCGCTATTGCACCCACGGGGGGGTTCGTTGTCAACGATTTGCGGGTGGTTTTGCGGGTTTTGCGGAACGCAAACGCCCCCTTCCGCGGCAGCGGCGGAAGGGGGCGGAAAAATGCTCAAACGTTCAGCAGAAGATTTTCGCGCTCCCAGGAGCTGATCACCCGGTGATAGGCCTCGTACTCGGCCTCCTTCACGCAGGTCACCGCGTCCAGGAACTTCTCGCCCAGCACCTCTTTCAGCGGCTTGCAGGCGTTGAACTTCTGGAGCGCGTCGCCCTGGTGGCGCGGCAGGGTGAAGGCGAGCCGGTAGGCGGAGCCCTTCACCGGGTCGGTCGGCTCCAGCCCCTGGGCCATGCCGAGATAGCCGCAGGCCAGCGACGCGGCGATGGCGAGGTACGGATTCGCGTCGGCGCCGGCCACCCGGTTCTCCACCCGGCGCGAATCGGCGGGCGAGACGGGAACGCGCAGGCCGGTGGTGCGGTTGTCGCGACCCCAATGCACGTTGATCGGCGCGTCGGAGTTCGGCACCAGCCGCCGGTAGGAGTTCACGTTCGGCGCCAGCAGCGGCATCGCGTAGGGCAAATACTTCTGGAGGCCGGCGATGTGCGACATGAACAGCGGCGTGTCCGCCCCGTTGGCGTCGGAGAACAGGTTGCGCCCGGAATCCGCATCGACCACCGACTGGTGGATGTGCATGGCGCTGCCCGGCTCGTTCTGCATCGGCTTGGCCATGAAGGTCGCGTAGACCTGATGGCGCAGTGCCGCCTCGCGCGCCGTGCGCTTGAACAGGAAGGCCTGGTCGGCCAGCTCCAGCGCGTCGCCGTGGTTGAAGTTGATCTCGATCTGCGCCGCCCCGGCCTCGTGGGTCAGGGTGTCGATGTCGATGTCCTGCGCCTCGCAGAAGTCGTAGACCATCTCGAAGATCGGATCGAACTCGTTCACCGCGTCGATGCCGAAGGCCTGCCGTCCGCTCTCCACGCGCCCGTTGCGGCCGACCGGCGGCACCAGCGGGTAGTCGGGGTCCTTGTTGACCTGGACGAGGAAGAACTCCAGTTCCGGGGCCACCATCGGCTTCCAGCCGCGCTCCTCGTAGAGCGACAGCACCCGCTTCAGGACATGGCGGGGCGAGAAGTTCACCGGGCTGCCGTCGGCGTACACGCAGTCGGTGATGACCTGGGCGGTCGGCTCCTCGTACCAGGGGACGAAGCGGATCGTCCGCTCGTCCGGGATCATGTAGATGTCGGAATTCTCATCCGAGGTGACCGAATCGTCCTCCGGATACTCCCCGGTCACGGTCTGGACGAAGATCGCCTCGGGCAGCCGCAGACCACGGTCGCGCAGGATGCGCAGGAACTTCTCGGCGGGCACGATCTTGCCGCGCGCGATGCCCGACATGTCGGGCACGAGGCATTCCACTTCGGTGATGCGGTTCTTCTTGATGAAGTCTTCCATGAAACCCATGAACGTATGGACCGCACCGGACGGTGGGCAGCCCCTCCCTGCTGTGAACGACCGCCTTACTATGATCCCGCACCCCCTCCTCGCGCCAGAGGGGAACAAAGATCCTGCCCATATGACCGCTGGAATCATTGACGGGGCGGGGGTCCCTCCCCTAACTCGGCGATCATGCCGCCATCATCACACATCCGCTCGTGGTACGCCGACACCGCGACTCCATACCCGCAGCACCCGGTGCTGGAGGACTCGCTGTCCTGCGACGTCTGCGTGGTCGGCGGCGGCTACACCGGGCTGATGACCGCGCTGGAATTGGCCGAGCAGGGCTACGACGTGGTTCTGCTGGAAGCCAACCGCGTCGGCTGGGGGGCGTCGGGCCGCAACGGCGGGCAGATCATCACCGGCTACAACAAGTCGATGAGCACCATCGAGCGCTGGGTCGGGAAAGAGGACGCGCGGCGGCTGTGGGACCTCGGCGAGGAATCCAAGGCGCTGCTGGCGGAGCGGGTGGCCAGGCACGCCATTCCCTGCGACCTCACCTGGGGCTTCGCCCACGCGGCGGTGAAGCCGCGCCACATGGACGACGTGGCCGCGATGGAGCGCGAGATGCGCGACGACTACGGCTACAACAAGGTCCGCGCGCTCGACCGCGAGGCCATGCGGGCGGTGGTGGGCAGCGACGCCTATGTCGGCGGGCTGGCCGACGACGGAAGCGGCCATCTGCACCCGCTGAACTACGCGCTGGGCCTCGCCAGCGCCGCCGCCCGGGCCGGCGTGCGCATCTTCGAGGACAGCCGGGTCACCGCCATCGACACCGGGGATCGTCCCGTAGCCAGCACCGCGATGGGACGGGTGACGGCGCGCTTCCTCGTGCTGGCCGGGAACGCCTATCTCGGGGCGCTGGCACCGCGCCTGTCGGCCGTGGTGATGCCGGTCGCCACCTACATGATCGCCACCGAGCCGCTGGGCGAGGCGACCGCGGCCTCCCTGCTGCCGACCAATATCGCGGTCAGCGACATGAACTTCGTGCTGAACTACTTCCGGCGTTCCGCCGACCACCGGCTGCTGTTCGGTGGCGGCGTCAGCTATTCCGGGCTGGACGCGCCGGGGCTGAAGATCGCCATGCGGTCCAAGATGCTGGCGGTCTTTCCGCAGCTCCGCGGCTCGGCGGTCGATCATTTCTGGGGCGGCCATGTCGCCATCACCATGAATCGCATGCCGCAGGTCGGGCGGCTGACGCCGACCACCTATTTCGCCCACGGCTATTCCGGACATGGGGTGGCGCTGGCCGGCATGGCCGGTCGGGTCATGGCGGAGGCGATCCGCGGCACGGCCGAGCGGTTCGACGTGTTCGCCCGCGTGCCCCACCTGCCCTTCCCCGGCGGGCGGCGATTCCGCACACCGGCGCTTGTCCTCGCGATGCTCTGGTTCCGGCTGCGCGATCTGCTGTAACCTCCCCGTCCCATTCCCGCTTCCGGTCCCCGCCCATGTCCGATGTCCCCGATCCCGAAACCGGAAGCACGGAAGCTGCCGAGGCGACGCCCGCCCCCGCAGTAAGCGATGCCGCCCCCGCGGCGCCGATGCGGGACACGCATTTCGATTTCGAGCACAAGGTGTTCAGCCTGTCCGGAGCCTTCTTCTGCATCGACCCCTCCTCCAAGCAGCCGGTGCTCCACATCCTGCTGGGGGATCTGAAGGCCGCCCTGCCCTTCAACACGCTGATGGAATCCTTCGACATCAAGGAGGACAGCCGCGACTCCAAGCTGCTGGATGTGGTGGAGAAGGGCTTGGCCTATGTGAAGCAGATCCGCCCCGGCGAGCAGATTCCCGGGGAGTTGCTGGACGGCCGCGCCTCCTGGTCAGTTGAGGAGAAGCACCGGACCATCGCACGGGGACGTCTGACGGTGCAGCTCGTCTCCTCGATCTCCGGAAGCGAGATGATCGTGGTGAAGGCCGACGAGTTGGAGCAGATCGTCGAGGACCCGCAGACCAAGCAGCGCGTCAAGGCCGCCTTCAAGGACATCGCGGCGAAGCTCAACCTGAAGGACAATTACGAGCAGTACCTGACCGACCGCATCGAGGATCTGACTCAGGAGCTGTCCTACATCGAGGCGCTGCGCGACCGCTTCAACGCCATCAGCGCCATCAGCGGCAAGTTGACCCGACTGACCCAGATCTACCGGACCGATCGCACCCTGTGCAACGAGGTCGCGCGCATGCAGGGGCTGCTGGGCAAGCCGCTCAAGGACTATGATGCCATCTTCGAGCAGGCGGATGCCCAGACCGGCGAGATCTTCGGCGCGCTGAAGTCCTTCGACACCACCGTGACCTTCATCCGCAAGATCCGCGACGACCTGCGCGCCCGGCTTCTGGAATGGGAGGACATCCTCCAGGCCTGGGACACCACGCCGGTGGAGAAGTCGACAGCCATCGAGCAGTTGCAAAAGCAGACCTACCGCTTTCTCGCCAACCGCTTCATGGAAACCAAGGTCTGGATTCGCAAGTAACCGGATGCGCCGCCCTCCCCCGCCATTGTCGTGGCCGAAGATTCGAATGGCTGCGATGATCGGAATCGGCTTGTCACCGGAAAGGCGATAGCGAAGCATTCCTCCATCCGCACCTTGACGGTGGCCGACACGGAGGATGTCGCCATGACAAGGATCAAACTGTCTTTATGGGGTATTTTAACCCTTCTCACGATGTTATGGCTTGCCGCTGAACCCGGCGTGTTTTCGGCGGACAGCTTTTTCGGTCTTCGCGCTGCATTGGTTCAGTACAGCGGAATCATCGCCATCGGCTGCATGGGCATGGCGACGATCCTGGCGCTGCGGCCGCGCTGGCCGGAGGCGTGGTTCGGCGGTCTCGACAAGATGTACCGTCTGCACAAATGGCTGGGCATTGCCGGCCTCGTCGCGGCGGTCGTTCATTGGCTGTGGGCCCAGGGGCCGAAATGGGCGGTGGGCTGGGGGTGGCTGGCCCGGCCGCAACGGGGACCGCGGGCCATTCCCGACAGTTCCCTCGAACAGTCGCTCCGCAGCCTGCGCGGCACCGCCGAATGGCTCGGCGAATGGGCCTTCTACGCGGCGGTGCTGCTGATCGCGCTGGCTCTGTTCAAACGCCTCCCCTACCGGCTGTTCTTCAAGACGCACCGCCTGCTGGCGATCACCTATCTCGTGCTGGTTTTCCACGCCGTCGTGCTGACCGACTTCGTCTACTGGAGCGCGCCCATCGGCTGGGTGATGGCGCCGCTGCTCGCCGCCAGCGCGTGGGCTGCCATCGTCGTGCTCCTCGGCCGGGTCGCCGCCGACCGGCGGGTTCCGGGCACGATCAGCGCCCTCCATTACTTTCCGGGCGTGCGCACGCTGGAGGTCGCCATCGACGTTCCGCAGGGCTGGCCGGGCCACAAGGCGGGCCAGTTCGCCTTCGCCACCTCGGACAGGGCGGAGGGTGCCCATCCCTACACCATCGCCTCGGCCTGGAACGACGCCGAGCGCCGGATCACCTTCGTGGTCAAGGAGCTTGGCGACCACACCCGGCGGCTGCGGGAACGGCTGGCGGTCGGCCAAGCGGTGACGGTGGAAGGTCCCTACGGCTGCTTCACCTTCGACGATTCATGCCCACACCAGATCTGGGTGGGCGGCGGGATCGGCGTCACACCCTTCATCGCCCGCATGAAGTTTCTGGCGGCAAGCGTCGAACGGCCACGGCAAACCATCGATTTCTTCCACACCACCAGCGAGTACGACGGGGACGCGATCGCGAAGCTCACCGCCGACGCGACGGCGGCGGGGGTTCGCCTCCATGTCCTGATCGACAGCCGCGACGGCCGCCTGGACGGCGAGCGCATCCGTGCGCTGGTGCCGGAATGGCGCGACGCCAGCGTCTGGTTCTGCGGCCCGACGGGCTTCGGGCAAGCGCTGCGGCACGACTTCGCGTCCCACGGCCTGCCGGTGGACCAGCGCTTCCACCAGGAACTCTTCGCGATGCGCTGACCCCAAGGAAGCCTTACGCCTCCGGTTCGCGCAGCAGAGCCCCCTGGCGCAGCAGTTCGCGCTGGATGGCGCCGACCGGGATGTCGCGGGTGCGCTCGCCGCGCCGCGCCGCCATCGACGCGCAGACCCCGGCGGCCTGCCCCGTCGCCATGCAGGTGGGCGTCACCCGGTAGGAGGAATGGGCCTCGTGGCTGCCGGAGATGCAGCGTCCGGCCACCAGCAGCCTCTCCGTCCCCTTGGGCAGAAGCGCCCGCATCGGCACCTCGTACCATTCGCCGGAGGGCACGCGCTTCAGCACCGTGCCGCGGCCCGTCGGGCTGTGGATGTCCACCGGGTAGGTGCCCCGCGCGATGGCGTCCTTGAACTTGGCCGCGCCCAGCACGTCGTCCGCGGTCATGGCGTAGTCGCCGACGATGCGCCGCGTCTCGCGGATGCCGATTCCGGTGCCGGTCTGGCAGGTGTAGGAGTCGGCGAAGCCGGGGGCGTATTTGCGCAGGAAATTGGCGATCTGCGCGGCCTGCCGATGGCTCTCCCACTCCGCGCGGGTCAGGTCGAAGACGTCGGTGCCCAGAGCGCCGGTGACCCGCGTGCAGTTCAGGGCGATCTCCCCGGGGTGGGTGGTGGCGAAGAACAGGATGTCCTCGCGCGCCAGATCGAGGTCGCCGTTGGCGGTGGCCTTCGACACGAGGTCCCACAGCCCGTGCACGCCGCGCCATTGCGTCGGATGCTCCCGCACATAGCCGTTGAAGGCGTCGTGGTCGAAGCCGACCATGCGGAACATCAGCGTCATCGGCTGGGTCAGCCCGTCCTCCTCCCGCCCGACCTCATAGTCGCAGCCGGCCAGCGCCGCGATGTCGCCGTCCCCGGTGCAATCGACGATCACGTCGGCCTCGATGACCACCGGGCCGGACTTCGTCTCGAAGACCACCGCGTCGGGCTTGCCCGGCTCGCCGAGAACGGTGGAGGCGAAGGCGTGCAGCAGCACCTTCACCCCGGCTTCGTCGAGGATCTGCTGGGCGGTGACCTTCAGCACCTCCGGGTCGAAGGGAACGGTGAAGCCGGTATCCGGCGAGGGCGGAATGGCCCCCTGGTTGGTGTAGAGCCGGCCCAGGAAGACGGCCAGCGCCCCACCCACCACCGGCTCGCCAGGGCCGTGGTCCTGCGGCATCAGGCGGGTGTTGTCCACGACCGCCACCGATCCGCGCTGGGTGTAGAAGCTCATCCAGGGCATGACGAGGGCGGCCGTGGCGTTGCCGCCGAGGAAGCCGTAACGCTCCACCAGGATGGTGTCGGCCCCCGACTGGGCGGCGCCGATGGCCGCCCCCATGCCGGCCGGACCGCCGCCGACGACGAGCACGTGGCAGCGCGCGACCTTCATGGCGCGGCGCGGCGGCAGGGTGACTGATTCAGGGTTCGGGGGACAGGGCAGGACGGGCAAGACTGGCTCCTTTCGTCATTCCGCTGCTTTGGCCGCTGCTTTGGCCGCCGTTTCGGCGCGCGGCGCCACCGTCTGCAGGGCCAGCGGCGCCGTCTCGCTGGCACGCTCCATCAGCACGGGAATCCTATCGCGCAGCAGTCCCTTCTGCTCCGCGCGGTGGTCCCACAGGCGGTCGAGATCGGCGAGGAAGGTTCCGGCGGTGGTGTGGGACACCGTCGCCCGCGGCTCCAGCCCGATCGAGGACAGAAAATCCGACACCTTGGAGGCGTAGGGGAGCGCGATCAGCGGCGTGCCGGTGATGGCCGCGAAGATCAGGAAATGCAGCCGCATCCCCACGGCCATTTCGAAATGATCCATCAGCCCGATGATCTGGCGCGGCGTGTAGCGGTATTGCAGCAGATGGGCGCGCTCCGACACCGCCATACGGCCCATGACGCGGTGCGCCTCCCGCACGTCGGCGCGCTCCATCGGCACGAACACCACATCGGCGCCGAAGCGCTGCACGATGTAGTCCGCCGCTTCCGCCAACAGCTGGTGATAGGCCGCATCGGTGAGGTCCGGCGCCGCGGCGCCCTGCTCGCGCACCGACAGGCCGACCAGCGGGCGGCCGCGCGGGATGCCGGCCTCGGCGAGCATCTCCTCGGTGAAGGGCTCCGGCTTCAGCAGCAGCGCCGGATCGGCGGTGACCGTCACGGGGACCTGCACGCCGATCTCCTCGATCAGCCGCTTGGCGCTCGGTTCGCGGACGGTGATGCCGGTCATGCGGTCGAGCCCCTCGCGCACCGCATCGCGCTCCACCCGATCCTTCAGCGGACCGACGCCGATGGCGAAGGTGTAGGACGGCACCCCCAGCCTCTGCGCGATGGTGACCTCGCGCAGGTAGGTCTGCGCCTCGCTGTCGTAGAGAATGCCGCCGCCGCCCAGAAGCAGCAGGTCGAGCCGCTCGACCTCCGGCGTGATTTCGTCCTTCATGGCTTCCCGCGGATTCAGAACGCGGTCCACCGCGTGGTTCTCGCGGGTGTGGGCGGCGTTGCGCGAGAAGACGACCACCTCCACCCCCGGCACCGCGGCGCGCAATTGCTCGATGGCCGACGTGAGGATCGCCTCGTCGCCCAAATTCAAGCCGCCGTAAGATCCTGAAATGCCTATGACCGTCATCCGTACCCCCCTGCCGCACCGGAACCGTGCGCCTATGCCTTCGGGTGCAACCCGACCGGCTGGCGAAGGTTCCGTGCGACCGTTAGTCTGCGGTCGCGTTCATCCAGAGTTGGATGGGCTGGACGTTGGTTGGACTGGACGTTGGACCGGCAGGACAAGGCAGACGATGCAGAGATCCAAGCTGTTTCTCGACCTCGACGGCGTTCTGGCCGATTTCGACCGCGGCGTGAAGGCGGTCACCGGCAAACGCCCGGAGGAGATCCCGATGAAGGTCATGTGGCGGGAACTGTCCCGCCATCCCGACTTCTTCGGAACGCTGGAGTTCATGCACGACGCGCGGGATCTCTGGCGATTCTGCGAACCTTACGCCCCGACCATCCTGACCGGCCTGCCGCTCGGCTCCTGGGCGCCGGAGCAGAAGCGGCGCTGGGTCGCCCACATGCTGGGTCCCCATGTGCGGGTCATCACCTGCATGGCCCGCGACAAGCACCGCCATGGAGGGCCAGGCACGGTCCTGGTGGACGACCGCGAAAAGGCCCGCGATCCCTGGACGCAGGCGGGCGGCGACTTCATCCTCCACACCAGCGCAAAGGAGAGCATCGCCGCCCTGAAGCGCCTGGGCTTCACCGGCTGATCGGCGTTACTCCGCCGGCAGCCGCTTGCCCTCGCTGCGCGTCTTGAGAAGCGAGACCACCACGCCGCCCGCGATCAGGGTCAGCGTCACGCCCAGCGAGACCAGCGGGTCCGGCTTGCCGAAGATCTGCGTGTAGAAGATCTTGCCGCCGATGAAGACCAGCACCAGCGCCAGCGCGTATTTCAGGTAACGGAAGCGGTGGACCATCGCCGCCAGCGCGAAGTAGAGCGCGCGCAGGCCGAGGATGGCGAAGATGTTGCTGGTGTAGATGATGTAGGGGTCGGTGGTGATGGCGAAGATCGCCGGCACGCTGTCCACCGCGAAGATCAGGTCGGCGAACTCGACCATCATCAGCGCCAGGAACAGCGGCGTGGCGTAGAGCGCGGTTCGCCCGTCCGGCCCCGCCTCGCGCACGAAGAACCTCTGGCCGCGGAAGCCGTCGGTGATCCGCAGATGACGGTTCAGGAAGCGCAGCGCCGGGCTGGTGGCGAAGTCCGGCTCCTTGTCCACGGCGAACAGCATCTTCACGCCGGTGATCAGCAGGAAGGCGCCGAAGACGTAGAGCACCCAATGGAACTCGCTGACCAGGGCGGCGCCGGCGGCGATCATCAGGCCGCGCATCACGATCACGCCCAGGATGCCCCAGAACAGCACGCGGTGCTGGTAGGCGCGCGGGACCGCGAAGTAGGTGAAGATCAGCGAAATGATGAAGACGTTGTCGAGCGACAGGCTCTTTTCGATGAAGAAGCCCGTGTAGTACTGGGCCGCCGCGGTGTCGCCCATCGACCACCAGACCCAGCCGCCGAACAGCAAGGCGACGGCGATGTAGAAGGCGGAGAGACGGAGGCTTTCCCTGACGCCGATCTCACGGTCGCGGCGGTTGAGGATGCCGAGGTCGAAGGCCAGCAGGGCCAGAACGAGGCCGACGAAGGTCAGCCAGACCCACACCGGCTTTCCCATGAAATCGAGAAAGACGGTGTCGATAAGGGAATCCATAACAAGACCCACTTGATTGCGCTGCGTCTGCAGTGAATTCAAGCGGTATCCGACATCACGGCTGACGCCTCAGCCGTCAGAGGGGCCCGGACCCGAACGCCACGCAAGTGGTGTTGCTGTTTTTGCGTTCAAGGCCCGCGTCCGGCGAGTCGATCAACTATCGACGGAAAACATCCTGCATTTTCCGCTCGTTCATCACCGTTGTGCCGCGGTGGGCGGTCGCTTTGATGCATCCGGGCCACAGGGGACGCAAGAACTCATCATTGGCAAAACACTTAGGGTTGCCTTTCCGGCCATCGCTCTTGTGCCGATGGATTCAATCTGCCAAGAACACGGAAAAATCCACACGCGCACCCGCACCAGGAGTTTCGCATGAACCAGGCCGAGCTCATCGAGACCGTCGCGACCAACGCCGGCATCCGCAAATCCGATGCGGCGAAGGTCGTCCAGTCGGTGTTCGAAGGCATTTCCTCGGCGCTCGGTCGTGGTGAGGATGTGCGCCTCGCCGGATTCGGCATTTTCGAGGTTGCCGAGCGCGCCGCCCGCGAAGGGCGCAACCCGCGCACCGGCGAGGTGGTGCAGATCGCCGCGTCCAAGGCGCCGCGGTTCAAGCCGGCCAAGCAGTTGCGCGACGTGGTGAACGTCTGATCGACCTCGCCCTAATCCAAGGCTGTTCCAAACGGCTGATCCACAGGGGAACGGAGCTGAACGCGGCCATGACCATCGAAGCATCGGAATTGCAGGCCCTGACCGCCAAGGTCGTTGCGGCCTATGTCGGTAACAACACGGTGCCGGTCGCCGACCTGCCGGCGCTCATCCTCAACGTTCAGACGGCCTTCAACGGCCTCGGCGAAGAGAAATCCGCGCCGGCCAAGGCCGAGCTGGTCCCCGTGGTGCCGATCAAGAAGTCGGTGACGCCGGAATACATCATCTGCCTGGAAGACGGGAAAAAGCTGAAGATGCTGAAGCGGCATCTGAAGACCGTCTACGACATGTCCCCGGACGATTACCGCGCCAAGTGGGGCCTGCCGGCGGAGTATCCGATGGTCGCCCCGAACTACGCGAAGGCCCGGTCGGAGATGGCCACAAAGCTCGGTCTGGGCCGCAAGCGGGTGGTCCAGGACTGATCACCTTCCCCAGACCGTACACTCAATGGCGGGCGCATCCTGGGGATGCGCCCGTTCTTGCGTTCAGCGGTGATGGATGGCGTCAGCAGAACGAGCAAGACGCACCTGGGTGACAACGCTGTGTGGTGGGACACACCTCCATGCCCTTCCGCCGCGTTTCCTCGCTGAGCCCGGACCGTTGGGCAAATCACCGGCCGTTTCGCCCAGTTCCGTCAATGCCCGTCAGGCGGTGACGCCTCCCCGTTGCCGAGCGGGCGCTGCATCAGGACGCTGTCCACCCAGCGCCCGAACTTGAACCCCACCGCCTTCAGCAGGCCCGCCGGCTCGAAGCCCAGGCTACGGTGCAGACCGATGGACGACGCGTTTGCGCTGTCGCCGATCACCGCGATCATCTGGCGGCACCCAGCCTCCTCACAGCGGTCGATCACCGTCGAGAGCAAAGCCCGGCCGGCACCGCGCCCCATGCAGTCCGGATCGAGATAAATCGAATCCTCGACGCTGTAACGGTAGGCGGTGCGCAGCCGGTAGGGACCGGCATAGGCATAGCCTATGACCCTCCCGCCCATCTCCGCAACGATATAGGGCATACCCCGGGCCAGCACGTCGTCCCGCCGACGGGCAAGCTCTTCCAGGCTGGGTGGGACTTCCTCGAAGCTGGCCGCACCGGTCAGGACATGATGAGCGTAGATCGCCTGGATGCGCTCCAGATCGTCCAGTCGGCTGCTGCGAATGTTCATGGTGGGGCCTCTCGCTTTGCGTCGTCCTGAGTTTCCCTCCGAAATTGCACGCCCGCAAGCCCGTGGAACACAAGCGTCGCCGCGGACCGATCCTGCACCGCCCCACCCTTCCCTGAGGAAGCTCCTATGTCGAAAGGCCGATCGAACTAGCCTGTATGGCCATGCCTTATGAAATGGATACCCATCTCCGGCCGAGTGATGACAAAGCGGAGAGACCGGCATCTGCCTTCATTCCAAACGAAAGCCGTCATATTTTCGCCAATCTCCCAAAAGTTCTCCCGATCTTTTTGGCATTCATAAGGACCGAATAGTCCGGATATACGCCAAAAAATATTGCTGCACCGCCGTTTCAAGGCTTGATCCAACTTGGTGGTGGCGGCACAGTATCAATGTCTGATTGACGTGTTCCTGGATAATTTCGGCAAATCCCCAGAATAAGAATGCCGAAACGATGGGCGTCTGCGAACGGCCATCGAAAAGGTTCCGCGGCAAGAGACGGTGGAGCGTTGGAGAGAGGAGGCCGGTGTGCTCAAGAAACTCCTGACTGGTGAAAACGCCAGCCTGACCCGTTATGTCGAGGAGTCGAAGCGGTTCCCCATCCTGGCCCCCGACGAAGAGCGCGAGCTGGCCGTCGCCTGGCGCGACCGCGGGAACGGCCATGCGCTGGAGCGTCTGGTGGGCAGCCACCTGCGGCTGGTCATCAAGATCGCCCGCGGCTTCGGCGGCTACGGGCTGCCGCTGGTCGACCTCGTCGCCGAAGGCAATGTGGGCCTGATGCAGGCCGCTCAGAAATTCGATCCGGGACGCGGTTTCCGTTTCGCGACCTACGCCACCTGGTGGATCCGCGCGGCCATACAGGAATACATCCTGCACAGCTGGTCCCTGGTGAAGATGGGCACGACCGCCGCGCAGAAGAAGCTGTTCTTCAACCTGCGCCGCCTGAAGAGCCAGATGCAGGAGCTGGAACAGGGCGACCTGTCCCCCTCCACCGTCACCGCCATCGCGACCGAGCTGGATGTGCCGGAGCAGGAGGTGATCGAGATGAACCGCCGGCTGTCGTCCAACGACAGCTCGCTCGACGCCGCCCTGTCCAGTGATGGCGAAACCAATTGGCTGGAGCTTCTGGCCGACGATCGTCCGACCCAGGAAAGCGTGATCGCCGAAGCCGACGAACTGGCGCTGCGCCGCCGGCTGGTTGGACAGGCCCTGGAGCGTCTGGACGACCGTGAACGCCGCATCCTGTTCGAGCGGCGCCTGAAGGAGGACCCGTCCACCCTGGAGTCGTTGAGCCAGCAGTTCTGTGTATCGCGCGAGCGGGTGCGCCAGATCGAGGTCCGGGCCTTTGAAAAACTGCAGAAGGCTGTCCTCAGCGCCGCCCAGGCTCTGCGCCGCGCCCCGGCCCATATGGCAGCCTGATGTAGACGAACAAATATTTTCACGACGGCTTGCAACATACCGGCGGATGCCAAACGGCTCCGCCGGTTTTCTATTTCGTTAAAGCCTGATGATCTGTTGGGCCTGCGACAACTCTGCCGGTTTCCACACCGAACGTAACCCTCCATAGTGCGCGCGCAGGTTAGTTACTTTGCATTAAAAACAAATTGCGCTAATCTGAGGCGGTCCTATTTTCGCGGGGAAGTCGATCCATGTCGCATTCTGCCCAGACACAATCCATCCTCGACCGAATCTCCTTCTTGCGAATCGACGAACCCACGAAGGCCGTCCTTCGGGAATTCCAACCCCACCTCGCTCAACGCATCGATCAGATCCTCGAGGATTTCTACGCCTACCTGCGCTCGGTCCCGCAGGTCGCGGTGCTGCTCGCCAATCCCACGGTGGTCGGCCGGGCACGCGACATGCAGAAGCAGCATTGGCTGAAGAACGTCTTCACCGGCACCTTCGACGATGCCTACATGGTGCAGGTGCTGAAAATCGGGCAGGCTCACCAGCGCATCGGCCTGGAGCCGCGCTGGTACACGGGCGCCTACTGCTTCACGCTGAACAAACTCATCGATCTCGCCTATCAAGTCTACCGCAAGAAACCGGAGAAGCTCGCCCAGCTGATGCAGGCGATCAACAAGGCGGTCTTCCTGGACATGGATCTGGCGACCTCCGTCTATGTCGATCTGAACACCGCTGCGATCATTTCACGCGAGCTGGGAACCACCGCCGACTCCTTCGAACGCGAGGTGAAGAGCGTGGTCCAGGCCGTGGCTTCCGCCGCGCAGCAGCTCCAGGGCACCGCCCAGAACATGACCCGCACCGCCGAGGAGACCAGCGCGCAGTCCACCCAGGTGGCGGCAGCGGCGGAGGAGGCCTCCGTCAACATTCAGACGGTTGCGGCGGCTGCAGAGGAGCTGACCGCCTCCATCGGCGAGATCAGCCATCAGGTGACCCAGTCGGCGGCCATCGCCGGCGAGGCCATGTCGCAGGCGGAGCGCACCAACACCACCGTGCAGGGGTTGGCCGACGCCGCCAGCCGCATCGGCCAGGTGGTGAAGCTGATCCACGACATCGCGAGCCAGACCAACCTCCTCGCGCTGAACGCCACCATCGAGGCGGCCCGCGCCGGTGAGGCCGGCAAAGGCTTTGCGGTTGTGGCGTCGGAGGTGAAGAGTCTCGCCAACCAGACCGCCAAGGCGACGGAGGAGATCAACTCCCAAATCGGCGCGGTTCAGGGTGCGACCCAGGACGCGGTGCTCGCCATCCGCTCGATTTCCACGACCATCGCGCGGATCAACGACATCTCCACCTCCATCGCGTCGGCCATGGAAGAACAGGGCGCCGCCACCACCGAGATCGCCCGCAACGTTCAGCAGGCGTCGATCGGCACCCGCGAGGTCAGCGAAACCATCGTGCGCGTCAATTCCTCGGCGTCGGACACCGGGTCGGAGGCGCGCAGCGTCCTGTCGGCGACGAACGAGCTGTCCATTCAATCGAACAATCTGAGGGCCGAAGTCGACCGTTTCCTGGCGCGGGTCCGGGCTGGCTGATTGTTGCAACGGCCTGTGGCCGGCGGCGCCATCCGATGCCGCCGGCTCACGAACCGACCGTCACGCCTTCATGCAGGCCATTCTCGTGCAGGCCGTCCGGGCGTTGACGTCAGAGAACGGTGCGGAGAATCGTATCGCTGACCTTGATCTTTGCTGCGTTGGCCGCCGAACGGATGTCATCGAGCGAGCGCCAATGGCTGCGGCCACCGATCGTGGTCAAAGCACCATTCTGCATCGCCACATAAAGGCCGGTGCGCCCCAGATTGACAATCTTGATCATTGCGCGGTCCTCCCTGTCTCGTGGTGCTCTCACGTGGCTCGTGAGTCGCGCCCTCATCACCGAACGGCCGTGTCTCCGCTCCAATTCGTTTAGAGACTTATCAAGAATCCACGCAGACGGTCAATCCGGCTGTTCGTCATATCCTTCAGGTTGTACAAACCTTGGTTCTTGGATGACTTTTAGAACAAATTCTCTAAACTTCTTTCTTTCTGGTGCGGTTGGCAGGCTGTCTTTGCCCGGTAAGACTTTCATTGGTCGTGGGGAACGCCGCGCTGCGTCGGTCCGTTCACTCCGTCAGATGCTTCGAAGTCCGGAGGAGGAATGGACGCCGCCACCGCGTCGCAGGATGTGATCAGCCTGCCCGTCACAATTCGCCCGGCCTGCCGGACCGACCTGCCGGATCTCGAATGGTTCGGGCTGCACACGCCCCACCGGGAAATCCTGGCCACGGCTTTCCGGGCTCAGGAGCGTGGAAGCGGTGCTCTTTTGGTGGCGGAGGTCAACGGCTTTCCCGCCGCTCAGATCTGCATCGACTTCCAGCGCAAGCGGCATCTGCGCCGTGCCACGCTGTGGGCGTTGCGGGTGTTCCAACCCTTCCGCAACCGGGGCATCGCCACGCGGCTGATGGCCGCCGCCGAGGGCACCGCGCTCGACCATGGCTATTCGGAAGCGGAACTGGGCGTGGACCGGGACAACGCCGGGGTCCTCGCCTTCTATGAGCGGCTGGGCTACGAGCTGCGGGGCACCGAACGCGGGCGCTATTCCTACCGCACCCCGGCCGGCGAACTGGTCCAGGTGCCCATCGATCAATGGATCATGCGCAAGCCGCTGTTCCGGCAGGCGGCTTGGCAGACCGGGGCCGGCTTCGCGCCGGTCATTCCGCCGCCAGCGCTATGAGCCGGGCCGGACGGCGTCGCGGCAGACGGATGCGCGCGCCGTCCAGGATGTCCGCCAATTCCCTTGCGGAATCGGTGGCCATGGTCAGGGCGACCAGGGGAAGCCAGCGGTCGAACACCTGGGTCGTCACGTCGCCTTCCCCGGCCTGCATGGCGGCCAGAGCGTCCAGCACCGCCATCTCGTCCATCCCGACCCGCGAGCAGGTCGGGCAGCGGAACGCCGGCCGCCCGGCGTTGGTCACGGCAAAAGTGCCCAGCAAGGCGAACAACGGCAGCAGAGCCGACGACGGCACGCCGGCCACGCCGAAGCTGGCCCGCATGGCGGCCATCGCGCCGGCGGTGCCGTGACGGAACCATTGCCGGAAACCGGTCAGAAGCGCGCGTTCCGCCGTCGTCAGATCGGACACCGTCCAGGGGGACAGCCGCCCCTCGCCCACCGAATCGCACATGTTGACCCCTCCCGACTGAAGTGACGGAACCGACCTTAGACGATCCGCCAGTGATTTGCGAGTCATTCGCATTTGCAATCCGTGGACCTTCTGACGCAGGGCACCCCTACCGATCGGGGGCTGTGACAACGCTCCGTGACAAACGCCGGCCCACCCTGCTGGAAAGGTCGGGTTAACCATATTCCTGGACCCTTTCCACGCCCGCAGACAGGAGCGTGGAAGGATGAGGCGGACAGTCGGACAGGCGCTGCTCGGATTGGTGGTGGCGTTGGCAATGCTCGGTACGGCGCAGACGGCGGCGGCCCAGATTCACCTGAACCCGGCCTATGGCGACGGCACCCTGCTCGGTCCGACCATGGCCCGCGGCGCGGTGGTGTGGAGCCACGGCCGGTCCGTGGAGGTGGAGGATTCGAACGCCCCCACGCCGCTCTACATGAAGACCATGAAGGACGCCGGGTGGGACGTGTTCCGTCTGGACCGCATGCGGGTCAGCGACACGCTGCCGAACAGTTCCCGCGCGCTGGCGGGCTACGCCGATCAATTGAAGGACCGTGGCTATCGCAAGGTCGTGCTGACCGGCCAGTCTTTCGGCGCTTTCATCTCGCTGATGGCCGCCGGGCAGAGCGACCGGGTGGACGCCGTCGTCGGCACCGCCCCCGCGGCCTTTGGAAACTTCTCCGACTCCTACGACAGCTTCCGCGACAACGCCGCGCAGCTCTGGCCGATTCTGCGCGGCGTCCACAGCGCGCGGGTGATGCTGTTCTTCTTCCATGGTGACGATTTCGACCCCGGCGGGCGCGGGGAGTCGGCGCGCGGCATCCTGTCCTCGCGCGGACTGGACCACATCGTGGTCGATCAGCCGGCCCTGCTGACCGGCCACGGGGCCGCGACGACCGGCATGTTCGTCCGGCGCTTCGGATCCTGCATCCTGCGCTTCGCGGAAGCGCCGCCGCGCCGGGGCGACCCGTCCTGCGACGAATCCTGGGGCCGCACGCCGAGCGCGGAGCTGATGCGGGCCGCAGCGCCGGAGCCGCGCACCGGCAGCGGCACTTCCTCTCCGGCGGGCACCGGCGCACGCTCCTTCCTTGGCGTCTGGTACGGCGCCTACATCAACGGACGGGAGATCGCGCTGGCGGTGGACCGGGTCGAAGGCGACGCCGTCTACGCCGACTATGTGCTGGGGCCGGGCATGGAGGCCGATCAGCCGATGGAGCGCGCCCAGCGCAAGGGCCGCATCGAGAACGACGAGCTGGTGTTCGACGAGAAGGGGCGCAACGTGCTGCGCTACAGCGTCCGGTCGGACGGGCGCCTGTCCGCCACGTGGCTGGACCGCTCCGGCAAGGGCCGTCTGGAGACGACCCTCCGCCGGATGGACTGAGCAATCATAAACGGTGGACGATCACAGGCGGCGGGCGAGCGCCAGCAGCCCGCCGGCGCCGATCATCAAACCGCCGGTCAGGCGGTTGAGGGTGCGAGCCGCGGACCCGCTGGTCAGCCGGGCGCCGATGCTGTTGCCCCCGGTGGCATAGGCCATGATCCAACCGAACTCGATCACCACCATGATCGCCACCAGCGCCACCAACTGCGGCATCAGCGGGGTCGCCGGATCGATGAACTGCGGGAACAGGGCGGCCATGAAGACCAGAGCCTTCGGGTTGCTGAAGGCGACCAGCAGCCCACGCAGGAACAGGCGATGGGCCGGGGCTTCCTCCGCCGCCGCGGCACCGCTGACGCGCGGCGAGCCGTCCGGAACCGGCGCCCGCCACGCGGCGATGCCGAGCCAGGTCAGATAGGCCACGCCCGCCCACTTCACCGCCTGGAAGGCCGGCTCCGACGCCGCCAGCAGGGCGCCGAGGCCGAGCACCGAGAGGGTGGCCATCGTCGTCAGCGCCACGCACATGCCGAGCCCGCCCCAGGCCGCGCGGCGGACGCCGTAGCGCAGGCCGAGGCTCATCGCCAGCAGCATGTTGGGGCCGGGAGTCATCGACAGCACGAAGGCCGTCGCGAAGAAGAATCCGAGGGTCTGCCAGTTCATCGCCGTCATCCGAAGGGGGCCACGATGTCACCACGGGGCGGCGCGTCTGGCAAACGCCGCCTGTGCAAAGCTGGTCAACGCCGATCCCGACCGGGCCGGTCCCGATTGGGCTGCCCCGGATCGCGGCCAGCCGGATCGCGGTAGTCCCACGGCGGTGTGCGCAGCCACTCCTCCAGGCTGCCCGGCGCCGCCTTGCCCCGCGGTTCCGGCCGCTCGGCCGACTGGATGGGCTCGGCAGGCTTCGAGCCGAGAAGCGCGCCGGGCCACACCCGCCCGTCCCGGTCGACCCGCGCACGGTAGCGCAACCCCATGGAGGCGATGAACTCCCCCTGCCCGGTCGGACGCCCGAACGCGAATCCGCCGACGTAGCGGTGACCGTCCGGCAGTGTCAGCGTTCCCGGGCCGGTGGCGAGGCCATGCCGGAAACGGCCCTGGAAGATCGTCCCATCTTCACGCCCACTGCGTCCCGGGCCCTCGGCCCAGCCATCGACGAAGACCGCCTCGATCCAGTCCGCCGGTTCCGCGCCATTGAACGTTTCAAGAACGCCGGCTCCATGGGCGAAACCGTTGCGGCAGGCGCCGGTCCAGCGGACGGACTTTCCCCGACTGGGATCAGGATCGCGGACGCGGCAGCCGCTGACCGGATCGGTCAGAACCCGCTCCGCCGTTTGCCGCTCCTTCCCTTGAACCGGGCACGACAGGAAAACGCCCAACGACAGGGCCACCAGTCCGGTGAGCAGGAACCGGGTTCGCATGATCGGACGCTCCGCATGCACGCACAGCCTTGCGCGGGAGCGGATGCAATCACCGTGAGGAGGGCGCCGTCTGTGCGCTGCCTCTCACTTCACGCCGGTTTCGTCCAGCGGGCCGCCGCCGTGTCGTCGGATTCCTTGGCCTCCACCCAGCGCTCGCCCTCCGGGGTGGCCTCCATCTTCCAGAAGGGCGCCTTGGTCTTCAGCCAGTCGATCAGAAAGTGGCAGCTTTCAAAGGCCGCCTCGCGGTGGGCGCTGGCGGTGGCGACCAGCACGATCCGGTCGCCCGGTTCCAGCCGCCCGTAACGGTGGATGATCAGCGCGTCGTCCAGCGGCCAACGCGCCCGCGCTTCCGCCTCGATCGCCTCCAACTGCCGCTCGGTCATGCCGGGATAATGCTCCAGCGTCATGGCGCTGACGGACTCGCCGCCGGCCATGTCGCGCACCAGCCCGACGAACAGGGTCACCCCGCCGATGCCGGTCTTGCCGCCGGTCATCGCGGCCAGCTCCGCCCCGACGTCGAAATCCTCGCTCTGCACCTTCACCGTCACGGCAAAGTTTCCTTCCTCAACCGCCGGTCACCGGCGGGAACAGGGCCACCTCGTCGCCGGGGCCGACCGGGTGGTCATAGGGCACATGCTCCTGGTTCACCGCGACCTTGACCACCGTGCTGTTGGCGAGCGCGTCGGCGTGCTTCGGGCTGCGGGTCTTCAGCCACTCCACCAGGGCGCCGACGTCCCGGACCTCCGCCGGCAAGTCCACCGTCTCGGTCGCCACGCCGATCTTGGTGCGCAGCCAGGCGAAATAGAGGATCTTCATCACCGAACCTCACTGAAAGGCAGGAAATCCACGATCATCCCCGGCTCGACGCGGGTGATCTCTTCCGGCAGTTCGACGAGCCCGTCGGACTCGACCATCGACGACAGGATGCCCGCCCCGTCGCGCGGGTGCTTAACCGCGGTCAAAACCCCGTCGGCGGCGCGGGCGAGCGTGGCCCGCACATACTCGCGCCGCCCCGCCTTCTTCTTGTAGGTAAAGCCCGCGCGCAGCGGGAACAAGGCGGGCGCCTCGTCGGCCGCCCCCATCAGCCGGAGCAGGATCGGGCGGGCAATGCGCAGGAAGGTGACCATGACCGCCACCGGGTTGCCCGGCAGGCCGACGAAGACGGCCGCCCCCTTGGTTGCGCCCTTGACCGTCCCCAGAGCCACCGGACGCCCCGGCTTGATCGCCAGCCGCCAGAAATGCAGGCCGCCCAGAGCCTCCACCGCCGCCTTGACGTGGTCCTCCTCCCCGGTGGACATGCCGCCGGAGGTGATGAGGACGTCGTGCGTCCCCGCCGCGGCCTCCAACGCGCCGCGAACGGCGTCGAGCCGGTCGGGCAGGATGCCGAGGTCGGTCACGCCGCAGCCGAGCTGGCACAGCGCGGCGATCAGGGCAAAGCGGTTGGCGTCGTAGATGCAGCCCGGCTCCAGCGGCACGCCCGGCTCCCGCACCTCGTCCCCGGTGGAGAAGACGGCGACGCGCAGAGCGGTGCGCACCGTCACCTCCCGCCGCCCCAGCGAGGCGAGCAGGCCGATATCCTCCGCCCGCAGCCGGCGTCCGGCGGTCAGAACGGTGCTGCCCTGCGCCATGTCCTCCCCGGCGCGGCGGCGGTTGGCGCCGCGGCGGATGCCGGGGGAATGACGACGGTGCCCTCCCCGGCCTTGCAGTCCTCCTGCATCAGCACCGTGTCGAAGCCCTCGGGCATCGGGGCGCCGGTGAAGATGCGCACCGCCTCGCCGCGCCGTCCCGGACGGTCCAGCGCATGGCCGGCGGCGACGCGCGCCGTGACCGGCAGCAGTGTGGCCGCGTCGGGCGTCAGGTCGTCGAAGAAGACGGCGTAGCCGTCCACCGCCGAATTGTCGTGGGGCGGCACGTTGAACGGAGCGACGACGTCCTCGGCCAGCACATGGCCCAGCGCGTCGGCAAGACCGATCCGATGGGTCTCCGTGACGGGATGGAGGCGGCCGGAGAGAAGCTCCAGCGCCCGGTCCACCGCCATCATCTCCCCGCCGAAGGCGAAGCAATCGTCGCTAAGCTGAGCCATCGCTCCACTCCACCCCGCACACCGCCGTCCGACAACCTTATGCCGGACCACCCTGCTTCAGGCCATCCGCCGTCTCAGACAGCCTGCCCCGTTGCCCTGCACCGGTCGAGCGCGCAACGCTCAATGATGAAGGACGCGATGGCCTCCTCGTCGTTCAGGTCGAAGACGGGCACCCCGGCGTCCGGCACCGGCCCGTCGCTGGCGATCGCGACGATGCTCGGATCGTCGCGCGCGATCAGCGACTTGCCCACCGAGGCGCGCCACACCTCGATCTTCTCGTGCGGCTCGCGCTTGAAGCCTTCGATCAGCAGCAGGTCGACCGGCGACAACTTCGGCAGCAGTTCCGCCAGGGACAGTTCCGGCTCGTCGTTGCGGATCTCGTGCATCAGCGCCCAGCGGCGGGGCGAGCTGACCAGGACCTCGGTGGCGCCGGCCTCGCGATGGTTGTGGCTGTCCTTGCCGGGGTGATCGATGTCGAAGCCCTTGTGCGCGTGCTTCATGGTCGAAACGGTCAGGCCACGCCGGATCAGCGCCGGGATCAGGCGAACGATCAGCGTCGTCTTGCCGCTGCCGCTCCACCCCGTCAGGCCGAACATCTTCATGGAAGCCCCTATCCTCCGCCTTGCCGCCCATCGCTGTGCGGGCGTTCCCCGGTCACATAGCAGAAACACACGGGCATGCGAACGGACAAACCGGATTTGTGGTCCGCTCTGCCGCCAGCCGGAAAGCCGTTTGCGATAAAAAGCGACTCGGCCCCGAAACGCGGCTCAGCCCGGCGTGCGGGCCGGATTGCCCGGGGCGCCCTTCCGGGGCTTGGCCGGCTGGTGGGCCATCATGTGCTTCAGCCCGGCGCGCATGTAATCCCAGCCGGTGACGAAGGTGAGGATCGCCGCCACCCACAGGCCCAGCGTGCCGATCAGCGTGACCGGGATGTGGACCGGACCGTAATCGCCGACGATCAGGAAGCCGATCGCCACCATCTGGATCGTCGTCTTCCACTTGGCCATCCAGGTGACCGGCACCCCGACGTTCAGCCCGGCCAGATACTCCCGCAGGCCGGACACCAGGACCTCGCGCAGCAGGATGACCACGGCGGCCAGCACCGACAGCCCGGACAGCCGGGCGAAGGCGACCAGCATGATCAGCGTCGCGGCGACCAGCAGCTTGTCCGCGATGGGGTCGAGGAACTTGCCGATGACGCTTTCCTGCTCCCAGGCGCGGGCCAGATAGCCGTCGAACCAGTCGGTGATGCAGGCCGCGGCGAACAGGGCGCAGGCCGTGTAGGCGGCCCACGCCTCCGGCACGTAGAACAACCCGACCACGACGGGGATCACCGCGATGCGCGACAGGGTGAGCAGGTTCGGCAGGCTGGTCAGCATCGGTCGCAACTCTGGAATCGGGGGAAACGCGCGGCGGGCGGCGTCATTCTAACCGTCTGAATGGAAATGATCGTATATCTTTTTCGCCACCGTCTTGCTGATCCCTTCGACCGACTCCAAATCCGCCAGTCCGGCGCGGGAGACGGCGACGGCGCTCCCGAAATGGTGAAGCAGGGCCTTCTTCCGGCCGGGTCCAATCCCGGGAATCTCATCGATCATCGATTTCCCCAATGCCTTGGTGCGCTTCGCCCGATGGGTGCCGATGGCGAAGCGGTGCGCCTCGTCCCGCAGCCGTTGCAGGAAATAGAGCACGGGATCGCGCATTTCCAACTGGAACGGCGCGCGGTCCGGCATGAAGAAGCGCTCCCGCCCGGCGTCGCGGTCCGGCCCCTTGGCGATGCCGACCAGCGTCACGTCGTCGATCCCCAGATCGGCCAGCACGCCCAGCGCCATGTTGAGCTGCCCGATGCCGCCGTCGATCAGCACCAGATCGGGCCAGGTGCCCTGCGTCCGTTCCGGGTCCTCCTTGATCGCCCGGCCGAAGCGGCGGGCCATGACCTCGCGCATCATCGCGAAGTCGTCGCCGGCGGCGCCCTCGGTCTTGATGTTGAACTTGCGGTAGGCGTTCTTGATGAAGCCCTCCGGCCCGGCGACGATCATGGCGCCGATGGCGTGGGCGCCCTGGACGTGGGAGTTGTCGTAGACCTCGATGCGCTGCGGCGGGCCGTCCAGCCCGAAGACCGTCGCCACCCCGTCGAGCAGCCGCGCCTGCGACGAACTTTCGGCCAACCGCCGCCCATGGGCCTCCCGCGCGTTGGTCAGGGCGTGCTCGACGATGCGCCGCTTGTCGCCCCGCTTGGGCGCGGCCAGTTCCACCCGGTGGCCGGCGCGCAGCGCCAGGGCCTCGGTCAGCAGTTCCTGCTCCGGCAGGTCGTGGTTGACCAGGACGAGGCCGGGGGCCGCCTTGTTCTCGTAGAACTGCGCGATGAAGGCGGCCAGCACCTCCGGAGTCTCGGCACTCTTGTCGTGGCTGGGGAAATAGGCGCGGTTGCCGTAGTTGCGCCCGCCGCGGAAGAAGAACACCTGCACGCAGGTCATTCCGCCCTCCGCGTAGGCGGCGATCACGTCGGCGTCCTCGACCACCCCTTCGACGTTGATGTCCTGGTGCGCCTGCACCGCGGTCAGCGCGCGGATACGGTCGCGGTAGCGGGCGGCGGTCTCGTAGTCGAGATTCTCCGCCGCCTCGGTCATCTTGGCGACGAACTCCGTTTGGATGTCCCGGCTTTTGCCGGACAGGAAGGCGCGCGCCTGATCGACCTGCGCCTGGTACTCCGCCGGGCTGACCCGCTCCACGCAGGGCGCGGTGCAGCGCTTGATCTGGTATTGCAGGCAGGGCCGGGTGCGCGCGGCGAAGACCGTGTCGGCGCAGTTGCGCAGCAGGAAGGCGCGCTGGAGCGCGGTGATCGTCCGGTTGACCGCCCCCGCCGAGGCGAAGGGACCGAAATAGTCGGCATCGCGCGAGCGGGCGCCCCGGTGCTTGGTCAGCTGCGGATAATCATGGTCCTTGGTGATCATGATGTGCGGGAAGGTCTTGTCGTCCCGCAGCAGCACGTTGTAGCGCGGCATCAGCCGCTTGATCAGGTTCGATTCGAGGAGCAGCGCCTCGACCTCGGTGTGGGTCGTGACGAACTCCATGGTCTCCGTCTCCGACACCATGCGCTGCAGCCGCACGGGCAGGCGGTTGACCTGGGTGTAATTGAACACCCGCCGCTTCAGGTTCTTGGCCTTGCCGACATAGAGCACGGCCCCGTCGCCCGCCAGCATGCGGTAGACCCCGGGCGTCTGCGGCAGGGTCTTCAGATGATCACGGATCACCTCGGCCCCCCGGGCGAGATCGGCGGGACGCCGGCGTGGTCGCGACGTGGCGGCCGCGGCGCCTTGGGCATCCGCGCCGTCGGCATCCACGCCTGGAGCGTCGGCGGCCATATCGTCGTCCGTGTCCGGAAGGATGAGGTCCGTGGGGGTGTCTGCGGTGTCGGCCATGTCTCGAATGTCGTCGGGTCCTGGGGATGGGTCAACCACCCCCTGTCCTGAATGGTTAAGACGAACGACTCACCCCATCGGTGGTCGCTCATCGGGATATCCACGACTCCTGTGGATAAGTGTGTCGATAACCCACGAGTTACCCCAATGGAACCAAGGCGGCCCAAGGGGTTTCAAAGATATGCCCAAAAATTAGGCATTTCTTGTAACTCATTGTTTTTATTAAAGACGCCTCGAGTCAAGTCGGCACTTTGGCGCTGTGCCGCTAAATTTCCGGATCGCGCAAACAGCCCCTTGCGCCGATGGGGCCGGATGTGTACAACGCGCGGTCCTCTTGCCGGGGTGCCCGCGCGTCCATGGGATTGGTCGCTGAACAGCCAGAAGGGCCCTGGCCGAACCGCCTATTCCGTTGGCACGAATCCCAAGGACGGCTGCGCCCATCCCAAATGCTCGCCACCGTCGAGCGCGACCATTTGCCCGGTGACCGACGGCGCATCGATCAGGAAGCGCAAAGCTGCGCAGATCTCCTCGGGGGAAGGGCCACGCTTGAGCGGGGTCGCGTCACGCTGCGCAGCGAACTCTTCCTCCGTCTGCCGAACGTTCTTCAACGTCGGCCCCGGTCCGATCGCGTTGACACGAATGAGCGGGGCGAGCGCCATGGCCAGGGTCTGCGTCAGCGTCCACAACCCGGCCTTCGACAGGGTGTAGGAGATGAAATGCGGGGTGAGGTTCCACACCCGCTGATCGATCACGTTGACGATCAGCCCCTCGTAATCCTTCGGCACCTGCGCCGCGAACCTCTGGCTCAGCACAAAGGGAGCACGAAGATTCGCCTCCATATGCCGGTCCCAGGACTCCCGGGTCACGTCCTGCACCTCATCCCGTTCGAAACGGGAAGCGTTGTTGACCAGAAGCGACAGTGGACCCAGCCGTTCAACCGCCTCGGGCACCAGCGCCTGAACATCCAGTTCGCGCTCCAGATCGGCCTGAAGCGCGACGGCGACGCCGCCCTGCCCGACGATCTGCGTCACCACCGCGTCGGCCTCGCTGCGGGAATGCCCGAAATGCACGCCCACGCGCCAGCCACGCGCCGCGAGATCGAGCGCGATGGCGCGTCCGATCCGCTTTCCCGCCCCGGTGACCAGGGCCGATTTCCTCTTGATCTCCACCATGCCGCCATAGGTACCCTGCCGCCCGTTCCGGTCAAGGGGGTTCCCTTCGGGTCAAGGACCGGAGCGATGAAAGACACGCGGAGCGGGACGCGGCCATGCTGAGGGAAGCCTTCGAGTATCTGACCACGCCCTGCCCGCCCTTGGCCCGGCGCTACGGCTATCTGGCGGAAGCGGTGGCCCTCGGCGCGCGCCACCGGCGCCAGCGGCGGGCCTGGGCTCCCCACGTCGATGCCTGCCGCCGCTTCGTCCAGGAGGCCGCCGAGCGGTCGCCGCCGGGCGGCCGCGCGCTGGTGGCGGGGTCCGGCTTGCTGATCGAGGTTCCGCTGCCGCTGCTGGCCGAACGATTCGGAGAGGTGGTGCTGGTCGACATGGTTCACACCCACAGCGCTCGTCTGCAGGCGCGACGCCATGCCAACGTCCGCCTGCTCACCCTCGACGTTACCGGAGCGTTGGGGCCGCTGGATACCGCTCTCTCCGATGGCTCACAACTTCCCCCGCCGTCGCCACCCGACCTGCCGGGGGAGCGATTCGCCTTCGCCCTGTCCTGCAATCTCCTGTCGCAACTCCCGCTTCTGCCCTTGGACGCCATCGACCGCAAGGCACCGGACACGCCGGAGGCCGAGCGGGAACGCTTCGCCCGATCCCTGGCGCACAGCCATCGTTCCTGGCTTGCCAGCGTCGCCGAACAGGCTACGCTTTTCACTGATACGGAAAGTCTCTGGATGGAGGACGGCGTGATTCAGGAGCGCGAGGACTCGCTTTGGGGGTTCGATCTTCCTCACCCCGACCGCATCTGGGACTGGGACATCGCTCCGGCTCCGGAGGAGGACCACCGGCGCAGCCTGCGTCACCGGGTCGGCGCTTGGCTCAATCTCGCAATCCCAACTGGGACCTGACGGTGTGGCAGGCGTCGCTCCCCGCCGTGAATTCACGGCACACCAGGGGACGATGCTCATAGACGCTGCAAAAGACGGACTCGCCGAGGGTCCCCATCAGCGCCGCACAGCGATTGCCGTTGCACCGCATGCGTCCGTCCTCCTTCAGGTGCTCCATGATGCCGTCGCCATCCCAATCGCCGATGAAGGTTGGCCACTCCCAGGAATAGGCGCAACAGGCCCCGCAGCTTTCGCAATCCGGTACGCCATCCTCGCTCAGCATAGCATTTTCCCATTCTTCCCCGCCCACCTTCCCCACTTCCCGTCCTATTGTCCCCTCCCCCGGCGGTGGCGGGGGAGGGTTAGGGAGGGGGCCCGCGTCGACATCTTTGGCACAACAGGAACAACGAAAAACCGGCGCTTCCCCCAGGGGAAAGCGCCGGCTTGGTCGTTCATGAAGCCGATTGTCAAGTGTGTGTGGAACCTTCTGCGTCCACGTCCGTGTTGGTTTGGCGTGTGCCGTGGTGACCTGGCGGCGACCTACTCTCCCACGTCTTAAGACGCAGTACCATCGGCGCTGAGGCGTTTCACGGCCGAGTTCGGAATGGGATCGGGTGTTGGGAGCCTCGCCATGACCACCAGGTCACCAAGGCACACGCGAACCATCCGGACGGGACGGCAGAGGTTTCGTTAAGCGAGGACGTTTTGCATTCTTGCGGTGTTGGCTCGTGCGCCCAGGGCTTGCCGCTGCGCGCGGGCATCCTGCTGGGAAGGATCAAGCCGATCGAGCGATTAGTAAGGCTCAGCTTCAGGCGTTGCCGCCCGTCCACATGCCTCCTATCGACGTGATGGTCTGTCACGGCTCTCAAGGGAGTTCTGGTTTAGAGGTGGGTTTCCCGCTTAGATGCTTTCAGCGGTTATCCCGTCCATACTTAGCTACCCGGCCATGCCACTGGCGTGACAACCGGTGCACCAGAGGTATGTCCATCCCGGTCCTCTCGTACTAGGGACAGATCCTCGCAAAACTCCGACACCCACGGCAGATAGGGACCGAACTGTCTCACGACGTTCTAAACCCAGCTCACGTACCACTTTAATCGGCGAACAGCCGAACCCTTGGGACCTGCTCCAGCCCCAGGATGTGATGAGCCGACATCGAGGTGCCAAACGACTCCGTCGATATGGACTCTTGGGAGTCATCAGCCTGTTATCCCCGGCGTACCTTTTATCCGTTGAGCGATGGCCCGTCCACATGGAACCACCGGATCACTATGGCCGACTTTCGTCTCTGCTCGACTTGTCTGTCTTGCAGTCAGGCGGGCTTATGCCATTGCACTCGTCGAGCGATTTCCGACCGCTCTGAGCCCACCATCGCGCGCCTCCGTTACACTTTGGGAGGCGACCGCCCCAGTCAAACTACCCGCCATGCAGGGTCCCGGCTCCGGATGAACGGAGCGCGGTTAGATGCCAGAGACCTCAAGGGTGGTATTTCAAGGATGGCTCCACCCGAGCTGGCGCCCGGGCTTCCTAGCCTCCCACCTATCCTACACATGAGATCCCTAGCACCACTGCAAAGCTGTAGTAAAGGTGCACGGGGTCTTTCCGTCTGACCGCGGGTACTCCGCATCTTCACGGAGAGTTCAATTTCGCTGAGTTGGTGTTGGAGACAGCGGGGAAGTCGTTACGCCATTCGTGCAGGTCGGAACTTACCCGACAAGGAATTTCGCTACCTTAGGACCGTTATAGTTACGGCCGCCGTTTACCGGGGCTTCAATTCGGAGCGTGAACCCCTCCTCTTAACCTTCCGGCACCGGGCAGGCGTCAGACCCTATACGTCGCCTTGTACGGCTTCGCAGAGCCCTGTGTTTTTAGTAAACAGTCGCCACCCCCTGGTCTGTGCCCCCCGCCATGGCTTGCGCCACAACGGGGCCCTCTTCTTCCGAAGTTACGAGGGCAATTTGCCGAGTTCCTTCAACACCATTCTCTCAAGCGCCTGGGTATACTCTACCAGTCCACCTGTGTCGGTTTGGGGTACGGTCTGATGCGGGGGCTGTTTCCTGGAACGGGTCCCCAGCCGGGCCAATCCGATAAGGCCCGACACGCTTTCCCATTCGTCACACACCCGCTGGCCCACGAATATTAACGTGGTTCCCATCGACTACGCCTTTCGGCCTCGCCTTAGGGGCCGGCTCACCCTGCGTGGATTAACCTTGCGCAGGAACCCTTGGACTTTCGGCGACAGTGTTTCTCACACTGTTTGTCGCTACTCATGTCAGCATTCTCACTTCCGATACCTCCAGGCACCCTCGCGGGGACCCTTCGCAGGCTTACGGAACGCTCCGCTACCACGTGATCTAAAGATCACATCCGCAGCTTCGGTACACGGCTTGAGCCCCGATACATTTTCGGCGCAGGCCGGCTTAACTAGACCAGTGAGCTATTACGCTTTCTTTAAAGGATGGCTGCTTCTAAGCCAACCTCCTGGTTGTCATGGCCTTCCCACATCCTTTCCCACTTAGCCGTGATTTGGGGACCTTAGCTGGCGGTCTGGGCTGTTTCCCTCTCGACGATGGACCTTAGCACCCACCGTCTGTCTGCCGGGCTGTGCTCCACGGTATTCGGAGTTTGGTTAGGTTTGGTAAGCCGCGAGGCCCCCTAGCCCATCCAGTGCTCTACCCCCGTGGGCAATCGCCCGACGCGCTACCTAAATAGCTTTCGCGGAGAACCAGCTATTTCCCGGTTTGATTGGCCTTTCACCCCTAGCCACAGGTCATCTCCGACTTTTTCAACAGGCGTGAGTTCGGTCCTCCAGTGCGTGTTACCGCACCTTCAACCTGCCCATGGCTAGATCACCGGGTTTCGGGTCTACAGCAAGCAACTCAAGCGCCCTGTTCAGACTCGCTTTCGCTGCGCCTCCGGCTATCGCCTTAAGCTCGCTGCTTACTGTAAGTCGCTGACCCATTATACAAAAGGTACGCCGTCACGGCGCAAGGCCGCTCCGACTGCTTGTAGGCATCCGGTTTCAGGAACTGTTTCACTCCCCTCGTCGGGGTGCTTTTCACCTTTCCCTCACGGTACTGGTGCACTATCGGTCACTGAGGAGTACTTAGGCTTGGAGGGTGGTCCCCCCATGTTCGGACAGGGTTTCACGTGCCCCGCCCTACTCGAGGATTGAACCTGGTTTACCCGTACGGGACTATCACCCGCTCTGGTGCGCCTTTCCAGACGCTTCCGGTTATGTCGGTCCAACCACTGGCCTGGTCCGCGTTCGCTCGCCACTACTAGCGGAGTCTCGGTTGATGTCCTTTCCTCCGGCTACTTAGATGTTTCAGTTCGCCGGGTTCGCCTCCCATGCCTATGAATTCAGCATGGGATACCGCTTGCGCGGTGGGTTGCCCCATTCGGAAATCCACG